>CAWACN010000046.1:0-23767 GCA_963780525.1 uncultured Acidimicrobiaceae bacterium | reverse complement strand
GGTGGCGCTTTCGCCCCTCACCCTGCTGACGCTGAACCGGCGTGTGTTCCTCGAAGTCCCGGAGCACCACCCGGTCCTGGCCGGACGGCTGGTCGCCAGGTCAGCCTCCTCGGCTGACCGACTGGCCCTCCCCGTGTTCAATGCGCTGGCTCGATATTGCCGATACCGAGTGCACCGGAGGGTGTCCGGGAGGCCAGTACGCTTGACCTGTTCCCCCCCGACGCCGGCCGGTGGCCGCGTCGAACATCCCCGAGGAGATTCCCTTAATGCGCACCCTGGCTGGGTGGTGTGTCCGTCATCGCCGCATTGTCGTCCTGTTGTGGATCGCCGTCCTCGTCGTCTCCGATCTTCTCGGTGTCGGCGGCCGGCACCGACTACTCGAACAACTTCAGCTTCCCGCACACCCAGTCGTTCGACGCCATCAACCTGTTGAAGTCCGTCGCGCCGTCCCATTCCGGCGACCAGGAGCAGGTGGTCTTCGGCACCTCCGGTGACGCCAAGCTGACCGACCCCGCCATCGGCCAGCGCATCAACACCATGGTGGACAAGATCAACGCGCTCCCCAACGTCACGCCGGTCACGAGCCCGTTCGACCAGTCGGGAACCTCGTCGACCCGACCGCCCAACATCAGCAAGGACCACACGGTCGGGTTCTTCCAGGTCAACTTCGACAAGCAGACCCAGAACATCTCCAACGCCGAGGCCAAGAAGTTCGTCAATGCCGTGACCAACACCTCGGGTGACGGGCTGACGGTCGCCGTCACCGGGCCGCTGGCCGAGCAGGCCAACAACCAGTCCTTCAGCAGCACCGGCCTGGGCGTGCTGCTGGCCTCGATTGTGCTGCTGCTCGTCTTCGGCTCGTTCTTCGCCGCCATCCTCCCGATCCTCTCCGCGCTGCTCGCCCTGGGCACCGCCATCGGGGTCATCGGCCTGCTGAGCCACGTCCTCGCCATGCCCTCCATCTCACCCGAGCTCACCCTCCTGATCGGACTGGGGGTCGGCGTCGACTACGCCCTCTTCATCGTGACGCGACATCGCCAGGGTCTCGTGGCGGGACGCGACGTGGAGTCGTCCATCATCAACGCGGTCAACACCTCGGGCCGTGCCGTGCTCTTCGCCGGGATCATCGTGTGCATCGCGCTGCTCGGCATGTTCGCCCTCGGAGTCAGCTTCCTCTACGGCCTGGCCGTGGCCGCCGCCATCGGCGTGGCTCTCACCATGGTGGCGGCCCTCACCCTCCTGCCGGCGATGCTCGGCTTCATCGGGCCCAAGGTCATGAGCCGCAAGCAGAAGCGGAACCTGGCCGAGAACGGCCCCCGCGTCATCGGGACCGACAGCAAGGGCTTCTGGCCCAACTGGGCCGACCGGGTGCAGAAGCACCCGGTGCTCTCGGCCGGCGCCGCCCTCATCATCATCGTGGCCATCGCCCTGCCCTTCTTCTCCCTGCAGCTGGGCTCGGCCGACCAGGGCACGGACCCGGCGGGGACGCCGACCCGGGTCGCCTTCGACATGCTCTCCAAGGGCTTCGGGCCGGGATTCACCGGGCCGCTCGAGCTGGTGACCGTGGTGCCCCAGAATCCCGACCCCGCGCTGGAGAAGGTCGTGGCCGCCGTGGCCGAGCAGCCGGGCGTCGTCCAGAGCACTCGCCCCAGCACGCATGTACATCCCGAACAAGACGGGCGACGGCTACGTGGCGCTGACCACCGTCTATCCGACCACCGCCCCCGCAGGACGCGGCCACGACCGACCTGGTGAACCACCTGCGGGACACCACCGTGCCGCAGGCGGTCGGCCACTCGGGCCTGAAGGTCCTCGTCGCCGGGACGACCGCCATCTACATCGACTTCGCGAACGTGCTGAGCTCGAAGCTGCCGCTCTTCATCGGGCTGGTCGTGATCCTGTCGTTCCTGTTGCTGATGACGGTGTTCCGAAGTCTCGTGATCCCGCTCACCGCGGCCGTCATGAACCTGCTCTCCATCGGCGCCGCACTCGGCATGCTGGTGGCGGTCTTCCAATGGGGTGACGCGGGTGCGCTGATCGGCCTGCAGGGGACGAGCCCGGTCGAGGCCTTCCTCCCCGTGATGCTCTTCGCCATCCTCTTCGGATTGTCGATGGACTACCAGGTCTTCTTGGTGTCACGGATGCACGAGGAGTACATCAAGTCGGGCGGGAACAACCGCATCGCCGTGCGCAACGGCCTGGCTGCGACCGGAAAGACGATCACGGCGGCCGCGCTGATCATGATCCTCGTGTTCGGCTCGTTCATCCTGGGCGGCAACCGCGTCGATCAAGGAGTTCGGCATCGGCCTGGCCGGCGGCATCCTCGTCGACGCCATCCTCATCCGGATGGCCATCGTGCCGTCCATCATGATGCTGTTCGGCAAGGCCAACTGGTGGTTCCCGGGCTGGCTGGACCGGATTCTGCCCAAGCTGTCCGTCGACGCCGACGACCTGGACACCAGCAACATGCCCGAGGACCCGGGCCGGAGCCGCAGCCCGAGCTGGCCGGCTCACTCAAATAGCCCAGCGCCGGCCGCTACCGGGCCCGGGCGGCTACCGGGCACGGCGCTACGGCACGGCTACACAGCTACCAGGCGTAGTCCTCGGGCGCCGTCTTGTGGCCGGGGAAGATCTCGTCGAGGCGAGCCAGCACCTTGTCGTCGAGCGTCACGTCGACGGCGTGCACGGCCGACTCGAGATGCTCGGGCGTCCGCGGCCCGACGATCGGCCCCGTCACCGCCGGCCGCGTCAAGAGCCAGGCCAGACCGACCGTGCCCGGCTCCTCGCCGGCCTCGGCGCAGAGGTCCTCGTACGCCTCGAGCTCGGAGCGCTTGGCCTCCAACGTCCGCTTCACGTTGTCCCCGTAGCGCCGGCTCCCGTCGCGTTCCTTGCGCACGATGCCGCCGAGCAGGCCGCTCGCCAGCGGTGACCACGGGATCACGCCGAGGCCGTAGTCCTCGGCCGCCGGCAGCACCTCGAGCTCGATCTGGCGCGTCAGCAGGTTGTAGTGCGACTGCTCGCTGACCAGGCCCATGAAGTTGCGCCGGGCGGCCGCCTCCTGCGCCTTGGCGATGTGCCAGCCGGCGAAGTTCGACGAGCCGACGTAGAGGATTTTGCCCTGGGCCCGCAGCACCTCCATGGCCTCCCAGATTTCGTCCCAGCTCGGTGCGCCGGTCGATGTGGTGCATCTGGTAGAGGTCGATGTAGTCGGTCTGCAGCCGCTTCAGGCTGGCGTCGCAGGCCCGGCGGATGTTCAGGGCCGAGAGCTTGCCCTCGTTGGGCCAGTCCCCCATGTCGCCGTAGAGCTTGGTGGCCATGACCACCTTCTCGCGGCGGCCGCCGCCCTGGGCGAACCAGCGTCCGACGATCCCCTCGGTCGCGCCGCGACCCTGGGAGCGGCCGTAGACGTTGGCCGAGTCGAAAAAGTTGATTCCGGCCTCCAGAGCCGAGTCCATGATGGAGAACGAGGTGGCCTCGTCCGTCTCGGGCCCGAAATTCATGGTGCCCAGGCAGATGCGGCTGACGGTGAGGCCGGTGCGGCCGAGGTGGGTGAATTGCATGGATCCGAACCTATCGGGCTGTGACCAGGGCTGCATCGCCCCGAAGAGTGCTCAGCATTGGCCGACTTTTTCGCCGCACCACTACATTGAGAACATGATTTCCCACCCGAGTGAAGGGGCATGATGGCGCAACAGATCCCGCTGGTCGACTACCTGGAGCTGGGTGACGACCCGCATTTGGTGGCAAATGAGTGCACGTCGTGCGGCGCCCGCTTCTTCGACCGCCGCAACGCCTGCGCCGCCTGCGAGGCGACCGAATTCAAGAAGGCGTCCATCCCGACGAGCGGCGAGGTGCGGGCGTTCACCATCGTCTCGTTCGCCGCGCCGGGGATCCCCGTGCCCTACGTGGCCGCCGTCGTCGACTGCGACGGCACCAGCGTGAAGGCCAATCTCATCAACGTGACACCCGATCCCGAACACGTGACGCTGGGCATGAAGGTCCGCCTGGCGACCGAGGTGATCGGCACCGACGACAACGGCACCGAGGCAGTCGGCTTCGGTTTCGAACCCCTGGGAGGTTAGGCACGATGGCATCGGCATCAGAAGAGGTGTGGGTCCTCGGCATCCACATGACGAAGTTCGGCAAGCACCCTGACCTCGACACCACCGACCTGGCGTCGCAGGCGGTCCAGGGCGCCCTGGCCGACGGCGGGGTGACCATGAAGGACATGGGCATCATCGGCGCCGGCAACCTGATGGGCGGCGCGCTGCCGATCGGGCAGGTCGTGCAGAAGCAGTTGGGCCAGACGGGCATCCCCGTCTACAACGTCTCCAACGCCTGCGCCACCGGCGCCACCGCGCTGCGGGTGGCGGTCATGGCCATCAAGGCGGGCGAGACCGACATGGGCCTCGCCTTCGGCGTCGAGAAGCTCGCCGGCGCCGGACTGCTGGCGGGCGGGAGCCGCAAGAGCGACGACAACACCTGGACGCCTTCGGGGCGCTACGGGTCGGTGGCGGCCATCGACGGGCGGATCGGGACCGACATCATGCCGGGCGTGTTCGCCCAGATCGGCATGGAGTACGGCCACCGCTACGGCGGCACCAGCTTCGAGCTGTTCGCGCAGATCAGCGAGAAGAACCACTCGCACTCGACGCTCAACCCGATGGCGGCCTACCAGAAGAAGATGTCGCTCGACGAAATCATGAACGACGTCATGATCGCCTACCCGAACACGCGGCCCATGTGCTCGGCCAACTGCGACGGTGCGGCGGCGGCCGTCGTCGTCTCGGGGTCGAAGCTCAAGACGCTGTCGCTGGAGCAGCAGAAGCGCGCGGTGAAGATTTCCGCCTCCATTTTGACCACGGACCCGTGGGAAGAGGCGTGCCAGATTCTGCCGAACGTCAACGACCTGACCCGCAACGCGGCCGCCCAGGCCTACGAGCAGGCGGGCGTCGGCCCGGCGGACCTGAACCTGGTGGAGCTGCACGACTGCTTCGCCACGGCCGAGCTGGTGCACTACGACAACCTCGGGCTGTGCGAGCGCGGCGGCGCGGCCGACTTCTTCAAGTCGGGCGCCACGTGGCGCGACGGGTCGACGCCGGTGAACGTCTCCGGCGGCCTGGAGTCCAAGGGCCACCCGATCGCCGCCACCGGCATCGCCAACGTGTGGGAGGTGGCCACCCACCTGCGCGGTGAGGGCGGCGACCGCCAGATTGAGGGCGCCAAGGTCGGGCTGACCCACGTGATCGGGCTGGGCTCGGCGTGCGGTGTGCACATTTTGGAGAAGTCGGCGGCTTAGGGCTGCCTTGACTGACTGGGGTGCCGGGGCTGGCTGGTCTGCCGGGGCTGGCTGGGCTGGCTTGAGCTGGCTGGCGTTGCCCTCGTGACGACGGGACCTTCACCCGTCTACGACACCATCGGGCTGGGCTACATCGCCCATCGCCGGCCTGACCCGCGCTGGGAGGCCTTGATCCACCACGAGCTCGGTGACGGGCGGGTCGTGGTCAACGTCGGCGCCGGAACCGGGAACTACGAGCCGGTCGGTCCCGGTCGGGCGGTGATAGCGGTCGAGCCGTCCAGCGTCATGGTGGGACAGCGTGCGGCGGGTGCGGCGCCGGCGGTCCGGGCCAGTGCTTCGGCGCTGCCGTTGCCGTCCGGTGTGGCGGACGTCGCGCTGGCCATCCTCACCGTGCACCACTGGGACGACTGGGCCGCCGGACTGGCCGAGCTGTGCCGGGTGGCGCCCCGGCGGGTGGTCCTGGCCATCGACTTCGAGCTGCACTCGCGGTTCTGGTTCCTCGCGGAGTATGTACCGGAGGTGGCTGCGACGACGGAGCGGCTCGGGCCGGGGTCCGATGTCGTGGCGGAGTCGATCGACGCCCACGTGTCCATCCCGCTGTTGGTCCCCCGGGACATGGAGGACGGCGTCTTGGGCGCGTACTGGTGCCGTCCGGAGGCCTATCTCGACCCGGCGGTGCGGGCCAACTGCTCGGGGCTGGCGCTGGCCGACCCGGCGGTGGTCGCTCGAGGCGTTGCCGCACTGGAGGCTGACCTGGCCAGCGGTGCATGGCACCGGCGTCATGCCGATCTTGCCGAGGTGGAGGCGATCGACCTCGGGTACCGGCTGCTGGTGGCAGATGCCCTGCCCTCTGCGGCCGCTCAGGCTTGATCGACTGAGGCGACCACGAGGAGCCAAGCTGCCGTGACCATGTAGCAGGTGTTGGCTACGAGTGCGATCGCTGCGATGTAGAGGCCGGCCAAGGATCCGAAGAAGAAGAGCAGCGCTCCGATCATCTCGGCCATGTGCACAAGGCTTCCGCCCACGATGCGAGAGAACCTCAGGCCATCACTCATTCGAAGAGCTCGCACGTACCCTTTGACAAAGACCACGGCCGAGAGACCGCAGACGACAAACAGCTCCGCTCCTATTGCCCGGTGGTTCTGACCTCCCATCAGTACGAGCGCGCAGCGCATGAAGATGAGGGCCAGTCCTGTCAGCGTGTTGATGGCCCGGTAGCGATGCGTTGCGTCGCCGACAATCGCCCTGAGGTTGAGCGACATCGCCACAAACACCAAGCCCGTCAGCGTGATCGCGCCCGTGCCGACCAGCAGGAAGAAGTTGGACCACTGTTCAGGCCGATACAGATCGGCGGCGACCCCGGTGATCACGGCGCAATAGTAGAGCGACGGTCGTACGGTTGGCCCCGAATGAACTGTGCTGGTCCGAGGCACGCGTCGGAGAGCAAGGGCATTCGGTCTGTGACGCCCTCGCGGATACCGTACGAGGGTGGATATTCCAGAGCTTCTGGTCGGGGATGCCGCGGAATGGCGGCGCTGGCTGCACAAGAATCACGCCGAGTCGAAAGGGGTCTGGCTCGTTCTCGCCAAGAAAGGCACGACGCAGCCGACAACCCTCTTCTATGACGCAGCGTTGGAGGAAGCGATCTGCTTCGGCTGGATTGACGGGCAGCTCGGCCGGCGCGACGACGAGACATTTCGGAGGCGATTCACACCTCGAAATGCTCGGAGCCCGTGGTCGCAAAGGAACGTCGGTATCGCCGAGCGGTTGCTTGCCTCGGGCAGAATGCATCGATCAGGTGAGGACGAAGTCCAGAAGGCGAAAGAAGATGGCCGGTGGACGACCGCCTATGCCGGACAGGCCAAGGTCGAAGTGCCGGACGATCTGGCATCGGCACTGACCGCCAACCCTCGGGCCCAGGCAATGTTCGAGACGCTGACCAGCGCGAACCGGTACGCCATTTTGTATCGGATCGGCAACGCAAAGAAGGCCGAGACTCGAGCCAGGCGCATCGAACAGTTCGTGGAGATGCTGGCCCGGGGCGAGACCATCCACCCGCAAGGCCCGAAACCGTCTCGGTGACGACAGCCTCCTCGTTGATCTGCGCACTGGCCGCCGCCGAAACCCGGGCGCGCCAAAGCGCCGAGGTGCTTCGGCTTTTCGAAATGCCGGCCATGACGTCGGCCGGAGCGTGCGGTGGCCGGGGTGCTGCGGGCGGGCCGGGCTGCGGGCTGGTTCGAGTCCTGCGCCGGCGGGCCGGCCCCTCAGGCGGCGACTCGGTGGGGGCCGCTGGCGCAGCTCGCCTTTGCCTTCTCGCTGGTTGCGCAAGCGGTTGTGGAAGCCACAGAGCAGCCGGCCGTTGTCCTGGGTGGTGAGCCCTCCTGAGGCGTAGGTCTCGATGTGGTCGACCTGGCAGTTCTCGGCGGGCTCGTAGCAATGGGGATGGGTGCAGATGCGGTCGCGCAGCTCGATGGCCCGCCTGGTCCCGCCGGTGAAGAACCGGGAGCGCACGCTGACGTCGATGCGGTCGGGCGAGCGAGAAGATGGCCCGCTCGAAGTAGGCCGAGTCCATCCACGGCTCGAGGGCCGAGGGGTGGAGCACGGTGCCGTTCTCGAGCTCACAGATGCGCCCGTGCAGCGTCTCGAAGCCGACCAGGACACTGAAGAGCGGGCGCAGGGCGGATGCCCTCGGCCGGGGCGGTGCGGCTGCGGGTCGCCATCTCGACCAGGGCGTCGGCCCGGCGCTGGCCCGAGGTCCGGGCCAGCTCGTCGATTCTGCCCGGTGCGGCCCAGGCGTTCTTTGGCCTCGGCACAGTCGGCCTCGAAGAGGTCGTGTTCGAGGCGGTTGAGCTCGTTGGAGACAATGGCGCCGTTGATCGGGTCGAGCGTCATCTGGCCCAGCCACATGCCGTTGAAGCTCGACGTCAAGAAGACGTCACGAGAGGCCTTCTTCTCCTCTTCTGAGGCCTCGGCCCCGTCGGGGTCGGCCAGCTGCTTCCAATAGGCCAGCACCCGGGTCAGAAGTCCTCGAAGCCCAGCTCTTTGGCCTGGGAGACCAGCACCTCTTCGTCGCGGGCCATGGCGGCCTCGGTGCGGTGGCGGCGGGCCGAGGCGATGGCCTGGGCCGCATCCTGGCCGATGTCACCGTCTCGCCAGGCCTCGGCCACAGCAGGCAGGTGGCGCAGGGTCCGGCCCAGACGGACCCGGCGCTTGGCGGCCGGCCCGTGAGACCCGACAACGTCGAAGAGATCCACGAGGCCGCCGTCTTGGCCCCGTCGGCAGCCCACTGCTCCCCCTTCTCGAAGGCGGCGGTGGCCTCGGTCAAGAAGGACTCAAAGCGAGCCTCGAGGTGATGCAGCGTCTCCATGGACTCGCCGTCGCCGTAGTTCTCGGCTCCTGAGGCGATCAGTGCCTCGAGTGCCTCGTCGAAGGTCTCCAACTCCATGGCGTTCGATGGAAGCACGGGGTTGTCACACGTCAGACGCGCAAATTGGTTCGAGAAATCTCGCAATTGCCTGAAATTCGCGACATTTCGGCCTGCGGGGCGACCGTTCTGAGGGGGACCCTCTGCGCCGACGCGACGCGTTCTGGAAAGCTGCACACGCCCGCACAGCGACAACGAGAAACAGTCAGCCCGCCCGGCCATGAGCGGCACCGGCCGGGCCAGGCTCCAACTGAACGTGTCCTCGATGTCGGCCAACGCCAGCGGCGAAGCCAAGTCGGCCACGGTCGGCCCGACGCGGTCGGCCACGGACTGGAGCAACGCAGCGTCGAAACCCCACAGGTCGACGGCATTGGCGCCCAGAATGCGACGCAGGTCCTCCTCGGGCATGCCGCCGAAGATGTACCGCAACGTCTCACGGTGGACGGGCGCCGCGCCCTCGAGGTGGGGGTAGTCCGCGCCCCACATGAGCTTGTCGATGCCGATCTCGTGGCGCATCTCGGCCTCGTAGCGCTTCATGAGCGAGCCGCCCATCCAGACGTGCTTCTCGAAGTAGTCCCGGGGCCGCATCTTCAGATAGGAGCGCACGGGCGCGCCGCCGTGGGTGTCGAAGAACGACTCCATGTCCCGGATCAGCGACGGCAGCCACTGCACGCCGTTCTCGGTCACGACGACCCGCAGATCAGGGTGGCGGTCGAAGACGCCGCCGAAGATCATGAACCACAGCGGGCGACGGGTGAAGACGAACACCTCGTAGAGCCCGAGCATCCCGCCGTGCTCGGCGTCGTAGAGGAACTTGGTGTCGGTGGCCGAGCCGGAGGCGCCGGTGTGCAGGTTCACGACCATGCCGTGCTCCTCGCACGCGCTCCAGAAGGGCTCGTAGTAGTCGTCGGCGTAGCCGGGCAGCCGCGAGGTGACCGACATGGCGGGAAGCATGACGCCGCCGAAGATGCCGTTGGCGACGGGCCCAGGCCACCTCCTCGACGGCGCGGTCCATGTCGTGGAAGTCGATCGGCATGACACCGGCCCGGCGGCCGGGGGCCGCGGCGCAGAAGTCGGCCAGCCAGCGCAGGTAGCCGTGCAGCGCGGGCCACACCACCTCGAGGTTCTTGTCCGTGGTGGCGCCGAGGTACATGGCAGGGCTGAGTCCGCCCGCCAGAATTGGTCCCGGCAGTGCCACCTCGGCATGGATCCCCTGCTCCTCCAACACAGCAAGACGGCGACCGTCACCATCGCCCGGCACGACCCAGTCGGTGCCGTAGTGGGCCAGCCAGCTCCCGGCCGCCTCGACGTCCACGCCCATGCCGGCCAGGCGGCGGGCGGCGGTGGCACGGACGGGATCGGTGTCGTCGACCTCACCGGGATCGAAGCCACCGAACATGGAGATGGCGAGATTCGACATGTCGCCGAAGGCGGCGACCGCCTCGCGCTGTGCCGGGTCCACGTAGGAGAGAAAGTGATCCAGGCTGTCCGGCGAGGCGTGCGTGTCGGCCGACACCACGACGTAGTTCCGCCCCCGCGCGGCCGTGGTCGTCCCGTCGCTCATGCGATGCCCTCCCTGGACAGTGCCCTCCATGGGCCTTGCCCGACCAGGTCCCGCCGACGTGGGACGGATCTCCTGGTCAGTGACCCGCACACTACCGCCGGCACCGACGGGCGGCGGGAGGACGAGAGGGTGCCGGGCCGCCCGACGTCGGGGGGACGAGGGGCGGCCCCCGCCGCCGGTAGGTTTTGCGGCGGGATGCACACCTCTTCCACCCTCGTCCTAGTCATCGCCGTCTTCGCCGCCAGCCTGGTGGAAATGGTCGAGGCCCTCACCATCGTGGTGGCTGCCGGCGTCAGCCGGGGCTGGCGGTCGGCGTTGGAGGGCGCAGCCGCAGCGCTCGTCGTGCTGGGCGTGCTCGTGGTGGTCGTGGGCGTGCCGCTGATCCGCTACATCCCCATTGACGCGCTGCGGGTCATTGTGGGGGCGCTGCTGCTCGTGCTCGGCCTGTCCTGGTTGCGCAAGGCGATCCTGCGCGCCAGCGGCCACAAGGCTCCGCACGACGAGGACCTCATTTACGCCGAGACCGTGGCCGAACTCGGCGAGGAGCCCCCCGAAGACGAGCGGGCCCGCGCACGCGGTCGCGACGGCGTGGGCTTCGCCGTGGCCTTCAAGGGCGTCTTCCTCGAGGGCACCGAGGTGGTCCTGATCGTCGTCAGCCTCGGCGCGGCCCAGCACCGGCTCGGGCTCGCCGCGCTGGCGGCGGCCGCAGCCGCCGTCCTCGTGGCCATCGTGGGCCTGGTGGTGGCGCGCCAGCTGAGCGAGGTACCCGAGAACACCATTAAGACGGTGGTGGGCGTCATGTTGACCAGCTTCGGTGTCTTCTGGGTCGGCGAGGGGGCGGGCGTGCACTGGCCGGGTTCCGATCTGGCCATCCCGGTTCTGGTCGGATTCTTCGTCGTCGTCTTCTTCGCCTTCACCGCCTACATGCGCACGCTGCTGCCCGAACCAGCGCCGGGGTCGGCGTCGGTCGCAGAGGAGGCGACACAGTGACCGCGGTGGCGCGGGCCGTCCGGGCCTTCGGCCTCTTCTGGTGGGACTTCCTCGTCGGCGATACGCCCGAGCTGGCCCTGGCCACCGGCGCCATCGTCGGGCTCGCCTTCCTGTTGGCCGGCCAACATTGGGTGGGCGCCATCCTCTTGCCATTGGTGGCGGCGGGCTTCCTCTTCGTCAGCACCTACCGAGGGCGGCGCCGGGCACCGCGCCCGTAACTCTGCATCAGCCGCCGGCGTCGGCCGCCACCGGCGGGTCGGACGCCGTACTGGGCCCCGGTTCGTCGTCGGGGCCCTCCAGGGTGCGCTCGGGCAGGAGCAGGACCGCACCGATGAGGAAGCAGACGGCACCGACGAAGGTGCCCAGGTTCGTCAGCGCCAGACTGAGCAGCTGGCCGCTCGACGTGACGTAGCTCGCGATGGCCGACACGCCGAAGGCGATGGAGCCGGCCAGGTTCAGTGCGGTGATCTGCCACGAAATGCGCGACGGTCGCCAGGCGAAGGGCCCGTGGCACTCCTCGGCCCAGGCCAGCCAGCTCGAGACGAGGAAGCAGATGGAGCCGAGCGCGTCGGGCCGCCAGATCGGATGATGGGCCGGCGAGGCGCCCAGCCCGACGAGCAACGCACTCAAGGTGGTCCGGTTGAACCACAGGGTGCCGATCAGCTGAATGCCCGCGGCCCACCAGTCGATGCGGCGGTGCCGGATCCGCCACAGGGAACCGAACCCGTCGCGGTGCGACGTCGCGAGGGCTGACGGGGCCGAGGCGACCTCCATGTACTGCAGGAAGGAAGCCGTCGTGAAGAAGATGGACCCGATGAAGAACGTGATGTTGTCCGGCGTCACCCCGACGGCGGTCGCATAGGGTGGGAACGAGCCCAGGGCGAAGCAGACGGAACCGACGGCGAACAGCACGCCCATCCACCACCCCAGGGCGGAGGGGGCCCACCAGGTCGAGCCGCCCGGGACGCGGCCGGCGTGCTTGCGGTGCCAGCGCGAGTCCCACAGCAGGCGGCTGCCGTCGGGGAGACGGAAGACCTCACGCGTGACGAAAGGACCGAAGCCGCGGCTCGCCACACGTTGCCAACCCTTCGGTACGTCGACGTAGCCGGCCCGCATGGGCCGTCACCCTAGGGCCCGTCGGCAACGGGTACGCAAGGTCGACAGCGGACGTCCGCCCCGCTTGAATGGTCCTGTGAGCGACGCCGCACGTCCGATGCTGCGCTCGGTGGTGCTCGACACCACCGACCCCCGTCGCCTCGCCGACTTTTACCACCGGCTGCTCGGCTACCCCTACGGCGAGGGCTCCGAACCGCCCGCCGGAGGCGCGGCGGATGAGGTCGACTGGCTGCTCCTCGAGATCGCCCCCGGCCGCCTCCACCTGGCGTTCCAGCAGGTGGACGAGTTGCCCGAATCCACCTGGCCGACCACGGACGTGCCTCAGCAGATCCACCTCGACCTGACGGTGCCCGACAAGGAGGTGCTCGAGGAGCAGCATCGGCGTGCCATGGACCTCGGCGCACGCCTCCTCCTCGACGACTCCGACGATCCCGAGGAGCCGATCTACATTTACGCCGACCCCGACGGCCACCCCTTCTGCATTTTCGTGAAGGCCGGAGACCCGTAGCGGCCCGGTTCATCACAGCTCGTTCGTCGCGGCCCGCTTCTCGGGGCTGACCGTCCGCCGATCGGGCATCATGGGGACTCGCCCATCGGTGGCGTCGACGCAGGGGAGGAACACGGATGAGTACCGAGACGCGCGGTGTTGTCGCCACGGCAAAGGGCGCGCCAGTCACCGTGGAGACGATCCTGGTGCCCGATCCCGGGCCGGGCGAGGCGGTCGTCGCCGTGAAGGCGTGCGGCGTGTGCCACACCGACCTGCACTACCGCGAGGGCGGCATCAACGACGACTTCCCCTTCCTCTTAGGGCACGAAGCCGCCGGCATCGTCGAGTCGATCGGTGCCGGCGTCACGGACCTGGCGGTGGGCGACTTCGTCGTCTTGAACTGGCGGGCGGTGTGCGGGGAATGCCGGGCCTGCCGGCGCGGCCGTCCCTGGTACTGCTTCGCCACCCACAACGCGACGCAGAAGATGACGCTCGCCGACGGGACGCCCCTCTCCCCCGCGCTCGGCATCGGCGCCTTCGCCGGGCACACACTCGTGGCGGCGGGCCAGTGCACGAAGGTCAACCCGGCCGCCAGGCCCGAGGCCGTCGGGCTGCTCGGCTGCGGCGTCATGGCCGGCATCGGGGCCGCCATGTACACCGGGCAGGTGGGCCCCGGCGACTCGGTGGCGGTCTTCGGCTGCGGCGGCGTCGGGTGCGCCGCCGTCGCCGGTTCGAGGCTGGCCGGGGCGGCCGTCATCATCGCCGTCGACAAGGACCCGAGGAAGCTCGAGCTGGCGCGGCAGTTCGGCGCCACCCACACCCTCGACGCCGGCGCCGGCGACCCTGTCGAGGCGATCAAGGCGCTCACCGCGGGCTTCGGGGCCGACGTCTGCATTGAGGCGGTGGGCAACCCCGTCGTGATGGAGCAGGCCTTCGGTGCCCGGGACCTGGCCGGGACGCTCGTCCAGGTGGGCGTACCGACGCCCGACATGCGCATCGACCTTCCGATGATCGAGTTCTTCGGGCGGGGCGGGGCGCTGAAGCCGAGCTGGTACGGCGACTGCCTCCCCTCACGTGACTTTCCGATGTTGGTCGACCTGTACCTCGACGGGCGGCTCGACCTCGACCGCTTCGTGAGCGAGACGATCAACATTGAGCAGGTCGAGGAAGCCTTCGCCCGCATGCAGCGCGGCGAGGTGCTGCGCTCAGTCGTCGTGTTGTAGAGCCAGGACCGTGTCGCTCCCACTCGCCCCATTCGGACCACGTACCGGCCTGCGCGGCATGGTGGCCGCTGCCGATCAGCTGGCGGCGGCCGCCGGCCTCGGCCTACTGGAGCGGGGCGGCTCGGCCGCCGATGCTGCCGTCGGCACCGGAGCCGCCATGGCGGTCGTGGGCCCGCACCTGTGCGGACTGGGCGGCGACATGCTGGCAATGGTCTCCCCGCCCGGCGGCACGCCCGAGGCGCTCCTCTCCATCGGCCGGGCCGGCGCAGGTTGCGACGCCGACCGCCTGCGGCGCGACGGACACCGGACAATGCCGGTGCGCAGGGACATCCGCAGCGTGCAGGTGCCCGGCGCCGTCGACGGCTGGCTCGCCCTGCACGAACGCTACGGCAGGCTGCCGCTGCCCGAGGTGCTGGCCCCGGCCATTGAGCTGGCCACCGACGGCTTCCCCGCGTCCGTCATGCTGGCGCTGGCCAGCCACCTCGTCCACGGCGTCGATGGCGCCGGCGAACTGTGTCCGGGCGGCCCGCTGGAAATTGGCCAGACGGTCCGGCTGCCGGGGATCTCCCGCACGTTGCGCGCCATCGCCCGGGACGGGCGCGAAGGCTTCTATCAGGGCGAGTTCGGGCGCGGCCTGCAGGACCTGGGGAATGGCCACTTCGCCCCGACGGATTTCGCCACCAGCGCAGCGTCGTGGTGCGCGCCGCTCCGCGCCACGGCATGGGGCCACGAGCTCTGGACCGTGCCGCCCCCGTCACAGGGTTACCTGACCCTGGCCGGCGCGGTCGTGGCCGAGACCGTGGGGCTCGGGGACGATCCGGACGATCCGCAGTGGGCCCACCTCCTCGTCGAGACCTGGCGCGCCGTCGGGCACGACCGCCCCGCCGTGCTCTACGACGGTGCCGACGGCGAGGCGCTGCTCCATCCCGACCGGCTCGCCGCAGCGGCCGCCCGGGTCAGCGCGCACGCCACGGCGCCGCCCGACGTGGCGTCAGGCCTCGGCTCGACCGGCCCCGACGTGGCCCGCCTCGGCGACGGCGACACCACGCACCTGTGCGCGCAAGATGCCGACGGGCTCGGCATTTCGCTGACGCAGTCCAACGCGCTGGACTTCGGTTCCCACCTCGTCGAACCGACGACCGGCGTCTTCCTGCACAACCGCGGCCTGGGCTTCTCACTGGTCCCGGACCACCCGGCCGAGGTGGCGCCCGGACGGCGTCCCCCGCACACCCTCTCCCCCATGCTCGTCACCAAGGGCGGCGGGAGCGGAGGCGACAGCGGTGACGGCGGTGACGGCGGTGACTGCGGCAGGGCGCTGACCCACCTGGTGGGGGCCATGGGCGGCGATGCGCAGCCGCAGATCATTGTGCAGCTCCTGGCTCGCCTGCTGCGGGCCGGCCAGTGTCCGGCCCGCGCCATCACCGCTCCCCGCTTCACCCTCGACGCCCCGTCGGCCGGGCCCTTCCGCCTCTGGTGGGGCGAGGATCTCACCGTGGTGGTGGAGGCGGACGCGCCGCCGGCCTGGCCCGCCGGGCTCACCGGCCGCGGGCATCGGGTGCAGACGATCAGTGCCTTCGATCCCGTCGCCGTCGGCTGCGCGCAGATCATCGCCACCGAGGCCGCTCCCGGGCCCGACACGGCGCCGCCACACTCCAACGAAACACCCGCCCGGCTTCTGGTGGGGGCGTCGGATCCGCGCAGCCCGGCCGGCGCCGCGCTCGGCCGCTGAGGGGTGCCCAGGGCGGCGGGTGACCCGCTGCGGATAGCGGCCCTGGCCAAGCAGGTGCCGCTGGCGGAGTCGCTGGAGCTCGTGGAAGGCCGGATCGTCCGCACCGGTGTCGGCCTCGAAATGAACCCCTACTGCCGACGCGCCGTGGCCCAGGGCGTCTCGCTGGCCCGAGCCACCGGCGGCACCTGCACCGTGGTGACGCTCGGGCCGCCGGGCGCGGAAGACGTCCTGCGCGAGGCGGTGGCCTGGGGCGCCGACGCCGGGGTGCACGCCTGCGACCCCGCCTTCGCGGGCTCGGACACCCTGGCCACAGCGGGCACGCTGGCCGCTGTCCTGCGCGCCGCAGGGCCCTTCGACCTGATCCTCCTCGGGCGTAACTCCATCGACGGGGAGACGGGCCAGGTGGGCCCGGAGTTGGCCGAACTGCTCGATCTCCCCTTCGCCGGCGGCGTCCGCCGGCTGCACGACGGGGGCGCGGTCTGGCCCTTGGAACTGGAGCACGACGACGGTACGCAGCAAGTGGAGGTCGCACTGCCGGCGGTGCTCTCGGTGGCCGAGCGCCTGTGCGATCCCTGCAAGGTCGACCCGGCGGGAAGGGCCTCCGTGGCGCCGGCGCGGCTGACCCGGATGGATGCCCATCGGCTCGGCCCGGGCCGATGGGGGGAGGCGGGTAGCCCGACGGTCGTCGGGGCGACGCGCCCGATGGAGCAGGCGCGTGCCCGCCGCGTCCTGGACGGCCCGGTCGCCACACAGGTCGACGAGGCCGTGCGCATGCTCATCGCACGCGGTGCCCTGACGGCACACCCGACGCCGGCTCCGCCGCCGCCGGGTGACGACCGGAGCGTCGACCGGCGTGCCTCCCGCGTGATCGCGGTCCTCGTCGAGCCCGACCGGCAGATCGTCTCCGACGAGCTCCTCGGTGCCGCGGCGCGCCTCGGCACCGAGGTCGGTGCCGCCGTCCACGCCGTGTGTCCGGGACCGGTCGACCGGGTCCGCCTGGCGGCCGCGGGGGCCGACGTCGTCGTCGCGCTCGTGGGCGCCCCCGTCCCGTCCCTCGTCGCGGCGGAGGACGTGGCCGACACGCTCACCACCTATGTGCGCGAGACGGTGCCGTGGGCGCTGCTCGCACCGAGTACCGCCTTCGGGCGCGAAGTGGCCGGCCGCGCTGCCGCGGCCACGGGCTCGGGACTGGTGGGTGATGCGGTCGCTCTCTCCGCCCGCGGCGAGCTCCTCGTGGCGTCCAAACCGGCGTTCGCCGGTGCGCTGGTGGCCGACATCACGTGCCGCAGCGCCACCCAGATGGCCACCGTCCGTCCCGGGGTGCTCGCCGCACCGGCGCCCCGACCGCCTCGTGACGTCCCGGTCCTGACCCGGGCGCTCGGGCTCCGTGGCCGGGTCCGGGTGCTGTCGGACCGGCGGGACGACGACGTGGAGACACTGGCCCGGGCCGCGGTCGTCATCGGCGTGGGCACCGGTGTGGCGCCCGAGGACTACGCGGGGCTGAGCCCGTTGGCCGCCGCGCTGGGGGCCGAGCTCGCAGCCACCCGCAAGGTCACCGATCAGGGTTGGGCACCGCGCGCCCGGCAGGTCGGCATCACGGGCCGTTCCATCGCCCCGCGCCTCTATGTGGCAGTCGGCCTCAGCGGGAAGTTCAACCACATGGTCGGGGTGCGTGCGGCGGGGACCGTCGTGGCGATCAACGAGGACCGTTCGGCCCCCGTCTTCGAGCACTGCGATATAGGCCTCGTCGGCGACTGGCGCCTGGTCGTGCCCCTCCTGCACGCGGCCCTGCGCCGGGACGCGCCGAGGGACGCCGCCGCCACCATCAGCTGAAGCCGGCGGCGGCGACACTGCGCACCGTCGCCACCACCTCCTCGTTGGAAGCGCCTGGACCGAGTACCGCGGCCACGCCGTCAGCCTTGAGGACGTCCACGTCGGCCGGGGGGACGATGCCACCGATGATGACGGGCGTCTCGAGGCCCGCGTCGCGCAGCGCCCCCACCACGGCGGGGGCCAGCGTGAGGTGGGCGCCGTTGTGCATGGACACGCCGACGACGTCGACGTCCTCCTCCGCCGTCATGGCGGCGATCGTCTCGGGCGACTGGCGCAGGCCGGCGTAGACGACCTCACAGCCGGCGTCGCGCAGGATGCGTGCCACGACGCGCAGCCCCCGGTCGTGGCCGTCGAGACCGACCTTCGCCATGAGGACACGTAGCGGACGTTCCGCGCTGGACGTGCTCATCTCAACCGGAGAGGGGAGCGGGCGAGGCGACGAACATGATCACGCCGGCATGCTACGCCCACGACCTCCCCTCCCCCGCTCCGGGTCTCTTCGAGAGACCGGGAGGAGAGAGATCAACCGGCTCGCTCCCCTCGCACCACGTGGAGCTCAGGCGGAGCGCTGGCGCTGGTGGTCAACATGCTGGAGAAGACGGCCGCCGAGACGGGCCGCGCGAAGTAGTACCCCTGCGCGACGTCGCACCCCAGGCGCTCGAGCTCCTGCAACTGGGGCAGGGTCTCCACCCCCTCCACCACCGTCGCCGCACCGATTGCCCTCGACAGCTCCACCACCGCCGAGACAATCGCACCCTTGACCGCGTCGTGGTCGATGTCGCGGACGAAGCTTCGATCGATCTTCACCACGTCGAAGGGGAATCGGGCCAGCGAGCCCAGGGACGACTGACCGGTCCCGAAGTCGTCGATCGCCACTTTGACCCCGAGCGTGTGCAACGTCGTCAGGATGCCCGACGTCAGGTCGATGTCTCCCATGGCCAGGCCCTCGGTGATTTCGAGGCGGAGCTGCGCGGGGTCGAGCCCGGTCGCCTCCAAGACGCCGGCGACCTCTTCGGCCAGGTGCGCGTGGTGGAACTGGCGGGCCGACACGTTGACTCCGACCTGGAGCGTGACGCCGAATTCCTTCTGCCAGGTCTGGGCCTGGCGGCAGGCCTGCACGAGGACCAGACCGTCAATCGGAACGATGGTGCCGTTGTCCTCGGCCAACTTGACGAAGTGCGCGGGCAGGAGCAGGCCGTGCTCGGGATGATCCCAACGCACCAATGCCTCCGCACCGACGATGCGCCGGTCGGCCAGGGAGACCAGAGGCTGGTAGTGCACCTCTATTTCGCCACGGTCGACGACATGGTGCAATGCCGTGTCGAGGTCGAGCCGATTGAGCGAACCGTCCCCGATGCGGTCGTGGTCGAACAGTGTGAATTGGCCGCCGCGCCCACGCTCCTTGGCGCGGTACATCGCCATGTCCGCGTTCTGCAGCAGATCGTCGCGAGCCGTGTCCTCGTCGCTCAGGGCGATGCCGACACTGACAGTGGCCACCACCTCGTGCCCGGCCCGCAGCGTGATCGGATGGCGTAATGCCTCGCGGATTGCCGCGGCCACCTCACCCGCTTCGTCGGGCGAGGTCACGCCTTCGAGGAGGACGACGAACTCATCGCCTCCGTAGCGGGAGAGCGTGTCGCCGGGCCGCACCGCGCGGCGCAGGCGTTCGGCGATGACCTGTAACAGTTCGTCACCCAACTGATGACCGAGGTTGTCGTTCACCATTTTGAAGCGGTCGACGTCACAGAACAGCACCGCCACCGTGCCGCCGGTCCTGTTGGCCTGCAACAGTGCATGATCGAGGTGGTCGAGGAGGAGGCGGCGGTTGGCCAACCCGGTCAATGCGTCCTGGAACGCATGGCGAGCCAACTGCTCCTCGAAGGCCTTGCGTTCGGAGGTGTCACGGAACACGATGACGGCCCCCGACGAGTCGGGACCCCCCATCACGGGTGAGGCGGTCATGGTGACGGGGAAGTGCGAACCGTCCAGGCGCTGGAAGAGCGTGTCGTCGCTCGTGACGTTGCGCCCCAGAGCGATGGCCCGCATGGCGGGCTCACGCAGGAAGTCCGGCGCCTCTGCCGCAGGGACGAGCGGGCCCTGGTCGTCCGTCTCGAGGCCGTACCAACCGAGCATGTCGCTCCCCGCCGGGTTCATGAAGGTGATCCGCCCGTCCTCGCCGACGGCGCACACCCCTTCGCCGAGGCTGCCGGTGATGATCGAGAGCCTCTCGCGTTGCTGCCGCACCTCTGCGTAGAGCTCCGCGTTGGCCAGGGCGACGGCGCCCACCGAGGCCAGCGCCTGGAGCAACGCGCGATCGGCATCGTCGAACGGTTCCATCGGGCTCCGCCCCGCCACGCCGAGCCAGAGCGTGCGGTCTGCCACCTGCATGGGCTCGGCCAGGGCCGGAGGAGCAGGGCGGTCCTCCGTCACGGTGGCGTCAGGCGCACGCAGCAGCGTCTGGGCCGACGCCAGGACGGCCGCCCGGGTCTCGTCCTTTCCAATGGAGCGGTTCACGTCGAGCGCCGCCCCGAAGAGCCCGCGCAACCGGGCCCCATCGTCACGGGCGGAGAGATGCCCGGACCTGAGGGAGCGCAGCACGAGGAACGGGAGGAGGGCGAGCATGCCGACGGAGGCGGCGAGCAGGAGGAGGGCTGCCTCCGGTGCTGCGTCGGAAAGGCGCGATGGCGAGTGCCGACGCACCGGCCGCCAGCCCGGTTGCGATCCACAAGCCGATCAGCAGCCGTGTCGGAGAGCCCGGCTTCACCGGAGCGGCCGGGCCCATGCGGTCCGGAGGCAATCCGCCGCGACCCACTGAGACGCAGTCGTCGCCCCGCCGCACATCGCCATTGCTTCCCCCCAACGGAGTTCCCGAGGGAAGGTAACACCACCAAAATGTGACTTCAATGACTTTCGGCCCACTCAGGAAAAAGACGCGCCGGTAACGGGCCGTCCGAACCCACCGATCACCCTCTGAACAGGGATGGAGCCTCAGAGATGAAGAGTCGATGGCATTTGTGACTTTTCGGTCAAGGGGGCTCTTCCGGGCCCTCAGACCTCTGTCTCGGCCGGTCCCACCTCACGTTGACTCCGGTATGCCCGCAAACGGTGCCAGAAGACGACGACGACGGCGATAACCGCCAGTGCTCCGAGGACGTAGCCGGCCCAACTGAAGGCCTTGAGCACATGGTTGTAGCTGCTCCCGAGGCTGTAGCCGAGCGAGCAGAGGGCCGTGCACCAGACCACGCAGCCGATCACGGTGAAGATCGTGAACTTGGCCACCGCCATTTCGCCCAGGCCGGCCGCGAAGGAGACGAAGGACCGCAGCAACGGGATGAACCGCCCGACCAGCACCACCGGTTCGCCCCGGCGGGCGAACCAGGCTTCGGCCCGGTCGAGATCCTTGTGCGTCAACAGGACGTACTTGCCGACCCGGTCGACCAGCGTCCTGCCGCCGAAGCGGCCGATGCTGTAGCCGGCCCCCGAGCCCAGCACCTCGCCCAGCGTCGCCACAATGATGACGACGGCCAGATTGAGCGGCTTCCCCTCACCGGGGACCTGGCCGCTGGCCAGGACACCTCCGTAGATGAGAGCCAGCTCGGCGCCCACCGGGAGGCCCATGGCCGAAATGAAGCTCAAGGCGAAGATGGCCCCGTAGCCGGCCGACTTGAGGAATTCCTCCACTACTGCTCCCCCGCTTCCGCCGTTGGCACGGCGGTCATCTTCGGCGCGTCCACCTCAGATCGCAACTCGTCGGACACGGCACAAGGGTACGGACGGTGCCCGTCGCCGGCCTCGTCCGGAGGGTGGAATCGGTCCGGTCCGCATCACCCTTCCGGTGGACGGCACCGTGCCGCACGCCGGCCTCGGGGGAGCGTCCGTGCGGACGTGCGGTGTCCTAGGGTGACCCGTCGGCCCGAACGAGGGGGAACGTTGCTCTTCATCGAATACGACGTCACGCCGGAGGGTTCGATCGAACTCGTCGCCTTGATCAATGCCGTCGAGGAGAACGATGCCGATCCCGACGGCGCCGATTGGATGGCGTGGCGGGTGGCGGCGTTCGACGACGACGGCCTGGGTTGTGTCGGCGTCCCACCCTCCCAGCTGGCGCTGATGGAGGAGACCGACGACGCCGACGAGCTCCGCGCCATCGTCGAGCGCGTCATTCTGGCCGACCGCGCCACCAAGGAACCGAGTGGATCGTGAGCACCACCCGCTCACAGCTCTACCGATTGGCGCGGGACCTCGGCAACGTCGAGGCTGTCGAACACGGCTACACCCGGGGCGGGTTGTCCGGTGCGGCCGGCGGGGCCGCCCAACGCGAGGCGCGCCGGGTCATCTACCGCGAGGGCAACCGCCAGATCAATCATTTCGTCCGGGCGATCGGCCTCGGGCCGCGCCGCCGCTGAGTCCCGGCGGAACCGGTCAGCGCGTTTTCCTCGGCAGCAGCGCTCCGATGAACCAGAACAGCGGCAGGAAGATGCCGATGATGAACATCACCCAGTGCCCTTTTCGGATGGAGAAGATGCCCAGGGTCAACAGGAGTACGACGTAGAGGATCGACCACAGAGCGATGAATCCGCCGCTGATCGATGCAAGGGGAAAGTTCATCTGAGGTCCCTCCCTGTGGAATGGCAGCACCCTATCCCAGTCCGCGGTCGCTGCAACAGGTGGTCGCGTGGGATTGCTGCAAGACCGCGGTCTACTATGAGGCCACGCGACGGCAGGCGCGACGGCTCCTGTGCACACTTCACGAGGATCGGGAGCACCGATGGAAGACGCCAAGGCCAAGGAGCTGCTCAGCGCAGAGCGATCCCGGGTGGAGGGCTTGCTCAAGGACCTCGGTGACGCAGGGACGGCGGACCGGGACACGGCAGACGCTGCCCGGCGACATGTACGACTCCGCCGAGCCCCTCACGACCGAGGGGACCGACGACACGATCCGGGCCGGCCTCGAAGACCGCCTCGCCGCCATTGAGCGGGCGGAGCAGCGTCTGGCGGCCGGCACCTACGGGGTCTCGTGCGCAGCGGTCAACCGATCCCCGACGATCGGCTCGAGGCCGACCCGGCGGCGGAGCTGACGGTCGAGGAGGCCGGCTGACGGCGAGGGCTTTCAGCCCTCTTTCGTCGGCTCCCCGTGCTCGGCGTTCGGGAGTCCCCGCCGCCAGTAGGCCTTGCCGGAGATCTGCTCCGGGCCCAGGCCTCGTTCGGTCAGGGCCCTCGTGACGGCACGGACGACGCCGGCCTCGGCGGCGACGTAGGCGTGCCCGACGCCGGCGGGGAGTTCCACCGTCGCGACGACCGCCAGCAGTCGGACGGGGTCACCCGGCACCGACCGTCCAGCGCGATGGAGCCAGCGCAGGCCGGGGGAGCCTCGGCGCCTCGGGGGGCGCCTGCTCGTCGGCCGCCGTGTCGACCTCTAGGACGGCGGTCACGTCGAGCTCGCCGGCCGGCCTCGAGCATCGCCAGGGCCCCCGGGATGCCCGTCTCGTCGGCCAGGAAGAGATGCCGGTGGGCCTCCGGGGGCACGGTGATCTTCCCGGGGTCCGGTGGCATCGATGCGGTCGCCCGCTCGTGCGGCCGCGATCCAGTCGGTCCCCGGACCGGCGCCGTGCAGGGAGACGTCAATCGTCGCCGTCGGCGGGCGGGATCGATCCCGGATGGTGTAGCGACTGTTCACCACCCTGTCCCCTGCGAGGGGCTCACGCAGCGTGAGGTCCTGGCCTGGCTGGTAGCGGGGCCCCTCGAGGCCCGGCGCTGTCAGGACGACCCGGCGGAACGAGGGGCTGAACAACACCGAGCCGGCCACTTCGAGGTCCCGCCACGACCACGGCGTCAGCAGGCGGGCGGCCGGGTTGACCCCACCATCTCCAGCATTCGATCCGGTGCCATGTCCCGGTGGTCTACACCAGGATTCACTCCAGATGCATCACCGCACCCGTTAGCCGGCTCTTTTTCTCCCACGACCAGGCACCGCACACAGGGCGAGGTTCTGCAGGCGGGCGTACCTGCTGTTGGCATTCCCCTCTCGCTGCGAGACGACCCGCACCGTGGGAAACCAGGTACCAGGACCGGAAAAGGCGTGCCGGCGCTCCACGCTGACCC
>CAWACN010000045.1:0-50434 GCA_963780525.1 uncultured Acidimicrobiaceae bacterium | reverse complement strand
GGCTGAAAATCTTGGTCAGCTCGGTGTGCACCTTGGGGAACTTCTTCTTGAGTTCCGAAATGGGCTCTGTGTTGCGGATGCCGGCCACGACGTCTTCGCCCTGGGCGTTGACCAAGAAGTCGCCGTAGGCGCCCTTGACGCCGGTGGCGGGGTCACGGGTGAAGCCCACCCCCGTGCCCGAGTTGTCGTCACGGTTGCCGAAGACCATGGCTTGCACGTTGACGGCGGTGCCGAGGTCGTGCGCGATGTGCTCCCGGTCACGGTAGGCGATGGCACGGGGGCCGTTCCAGCTGCGGAAGACGGCCTCGATGGCGCCGCGCAGCTGTTCTACCGGCTTCTGCGGGAACGGCTTGCCCGTGTGGCGCTCGACGATCTGCTGGTAGGAGTCGACCAGGTAGCGCAACAGCTCGGTCGGCACCTTGGCGTCCGACGTGGTCCCGGCCAACTCCTTGGCGGCATCGAAAAGCGAGTCGAACTCTTCCCCCGGCAGTTCCAAGACGATGCGGGCGTACATGGCGATGAAGCGCCGGTAGGAGTCGAAGGCGAAGCGCTCGTCCCCGGTCTGCTTGGCCAGGCCCTCGACGGACTCGTCGTTGAGGCCGAGGTTGAGGACGGTGTCCATCATGCCGGGCATGGAGAACTTGGCTCCCGAACGCACCGAAACCAGCAGCGGGTCGCTGGGGTCGCCGATCGTCTTGCCCATGGCCTTCTCCAACCGCGTCCGCGCACCGGCCACTTCCGCGTCGAGTGCCTTGGGCCAGCCACCGTTCATGTAGGCGCGGCAGGCGTCGGTCGAAATGGTGAACCCGGGGGGCACCGGGAGCTTCAGTACCGACGTCATCTCGGCCAGGTTGGCGCCCTTGCCGCCGAGGAGGTCCTTGAGCTCCATGGGGGGCTGGGCGTGCGTGTGGTCGAAGTCGAAGACGAACGGCATCGGGCCTCCTTGCCCTGTCCGGGCGCACCGCGGCGTAGCGAGCGCGATTCACCCGAAGTGGTTGCCCTCCCAACCTGGGACGGGCATGCACAGCCTACTTTCCTTCCGACGCTCCTCCGGAGCCCTCGGCGGTGGTGCGTGTGACAGTGCGTGCGGTATCCGGATCGCTCTCCCAGGGCGCGGCGTCGCCCGTCACCGCCCCGGTGACCTGACGTTGGAAGACCTCCTTGGCCTGACGCATGAAGTCGCGCACAATGGCAAGCTCGTCCGCCTTGAACCGCTGGGCCACCTGGCGCATCTGCTCGGCCACGGGCCGCTGCAGGCCCTGCAGGCGCTCCCGGGCAGCCGGGACGATCTCGACCCAGACGCGGCGGCGGTCCTCGGTATCGCGGCGCCGGGTCACCATGCCCGCCTCTTCCAGACGATCGAGGATGAAGGTGACGGCCCCGGTCGTCAACCCACTCTCCTCGGCCAGACGGCCGGCCGTCAGAGGGCCCTGGCTGCCCACCAGCTCCAGGCACCGCATGTCGGTCCTACTCAGCTTGAGCTTCTTGGCCACGCCGTCGTCGAACTCGGTGGCGGCGCCGAGGTAGCCCGTGATCTCGGCGCGCAGCTGCTGTCCCAGCTCGGAACGAGACCATTGTCTTGACACGTAAGTCACTTTATCACTAAGTTTCTTTGTCAATGGCTTATTCTTCTCAGGCAGCCCTGGCCGTCGAGGCCCACGATCTGGTGAAGGTCTTTCCCCGCGGAAACGTCCGGGCGCTCGACGGGGTCTCCCTCGAGGTGGAGGCCGGCACCGTGCTCGGCCTGCTGGGGCCGAACGGCGCCGGCAAGACCACGGCCGTGCGCATCCTCTCCACCATCCTCGGCCCCGACTCCGGGCACGCCTCGGTGCTCGGTCACGACGTCGTGACCGAGGCCAACACCGTGCGCCGCATCATCGGGCTGGCGGGCCAGTACGCCGCGGTCGACGAGAACCTCACCGGGCGGGAGAACATCCACATGGTGGCCCGGCTCTCCCACCTCAGCCGGTCGGTGGCGGCGCGGCGGGCCGACGAGCTGCTCGAGGAGTTCGGTTTGTCCAATGCCGGAGACCGGGTACTCAAGACCTATTCGGGCGGCATGCGGCGCCGCCTCGACCTCGCCGCCGCACTGGTGGCGAATCCACCCGTCCTCTTCTTGGACGAACCGACGACCGGCCTCGATCCGCAGAGCCGCCAAGCCCTCTGGGTCTCCATTGAGGATCTGGTGCGCCAGGGCACGACGGTGCTGTTGACCACCCAGTACCTGGAGGAGGCGGATCGGCTGGCCCGCGACATTGTGGTGATCGACCACGGCCGTGTCATCGCACAGGGTTCGCCGGCGCAGCTCAAGGCGGACCTCGGCACCTCGGTGGTCTCGGTGACGCTGGGTGAGGACGACTCCCTGGCGCGGGCGGTCGAGCTTCTGTCGCCCTTGTCGGAAAAACCGCCGCTGGTGGAGAACCTCATCGTTGAGCTGACGGTCAACGACGGCCCCAAAGCCGGCGCCGACGTCCTGCGCACGCTGGACGCGGCGGAGATCACCGATCGCCGGCCTGGCCCTGCGCGAGCCGAGCCTGGACGACGTGTTCCTCACCCTGACCGGACACAAGACGACCATCGAAGATGGCGCACAGGACGAGGAGGCACCGGTGAAACAGAAGCGAGGCTTCGGCCGGGGACGCAAGAGCGAATCGACCGACGGGAAGGATGCGGCATGACGACCACCCTGCACCCACCCGTTCGGCTCCTCGAGCCCGAACAAGGCAACCAATTGTCGTGGGCCGTGGCGGACATCGTCACGATGGCGAAGCGCAACATCCTCGCCGTCATGCGGACACCCGAGGCACTGTTCTTCACGACCCTGCAGCCGATCATGTTCGTGCTGTTGTTCACCTACGTCTTCGGCGGGGCCATCCACGTCCCCGGTGGGCACTACATCAACTACCTGATGCCCGGAATCTTCGTGCAGACCGTCATCTTCGGCGCCATGGCGTCGTCGTCCGGCCTGGCCGAGGACCTGCACAAGGGCATCATTGAGCGCTTCCGCGCCTTGCCCATGAGTCGCTCCGCCGTCCTGGCCGGCCGGACGGTGTCGGACCTGGTGCGCAACGTCTTCGTGGTCGCGCTGATCACCCTGGTGGGCTACGCCGTCGGCTTCCGCATCGGGACCAATTTCGCCCTGTTCCTCTGCGGAGTCCTGGTGATCCTGTTCTTCGCCTACTCGCTGAGTTGGGGCTTTGCCTACATCGGCCTGTCTGCGCCCAACGCGGAGACGGCCCAGGTCATGGTCTTCCCGCTCATCTTCCCGCTGCTCTTCGCATCGTCGGCCTTCGTTCCCGTCGCCACAATGCCGGGGTGGCTCCAGGCCTTCGCCTACCACCAACCCGTGACCCAGGTCGTCAACGCGGCGCGGTCGCTCATGGTGGGCGGTGTCCTCCACGACTCGGGCGCCGTGTGGTCCGCCCTGCTGTGGACCGTCGGCCTGCTGTTGGTGCTGGCGCCGGTCGCGGTGCGCAAGTACCGCAGGGTGGCCTGAGGCCGCCTACTCCTCGCCGGTGCGGCGACGCAGCTCGCCGAGCAGGTCGGCGATCGGGACCCGCACCTGGTCGGTGGTGTCGCGGTCGCGGATGGTGACGGCGTTGTCCTCGAGCGAGTCGAAGTCGACGGTGACGCACCACGGCGTCCCGACCTCGTCCTGGCGCCGGTAGCGCTTGCCGATGCCCTGGGTCACGTCGTAGTCGCACATGAAGTGCGGCTGCAGGGTCTTGAGCACCTGGCGGGCCAACGGCTCGAGCGTGTCCTTCTTCGAAAGGGGCAGCACGGCCACCTGGTAGGGCGCCAGGCGCCAGTGCAGGCGCAGCACGGTACGTGGCTCTCCCCCGACCTCGTCCTCGTCGTAGGCGGCACAGGAGGAACGCCATCATGGTGCGGGTGGCGCCGGCGGCGGGCTCGATCACGTACGGCGTGTAGCGCTCGTTGGTCTGGGGATCGAAATAGTCGAGCTTCACGCCCGAGGCGGCGGCGTGGGCCGTGAGGTCGAAGTCGCCCCGGTTGGCGATGCCCTCGAGCTCGTCCCAGCCCCACGGGAACTTGAACTCCACGTCGGCCGTGCCCCGCGAGTAGTGCGACAGTTCGCTCTGCTCGTGGTGGCGCAGGTGCAGCTTGTCGGCCGGGATGCCGAGCCCGAGGTACCAGTTCATGCGCTCTTCGAGCCAGTAGTCGAACCACTTCTGGGCCTCGTCGGGCGGGACGAAGTACTCCATCTCCATCTGCTCGAACTCACGGGTGCGGAAGACGAAGTTCTGCGGCGTGATTTCGTTGCGGAAGGACTTGCCGACCTGGGCGATGCCGAAGGGCGGCTTCTTGCGCGTCGTCCCGAGCACGTTGGCGAAGTTGGTGAACATGCCCTGGGCCGTCTCGGGACGCAGGTAGGCCACGTGGCCCTCGTCCTCGACCGGGCCGGCGTGGGTCTTGAACATGAGATTGAAGGCCCGCGCCTCGGTGAGGTCCTTCGACCCGCAATTGGGGCAGACGCCGTCGATCTTGTCCTCGCGCCAACGTTCGTGGCAGTTCTTGCAGTCGACCAGGGGGTCGGTGAAGGTGGCCAGGTGGCCCGAGGCGGCCCAGACGGCGGGCGGCCCGAGAATGGCGGCATCGAGGCCGACGACGTCGTCGCGCTCCTGCACCATGGCGCGCCACCAGGCGTTCTTGACGTTGCGCAGCATGTTGACCCCGAGCGGGCCGTAGTCGTAGGTGGAGCGGAACCCGCCGTAGATCTCGGCCGAGGGGAAGATGAAGCCGCGGTGGCGGCAGAGCCGCACCACCTTCTCCATCAGGTCGTCGGTGCCAGCCTCAGGCGGCTCGGCGGTCTCTGTCATCGGTGCAGCGTACCGGAGCGGATTCTGGCGCTGACCTCGTTGGCCAGCAGCCGCCCCCGCAACGTGAGGACGGCCCGGCCGTCGACGTACTCGACGAGCCCCTCCAGGTCCTCGGGGCGCTCCAAGGACCCGGCGGGCACGCCGCGGGGCGTGCGCAGCGAGAGCGAGAGCGCCTCGAACTCGCGCTGCTCCGCTGTGAGCTCCTCGTGTCCGCCCTCGGGCGAGCGCCCGCCCTCGACGGCGTCGATGTAGCGGTCGGGCGTCCGCACGTTCCACCAGCGCGTGCCGGCACGGTGCGAGTGGGCGGCCGAGCCGATGCCGACGTAGTCGCCCTGCTCCCAGTAGAGGTGGTTGTGCCGGCACTGGTGCCCGGGCCGAGCCCAGTTGGAGATCTCCTCCCACTGATAGCCGGCGGCGGTGAGGACGGCCTCGGCCCGCTCGTAGCGCCGCGCCTCGACGTCGTCGTCGGGGTGGCGGGCCGGGTCGGCGGCCAGCGGGGTGCCGGGCTCGACGGTGAGGCCGTAGGCGCTGAGGTGCGGCGGCGGGTGCTCCAGCGCGAGGACGTGATCGAGCGTGGCCGCCCAGTCGTCGTCGCTCTCCGTGGCGGCGCCGAAGATCAGATCGAGGTTCCAGGTGTCGAAGCCGGCGGCCTGCACGGCGGCGGCGATGGTCTCGGCCGCGTGCGGCACGTTGCGCCGTCCCAGGCCGGCCAGCACGTGCGCCTGGGTCGACTGCAGGCCGAAGGAGACGCGCGTGACGCCGGCACGGCGGTAGGTGCCGAGGTGGGCCTCGTCGGCATCTTCGGGATTGCACTCGACGGTGACCTCGGCGCCGGGCGCACGCGGGATGGCATCGGAGGATGCGGGCGAGGGTGTCGGGGTGGAGGCGGGAGGGGGTGCCCCCTCCGAAGAAGATGGACGTCGGGAGCGCGAGGTCACCTGCTCCGAAGACGTTGTGGAGTTCGAGGACGCAGGCGTCCGCGTAGCGCTCCATGAGATGGTCGCGGTCGGTGTAGGTCGCGAAGGCGCAGTAGTCACAGCGCTCCCGGCAGAACGGGACGTGGACGTAGACGCCGAAGGGGGTCAAAGCGCGGCGGTCGAGCGCACCGAGCGGATGCGCCGGTCGAGATGCGCCTCCATCGCCTCCGTGGCCAGCTCGGCCACCTCGTCGGCCGACGGGGGCGGCGGCCCCGCCAGCACGGCCCCCAGCTCCCCGCCGAGGATCCTGCGCAACAGCACCAGCGCGCCCGGACTCATGTGCCGCCCGCTGCGGTGGGCCCGGCACAGCGTGCCTCCCGCCACGAGGTCGAAGGCCACCAGCTCCACCACGCCGTCGGGCTCGCCGCACGATGCACACTCGTCGAGCACCGGGCCGGCTCCTTCGAGCACGAGCGCCTTCAAGAAGAACGAGGGCGCGACGAGCGTCGGATCGACGGCGGTGTCGGCCATTGCGGTGAGGGCGCCGACCAACATGGCGTAGAGGCGAGGGTCCGGGTGGCGCTCCTGGGCCATTTGGTCGCTCACCTCCAGGAGGGCGATGCCCCGCGGCATGCGGTCGAGGTCCTCGCGGATGGGGCGGAAGGCGTGAACGACCTCCACCTGGTTGACGATGTCGAGGTCGCTCCTCCCCTGCCACAGAAGGAGGTCCACCTGGGTCAGGGGCTCGAGGCGGCCGCCGAACTTCGAGGTGGTCTTGCGGATGCCCTTGGCCACGGCGCGCACCTTGCCGTGGCGCTCGGTGAGGAACACGATGATTTTGTCGGCCTCGCCCAGTCGGTACGTGCGCAGGACGACGCCCTTGTCGCGGAAGAGGCTCACGTGCGGGTGCGGTGGGCGGTGTCGGTGGGGGCGGGTGGTGGGGGCGGGTCGGTCGGTCTCGGTGTGCTCGGTCTCGGTGTGGTGGGCCGGGTCGAGCGGGCAGTAGCGCTCGCCCCGGCGCTCGGCTTCAGCCACGGCCCGGCGGGCCTCGGCGGCGAGGTCGGCCGCCCGGTTCTGCGCCTCCTGGGCGGGACGGACGCGATCGACGGCCTTCTTCCCGTGCGAATGGCGGCCGTAGAGGGCATTGCCACCTCCGACCAGGGCCGCGATGGCTATGAAGGCGACAATGGCTGCGCCGGCGCCGGCGTGGCCCTCCGTCACGACGGCGATGACGAAGATAGCGAGCAGAGCGATGCCGACCGCAATGGCGATTCGGCTGAAGTTGGCTGTGTCGGCGGGGTGGGCTGTGTCGGCGGGGTGGGCTGGGTCGGCGGGTTGGGCTGGGTCGAGCGGGCAGTAGCGCTCGCCCCGACGCTCCGCTTCGGCGACGGCCCGGCGGGCCTCGGCGGCCAGGTCGGCCGCCCGGTTCTGGGCCTCTTGGGCGTGGCGGACCGCGATCGACGGCCTTCTTCCCGTGCGATTGGCGGCCGTAGAGTGCGTTGCCGGCCTCGACGAGGGCCGCAATGGCAATGAAGGCGACGACGGCCGCGCCAGCGCCGGCATGGCCCTCGGCGATCACGATGACGGCGAAGAGGGCGATCAGGGCGATCCCGGCCGCAATGGCGATCCGAGTCCAAGTCCTCACCAGGCCATTCTCGCAGCCGGGCGGGCGGGTCGGTGCGGTTGCGATGGGCGGCGTGCGGCGGCGGTGCGGCGGCTGCAGGTGCCTCGGCGAGTCCGGCCGAGCCCTCCGCTCCTCCCCTTTACGGGTTGACGGCTCCGAAGCGGCGTACCCGCTGCTGATACTCGATGACCGCCTTGTAGAGGTGGCCTCGGCGCATGTCCGGCCACAGGGTCTCGGGGAAGACGAGCTCGCTGTAGGCGATCTCCCACAACAGGAAGTTCGAGATCCGCGTCTCACCCGACGTGCGGATCACCAGGTCGGGATCGGGCATGTCGGGGAAGTAGAGATGCCGGCGGATCGCCTTCTCGTCGATTTTGTTGGCGGGCGTGCCCTCGTCGACCAGGGCACGAACGGCGTCGATGATCTCGGCCCGGCCGCCGTAGTTGAACGCCATCGTCATCACCATGCGCCGGTTGTGCTTGGTGAGCTCAATCGACTCGTCCATGCGCTTGAGCACCCGCCGGGGCACCCGCCAGTCCCGACGGCCGGCGAAGCGGATCTGCACGCCCTTCTCGTTGAGCTCGTCGGCCCGGCGCATCAGCAGGGACTGATTGAAGTTCATGAGGTAGCGCACTTCGTCGGGCGGCCGGCGCCAGTTCTCGGTGGAGAAGGCGTAGAGGGTGATCCACTTGATGCCGATCTCGAGGGCGCCGTTCACCACATCGAGCAGGGCGGTCTCCCCGGCGGCGTGCCCCTCCGTGCGAGGCAGGCCCCGGGCGTTGGCCCAGCGGCCGTTGCCGTCCATCACGCAGGCCACGTGGACGGGCACCCGGGAGAGGTCCAGCTCAGGCGGCACCGGCTCAGGAGTCGCCGGGTCGGGCATCGCCGGCTCGGTGCCGTTGTCGGGGCCCTGGTCCCGTCCGTGGACACCCTCCGGGTCGCGGACGGCAGAGGTCACTCGAATGAACCTACCGCGGCCTACCCCGCCCCCCGTGCTGTCGTCGCGCATCCGGGCTGGGGCTCTGGCACGGGGGCTGCAAAACGTGTTGAAGTATCCCCACCCCCGGACCAGGCGGTGTGGGCGGAGAACCAAGGAGGACCATGTCCGAGCCAGGCGCAGCACCTCGCCCCGACACCACTGACATGTTTGCCGTGCACGGCGTGTTCCGGGACTGCCTCGGTGCTGCGCCCACGTTGGTCGGGGGCATCGCACCCGGTGATACCGAACGGGTGGCGTTGATCGCCAACTACTACGAGAACATCCTGTCGTTCCTGCACGCACACCACGACGGCGAGGAGGTCCTGGTCTTTCCCCTGCTACGGGAACGCTGCGACGGCGCAGGCGAGCTCATGGACCGGATGGCCGAGGAGCACCATGAGGCGCTCGAGCTGCTGGAACAGGCCAAGGCCGCCCTGGCGGCGTGGCCCGGCGGTGACGCCGCGGCCCAGCAGGCGGCCCAGGAGCGGCTGGAGGATCTCTGTTCACACTTGAACGAGCATCTCGACGAAGAGGAGCAGAAGGTGTTGCCGCTGGCCGGGGCGAACCTCTCCATGGAGGAATGGGGCGCCATGCCCGCGCACGGCATGGCCGCCTTCGACGGCGACAAGATCTGGCTGATCCTCGGCCTCATCCGGGAGCGCATGACCGATGACCAGCGGGCTGCGATGCAGGCGAACATGCCGCCGCCGGCGCTCGAGATGTGGACCGGCTTCGGCGAGCAGGCCTTCAAGGACTACTCGTCCGTGGTCGAGGTGGCGGTGGTCAACCACGCCTGAGCCGGTGCAGCGGTCCAGCACCCCGGGACCACGGGGCGGCTGCGGTCGTGACCAGGGCGGGGATGGGCCCGCGACACCACCGCTGTAGCGTCATCCGCGATGACGGGTGAGGACTTCGACGACTCGTTCGCCGAGCCCGACGGCCTCGACGATCTCGATGTCTTCGGCTCCTCGGGTGGGTCCGAAGCAGACGCCCGGTTGGCGGGTGACGACGGCGTCCGGGGTTGGACAAGATCACGGCGCAGATGTCCGGCGGGGAGCACCGGCCGGAGCAGCAGGAGATGTGCCGCGCCGTGGCCGAGGCGATCGTCACGAGGACCCACCTGGTGGTCCAGGCCGGCACGGGAACGGGCAAGTCGCTGGCCTACCTCGTCCCGGCTGCGCTGAGCGGCAAGAAGGTCGTCATCGCCACTGCGACCAAGGCGTTGCAGGATCAGCTGGCCGAGAAGGACCTCCCCCAGGTGGACGACGGTCTCGGGTTGCCGGCGCCGCTCGACTTCGCGGTGCTCAAGGGTCGGAGCAACTACGTCTGCCGCCAGCGGGTGGCCGAGGTGGGGTCGGGCGGCATTCAGGCCGAGCTGGGCGATCAGGGAGCCGGCCGGGCCGACGAGCCGTGACGGTCGCCGACGCGAGGAGGGCGAGTCGTGGGGCGTCTTCGGGTACGCCGCCCGAAGGCATTGTCGAAGAAGTGCGTCAGCTGGTGGCCTGGTCGCAGAAGTCGCAGACCGGCGACCGGGCCGACCTGAGCTTCGAGCCCTCCGATCGGGCCTGGAACATGGTCAGCGTGGGCCCGCGCGAGTGCCCGGGCGCCTACAACTGCCCCTCCGGCGGGAGCTGCTTCGCCGAGGCCGCCCGCGAGCGGGCCTCGGTGGCCGACGTCGTCGTCGTCAACACCCACCTCTACGGGGCGCACCTGGCCAGCGGCAGTGTCGTCCTGCCCGAGCACGACGTGGTGATCTTCGACGAGGCGCACGAGCTCGAAGAGGTCATGACCTCGAGCCTCGGCGTCGAGGTGACGCCCGGGTCGCTTCCGTTCCCTGGTCACGTCCGGCCGTTCGCTCGTGGAGCCGAAGGACGCCGACCTGCTCGACTCCCTTGGGTCGCTCGGCGATCAGCTCGGGGCGTTGCTCGCCGACCGGGTGGGCACGCGGGTGCTGCACGACGAGGCCAGGCCTCCGGTGGACGACCGCGAACTGGCCGAGCTGCTCGGGCGCGGCGCGGAGGTCAGCCAGGCGCGTCACTGACGCCCTGCGGCGGGGCGGCGCGCAGCGTTCGTTCCTCCCCGAGGGAGGGGGATCCGACGCCGATCCCGACCGCGCCAGCCGCAAGACACGCACGCTGCAGGCTGCCGCCCATTTGGCAGAGGACCTGCACCGGTTCGAGACCCGCAGCGACGGCGAGGTCGCCTGGGTCGACGGCACGCGGCGCAATGTCCGGCTCCGCCTCTCCCCCATTGACGTCGGTCCCGTGCTCTCCACCATGCTCTGGGGCGAAGTGACCTCGGTGCTGACCAGCGCCACCATCCCCCCTCGGATCGTCGAGCGGGTCGGGCTCTCGGCCTTCCCGACCGAAGAGCTCAATGTCGGGAGCCCGTTCGACTACCGGTCCCACGCACTGCTCTATGTCGCCCGCCACCTGCCCGACCGGCGCGCTGCGGGCGCGGAGGAAGCCCTCCACGAGGAGCTCTCGCAACTGCTCGAGGCCGCCGGCGGGCGCACCCTGGCGCTCTTCACCAGCAAACGGGCCACCGAGGCTGCGGCGGCGGCCCTGGCGCCCGAACTCCCCTACACGCTCCTGTTGCAGGGCGATCTCCCGAAGAACCTGTTGCTCGAGAAGTTCGCCACCGACGAGACCTCCTGCCTGTTCGCCACCATGGGCTTCTGGCAGGGCGTGGACATCCCCGGCCGGGCGCTGTCGCTGGTGACGATCGACAAGCTCCCGTTCCCCCGTCCTGACGACCCGCTGCTGCAGGCGCGCCGCGACCGGGCCGGCGGGGGCGCTTTCTCGCTGGTCGACCTTCCACGTGCGGCGACACTCCTCGCACAGGGTGCGGGTCGGCTCATCCGCAACGCAGAGGACCGCGGCGTGGTGGCCGTGCTCGACCCCCGGCTGGCCACGGCCTCGTACCGCGGCGTCCTGCTGGCGACCTTGCCGCCCATGCGCCGCTCGGTGGACATCGACGAGGTGGAATCGTTCCTCCGGCGGGCGTTGGAGGAGGAGCAGGCGCCCTGAGCACTGGCTATGGACCCTCGTCGCCGAAGTCGAAGACGAGACGGCCTTTCTTGTCCCGGGTGCCTTCGGTGGCGACCCGCATGATCCACCGGCCGGCGACGTCCCGGAGATATTGCTTGTTCAGGCTGTAGGAACGCTGGTTCGTCCACACCTCGCAGTTGAGTAAACCCGCTTCGGTCAGGATCCTGAGATGGCGGGAAATGCCCTGCCACGTCGTGTCGAAACGGCGAGCGATGTCGTGAGAACTCATCGGGCTGCCCCAGTCGTGCAACGTGGCGAGGATCTCCAGTCGGGTCTCGTTCGCCAGTGCGCGGAACATGAGTTCGAGTGTCTCGGTATCGGAGACCGCAGTGAGTGTCGGCGGGTTGATCCGCCCGACCTCGAACGCGGGGACGGAGGAGCGTGAGCGGGGGGGTGACATTTTCTAAACTATAAACGATCTGGTTTAGAGTTTTGAGACAGACGGGCAGTCTCAAGCGGTCTACCGCATGCCCTGCCGGGCGGACGGCCCGGCGCAAAGGGCTCTCCGGTCAGTATCCGAGCCGGTTGAGCATTTCGTCGCGGTTCTGCCAGTGGCGCTCCACCTTGACATGGAGGTCGAGGTAGGTCCCTTCGGGAAGCTCCTCCCGCACCGCAATGCCCACGGCCTTGAGGACCTCGCCGCCCTTGCCGATGACGATGGCCTTCTGCGAGTCGCGCTCGACGATGATCTCCACACGGATGTGCGGCCACTCCCACTCGGTGACCCGGCAGGTGATGGCGTGCGGCAGTTCGTCTCGGGTCTTGGCCAACAGCTGTTCGCGCACCAGCTCGGCCACCCAGAGCGCCTCGGGCGTGTCGGTGATGACGTCGGGTGGGAAGAAGGGCGGACCTTCGGGAAGCCGGTCGATCAAGAAGGCCGTCAACCCGTCTACCCCTTTGCCGGTACGGGCGGATACCGGGAAGTATTCGACGTCGGCCAGCCCGTTGGGCGCGGTCAGCGCGTCGACAGCCGCCTTAGCTTGGATGAGCCGCTCCATCACCTGGGCGTTGTTGGCCTTGTCGGACTTGTTCACCACGACGATCAGGCCCGGCGGCTCGGTGATCTCGTCATCGTCGTCATCGTCGTCGTCCTCGTCGAAGGCGTCGCGCAGGGGTTGGGGAGATTCATCGACAACTTCGGCATCGGCTTCGGCTTCGGCTTCGGCTTCGGCTTCGCGGGCGAGCCGGGACCGAGCGGCGGCTGCGGCTGCGGTGACTTGCTGCACCTGGCGAACCGAGCGCTCCAGCACGGTCCGGTCCCCGGGGCCGATGGCCGCTGTGCCGTCGACGATCACGAGAATGACGTCGACGTCGTTCAGGGCATCGGTGGCCGTCTCGTTCAGCCGGCTGCCCAGCGTGCTCCGGGGTCGGTGGATGCCGGGCGTGTCCACGAAGACCACCTGGGCGTCGGCTGCGGGGTCGTGCAGGACACCCAGGATCCGATGGCGGGTCGTGTTCGGTCGTGAAGAGGTGATCGCCACCTTGGTCCCGACCATGGCGTTGACGAGGGTGGACTTGCCCACGTTGGGGCGGCCGACGACGGCCACGAAGCCCGAGCGCATTCTTTCTCAGTTCCCGTTGTGCGAGACGTTGTCAGCGCTGGCGCCCTCGGCGTCCGCGTCGGAGGACGCACCCGTCGCCTCAATCCGCACGCGCTCAATGCGCCGACCGCGCACATCGACGGCCGTGAGGCGGAACCCGTCGACCTCGACCGAGTCGCCCGGATCGGGCACTCGTCCGGCCAGGTCCAACATCAGGCCGCCGACGGTGTCCCATGGGCCGTGCGGCAGTTCGGCATCGAGCAGCTCGTCGGCGTCATCCACCGAATAGGCGGCGCTCACCAGCACCGATCCGTCTTCGCAGCGCTCCACGGTGGGTTCCTCCACGTCGAACTCGTCGACGATGTCACCGACGAGCTCCTCGAGGAGGTCCTCCAGCGTGACGAGCCCGGCCGTGCCGCCGTACTCGTCGACGACGATCGCCATGTGGAACTTCTCCTCTTGCATTTCGCGCAGGAGATCCGAGACTTCTTTGGATTCGGGGATGAACTTGGCCGGCCGCACGTTGTCGCGCACCGGCTGGGCCGCCTTGCCCACGCGCTCGGCGCGCACGAGATCCTTGGCATAGGCGATCCCGATGATGTCGTCGATCCCCTCCGCCTCCACCGGTATGCGGCTGTACCCCGCTCCGAGCGCCGCCTCCAGCGCGTCGCGCACGGTCACGTCGGCCTCGACCGTGACCATGTCTGGCCGGGGCGTCATCACCTCGCGGGTCACGGTGTCGCCGAAGTCGATGATGGAGTGGATGAAGGTCCGCTCGTCGTGCTCAATGACCTTCTCCTCGTGCGCCACGTCGGCCATCGCTTTGAGCTCGGAATCCGTGATGTAGGAGCGGGGCAGGCCCTCTTCGTCGCCGCCGGCACCGATGATGAGATTGGCCAGCCCGATCAGCACGGATGAGAGCCACCGGATGGGCGGGAAGCGGATGAGGGTGCTGACGAATGGCGCGCTGAGGAGGGCGGCCCTGTCCGCGTGCTGCACCGCCCAGTTCTTGGGCACCGCCTCGAAGAAGACGAAAATGACCACGATTTCGAACACGATGCCCAGCAGCACACCCAGTCCACCGAAGAGGTGCTCGGCCACAATGCCGACCAGGGTGGCGGAGACCAGCTGGCAGATGAGCACCAGCAGCAGAATGGGGTTGAGGAAGTTGGCGGGGTTCTCGACCAGGCGGGCCAGCTGGCGGGCACCCCGCTTCTTCTCGTCGACCAGGGACTTGGCCTTGATCCTGTTCATGCGGACGAGGCTGGTCTCGGCCATGGCGAGCACCCCGGAGGCGGCGAGCAGCGCCGCAATGATGACGATGAGGATGATGTCCTCGGCGTGGAAGCCTGACGCCGCCAGGAGGGTCAGCACGCTCAGGCTCCGTGACTGACCCGGTAGAAGCGGCTGAGCAACTGCCGCTCAATCGCCTCCATCCGTTCGGCCTCAGCCTCGTTCTCGTGATCCAGGCCGAGCAGATGCAGCAGACCATGGACGACCAGCAGGGCGACCTCGTCCTCGAAGGACACTTCGTGCTCCACCGCGTTGCGAGCGGCCACCGCCGGGCAGATCACCACGTCACCGAGCAACATCAGGGCGCCCTGCTCGGGCGAGACGCCCGGCCCGCTCCCACCGAGGTCGGGTGAGCGCCCCGTCGGGCCGGGCTCGTCCTCAATGGGGAACGACAGCACGTCGGTGGGACCGGTCTTGCCGAGGAACTGGGCGTTGAGCGCGGCGATTGCCTCCTCGTCGACGAAGAGGAGCGACACCTCGGCCTCACCCTTGATGCCGCGCGCCTCCAGGACCTGACGTGCCAGCCCCGCCCAGAACGCGACGTCTATCGGATGGTCCTGCTGCTCGTCGGCGGCAAAGACATCGATCGTCACTGGGTGGAACCCGCCCGCCCTTCTGCCACCTCGTAGGCATCGACGATGTCAGCCACGATTTTGTGACGGACGACGTCCCGACGGCTCAGGTGGACGAACGAGATGTCCTCTATGCCGGCGAGCACGGGCTCCAAACCGATCAGTCCGGAGCGACCACCTGGGACGTCAATTTGGGTCACGTCGCCGGTCACCACGCACTTGGAGCCGAACCCGATACGGGTCAGGAACATCTTCATCTGCTCGGGCGTCGTGTTCTGCGCCTCGTCCAGAATGATGAACGAACTGTTGAGCGTTCGCCCCCGCATGAACGCCAGCGGTGCCACTTCGATGGTGCCGCGGTCCAGCAGCCGCTGCGCTCCCTCGGGCTCGAGCAGGTCGTAGAGCGCGTCATAGAGCGGCCGGAGGTAGGGATCGACCTTGGCCATGAGGTCGCCCGGCAGGAACCCGAGCCGCTCGCCGGCCTCGACGGCGGGCCGCGTCAAGATGATGCGCGTCACCTGTCGGGATTGCAGCGCATGGACCGCCTGGGCCACGGCCAGATACGACTTGCCGGTTCCCGCCGGCCCGATCCCGAACGTGATGATGCTCTGGGAGATGGCGTCCACGTAGCGTTTCTGCCCAGCCGTATTCGGTCGCACCGTCTTGCCGCCGGCGGCGCGCACGACCTCTGAACGCAGGACGTCGCTCGGGCGGATGTCCTCGCGGACCATGTCGATGGCCCGAGCCACGCTCGACGTGTCGAGGCTCCGACCGGCCTGCAGCATGAGAACCAACTCCTCGAAAAGCTGGATGACCAGCTCGGCATGCGCTCCGTCGACAGAGATGCGATCACCTTGCACCACGATCTGGTCGTCAGGAAACGCCTGCTCTATCTGACGGAGATGTTCGTCGCGCGTGCCGAGCAGCCCGGCCATCAAGTGGTTGCCGGGGACGAAGCATTCAGCGCGCAGGGCAGTGGTCATGGTGCGTTCACGTGAGGCCAAGGTGTCCTTTCAAAGGTTCGCCCCCCAAGACGTGGAGGTGGAGGTGCGGGACCGACATGAGCGCGTCGGGCCCGATGTTGAAGATGAGGCGGTAACCCCGTTCCGGGACCGCGAGGTCTGCGGCATCAGCGACGGCCCGGGCGGACAGGAGCATGTCCGCCAGAACAGGTCCGTCCTCGGCGGTGACGGTGGATGCGTCGACGATGTGGCGGCGTGGTACCACGAGCACGTGGAGAGGCGCAGCCGGGTTGATGTCCTTGAACGCGACCGTGGTCGGGGTCTCGTGGACGATGTCTGACGGAATCTCCCCGGCCACAATCCGGCAGAACAGGCAGTCGCTGGGGTCGGTCATGCCCGGGGGTGGCCCTTCCTCTCCGCCAGCCTGATCACTGCTCCGAACTTACCGGTCCCCGGGTCTCGTCCGTGACCATGGGAGCCGTTCATGAGGGCGACCCTCCCGCCGCGGCCACCGTCCCTGTTCGGAGGGAGGCCAGAAGGGCGCCGGCGGTGACGGCGGCCGTCTCTGCCCGAAGCACGCTCAACCCGAAGCCCACCGTGGGCAGCCCCGACGCCAGCTCATCGGTGCTCCAGCCGCCCTCGGGCCCGACGGCCACGACACGCTGGTCCAAGTTCGGGCGATCCCCGCTGAGCTGGGCCAGGACGACTTCGCCCGCCCCACCCAACGAAGACAGTTCGGCGAAGTCCACCGTGTCGCAGACCTCGGGCAACCAGACGTGGCGGGACTGTGCGGCCGCTTCGCGCGCCACCCGGCGCAGCTTCTCGACGCTGGCCTGACCCCGCACCCCGGTCCAGCGCACGACGCTGCGCTCGCTGCGGAGAGGCACGATGCGATCGATGCCCAACTCGGTCAGCTTCTGAACGACCCACTCGGGCCGTTCACCCTTGACCGGGGCGAAAGCCACGGTCAGGGCCGGCTCGGCCCTGGCCTCGAACTGCACGGACCCGTCGCCGCCGACGCCGGGCGCGGTCAGGACCGGTTCGAGCGTGGCGGCACCGCGCCAGGCCGTGCGCGCCCAATGACCACGCCCGTCGGCGGCAATGACCTCTTCACCGTCGCGTAACCGCAACACCCGCGCCAAATGGTGCGCATCCTCGTCAGAGAGCACCGGCCGGCCCGGATCGTCCACGAAGACCTGTGCGGTCGCAGCCGCCCGCACGGCGATTGCAGCGATGGAGATTTCGGCGCTAGCCAAAAGCGGAACGCAGGCGCGAGAACACGCCCTCGCCGCCCGCCGTCCCGGGAGCGGCGACCGTTTCGCCGCGTGATGCCGCGAACTGGCGCAGCAGCTCATCCTGCTCGGCGGTGAGGTCGGTCGGCGTCTCCACCAACACATGGACGTAGAAGTCGCCGCGGCCTCGGCCGCGCAGGTGCGGCACACCGAGGCTGCGGATCCGCTCTATGTGCCCGTGCTGCGTCCCCGGTCCGATCGTCAGGTGCTGCGGTCCGTCCAGGGTCTCGACGTCGGTCTCGGTCCCGAGGGCGGCCTGGGCGACGCTGATGGTCAACGTGGTGTGCAGGTTGTCGTCGTGGCGCTCGAAGCGCGCGTCGGGGTTGATGATCAAGTGGACAAAGAGTGAGCCGCTGGGCCCCCCGCGTTGGCCGGCCGCGCCACGACCGGCGAGACGCAGCGTCGACCCCTCCTCCACGCCGGCGGGTACCTCCACCGTGAAGGTGTTCTCCTCCATCCGGCGTCCCTCGCCGCGGCAATCGGCGCACGGGTTGGGGATCATTTCGCCGGTCCCGCTGCAGCGCGAGCAGGGGGCGCTGGTGACCACTTGACCGAGCAACGATTGGCGCACGCGGCGCAGCTCTCCGGCACCCTGGCAGTCGGTGCAGGTGATCGGCTCGGTACCGGCGGCGGTGCCCCGGCCTTCGCAGGTGGCACACGTGGCAGGCAGGCGGACCGTGATCTCCTTGCGAGCGCCGAAGACAGCCTCGGCGAACTCGAGATCGAGACGAACCTCGGCGTCGGCCCCGACCTGGGGACCGCGCCGGCGGCCACCGGTCCCACCCATTTGGCCGAAGAACGCTTCGAAAATGTCGCCCAGTCCACCTTCGAAGCCGAAGCCACCACCCGCGCCCGGCTGTGACCCGAAGACTCCCTCGGGCCCGAAGCGGTCGTAGCGGGCCCGGCGCTCGGGATCGCGCAGCACCTCGTAGGCGACCGTCACCTGCTTGAACTGAGCCTCGGCTTCGGGGTCGCCCTGGTTGGTGTCGGGGTGCAGCTCACGGGCGCGGGCGCGGTAGGCCCGCTTGATCTCGTCGTCGCTGGCGTCGGGACCGACGCCGAGCAGCGCGTAGAGGTCACCGAGCCCGTCAGTGACGGCCATCGTTCCCCCCGCCGATGCGCTGTCCCAGGCGCTCACCCACGACGTGCGCGGCGGCCATGGCCCGGGCGTAGTCCATGCGTGTCGGGCCGAGCAGCCCCACCGCGCCGAGGTCCTGCCCGTCGATTGACATCGGCGCCACGACGACGGCGCACGACGACAGTGGCTCGAAGCCGTGCTCGGTCCCGATGGCCACCGAGAGCCCCCGGTCGAGGACGTCGCGCAGCAGCGAGACGACGACCAGTTGCTGCTCCAGGATGGCCAGGACGGAGCGCACCGTCTCCACGGCGTCGAACGACTCGGCCAGGCGGGCCGGCCCACCCACGAACACCTGATCGGCCTCCATGGCCCCTTCGAGGGAGTCGAAGGCCACGTGCGCCGCGGTCACCAGCTGGTCGACCTCGGTCGACCCGCTCGAAGGGACCGTCCAGGGCTGGGCGAGCGTGTGCCCGACCAGGTGGGACGCGAGCTGGGACCCGGCGCGTGCGAGAGCGTCTTCTGAGGTCTCGGACTGGAGGTCGATGGTCCGCTTCTCGACGGCACCGTCGGAGAGCACCACGACCAAGAGCGCGTGCAGTGGCGAGAGGCCGACGAGCTGGACGGAACGGATGGTGGCGGTCTCGTGCGAGGGCCCGACGACGACGGCGGCGTAGGAGGTCAGCTCCGAGAGCAGGCCTGAGGTCCGCTCGAGCACCGTCTCCATCTCACCGTGGACCTGGTCGAAGAACTGGCTGACCTGCTTGCGCTGGCTGGGACCGAGAACGCCGGGCCCGGTCAAATGGTCGACGAAGAAGCGGTAGCCCTTGTCGGTCGGGATACGGCCGGCGCTGGTGTGGGGTTGGACGAGGTACCCCTCGCGCTCGAGGGCGACCATTTCCGAGCGGACGGTGGCGGAGGAGACCTGCACCCCGGGCGAATTGGCGACGTGGGAGGAACCGACCGGCTCGGCGGTCCCGATGTACTCGGTCACCACCGCTTCGAGAATGGCCGCCCTCCGGTCGTTCAGGGCGCGCTCGTCACCGGAAGGGTCGGCGAGCGGGACTGAGTCAGAGGGCGGTGTCATGGGGTGTCCGGGTCATACGGGTTGTCTGGCACTCAAGTCTACCGAGTGCCAGGCACGGAGCCGTGGGCGGGGCGGAGGTGTCAGGCGCCACGGGGCCCGACCGCCCCATTTCAGTCGTCGCCCAGGCGCAACGCGGAGATGAAGGCCTCCTGGGGGACCTCGACCCGGCCGATGTTCTTCATCTTCTTCTTCCCCTCTTTCTGCTTCTCGAGGAGCTTGCGCTTGCGGGTGATGTCCCCTCCGTAGCACTTGGACAGCACGTCCTTGCGCCTGGCCTTGACCGTCTCTCGGGCCACGATGCGCCCGCCGATGGCGGCCTGAATCGGGACGTCGAACATCTGCCGCGGAATCAGCTCGCGCAGCTTGTCGGCCATTTTGCGCCCGTAGATGTCGGCGGTGGATTTGTCCACAATGGTGGAGAAGGCGTCGACCGGCGCGTGGTTGATCAGGATGTCGACCCGGACCAGGTTGCCCGTGGCGTAGTCCTCGGGCTCGTAGTCCAAGCTGGCATAGCCCTTCGTCCGGCTCTTGAGCTGGTCGAAGAAGTCGATGACCACCTCGGCCAAGGGCAACGTGTAGACGAGCTCGACCCGCTCGGGTGAGAGGTACTCCATGCGGGTCATCTCCCCCCGCTTCCCCTGGCAGAGCTCCATGACCGTGCCCGTGTACTCGGTCGGCGTGATGATGGTGGCCGACAGCATGGGCTCGTCGATGTGGTCGATACGGCTGGCGTCGGGCAACTCGGTCGGGTTGTCGATGTAGAGCTCGGTCCCGTCGGTCAGGAAGGCCCGGTATTCCACGCTGGGCGCGGTGGCGATGAGCGAGAGGTTGAACTCGCGTTCGAGCCGTTCCCGCACGATCTCCATGTGCAGGAGGCCCAGAAAGCCGCAGCGGAAGCCGATCCCGAGGGCGTGGGACGACTCGGGCTCGAAGGTGAAGCTGGCATCGTTGAGCTTGAGCTTGTCCAGGGCGTCGCGCAGGTCCGGCAGCTCGTCGCCGTCGACCGGGTAGAGGCCGCAGAACACCATCGGTTTGGGATCGCGGTACCCGGCGAGCACCTCGGTGGCGCCGTGTTGCGCCGTGGTGACGGTCTCACCGGAACGGGCCTCGCCGACGTCCTTGATGCCGGCGATGAGGTAGCCCACCTCGCCCGGTCCGAGTGCCTCCACCGGAACGGCAACGGGCGTGCGCACGCCGACCTCTTCGATGTCGTGGACGGCATTGGCCTGCATGAAACGGAGGCGGGCGCCCGCGTACAGGGACCCGTCCACAATGCGGATGGAGCTCACGACGCCGCGGTACTGGTCGTAGGACGAGTCGAAGATCAGCGCACGGAGCGGCGCAGCCGGGTCGCCCTCGGGCGGGGGGATGCGGGCGATGATGGCGTCGAGCAGAGCGGGTACGCCCTCCCCCGTCTTGGCCGAGATGTGCAGGATGCTCTCGGCCGGAAGCCCGAGCACGTGCTCGATCTCGAGCGCGCAGCGCTCCGGGTCGGCGGCAGGGAGGTCGATTTTGTTGAGGACGGGCACAATCTCGAGGTCGTTCTCAATGGCCTGGTAGCAGTTGGCCAGGGTCTGGGCCTGAATGCCCTGTGACGCATCGACCAGCAGCACGGCCCCCTCGCAGGCAGCCAACGACCGTGACACCTCGTACCCGAAGTCGACGTGGCCGGGGGTGTCGATGAGGTGGAGGATGTGGCCGTCGTGCACGACCCGGACGTTCTGGGCCTTGATGGTGATCCCCCGCTCCCGCTCAATGTCCATGGAGTCGAGGTACTGCTCCCGCATGAGGCGGGGGTCGACGGCGCCGGTGATCTCGAGAATGCGGTCCGACAGGGTCGACTTGCCGTGGTCGACGTGGCTGATGATGGAGAAGTTGCGGATGCGCTCGATCGCAACGGGTCCAGCTGCGGTGACAGGGGGCGGCACGGTCCGTCGATCGTACCGGCCCAGGTCGGCGGCCTCGGTCGCCTGGCCAGGACAGTTGAGGTCACCCCGCCCCGGTGGTGGCGGCCGAAAGAGGGTCGCCACCTGCTACTGTTGTCGTCCGCACCGGTGAGGCCTCCGCCCACCGCCGCCCCCTTTCGAAGAGGACTGAGGATCGACCAGTGGCCAACATCAAGAGCCAGATCAAGCGGAACCGCCAGAACGAGAAGCGCCGCCTGCGCAACAAGTCGGTACGGGCCGAGCTCCGCACGCGCACGAAGTCGGCCGTGACCGCCGCCGAGAACGGTGCTGAGAACAGCGCCGAGGCGCTGCGCCTGGCCGTGAAGCGGATCGACAAGGCGGCCGCCAAGGGCGTCATCCACAAGAACACGGCCGCCAACCACAAGTCGCGCCTGGTACGGCGGGTCGCTGCTCTCGAGGCGTCCGCCGCCGAGTAGCGGCAGACCCTCCCTCTTTCCTCTCCCCTCCCTCAGCGATCAGTCGCTCTCAGCGCTGGAGCGCGGCCACCGTTAGGCCATGAAGAAGGTGAACATCTTCTCGGGGACGATGCGCACGCCGACGGCGTCCATCGCCTCCAATCCCTGCTCGAACTCCGGTCCGACCTTGGGGAGGTACTCGTCGAGCATGGCCTGCAGCAGTTCGGCGTTGGCCGGGTCGTCGAGGGCACTGACCTCGGCCCTCCCGTGCACGGTGACGGCGAGCTCATCCCCCGGGAGGTGAGTGGCACTGCAGGCGGGACGCTGAGCCAAGTGGCGGCGGCGCACCGAGCCGGTCGCGGTGCTGAACCAGAAGGTCCCGTGCAAGAAGTAGCCGTCGACCGGCCCGGTGAGTGGACGCCCGTCGGCGGTCACCGTGGCCAAGACCAACAGCCGCATGCCCTGCAGGCGCTCCGTCAGTTGGTGGGCAGTGAGCCGGCGCTCGTCCGTGATGACGTCGCGCAGGTGAGGGCCGGCGGTCGCCATGGAGGCATCCAACAGGTTCTGCAGGCTCTCCATCTCTTCGGGGGTCTCGTGCATGGGACCAGTCCAGCACCGGGCTGCGCGCGGGGTGTACAGCGGACGGCGCCGGGTGCAGAGTTGTCGGATGAGCCCCACGCCAACGCCTGCCGTCGTCCCGGTCCTCGTGTACGACGACATCGAAGCGGCCCATGACTTCCTGGTCGGCACCTTCGGCCTGACCTCCGGCGGGTTGCACCGACTCGAAGACGGCACCGTCGTGCACGGCGAGGTCCGCAACGGCGACGCTCCCATTTGGCTGCACCGGGCGACGGCCGAGAGTGAGATGGACACCCCCCAGCACGCCGCCGATGTCGCACGGCGGACTCTCCGTCCGCATCCTCGACGTCGACGCGCACTACGCCCGCGTCAAGGCGGCCGGGGCACGGATCGACTCCCCACCCACCGACCAGCCCTATGGCCTCCGTGAGTACGGGGTCCGGGACCTCGAGAATCACCGCTGGTGGTTCGCCTCCCCGTTGGCGTAAGGCGCCGTCGGCTTCAGGCGCCGTCGGCTTCAGGCGCTAATGGCGGGCGCCGGCGCGTGGGCGAGACGATCGGACGGGCCGGGTCTGACGGGCCAATCGGGCCACCAGTATTTCGACGACGACCTCGGCATCCATGCCGCTGGCTCCACGCACGTCGAGGTCCGCCGCCGCAATCAGGTTGATCGCCTCGGCGATCCTCGTGCTGCCGAGGCGCCGGGACTGCTCGAGCGCCTTCTTGGCCACGAAGGGTGCGGTGCCGAGCACGGCGGCTGCATCCCGGTCCGTGGTGACGTCGTCGCCGTCGAGCAGCAACATGTTGGTGAAGTGGATGTGCAAGGTGGTGAGGACCTGAATCGGGGCCAGGCCGCCCGCCTCGAGCATGCGGTGGAGCACCTTCAGGGCCTCCCCCGCCTCGCCCTTGTCGATGGCGCCGGTCAGCTCGTAGCGCGGGACGTTGCCGGCCTCACCGAGGTACGGCGCCAGGTCGTCGGCCGTGATCCGCGCCCCCTCGCCGTAGGCGGCGCTCAACGCGCTCAGCAGGCCCTCCACCCGGCCGAGGTCCTCGCCGACGTGACCGGCCAAGAGGTCGGCGGCCCGCGGCTCGAGCTTCACCGGCGCCGCTTTGAGGTGGTCGTGGAGCCAGGCTTTGCGGTCCCCCGCCTTGTTCGTCGCGACGTCGATGACCTGACCCGTCGCGGTGATGGCCTTGACCAACGGTGCAGGAATCGTCCCTCCCCCACCCACGAACACGAGGACGGTCGACGGGAGTGGGTCTCCGATCACCTCAATGAGACGTGGCACATCGGCGGTCAGCAAGCGGCCCGCCTCCCGCACGACGATCACCCGGCGGTCGACCAGGAAGGGCGGAGTGAGGCAGGCATCGACGACGGCACCGACGTTCAGCTCGTCGCCCGCTCCCCCGCCGATCTCTTCCACAATGAGCGCGTGGTCGCCGTCGCCCGACGACATCGTCGAGGAGCCCGCGCACCTCCTGGGCCACCAGTGCGGCGTCATCCCCCTTGACCAGATACACGGACTGGGAACGAGCCGCGCTCACCGGGTCTCGCTCATTGGGCCTCGCTGACGGCGGCCAGCACGTCACGGGCCCGGCAGGTGCCCTTGACGTCGTGCACGCGCACAATGCGGCAGCCCCAGGCGATGCCCAGGGCCGCCGCGCCGATGGAAGCCTCGCGCCGCTCGGTGAGCTCCAAATCCAAGATCTTGCCCAGAAACGTCTTGTTGGAGGCCGAGAGCAGCAGCGGGTAGCCCAGGCCGGCCAGCTCTGCCGACGCCCGCAGCAGGGTCAGCGACTGGTCGGCGGTCTTGCCGAGGTCGAGGCCGGCGTCGAGCACAATCCGATCCGGCGCCAATCCGGCGGCGCGAGCGCCTTCGGCGCGCTCGGTGAGGAAGCGGGCCACGTCGGCGACGACGTCGTCGTAGTGCGGGTCGGGATCGGCCACCCGGGGGGCGAGGCGGATGTGCGTGATGACGACGGCGGCATCGTGTTCGGCCGCGGCGGGCGCGTAGTCGGGGTCGGCCAGGCCGCTGATGTCGTTGCCCATCACCGCACCCTCGGCGTACGAGGCGCGCGCCACCGAGGCGCGCCAGGTGTCGACCGAGACGGGCGTGTCGAAGCGGGCCACGAGCCCGGCCACGACCGGCACCACACGATTGAGCTCCTCGGGCTCGGTCACCTCGGGCCCGGGTCCCGCTTTGACGCCTCCGATATCGAGGATGTCCGCCCCGTCGGCCACCAGTTGCTCGGCCCGCCCGTAGAGCTTGTCGAGCTCGAACGTCGCCCCCTTGTCGTAGAAGGAGTCGGGGGTGCGGTTGAGGATCCCCATGACGAGGGCGCGGTGTGTCAGGTCGTAGCGCCTGCCACCGAGGCGGAGCAGCGGGGCGTGCGGTGGAGCGGAAGGCGTGTCGGTGTGCTGGTGCGTGTCGGTCGTCGGCGTCCCGGTGGCCGGCCCGGCCATCAGTACAGGCGCGCCGTCAACGCCCGCCGGTATTCCTTGGTGCGCGGATCGTCGGGGCCCATGGCCTCGAGCAGGTCCACGAACTCCTGGCGGGCCGCGTCGTCGTCGCGCACCCGCTCGAGCAGCTCGTCCAACTTGGCTTCGATTTCGGCCCGACCGGTCCCCGACAGATCGACCCCCGCTTCGAGGAGGCGGGCCTCGGCCGCCAGCGTCCGGCTGGTCTCGGTCTCGGGCAACCGCCCCAGGAGCGTGAGCGCCTCGGCGGGCTCGCCGCGGTCGATGAGGATCCGGGCCAGGCCCTCGGTGGCGCCGACGTGGTCCGGCTCGAGCTCGAGGGCCTTGCGGAGCGAGGCCTCGTCACCGGCCTCGGCCAGCGTGTCCGCCTCGCTCGGCGCCGGCGCCAGCCGCTGCACGAAGGCGGTGATCTGCGCCTCGGGCACCGCACCGATGAACTGGTCCACCACCTGGCCCTGACTGAGCGCGAAGACAGCGGGGATGGACTGCACCTTGAAGGCCTGCGCCACCGCCGGGTTGTCGTCGACGTTGACCTTGGCCAGCTCGACGGCGCCGCCGGTGTCGGCCACCGCTTTCTCCAGCATCGGCCCGAGGGTCTTGCAGGGCCCGCACCACTCGGCCCAGAGGTCCACAATGACCGGCACCGTCGCACTGCGGTCCAGCACCTCGGCCTGGAATGTCTCATCTGTGACGTCCATCGGCCAAGACGCTAATGGCTGTCCCCGCCGGGGGAAACGGCCCTCGTGGGCAGCGTCGAAAGGTCCGGCGGCGAGCGATCCTCTGAGCGGCCGCTGAGTGCGGGGCGTCTGAACGGGTGACACGGCACCGATTAGCGTCCTTTGCGTGTCGCAGGCGCCGGAAGGCATTCACCAGGACGAGGTCACCGACTGGATGGTGGCCCAGTTGCCCGAGATCAACCCACCCCTGACCTTCACCTTGATCGCGGGCGGCCGCTCCAACCTCACGTTCCGCGTGGAGGACGCACAAGGACGGGCCTGGGCCCTGCGGCGGCCCCCGCTGCACCACGTGCTGCCCACCGCGCACGACATGTCCCGCGAGTACCGGCTGATGCACTCGCTCGGGCCGGCCGGAGTCCCCGTCCCGGTCACGGTCGGCCTCTGCACCGACGAAGCCGTCAACGAACGGCCCTTCTACGTCATGGAGTTCGTCGAGGGCCACATCCTGCGCAACGCGCCCGAGGCCGAGGCGGCGTTCGACGAGGCGACCCGGAGCGTCGTGGGCGGTCACATGGCGGACACGCTGGCCGCGTTGCACGCCGTCGACCCCGACGCGGTCGGGCTGGGCGATCTGGGGCGGCACGAGGGGTACATAGAGCGCCAGCTCAAGCGCTGGCGCGGACAGTACGAGCAGATGCAAGTCGAGGGGGTCGATCACGGGGGCATCGTGGCGCGCGTGAGCGACGAACTGGCCCGGCGCATCCCCAAGCAGCAGCGGACGTCCGTCGTGCACGGCGACTACCGGATGGACAACGTGGTGCTGGCCGACGACGGCACCGTCCGGGCCATTCTCGACTGGGAGATCTGCACGCTGGGCGACCCCCTGGCGGACCTCGGGCTGCTCATGGACTACTGGTCCGACCCCGACGACGCCATGGCGGTGCTGGGGCAATCACCGACGACGGCGCCCGGCTTCTCGACCAAGGCCCAGATCAAGGAGCGCTACGACGCGGTCTCCGACCTCGACGTCTCGGGGATCGGCTACTACCAGGCCTTCGGCTACTGGAAGCTCGCCTGCATTCTGCAGGGGGTCTACGCCCGCTACGTGGCCGGCGCCGGCGCAGGAGACCAGGGCAGCGTCGACGGCTTTCCGGTGCAGATCGGACGTCTCTTCGAGATGGCGGCGGAGGCACTGGAGAGCGCCCAGTGAGTCCCGAGGGCAACGGGCTCACGGAGATCTTCGAGGTCCACCAAGAGCCTGTTCTGCGGGACCCGATTCTGGTCGTGGCCCTCGAGGGCTGGGTCGACGCGGGGTTGGGCGCGACGACGGCCATCGCGACGCTGCTCGGTCAGAGCCACACCGAGCCCCTCGTCACGTTCAACGGCGAGCACTTCCTCGACCAGCGGGCCCGGCGCCCCGTGGCGCGCATCGTCAACGGGATCACGACCGAGTTGAACTGGCCCCGCACCGTCGTCCGCCAGGGGACGGACGAATCAGGGCGGGACATGCTGTTCCTGGTCGGCCCGGAGCCCGACTTCCACTGGCAGGCCTTCACGGACGCCGTCGTGGGGCTCGCCCGCTCCTGGCACGTGCGCATGGTGGTGGGACTGGGCGCCTTCCCGGCCCCGGCACCGCACACACGGCCCGTGAAGCTGGCGGCGACGGCCCCGGCGCAGTCGGCCAATCTGATCGAACAGGTCGGGATCGTGCAGGGCGAGCTCGAGGTGCCGGCCGGCGTGTTGGCTGCGCTGGAGATGGCGTTCGGTGCGAACGGGACGCCCGCCGTCAGCCTGTGGGCGCGGGTCCCCCACTACGTGGCGGGCATGCCGTTCCCCGAGGCGAGCGCGGCCCTGATCGAAGGGCTGGCCTCGGTGGGCTCGCTGTCGCTCGATTCGTCGGCGCTGCGACGTGCGGGCGACAGCTCGCGGCGGCAGGTGGACCAACTCATTTCCGACAACGCCGATCACCAGGACATGGTGCGCAAGCTCGAGGAGAACATCGACGCCTCGGAGGGCAACGCCATGGGCGTCGATGCGGTGCCGTCGGGCGACGAGATCGCGGCGGAACTGGAACGCTTCCTGAGGGGCGAGGAGCAGTGAGTCGAGTGAAAGTCGAGCGAGAGTCGGATGAGAGCGAGAGCGAGTAGGCGCCCATGAAGATCGATGGCGGCATCGGGTTCGACCCCGACGGCATTGCGGCCCAGGCGAAAAAGGCCGAGGAGAGCGGCTACGACGGCGTCTGGTCGGCCGAGACGAACCACGACCCCTTCCTGCCGATCGCCGTCGGGGCGGCCGCCACCGAGAAGCTGGAGTTCGGCACGGGCATCGCGGTCGCCTTCGCCCGCAACCCCATGACACTGGCCGTCCTGGCCAACGACCTGCAGCTGCTCACCAAGGGGCGCTTCATGCTCGGCATGGGAAGCCAGATCAAGCCGCACATCACCAAGCGCTTCTCCATGCCGTGGTCGCACCCGGCGCCCCGCATGCGGGAGCTCATTCTGGCCATCCGGGCCATCTGGAAGACGTGGGAGACGGGCGAGCCGCTGGCTTTCCGGGGCGAGTTCTACACGCACACCCTGATGACGCCGTTCTTCAACCCGGGCCCGAACCCGTTCGGCAATCCCAAAATCCTGCTGGCCGCCGTGGGCGAGCTCATGACCGAAGTGGCGGGCGAAGTCGGTGACGGGTTCCTGGTCCACGGCTTCTCCACGGAGCGGTACCTGCGCGAGGTGAGCCTGCCCGCGCTGGAGCGGGGCGCAGCCAAGGCGGGCAAGACCCGGCTCGATCTCACCGTCTCGTACCCCGGCTTCGTCGTCACGGGCCCCGACGAGCAGAGCATGGAGGCGGCCGCCAAGGGCGTCCGTGAGCAGATCGCCTTCTACGGCTCGACGCCCGCCTACCGCCCGGTGCTCGACCTGCACGGCTGGGGCGACCTGCAGCCCGAACTCAACACGCTCTCCAAGCGAGGCGAGTGGGTGAAGATGGGCGAGCTCATCGACGACGACATCCTCAACGCCTTTGCGGTCGTGGCGCCGCTCGACCAGGTGGCGACCGAGGTGCGCAACCGCTTCGAGGGCCTCGTCGACCGTTTCAGTTTCTACGCGCCGTACAAGGTGGACCCTGAAATGTGGAAAGGCGTGCTGGCCGGGTTCCATTAGGCCGCTTCGCCGGCTGGCTGGCGGCCCTCTCGGCGGGAGCCGAACCAGTTGGATTACGTGGCCGCAGCCCGCAGGGCGCCGAGCGCCCCGTCCAACGCAGCGTCGAGCGGTTCGAGGGATTGCATGGTCTGGGTCAGCAGAAGGCCACCCTGCAACGCAGCAAAGATCGGCGTCGTCGCCGCCTGAAGGCGGGACTCAGACGACGACGTTGACGAGGCGTGGCGGACGGACGATGACGCGCTTGGGGGTGGCGCCGCCCAGCGCTTCGATCACCTTGGCCGAGGCCAGTGCGGCCACCTCTGCGTCGCCTTCGGAAATGCCGGCGTCGACGTCAATGCGGTCACGCACCTTGCCGTTCACCTGAATCACCATCGTCACCGTGTCCTGGCGGACCAGCTCGGGGTCGAAGGGCGGCCAGGGCTGGAGGTGGACGGACGGTTCACCCGGGTGGCGGTGCTCCCAGAGCTCGGCTGTGACGTGCGGGGACATCACCGCGAGGAGCTTGAGGAGAGTGTCGAGCGCCTCGTCCCACACGTCGGCATGTGGTTCGGTGTCAGTGGCGTTGCCGTAGCGCTGCACCAGATTGAGCAGCTCCATGCAGTGCGCCACCGCAGTGTTGTACGACCAGCGCTCCAGGTCCTTGGTCACGTCGGCAATGGTGCGGTGCACGGCCTGGCGCACGGCCAGGTCGGCGGGCGTCTGTGCGCCGGTCCGGAGCGACTGCTCGGCCGTGCAGGTACGCCACAGCCGGTCGAAGAAGCGTCCGCAGCCCTCAATGACCTGCTCGGTCTGCTCGGACCAGTCCATGTCGTCGAAGGGCGGCCCGACGAACAGGTGGAACAGGCGCAGGGCGTCGGCGCCGACCGTGTCGAAGTAGTGCTCCGGCGCGATCAGGTTGCCCTTGGACTTGGACATCTTGGTCCCGTCCATGCGGATCATGCCTTGGGCCAGGTAATGCCGGAAAGGCTCCCGGTCGATACCCGGCGCCAGCCCCACGTCGATGAGCGCCCGCGTGTAGAAGCGGGCGTAGAGCAGGTGAAGGATGGCGTGCTCAATACCGCCGATGTACTGGTCGACGGGCATGAAGTGCTGCGCCGCCAACGGGGCGAACGGCTGCTCGGTGTTCCATGGGTCGCAGAAGCGGAGGAAGTACCACGAGGAGTCGACGAAGGTGTCCATGGTGTCCGTCTCCCGACGGGCTGGGCCGCCGTCGATGGGACACGTCGTGTGCAGGAAACCCTCGTGGAGCGACAGCGGCGACTGACCCGTCGGCAGGAACTCGACGTCATCGGGTGCCACAATCGGCAACTGGTCCTCGGGCACCGGCACCACGCCGTGCTCCTCGCAATAGACGGCCGGGATGGGGCACCCCCAGAAGCGCTGGCGCGACACCAACCAGTCACGCAGGCGGTAGTTGACCTTGCGCTCGCCGACGCCCCTCTCCTCGAGCCAGTCGATGGCGCGCGCCTTCGCCGTGGCGATGTCGAGGCCGTCGAGGAAGCCGCTGTTGATTTTGACGCCGTCGCCCGAATAGGCCCCTCCCCCGTCGGCATCCCAGCCTTCCGGCGGCGCCACGGTGCGCACAATCGGGAGCTTGTGCTGCTGCGCGAACGCCCAGTCGCGCTCGTCCTCAGCTGGAACGGCCATGATTGCGCCCGTCCCGTACCCCATCAGCACGTAGTCGGCGACGAACAGGGGAACGGGATCGCCGGTGAACGGATTGATCACGTTGCTGCCGGTGAAGGCTCCGCGCTTGCCCAGTGCCGCGGCATCGCCCTCGGCCATCCGCTCAATATCGGTCGAGGCCGCCGCCAGGGTGCGCAGCGCGTCGACTGCTTCCCTCTGATCGGCGGTGGTCAACTGGTCCACCAGCGGGTGCTCGGGAGCCATGACGGCATACGTCATGCCGAAGCTGGTGTCGGGCCGGGTCGTGAAGACCCTGACCGTCACGTCGGGGCGGCCCTCGACGGCGAGGTCGAACTCCGCGCCCTCCGACCGGCCGATCCAGTTGCGCTGCATGGTCTTGGCCCGTTCGGGCCACTCGAGGTCGTCCAGGGCCTCGAGGAGCTCGTCGGCGTACTTGGTGATGCGGAAGAACCACTGCTCCAGATCGCGTTTCTCGACGATGTCACCCGAGCGGTCACAGGTGCCGTCGGCCAGCACCTGCTCGTTGGCCAGCACCGTCTGGCAGCCGGGGCACCAGTTGACCGGGGCCTTCGCCCTGTAGGCCAGACCCGCCTCCCAGAGACGCAGGAAGATGAGCTGATTCCACTTGATATAGGAGGCGTCGTGGCTGTGGATCTCCCGGCGCCAGTCATAGACGGCGCCGAGCCGCCGCAGTGACGCCGTCAGCTCGGCAATCCGGGCGTCGGTGAAGATGCGCGGGTGGGTCCCGGTCTTGATGGCGGCGTTCTCGGCGGGCAGCCCGAAGGAGTCGAAGCCAATGGGGCTCAGGACGCCTTTGCCCTGCATGGTCTGGTAGCGGACCGTCAGGTCACCGAAGGTGTAGTTCCGCACGTGACCCTGATGCGCTGCCCCTGATGGATAGGGGTACATGCAGAGCGCATAGAACTTCTCCCGAGGGTCGTCGTTGTCGATCTGGTAGGTGCCCTCGTCATCCCAGTGGCGTTGCCACTTGCGCTCCACCGCAGTGACGTCATATGCGCGTGCCATGCCACCAGGGTAGGCGACACCCTGGTGGCATTCGGGCCGGTTTGGGGAGGTCGCGGGGCAGGTGGGTGACCCAATTCGGTGGGGCCGACGGGGCACTCGGGACGAGACGAGGCGGGTGTCTCCGACTGCTATCGTCGTCCTCCACCACTGGGGGCGTAGCTCAGCTGGTAGAGCGCCTGACTGGCAGTCAGGAGGTTCGTGGGTTCAAGTCCCATCGCCTCCACCAAAGTTCCTGATGAGAGCGTCAGGCTTCGGTCGGAAATTCCGCAGGACGATTCGTCCCCGCGAAATCCCGCCGCGACATTTGGCCCGTTGGCAGTGTCACTGCACCCGCTCGGGCCGACCGACGTGCGACGTCCATCGCGTCGGCGACGCCACGCAGATCGCCCGGGTAGAGATGGGCGTACGTGCGAACGAAGATCGCCGGATTATTGTCCGACCTCGTGACCCGAAGAGGCGGGAAGAGCTCCAAGCTGTTCGCCGAGAGCAGATCCGGCCAGGTTGCGGTGCTGAGCGTCCTCCGCGCAGTGCGCTCCTGACTCACTATGGCCGTCCAGTCGCGGTTTGCCGAATGAGCCTCCAGGCGCCGACTGATTTTGAGCCGGCCGCCCCTTCGGAAAGCGACTCGCAAGAGGCAGACAAATCGCCGCGGCCCCGCGGCGCGCACCGAAGGGACCGAAGGCGATCGCGCTGGAAACTCGCCGTCGCAATTCTCTTAACGGCCGGGCTTCCCACTGCGCTTTTGCTCTCTCTCTGGCAGAACCTGACTATTCCGTTCTGGTACAACGAACAATGGCGGGCGTACTACATCTCCATCAAAGGGAATTGGTGGTCCGCCCTCAAGGGCGACGGTGCTCCGTTTCCAGCCGGTTGGTATTTTCTCGAGCGAACTTCGGCGTCGTTGTTTGGGAGCACGGAGCTCGTACTGCGAATCCCGCCGGCGGCGTCCGTTTCGCTGGGCTGCGTACTTTTGATGCTCCTCGCCAGGCGTTGGATGCGGTTGGCTGCGGCCGTCGTTGTTGCGCTGATCGCCGGGTTGACCGGCACGCTCTTTCTGTACGCAGTACAGCTTTCCGAGTACGAGATCGACGCTGCCGCTGTCGTTGGGATCGTGCTTTTCCACGAGGTTGCGGCGGACATGAGGCGGCTCCGATTGGCGCCGTCCTCGGATCTACATTCTCTACGGCGGAATTGTGCTGGCCTGCACGTTCAGCACGCCCGCGATCTTCGTTGCGGCCCCGATTCTTCTCCTCGATGTGGCGAGAGGACTGCGGTCTCGTTCCTTCCCACCTCAGTCGCTGGCGGCCATTGGAGCAGGAATTCTCGTACTTGCGTACCTGAAGCTCTTCATCGTCCCTCAGAATGCCCTCACCAAGAGCAATTTCTGGGACGCGAACTTTATGCCACACAGCGGCATCGCGAACCAGATCGCCTTCGTGTGGGATGGCCTGCGTGGGTTCATCACAGGGACGTTCACCGGCTCGGATGTGCCTTGGCTGCCTGAGCTTCTCAGCCCGCGTTACTCCTGGATTTTGTCGGTCGCATTCGCCGTGCTGCTCTGCATCGGCATCGTCGTGACCTGCCGTTCGCAACGTGGCCGCACGCTCCTCATCGCGATCGGGGGTTCGCTCGGGCTCACCGCGATCGCTTCGTACATCCGCTACTGGCCCTTCGGATTCGTCCGCACGAACTATTACCTTGTGCCGCTTCTTGTTCTGCTCGCTGGAATCGGGGCGGATGGTGCGACAAAGTGGTTCTACAAGCGCATCCGGGAAATGCGTGCCAGGACCGCGGTGGCGCGATACCACCACGGCGGTCAGCGCCGCGGGCTTCATGGCGGTCGTGCTCGTTGCCGTCGTTCTCGCCGCGATCTACGAGATCGGCACCTACAGGCAGGTTCGAAGTTCAACGGCCTACGGTGCCTACGGAGTGAACATCGACTCGGCCGTCGCCGCAGTGAAAGACCATGCCGGCGCGGGCTCGACGCTCGTCGTATCCGGGCCGCTGGCAGTGCAAGGGTGGCAGTACTACCAGTACGAGTACACCGGACGGCTGGCGAAGGCTGGAGGTCAGATCCCACCCGAGGACGCCGTGTTCGTGAGCCGGTCAGGGCCTGCCGAGCAATCTCAAGGCTCATCAAACGAACCCGACCGAATCGGGTCTTCCTCTACGTGGCATACGGAGCGCCAGGGATCCAAGCCGATATTCGCGCCATCAGCTCGGCGCGCGTCTGCCAGCAGGTCAGCCAGAAGAATTTTGTCGTGAGCGGCTTTCTCATCGCCTTCGACTGCTCGGGTAATGGGGCGTTGCCGCAGCATTGACGGTCCAGGGGTGGCGAGCGGGCATGACCGGCCGCGGATGCCCGTGAGGAGCGCGCCGCCGAACGGGCCGATCGCAACGATACGTCGGGTTACGTCAAGAGCCAGAACACCAAAGCGACCGGAAACCACAAGAGAAGGATGAGAGCGAGCCCAAGCGCCACCCCCACAGCTGAGTGCTGCAACGACGCGGGCACCGGCAACGTTTCCTCGTAAGTCTCCGAATCAAAGAGAACCATCTGGTCCGATGCGACTAAAACCACAGAATGGGTTTGCCCGAACCGGGGTTTCTTAAACAACTCCTGAGACGTCCCTGGCCGAAGCCACGGTCCCCGCAGGTACGGGAGCACCGTTCACGCACTCAATCCGGGCGCATCCGTATCACTCGGACTGCCTCAATGGCGGCAACCAGCGCAACGCAGAGCGCCGTCACCCGATCCGCCCACCACCACCCGAGGAGCTGATCGGCCAAGAGTCCCAGAAGGGCGAGTATCCCGAGGGCAGCTCCGATGGCACTCAGTGTGCCGTCGCCCGTCAAGGCGTGACTGCCAAGCAGCCTTCCCGTTCGATACTTCGCCCAGCCGAGAGGGGCCAGCACCAAGGCGGAGACCCCCGCTGAAATCATTGCGAAAAGAGAGTGCTCGGGCACCGAGTGCGAGACAAGCTCGTTGATTGCCGCGACCGTCAGCGTGATTGCCACCAGCGCCAGCGCGGTGGCGACGACGACTGAGGCACGTGCCTCTGCCCGTATGCCTCTGGTCGGATCGCGTCGTTCCACTCCGAAGCGCCAGACGAGACCGACCGACCCAGCCACGTCCGCGAGCACGTTGAGGCCCAGACCCAGGACACCGAGGCTCCCCGCCAGCAGTCCTGCGGTTACTGCCGACGCTCCCGCGATCAGACCCCACCCGATCGAGAAGTACGAGAGGGCCAAAGCTCTGACTAAGAGCGCGTGCCTCACCGGGTCCACGTCGCCGTCAAAGGCACTCATCAGTTGACCCTATTGCAGACTCTGCGCCCGGTTGGGCCAGTTCCAGTCGGCGCCCGGGGCAGCGTTGTTCAGATGGTCGCAAGGGTCATTCCGTTGCCCGTGGGCCACGAGCGACATGCTGCTTTCCCCGGCCGACAAGAAGGATTGAGACGAAGTCCCATCGCCTCCACCACAAATGCCCTATTCGAACCCTGCACCCGTCGACTGGAAGATCAGACTGGCGGCTGCGGTACGGCTCTCGACACCGAGCCGAGCCAGCGCCAGGGTCATGTGGCTTTCCACGGTGCTTGTACTGATGCCCAACTCCCGGGAGATAGTTGCGTTGGATTTGCCCTGTATGGCCAATTCGAGAACCTGAATTTGCCGTGGGGTGAGAGCGAGGCGGGCGAGCGCTCCGGCGATATCGGGATTCATGTTCCGCTCGGTCACGACGAGGACGATCCCATGGTCCTGATGAGAGGGGATCCGTCGGATCGTGAGTTGACGTCCGTCACGCTGAATGATGAGAGGCCACGGAGGGGCCACTGGGTGACTCGCGGACCCAGTCGATGGACCGATCCCCCCGGTGATCCACTTGCCGAGGCCCTGGGGGAGGTCATCCCCTTGCCAGTTCCCCAGCCAACTCGTGAGGACCCTGACGGCAGTGGCGCTGGCATACTCAACGTGGTTCTCCTCACTCAGAAAGACCAGCCCTTCACCTGATTCCTCCAAATGACTCTCGAGGGAAGCTTCCAGCCTTCTCACGCGGTCGAAGGATTGGGCATTGCGCAAGCCCTGAACGATGTGCGGCCTCATGAGATTCATGAGCAGCCGGTCCCGTTCGTCGAACTCCTGCCAGCCCCTCGTCAGCGTGATGGCGACGATCAGGTTGGGGTCTGGAAGGGCGATAGCCAGCTGATCCTCGGTTCCCAGGACGGAGTAACAGGATCGGTAGAGCATCGTTCGCTGAAAGGACTCCTGGCTGAGGAAGTCCGAAATGGTGTGTGGGCGACCGTCACCGGTGCGCTGTTGGTACCCGAGGACCGGATGCTCATGGAGGTGGGCCGCGAAGGCTTGCCGCAACTCGGCTTCTTTTGCCCTTTGCCACTCCGGTGGCTCCGGGAAGATCACCGGGTTGGCCAGCGAACCCGTCGACTGGTCGACCTCGTTCCATGCAGTGACGTCCGACGGCACCACCGAGGGGATGGATTCCACTGTCGCCTTCTGAAACTCTACGACCGAACGGACGTCAGCCAACTTCTCGAGGAAGTGGTTCAGAGCTTCAACGTCGCGTTCACGAAGAGCAGCTCGAGCCATTCCGACGCTCCTGTTAGCCGAGTGTCAGCACCGATTACGTTCGTAGAGCTCGGGCTGACTCGGGGTTTTCCCCCATTGCGTACCCGGGGATGATACGCGAGGCTTCAACCGTGGGCTAGTGAGATTTCGGCCGACGTCAGAGACGTCCAGGGGGGCCGGCGTCGCTCGCTCGTGGTTTTCAGATTTCCTGATGATCGCTCCGCAGTCGAAAGATGGATCGGTCAGCGGGCAAGGAGAGTCAACTCACCGTCGAGCGTGCCATTGAAGTACGGGCGATAGCGACAGGCTCTGGGCGGAGGCGACATCAGTTACGTGGATCGGCGAACGAGCTTGGGCTGGCAGAGGTCTGCTTTGGGTCGTGAGGCACACGGTGGTCATCCGAAGCGCTCCGTGACACTCGGCTGATACCCATAAGAGATCATGGAGGAAATCGATGGGTGCAATTCGACGGTGGCGCGGATCCTACTGTTGCCGCTGCGGTCCTTCTGCTCGGCGTTCTGTTCGGCTCCCAGGTGGCCCTCCCTGCCCCCTCGGAAGCAGCCGGGACCCCTGGGACGCTCACCTGCGTCAGCACGATCTCCGGCGTCACGTACACCGTCGTGGCAACTATGGGGGGCGTGCTGCAGATCGGCGGGTTCGAGCCGGACACGCTCACGGGAAACTGCACCATGAGCGGCGACAATACCGGGACGATCGATGTGGAGGCTGGCCTCACCAGTTTGATTGCATCGGACGGGTCGCAGAACGACGGGACGATCGAATTCGTCGGTGACGATGTCGCCTTCACCGGATCGGGGACGTTCACCAACAACGGGTCGGTCATCGACGATTCACCTGGGTTCACCCAGAGCGTGACGATCTCCGACTTCGTCAACCTCGGGACGGTGGAGGCCGAACTCCCCTCCGGATCCACCAGTGGACCGACCCTCGATCTGGCCGATGGATCGGCGACGTCGTTCGACAATCAAGGGACCGTTGGAGCTGGCGCTGGCAGTGCTGTCGACGTGTGGGGTGGGACGTTCGTTCTCGATCCGACAGGGACCGTGACAGCAGGCCCGGGATCGTTCGGGGTGGGGAACGGAGGTTCCATGGAGATCAACGGCGGCACCGTGTCGGGTGGTGCCGTCCAAGAGATCGAGTTCCTCGGCACCTGTGCCAACTCGTTCACCTTCGCCTCCGCAATACCCGGCACGTCGTCTGGGTCAATCGCCGGCTCGTGTCCGGTGGCGCTGAGCGGGACCGTGCCGTCGAATTGGACGCTGGAGGCCGGAGGGAATCTCGAAATCGCACCAGGAAGCGTGAATGACGGTGCCATCCAACTGGACGGGGGCAATCTGACCGTCGAGCGACTCCGGGACCTTCACCAACAACGGGACGATCTCGGATACTTCGACGGGCCAGGTGCAGGACATCGCCGTGGCCGATTTCGTCAATCTCGGTACCGTGCAGTCGGAGCGCACCTGGACTCGTGCTGGCCGGAGGGTCGACTTCTGATCTGTTTGACAATCAGGGGATCGTCACCGTGGGAGGTGCGGACACGGTGACCGTCTCCGAGGGCACGTTCGAACTCGACTCTGGGGGTTCGATCGCGGCGGCGGGGGGTGTCTTCCAACTGGCCGATCACTCGACGCTCGACGTGACCGGTGGCACCGTGACTTCCGGTGTGGTCACCACGCAGGTGTCACTTGGCGTCGGTCCATCCGCTCTCTCGTTCGGTTCTTCGGTACCGAGCTGGGTCCTCGGGAACGATCAATGTCACGGCAACCATGGCGCTCAACGGGACGATTCCCGCGGGCTGGACCGTCAATGTGGACAGCGGAACCCTTACCGCGGCACCGGGTGCGGGCAATCAGGGCACGCTCGACTTTGACGGTGGCCAGACGTTCAACGGCTCGGGGACGTTCACGAATGCCGGCACGTTCGTTGCCCAGCAGTTCGTCAACGTGAATGTCGCATCGTTCACGAATGCAACAAGCGGTTCGGTAGCCGACACCCAGGCCGGCCCCATCACGTTCGTTTCGGTGCCTACCAACCTCTCGGATGGCACCCTGAGCGGAGGCACATGGTCCGCCGCTGGACGCATTGTTCTCGGGGCAGCCGTCACCACCGATGATGCGACGCTCGCCATTTCGGGCAACTGGCGTGTTCGCAAGCGGCACACACCTCTCGTTCGTCTTCGACGCACTGAGCGGCCTGTCCTCCATCGGTCCCGGCGCCACGCTGTCGCTGAGCGGCGGGGCGAACGAGACGGTCACGAGCGCACTCTCCAATCAGGGCACCATCTCGTTGGGTCAGGGCGACGTGCTGTCGGTGGGGTCACTCGACGAAGGGCCCGGAGCCACCTTCGATACGGCGGTCGGTGGCACCTCGTCGGCCACTTTCGGCCACCTGATGGCCACGGGAGGTGCCACGCTCGGCGGTACCCTCGGGGTCTCGCTCACCGGCGGTTACCAGCCGGCGCCGACGGACACCCAGGCCCTGGTCACCGGCTCGCCGGTCACGGGGACCTTCTCGTCGTACAGCGGCACCACCCAGGTGGCCAACGGTGATCTCGTCGTCGACTACTCCGCCGCCGCGGCGGTGTTGACGGTGCGCAGCCTCGGCCTGACCGTGTCCACCACATCGTCGGGTTACGGGAAGACGGGTGACACCATCCAACTCTCCTACCTGGTGACCAACGACACCGAAGGCACGGTCACGGGCGTCACAGTCACCGACAACCTGCTCGGAGACGCCATCACGTGCCCACAGCCCTCGCTTGCCGCGGGTACCACCGAGACCTGCACGGGGACCTACGCGGTGACGCAGGCCGACGTCGACGCTGGCTCGGTGACCGACACCGCGACCGCCGGCGCGACCAGCGTCTCGGACGTCGCCTTGACCTCGCCCGCCTCCTCGGTGACCGTGCCGGCGTCCGATGCGGTCTCGGCACTGAGCCTGGCCGACACGACGACGTCGACCGGCTACGGCACGGCCGGCGACACCATCTCCTACAACTACCTGGTGACCAACACCGGCACCACCACGCTGTCGGGCATCACGATCAGCGATGCCCTCGTCCCGAGCGGCGCCATCAGCTGCCCCACCGGCACGCTGGCCCCACAGGCCAGCGTGACCTGCACCGGGACCTACCAGGTGACGCAGGCCGACGTGGACGCCGGCTCGGTGACCGACACGGCGACCGCGGGGGCCACCAACCCGGCGGCCGCTGCCGAGGCGTCTGCGCCGTCATCGGTGACCGTCGGAGCGGCCGACGCGACGTCAGGCCTCACCCTGGTCGACAGCTCGCCCACCACGAGCTACGGCACGGCGGGCGACACCATCTCCTACAACTACCTGGTGACCAACACCGGCACCACCACGCTGTCGGGCATCACGATCAGCGATGCCCTCGTCCCGAGCGGCGCCATCAGCTGCCCCACCGGCACGCTGGCCCCACAGGCCAGCGTGACCTGCACCGGGACCTACCAGGTGACGCAGGCCGACGTGGACGCCGGCTCGGTGACCGACACGGCGACCGCGGGGGCCACCAACCCGGCGGCCGCTGCCGAGGCGTCTGCGCCGTCATCGGTGACCGTCGGGGCCGTGGTGATCTCGAGCGTGACGTTCGAGGGGACCTCCAGCGCCCCCAAGGTGCTCGTCACCGGGTACGGATTCGGTCCGCGGCCAACCACCGTGCCCGCATGCGACTCCGCAAACACCGACTCGCCAATGGGGCACTGTGGATAGAGGACACGACGACGGTCACCTCCTCGGGCGAGCCGGGCGACTGTGTCGGCCTGAAGATCTCGACCTACAGCGCGACGGAGATCGTGTTCACCTTCGGTCCCGCGTACCGCAGCTGGCCGGCGCTCGCGTCCGGGGACGGATACCAGCTCACCGTGGCGGGGATCCGTGGCGACTGGCACCGTCACCTATGACACCCCGGCGGTGCTGGGAGTGAAGCCGGCCTCGGGTCCTGGCGTCGGCGGGACCAAGGTGGCCGTCAGCGGGGTCGACTTCGCCGGGGCCACTTCTGTGCTCTTCGGCTCATCGCCGGCCACCAGCTTCACCGTCAATGCCGCAGGGACCTCCATCATCGCCTACGCACCGGCTGCTTCGGCCGGCACGGTGGACATCACGGTCACGACGCCGCTCGGCACCAGCCCGGCAATCCACCCCGACGAGTACACCTACCTGGGCCCGGCCGTCTCGTCGGTCGCTCCGGCGTCGGGACCGGGCGCGGGCGGGACCAAGGTCACGATCCACGGCAGTGCGCTCACCGGGGCGAGCCACGTGCTCTTCGGCGGGCTCCCCGCCCTGAGCTACTGTGGTGAACGCCAAGGGGACGACGATCACCGCCTACTCGCCACCTGCCCAGGCGGGCACCGTGGACATCACCGTCACCACCCCGGGTGGTACGAGCGCCGTCGTCCCGGCTGACAAGTTCACGTACCTGGGTCCGACGGTCAGCGCGATACGTCCGGCGTCGGGCCCGTCCGGAGGCAATACCAAGGTCACAGTGACCGGCACTCACCTCAATGGGGCGACGCAGGTGCTGTTCGGCACCGCGGCGGGGACTCGCGTCACCGTCAACGCCGGTGGGACGTCGCTCACCGTCTACTCACCCGCGGGCTCCGGCACCGTGGATCTCACGGTGACCACACCGGGCGGCACCAGCCCGCTCGTCCCGGGCGACCATTTCACGTACCACTGACGGTCGTTCCGGCGAAGGCCCGAAGAGCCACGGCAAAGGCGTCAAGGTCGGACTCCTGCTCAGGCTTCGGTCCGCTCCTCAATGTGCTGGAGCTCAATCCACAACGGGATCACGAACCAGATGTAGGCGTTGCTGAGTGTGTACTGCTTCTCGCCGTACCGGGTCACCATGGCTCCGACATCGGTGAACCGGACCCGGTCGTCCTTCGCCTTGTAGGCCTTGACGCGCTCGAGGATCTCCCCCATCTCCTCCATGGTGGACACCTCAATCCCGAAGTGATCCATGTTCGGTGTGACCATGAACTCGTCCTTGGCCGGCAGCAGGTAGAGGAATTGCCCCAGCGCGCCCGTGTAAAGGATGAGGGGATTGCCCTTCTCGGTGCTGTTGTCACCTTCCACCCAGCCGAAGATCTCCGAGAAGAAGTCCAGCAGCGATGCCCGCCCTTCCTCATCCATGAGGTCGGCGTCCACGCTGATCGCCACGTGATTGATCCGGGGTGCAAACGGCGTCCGGGTCATGACAACAGACCGGGTTGCACCATCACCTTGCTCGGGATTTCGCCCCGGGCCAGCCGCTCCATGGAGGCCATCACTTCACTGAGAGGGATGTTCTGCGGTTCGATCAGCGCATCGAACGGCAAACGTTCCCCCGGCCAGGAGGTCGACGGCGGGCTGGAAGCCCTCGTCGTTGTAGTTGTAGGCCCCGATGATCTGGAGCTCGAAGATGATCATGCGGTTCTGGTTGAACCGGGGTGGCTCGAACCCCGTCCCGACGATGACGAGCGTGCCCGCGTAGTCCAGCTGGCTGAAACCGGCTTCCGCCGCACTGGCGTGACCCGAGCACTCGAAAACGATGGCGTAGGGATCGCTGACCGGAAGGGTCATCGGCGGCTGCTCCAATGTGTCGGGCGTCACGACCCTGCGTGCGCCTGCGGCGAGGGCTTGGCGGCGCCGGACTTCCGACGGTTCGCTCACCGTGATGTCGGAGATCCCCTGGGCGCGCAGGACTGCGACGAGGAGGAGACCCACCGGGCCGGCCCCGGTCACGAGCACCCGATCTTCGGAGCCGACGTCGGCCAGCCGGAGGGCGTGGAGCGTGATGGCCATCGGCTCGGCGAGCGCGGCCACCCTGGTGGGAAGAGCGTCCGGAATCCGGATCAGTCCGTCCGCCGCCACCGTCTTGTACTGGCAGAAGGCGCCCCGGTAGCCCACGAAGTCGGCCGTCGCCCGGTTCAGGCAGACCGAGGGACGGCCCTTGCGGCAGGGCCGGCACGCCCCACAACCGGGTGTCGGATTCCCGACCACTCGATCTCCCGGCGACCACCCGGAGCCTCTCGGCGCCGCCGTCACGATGCCCGACCATTCGTGGCCGAGAATGGCACCCGGCTTGGCGTAACGCTCCAGGACCATGTGCAGATCCGACCCGCAGATACCGCACTCAGCGATCTCGACGAGCACCTCGCCCGGTCCCGGCTCGGGCCGTGGGACCTCCTCGACTTCGATCCTGCCGTCACCGACGTAGACGGCCGCTGGCATCAACTCGGTTGGCACGGCGGCCACACTACGGATCTTTTCCGGTCGATGCCGTCTAGAAATGGCCAGGGAGAAAGGGTGCGATCGTGGGCGACTGCCGACCTCGTCTGGTACGTGAGCTACGGCTCCAACCTGAACCGGGCCCGCTTCCTGGTCTACCTTCAGGGCGGCCGTGCGCCGGGGAACGATGTCGACCACGCCGGCAGTCGCGACCCCACACCTCCTCGCGACGACGTCGCCCTCGAGCTCGGCCACTCGTTGTACTTCGCAGGACGATCGAAACGATGGGGCGGAACGTCCGCCGCCTTCGTCTCACTCCGCGAGAAGGATCCGCCCTCTCTTGTCAGGGCCTACCTCATTACGCAAGGGCAGTTCGTCGACGTCGTGCGGCAGGAGAACAACCTTCAGGCGGACATCGCCGACTTCGAGCAGAGGCTGCACGACGCCGTGGAGCGGGGGCATGCGAGGCTGCTGCCCACGGGCTTCTACAGCCGAGCTCCTGTTCTGCGGCGAGCGCGGCGGACATCCGATGCTCTCCTTCACCGCGTCGGACGATCGAACAGATGTCGGACGTCCCTCGGCCGCCTATCTCCAGATGATCGGGAGCGGTCTGCGGGAGTGTCACGGCGTGACCACCGAGCAGGCGGTGAAGTACCTCATCGATCGGCCTGGTGTGCGAGGGATGTGGACGGCGAAGGGCCTGACGGATCTCCTCACGGTCGGCGAGGACGATGTCATGGTCCCCGGACGCTGAGGGCTGGCCTCAGTCCCGGTTCAGGCGTCGCCGCGTTGTTTCGTTCATTCCATCCGCTCTTCGAGGGAGGCCGGGGGCGCCGCCTCGGCATGGGGGTCGTCGTCGACCTGCTGCCTTCTCGGCCGGGTCAAGATGATCTGCACCGAGGCCACCACCAGGACCACGATCGTCACGATCCGCTCGCTCTTGCCGACCTCGCGGAAGATGGCGTAGATCTGAATGCCGATGGCGAGCGCCTGGGCGAAGAGGGCGAGCGCAATGGCGCGCATCCCGACGACCGCCACCGCGTTCTCGTCGGCCTCCGGGGCGCGGGCCCAGGCCGCCAGCGCGAGGAGGAGCGCACCCGCCGTCCAGATGAAGTTGTAGCTGTTGGCCGACACGACGGCCCGCGCATCGGCTTCTTGAATGGCAAAGACGGCATCCGCCACCGATGTGCTGACCACGCTCAGGCCGATCAGGACCCACATGGTGTCCGGTCGCCACCCCAACAGTCCGTAGACCCCGAGGATGGCGCCGATGAGCAGCACGTCGAGCACCGGATAGAGGAAGACGACGAACGTGGCAAGCGACCCCGCTGTCTTGTGCGCGGTCGCGGGCTGTATAACCAGGGCGAAGCCGACGGCGAGCACCAGCAGGGTGACGGCGATCCCGTCCATCCACCGATGCAGCTCGAACTGAGGGACGCGCACCCGAATCAGGTAGAAGATCCCGAGCCCAATGAGCGGGTACCAGGCCAACCAGGGCACGTCCGCGAACGACGGATACGGCGGATGGGGACTTCCGTCGTAGGCCACGTCCCAGGCCGCGCTGCCGAGGAACCAGAGCAGCAGGGCCATCCCGAAGGCAAGCCAGGCCTTCCGGGCCACCGGTTCGAACGCGGCACGGGCCAGGACGAGCACCGCGCAGGCGCCGAGGACCACATTGTGGATCCAATTGTCGAAGATCCAATCCGGGCCGAGGCCGAAAATGTCGTTGAGCGCCTCCAACACCGTCAGGACACCCAAGACCAACCACACGAAGGTGAGGGGAAGAGGCACCGTGAGGAGCTCGCCCTCCTGATCGACCTTGCGCCCGGGCAGCGCTCGGCGGAGGGGCCCAAGGCGTCCCCAGGTGCTCGTGGCCGAATCAGTCACACCGCTCCATTCCGCCACCATCTTCGCCGACGGACGAGGCCATCGAACGCGAAGGTTCCCCCAGCACCATCCCGTTACCATCGCATTCCATGGAGCAGCTCAAGGGACGGACCGCCGTCGTGACCGGCGCGGCCAGCGGCATCGGGCTGGCCGTGGTCGAGGCGTTCACCGGGGCGGGGATGTACGTCGTCATGGCCGACATCGACGAAGAGACCCTGCGGTCGCACGCCACGAGGCTCATGGACCAGGGTGCCGAGGTCCTGGCGATCGGCGTCGACGTGCGTGATCCCGACGCGGTCGAGCGCGTCGGTGCCGCGGCGGTCGAGCAGTACGGGAAGCTGCACGTGGCCGTGAACAACGCCGGCGTGGTCAACGGTGGCTACTCGTGGGAGCTGACCCTCGAGGAGTGGCACCGGGTCATCGACATCAACCTCTGGGGAGTGATCCACGGCATCCGCGCCTTCGTGCCCCGCATTTTGGCCTCCGAAGAGGAGGGCCATGTGGTCAACACCGGCTCCATGGCGTCCGTCATGGCGTTGGGTCGCCTCGGGCCCTACACGGTGGCGAAGCACGGGGTACTCGGGCTCTCCGACGTCCTGCGCGCAGAGATGCTGTCGCTGCAGGCTCCGGTCGGCGTGAGCGTCGTCATGCCCGGCATGATCAACACAGGCATGAACCCCGTCGGCACGGTGTCGTCCGCCACCGTGGCGGCCAACGTGGTCGACGCCATCCGCCATGGACGGAACTACGTCTTCACGGACGACCACAGTGCCGAAGAGGTCGACGAGCGCCTCCGCGCCATCCTCTCGGCTCGGGGCGACGTGATCGCCTGAATCGGGTCCACCGCCCCCCATCGTGGTGATGAGGGGTACGACGGGCCCGTGCCCGTGCACGGGCCCGAGCAGACCCGGTGAACGGGCCTGAACAGCTCGACTTCTCGACGGATCAAGGCCCTGCCGGAGCAGTGGTCCGCGCTAGCCTCCCCCGATGCCCGGGGACGAGCTTGCCGCCGAATTGCTGCAGGCCGTCTTCACGGCCGATCCCCTGGAGGGTTCGCTCTACGGCTTTCCCGACTTCGACGAAGGCCTGCCCGACTTCAGCCAGGAGGCCCAGACGGAGCAGGCGCGCCTGTTGGACTCCATCGCCACCCGGGCCGAGCAGGCGCCCGAGGACGGCCTGGCGGAGTCCGAGCTCCAGACACTCGACTTCGTGCGATGCCTGGCCCGCGGCATGGCCGGTGCCGCAACGGTGCCCATCATCGAATTCACCGTCAGCGACACGTTCGCGGCGCCCGTCGGCAACGTGCTGGCGTCGCTCCCGAAGGTCCCGGTTGATACCGACGAGCGCCGCGCCGGTTACCTGGCGCGGTTGCGCGGCCTCTCGGGCCTGCTCTCCACGGCTGCGCACCGCCACGAGCAAGGAGCGCGGCAGGGCCGCACCGCAGTGACGCGGCTCGTCGAGGCTGCCGTCGTGCAACTCGACCTCATGATCAAGGACCCGTCCATGGGCGCCATGGTCCGGGCCGACTCCGATGCCGCCTTCGCCGACGCGGTCTCCACCGCCGTCGACGACCACGCCCGGCCCGCGCTGGCTGCCTACCGGGAAGCGCTTCAGACGTCCGTGCTCCCATACTCCCGCGACGACGACCACCCGGGCCTTTGCCACATCCCCGACGGCGAGGACATGTACCGCGCCCTGACTCGGCTGCACACCTCCATGGACTCCTCCCCCGAAGAACTCCATGCCATGGGCTGCGAAATCGTCGACCAAGTCATGGAGGAGATGATCGAGACCGGTTCGAGCCTGTTCGGCACGACCGACATATTCGAAATCTTCGACCGCCTGAACGATCCCTCGCTGCGCTACGGCAGCCGGGAGGAGATGTTGGAACACGCCCAGCGTGTGGTCGCCGCCGCCGAGGCGGAAGCGCCCAAGTGGTTCGCCACGGTCCCCGACCTGGCCTGCACGGTTGCCGCTGTCCCCGAGGCGGAGGAAGCGGGCTTTGGTAGCGCCTACTACATGCCCGGCGCCATCGACGGTTCACGACCGGGTACGTATTACCTCAACACCTCCCAACCCGAGGACCGCCACCGCTACGTGGCCGAGGACATCGCCTTCCACGAGGCGGTTCCGGGCCATCACTTCCAGCTCACAATCGCCATGGAGTCGGGCGACCTGACCCCGGCCCGCCAGGTGCTCGGCGACACGGCGTGCGCGGAGGGCTGGGGTCTCTACAGCGAGCGGCTGGCCGACGAAATGGGCCTCTATTCCGACGACCTCGCCCGCATGGGCCTCTTCGCCGCCGACGCGTGGCGGGCCAGTCGGCTCGTCGTCGACACCGGCCTGCACGCCATGGGGTGGTCCGCGCGAGCGCGCCGTCAACTGGATAGCGAACCACACGCCACTCCCCCGCCAGGAGGTCGAGACCGAAATCGACCGCTACATCTCGTTCCCCGGCCAGGCCCTGGCCTACATGGTGGGCCGGCTCGAAATAGTGCGGCTGCGCGCCGAAGCGGCCGAACGGCTGGAAGAGCGCTTCGACCTCAGGGAATTCCACGACCTGGTGCTGCGGGCCGGCATCCTCCCTCTGCCCGCATTGGGCCGCACCGTCGAGCGCTGGGTCGATCGCCTGTCCTCGTAGGGACGCCCCGGGACTACCGAACGGGGCGCGACGAGGCGGCCCGCCCGGACAGAATCACACCGAAGAGGCACACGGCAGTGACATGCATGGCCGTGCACCAGAGGCAGATGGCGCCGATCCGGAAGAGCTCCACATAGACGAGATACAGCACCATGGCGGCGCCGGCGCCCGACACCAGCAGCCGGGTGCGGTCGACCCACGGTGCCGCGGAACGCCAGGCCCACGGCACCGTGAGGCCCGTCATCACGACGGCCCACGCCAGTCCGAAGACGGCCAGCGGGACACCGAACAAGATCGACCACGAGCTCGTCGTCACCAGCGTGCAGTTGACGATGCCCGTGTCGGGACAGGCCAGCGCTGTCGGGTCGCTGTAGTGCGTGACCGTGAGATACGAAGCAATGGCCACCGCCGCCAACGAGAGACCGAGCGAAATCGTCGGCACCCAGGCGGGCACGCGCCGGCCGCGGCGGACGGCGGGGGCGGCCCGGCTGAGGGGACGCGTCGCCGGCATGGTCACGCCCCCAGCTTCTGGGCGATGGCCGCAATGGTCGCCGAGCTGCCCACGCTGGAGGGCTGGTTGCCGGTGACCGTGGAGATGGCCGCGGTGATGTCGTTGGCCGCGCCGTCGATCGCCTGTCCCACCGCGCTGTTCGGGTTCGACAGGTCGGCCGCGATCTGGCTGCGGGACAGCCCCTGCAGCAGCTGGGGCGAGAAGCTCGATCCGGTGATCACGTAGCGATTGGCGATATCGAGGAAGGGGATGCTCCCCTGCGTGTCGTACTTCGCCATCAGGGCTGTCTGGGCTGCTGTGGGCGACTGCAGCGGCTGGTAGCTGTTCCCGTCCGGCTGGTTCGTCGCTTCCTCGACGGCCTTGAAGTCGACGTAGGAGCTGGAGTAGTTCGACCCGTAGAACGACAGCGTCTGCGTGTCGGGGAACTCGTCGGAGTCCGACGAGTGTGTGCCCGACAGGTTCTCAAACGTGCCGAACCGCGACAGCGCCACAGCCAACGACCAGCGCTCGGCGGCGCAGAAGGGGCAGTACTCGGCGCCGATGTAGGTGATCAACGGCTTGCCATCGCTGCCCTTGGCGGTGGTGCCGTCCCCGGTCGTGGTGGGCAAGGCGACCGAGGACGGGCTGCCGACCGTCTCGAGCGTCGCCGCCGGCACCGTGAGGGCGGCGAGGACCTGGGGTGACAGCTTGGTCGTTCCCGGGTCGGCGGTGGCCGCGGCTCCGGCTGAGGTTCCGCCGGCGGCCAGGTGAGAGGACGCCGAGGCGGGAGGGTTGGAGTTCCCGGCGGCCTTGATCACGACCATGGTGGCGATGGCCGCCACCACCAGCACGACCGGGACCAGGGCCGTCAAGACCGGGTGGCGGGTGCGCAAGCGCGCCTTCGGGGCCGGGGTTCGGGTCGACGCCCGGGGCGAGCGGGCGCTCGAGGGCTTGTTGCCGACCTTGTTCTTGGTGTTGGCGTTGGTGTTGCGGGTGTTCGTCTTGGATGTGGGGGCGGACCGCTTCTGGCGCGGCTGCCCCGTGGGGGACTTCGACATGGTGGTGTGTTCTCCTTCATTAGGACCGAGGTGCGCCGCGGCGCACACTCGGAGGCTCGAGATGGAGGCCGGCGATGGCACGGCCTCACGGATTGCTGAGCCTCGGATGGTTGTGCGCCGCACCATCTGCTGGCTGCGCCGTCGGACGCCCTGAATGGGTGATCCGACACCGCTTCACAGCTGCGGCCGCACCGGCCGAGGGACTCAGGTCGAGCTAGGAGAACTGCGGCGGGTGAAACAGCGGGTCGCGTATTCCGACCGGAAGCGCCAGATGCTGACCACGCCGGCGCCGGACGCAAGCGGCAGCTGCCGCCACGCCCAGGACGCCTGCCACGACGGCCACCAGCGCAACCCCGGGCGAGGGCGCGGCAGGTGCCGTATTGCCCTTGCCGCAGGTGGCGTCGGCGCAGATCACTGATCCTGACAATGGAGCTTCGAGAGCCCGAACCACCTGGGTGGCCGACGCGTCGGTGACGGAAAGGGCGCCGTGCGGCAGGAAGCCGCCGACGATCGTGGCGGCGATGATCGCCACCAGACCGATCCGCCAACGAATGGACATGCCACCCACGTTACGGGTGCCGAATAAACGCGCCATAAGAACCACCTGTGACGGGACGCCTGCTCCGAAAAAATTGTGGAGTCTGGGTCGGGGTGCGCCGTCGGGCAAGACCCGATGCCGGACGACTCAACGGCTGGCCGCCGGGCGGCTGGACACGACGACGCCAGGTCGCGTACCAGGCCTCGACGCCGACGACCAACAACCCGCCCGCCAACAGCATCGCCGTGATCTCTGCCATCTCCTCAGTGTGGGCGCCTGCGGCGGCCCCGAACAGAGACCAAGGTCCTCTTCGGGTTGGGTTTGTCCTCTACGCCGTGCCTGAGGGAACCGTGGCCGTCGCGCCGGGGTCAGGAGCACCGCTGCCGCTCCCGCCACTCCCGACGGGGTCATCGCTACCGGATTCACCGCCGGCCAGCGCCACCCTGCGGGCCCAGACGGCCACCAGTTGCAACAGCCCGAGATACACCGCGAGCACCAACACGATCACCAGCAGGCTCCACCCCGTGAGGTTCCCGCCGAAGACCAAGATGAGACCCGCCACGACGACGCCGACGATGCGTAGCCCGTTCAGGTGCTCGAGGATCCAGCCGCCCGTGCGGCGGACCCGGCTCGACTCAGCGGCCGCCCGACCGGCGCCCGAGGAGAGCGCCCTGTACTGCGCCGCCACCCAGCGCCCGCCGCTGGCGCAGGTCTTGCGGATCCACACGGCGTAGCGGGCCGGCCCGGCCAACCAACCAGCGAAGGCGACCAACACCGAAATGACCAGCGTCCAGCGCAGGTCGGTCTTGAGGAAGCGCAGCACGGTGTCCCAGACGGCCGCGGCACCCTGCGAGTTGAAACCGCCACCGGCGGCCTGGCCGATGAAGATGCCCCGGCCCGCCGACAGGGCGCCCAGCACCAGAAGGGACATGAGCGCCACGCCGACGCCCAGGCGCACCAGCGCCTTCCGGCGCTCAATGGCGAGCGCCACCGACAGAATCGCCAGGACGAGGGCGATGACCGGGATGATCCACTTGAACTTGAGGATCAGGTTGAACAGACCCGAGAATTTGGAGACTTGTTCCTTCGACACGACGGTGAAGGTCACGCTCTGGTTGCTGACTGTCCTGAGCGGGTCGAAGAACGTGATGCCGCGTGCGTCCAGTTTTGAGATCACATTGTCCAGCGCCGGCGAAAGGTTGAGGGCGATCTGACCACCCTTGGCCAGCTTCTGCTGCAGCGGCGTCTGCTTGCCGGTGAGGGTGTTGATCACGGCCGAATGGCTTTGGCGGTTCAGCGAATCCCACAGCTTGGCGAACTTCGGGCTTTCGAAGACCTTGAGCGCCAAGCCCTCCACGTACGTGTGCACTTGCGCGACGATCGGGGCCACGACGGGCTTGGCCGCTTTCGGCAGCACCTTCGTGATTCTGCTCTGCACGTCGGTGTGCGCGAACAATTTGTCGGTGGTTCTCTTCGCCAGCCCCTGCTGAATGACCGGGTTGGTCGCCAACGGCGCCATGGTCTCGACGTACTTGTCGGTGTTCGTGACGGTGTTGATTGCCCATACCGCAATTACCGAGATGGGGATCAGGAGCGAGGCCAGCACCACCAGCACCCACGCCGAGATCCGGCGCGGCAGGTGCCCGCGCCGCGTTTTGCCCTTCTTCGTCACGGCTGCCGCCCCCGGCTTTGCCGCTTCCGGCTCTGGCCCAGAGCCGCCCCCATCTGCGTCGTCGGTCTGCATCTGGGGTTCAGTATCGCTCATCTGGGCCTTTCCATCTCTCCATGCCTCGTACGAATCTCCATGCCTAGTGCGAAATGGACTGGTG
>CAWACN010000044.1:0-27141 GCA_963780525.1 uncultured Acidimicrobiaceae bacterium | reverse complement strand
CGCTGGAGTCGCTGGCGGCGGTGACAGAGCCCGCGCCGCGGATCGCGGTGGAGGGGTGAGTGCCATGGGTGCAGTGGGGAGAGTGAGCGCAGTGGGGACTGATGTGAGGACCGGAAGTGGGGTGATGGGGTGATGGCGGACCGCGACACGCACCAGGCGGTCTACGTGATTTCGGTGGCGGCCGAGCTGACGGGGATGCACCCGCAGACGTTGCGCATTTACGAGCGCAAGGGTCTGTTGGATCCATCGCGCACCAGCGGTGGCAGCCGGCGCTTCTCCGAACACGACCTGGAGCGCCTGCGTCACATTCAGGAGCTGACTTCGACGGGGCTCAACCTCGAAGGGGTGCGCCGGGTGCTGCAGCTCGAGTCCGAGCTGTCCCGGCTGCGCGAGGAGCTGGTGCAGGCGCGGGAGCAGGCGCTGGACGCGGTGGCGGCGACACACCGCCAGTACCGACGCGACCTGGTGCCGCTGCGCCAGTCGCCGGTGCCGTTCCGGCGGCGGACCGGCACGTAGGGACGAGAGACGATGACGAATCCGCGCATTACGAGGCGCGACATGAGAAAGGCGAACCGGTGCCGATAGACCCCGAACGTTGGACGAACAACACAAAGGCCGCCTTCAGCGCGGCGACCGGTCACGCCGCGTCGTCGAACCACCCCGAGCTGACGCCGGCCCACCTGCTCGACGCCCTGCTGCAGCAGCAGGAGACGATGACGCGCCCGCTGCTGTCCCAGGTCGGCGTCGACCCCGATGTGCTGGCCGGCAAGGTGCACGAGCAGTTGTCGCGCCTGCCGCGGGCCGAGGGCGGGGCCGAGCCCGGGTTGTCGCGTGACGCCCGGGCCGTGCTCGAGGCGGCGGACCAGAACCGCCGTGACCTGGGTGACGACTACGTATCGGTGGAGCACCTGGTGCTGGCGCTGGCCGACCAAATAGGTGTCACCAAGGACGCTCTGTTGACCGCGCTGCGCGCCGTGCGGGGGAACCATCGAGTCACGACGGCCGACCCCGAGCAGACCTACCAGGCCCTGGCCAAGTACGGGCGCGACCTGACCGAGGCGGCCCGCGAGGGCAAGCTCGACCCCGTCATCGGCCGCGACGAGGAGATCCGCCGGGTGATTCAGGTGCTCTCACGCCGCACGAAGAACAATCCGGTCCTCATCGGCGAGCCCGGCGTCGGGAAGACGGCCATCGTCGAGGGCCTGGCCAACCGCATCATTGAGGGCGACGTGCCCGAGGGGCTCAAGGGCAAGCGCGTCATCTCGCTCGACCTGGGCTCCATGGTGGCCGGCGCCAAGTACCGCGGGGAGTTCGAGGAGCGCCTGAAGGCGGTCCTGAAGGAGATCACCGACGCCGAGGGCGAGATCGTCACCTTCATTGACGAGCTGCACACCATTGTGGGGGCGGGTGCGGCCGAGGGTGCCATGGACGCCGGCCAGATGATCAAGCCCATGCTGGCCCGGGGCGAGCTCCGCCTCATCGGCGCCACCACGCTGGACGAGTACCGCACCTCCATTGAGAAGGACGCCGCGCTGGAGCGGCGCTTCCAGCCCGTGTTCGTGGGGGAGCCCTCGGTCGAGGACACCATCGCCATTCTGCGCGGGCTGTCCGAGCGCTACATGGCGCACCACAAGGTGCGCATTCAGGACGCCGCGCTGGTGGCGGCCGCAGTGCTGTCGGACCGCTACGTCACGGGACGATTCCTGCCCGACAAGGCCATCGACCTCATTGACGAGGCGTCCTCGAAGCTGCGCATTGAGATCGACTCCATGCCGACCGAGCTGGACCAGATTTCGCGGCGCATCCGCCAGCTCGAGATTGAGAAGCTCGCGTTGGAGAAGGAGACGGACGACGCGTCCAAGGAGCGCCTCGAGCGCCTGGAGCGTGAGCTGGCCGAAATGAGCGAGCAGCGTGACTCCATGGCGGCGCACTGGCAGCAGGAGAAGAGCTCGCTCGACGCGGTCAGCCAACTGCAGGAGGAGAAGGCCCGCAAGGAGGAGGAGGCGGCGCGCCTGGAGCGCGACGCCGACCTCGCCGGTGCGGCCGCCATCCGCTACGGCGAGTTGCCCGACCTGGAGCGGCGCATCGCCGAGGCGGTCGAGGAGCTGGCCAAGCTGCAGACCGGCTCGCGCTTCTTGAAGGAGGAGGTCGACGCCGAGGACATCGCCGAAGTCGTGAGCCGCTGGACCGGCGTACCGGTGTCGCGCCTCATGGAAGGCGAGGTCCAGAAGCTGGTGCGGCTCGAGTCGACCCTGCACGAACGCGTCGTGGGACAAGAAGAGGCGGTCTCCGCCGTGGCCAACGCCATCAGGCGCAGCCGGGCCGGACTGAGTGACCCCAACCGGCCCATCGGTTCGTTCCTCTTCCTGGGACCGACCGGCGTGGGCAAGACGGAGTTGGCCCGGGCCCTGGCCGAGTATCTCTTCGACGACGAGCGGGCGATGATCCGCATCGACATGAGCGAGTACATGGAGAAGCACGCCGTGTCGCGTCTTGTGGGGGCGCCTCCGGGTTACGTCGGTTACGACGAGGGCGGCCAGCTCACCGAGGCGGTGCGGCGACGCCCGTACTCCGTCGTGCTGCTCGACGAGCTGGAGAAGGCCCACCCCGACGTGTTCAACATTCTGCTGCAGGTGCTCGAAGACGGGCGCCTGACCGACGGGCAGGGTCGGACGGTCGACTTCACCAACACCGTGCTCATCATGACGTCGAACCTCAAGGGTGAGCCGGCCGATTACTTCAAGCCGGAGTTCGTCAACCGGATCGACGAAATTGTGCGCTTCAAGCCGTTGAGCGAGGACGACCTCGCCGTCATCGTCGGTATTCAGCTGGGCCGGTTGCGTTCGCGCCTGGCCGAGCGGCGCCTCTCGCTGGTGGTCACGCCCGAGGCGGAGCAGTGGCTGGCCCACGCCGGTTACGACCCCGACTACGGGGCCCGGCCCCTGCGCCGGGTGCTGCAGCGGGCCATTGAGGACCCGTTGGCGCTGGCTCTCCTGGAGGGGCAGTACCTCGACGGGGCGACGGTGACCGTGGCGGTCGACGACGATCGGATCGTGCTGCGCTAAAGCCGGCCTGCGGCCGCCGACCCGCGGTGACGACAGGCACGAAAGCCCTTCCTGGTCGGTCCTCGCCTGCGCCGAGACCGGAGAAGGACGTAGCCTGCGCCTGCAATGGCGGTGGTTCGGTGAGGAGGGGAGGCCGCGTCCCACTCGGGAAATGTGAGTGGGCGTTCTTCGCCGCGCTCGCGATCTTCGCCGTGGCGGCGGCCGGCTGCGGCAGTTCGGCGAACTCGGCGACCTCCACCTACGTGGCGGCCGGCCAGATCCCCCAGGCCGATCGCCCCGCCGGTGGCGCCCATGGTGCCCACCTGAACGCCGACGCCGTGACCATCCCGCTGGCCAAGCAGAACCCGACCACGGCCCTGTTCTCGGCCGTGGCGACGTTCCAGTCGTGCCTGACCGGGACGCGGGGTGACGTTCCAGGGTGCGCCCGACCCCAAGAACCCGAACTCGCCGGCGAACGACCCCAACTACGTGAAGAGCCTGGTGGCGTGCGCGGCGCAGAGCCACATCCTCCAGGCGCTCAAGGCGGCGCAGAGCGCGCAGGACAACCTGACGCCGAAGCAGGTGAAGACGGAGAACAACGACTACCTGAAGTGGCGCAAGTGCATGCAGGCGCGCGGCTGGGGCATTCCGACGCCCACGCCGAACTCCAAGGGCCTCCTCTTCTCGTTCGGAGGAACGAGCGGGTCGTCCCCGCAATTCACCCCGCCACCGGGTCAGAGCATCATTTCGAGTCCCGACTTGCAGGCCTGCGCCGCCAAGGCGCAGGGCGAGAGCTCGTAGCGAACCCAGGAGGGTCAGAGTGACGCGCAATCAGAAGATCATCGCCGCCGTGGTCGCGGTGGTCGTGCTCGCGGCCGGAGGCATTGCCTACGCGGCCTCGAGCGGGTCGAGCAAGTCGTCGGCGGGCGAGGTGATCGTCTTCTCCCGGGTGCAGGCGCGCACGCTGCAGAGCACGGTGGCCCTGAACGGCACGTTGGCGCGCAAGCAGATCCGCAACATCACCGCCTCCACGGAGGGTCTGGTCAGCGCGGTGGCCGCGACCAACGACTCGACGGCCACGCAGGGCCAGGTCCTCTTCTCGCTGGGTGGGCGTGATGCCGTCACCGAACCGGGCGTGCTGCCCTTCTTCCGGGCGCTGGCGCCGGGTGACCAGGGCGTGGACGTGCTGGAACTCAAGCAGATTCTGGCGGCCGCGGGCGACGACCCGGGCCCCATGGACAACTACTTCTCGCAGCAGACGCAGTTCGCCTTGGCGCAGTGGCAGGCCCAGCACCACTATCCGAACGCGACCCCGGCCAATCCCGAGTCGGTGACGGTGTCGCTGCAGCAGGGCACCGGCTACAAGGTCGGGACCCAGAGCGCGGCGGGGCTGATCATCGGACCGCCGGCGGCGCAGACGACCTCGGTCGTGTCGCGTGGGGCGTCGGCGCAGGCGACGCTCGATGCGTACCGGCCCTTCCAGCCCCACGTGTCGCCGGGCATCACGATCCAGTCGGTCGACAACCAGGTACCCCAGGGCCAGCCGGCGACCTTCGTGCTCACGGCCGACTCGGCGCCGAGCAGCGCGCTCACCATCAACCTCAGTGCCGGCGGCACGGCGGGCAGCAACGACATCGTCACGCCGCCGACCACGGCGACCCTGGCTGCCGGCGCCACCCAGACGACGTTCCAGGTCCAGACGCGGAGCAACAACGTGGTGGAGGCCGAGCCGACGATCATCATGTCGGTCGCGGCCGGCACCGGCTACGCCGTGGGGTCTCCGAGCTCGGCGCAGACGACGATCACCAACACCAACGTGCCGGCGTTGACGATCACGGGGGGCACCACGGTGTCGCCCGGCGGGACCGCCACACTGACCGTCACCGCCAATCAGGCGCCGGCCCAGGACACGCAGGTCCAGCTGTCGGTCTCGGGCAGTGCCAGCGCCGGAACGGACTACAACCCGGTCAACCCCATCGTCACCCTGGCGGCAGGACAGACGACGGCCAGCGTGACCGTGTCCACGCTCGCCAACAACGTCATCGCCCCGAACAAATTCATTGTGGTGTCGCTGGCGCCGTCGCCGGCCAACTACACCGTCGGCTCGCCGGGGTCCGCCGTCGTCCAGATCAGTGGCAGCAGCGCGCAGCCGACCGCGACGCTGACGTCGGCCACGACCTACCTCGACCAGGGTGAGCCCTACGACGTCGCCGTCGGCCTGAGCCAGGCCGTCAGCACACCGACCACCATTGCGCTCAGCTACGGCGGCAGCGCCGTGCAGGGGACGGACTACACCCGGCCGGCGGGGAACATCGTCGTGCCGGCGGGGCAGACGTCGGTGGCGGTGCAGATCCCGACCGTGACCAGCAACGTGGTGGAGCCGAACAAGATCCTGACCGTCTCGCTGGCCCCGAGCCCGTCGTATCTCGTCGGGTCGCCGAGCAGCGCCACGGTGACCATCACGTCCCAGGTCCTGCCGACCCTGACCCTCACGAGCAACACGACCACGCTCGCCCAGGGCGGTGCGGCCTCGTTCACCATCAGCGCCGACCAGGCGCCGGTGAAGAACATTTCGGTGAACTTCTCCGCCCAGGGCACGGCCGAGCCGGGCCAGAACTACGTCCCCCTGGCGGGCACGGCGGTGCTGAAGGCAGGCCAGACCTCGGTGACGGTGGTGCTGCAGTCGATTCAGTCCAACATCACGTTCGAGCCGACCGACATGATCGTCGGGAGCTGGCCCACCCACGTGGGCCAGGTGTTCGTGAAGGCGGGCGCCTCGGTGGCACCCGGGGAGGCGATCCTCTCGCTCACCGAGCCCGATCTCTCGGTCACGCTGCAGGCCACGGCCGCCCAGCGCAGCGAGCTGGCCGTGGGCCAGAAGTGCACCATTCAGATTTCGGGAGAGAACACGTCGGGCACCGGTGTCATCACCGAGCTCGACACTGCGCCGACGACGGTGACGGGGAGCAGCGGCCAGTCCTCGCAGGTCTACGAGGGTCGCATCGCCGTGTCGGATCTCACCGGGGCCGACGGCTCCGCCGTCTCCATCACCGTGGTCAACCAGGAGGTCGACAACGCGCTGACCGTGCCGATCTCGGCGGTGAAGCAGAACGGCTCGGGGGCCAACGTGGTGCGAGTGATCAACCTCAACCAGGGCGGCCGGGTCACCGAGGTGACCGTCAAGACAGGGTTGACCGAGGGCTCCTACATTCAGATCAAGTCGGGCCTGCACCTCAACCAGCTCGTCATCGCCGGCGCCAACCAGTCGTCGTGACCGCCGCCGGCCCGGAGACGCCCCCGTACGGGACGCCCCGCGTCGGGGCCGCGATCCCGGTGGCCGCGCGCTCGGCGCGGCGGCGGGCGATGCGGCGCCTCTCTTGGAGCTCGAGTCGGTCTCGCGCGTCTACGGCGAGGAGGTGGAGGTCTACGCGCTGCGCGACGTCTCGTTGCAGATCCTGCCCGGCGAGTTCATGTCGATCGTGGGGCCCTCGGGCTCGGGGAAGTCGACCATGCTGGGCCTGCTCGGGGTCCTCGACCTGCCGACGGCCGGCACCATCCGCATTGCCGGGCAGGACGTGAGCCTGCTCGACGACCCGACCCGCTCCAAGCTCCGGGGCGATTCCATCGGCTTCGTCTTCCAGCAGTTCCACCTCATCCCGCACCTGACCGCGCTGGGCAACGTCGAGACGGCGCTCCTCTACCGGGACCTGCGCCCGAAGGAGCGGCGTGAGCGGGCCCTGGCGGCGCTCGACCGGCTCGGGCTGGCCGCCCGGGTCGACCACCGGCCCGTGCAGATGTCCGGTGGCGAGCAGCAGCGCGTGGCCCTCGCCCGGGCCATCGTCACCGACCCGCTGATGGTGCTGGCCGACGAGCCGACGGGCGCGCTCGACTCGGCCAACGCCGCGCACGTGTTGGAGATCTTCGCCGGCCTGGAGTCCCCGGAGCGGGCCGTCGTCATGGTGACGCACGACCCGACGGTGGCCAACACGGCACGCCGCAAGATCTCCATGCGCGACGGCCAGATCGTGGCCGACGAGCTGACGACGGGCGTGGCGTCGTGAGTGAGCTGCGCGACCTCCTCGGGGTGGCGTGGTCGGGGTTGAAGGCCCGGAAGGTCCGGACCCTCATGATCATGCTCGGGCCGGTCATCGGCGTCGCCGCCATGGTGAGCGCGGTGGGACTGACCGAGAGCGCCAAGGGCCAGTTGCAGGCGCAGCTGGCCTCGCTCGGGACGAACCTCATCATCGCCCAGGCGGGAGGCACCTTCGGCTCGCAGAACCCGACGTTCCCCTTGGACGCCGTGCAGAGGGTGCAGAACGTGTCGACCGTCACGGCGGCGGCGGCCACGACGAACGTGTCAGGCGTGGTGGCGCTGCCGGTGCAGGGCGCCAGCACCTACTACGAGGCGTTCCCGGTGCCGATACGTGCGGCCGACGTCGACCTGCCGGCCGTCCTCAACGTGCCCGTGATCGACGGTCGCTGGCTGAACAGCGCGGACAACAGGCTGCATCTCAAGTCGGTCGTGCTCGGCTCGGGGATCGCGAAGCAGTACGGCTACCTTCCGGGGGAAATCCGCACCATCCGCCTGAACGGCAACAACTTCGGCGTGGTCGGTGTGCTCGGGCCCGTCGCGCTCGATCCCGACCTCGACAACGCGGCCTTCGTCACCCAGTGGGCGGCGAAGCACGTGCTCGGCACGAATGGCGCGCCCAATCAGCTGTACATCCGGGCCGTGTCCGGCACGACCCAGGCCACCGCGAATGCCATCCCGACGGCCATCAGCCTCGGCGGGCCGGACCAGGTGTCCACCCAGATCCCGAGCAACGTGCTGCAGGCGGCGGCGCAGGCCAACCGGACGCTGCAGGAGGTGGCCCTGCTGGCGGGACTGCTGGCGCTGACCGTCGGCGGGATCGGGATCGCCAACGTGATGTCGATTTCGGTCATTCAGCGCTCGGCTGAAATCGGGATCCGGCGGGCCGTCGGGCACAGTCGCTCGAAGATCGCGGCGCAGTTCCTGTTGGAGTCGCTGTTCGTCGGCGTGCTCGGCGGGCTGCTCGGGGCGGTGCTGGGCGTCGGGGTCGTCTACACGATCTCGTGGATCGCGGGCTGGGTCGTCGTGATCACCTACGCCGACATTCCGATCTGGATGGGCCTGGCCATCGTGGTCTCGGTGGTCGCCGGGCTGTTCCCGTCAATAAAGGCGGCCCGCCTGGAACCACTCGAGACGTTGCGTCTCGGCTGACAGGCACGGACCGGTGCCGGTCCGGGTCTCAGGGCCCTGTGCCGGTGCCCCCGGTCGGCAGCGAGCCCGTCTCGCCACTCGGGACGGAGCCCGTCGTCGCCCCTGCGGTGGATCCTCCAGCTGGACTGGCCGGCGTCCGGGAGCGAGCCCGTCGTGCTGCCCGACGCGCCTGCTGCCGGCGCCGGCCGACTGGCCCGAGCTCGAGCGCCCGCGCCGGCCCCGCTCCAGCGCCTGCAGCGCCGGCGCCAGCGCCGGCCGCCCCCGTCGACTGACCACCCAGGCCGCCGCCGCTCCCGGAGTTGCCGGCGCCCGGCGCCCGCAGCCGCTGCCCCGGCCCCGGCGCCAGCCCCGGTCGCGGCTTGGTTCCCGGCTCCCGTGTTCCCGGTTGTGCCGGTTGTCCCGGCGCCCGAGTTGCCCACCGCGCTCCCGGTACCGCTGTTGCCCGTGTTCCCGAGTCACCCGAGGTGTAGCCCGGCCCGAGCGGGTTGGAGCCCACCGGTCCGTTGTAGCCGCCGCCCCCTCCGTCGATCGCCATGGCGATCACGATGCCGAGGACGACGAGCACGGCCAGCCCGAGGACGGTGAACGCGGCCGCTTTCGATCGCCATCGCGGTCCCGCTGGCGCAGCCGCTCCGTCGGACTCGCTCGCCGGGGGTACCGCCGGCACGGGCTCGGTGATGGGCTCGGGACCCGGTCCCGGTGTCACGAGGGTGCCAGCCCGCTCGACCTGCGCATCCTTGTCACACTACGAGTCGGCGGCTCCGGGTGCCCGACGCCTGTGGAGCGGACGCCCAGGAGGCACGAACCCGGAGTGGTCACGCTCCGTCGCACCCACCGGCCGCTGGCGCCGGAGTTCACGAGCTGATCCGTGAAGGCCTGGCCGAAGTGCCAGCCGTAGTACGCGTTGGCCAGTTCGAAGACCGTGAAGTTCATGGACGCAGTGAGCTGCTCGTCGTCGTAGGCCCGGGCGACGGCGCATCTGGTGGCTGACCGGCCGAGTGTGAGCATGGGCGGGCTCGACGCTGCGAAGTACTCCCAGACGGCCGCGTTCACTGCACCACCCGGACACGTCGCCGGTCCGGCGTCGCCGTCGGCGTCGAGTCGGAATCCCGGAGTGCACACGGGCCGCACGGGCGGCCTGCGGGCCGGGAGCAGCGCGGCCCCTCGGTGCTCCGGTGGGCCGGCGGAGACCACCAGGAACGCGGGCCGGCTGCTGATCTCCTGCAGGACCGTGCCAACCGGCGCGTCCGTCGGCAAGCGCCACAGGCGCACCTGCACGCCCTCGCTCCGGGCGAGCTGCTCCGCCTGCTGTACCGTCAACCCGACGAATTGGGAGGGGCGAGTCCCAGGGCTGTCGACTGCACGCGCTGCGGGGTGTGCATGAGAGTTGGCGATTCCCACGGCCGCGCCCGCCGCGCCGCCGAGGCCCAGAATCACGAGCAGGGTCCAGGGGACGAGGTTCCGCACGCCGCCATTGTGGTCCGGGTACCCGGGTGCCACGTCTCATGGCTGTCGACACATCGCTGTTGCAGCACGGGACCAGGGCAACAGCGTCACAAAAACTTCAGCTTGCGACCCGTTTTGTCGTTCGCTCACAAGTACTGTTTGTGGAGCCCAAGGTGACGTTGCGGGTTCGCAAACGCCAGGGAATTGGAGGCGGACACGTGGGACAGATGCTTCGAGGGTGGCGAGTGCTGAGCGCTCTCGCGCTGATCGCCGTCGGTCTCGTCATGGGAGCATCGGTCGCCGGGGCGCAGGCCGCGCCCGCGCCCAGTGACCACGCGTCGTCCCTCTCGTCGGCGCAGTTCCACACCAACCCGGGCCACTTCCTCAGCGGGCCCCAGCCGCACGTGGCCGGCCAGTCGTACGCGGCCAACTCCAGCAACTGGTCGGGTCAGCTCGCCACCGGATTGAGCTTCACCGGCGTCACGGGTGATTGGGTCGTCCCGGCCGTCCAACCGACGTCGTACCCGGGGATTTCGGCCACCTGGATCGGGATCGACGGCGGGCCCGGCTCGCCCAACTCCATCATCCAGACCGGTACGGACCAGTCCAACGCAAAACGGTGCCACGTCCTACCGCGCCTGGTACGAGCTCTACCCGGCGCCACCGGTCTACTTCGCCAGCCGTCTCGCCCGGAGACCAGATGCAGGCAGCGATCACCAAGAACGGCACGAACGATTGGGCACTGACGCTCACGGACGTCAGCACGAGCACGACCTACTCGGTCCCGCACGCCTCCTACGCCGGTCCCGGTGACTCGGCCGAGTGGATTGAGGAGCTCCCGACGGTGGTGGGCTCCCCCCAGCAGCCCACGCTCCCCGATTTCGGCTCGGTGACGTTCAGCAACATGAGGTTCAACGCCGAGCGGCACCGTCAGTCTGACGCCGATCAACATGGTCGACGAGAGCGACAACGTCATCGCCACGGCGGGAGGGGCGTCGGGCAACCCGGCTTCGTTCACCGACTCCTTTGTGCCGAGCCAGCGCGGCTATTGGCTCGTCGGCTCTGACGGCGGCATCTTCAGCTTCGGCTCGGCCCAGTTCTACGGATCCACCGGGAGCCTGCACCTGCAGCGGCCGGTCGTCGGCATTGTGCCGACAGCGGACCACGGCGGCTATTGGCTCGATGCGTCCGATGGCGGCGTCTTCGCCTACGGCGATACCCAGTACTACGGCTCCATACCCGGGCTCGGGCTCCATCCCGCCGGGTCGGGCCTCCCCAACAGCCTCAACGCGCCCATTGTGGGCATGGTCCCGTCCATTGACGACAACGGCTACTTCATGGTGGCGTCAGACGGCGGCGTGTTCGCCTTCGGTGACGCCCACTTCGCGGGGTCGTGCCCCGGCATCGGTGGCTGTTCGGGCGCCGCGGTGGCGGTCATGCCCGATGCCAGCGGCAACGGCTACTGGCTGGTGACGTACACGGGAAGCGTCTACACATTCGGTGACGCCCCCTACTTCGGCGCCCCCGGCCACGGCAACGTGACCTCGGCCGTGGCCTCCCCCGACGGGCTGGGGTACCAGGTCCTCCTGAGCAACGGCCAGGTCTACTCCTACGGAGACGCCGCGGCAGACGGCTCGCCCCCCGCCACCGACTTCAACCCCTTCAACCCTGCCACCTCCATTTTCAGCACGTCCGATGGCGCCGGCTACTGGGTCTCGTCGGCTCTGGGTGCCGTCTACAACTTCGGGGATGCCCCCAACGACGGCGGGATGACGGCGACCCATCTGAACGGGTCGATCATCGCGGCCACCGGGTTCTGATCGCGGGTCCCTGATCGTGAGGATGCGTGTTCTCAGCGAGTGACGTCGAGCTCTGATTGAGGGGCGACCTCGGAAGGCGGCCGTGCAGGCTCAGGACCCAGCGTCGTGGCGGGCGCCGGCCGGGAGCGGACGCAGCAGTGGGACCGACGCGCTGCCGTGCAGTCGTTCCCCGGAGAAGCCGAGAAACGCCTGCAATGTCGGGGCCCCATCGCTCGCCATGCCCACGACCGACCCGATGCCGGTACCGGCAGAGGCACCGTAGAAGGGCGCGGTCCCGTAGTTGAAGAGGCCGCCGTCAGCTGCGGTGAACCAGTAGCCACCCCCGTCGGGCATGGCCGCCATGCCCACAATGGGTTGGGCCAGGTGGATGTTCCCGGTCGAGCCGTAGAACTGCGCATCGCCGTAGGCGAAGATGCCCCCATCGGAGGCGACCAGCCAGTAGCCCCCGCCATCGGGTGTCGCTGCCATGCCCACGATGGGCTTGTTGAGGTGCAGGCTGCCGGTCGAGCCGTAGAACTGCGCGTCCCCGTAGCTGAAGATGCCCCCGTCGGAGGCGACCAGCCAGTAGCCCCCGCCATCGGGTGTCGCCGCCATGCCCACGATCGGCTGATTGAGGTGCAGGCTGCCGGTCGAGCCGTAGAACGGGGCATCCCCGTAGTTGAAGATGCCGCCGTCGGTGGCCACCAACCAATAGCCGCCGCCATCGGCGGTCGGGGCGATGCCCACGATGGGCTTGTTGAGCATGATGCCGCCGGCGGACCCGAAGAATCCGGCGTCCCCGTAGTTGAAGATGCCCCCGTCGGATGCGGCCAGCCAGTAGCCGCCGTTGTCCCCGGTCTGGGCGATGCCGACGATGGGCTTGTTGAGCGCGGTCCCGGACAGGTCACCGAAGAAGCCTGCGTCCCCGAAGTGCGCCACGGTGCCCTTCGAACTGACCTGGTAATAGCCGATGGTCCCGGATCCGCTGAGGGCGACGCTGACGCCGGAATCCCCGGGCGAATCGGTGACGTTGATTGTGGCGTCGCGTGTCCCGAGCGATCCGGGAATGAAGAAGATGTTGATGGTGCAGGTGGCGGCGGGTCCCAACTCAATGTCACCCTGGGCATCTGGGGTGGCGCAGTCGGAGCCCAGAATTCCGAAGTAGTCGTTCGCGGCAGGCCCGGTTGCCGTGATGTCGGTGATGGTGTCGTTGGTCGTCAGGCTCGTGTTGTGCAACGTGAACGTCTGCGGGCCGGTGATGTCACCCAGAGTCAGCGGGCCGAAGCTCAGGCTCGACGGTGTCACCGTCAATTCCCCTCCCACGGCACCGGCGGTGCCCCCGGTTCCTGCCGCCAAGGCGACCGAAAGTCCACCACAAAGAGCGCTGCAGACAGCCAGCGACGCCCACAGTCGCACTCGGGTTCTCATCGGTGCCCCTCCGTTCCCCGGGTGCCGTCACCCGTCTGCCGGAGGATGCTACTTAGGTTGCCTCTGGCGCGCGTCGACCTGTTCGCGCCTTTGTCACGCTCGGTGCAACAACGAGGCGCGCCGTTGCAACAACGGGGGCCGTCACGACATCGCTGCCCGGCTTGCCGGGACGGTGCGTCCAGGTGACGACACCGGCGAATGAGTCGGGAAGATGCGCTCACACGAGCACCCCGGACGAGGCGAAGGCTGCCACCATCTCGCGGCAGAACGCGCCGAGGTCATCCGGCTTGCGACTGGTCACCAGCGTGTTGATGCCCAGGCGGCACACCACGACCTCACGGTCGACCCAGTAGGCGCCGGCGTTGCGCAGGTCGGTCTGCAGGCTCGGCCATGAGGTCAGGGTGCGACCCGCCACCAGGTCGCCCTCAATGAGCGTCCACGGACCGTGGCAGATGGCGGCCACCGGCTTGCCCGCTTCGAATATCGCCATCAAGAAGTCGACGGCCGCGGCGTCAGTGCGCAGGGCGTCAGGGTTCGCCACCCCACCTGGAAGGACCACGGCGTCGTAGTCCTCGGCGCGGGCCCGCTCGGTGACCTGGTCGACCGGGAAGCGGTCGGCGCGATCGAGGTGCCGCATGGTCTCGACCAACCCGGCTTCGGGCGCCACCAGTTCGGCTGTCCCGCCGGCATCGATGACGGCCCGCCAGGGCCGCAGCAACTCGACTTCCTCAATGCCCTCGTTGGCCACCACGAAGGCGACCCGCCGATTGCGCAATTCGTCGGTCATCCGTCTGACCCTCCTGGGCCCCCCTCGGAGACGCCCGGACCGTCCGGACCGCCCACCACCGCCCCACCAAGGAGATACCCGTCTGGCCACGAGCCGAACCTTCGCCGACCCCGATTTCGGAAACGGATACACTGGTGCGTAATCCGAAGCGACAGAGCGAACGGAGAGGCGCGTGCCCGCAACCGTTGTGGTCGGGACCCAATGGGGCGACGAGGGGAAGGGCAAGCTGACCGATCTGCTTGCCCGCGAAATGGATCTCGTGGTCCGCTACCAGGGTGGTCACAATGCCGGTCACCGCATTGTGGTCAACGGCGAGGCCTTCGCCCTCCAGCTCGTACCGAGCGGCATCCTCTACGACCACATCACGCCCATCATCGGCAACGGTGTCGTGGTGGACCCGGCCGTCCTGCTGGCGGAGCTCGACAGCCTGGCCGTCAAGGGGATCGACACCAGCCGGCTGGTGGTCAGTGGCAATGCCCATCTGATCATGCCCTACCACCAGGAGCTGGACCGGGTGACGGAGCGCTTCCTGGGCAAGAACGCACTGGGCACGACCAAGCGCGGCATCGGCCCCGCCTACGCCGACAAGGCGACGCGCGTCGGGCTGCGGGTCCAGGATCTCTTCGACCCCAAGATCTTCCGCCAGAAGCTCGACGTGGCGCTCAAGGAGAAGAACGCCGTCCTGGCCAAGGTGTACAACCGGTTGCCCCTGGATGCCGGGGAGATCGCAGACCGTTACCTGGGTGAGTACGCCCCCCGCATTGAGCCCATGGTCGGCGATACCGTCGGCATGGTCCACGACGCCATGGACCACGAGCGCCAGGTCCTCCTCGAGGGGGCGCAGGCCACCTTCTTGGACCTCGATCACGGCACCTATCCCTTCGTGACCTCCTCCAACCCGGTCGCCGGCGGGGCCTGCACGGGCTCGGGGCTCGGACCCCGGGACATCGACCGCGTGATCGGCATCGCCAAGGCCTACGTGACGCGGGTGGGTGCCGGGCCCTTCCCGACCGAGCAGGAGAACGACATCGGCGAGCTCCTGGTCGAGCGGGGGCACGAGTTCGGCACCAACACCGGCCGCCGCCGCCGCTGCGGGTGGTTCGACGCCGTCATGCTGCGCCAGGCGGTGCGCCTCAATTCCCTCACCGAGGTGGCCCTCACCAAGCTCGACGTCCTCGACACCTTCGAGTCGGTCAAGGTGTGCGTCGCCTACGAGGCCGACGGCATCACCTATACGCACCTGCCGTACCACCAGTCGACCTTCCACAAGGCGAAGCCGGTCTACGAGGAACTCCCGGGGTGGCGGACCGACCTCACCGCGGCCACCGCCCCCGGCGACATGCCGGCGGCGGCCCGCGACTACGTGGCCTTCCTGTCCGAGCAGATCGGCGTGCCTGTCCGCCTCGTCGGCGTCGGACCGGGCCGCGAGCAGACCGTTTCCTTCGCCACCGCGTGAGGGTCTGCGTCGTCGGCAGCGGGGGCCGCGAGCACGCGCTCGCCCATGTCCTGGCGCGCACGGCGGACGTCGTGGTGACGCCCGGGAACCCCGGCATGGCCCCACCCATCACCGTGGCCGAAGAGCAGCCCGTCGAGGAGATTGCGGCCGACCTCTACGTCATCGGCCCCGAGGCCCCGCTCGTGGCCGGTTTGGCCGACACGCTGCGGGCGCAGGGCAAGGCGGTCATGGGCCCCGGTGCCGACGGTGCGCTCCTTGAGGGGTCCAAGGCCTTCATGAAGGAGGTGCTCAGCTCGGCGGGCGTCCCAACGGCCGACTTCGCCGCTTTCGACGCGCTCGAGTCCGCCGCTGCGCTGGACTATCTGGAGTCGCTGCCCGGTCCTTGGGTGATAAAGACCGACGGTCTCGCCGGCGGCAAGGGCGTGCTGGTGGCGCAGGGGTTGGAGGAGGCTCGCCGGGACGTCATCGCCAAACTGTCCGGCAGCTCGTTCGGCGACGCCGGGCGCAGCGTGGTCATCGAAGAGGGCCTGGTGGGCGAGGAGTGCTCGCTGCTCGTCCTCTGCGACGGGACGAACGTCGTGCCGCTGGTGCCGGCGCAGGACTTCAAGCGCATCGGCGACGGCGACACGGGCCCCAACACCGGCGGCATGGGTGCCTACGCCCCGATGCCCCACGTCGACCTCGACGCGGTGGACGTCATTATGGACACGGCCGTGCGTCCCCTCGTCGCAGAGCTGCGCCGCCGCGGCATCGACTATCGCGGCGTGCTCTATGCCGGCCTGATGCTGACGCCGGAAGGCCCCAAGGTCATTGAGTACAACGTGCGCTTCGGGGACCCCGAGACCCAGGTGGTGCTCCCGCTGCTGGCCGACGACGCCGCCGAACTCTTCCTGGCAGTGGCCAACGGGGAACTCGATGGGTCGCGGCCGCCGGCCTTCACCGACGAAGCGGCGGTGTGCGTGGTCCTGGCCTCGCAGGGCTACCCCGAGAGCCCGCGGACGGGCGGCATCATTGAAGGACTCAACAGCGCCGGGCAATCGGTGGCGGCGGTCGACGGGGTCACCGTCTTCCACGCCGGCACCCGCCGCCACACCGCCGACGGGCCCTTCTACACGGCCGGCGGGCGCGTCCTCGGGGTGACGGCGGTGGCGCCGAATTTGGACCAGGCCCGCGAGCGTGCCTACACGGCGGCGGCGCCGATCGACTGGGAGGGGATGCAGATGCGTCACGACATTGCCGCGCTGGTCGCCGGTTCGCCCGTGGGGGCGCGGGAGGGAGCGCGATGATCCCGCGCTACGCCCCCGCCGATATGGCAGCGCTGTTCAGCGATACCGCCCGCTTCTCGCTCTGGCTCGAGGTCGAGCTGCTGGCCACCGAGGCGCAGGCCGCCCTTGGGGTCGTGCCGGCAGACGACGCCGCCACGTGCCGGGCCAAGGCGCCCACGGTCGACGAAGTTTTCGTCGCCGACGTGCTCGAGCGGGAGAAGATCACTGACCACGATGTGGCCGCCTTTGTGGACGTCGTGCAGGAGCGCATCGGTGCGCCGGCCGGCTCGCACATCCACTACGGGCTGACCTCCTCCGACGTGGTCGACACTGCGCTGTGTGCCACCCTCACCCGGGCCGCCGACCTGTTGTTGGCCGATCTCGACGCGTTCGTGGGCGCCCTGAAGGCACGCGCACTGCAGCTGCTGCATGTGCCGGTGACGGGCCGTACACATGGCATGCACGCCGAGCCCACGACCTTCGGGGCGAAGTTCGCGTCTGTGGGCGCTGCAGGCCGACCGCGACCGCCGCCGCATGCAGGCCGCCCGCGACGGGATCGCCGTGGGCAAGCTCTCCGGCGCGGTCGGCACGTTCTCGAACATCGATCCGGCGGTCGAGGCCAGTGTGTGCGCTGCGTTGGGCCTGACCCCGGTGCCCGCCACCCAGGTCATCGCCCGGGACCGGCACGCCGAGTACTTCTACGCCTGCGCGGCCATCGGCTCGACCATTGAGCTCATGTGTACCGAGATCCGGCATCTGGCCCGGAGCGAGCTCGGCGAGGCGGAGGAGCCGTTCGGCGCCGGCCAAAAAGGCAGCTCAGCCATGCCTCATAAGCGCAACCCGATCCTCTCGGAGCGGCTGTGCGGGTTGGCGCGCCTGCAGCGCGGCTACCTCGGTGCCGGGCTGGAGGACGTGGCGCTGTGGCATGAGCGCGACATTTCGCACAGCTCGGTCGAGCGAGTCGCGCTACCCGACGCCTCCATGCTCGCCTCCTACATGCTGCGCAAGGCCACAGGGTTGGCGGCCGGCCTGGTGGTACACCCCGAACGGGCGCTAAAGAACCTGACGGAGGGCACCCTCGGCCTGGTCTTCTCCCAATCCGTGCTGCTGGCGTTGGTCTCGGGTGGGCTGACCCGCGACGAGGCCTACCGGGTCGTCCAGCGCGACGCCCGGCTGGCCTGGGAGGAGCGGCGACCTTTCCGGGAGGTGCTGGAGGCCGACGGCGAAGTGACCCTGGACAAAGCGCAACTGGACGCCGCCTTCGACCTCACTCGTACCCTGCGCCACGTCGACCGCTTTGCCGACGCGTTGGCCGAACTGGCGCCCACCTCATGATCGTGGACCTGCCGCGTCTCCACTCGGGCAAGGTGCGCGACCTCTACGACGCCGGTGACGGGCGCCTGGTCATGGTGGCCTCGGACCGTGTGAGCGCGTTCGACGTGATCATGGCGGAACCCGTCACCGACAAGGGGCGGGTGTTGACGGCCATGACGAGCTTCTGGTGCGACGAGATGGCCGACATTGTGCCGGGTTCGCAGATCACCGCTGACCCGGTGGCCATGGCCGACGCTCTGGGCGGCACCGCGTTGCCCGCCGACTGGGCCGGCCGGGCCGTCCTGGTGCGCCGGGCCGAAATGCTTCATCTGGAGTGCGTCGTGCGTGGTTACCTCGCCGGCTCGGCCTACGAGGAGTACGCCCGCGACGGCACCGTGCACGGCACTCCCATGCCGGCCGGCCTGCAGCTGGCCAGCCAGCTGGAGGAGCCGATCTTCACCCCCTCCACCAAGGCGACCGAGGGTCACGACATGAACATCGACTTCGCAGGCGCGGTGGACCGGGTGGGGGCGGAGGCGGCGCTGGCCGCCAAGCAGATCTCGTTGGCCCTCTATCGCAAGGCCGCGGCGCGCTGCGCCGAGGCCGGCTTCGTGCTCGCGGACACCAAGTTCGAATTGGGTTACGTCGACGGCGAGCTCTGCCTGTGCGACGAGGTGTGCACACCCGATTCGTCGCGGCTGTGGCCGGCCGACGAGGTCGTGCCGGGGCAGACGCCGCCCGCCTTCGACAAGCAGCCCCTTCGCGATTGGTTGGCCGCGCAGCCCTGGGACCGGAAGCCGCCGCCACCCTCGCTGCCTGAAGAGGTCGTCGCGGCCCTGTCGGCCCGCTACGTCGCTGCCTATGAGCGCGTCACCGGGCGCTCACTGAGCGACTGGTACGGTGCAAGGGCATGAGGTTCCAGGCCCGCGTGGAGGTGCAATTGCGGCCCGGAATCGCCGACCCTGAGGGGGCGACGATCGAGCGGGCTCTCCCGGCGCTTGGCTTTGACAGCGTGGCGCATGTGCGGGCCGGTCGCTCCTTCAGCTTCGAGGTCGACGCGGCCGATGAAGGCGCGGCCCGCACCATGGCGACCGACTTGGCCGAGCGCCTGTTGGCGAATCCCGTCATTGAGCAGAGCGTGCTCGAGCTCAAGGCGATCTGAATGGCGCCGCGGATCGGCGTCGTCGTGTTCCCCGGCAGCAACTGCGAGCACGACGTGGTGCAGGGGGTCGAGGCGGCCGGTGGCACGGGCGTTCTTCTCTGGCACGGCGACGACTACCTCGGCGGGGTCGATGCCGTGGTGCTTCCGGGCGGGTTCGCCCACGGTGACTACCTGCGCCCCGGCGCACTCGCCCGCTTCTCGCCCATCATGGCGGCGGTGGAGTCCTACGCCCGCGCCGGAGGGCCCGTGGTCGGTATCTGTAACGGCTTCCAGGTCCTCACCGAGGCCGGCCTGTTGCCGGGGGCGCTGCAGAAGAACGGGCGGTTGCGCTTCCTCTGCGAGCCGGCACGCGTCACGGTCACGACGACCTCCTCGGTGCTCACTGCGTCCGCCGTGCTCGGACAGGAGCTCGTGGTTCCGATCAACCACTTCTCCGGCAACTACACCTGTGACGACGAGACGCTGCGGCGCCTGCAGGACGAGGACCGCATTGTGCTGCGCTACGCCGACAACCCCAACGGCTCGGTCGACGCCATCGCCGGCATCGCCAACGAGGCCGGCAACGTCGTCGGGCTCATGCCGCACCCCGAGCGCGCCAGCAACGTGCTGCTCGGTTCAGAGGACGGGCTCGTGCTGCTGCGTTCGCTCGTCGGGGCCGCCTCGGCCCGCGCTGCCGCCTGAACCACCCCTCGGACCAGCCCTCCAACCCCAGCAGGGCGCCCTATCCGACCAGCGATGGACTGTATAGACCCACTAGGTATGTAGTGGGTCTATACAGTGGGTCTATACAGTCGAAAGGCTCCGCCGCCGCGGCGACCACGGTGTGTCCGTGCGCCGTCGTGATCGGCGTCACGGCCGACCCACCGCCGGACCGCTCAGGCCCTGGCGCGCGAGATCTCGGCCTTCTGGAGGACGGCCGCACTGACGCCGGCTGCCCGCCAGGTGCCGTAGGTGATGCCCTTGCGCTCGCCGTAGGCCTTGGCCACCTTGATGAACTGTTTCTCCAACGCGGACAGGTCCTTGACGCCATCGACCCGTGAGCGCTCGTCGAGCAGGTCCTTCTGCTCCTGCAGCAGGTGGAGCCTCGTCAGCGCATCAGCTCCACCAAGCTGGGAATCGATGGCGGCCAGCCGGCGGTCGATGGAGGCCGGCGTGCGCTTGCGACCCCGCTTGGGCTTGGAGGTCTCGAGTGCTTCGAGATAGTGGCGGACGGTTGCACTCTCGGCACGCCCACGAGCCAGCGCCGCCTTGTGGCCGCTGCTCATGGGCTTGCGAGGAGCCGGAGTCTTTCCCTTGGGAGGCATCCGCCTATTGTGCCGTACTGCGGGTGCACATCTGCCGCAATGCAACAAGTTTTCCTTTCTTTGTTCGCCCGACTCCTCTTTCGCATGAATCGTGTTGCCCTTTGCCCAATTCCAGGGAGGCAGCAGGGGAATCCGGGAGATCACGCCACCCGTATTCAGCTGATCCGTGCAACCCATTTCGGTAGCCTGCTTCGATTCGACCACCGGCGTTACCCTGCTGGGGTGACATCCACGGCGGCCCCCCAGCTCGACGTGCGCCAGCGGCGGGCCATGGCCGGTCTCCTGTTGGCAGTGGCGCTGCTGATCGCCGGCTACTGGCTTGGTTGGCTCCTCCACCGTTCGTTGGTGGCGTCGGAGACCGGCGCCGCATATACCCAGTTCGAGGACGCCTTTCCCCTGGCCGACGGCTGGCTGGCGCTGTGCCTGGTCGCCGCCTCGTACTGCCTCTGGAAGGAGCGCAGGGCCGCACTCTTCTGGCTCCTGGCCGGAGGCGGGGCCGGGCTCTACCTCTTTGCCATGGACGTGCTCTACGACCTGCAGCATGGGGTCTGGGGCAAGGGAGCCAACGGGTTGATGGAGCTGATCATCAACCTCCTCACCCTGGCCCTTTCTCTTTTTGTGCTGCGCTGGACATGGGTCCGTCGCGACGCCCTGCTTTCATGATGAGTGCCATGCGCAAAGGACCGATGCTCACCGTGCGTCAATCCCTGCTCGTGCGATCCCCGCTCAGGCGTTCGTTGCCATGAGCGAGTACCGGTTCGACCCGGCCACCTATGGAGACCTGATGCGGGCCGAGGTCCCCGCCTACGAGCGCCTCCAGCAGGCTGTTGCCCGGGCCACCGTCGAGGTGACGGTGGCGAGGGTGCTCGACCTCGGGACCGGGACGGGCGAGACGCTGGGCGCCGTGCTCGAACTCCACCCCGGGGCGGTTGCGGTCGGGGTCGACAAGAACGAGGCGATGCTGGCCGCCGCCCACCGGCGCCTGGCCGGGGTCACTGTCGGGCTACGGGTGAGCAACCTGACCGACGAGCTGCCCGCCGGCCCGTTCGACGTCGTCGTCTCGGCCCTGGCCATCCACCACCTGGAGGGTCTGGACAAGGCCGACCTCTTCGCCCGCATCGCCGGCGTCCTGCGCTCCGGTGGCCGTTTCGTCCTGGGGGACGTCGTCATCCCCGTCGACCCGCCCGATGCGGTGACTCCCCTCGTCACCGACCACGACCGGCCCTCCACCCTGGCGGATCAGCTGCAGTGGCTCGACGAGGCCGGATTTGAAGCGAGCACCGTCTGGAGCGAGCACGATCTCGTGGTGGTGCGGGCCGATCGGCGCGGCTGAGCGCCGTCGCCCGTTCTGCACTCCGCCAGCGGCATGGTCCTGTGGCGCGGTGACGTCCGCATGGCGGCTGTTCCGCCAGTCCTGATGGAGGCGGATGCTCCGCCGGTCTCGGGGCCGTCCTCGGGCCGAGCTGAAACGGGTGGCGACTAAGTTGGGACCGTCATGACTCCCCCCGCCGAGGAGCCGCTCCATCAGGCACTCGGCCTGACCGACGAGGAGTTCGAGGCCGTCGGCAAAATCCTGGGCCGGGTCCCCAACCATCTGGAACTGGCGCTCTACGCCGTGATGTGGAGCGAGCACTGTTCCTACAAGTCGTCCCGGCTGCACCTGAAACGCCTGCCCACCGAGGGCCCCCGGGTCCTCGTCGGTCCCGGGGAGAACGCAGGGGTCATCGACGCAGGCGACGGCATCGCCGTGGCGATCCGCATCGAGAGCCACAATCACCCCTCGGCCATTGAGCCCTACCAGGGCGCCGCCACAGGGGTGGGTGGCATTCTGCGCGACATCTTCACCATGGGAGCCCGCCCGCTGGCTGTCATGGACCCCCTGTTCTTCGGGTCCCCCGACGAGCCCCGGCAACGCTGGCTGGTCGAGGGTGTCGTGAGCGGGATTTCGGGCTACGGCAACTCGGTGGGAGTGCCGACGGTGGGCGGCGAGCTCACCTTCGACCCCTGTTATGCCCAGAATCCGCTCGTCAACGTGCTTTGCATGGGCGCGTTGCCGGTCGAGCGCCTGGTGCTCGGCATCGCGTCCGGCGTCGGGAACCTGGCCGTGCTGTTGGGGTCGAGCACCGGGCGTGACGGCATCGGTGGCGTCAGCGTCCTCGCCTCGGCGGGCTTCAGCGGTGACGACGCAGGCGCGGCCGACGACACCAAGCGCCCCAGCGTCCAGGTGGGCGACCCCTTCGAGGAGAAGCGGCTCATTGAGGCCTGCCTCGAGTTGCTCGACACCAAGCTCGTCGTCGGCATCCAGGACCTCGGCGGTGCCGGCCTGGCCTGTGCCACCAGCGAGACGGCGGGACGCGGTGGTGTCGGCATGGATGTCGACGTGTCGGCGGTGCCGCGACGCGAGGAGGGCATGGAGGCCTGGGAGGTGATGACCAGCGAGAGCCAGGAACGGATGCTCGCCATCGTCACGCCGGAGTCGTGGCCGGCGGTGGCCGCCATCTGCGCCAAGTGGGAGGTGCGGGCCACCGTCATCGGCACGGTCACCAAGCCCGAGCCCGACGGGGGCGGCAGGCTGCGTATCCGCGACGGCAAAGACGGCCCAGTGCTGGCCGACGTCCCCGCCGCCTCGCTGTCCGACGACGCACCGCTCTACGACCGTCCCCGCCAGGCACCGGCTGCCGCGACGGCTGCGCCGCCCGCGCCGCCGACCGACTGCGCCGCCGACCTGTTGGCCCTGCTGCGCTCGCCGAGCTGGGTCTACCGCCAGTACGACCACCAGCTCTTCCTCAACACCGTGACCGGTCCGGGCGCCGACGCGGCACTGCTCCGGCTGGCGGGCCCCGGGCTCCCGCCGTCACAGCGCGGGGTGGCGCTCACGACAGACTCGAACCCCCGGGCCTGCGCACTCGACCCGCGCGGTGGCACGGCACTGGCACTGGCCGAGGGCGTCGCCAACCTGGCCTGCGTCGGGGCGACGCCGGCCGCAGTGGTGAACTGCCTGAACTTCGGGAACCCCGAGCATCCCGAGGTCATGTGGCAGCTCTCGGAGTGCATCGACGGCATGTCCGAGGCCTGTCTCGCTCTCTCGCTCCCGGTCATCGGCGGCAACGTCAGCCTCTACAACGAGAGCGGCGGCGCCGACATTGACCCCACGCCTGTGCTCGGCCTGCTCGGCCTCGTCGAGACTGTGCAGGCCCGCCCGCCCGGGCTGGCCTGGTCGGCCGGCGACTCGCTCGTGCTGGTCGGCCCGCGCACGGCCGCCGCCGGTGACTTCCCGTTGGAGGGCACGCGCTGGGCCACCGAGCGGCGCAACCATCGGACCGGGCGGATCCCGTCGGTCGACTTCGCCGCGCATGCCGCGGCCTGTTCCTTCGTCGCCACGCTGGTGGCCGCACAGGTCGCCGATGCCGAAGTCGAGTCGCTGGTGCACGCCGTGCACGACGTGTCGGGCGGCGGGTTGGCGGTCGTGCTGGCCGAAATGGCGGCCGCGGCAGGTATCGGTTGCGCGGTCGATGCGGTGGGTGACGCGTCCGAGCTCTTCACGGAACTGCCGTCGCGCTTCGTGGTCGCCACGGGCGCGCCCGAGGACCTGTGCGCCCGGGCGGCTGCGCTGGGCGTTCCGACCACCGTGCTGGGGCGGGCCGGTGGCGAGCGCGTCACCGTGGGGTCGTTGCTCGACCTGTCCGTGGGAGTGCTGTCCGAGGCCCACGAGGGGAATCTCGCCCTAGCCCTGGGGGAACCCTGATGCGGCAGCCCTGTGCGAGAATGGCAGGCGCGTGAAGGAAGCCTGCGGTGTCTTCGGGGTCTACGCGCCCGGAATGAGGGTGGCCAACCTCACCTTTGACGGTCTCTTCGCCCTGCAGCACCGCGGCCAGGAGTCGGCGGGCATGGCGGTGGCTGACGGTGACACGGTGACGGTGGTCAAGGACATGGGCCTGGTCGCCACGGTCTTCGACGAGCGCACGCTCTCGGGCCTGGAGGGACACCTGGCCATCGGCCACACCCGCTACTCGACCCACGGCTCATCGGACTGGGCGGGGGCCCAGCCGGTCTACCGGCCGGTCGGCCGGGCCGGTTTCGCGTTGGGGCACAACGGCAACCTGACCAACACAGAGGCTCTGGCCGAGAAGGCAGGCATGCTGCCGGGCTCCATCGCCACCGACAGCGACGTCGTGGCCGAGCTCCTGATGCAGGCCTTTCCCGAGACCGAGGACCTCTCCACCGCGCTGCAAGCGGTGCTCCCTATTTTGGAGGGCGCGTACTCGTTCGTCGTCATGAGCTCCGAGCGGTTGTTCGGCGTACGCGATCCCTACGGCTTCCGTCCCCTCTGTCTCGGACGGCTCGGCCCGGCCGACGCGCCCGAGGGTTGGGTGCTGGCCTCCGAGACCCCCGCACTCAGCGTCATCGGTGCCACGTTCGTGCGCGAGGTGGCGCCCGGAGAGATGGTCGTGATCGACGCCAACGGCCCGACGAGCCTCGAGATCCCGTGGTTGCGCGACGTGGAGTCGCGCCTGTGCATCTTCGAGTTCGCCTACATCGCCCGACCGGACAGCCGGCTCTACGGCCGGGAAGTCCACGAGGTGCGCTGCCGCATGGGCGAGATCCTGGCTCTGCAGGCACCGGCCGAGGCGGACATGGTGATGGGCGTGCCCGAGTCCGGGGTCCCCGCGGCCGAGGGCTTCGCCCGGGCCAGTGGCATCCCCTACGGGCAGGGGCTGGTGAAGAACCGCTACATCGGGCGCTCCTTCATCGCACCCGGCCAGCAGCAGCGAGCCGACGCGGTGCGGCGCAAGTTGAATCCCCTCACGGAGAACATCAGAGGAAAGCGGCTCGTCGTGGTGGACGACTCCATCGTGCGCGGCACCACGCAGCGGTCGGTCATCCGCATGCTGCGCGAGGCCGGTGCTGCCGAGGTCCATCTGCGCATCTCCTCGCCGCCGTGGCGGTGGCCCTGTTTCTACGGGATCGACACGCCGTCGCACGAGGAGCTGTTGGCCACCGACCACTCCGTTGAGGACATGGCACGCATTCTCGGCGCCGACTCGTTGGCCTACATCACCATCGAGAACCTCAAGGACGCCATCGGCGCCGACGGAGGCTTCTGCGACGCCTGCTTCACCGGCAACTACCCGACGCCCGTTCCGGCGTCCGTCACGCTGCGCCGGCCCGAGCCCGTCGCGGTCAGGGCCCACCAGGGCGCCCTCCCCGGGGTTTGACCATCGTGGGAGACGGCGGCGCCACCTACGCCGGCGCCGGCGTCGACATTGCAGCCGGCGATGCAGCCGTCGAACGCCTGCGCGGCCTGGTGCAGGGCATCGGTGGGTTCGGCGGGCAATTCCCACTCGACCTCGGTCGTTTCCCGCACCCTGTCCTGGTGGCTTCGACCGACGGGGTCGGCACGAAGATGGCGGTGGCGCGCGACACCGGCCGCTACGACACGGTCGGCATCGACCTGGTGGCCATGTGCGTCGACGACCTCGTCTGCGTGGGGGCGGAGCCGCTGTTCATGCTCGACTACATCGCCACCGGCAAGGTCGACCCCGATCAGGTTGCGACTGTGGTGGCCGGGGTGCACGAGGGCTGTCGCCTCGCCGGCTGTGCGTTGATCGGCGGCGAGACGGCCGAGCACGCCGGCGTCATGCCGAGCGACGAGCTCGACCTGGCCGGGTTCGCGGTCGGCGTCGTGGAGCAGGGGACTCAGCTCGGACCTGAACGTGTGCGACCTGGCGACGCCATCGTCGGTTTACCTTCGCCTGGGCTGCGCTCGAACGGCTACACGTTGGCCCGCCACGTCCTGCTGGAGCGGGCCGGCCTCGAACTGGGGGATCCCGCCTGGGCGGGCGCGGACCACAGCGTGGCTGACGAGCTCCTGCGTCCGTCCGTGGTCTACACCCCCGCCGTGCTGGTTCTGCGAGCGGCGCTGGGCGACGCCTTCCACGCCTGCGCCCACATCACCGGCGGGGGCATTGTGGGCAACCTGCCGCGGGCCCTGCCGACCGGACTCGGCGCCGTGCTCGACCGGTCGACCTGGCAGGAGCCGCAGGTGTTCGCCGAAATAGAGCGTCTGGGTTCGGTCGCCGAGGACGAAATGGACCGGGTCTTCAATCGCGGTATCGGTATGGCCCTGGTGATCGACGCCGGCTCGACCAGCGAGGCGGTTCGGGCGCTCGAGGGAGCGGGCCAGAGCGCCTCCGTGATCGGCGAGGTCGTGGCGGAAGCAGCGGGTGTCCGTTTCCGGTGACCGACGCCGACACGTTTGCCGAGCTGCGTGACCACCTCTTGACGCACTCGGTCAAGACCGGTGACTTCACCCTCAAGTCTGGACGCAAGAGCAGCTGGTTCATCGACTCCAAGCAGACGGTCTGCCGCCCCGAGGCCATGCTGCTCGTCGCTGACGCCGTGCTCTCGGTGCTCCCGCCCGAGGCGACGGCCATCGGCGGGCTCACCATGGGCGCCGACCCGGTCGCCTTCGTGACGGCCGGTGTGGCGGCCACGCGCGGTCGTCCGCTCAAGGCCTTCAGCGTGCGCAAGGAAGCGAAGGATCACGGAGGCGGTGGTCGCATTGCCGGCGCACTCGACCCTGGCGACAAGGTCGTGGTCACCGAAGACACCGTCACGCGCGGCATCTCGCTCCTCGAAGCTGCCCACGCCGTGCAGGCGGCGGGGGCCGACGTGGTGTTGCTGGTCGCCGTCGTCGACCGCGGCGGCACGGTCGAGGCGATGGCGACCGCCGAAGGCATCCCCTTCCGTGCCATCCTGACCGCGCCCGACCTCGGCTTCCCTTTCGAAGGGGCCTGAGCCGCCGCCCTAAAACAGGGCGATCGGGTTCACGGGCGATGCCGTCCCCCGTCGGAGCACGAGTGGCGCCACTGTCAAGAGGAACTCCCAGCGGGC
>CAWACN010000043.1:0-65795 GCA_963780525.1 uncultured Acidimicrobiaceae bacterium | reverse complement strand
CCGCCCGGTCGCCGTCGGCGACCTCGACCATGCGGCCCCCGAGGCTCGTGACGACGTCGCGTGCCAGTGGCGCCCCGGCGACGGCGAAGGTGACTCCCGAGCCGAGGCGGGCGGCACCGACCTCACCGTTGGGCAAGGGCACCAACGGGTGCACGGCCGCTCTCAGCGGGTGTGGCGCCAGGGCGTCGAGCCCGAGCGAACCCGAGAGGTGGGCCACGGTGGTGCCCGGCGACGGCGCGACGGAGGCGGCGACCTCGGCGACGGCGTCGTCGGGGGTGGCGATGACGAGGAGGTCGACATCGGCGGCCGCGCGCGCCAGCACGTCATGACGCCCGAGGAAACCGGCGAACTCCCAGCCGCGCGCAGACAATGCAGCGGCCAACGACGTGCCGGCCCGACCGGGACCGATGATCCGGATGGAGTGCATCTGACCTCCTTCGGCGTTCCAGCCCCTCGCGGGTGCCGTTCGCCTACAGACGATCGAAGATAACGACGCCTAAAGACTACCCACAGCGACCACCTCACCACCAGAGGCCCTGAGCTGGTCCGATGTGACCAGGTCGGGAGCCAGGTCGGCCAGCGGCTGCACCACGAAACGCCGCTCCCACAGGCGGGGGTGCGGGACGGTCAGATCCTCCTCGTCCACCTGCCACCCCTCGACCCACAGGACGTCGGCGTCGAGGGTGCGTGGGCCCCAGCGGACCATGCGGACCCGCCCGGCTGCCGCTTCCAGGGCACGGCAGCGCTCGAGCAGCATCCGGGGGGTGTCCGAGGTCGACAGCTCCACCACAAGGTTGAAGAAGGGGCCCTGCCCATCGGGCCCTCCGACAGGCTCGGTCTCGTAGAGGGGGGAGACACCAACGACGTCGCCCTTGGCTCGGAGCGCCTCGACCGCCCGGCGCAGGATGGCGCGCCGGTCCCCCAGGTTGGATCCCAGCCCGATGAAGGCACGTCGCGGGGACGGTGCCGTTGCGGTCATCAGCGGGCGCGCCGCACCTTGACCCCGGTCGAGCCCACATCGAGCGCAAGGGGCGGACGGAGCTTGCGCACCGTTACCTCGACTGCCTCGAGCCGGGGGTCCACAATCAGGAGCGCGCTGGCCAGGCGGCCACCGAGTGCCTCGAGCAGACGATAGGACCGGCCCGCGACGACGTCGGCCGCGGCCTGGGCCAGGGCGCCGTAGTCAACCGTGTCCGCCAGGTCGTCGCTCTGCTGCGCCGCCTCCATGTCGACCCAGGCCACAATGTCGACCGAGAAGGGTTGGGCCCGGTCACGCTCCTCGGGCAAGACGCCATGCGTCCCCGTGACCCGGAGGTCACGGATTTCGATGCGATCGCTCACTGCGCCTGGCCGCGCGACGGCATGCCCTCCAACTCTGAGAGCAGCTCGCGGCCGGGCTCACCCATGGCGTGTCCGACGACGTGCTCGACCAGGGCCACCGCCTGGGGCTGGTTGGCGATCCGCTCCGACCAGACCAGATACCCGGCCACCACACCCATGACGCGGTCGCCCAGCTCGTCCTGGTGCACCAGGATGCGCAGGCCGGCGGCCAGGGAGTCGTCGATGTCCTTGTAGCAGGCGGACAGGACGGGCCGCGGGTCCCCGGTGCGCTCGAGCGGGTAGTGGCCCCAGGCCAGACCCTCGTCGTCGTAGGCCGACAGGTTGTGTGGCGAAACCAGCAGCGAAATGATGCGCCCGAAACCCTGGACGCGTAACCAGATGATCTCCTCCTGGCGCCGCACCCGGCGGTGATTGACCGAGAATCCACCCGGCCGCTCGCTGACGGCCAGATGATCGGTGATCACCCAGGTGAAGTTGCGCGGCGGAATACCGGCTGCCCACTTGCCCTTCATGCGGCAGGACCATACAGCCGCGTCATCTGTACCGTTGCCGCCACGTCGTGGACCCGCACCATGCCCACGCCCGCCACCAGGCCTGCAGCCTCTGTGGCCAGCGATCCCTCGGCCCGATCGGCCACTGGGGCAGGGCCGCTCGAGCCGGGCGCGGCGGCCAGGGCGCCGAGGAAGCGCTTGCGGCTGGTCCCCACCAGTACCCCGGCACAGCCGGCGGCAGACGCGGCATCCACCAGGTCTCCGAGGTGCCGCAGTAACGACAGGTTGTGGGCCCCCGTTTTGCCGAACCCGATGCCGGGGTCGATCCAGACCTCGCCTACTCCGGCCCGGAGCGCCCGGCCGGCGCGCTCCAGCAAGAACGTGCGGACCTCTTCGACCACGTCGGTGTACAGCGGGTCGTCCTGCATGGTGCGGGGCCTGCCCCGCATGTGCATGGCCACCCATCCGGCGCCAGCGGCGGCGGCCACCTCGTAGAGAGAGGCGGAGATGTCGTTCAGCAGATCGGCTCCCGCGGCGAGCGCCGCCGTGGCCACGTCGGGCTTGACCGTGTCCACCGACACCCGCACACCCCGCCCGTCGCTGCGGGCCGCTGCGGCCAGGGCCTCGACCACCGGCACGACCCGTTGCAGCTCCACGTCGACCGGCACCGCCTCGGCGCCCGGCCGGGACGACTCCCCACCCACATCGACCACGTCGGCCCCCGACGCCATGAGATGGAGTCCCTGGGCCACAGCGGCGTCGACGGTGGCGTAGAGGCCGCCATCGGAGAAGGAGTCGGGCGTCACGTTGAGCACGCCCATGACCAGGGGCCTGCGTGCGCCCTGTCGCACCGTCCTCAGTGGCCCCGGATGAACTGCATCGCCTCGGCGCGGGTGGCGACGTCGGAGCGGAACAGCCCGCGTACCGAGGAGGTGACCGTGACCGTGCCGGGCTTCTTGACGCCCCGCATCGACATGCAGAGGTGCTCAGCCTCAATCACGACGAGCACGCCGCGGGGCGACAGCACCGAGGCGATGGCGTCGGCGATCTGCGTGGTCATGCGCTCTTGCACCTGGAGCCGGCGCGCGAAACCGTCGACCAGGCGGGCCAATTTCGACAGGCCGGTGATGCGGCCGTCCTCGGCCGGAATGTAGGCCACGTGCGCCTTCCCGAGGAACGGCACCAGATGGTGCTCGCACAGCGACGCGAACGGGATGTCGCGCACCATCACCATTTCGTCGTGTTCGGCCGCGAAGGTGACCTCCAGGTGGCGCGCGGGGTCGTCGTGCAGCCCCGAGAAGAGCTCTTCGTACATGGAGGCCACCCGCTCGGGGGTCGCCACCAGGCCGTCCCGTTCAGGGTCTTCCCCAATGGCAATGAGGATCTCGGACACAGCAGCCCTGACCCGTTCGACATCGACGCTCACGTTTCTGCTCCCTTGTAGCGGTGGACTCCCCGCAGGTTGCGGTAGCGCTCGGCCACGTCCAGGCCGTAGCCCACGACGAACTCGGGCGGGATGGTGAAACCGACGTAGCGCAGGTCGAGGTCGACCCGCTGCTCGCCCTCCTTCACCAAGAGGGCGCAGATCTCCACGCTCTTCGGCTGGCGCGCCGTGAGGTAGCGGCGCAGGTAGTTCAGCGTGAGACCGCTGTCGATGATGTCCTCGACCACGAGTACATGCCGCCCCTCAAGCTCGGAATCGAGGTCCTTGACGATGCGGACCACGCCCGACGTCTTGGTCGCGCTTCCGTAGGAGGAGACCGCCATGAAGTCGACGTCGACCGGCAGCGCGATCGCCCGGCAAAGGTCACTCATGAAGAGCATGGCGCCCTTGAGGACCGCCACCAGCAGTGGTGGTTCCTCGGCATAATCAACCGTGATCTGGGCACCGAGCTCGGCGACTCGGGCCGCCAGGCGCTCCGCTTCCACCAGCACGGGGCCCACGTCTGCCGCTGCCCACGACGGGACGCCCGTTCCGGACTCGTCGTGGGTCACCGCGGTGACATTACCGGGCGCTCGCCCTGGTTCGACCCGGAGACGCCCGCCCTTCCGGCGTACCCGTAGCCCCCCAGTGAGCTCCGTCCCCGCCGCCGCGCCGGTGGCGACGGCCAACGTGCGATCGACCTCGGCCAACGAGGGGGGGTGCTCGCCGTCGCCGGCCGCCCGCAGCCAGCGGCGTAGCGCGCGGCGCGCCAGCGGAAGCGGCGCGGCGGCCACCGCCTTGGCATCGGTCGGATCGGGCAGCAGTTCGCTTGCCAACGAGTCGAGCAGCGCCACCTCGCTGCGCAGCACACCGGCCTGGCGGGCCAGCAGCGGGACAGGGTCGCGCCCCGCCACCTGGGCGCACAACGGCAGGAGTTCGTGGCGGATACGGTTCCGGACGAACGCCGGGTCGTCATTGCTCTCGTCGCACACCGGCACCAGGCCGGCCGAGGCGCACAGGGCGTGGGTCTCGTGCCGACGCAGCCCCAGGATCGGGTGCCGCGCCCCTGGCTCCATGCCCGCCAGGCCGCCGGCGCCGGCGCCGCGCAGGAGGTTCACCAGGATCGTCTCGGCCTGGTCGTCCATGGTGTGCCCGGTGGCCACGTCCGGCGGCAACGCACCGAAGCGGGCCGCCCGGGCCCGCGCCTCCAGGTTGGCGCCGGGTGCGACCGTCACCCGGCGGCTCTCGAAGCGGGCGCCGAACCGTGCGGCGGCCCCCGCCACCACCTCGGCCTCGGCTTCGGACCCGGCGCGCAAGCCGTGATCGACGTGGATGGCCGTGACGGCACAACCGGCCGCAGCGGCCAGGACGAGCAACGCAAGGGAGTCGGCCCCACCGGAGACAGCGCAGGCCAGCGCCGCACCACCCGAGGGGAAGGTGCACCGGGTCAGGAGGTCGGAGACGAGGGTGATGGGAAGGTCGGGACCTTCCTCAGCCACCGGCTCGGGCCACCCAGGCCGCCGGGTCGCGGATCTCCTCGAGCGTGGGGAGCAAGTCAGGCCCCTCCCACACCCGGGCCAGCAGCGCGGGGCCCCCGGTTGCTTCCACCGACTCGACGAAGCGCTCGCCCTCGGCGTACTGGCGCATTTTGGCGTCGAGGCCGAGGAGCTTCGACATGAGTTTGGTCAGCCCACGCGATTGGGTGCGGCGCTCGTGCAGCACCTGCGAGAAATGGGCGGCTCCTGGGACCTCGGCCGCGCCGGCCCGGTCCATTGTCACGTCGCCGTGGCCCTCGAGCAGGCTCATCATTCCGGAGATCTTCGACAAAGCCAGCCGTTGCTCTGGGGTGGCCAGCATGGCGATCACGCCTCCGTCCCGGGTCGGGTTTCGACCGGAACGCAGCTCGTCCGTGGCGCGGCGCACCAGCTCTGCCAGCCCGGCCGGGTCGCCCGAGAGAGGACCCAGCAGTTCGCTCACCAATGCGACGAAGTGGTCGCGCAACCAGGGCACCGCCGTGAACTGCAGGCGGTGAGTCACCTCGTGCAACGCCAACCAGAGCCGGAATTCGCTCGGTTCGAACCTGTACTGCGCCTCGACCGCCACAATGTTGGGGCCGACGTAGGAGACAAGGTCTTGGTCCTCGGGTGCCTCGTCATTGATCAAGAGGTCGTACTGTCCGAGGACGCGCGTCGCCATGTAGGCCAGCATGAGGCCGAGCTGCGTCCCGGCCACGGCACGACCTACCGCGAGGGACGGACCGGCGAGCAAGTTGGTGCGCTTGCGCTGCAGCTCCACCATGGCGGGGCCCATCAGACGCTCCACCGACCGCACGTTGGCGGCGGCCCACCCGGCGCGATCGGTCACCTTGGCCCGAGCGGTCCCGTGCGCAGAATGCAGGCCGGTGGCCGCGCTCACCAGCGTCTCGGCCCGAGCGGTCAGGTCGTCGAACTGCCCCTGCAGGTCCCGCGATCGGTAGCTGGCCGGTGAGGGCTTGAGAATCGAGCGCGCCTGCGGCCACCCGCTGGGCCAGGGCCCAGTCCACCATGGCCGGGGCATCGGCGACGGCTTCGGGTACAACCGGCGAGATGTCAGTGCTCGCCGTGGTGCTGCTTGCTTTCTTCGTCGATGGCGGCAGCGACCCGCTCAATGAGGCTGTCGGGCACCCGGTCTCTGCACCGGTTGGCGATGACCTTGCGTAGCTCGGCCTCGAAGCCGGCCGCTCCGCTGCAGGGGCCGCACCAGTCGAGGTGAACGCTGATTTCCGTGCGACGCTCCTCGGTCAACTCACCGTCGAGGAAGCGGTACAACTCGTGGACCGCCTCCTGGCAGTCAACGGAGGCGCCAAAGAGCCCACTGGCGTTCACATTGCCACTGTCCTCGTCGTCGACCACGTTCTCGCTCATTCCATCGACCCCCCAGGCAGGCTACCGACCAGGCCTCGCGCTTCAGCCACGTCGTGCAACGCCTTCTGGAGCGCCCTTCTTCCCCGGTGGATCCTGCTCATGACCGTCCCGATGGGAACGTCGGTGATTTCGGAGATCTCCTTGTAGCTGAAGCCTTCGACGTCGGCCAGGAGTACGGCCATCCGGAAAGCCTCGGGCAGGGCCTCGAGCGCAGCCTTGACGTCCTCGTCGGTGAAGCGCTCCAACGCCTCGTCCTCGGCCGAGCGGCCGGGATCGCTGCCCCCCGAGCCGGCAAGCCGCTTGTAGAGGTAGAGGTCTTCCACATCCTCGACGTCGGCCACCTCGGGGCGCCGCTGGGCGGCCCGGTAGCTGTTGATGTAGGTGTTCGTGAGGATGCGGTACAGCCAGGCCCGCAGGTTGGTGCCTTCGGTGAAAGAGCCGAAGGAGCGGTAGGCCTTGAGGTAGGTCTCCTGCACCAGGTCCTCGGCATCGGCCCGGTTGCGGGTCATCCGCAGTGCCGCCGAATACAGGCCCGGCATGAACTCCATGGCGACGTCGGTGAAGGTCGCCTGATCTGCCATGGGTCAACCCTACCCACCCGGGGATATCGTCTCCGCCGTGACCACAGCACCTGATGCGCTCGAGATCGACCTCATGGACGGGGAGTTCTACGGCCGGGAGCCGCATGACGCCTACGCCTGGATGCGGGCCCACGCGCCCGTCTACTACGACGAGGCCAATGACATCTGGGCGGCGGCCTCCTACGCCGCCGTCAAAGCGGCCTCGGTCGACACGGAGGCCTTCTCCAACGCCCAGGGCATCCGGCCCAAATACCCACCCCTGCCGATGATGATCGACTTCGACGCCCCCGAGCACGTGCGCCGGCGCCGGCTCGTCTCCGAGGGCTTCACGCCCAAGCGGGTCCGGGCCATGGAGGACCAGCTCCGGGTCGCCTGCGACCTCATCCTCGATTCAGTGTGCGAACGGGGCTCCTGCGACTTCGTCGCCGACATTGCCGCGCCACTCCCCATTGCCGTGATCGGCGACATGCTCGGCGTCGCGCCGGCGGACCGGGCTGAGCTCCTCGAGTGGTCCGACGTGATGCTCAAGTCCCAGGGCTCGCCCGACCCCGAGGCCATGGTCGGAGCGATGCACGCGTTCGAGGGCTACACCGCGTACATCAATCCGGTCCTCGCCGATCGCAAGGCGACAGGCAGCACCGCCGACCTCGTGGGTGTGCTGTGCCAGGCCGAGATCGACGGCGACACACTCGACGAAGCATCGCTGATCCACGAGACGCTGCTCATCCTCATCGGGGGCGACGAGACCACGCGTCACGTCATCAGTGGGGGCATGGAGGAACTGCTCGCCCGGCCCGACCAGCTGGCCCGATTGGCTGCCGACCCCGAAGGGCTGATGCCGGGTGCGGTCGAGGAGATGCTGCGCTGGGTGTCGCCGATAAAGAACATGGCACGAACGGCGACCCGGGATGTCGAGCTCGGCGACGTCACCATTCAGCAGGGCCAAGAGCTCCTGCTCCTGTATCCGTCGGCCAACCGGGACGAGAGCGTGTTCGACGACGCTGACACCTTCGACATCGGGCGCAGCCCCAACCCGCACATCGCCTTCGGTTTCGGTGCCCATTTCTGCCTGGGCAACCAACTGGCCCGGCTGGAGCTCAAGGTGATGTTCGAGCGACTCTTGGCCCGGATGCCTGACATCCACCTCGCCGTCGGACGCGAAACGCTGCCCCGGCGCCCCGCCAACTTCATTTCGGGCTTCGAGGCCATGCCGGTGGAGTTCACGCCCTCCGCGCCCTTGGGCGATCGCACTGGCACCGCCTGATGGCGGCCACGAATCCGTCGACCGGCATTGCCGGCTGGTCCGTCCTCGTCACCGGTGGCGGGAGCGGCATCGGGCTCGCGACCGCGGAGCGGTTCGCCGCCGACGGTGCCCACGTGACGATCTGTGGGCGCACCGAGCAGAAGCTCATGGACGCCCGCGAGCGCATCGCCGCGGCGGCGACCGGCGGGGCCACGGTCCGCTGCATTGTGGCGGACGTCACCGTCGAGGACGAGGTTGCCGCCGCCGTGGCCGCCACCACCAAGCCGACAGGCCGCATCGACGGCCTCTTCGCCTGTGCGGGCGGTTCCATGCACATGGGCTCGGTGCTGACCGCCGACATTGAGTCGGTGCGGGCCACCATTGACCTCAACCTGACCGGCTCTGTGATCTGCGTGAAGCAGGGTGGGCTCGCCATGCAGGCGCAGGGCGGCCCCGGTTCCATTGTCCTGATGTCGTCGGGGGCAGGTCGCTTCCCCCACCCTCACCTTTGGGCCTACGGGGTGTCCAAGGCCGGCATCTGCTTCTTGGCGGAGACCGCCGCAGAGGAGCTCGGCCCGCTCGGCATCCGCGTCAACGCCGTGGCGCCCGGGATCATCGCCGACGAGCTGATGGCCTTCATTACGGCGGGCGGACCGCTGCTCGACGACTACCTGCAACAGATGCCCCTGGGTCGGGTCGGCACCGTCGAGGACGTGGCGGCCGCCGTGCGCTACCTGTTGGGCCCAGAGTCATCCTTCGTGACCGGCGAGACGCTTGGCGTGGACGGTGGCCACCATCTGCGGCGCGGCGCCGACTACTCGCTCCTCTTCGGGGGCTGAACCGGCCCGAATCGCGGTCTCCGACGCGGCGGAGGCCTCCGCCGACAGAGACACTCGCGATGTGTATAGACCCACTAGGTGGATAGTGGGTCTATACACATGGGCGACATCCGGCGGATGGAGCTGAGCTCATGCCTTGATCGGCCGACGTCCTGGTCGGGCAACCCATCAGGGGCGGCGGCCAATCGCACAGTGGTCGATTCTCACAGGGCAGCCTTGCCAGGGTTATTCGAAATGATTACGGTTACTGTTATGAGAATCAACTTCGCTCGGCCCATCCTGATCGGCACCGCAATCACCGCGGCAACGCTCGGCCTGGCGGGCTGCGCCGGTGCCGCCCCCAAGGCAACCGGTGTGGTGCACGTCGTGGCCGCCGAGAACTTCTGGGGCAACATCACCAGCCAGCTGGGTGGTCGCGACGTGAAGGTCACCTCGCTCATCACGAACCCCAACGCCGACCCTCATCTCTTCGAGACCGACGCTGCCGATGCGGCCACGCTGGCCCAGGCCCAGGTCATCATTGAGAACGGGGCGGGCTACGACACCTGGATGAATTCGCTCCTGAGTGCGGACAGCGGCCGCCCCCGCGTCGTCACCGCGGCGAAGGTGCTCCACATCACCGGCAGCGATCCCAACCCGCACCTCTGGTACGACATCCCCCGTGTGCCAACCGTGGCCGCCGCCATTGCCGCCGCGCTCGAGGAAGCGGCGCCCCGGGACAGCGCGACATTCAGGGCCAACCTCGCCACCTTCGACGCATCGCTTGCTCCCCTCGACGCGACCCTGGCCAACATCAGGGACCACTTCCACAACGCGCCGGTGGCGTACACCGAACGTGTGCCCGGCTACGCGCTGGCCGTGGCTGGACTCGACGTGGTGACACCTTCCGGCTTCGCCCGTGCCGTCGAGGACGGGACCGACCCCAGCCCAGCCGACACGCTGGCCATGCAGCGCCTCCTTGACGACCGTGACATCAACGTGCTGCTCTACAACGTGCAGACCGTGACGCCGGTGACCACCCAGATCCGTACCCTGGCCCGCCAGCACCACATTCCCATCGTCGGTGTCTCCGAGACGATGCCTGCCGGGGTGCGCACCTACCAGCAGTGGCAGCAGTCCCAGCTGAACGCGCTGCAGCACGCGCTCGAGTCGAGTCGCAACCCGTGAGCGGACCGCTGGTCGAGCTGCGGGACGCCGCCGTCCGACTGGGTTCACGCGAGCTGTGGTCCGCCCTCGACCTCCATGTCGCCGAGGGCGAGTTCCTTGCCGTGCTCGGGCCGAACGGCGTCGGCAAGACCACGCTGCTCAAAGTCCTGCTCGGCCTCGTCCCGTTGTCGGCGGGCACCGTGCGCGTCAACGGCGCAGCGCCGCGACGGGGCAACCACGAGCTCGGCTACGTCCCCCAGCAGCAGGCCTTCGACCGTTCCCTGCCCATCCGCGGCCGGGACCTCGTCCGCTTCGGCGTGGACGGACACCACTGGGGGCTGCCACGCCGCGCCCGGGCCATCAGGGAAAGGGTCGACGAAGCGCTGGAGGCAGTCGGCGCCAGCGCCTACGCCGATGCGCCGGTCGGCCTGCTCTCGGGCGGCGAGCAGCAGCGCCTGCGCATCGCCCAGGCGCTGCTCGGCGACCCCAGGGTCCTGCTGTGCGACGAGCCACTCCTTGCCCTCGACCTGGCCAGCCAGCGTGCCGTCACACACCTCATCGACGAGCGCCGGCGCCAGGCCGGCACGCCGGTCATCTTCGTCACCCACGAGGTCAATCCTGTGCTGCCCTACGTGGACCGCATCCTCTACCTGGTCAGGGGTAAGTGGGCCATCGGCACGCCCAGCGAGATCCTGACCAGCGAGCGGCTCAGCGACCTCTACGGAATTGAGGTCGACGTCATCAAGGTGCGCGACCGTTACCTGGTCGTGAGCGCCGAGGACGAGCTGCCGACCGAGCCGGGCGCCCACGCGCACCACGGCCACGCCCACTGATGGGGATCGGCTTCTACCTCCAGTTCGGCTTCGCTCAGCACGCGCTCGAAGCGGCCTTTCTCGTCGCCGTCAGCTGCGGGCTCATCGGCCCCTTCGTCATCACCCGCACAATGTCTTTCGCTGTCCACGGCACGAGCGAGCTCGCGTTCACCGGAGCAGTCGGTGGCCTCCTCGTCGCCGACAACCCCCTGGCCGGTGCCCTGGTGGGTGCTCTCGTCGTGGCCGGGCTGATCGGCCTCCTCGGCCAGCGCGCAGCAGAACGAGATTCCACCATCGGCGTGATCCTGGCGGCGGGCCTCGGTCTTGGTGTGTTCCTGCTCGGCTACTACCACGGCTACGCCAGCGAGGCGCTGAACATCCTCTTCGGCAACATCTTCGGCATCAGTTCGGGACAGATCCTCCTCCTCGGCGTCATCGCGATTGTCGTGGCCATCGTCCTTACCGTCATCCGGCGGCCTCTCCTGTTCGCGTCCATCGACCCCGACGTGGCGCGGGCCCGCGGCGTGCCCACGGGCGTGCTGGGAATCGTCTTCCTCTTCGTCCTCGCCATCACGGTGACCGAGGCGGCACAGATCGTCGGCACCCTGCTGGTCCTCAGCCTGGCGATCACCCCCGCCGCGGCGGCGCAGCGTCTGAGTGCCAACCCCTTCACGGTCACCGTCCTCTCGGTCGTGATGGCCGTCCTGGCCGCCGACGGCGGCCTCCTGCTCAGCTTTCAGTTCCCGACGGTCAAGCCGAGCGTGCTGATTGTGGCGATCAGCTTTGCGTTCTACGTCGTGGCCCGCCTCACCGGACCCGCCATCGCGGCGCGCAGGAAGGACCGATTCACCCCGCCCGACCTGGCAGAGTTGCACCGTGGTTGAGCACGCAGAGCACCCGGCCCGCACCTCGCGACGGACGCGACAGGGGGATGCGGTGCTCAAAGTGGTGCAGAGCTCGGAGAACTTCCGCAGCGCGCAGGACATTCACGCAGCGCTACGGGCCTCGGGTGAGACCGTCGGCTTGACCACGGTCTACCGGCACCTGGCCCTCCTCACCGACGAGGGCCGGCTCGATGCCCTGCAAACCGCCGACGGCGAACTCGTCTACCGCCGCTGTCACAGCGAGACCCACCACCATCACGTCGTGTGCCGCCAGTGCGGGCGAGGGACCGAGGTTGAGCTGCCCGACCTGGAGCGCTGGGCCGAGACGACGGCGACGGACCTGGGCTACAGCGACGTCACGCACACAGTCGAGATCTTCGGCGTGTGTGCCGACTGCCGGCACTAACCGGCGTCGCTCATCTCAACCTGCGGTCGAGAACAGCCCCGCGTCGATCACCGTTTCGCCCCGCTGGGTCTCGGTGCGGAAGCGGTAGGCCCCGCCCACCTGGTCGCTGATGTCCCACAGGGAGACGCGCACGGTGTCTCCGGGCATGGTCGGCTTGGAGAAGCGGGCGCGCATGGCCCCGAAGCGTGCCGGGTCCGAGCCGCAGGCCGCGTGGAGGAGAGCTCGTCCGGTGAAGCCGTAGGTGCACAGGCCGTGCAGGATCGGAGCGTCGAAGCCGGCCCGCTTGGCGAAGGACGGGTCGGAGTGCAGCGGGTTTCGGTCACCGTTCAACCTGTAGAGCAGCGCCTGATCGGGCCTTGTCGAGTACGAAATGACCTCGTCGGGCTCACGCGTCGGGATCGGCTCGGCGGCCAGCGCGCTCTCGTCGTCACCCTCGGGGTTGCGAGGACCGCCGAATCCGCCTGCGCCGCGGATAAAGAGCGCCGTGCGGGTCGAGAAGGCCGCCTCGCCGCTGCCGGCATGCCGCGACGTGCTCTCGAGCACGACCAGGCCGGCGGCGCCCTTGTCATACATGCCCGCCACCGTGGTCGTGGTCCTCACAGTCCCCGCGACGGGCAACTCGCCGTGCAGCCGGATGGACTGCTCGCCGTGCACCAGCATCGCCGGGTCGTACTCACCCAGCGACAGACCTGCGCCCCCGCCCTGCCCCACAATGGTGGTGAAGGTCGGCAGGACGCGCTGGGTCACGCCGTCGGAGTTCTCCGTCGTGAACTCGAGCTCGAAACCCGTGGGGTCGAGCGACCCGGCCCCCACGCCGAGTGCGTAGAGCAATGCATCCTTGCTGTCCCACGACCGCTCGAAGGGCTCCGAGGTGGTTCCCACCGCTTCGAGATTGAGTCCCATGCTGCACCTCTTCCTGATCGCTTGTTAACGCTATTTGATGTTACATGAACACGTGTTATATTTGTCAAGTGGAAGCAGAAGAGGTCGCAACGTTGACGATCGACGAGCTGGCCGGCGTCACGGGGACGACCACGCGGCGCATCCGCTCACTCCAGACGCTCGGACTGGTCCCTCACCCCATGCTGCGTGGCCGCACCGGCCTCTATGGCGCAGTCCACCTCCACCGCTTGGAGGCCGTCCTCGCCCTGCAAGAGCAGGGGTTCTCACTCGAGTCACTCGTCGTGCTCTTCGACGCCCTCGCGGCGGGACAGTCGCTGGCCGGCCTCCTGGGCACGGCGGAGCCGCCGAGTGCGGCCGGCGATGCTTCCGACACGGGCAGCGACTCGGGCGAGCTCTACGGCTTCGCCGAGCTGCAACGCGCCGGCGCTCCTCCCCGACATGGCCGGCCGCTCCTGTCGGTGGTCCCGACCACCGTGTGGGACGAGAGCCAGGCCTCGTAGTCGCGCACCGCACACGGCGGCGCAGAGCGATGTGCTCAGTAGGGTCGGGACGCGTGCCAGATCCCCCGCTCCCTCCACTGGTGCGCTGGGCCGACACGGCGGGTCTCGGAGCCGACGTGGCCGTGACGACACGACACGGCGGCGTCTCGACGCCGCCGTACGACACGCTCAATCTCGGCCTGCACGTGGGAGACGGCCCCGGGAGCGTCGTCGCCAACCGGGCCCGGGCGGCCGCCGCGTTCGGCACCACGCTCGAAAACCTGGTCTTTGCCCACCAGGTACACCGTGCACACGCGACTCTCGTCGGGCCCGACGAGTGCGGTCGCGGCACACGCTCCGACGAGGACGCCCTGCCCGACACTGACATCCTCGTCACGGTGACGCCCGGGATCACGCTCGTCATCATGGTGGCGGACTGTGTCCCGCTGGCCCTGGTCGATCCGGAGGCGCACGTCCTGGCGGCCGTCCATGCCGGCTGGCGCGGGACCGCGGCCGGCGCCGTGGGAGCGGCTCTCCGCTCCATGCAGGAGGAGGGGGCCGAGACCGGGCGCATCCACGCCTTCGTCGGGCCGGCGGTGCACCGCGAGCGCTATCAGGTCTCCGACGACGTGCCGCCCGCGCTGCGCGCGATTGTCGGGCCAGCTCCGCTCCATCCTGGCGTGGTCCGGCCCGATGGCCCTGGCCACTGGCTGGTGGACCTGGTCGCGGCCAACCGCCAGCAATTGATGGCCGGCGGGGTACCGCGAGAGCAGATCGTCGAATGTGGCGCCACCACAGCTGACGAGCCGTTCTTCAGTGACCGCAGACAGCGGCCCTGCGGCCGATTCGCCCTCCTGGCCCGCCTCCTTGGCTGAGGCCGGTCCGAGGCCGGTTGCGCCGTAGCATGGGCTGGCTCGGATCGCCGGGCCACCCCCACTTGGCATGCCACCACCTGACCTGTTCCGCTACGACGGTTTCGCCATCGACACGGCGGACTCGGTCGTGGTCTGCCGTTACGCCACCCGCGACCACATCTTCACGGAGCGCTTTGCTTTCCAAGGCGGAGGCGATTGGGCCGATCCGGCTGTGCTGGCCGCGGTACGCATCCTCTACCTGCTGGCCGGCGTCTCGTACTACAAGACCACAGCCGCCCCCGTCATCGACCTCGGCGAACTGGAAACGACGGCGCCCGAACGGGACTTCCTCCACACGTTCTACGTCAACGGCCTGGGCGAGTTCGCCTACCGCAACGGTGTCGACCTGCGCGGCCTGCGAGTGGAGGGACCGGACGCAGGCATCGTCCAACCGGTCGATTTCGCTCCCGCGCCGGGCCGGCCCCTGATCCCTTTCGGTGGCGGCATCGACTCCATCGTGACGGTGGCCGCGCTGGCGCCCGACCATCCTGACGCCGCACTCTGCGTGGTCGAACCGCCCGGCAGTCGCTTCGCCGCCATTGAGGAGGCCGCCGCTGTGACCGGACTCCCGGTGACACGCATAGAGCGCACCATCGATCCGCTCGTGCGCCGCTCCGCCGAGCTGGAGTTCCTCAACGGGCACGTGCCCGTGACCGCGGTCATCACCTCTGCCGTTCTCGTGGCGGCGGTGCTCGACCGACGCGATGCCGTCGTGCTGTCCAACGAGTGGTCGGCCTCGGTTCCCACGCTCGTCGTGGACGGTCTGGGCGTCAACCACCAATGGTCGAAGGGCGAGGAGTTCGAGCAGGCGCTCGGCCGGGTCGTGAGTACCGCCCTGGGCCCGGATCTCTCGGTCTTCTCCTTTCTCCGACCTCGCACCGAGCTCTGGGTCGCGCAGCAGTTTGCCCGCCTGCCCGAGTACCACCGCACCTTTCGCAGCTGCAACCGTGCCTTCCACCAGAGCCCGGCGGAGCGGCTCGACCACTGGTGCGGCCGCTGCGACAAGTGCTGCTTCGTCGACCTCGTCCTGGCACCCTTCATGGACCGCACCGAGCTCGAGGCCGTGTTCGCCGACGACGAACCGCTCCAGAACCCGGCCAACGAGGAGCGGTTCCGGGCGCTGCTCGGGCTGGGCGCCGGAATCAAGCCGTTCGAGTGCGTGGGCGATACGGACGAATGCCGGGCCGCCCTGGTGCTCGCCGCCCAACGAGACGACCGCGCCTCGAACGTGCTCGTGGCCAGACTGCGGGCCGAACTGGGCGACGCCGCACCGACCGAGCCCACCGCGCTGTTGCGGCCCCGCGGCACCCATCGCATCCCTGATCGTTATGCGCCACCCGATCTCCTGGTCCGCACTCGCTGACGCGTCCGTCGGCGTCTGGGGTCTCGGCGTCGAAGGACAGGCCAGCATCCGCCGGCTCCGGTCCATGGGCCGCGACCCGGTGCTGGTCGACGACGTTCCCGCCTCGTCCTCGTTCGACGGTCTCGAGATCCTGGCCACGGGCGCCGGAGGCATTGCTGCCCTCCGGCAGTGCGACGTCGTCGTGAAGAGTCCCGGCATCAGCCGGTACCGGCCCGAAGTGGGAGAGCTCGAGGAGGCAGGTGTCATCATCTGCGGAGGGCTCGGTCTGTTCATGGCTGAGGCCGATCCGACCCGCGTTGCCTGCATCACGGGCACGAAGGGGAAGAGCACGACGACCGCGCTGGCCGTCCACCTGCTGCGCGGGCTGGGCGTCGACGCCCGGGCGGGCGGGAACATCGGGCTGGCGCCGTGGGACCCTGCGGTCGGCCCCCCACCGGACTACTGGATCATTGAGACGTCGAGCTTCCAGGTCCCCGACCTACAGAACGCTCCCTCCGTGGTCGCCGTCACCTCGCTCGCGCCGGACCACCTCGACTGGCACGGGACAGTCGAGCGGTACTACGCCGACAAGCTGTCGCTGTGCACCAAACTCGGGGTCACCCTCGCCCTCGCCGACGATGCCGACGTGGAGCTGCACAAGAATGTCGGGCTCCTTGGCCCCCACCTGCGGTGGGTGGGCTCCGACGAGGTGAAGCGGGACGCCACATGGTCGCAGGCGTTCGGCCTGACCGGACCACACAACGAGCGCAACGCCTCGGTGGCGCGCGCCGTGCTGGAGGGCCTTGGGATCCCGGGCGCAACCGACGAGGACCGTTTAGCCGCGGCCGCGCAGGGTTTCGACGGGCTGCCGAGCCGCTGCCGCTCGCTCGGTTCGGTGGGCGCCGTCGAGTTCGTCGACGACAGTCTCTCGACCAACGTGCTCCCGGCCCAGGCAGCACTCCGGGCGTTCGCCGATCGTCCGGTGGCCCTGCTCGTCGGTGGGCACGATCGCGGCGTGGACTACGCGCCGCTCGGCCGGACGATCGCCGCGCGCACGGCACCGACCCTCGTCGTCACCATGCCCGACAATGGGCCTCGCATCGGACAGGCGATACGCGACAACACCGGAGGGCGGGTCGAGATCCGCGATGTCGCGGACCTCGACGCCGCGGTTGCGACCGCGTTCGCCTGGGCTCCGGCACGAGGCGTGGTTCTCCTGTCGCCGGCCGCCCCGAGCTTCGGGCGTTTCGGGGACTACCGGGAACGCTCTGCTGCGTTCGCCGCAGCGGCGTCCCGTTGCGGAACGTTCAGCTGACCAGCGTCAGCAGGGTGCGCCTGCGGGCGCCAGCTCTTCGCGCTCGCTGAGGAAGAGCCACCACGAATCGGCCGAGACCGTGGCAGCCGCCTGCACCACGTCGAGATCGGCGTCCAGCGCGGCCAGCGCCTCCATCGACCACCCGGCGTGGTCCACTTCCTGGGTGCGGTGCACGTCCCAGAAGAAAGTGCCGTCCTCGTCGAAGCCGTAGTGGCGCCGCAGACCGTCGCCCTTGGATGCCGCGATGTCGGCGGCCTGGACTTCGTAGGCGGCGATCATGGCGAGCGCGGCGACGGGGTCGTTGGCGGCCGTCGAGCGCACGACAGCAAGCAGCGCAGCTGTCGAGGGCGTCGCCGGCGCGTCAGGGGTGGCGCCGGCCGCCCCCGCGAACCTCTCGAAGAGCTCCGCGTGTGGCTCGGGCGTGCCGAGCTCGTCGGCCAGGTTCGCCTCCACGAGGTCACGGGCGCGTCCGGCCGGCAAGGCCTCGGCGATGGCGGACAGAGTGAGCGGGAGCTCTCGCTCAATGTGACGGTATTGCTCTGCGTAGGCGGCCAACTCACCCTGGGCGAGGGTGCCGGCTTCCCAGCGACGGTAAAAGGGGTGCGTGAGCAAGCGACGCCCGACAATCGCCTCCGCCAGCACCTCGTCAATTGGTTGAGGGCGCATCTGCGCACCTTATCCGCTCCCTGCTGGACGTCAATTTGGGTCGAGGTGGGCCCGGTAGCGGCCACAATCGGGGTGTGCTCACCCTGGTGTGGTTCGTTGTGGGTGGGCTCATCGGCTGGGGCTCGGCTCACGGAGGCCCGGCCGTGCAAAGGGCCTGGCCCGTGTTCCTCCGCGTGCAGATCCTTGCGACCTCGGCCACGCTCTCCCTGGTCGCGGCCTGGAGGCTGACCTCGGTCAGCCAGTTGCTCGGCCCTCTCGCCTTGTCGGCCGGGATGTGGCTGCTCCTCGGCGCGACCCTCGTCTCACGCGGCGAGCGGAGCGCAGGGCAGAGCTCGTTGGAGGCGTGGGCGGTCACCCCCAATGCCGGCTTCTGGGTCGTCCCGACTGCGGCCGCCTTCGCGGGCTCGGCCGGCACGATGATCGCCGTCCTGGCCAACGTGATCACCACGGCCTGGAACGCCGTGGCCGTCCACCTCATGCGCCGCGACGCCCCGTTCCCACAACGGCGCCGCACAACATGGGTCGATCAGTCGCCTGTGGTGGCTTCCCTGGTCGGCCTCCTGCTCCACGTCTTCGGCGCCGCGCCGAAATGGACCGCTGACGTTCTCACCCTGGCCGGTCCACTCCTGGCCTTCTCGGGCGCCGCCCTGTTCACCGGCTCGGTCATCCATCCCCACAATCTGGCGGTGCCTCGGACGGAGCATGCCGTGCGTCGCTGGGCCTGGCTGACGGTGCTGCGCATCGCCTACTACGCGCTCGTCGCTGCCGCAGCGGCGCTCGCCGGGTCGACGCCGCTGGTGGTGGTCGCCGTGCTCACGGCGTTGAGCGCCCCGTCGTTCCAACCCATTCAGCTGTCCGTCCTGTACGGCTACCGCTCCGAGGTGGTCGTCGTGGCGGTGCGCTGGGGCTGGATCCTGGCGCCGTTCGGGCTGGCCGCAGCGGCCCTCGTCCGCTAGTTCGCGCCACCTCTGCGCCTCAGCGGTGGCGCAGAATCCGGTCGAGCTGGGCGATGGTGAGCGGATCGTGGCCCGGAGCTTCGTGACCGGGGCGAAGGCCATCGAGCAGGAGTTCCAGGAAGCGCAGTGACGGCGCGGAGGACTTCGAGTCGCAGACATCGGCGATGGAGCGCACGGCCATGAGGACCACCACGATGTCGGCCACTTGGAGGTCGGGACGGACCGAACCCGCCTCCTGGCTCCGCTCGAGGATCTTTTGCAGCAGAGGGGCCGTCTGGCCGAGCCCTGTCCCGCTCGTCCTCCAGGGTGGGGCCGAGATGGTGGCGCGCCAGCAACTGGGGACGGCGATGCAACGACGAACGAACTCGAAGACGCCGTCCTCGGGGGCAACGTCGGCGAGGACGGCCTCGGCAATCTGCCGCTTGCGCTCGTGCGCCGCCTCGACCACGGCATTGAGAAGATCGGCCTTGTTCGGGAAGCGTCGGTAGAGAGTGCCGACCCCGACGTCGGCCCGCATGGCGATCTCCTCCATGGAGGCGTCATACCCGTGCTCAGCGAAGACATCACGGGCGGCGACCAGAATGCGGCTCAGGTTGACCTCGGCGTCCCGCCGCAGCGGCCGCGGCTCCATTGCCACGGCTGCGGCCCGGGCGGCGGTGCTGCGTGTCACGCCAGGTCCTCGGGCCCGAAGGCGATGGCGCCGACAATGACCTCGGCCTCCGCCGTGAGCGCGGGGTGCGGCTCGCGCTCCACAATGGAGGGCGCTGTCCGCTTGGGGATGGTCAGCGCGGCGAGCGCGGCCACCACCAGCGCCAGCCCACTGACGGCGAACGCCAGTATGTAGCCGTGCTCCTTCGGGAAGCCTCCCGGAGCGAGTCCGCTCACGACGAGGCTGGTGGCGATTCCGCTCCCGAGGGCGGCCCCGATGTTACGGATGTTGGTGTTCATGCCGGTGGCCACGCCGGTCTGCTGTGCCGGGACTGCCTCAATGATGAGGTTCGCCATGCTGGCGAAGCCCAGGGCGATCCCGATGCCGAGCAGCCCCGTCGCGACGTAGATGGACCATTGGTCGGTGTGGTCCAGGATCAGCAGGAGGTAGCTCGAGGCGGTGATGAGGGACCCGGCGATCAGCACCATTTTGGAACCGAACGCCTTTGCAAGACGCCCGGTCATGGGAGCGACGACCACCATGGCGGCGGCGAATGGCGCCAGGTACAGACCCGACTGGGTGACGGACGCCCCGAATCCGTAGCCGACGTGGGTCGGTGTCTCCGCGAATTGGGGCAGCGTGACGAACATGGCGAACATGCCGAAGCCGAAAAGCAACGCGGCAAGGTTGGTGCTGGCCACTGCGGGAATGCGCATCATCTTCATGTCCACCAATGGCGAGTCGGACCGGTTCTCCGAGACGACCCAGAGAACGATGAGGACCGCCGTGGCCCCCAGCAGGGCGATGACCGTCGTGTCAGCCCAGCCCCAAAGGGGTGCGTACGAAATGGCGAGCAGGCCCGTGACCAGCCAGGCCGACATGAGAGCCGCCCCGAGCCAGTTGATGCGGCCCGGAGCCCGTATGGGCGATTCGGACACGAACAGGTAGGTCGCGACCGTCGCGATGGCCGACATGATCATCGGGATCCAAAAGAGCCAGTGGTAGTTCAGGTGCACGAGGATCGGACCGGCCAGCACGATTCCCGCTCCGGCCCCGGCCCCCAGAATGGCCGACATCACGCCGATGGCGCCCGCCACCCGCTCGGCGGGGAACTCGTCACGAATGATCCCGAACGCGAGCGGGAAGATCGCACCACCCGTGCCCTGAATCACCCGGCCGACGAGCATCACCGGCAGGCTGGTGGCCAGCGCGCTGAGCAACGACCCCACCGTGAGGGCGATCAGGACGGCGACGATGATCTTCTCCTTGCCGAGCATGTCCCCGACGCGGCCAAGGATCGGCGTGGCGATGGCGGCGCTCAACAGGTACGCGGTCAAGAGCCAGCTCGCGCCGCTCTCGGACGTGTGCAACGTCTGCTCGAGCTCCGGGATGGCGGGGATGATCAGCGACTGCAGCAGGGCAAAGGCCAGCGCGGCTGTGCCGAGGACGGCAAAGGTGAGCGCGTAATTGGTGCTCCGTGTCGCCATGCAGATCCGATCGCCCGGGCGGAATGCCTTGTTCCGTTTAGGCTAACATAAGCGGAAGGGAGTATTCCGGAAGCGCATGCGGGCATGCTGCGACGTCACCCAGGAGGCGGCATCCAACACAGCAGAGAGCCAGTGAGCCCGCTGGCGGGCCGAGCGGGGACGGCGTGACGGTCGCTCCTCTCCTGACGGATCACGCCCACGTCAACGAGCGCCACAAATGGACGGCGCTGTTCATCACGACGCTGGGCATGCTGATGGCGACGATCGACGCCTCCATCGTCCTCATTGCCCTGCCGGACATCTTCCGCGGCATCCGTCTCGACCCGCTCCTGCCCTCCAACACGTTCTTCCTGCTGTGGATGATCCTGGGCTTCCTCATCGTCACGAGCGTGCTGGTGGTCAGCTTCGGCCGGTTGGGAGATCTCTACGGCCGGGTGCGCATGTACAACCTCGGCTTCGCCGTCTTCACGTTCTTCTCCCTCCTGTTGAGCATCACGTGGATGAGCGGGACGGCGGCCGGCGTCTGGCTGATCGTGATGCGCATCTTCCAAGGGGTCGGTGCCGCGTTGCTCATGGCGAACTCCGCCGCCATCCTCACCGATGCCTTTCCGCCGGACCGCCGCGGCTTCGCCCTCGGCATCAACCAGGCCGCCGCCATCAGCGGGACGTTCATCGGGCTTCTCCTCGGTGGCTTGCTGGCTCCCATCAATTGGCGCCTCATCTTCCTGGTCTCGGTCCCCATCGGGCTTTTCGCCACCGTCTGGGGCTACTTCTCCCTCCACGAGGTCGAGAGCGGCTCACGGGCCAAGATCGACTGGGCCGGCAACATCACCTTTGCCATCGGGCTGATCCTCGTCATGATCGGCATCACCTACGGAATAGAGCCCTACGGCGGCCACCCCATGGGTTGGACCAATCCGGTGGTCCTTCTTGAGCTGGGGGTCGGCGTCGCCTTCCTGATCCTGTTCTGCTTCATTGAGGTGCACACGGACGAGCCGATGTTCCGGCTGCAGCTGTTCAAGATCCGGGCCTTCTCAGCCGGCGTCTTCGCCAGCTTCCTGGGCGCACTGGGACGAGGCGGCCTCATGTTCATGCTGATCATCTGGCTGCAGGGCATCTGGTTGCCCCGCCACGGCTACACCTTCGCCGTCACGCCGCTGTGGGCCGGCATCTTCCTGATCCCCCTCACTTCGGGTTTCCTCATCGCCGGCCCCTTGGCGGGGATCCTGTCCGACCGCTATGGACCGCGCCCCTTCGCCACTTTCGGCATGTTGGGCACGGCCGTTTGCTTCGCGTTGTTCTTGCTGCTCCCGATCAACTTCGCGTACCCCGAGTTCGGGTTGCTGCTCTTCGTCACCGGCCTGTGCATGTCGTCGTTCGGCTCGTCGAACCGCACCGGCGTGATGAACAGCCTGCCGGCGGCCGACCGCGGCGCCGGCTCGGGCATGAACACGACCTTCCAGAACTCCGCCCAGGTGCTCTCCATCGGCATCTTCTTCACCCTGATCATCCTCGGGCTGGCTGCCCATCTCCCCAGCGCGCTGGTGAGCGGCCTGACGGCCCACGGGGTCCCAGAGGCCACGGCCGTGAACATCTCACACCTGCCGCCGGTCTCGACGCTCTTCGCGGCGTTCCTCGGCTACAACCCCGCCGGCCACCTCATCGGCACGCACGTGCTGTCGCAGCTGACGCCGGCCCAGCGCAGCACTGTGACGGGCGAGCGCTTCTTCCCGAACCTCATCGCCGACGCGTTCCGCGACGGCCTGCACACTGCCTTTGCCTTCGGCATCGTGATGTGCTTGGCGGGCGCCGCCGCCTCGTGGACACGTGGCGGCAAGGGAGCGCCGAGCGGCGTCGACCAGGACGAGCTGCAAGTCGAGAACCTGGTCCCCGAGCCCGCCCACTGAGCCTGCACGGGTCGGGCGGTCAGGCTGCGGCCAGGCCGACCACCGGCTTGTTGAGATTCCTCTATTGCTCTTCATCCTTCTCAGGCTCGAGGAGATAGAGGCATGCAGCCATCGACATCGAACGGCTCCTGAAGATCAGCGGGGTTCCCTGCGAGTTGCGGCAAGAGCTCGGCTTCGTGGTCGAGAGCCGCCCTGAGGTAAGGATCCTCGTTCCGCGAGCGCGGCCTGATCGGATCGAGCTGAATCAGGTATCTGCCTCCTGGACGAACAGCGAGGACAGTGGCCGTCGTATCTGCCGTTCCATCCGGCCGCTCGTAGATCACCGCGTCGCCAGGCACCAGGGCCTTCCCGCTGAGATCAGGCACGCTGGACCGCACACGCTGTCAGATACAGCGTCACGAGTTGACTGGTGAATCCGGGCAGCACGACGATGTCGATTCCGCCGAAGGTTGCAGGTGGCAGATTGCCAGGAGGCCGGTCAGCTGCTCTACCGGTACTCCCATCCTTGGGAGCGTCCGTTTCTCAGGGGTTCGGCAACGATTCCTGCCGAATCACGCAAGGCTCATGCTGGCGCCCGAACGCCGTCATGCGTGGAGGTGATCGACATGACCCCACACTCCGAACCGGTGTGGGCGGGCTTCACGGATCAGTCGTTACTGCGTCACGGATCACCCGTTACTGGGGCGCAGCTCAGCCATTATCGATCTGCGGCAGATCAGCCGTGGCAATACAAGAACTGGAGCCTGAGAGGAGATTCGAACTCCTGACCTGCGCATTACGAGTGCGCTGCTCTACCGACTGAGCTACCCAGGCACTACCGCGTCCGGTGCCACGAGGACCTCGCAGACCCCCCTGATCCGGAACCGGCCCAACATGGTAGACGCCTCGCCCGGGCCTACCGCCGAAGCCCAGCTCAGGGACCACTCCCTGGCTGCAACATCCGTGCAATGACGGTGCAAACGCCTGGGCGCACAGTAGATGGCACCTTGGCCGATGCAGTCGCGGTGCACCTCCATCGCATTGGGAAGGGGGGTGACAGGTGGTAGCGACCATGGGAAGAGAGGCGACCGTCGACCGGCTGCAGGGCGTCGGCCTGCTCCGGAACTGCACCCACGCCCAGCTCCACGAGGTGGCCCGGCTGGCCGAGCGGGTTCAGGTGGGAGAAGGCGAGGTCCTGGCCCGCGAGGGTCGGATCGGCCGGGAATTCTTCCTCATCCTCTCCGGCTCCGTGGCGGTGACCCAAAGAGGCCGGCGGGTCAACACGCTGGGTTCTGGCGACTTCTTCGGCGAGCTGGCTGCCATGGACCCGGGGCCACGCAACGCCACGGTGACGGCGCTGACCGACCTCGACGTGCTCATCATCGGACCCCGCGAGCTCTCCGCCATGTCCGACATCCCCGGTTTCCGGGGCGCGCTGTTCCGCAGCATGGCCAGCCGGCTGCGGATCCTCGAGGCCCAGTTGGCCGAGCTGCTCGACGCGCAGGATTCTTGAGCGCACGCGGCACCGGCCGCTCGACATCGGTGACCTTCGGCCCTTCGACGCCGCCGGTCTCCGCTGATCCCCCAACGGCCGGCGCAACGCGTACCCTGAAGGCGCGGGGAGAGCACCCGCCGGTCGACTGCCAAGGGAGACGGATGGGCGCCAACGGCGAGGGGAGCGGGCAGGCCGCACCGGAGCGACTGCAAGGCGTGCCCTGGTTCGCCGCCTGCACCGAGGAGCAACTCTCAGAGGTGGCGCGCATAGCCGAGCGCCTTCGTATTCAGTCCGGTGAGGTGATCCTGCGGGAAGGCCGTCTCGGTCGCGAGCTCTTCGTCATTCTGGAAGGGACGGCGACGGTCACCCGCGAGGGTCATGTCGTCAACATTTTGCGCGCCGGTGACTACTTTGGAGAGCTCGCTGCCATTGAAGCCGTGCCCCGCAGCGCCACCGTGCACGCCACCACCGACCTTGAGGTCCTGATCGTCGGCCCGCGGGAGTTCGAGACGATGATGGAGATCCCCGGCTTCCGCAACGCGCTCCTCACCGGCATGAGCCGGCGCATCCGCGAAGCGGACGACAGGCTGGCCGCCTACGAAGAGCAAGCGGGTCCGGGAGCGGGCCTCCCCGACGGGGGCTCGGGACCCGGCTGATCGGATCAGGCTGGCGCAGCAGCCCGCTGCGCCAGCCTCTGTAGTCCCATGGCGCGCGCCGCTTGCTCGGCGTTGCGCAGCAGTTCGGCCACGCGCTTCTTGTCAGCCGCGGGGCGACGCCGGCGCACCGTTCGGGCGAGCTCCATTTCGGCGGCGGCCACAAAGGGAGGTGAACCCATGCGGCGGGCGAGGCGCAGCGCAGCGTCGTGGTGCACCTCGGCCAACGCGAGGTCCCCAAAAGTCTCCGCCAAGAGCCCGAGGTAGTAGTCAGCCGGTCCCATACACGCGGCTGCCGGTGCGCGGACGACGACGGCGGTACCTGCATAGGGTCGCATGACTTCGTAGAGATGCTCCGCGAACTCGCCCGCCGGGGCGCCGACCACGTTGCAGGCCGCCGCCGCCAGGGCCAGCGAGACACCCTCAGCCTGATCGTCCGCGACGTTCTCCCACCCGAGAGCCGCTAGCGAGCCCAGCTGGAGCAGCGCGGCCTGGCTGTCGCCTGTCTCGGCGTGGACGAGGGCCAGCGCCGCCGGGACAGTGGAATACGTCTCATGGGCCTGGGCCAACACCTCCTCGAAGATGCCGTCGGCAGCGCCGAGGTCGCCTCGCTGCCACCAGGTCCAGAACATGAGGGCCCCGTAGAAGCCCAGCGCCAGCTCGTTGTGGCCCTCCGCCACGCGTAGCGCCCGCTGACCCAGTTGCTCTGCTGTCTCGAAGTCCCCGGCCAGTAACGCCATCATGGCGGTCACGTTGAACGCGTAGGACGCCTCGACTGGGTGCACCGGTCCCGTCTCCCGGGCCCCGAACCGGGCGATCTCCTCGTTGACGGCGCCGACGTCGCCCTGGGCCAGAAGCTCACGGATGCGCCACATGTGGCCGTGCAACGCCAGCAGCTCGTCGCCGATTTCATCGGCGATCTCCCCGAGCTCTGTCCCCGTCGCCAGCCGTTCAGGTGCCGGTCCGATGCCCCAGAGCGTGTGCATGCGCGCGTTGAGCGCGTAGCCCAGGGCGACCCGATCCCCGAGCCGGCGGGCCATGGCGACAGCCTCGTTGTTCATGGTCAGCGCACGCGCCATCGTCCCGGGAACCGGGACGGCGGCGTCGTAGACAATGACCAGTCCGAGCCTCGCCGTCACCATGGCGCGCAGGTGGGAATCCCCCCCCTCGGACAGCGCCGCCAGCGCCTCTTCCAAGAGTCGCACCTGTTCTTGGTTCGCCCGCACGATCCCGAGGTAGCTCAGCGGCCCGGCCCGCAGGGCCGCGGCGGCCAAGCGCTCGGCGTCGCCCAGAGTCCGCGCCAACTCGGCCGCCCGCTCGAAGTTGGCGTTGGCCAGCACCGTGTCGCCCGCCCGGTTCTGCGCTTCCGCCAGCGCCATGAGCGCGTCGCAGCGCGCCTGGGGGTCGCCCACCCCGTACTGCTCGGCGACCTCGAGGCCGCGGGAGAAGTGGAGGGCCGCCTCCTCGAAGGCCAGCAGGCGGAGCGCGCGTTCCCCGGCGGCCTGGCAGTAGTGGCAGGCCTTGTCGGCATCGGCGAGGGCCGCACCCATGTAGAAGTGATGGGCCAGCTCGTTGACGTAGGTCTCCAGATCGGCGGCATGGGCTCGCTCCGTGGCCACGGCGATCTTGTGGTGGTATCGGACGCGGCGCCCACGCAGGAGCTCGCCATAGATGGCATCGCGCACCAGCGTGTGGGTGAAGATGTACCGGTCGCGCATGTCCTGCCCGACCCGCCGGAGCAGGCGTGACTCCTCGGCCCGGTCGAAGGCGTCGAGCCGCTGCTCCGCGGTCAGCTCGGCCGCCTCTGCCACCACGCCGGCTTCGCATTCGGGACCTGCGACCGCTGCCGCTTGCAGCAGGTAGATCACATCCTCGGGTAGTCGTGAAACGCGCCGCGCCACCAGCTCCCGGATGGCTTCGGTCGGGCTCAAGGTCGGCGGGACCGGTGCGTCATCCTCGCTCTGCTCGGCTTCCTGGTAGCGGAGCTGGCGCAGGAGCTCGTCGAGGAACAGCGGGTTCCCGTCGGTGAGACGACAGAGCTGGGGAACAAGGTCGGCCGGTGCATCCGGCCACCCCTGCACCAACTCCTCCACAGCCTCGCTACGCAATCCCTGCAGGTGCACGGTCGCCACGGGGTGCGCCGCCCGGAAGTCCGCCAGCATGGCCCGCAGCCGGTGTTCGGCCGGGACCTCGGTGTCGATGAACATCCCCACAACGCCGAGCGTGCCGTCGTCGGTACCCCGCAGCACATGGCGGAGCAACAAAAGCGTGGGCTGGTCGGCCGCGTGCAGGTCATCGATCACCAGCAGAATGGTGCGGTCGAGCGCGAGCTCGTTGAACGTCGCTGTCACCGCCTCGAAGAATCGGAACCGCTCGCCGTCCGGATCACCACCCTCGTCCTCGAGCGGGGCGCGTACTCGCGGAGTCGCAGCACCAACCGCGACAGCTCGCTGAGCTGCCAGTCGGGCATGCGCGAAATCCGGTCCGCCGAGAGGGACTGGAAGTAGCGCCCGAGCGCCTCCGCAAACGGTTGGAACGGTGCCACGGGATCTTCGTCGCAGCGGCCCCACAGGACGAGCCCGCCCCGCCCCTCGACCCTGCGCGCCAGCTCGGCCACAAGGCGCGTCTTTCCGATACCGGGATCGCCGTCAACGAGCAGCAGCCGCCCCGCGCCGTGGCCCACCGACGTCCACCAGTCGCGCAAGAGCTCTTTCTCCCGGTCCCGGCCGACGAGCCGCCCTTCCCTCCCGGACGCGGGCATCCGCGCCTGATAGGCCTGCGGGGCAGGCACCGCGGGCTGCCCGAGGGCGAGGGCGGGGCTCGTGTCCTCCCCGGGCCGGACCAAGAAGTCGAGCGCGGGGTCCTGGGCGAGGATGGCGCGCTCCATCCAGGTCACGTCGTGTCCGGGCTCAATCCCCAGCTCGGCCACCAGAAAGCTCCGGAGGTCCTGGAACACGCGCAGGGCCTCAGCCTGCCGGCCCGAGCGGTACAGCGCGAACATGCGCTGCGTCCACAACCGTTCGCGCATGGGGTTGGCGCTCGTCAACGATTCCAGCTCACCGGTCGCGGCCTCATGGCGCCCGAGCGTCAACTCGCCGTCCATCCTCGTCTCGGTGGCCGCGAGCAACAGCTCCTCCAGGCGGCGCGCCTCCGCCCGGGCAAAGGGTTCGTCGCGCACCTCGCTGTAGGCCGGTCCGCGCCAGAGCCCCTCGGCCTCGGCCGTCAGCCGGACGCACTCGTTCGGTCGTCGCCGCGCCAGCTGCTGCCGTGCCTCCGCCACCAGCCGTTCGAGCCGGAAGGCATCGGTCACCTCGGCGGGCACATCGAGGACGTAACCCGGGGCCCGCGTCGCAATCAGGTCCGGTGGCACACCGGCGTCGCGCAGGCGCTTGCGCAGACGCGAGACCGTCGAGCGCAGTGCGATTTCCGCCCCCGGCCCATCGTTGTCCCTCCAGAGGGAGTCGACGAGACGGTCCACCGACACAACGATCTGGCGATCGATCAGAAGGCGGGCAATGAGCGCACGCGCCTTGACGCCGCCGATGTCGACGGGGCGGCCGTCCCACGCGATCTCGACGGGGCCGAGGACACGGATCTCCAGGCGCGGTCCGCCCGTATCGGCGCCCACCTTCAGTTCCGCCGACTCAGAACCCGTCACACATCCACGATCTCACATCGTGGCCCGATCGCTCACGAACCCGCTGGGAGGCCGGCCACGTGGTGTGGATGCTCCTGGCGGAAGGCTCGCACCGTGTAACCCGTCACCACGGCGTCTTCGACGGCACGCACCGACGCACTCCGAGGCAGGTTCAGGATCGGCCCGAGCTCGCCGACGTAGTTACCCGGGGCCGTGCGTGCCAGCACTTCCACCCCACCGTCGAACAGCTCGCGGTACACCTCGAGCTGCCCCGACTCGACGTGATAGATCAACTCTCCCCGCTCACCCTGACGGAACAGGATGTCTCCCGCCGCGAGATGGAACTCTTCGGGCGGCCGGTCGGCGGATGAGAAGTTCGGAGCCAGCTCAATCACCCGGTCGGCCAGCTGGCTGACCCTGTCGTCGTGCGTCGAGACCACGACCACGCGACCCGGACTGGCCAGTTCTCGCATGAGCCGGAGGATTCCTTCGACTTGAATGTGATCGAGGTGGGCGGTGGGCTCGTCGGCCAACAGCAGAGGCGGATCGTGGACGAGCGCGCGGGCGATCGCCACGCGCTGCTGCTGCCCTCCTGACAACTGGGCGGGGCGATGGTGGGCGCGCTCCTCCAAACCGACGCGGGACAGGAGTTCGTTGGCCCGCTCCTTGGCCGCTCTCCGTGACGCGCCGGCCAGACGCATCGGCACGACGACATTGCCACGGGCACTGAGGCTGGCGATCAGGTTGAAGGCTTGGAATACGACGCCCACCGTGTGGCGGCGGTATTCGGACAGCGCCGGGCCGCGCAGCTCGTTGACGACGACAGAGCCGAATTGCACATTCCCGCTGGCCGGCGTCAGCAGCCCGGCGAGACACGAGAGCAGGGTCGTCTTGCCGCAGCCCGACGGGCCCAGCAGGACCACCAGTTCGCCGTCGTGGGCCTTGAAGCTCAACCCATCGAGAGGCTTAATGACGTAACCCCCCGAATCGAAGGCGACGACCAGGTCCTGGACCAGAAGGTCATCGTTCATCCGAAAGCCGTCGCGGGGTCGGCGCCGGTCACCCGGCGCAACGCCGACACACTGGCGATGACGCCGACCGTGATTGCGATCAGCGGCAGCACGAGTCGGGCGTCGGGCGTGATGTCGACCGGCTGGGCAAAGAGGGGCGCCATGAAAAGCGACAGGATCTCGGCCAGGACGGCGGCGAGGAGGGTCACCACCACCGCCTCCAGGACGAGGCTGAGGAACAGCGCGCCCGATGAGGATCCGAGAGCCTTGAGTACGGCGAAATCGCGCTTCCGCTCCAGCGCGGCGACGTAGAGCATGGACGCCACAATGGCCGCGGCGATGAGCCACATCAGAGAGCGCGTGTTGTCGATGGACGTCACGGCACTCCCCAAGGCCGTCACGGTGTCAGTGACCACTGCAGTCGGTGTCAGCACGACGAGACCGGCGGGAACAGTGGCCGGAGTGCCCATGGTGGCCACGGCGGTGATCAACGGCCTGCCCCCGGTGACAGCCTGCTGGACCGTGGCCAACGGCATGTAGACGATCGGGATCCCACCATCCATCGTGCGGTCGTCGACCACCCCGACCACGTCGTAGGGGTGCCCACCCAACTCCAACACACTGCCGACCGGAGCCTGCAATCTGGAGTCGACGACAGCCTGACCCGTGGCCGACAGCGAGTGACCGGACACCACCTGGGGATCCGCCAACCCTCCGGGCTGCACACCCATGAGGTTGACGGTCTGCGGAGCCGTCGAGCCCTGCACGTGGACCACCTGCTCTGGAGCGAACAACACCGGGGAGGCCCTGTGGACTCCAGGCTCCCGCGCCACAACGCCGGCAGCGGTTGCCGGGAAGGCAGCAAATGCGGTCAGCCGACCCTGAGCGGAGGGCGACATGACCCAAGATGTCGCTCCTACCGCATTGACCGTCGACGCCACTTCGGCGTGGAAACCGTCCGCCAACCCGCTCATACCGAGCGCCAGCGCAAGAACCAGCCCGACACCCACAATGGCGATCAGAAACTGTCGGGCCCGGAACCACAGGTCCGCAAACGTGACCGCCAGCATTCAGCCCCTTTCGCCATCTGGGAGAATCCAGCGAGACTCTAGTTGTGCGCACCCCGACGCGCTGTGGAAAGACGCGGTGACGAACCGGCGTCAGGCACGGTCAGGGCGAGTCCCGACCCCCTGGAGGGCTACGCCGCCAGTGCGGCCAGGCGGACGAAGAGCGACTGCACCAACAGGGTCTCGTTGGGGTTGCGCGGCAGCGCCTCCGCTGTCTCGGTAATGAGCCCGACGGCCTCGGCGGCGCTTCGAACGTCGGGATCGCCCACCGCGACGTCGCCTCGGGCCGCCTGGACCACCCGCCCACGGTAAGAGCGGGCCAGCACGCCGAGCCCGGCCCGCAAGGCGTCCGTGCGGAAGCGGCGCTCCTCGCGCTGGTGCTGCTCGACGATCTCCTTGCGGCCGGGCAGGCCCCGCTCGCCCATCTCCTTGGCCGCTGCGGTCAATGCCTCAATGTCGCGGGCATGGGCCGCGCGGAGGGGCTCCACCGCACGGTCGGCCGACTCCAGGACGCGCCGGGTCAAACCGGCGGCCGTCCTGCCCGCCACGCCCAGCTCGTCCGGCACCGACGTCCACAGCGCCACGCGGGCCGCCACGTCGGGATCATCGACCATGACTCGGGCCCGTTCGGGGTTGCCGCCGGCACTGTCCGCCACCACGGCCGCCATCTCGGGCGGAACACCCGACTCCGTCAGCCACTGCACCAGCTCGGCCCGCGGCACCGGCGGGAAGGCGACCTCCACACAGCGACTGGCAATGGTCACCAGGTCAGGAGTGATGTCGTCGGCCAGCAGGACGAACACGGTGTCGCCCGGTGGTTCCTCCAGTGTCTTCAGGAGGGCAGGGGCCCGGAGCGCGGCAAGGTGCACGTCGAGGACGACGATCACCTGACGCGCCGCGTGCAGCGGACGTCGCTGGGCCAGCGCCACCACCTGGCGCAAGTCCCCGATGGAGACCGAGGCTCCACTGCGACGCACCACGTGCAGGTCGGGATCCGTGCCGGCAAGGGCGGCACGGCACGTGGTGCACACGCCGCAGCCACCCTCGGGGCAGAGCAGCGCGGCGGCGAACCCGTAGGCGGCGGCGAGCCCACCGTTCCCGGGCGGCCCACGGAAGAGGTAGGCGTGCACGGGATGGGCCGCGGCCGCGCGCAAACCCTCCACCGCTGCCTCCTGCGATACCACCCCGGCGAAGAGCTCGGGGACCGGACGGTCTGCGCTCATCGGCGCCCAGGAAGCGCGTCACCCAGTCGTTCGCGCACGGACGCCAGAATATGTGCCGTCAGCGCGGCGACCTCCAGCGTCCCGTCGACGACGATCCAGTGCTCGGGGTCTACCGCCGCCTGGGCCACGAAACCGTCGCGCACCCGCCGGGCGAAGTCGGCGCCGAGGCGCTCCAGCCGATCAGCCTTGCCCCGGCCCCCGGTCGCGAGACGGGACGCTGCGACATCGACACTGACGTCGACGAGGATCGATAGGTCCGCGGCCAGTCCACCGGTCGCCCAGCGGATCAGATCCTCCAGTCCGGCCGGCTGGAGCCCCTGTCCGTACCCCTGGTAGGCGATGGTCGAGCCGGCGTAGCGGTCAGTGACCACCCACTCGCCGGCGGCCAAGGCAGGCGCCAGAACCCGCGCAACGTGTTCGGCCCGGTCGGCGGCCATGAGCAACGCCTCGGCCCGGGGCGACGGTGGGGGTGCGTCGGAGGCCAGCAGCAGCTCGCGCAACACCGCTCCGACCGGCGTGGCGCCGGGCTCGAAGGTCAGCCGGGCCCCGAGGCCCTCGGCCAGCAACGCCGCTTGGGTGGACTTGCCACAGCCGTCAATGCCCTCGAGCGCGATCAGGCGACCCCGGGCGGGCATCTCAGAAAGGTTCGGTCGGTGCGGCCTTCTTGGCGATGGCGGCATTCTTGGCCGCCCCGCTCTTCTTGGCCGCCGACTTCTTGGCCGCCGTCTTCTTGGCGGGTGCCTTCCTCGCGGTCGCCTTCTTCTTGGCGGGGGCCTTCTTCGCTGCCGCCTTCTTCTTGCGCGTCGAGGGGCCGGCGGCCCGGCGTTCGCCCAGCAGCTCGGAGGCGCGCTCAATGTCGATGGACTCCACCGCGTCGCCCTTGCGCAGCGAGGCGTTCGTGGTGCCGTCGGTGACGTAGGGACCGAAACGGCCGTCCTTGACGACGACGGGCAGATTGGTGGTGGGATCGGTGCCCAGCTCGCGCAATGGGGCGGCCGACGCCCGGCCCCGGCGCTGCTTGGGCTGGGCGAACAGCGCCTGCGCCTCGGGGAGCGTCACTGTCAGCAGCTGCTCCTCACTCCCGAGACTGCGCGTGTCGGCTCCGCGCTTGAGATACGGGCCGAAGCGACCGTTGTGGGCCACCACGTCCTCGTCGGTCTCGGGGTCCGTCCCGATGACACGTGGGATCTGCAGCAGCTGCAGCGCCTGCTCCAGCGTGAGCGTCGCCGGCTCCATGGAGGAGAACAGCGATGCCGTACGCGGCTTGTCGCCGCCTTCGACGATTTCGCCCACCTGGACGTAGGGCCCGAAGCGCCCGGCCTTGACCTGCACGTCGAGCCCGCTCTCGGGGTGCGATCCGAGCACCCGGTCGTTGGACGGCGCGGCCAGGATCTCCTCGGCCCGCTCGATCGTCAGCTCATCGGGGGCCGTGTCGTCGGGGATGGAGGCCCGCTCCTCGCCGTGCTGGAGGTAGGGCCCGTAGCGCCCCACGCGCGCGACGATCGGCTCGCCGTCGCTTCCATCACCGAGCGGGATGGAATTGATCTCTCGGGCATCGATTTCGCTGAGGTGGGTAGCCACCGAGGCTTTGAGCCCCACGCTCTCGACTGGGTCGCCGTGGCCGTTCCCCGCGCCGGGTCCCGCCGTGCCGAAATAGAAGCGCGTCAACCAGGGCAGGGCTTCCTCGCGTCCCGCGGCGATTTCGTCGAGGTCGTCCTCCATCGACGCCGTGAAGCCGTAATCGACGAGGTCGGCGAAGTAGCGCTCGAGCAGCCCCACCACGGCGAAGGCCGTGAAGCTCGGGACGAGCGCAGTCCCCTTCTTCCACACGTAGCCGCGGTCGAGAATGGTGGCGATGACGCTGGCGTAGGTGGAGGGGCGCCCCACGCCGAGCTCCTCCATCGCCTTGACGAGCGAGGCCTCGGTGTAGCGGGCCGGCGGCTGCGTCGTGTGCGAGCCGGGCTCGAAGGCGCTGCCCTCCACCACGTCGCCCACGGCCAGCGCAGGGAGCACGACTTCGCGGTCGGCCAGCTCGGCGTCGGGATCGTCCTCGCCCTCGACGTAGGCGCGCAGGAATCCCGGGAAGGCGATGACGCGGCCACTGGCGGAGAACTCGGCTTCCTGCCCCTGGGCCACACCCTCGGACACTTCGGCCGTCAGTCGGATCTGCGCGCTGGTCCCGGTGGCGTCGTTCATCTGGGAGGCCACCGTGCGCTTCCAGATCAGTTCGTACAAGCGGAGCTCGTCCCCCGACAATTCACGGCCTGCCTGATCGGGCGTGCGGAACGTCTCGCCGGAGGGGCGGATCGCCTCGTGGGCCTCTTGCGCGTTCTTGACCTTGCGCTCGTAACGCCGCGGCGCGTCGGGCACGTAGGCATCGCCGTACATTTCGCGGGCCTGGCTGCGCGCCGCGGTGAGTGCCTGGTCCGACAGCGTCGTCGAGTCGGTCCGCATGTAGGTGATGAATCCCTGCTCGTAGAGGCGCTGGGCCACCTGCATGGCGCGCTGCGCGCTGAAGCGCAGCTTGCGGCCCGCCTCTTGCTGCAGCGTCGAGGTCATGAAGGGTGGGGCCGGTGAGCGGCGGAAGGGACGCTCGGTCACGGCGCTCACCGTGAAGGAGCGGCCCACCAGTGCCGTGGCGACTGACGTGGCCTCTTCCTCGCCGAGCACGCGGACCTCGTTCTTGCCCGTCCGCTCACCGTTCTCGTCGAAGTCCTTGCCGGTGGCGATGGTGGTCCCACCGAGGCCGATCAGCGCGGCGCCGAAGGCGGCGGCCGCGTTGGTGAAGTTGCCGTCCACGCCCCACCAAGTGGCGGAGCGGAAGCGCATGCGGGCCCTCTCGCGCTCGACCACCATGCGGGTGGCCACGCTCTGCACACGGCCGGCCGACAGGCGCGGCATGACCTTGCGCCACAGCACGGGCGAGACCTCGTAGCCGTACAGGCGGTCGAGAATGCGGCGGGCCTCCTGGGCGTCGACCAGGCGGCGGTCGAGGTCGCGCCACTCCTCCACGGCGCGTGCGATGGCGACCGGCGTGATCTCGTGGAACACCATGCGCTTGACAGGCACGGTGGGCGACAGCACCTCGGAGAGATGCCACGCGATCGACTCACCCTCGCGGTCTTCGTCCGTGGCGAGGTACAGCTCGTCCGCGTTCTTGAGCAGCTTCTTGAGGTTGGCCACCACGGACTTCTTCGGCGACGACACCACGTAGAGGGGCTTGAAGCCGTTGTCGACGTCCACGCCGAGGCGCGCCCACGACTCGCCCTTGTAGGCGGCCGGGACCTCGTCGGCGCCGCGCGGCAGGTCGCGGATGTGGCCGATCGACGACTCCACAATGAAATCGGGGCCAAGCATGCCGCCGATGGTGCGGGCCTTGGCCGGCGACTCCACAATGACGAGCGCCTTACCCACGGCACTCCTTGCGGATTGGCGCTGGGTGGGAGAAGGGGGCAGGCATGGTCACGTCAGAGTGCGGGTCCGTCACCCGCCTGTCAAGGGCGGGCCGTAGGGCCGGGGCACTGTCCGAGCTGTTCGTTCTGTCCCTGACCAGGTCAATCAACCGGCGCTGCAGTCGCGACGGCTGGGGCGGAATCGGCCGAGTCAGCGTCCATCGCCTCGGAGCCCCGCTTGGAGAAGGCGAGCGCCCCGAGCAGAATCAACAAGGAGACGCCGGCGATGGCAAGGCGGGCCCCCGTGTGGTGCTGCAAGCTGATGACCGCAGGGAGAATGAGCAGCGAGACGAGGTTCATGACCTTGATCATCGGGTTCAGCGCCGGTCCTGCCGTGTCCTTGAAGGGGTCGCCCACCGTGTCACCGATGACGGCGGCCTTGTGGGCCTCTGAGCCCTTGCCGCCTTCGTTTCCGTCCTCGATGTACTTCTTGGCGTTGTCCCACGCACCACCTGAGTTCGACAGCGTGTTGGCCAGGAGCTGGCCCGTGAGGATGGTTCCGGCCAGGAAGGCGCCGAGGGCGAGGTAGTTGATGCCGAAGCCCACGATCACGGGGGCCAGGATGGCGAGCAGCGCCGGGGTGGCCAGCTCGCGCTGGGCGGCGGCGGTGCAGATGCTGATGACCCGCCCGTACTCGGGCTTCTCGGTGTAGTCCATGATGCCCGGGTGTTCACGGAATTGGCGCCGCACCTCGAGCACGACGGTGCCGGCCGAGCGACCGACGGCCCGGATGGCCAGGGACGAGAACAAGAAGGCGATAGAGCCACCGATGAGGAGGCCGATGAACGTGGTCGGGTTGGCCACGTTGATCTGAATGACCGAGAACAGCTTGGCTCCCGTCGTGTGCAAACTCGGAAGTTGGTCGCCGATCGTCTCAATGAAGGAGGCAAAGAGCGCAACCGACGCGATGACGGCGGATCCGATGGCCACACCTTTGGTGATCGCCTTGGTGGTGTTGCCGACGGCATCGAGGCTGACCATGACCCGCTCGGCCTCGCCGGTGAACTCGCCTGACATTTCAGCGATACCCGCGGCGTTGTCCGAGACCGGGCCGAAACTGTCCTCCGAGACGACCATGCCGGCCGTGGCCAGGAGGCCGATGCCGATCAGCGCCACCAGGTAGAAGGTGAGCTCAATGTTGCCGTCACCCAGTCCGATGGCCACACCGATGGCGATGGCGATGGCGATGATGGCCCAGACGGAGGACTCGAGACCGATGGAGATGCCGGCCAGCACGGTCGTGGCCGGACCCGTTCGTGCCGAAGCTGCGATCTCCTTGACCGGTCCGCGCTCGGTCGAAGTGAACTGCTCGGTGATTTGGCTGGCGACCAGCGACAGGATGACCCCGGTGAGCACGGCGTAGAAGACCTTGAGGTCGTGCACGTAGTACTGCGCCACGAAGAAGGCGCCGATCACGGTGAGCAGGGCAGCGAGCCAGAAGCCCCGGTTGATCGGGGCGAGGGCATTCCTGTCCTTGCTGCGGGCCCGCACCACCACGACACCGATCACTGACGCGAAGATCCCTATCGCCGGAACGATGAGCGGGTAGAGCACCGCGGCCGTGGTGTGGTGGAACCGGAAGGCCGAGTAGCCCAGGATGAGCGCCGCAATGATGGTGATCTCGTAGGACTCGAAGAGGTCGGCCGCCATGCCGGCGCAGTCGCCCACGTTGTCACCCACGTTGTCGGCGATGGTGGCCGCGTTGCGCGGGTCGTCCTCGGGGATACCTGCTTCCACCTTGCCCACCAGGTCGGCCCCGACGTCTGCCGCCTTGGTGAAGATGCCACCGCCGACTCGCATGAAGAGGGCGAGCAGCGAGGCCCCGAAAGCGAAGCCGATCAGGACGGCGGTGGCCGAATTCTGGAAGATGAGGACGATGGCGGTGGCACCGACCAAGCCGAGACCCACGCAGAGCATTCCGGTGACGGCACCGGTACGGAAGGCGACCCGGAGGGCCTCTTTCATCCCACCGCCCCGTGAAGCGGCCGCTGCCGTGCGCACGTTGCCCCGCACGGCGATGCTCATCCCGATGAACCCGGTCAGGCCCGAGAAGGCGGCACCGAAGAGGAAACAGATGACCCGGTAGATGCCGTCCTGCTGGAAGGTCAGGGCGGTCGAACCGTCAGGCCGTACCACCTTGGTGGCGGTGAAGAAGATCAGGATGGCCAGGGGGATGACGATCATCGCGATGGCCCGGAACTGGCGCGCCAGGAACGCCTGCGCCCCTTCCTGGACCGCCAGCGCGATCTCCTTCATTTTGGCGGTGCCCTGGTCGAAGGAGAGGACGTTGCGCGCCAGGAGCAGTCCCGAGGCGATGCCGACGATGCCGGCAAAGAGGCAGATGTACAACCACGTCTTGTCGACTCCACCGAGGTGGAAGGCCTGGTAGCCGCCCTTGGTTGCGAGCATTCTGATCATTCCCGGTGTGCCCTTTCTGTTCCTGTCCGTCTGGCGGGGAGGGGATGGAGGCGCCCTCCTCCGTGCGGTGCGGCAGCGCTCAGCACCATTGCATTCGATGTCACCCCAGGCCGACGGCGCGCCGGTGAGGTCGCACCCGACGCCGGGCCGGGGGGGACGTTAGCGACTACCGACCGGTCGGGCAATTTGAAGGTCGGCGAGGCAGCGGCGGTGGACAGAACGGCTCAGGTCTTGGCCGCATCGGACCCTTCGGGGCCGGAGCCAGACGATCGCCACGAAACCCCAGGTTCGTCGATGGGTTCAGTCGGGCTCGGCCGTGAGCTCCGAGGCGGCCTGGACCAGCTCGTAGGAAGGATTGAGGATGGCTTGCCGGCGTGCCCAGTCGCCGACCATGCCCTCGACGACAAGTCGCGCACCAGGCTCAATCCCGGCGATTTGGCGCCGACCTTGGAACACCAACAGAATTTTGCCGGTCCCGTCGGCCAGGACGCACTCGAGGTTCGCGTTGCCGGCCCGGGGCTGGGTCCGCACCGAGTTGACCCGGCCCGCGATCCGGACACGCTGGCGCCACTCCACCCTCCCGATGGGCGTGGTCTCCCCCGCATGGCCGCCGAAGGCCGCTTTCTCGAAAGTGGAAGTTGCAGCCTGTCGGTCCGCCGCCCGCCGTGCGGCTCTCTCGTGCGAGCGATCGGAACGGGCCGCCGCCGCACGAACGACCTCGTCGTTGGTCGTCTCACGATCAGGCGCGCGTCGCTTCGAGAACCAGCCGCCGGTGAGTTGATAGGGCACCACGGTGGCATTCACGTGATGGAGTTGTGCAACAGCTGCGGCAATCCGGTCTGCCGTGCCGTCGTGGAGCAGGCGATGCCAACCCGTGGCGAATCCTCGTCGAGGGAGGAGGATGGTCAGCTCGGTCTCCTGGTCGGCTACCGCTTCGGCCGCAAGCTCAAGGACGGCTCTCCCGAGCCGTCGGTCCTCGCATTCGACGACGTCCAGCGGCAGTCGTGCGAGCCCGAGGCGGCTCCACTCAGCCACGAGCTCTGCTGATACCCGGCTGTCCAAGGTGAAATGCACCGCACGCAATTCGTCAGCGTTGAACGTCCGCGCATACTGAAGGGCTCGCGCCGTCGCCATGTCCAAGCGGTCGACCAGGACCACGACAATGTGCCGATTGAGCACCCGCGCCGCCGCAGCTTCGGCTGCACCCTCTTCGAGCTGGTGCTCCTCGTCCGCGTACTGGCGGTGCAGTCGCAACAGGACCACGACGCCGAGCGGCAGGATGATCAGGATCACCCAGGCTCCCTCGCTGAACTTGGCGACGGCGATGATCACCAAGACGATGAACGAGAGGACCGAGGCGGTGCCATTGATGGCTAATCTCCGCCTCCAATGGTCCTCGCGGTGCGTGAGGTGGTACTTCGCCATACCAGCCCCCGCCATCGTGAATCCCGTGAACACGCCGATGGCGTACAGCGGTATGAGGCTGTCCACTCGAGCCTGCGTGATGAGGAGCAGCAGGACTGAGACAACGGTGAGCACGATGATCCCGGTCGAGAACACCAGACGGTGGCCTCGCTTCGTCAACTGGCGAGGCAAGTAAGAGTCCTCGGCCGCAAAGCTGGCGAGGAACGGGAATCCCGTGAAGCTCGTGTTCGCAGCCAAAATGAGGATCAAAGTCGTCCCGATCTGGAGCATCGCATAGAACACCCCGCCGAGCCCCCGGCTTCCGTAGACGTACTTGGCGACCTGGGAGATCACCGTCGGCGTGCCGGACACGTACGGCACGGGGTGGGTGATCGAAGCCAGCACGGAAACTCCGAGCACAAGAGAGCCGAGAATCGTGGCCATAAGGATCATGGTGATCCGTGCGTTGCGGGACTCCGGCTTGCGGAAAATGCTCACGCCGTTCGAAATAGCCTCGGTCCCGGTCAGGGCCGAGCCTCCCGACGCGAAGGCTTTCAACACCACGAAAATGGTGGCTCCGTAAAGAAGGCCGTTCCCTGCCGTCCCGACGGGGACTGAGCCGGGGTGCCCGGTGATCGCATGGGCGTGCAGCGACCCGGTTGCCGACTTATAGAGCCCCCAGGCGATCAGCAGCACCATGTTGCCGATGAAGAAATAGGTGGGGACGGCGAACGTGCGGCCCGCTTCGCGGATCCCTCGCAGGTTCCCGTACGCGAGAAGAATCACGAGGGCTATGGCGATCCAGGTCGTGTAGGGAGTGAGGCTCGGGATGACCGAGGTCACCGCCGCCACTCCGGCCGCCACCGAGACTGCGACCGTCAGGGTGTAATCGATGAGCAACGACATGGCTGCCACCTGGGCCACGTTGAGACCGAAGTTCTCGCGGGCCACCACGTAGGCTCCTCCGGCCTTCGTGTACACCTTGACCACTTCGAGGTAGGAGAGGGTCACGAAAAGAAGGACGAAGATCACGGCGATGCTGATCGGGATGACCAAGGAGAATGCGGCGACGCCGATGAGCGGAATGAGGGGAATGAGCATCTGTTCGGTGGCATACGCCGATGACGAAATGACATCTGACGACAACACAGCCAGAGCGGTCGGCTTACCCAAACGTTCGGTGGCCTGCCGCTCAGTGGCGATGGGAGGCCCGAGCAACCGGTTCTTTATGCGATAACGGAGGGTCTCGGGGAGATCGAGTTGGGCCAGCGTGGAAGCCGTGGGCTTCAAGCGATCCTCCGCTGCGGGCTTCACCAACGCCGTCGGAGCGCCTGTCCCTGCCCCGGGTGATTCCGCCGAATCCTCACCGCTGGCGCCCGTTTCGTTCATGCGCTCAGTAAATCATGGGCCGTGGTCATCCTCAGGCTCGACCGCAGTCCACGACCGGCCGGGACCGATGGCCTCGAGGGGGCAGAAGTCCCGATCGGCTCAACTTTGCAAGTCCGGACACGGCGTGTTGCACTGTGGCGTGCACGTCATCGTCGTCGGGTGTGGCCGCGTGGGTTCGGGCCTCGCCATCTCTCTCAGCGCCGAGGGCCATTCGGTGGCCATTCTGGACAAGTCGGCCAAGGCCTTCCGCCGCCTCAAGGAGTGGGACGGTCCGTGCATTGTGGGGTCGGGATTCGACCGTGACGACCTCGAAAAAGCGGGTGCACTCGAGGCGGACGCCCTGGCCGCGGTCACCAGCGGTGACAACACGAACATCCTGACCGTGCGCATCGCCCGGGAGAACTACAAGATCCCCAACGTGGTGGCCCGCATTTATGACCCCCGCCGGGCCGAGATCTATCAACGTCTCGGGATCCCCACGGTGGCCACGGTGACGTGGACGATCGACCAGGTCCGGCGCCGCTTGCTGCCCGACCAGGATGTCGGCGACTGGTCGGACGCAACGGGGCGTCTCACCCTGATCGATCGGTCGCTACCGGAGAGCTGGGCTGGCCGGCCCCTGTCCGACATGGAGCAGCCCGGGCGCCTGAGCCTGGTGTCAGTGACCCGCTCCGGAGTGCCCCGGCTCGATGCCCGGGATCTGGTGGGACAGGAAGGCGACGTGCTGCACATCGCCGTGCTCGATGACGCGCTGCGCGAGTTCGACGACATGCTGGCCCGCACCGAAGGCAGGCCCGGGAACGGTGCCAAGTGAAGGTCGCCATCGCGGGGGCGGGGAGCGTCGGCACCGCCATCGCCTCGGATCTGCACGCCAACGGCCACGAGGTGCTCCTCTTCGAGCAGGACCCCGAACTCGTGGAACGCCTGCGCCCCACCCTCGACATCACCTGGGTCGCCGCCGACGCCTGCGAGGTCTCCTCCCTCGATCGGGCCGGACTCGCCACCGTCGACGTGGTGGTGGCGGCAACCGGAGACGACGAGGACAATCTCGTCATCTCACTGCTGGCCAAGCAGGAGTTCGCCGTGCCCCGTGTCGTCGCCCGGGTCAACCACCCGAAGAACCAGTGGCTCTTCAACGAGAGCTGGGGTGTGGACGTCTCGGTTTCGACGCCCCAGCTGCTGACCGCCCTCGTCGAGGAGGCGGTCTCCGTTGGCTCATTGGTCCGGCTGTTGCAGTTCAAGGGCGGCGTGGCCCACCTGGTGGAGATCACGCTGGCCGAGGACTCGCCGGCCAATGACACCGCCATCGCGGATCTTGCGTTCCCACGCGACGCCGTCGTTGTCGCCGTGGTCCGGGCCGACCGTCTGGTCGTCCCCCGGGGCGACACCACGCTCCAGTCCGGCGACGAGGTGCTCGTCCTGGTGACGGCCGATGCCGAGGATGCCGTGCACGCCCTGTTCATTGCGTCGCAGACCGGCGTAACTGCAACCAGCCGGCAACCGCCTCTCAATCCCTGTTCACGGGCACCAAACGTTCACGGTGCCGCCGTCGAACTGTCACCGTGACTCAAGCCCGAGGCCTGGTCACCCGTAGCATTAAGGGTATGGAAGCGGCCTTTTTCGATCTGGACAAGACGGTGATCGACCGCGCGTCCATCGCCGCGTTCGGACGCCCCTTCCTCAAAGGCGGGCTCATCAACCGGCGGATGGTGGCACGGGCTGCCATGTCCCAGCTGATCTACCTCTACTTCGGCGCCGACGAGGAGCGGCTCGTCCGGGTGCGCGAGTCGATGCTGGCACTGACCAAGGGGTGGGACCGGGCCCAGGTACGCCAGATCGTGCGCGAGACGATGCTCCAGACGATGGAGCCGATCATGTATGCCGAAGCGCTCGAGCTCATGGAGCTCCACCGCGCCGCCGGCCACCGCGTCTATCTCGTGTCGGCGTCACCCGAGGAGATCGTGCTCCCACTCGCCGACCTGCTCGGGGTGGACGGGGCGATCTGCTCGCGGGGCGAGGTCGACGAGCAAGGGTGCTACACGGGCCGCATGGCCTTCTACGCCTACGGGGAGTCCAAGGCGACCGCCATGCGTGAGTTGGCGGAGCGAACCGGGCTCGACCTGGGGGCGAGCAGCGCCTACTCGGACTCGGGCACCGATCTCCCGATGCTCGAAGCGGTTGGACGGCCGGTGGCGGTGAACCCCGACCGGGCGCTGGCCAAGGTGGCGCGCGAGCGCGGCTGGGAAGTGCGGAACTTCGTCAAGCCGATCCGCCTGCGCGACCGCGTGGGGCGCACGACGCCCGTCGTCACCACGAGCCTGGCGGTGGCCGGTGCAGCGCTCATCTTGTGGCGCCGCGGCCTGCGGAGCCGTCACGCCGCGGCCAGGCTGGCCGGGCGCGCCGCGTAGGAGAGCGTCTCGGGGTTTGTCTAGGCCTCGCGCAGGCGCCGGGCGGCGACAACGCCGATAGCGATCAACACAGCGAGAATCAGCAGCTTCTTCATGGCCGGAGAGCCTAGGCGGCGCTAGACCGTCAGCAAATCGCGTGCGCCGGTGTCCGAGGACGGGTGGCGCAGCTTTGACATGGCCCTGGCCTCAATCTGGCGGATCCGCTCCCGGGTGAGGTTGAAGTGCTCGCCGACCTCTTCGAGGGTGCGGGGCTCTCCTCGGTCCAGCCCGAAGCGCAGGCGGAGGATCTCACGCTCACGCTCGTCGAGCGGGGAGAGGAGCCGGCCGATCTCGTCGGGCAACAGCGACACGGCGGCGACCTCGAAGGGCGACTCGGCGGAGCGGTCTTCGACCACGTCACCCAGTTCAGCGTCGCCGTCCTCGCGCAACGGCTCGGAGAGCGAGAGTGGCTCGGCCCGGAAGCGCAGTGCCTCGACGAGCTTGTCCTCGGGCATCTCGACCTCAATGCCGAGCTCCGCCAGCGTGGCCGGGCGGCCCAGCTTCAGCTCCAGGCGGGCCTGGGCCTTCTGGACACGGGCCAGCGTGTCGCCGGCGTGAACGGGCAGGCGGATCGTCCGGCCCGTGTTGGCGATTCCACGGGTGATGGCCTGGCGGATCCACCAGGTGGCGTAGGTGGAGAACTTGAAGCCCTTGCGCCAGTCGAACTTCTCGACGGCATGCATCAGGCCGAGGTTGCCCTCCTGAATGAGGTCCAGGAGCGGGAGGCCCGATGCCTGGTACTTCTTGGCGATCGAAACGACCAGCCGCAGGTTCGACTGCACGAAGGTCTGCTGGGCCTGCTCGCCCTCCATGACGGCGCGGCGGAGCTCACGCTTCTTGGCGGTGGTCAGCCCCTTGGGCGCCTTGGCCACATCGGCCTCGGCGTCACGCCCGGCCTCAATGGCCTGGGCCAGCCGGACCTCGTCGTCCTTGGTCAGCAGCGGGTACTGACCGATATCTGTGAGGTAGAGCCGGACGAGATCCTCGTCGTCGCGCTGCAATTCGTTCCTTGGCCAAAATCTTCGCCAAACCTTCCGTCCCATGACCACGGCAGGGGAACCTGGCCGGGCTGTCGCGCTCGATGAAAAACCCAGCCAACGACCATTTCTGGCGTACGTAGGCTGCTTGGACAGTGTAATGGCGCTGTCAAGATGCGGGTACAGCAGGGAAAACACTTGTTTCGGCAAACGCCCGTTCGATGTCGGGTCCCAGTGCGGCGTCCCTCGTCAAGCCCTCAGGACTCCCCTGCAGCAAGGCACGACCGCTCCTGATTTCGGCGGTCAGGTCCCCCTGGGCCGCCGCCAGGACCTCCAGGACGGAACCCTCGCTGACCGGGGACGCCGTGCGGCGGTGCAGGCCGTAGACGGCCCGCAGGCGGGGCAACACGGACTGGACCAACGTCGCCACTCCCACCCTGGCGTGCGGGGTCGCCGCCATGGCGCCCAGGGCACCGGCCAAGGGGCCGACCGGCGCTCTCACCAGAGCCGTTCGTTCGACGCCCGCCCGCACGGGGAGCCGCTCGGCCCAGCGGGCGGCGAGGAGGCCGTGGCGGCGGGACACGCCGGCGCACCAGACACGCAGCGCCGGATCGAGCGCCCCATCGGGGTCCCCATCGTCCGAATCAGGGCCCACTCCCGACGCCCAGGCCCCGCTGACCTCGAAGATGCGCTCCTCGACCCAGCAGTAGACGCCGACCAATCCGGCCAGCTCGTCGATCCCACGCCACGCCCTCGTCCCGGCGTCCACCTCAGGCCCCACCGGATTCCTCCAGCTCCTGCAGCGCCGAGGAGCGGTAGCGGTTGGTGATGGGCATGCGCCGATCCTTGCCGAAGGCCTTGGTCGTGATACGCACTCCCGGCGGCATCTGCCGACGCTTGTACTCCGCCCCGTCGACCAGGCGCACGACCTGGTCGACCACGGCCGGGTCGAAGCCCTCCGCCACGAGATCGGCCGCAGTGCGGTCGCCTTCGACGTAGCCCTGGAGCACCGGGTCGAGCTCTTCGTAGGGCGGAAGAGACTGGTCGTCGCGCTGATCCGGACGGAGCTCCGCCGAGGGCGGCTTGTCGAGGACGCTGTCCGGAATGGGTCCCGGCAGCCCTTCGAGCACCGCTTGGGTGTTGCGGTACCGGCACAGCTCGTAGACGAGCGTCTTGGGCACGTCCTTAATGACCGCGAAACCTCCCGCCGAGTCGCCGTAGAGCGTGGAGTAGCCCGTGGCCATTTCGCTCTTGTTCCCCGTGGTGAGCACAATCCATCCCTTGGCGTTGGAGACCGCCATCAAGAGCACGCCTCGCAGGCGCGACTGCAGGTTCTCGTCGGTCAGCCCGAACGGCTCGCGCCCGAGCAACGGCGCCAGCATGGACGAGAACGCGACGTGCGCCTCCTCAATTGCCACCGTCTTGAGGTCGATGCCGAGCCGCTCCGCCAACGCGCCGGCGTCGTCGCGGGAGCCTTCGCTCGAGTAACGCGACGGCATGGAGATGCCGTGGACCCGCCCTGCGCCGAGCGCGTCCACCGCGACGGCTGCCACCAACGACGAGTCGATCCCACCCGACAGCCCGATCACGGCCTCGGAGAACCCGTTCTTGCCGAGATAGTCGCGGGTGCCGAGCACGAGGGCGGCGTACACCTCGGCGTGATCGCTCAGGACGGGACGGGCGGCCGCCGCGACAAGTGGTGAGCGGTCGCCCCGGCGGGGCGCGGTCACCGGCACTCGTGGCAGGAGCTCGGTCACGGCGCGCGGTGGGTGCGAGCCGATCGGCAGATCGACCACGACCAGGTCCTCGGCGAACTGCACCCCCGAGCCGAGCAACGTTCCGTCGGCCGCCACAATGAGGGAATCGCCGTCGAAGACCAGCTCGTCCTGGCCTCCCACCTGATTGACATAGGCGATGGGGCAGCCGGCCTCGGCCACCCGTCCCGACAGCATGGCGAGGCGCTCGGCCCGCCGGCCCCGGTTGTAGGGCGACGAGTTGAGATTGACCACGACATCGGCCCCCGCTCGGCCGGCCTGTGCCACCGGGCCGTCGTCGAACCAGACGTCCTCACAGATGGAAACGCCGACCCAGGCCCCTGCCACGCCGAAGAGCGCAGGTGGCTCGTCGCTCGGCACGAACCAACGCTGCTCGTCGAACACGCCGTAGTTGGGTAAGAAGCGCTTGCGGTAGACGCCGACGACCCGTCCGCCCGCGCAGACCGCGGCGGCGTTGGCCAGACCGAAACCGCCCGGCGCGCGACCGACGAACCCGACGACGACGGCGCATTGCCCGGTCGTGGCGGCGGCGACCTTTTCGAGCGCGACGACGTTGTCGGCCACGAACCCCGGCTTGAGGAGGAGGTCCTCGGGCGGATAGCCAGGAATGGCCAGCTCGGGGACCACACAGATGTCCGCCTCCGCCGCCTCGGCCGCCGCCAGCGCGGCGAGCACCCGGTCCACGTTGCCCGACAGGTCGCCGACCACGGTATTGAGCTGTGCGGCGGCGAGGCGCAGGTGCGGCATGAGGCCAGATTACCGGTGGGGTCCCCGGAGCCCGGTGGGCGCGCCCACCGCGTGCCTGGAAGAGAGGGGGTTCCCCACATGCGAAGCTTGTACGGTGCAAAGCCAGCGGGATTACGTGCTCCGGACCGTCGAGGAGCGGGGTATCCGTTTCGTCCAGTTGTGGTTCACCGACGTGCTGGGGACCCCCAAGGGGTTCAACATCACCTCGGCCGAGCTGGAGAACGCGCTCGACGAGGGGATGACCTTCGACGGCTCGGCCATCGACGGGTTCAGCCGGGTCCAGGAGGCCGACGTCCTGGCCCGGCCCGACCCCAAGACCTTCCAGCTCTTGCCCTGGCACCACGACGATGCGCAGGTGGCCCGAGTTTTCTGCGACATCGCCAACCTCAACGGCACGCCCTTCGACGGGGACCCCCGGCACGCGCTGCGGCGCACGCTCGAGCGTGCACGCGCCGCCGGCTTCACCTTCTTCGCGTCGCCCGAGGTCGAGTTCTTCTACTTTGCCGACGCCGACCCCGAGCGCGGCCCCGTGACCCTGGACTCCGGCTCCTACTTCGACCTGTCGGTGGCCGATCTGACGAGCGACCTCCGGCGGCGTTCGGTGCTCATGCTCGAGGAGATGGGCATCCCGGTCGAGCACACCCAGCACGAGGACGCCCGCAGCCAACACGAGATCGACCTGCGCTACACCGACGCGCTCACCATGGCCGACACCGTCATGACCACGCGCATGGTGATCAAGGAGATGGCCCGCCAGGAAGGCGTCTTCGCCTCGTTCATGCCCAAGCCGTTGGCCGGCGTGCAGGGCTCGGGGATGCACACCCACATTTCGTTGTGGGAGGGGGAGCGCAACGCGTTCGTCGACGAGAACGACGAGTACGGGCTCTCCGACGTGGCCCGCCGTTTCATCGCCGGGCTCCTGCACCACGCCCGCGAGATCACGGCGGTCTCCAACCAGTGGGTCAACTCCTACAAGCGGCTCATCGGCGGCTACGAAGCGCCCGTCCACGTCAGCTGGGCCCGCAACAACCGGTCCGCCCTGGTTCGGGTGCCCGTCGTGAAGATGGGCAAGGCCGAGTCGACCCGGCTCGAATACCGCGCGCCCGACAGCGCCTGCAACCCGTACCTGACGTTCGCGGTCATTCTCGCCGCCGGGTTGCGCGGCCTGACCGAGGACTACCCGTTGCCACCCGAGGCCGACGACAACCTGTTCACGCTGACACCGAAGGAGCTGGCCAAGAAGGGGATCGACCAGCTGCCCTCGAGCCTGCACGATGCCGTCAACGAGATGGAGGGATCCGAACTGCTGGCCGAGACCCTCGGAGACCACGTCTTCGAATGGTTCATCCGCAACAAGCGCGCGGAGTGGGACGCCTACCAGGCGCAAGTAACCCAGTTCGAGCTGGATCGCTACCTGCCCCTGCTCTGAGCCGCACGGACCAATGGACCCTCTTCTCTGCTTTCCCGCCGATCTCCCCGCCGAGGTGACCCTCGCCCTGCAGAACGCGGGCCTGGGACACCAGGGCGTGTCCGCACCCGACGACGTGCCCGCTTCGGGCCCCGACGGCCGCGTCACGGGGTACTCGGGTGCGCTGGTCGTCGCCGGCGACGACATGTCCGCTGCCATCGCCTTCTGCCGCCACCTCCGCCTGCGCGAGGTGCCGATGACACCCCTGCTCCTCGCCATCGGCACCGCCCAGGTCGGTGAGCTGTTGCTGCGGGACGACCTCTACGACGATTTCTGCGTGCTGCCCGCCCGACCCGAGGAGCTGGTGGCGCGCCTCCAGCACCTCTTCTGGCGGACCGGGCAGAGCATGCGGCCCGACATCATTGAGTACGGGCCGCTCATGTTGAACCTCGAGACGTACCAGGCCGCCGTGTCGGGCCGCGTGCTCGACCTGACCTACATGGAATACGAGCTCCTGCGCTTCCTCGCCGGGCACCCGGCCAAGGTGTTCACCCGCGAAACCCTGCTCAGCCGCGTCTGGGGCTACGAGTACTACGGCGGCGCTCGTACCGTCGACGTGCACATCCGGCGCCTGCGAGCCAAGCTCGGCGAGGAGCACGCCCACCTGATCCAGACCGTCCGTTCGGTCGGCTACCGGTTCGGCCAGGTGGCCTGGCACCCAGGCCTCGCGCAGCGCAACGGTGCTTCGGCGGGGACGGCGGCGGCCTCCCCGTCGCCGTCAGCTCAGACCACGAGCGGCGCGTAGGCCCAGGCTTCGACTTCGATCCGGGCGCCGATCGGGAGTGCGGCCACGGCAACCGCCGAGCGCGGTCGGCCGCTTCTCGGTGAAGAACTCCACCCAGACCTCGTTCACCGCGCTGAACTCGGACATGTCGAGCAGGAACACTGTCGTCTTCACCACGTCGGACAGCGTCGCTCCCTCGACGGCGAGCACCTCGGCCACGTTCTGCAGCACCTGCCGGAGCTCGGCCACGGTCCCGCCCTCCACCAGACGCGCCGTGCCCGTGCTGTCGGTGGCCAGCCCGACCTGACCCGAGGTGATGACCCAGTCGCCGACGCGGCGGACGGGAGAATAGGGACCAACGGCAGGGCTCATGCGCGCTCCTCTCAGCCCCGCGATGCTGCCACGTCAGGGCCGGGGGGCCCGCACGGCCTCGCGTCGCGTCGGCCAACGTCGGGGTAATCCCTCGGCGACCCAGGCTGCAGCCAGAGTGGCCGCGAAGACGGCGTCAGACCCGTTCGTCGGCCATCCGTCCTCCTCGTGAAGCCGGACGGTGACCACCGGCATGTCACGCGCCGTCAGGATGCCGAAGGACCGGATGGTGAGGTCGACGGGCGCACCGGCATCGTCGACGGCGATCCCCTCGCTCCACACCATGCCCAGCGCCTGGTGCACCGCGCCGAGGGCATAGGAACGGAGCGTCACGGGACAGAGGATCTCGCCGGCCCACACGTCGACCTCGGCCCAGCCGCGGGTCGCTTCGTCGAGGTGGAGCTCCACCCGTGCGCTGCCGGCACCGGGCACCGCGACGTGCACGTCGGCGAAGCCCGCCCCGGCGCCCGTTGTCGCCGCCGCGTCGAGGGCGGCACGCACCGCCAGCACCTCGGCCCACCCGGCGCCACGGAGGTCGGGCGAGACGGGCGGTCCCGTCACGTCGGCCAGCTCGACCGTCACGCCGGGACTGGAGGCTTCCACGCGGGCCAGCAGCGGTGCGAGGTCGGCCGAGCCCTCGGTGCGACCGACGCGGACAATGCCGCTTCCGTCGGCGCGCAGCGCCACGGCCAGAGGCGGGCGCTTGGGGCCCCGACGCACGACGTCCTCACGGCGCCACAAGAGCCGCACGGCGTCGCCGCTGGCGTCGGCCAGCGCCCGGGCCGCGCTCGGAACCGGACTGCGCCGCTTGCCGCCGAACGCGCCGCCGTTGGCCAGGGGAGAGGCGGGGGTGTGGTCCGGCCGGGCCCAGCTGGCGTCGGGCTCGACGTAGGCCGGCTCCAGCCACGACGTCTGCAGCGTGAGGGCCCAGTCGCCCTCGGGCACCGAAACCGGGTGTGACAGTGGCACGGTGCTGTTTCGGCCCTGTACGCGCCCGCTCCTGGCCCGGGCGGCACGGAGGCTGGGGGCGAGGTCTCCGTCGGCTCCCAGTTGGACCTGGGCGTCGGGCGGGGCGGTGTCGTCGGCAAAGCCGCCGGCGCCCAGGACCACCTGGCGCCCCGAGCTCTGGAAAGCGGGGCCTTCGACCTGGGCGCGCCAGGCGGCCAGCACCGGGTTGCGGGGATCGCCCGTGGACGGGCGCGCCGCGCCGTCGACGCCCAGCGCGCTGCATGCCGCCTCGACGATGGACTGCCAGCCAGTGCACCGGCACAGGTGGGCGCGGAGAGCCGACTCAATGTCGCGCCGCGTCGGCGGCCCGCCCGTCGCCGCTGCTTCGAGCGCGGCGAGCCTCAGGACGATCCCGGGAGTGCAGAAGCCGCACTGGCTGGCACCGTGTTGGACGAAGGCGGCGGCCCAGCGCTCTCGCAGTTCCTCCGGCGCTCCCTCCAGAGTCGTCACTCGGCGGCCGGCGATACGACGCACCGGCGTGACGCACGCCACGCGGGGGGCGCCGTCGACCCACACCGTGCAGCAACCGCATTGACCCTGGGGACTACACCCGTCCTTGACGGAGCGGCAGCCGAGCTCTTCGCGCAGGGCGTCCAGCAGGTTCGTCCCGTCCTCCACCGCCACGGCCTCCCCGTTGAGGACGAACGCGACCGAGGTGGGCGCGGGCGCGCCGGGGCCCGGGGATTGCTCGGGAGTGGTGCCGGTTCCGCTCAGGGGGCGGGAGACCGAAGGCTCAGCTGAAGGAGGAGCCGCAACCGCACGTGCGGGTGGCGTTGGGGTTGATGATGTTGAATCCGGCGCCTTGCAGACCGTCGCTGTACTCGAGGGTCGAGCCGGTCAGCAGCTCGGCGGAGGCCGAGTCCACGACGACCCGGACCGAGCCGAACTCGCGCACGACGTCGTCCGCCATGACCTCGGTGTCGAAGAACATTTCGTAGCTGTAGCCCGAACAGCCGCCGGGCTTGACGGCAACCCGCAGCGCGAGCTCCTCGCCCTCTTCCTGGGCCAGCAATTCGGCGACCTTGGCCGTCGCACCGTCGCTGAGCGTCACCGGCGCCGGCTTCTTCCCGATGTTGACGGAAGTGGACATCGTCGTCACTGGATCCTCCTCGTTGCGCCTGTGCCTGGCGACCGACAACCCGAGGCGCACGGTACGCCACGAACGGAACCATGTTACTGGCGCCCGAGGCGGCTCGGCACCCCGGCGGACAAGGGCAGGAATTCCCCTCCACGCAGGTACAATTCTCTTCATGACACCTTCCGCCGCGTCGACGCCACCCCCAGGCGAGGCGGTTCGGGACGCCCGCGCGGAGGAGGTCCGGGACCGCCTGCGTGCGGTCGTCGACCCCGAGCTCGGCGACACCATCGTGGATCTGGGCATGGTCCGGGCCGTCACCGTCGAGGGCGGGGACGTCGTCGTCGACGTTGCCCTGACCATCGCCTCCTGCCCGCTGCGCGGCCAGATCGAGCAGGACGTGATCAACCACGTGCAGTCGCTCGACTGGGTGCGTTCGGTCGACGTGCAGGTGGCGACCATGGACGCCGAGGAGCGGGCGACCGTCATGGCCCGGGCCCGCTGGAAGGCCCGCGAGGACGCGCCCGAGACGGCGATCAACCCGACGACGCGGGTCCTGGCCATCGCCTCGGGCAAGGGAGGCGTCGGCAAGTCCTCGGTCACGGTCAACCTGGCTGTGGCCCTGGCCTCACGGGGTCTGACCGTCGGGGTCCTCGATGCCGACATCTGGGGCTTCTCGGTCCCACGGCTGCTCGGCATGGAGGGCGACGTCGAGGCCAAGGGGGGGAAGATGGTCCCGCTCGAGCGCCCGGTCGGATCGGGCACGGTGCGGGTGCTGTCGATGGGGTTCCTGGCGGACGAGGAGCAGGCGATCATGTGGCGCGGGCTCGTCCTGACCCGGGCCGTGCAGCAGTTCTTGCAGGACGCCCACTGGGGCGATCTCGACTACCTCCTCATCGACCTCCCTCCGGGGACCGGAGACGTGCAGATGGGACTGGCCCGCCTGCTGCCCCGTACCGAGCTCCTCGTGGTCACCACCCCGCCGGTGGCAGCCCAGAAGGTGGCGGCCCGGGCGGCCGACATGGCGCGCCGGGGTTACCTGCGGGTGGCCGGAGTCATCGAGAACATGAGCGACTTCACCTGCGAGCACGGCACCACCTACGCGCTCTTCGGGACCGGTGGCGGCGCCCGCCTGGCCCAGGGGCTGGGCGTGCCGTTGCTGGGGTCCATCCCCCTGCACCCGGACATGGCGGCCGGCGGGGACGCCGGGGTGCCCGTCGCCACCGCGGGCGACGACACCGAGCTCGGGGTCGTGTTCAAGGAGATGGCCCGCGTGATCGCCGAGGACGTGGCGCCGACCGTCGACGTGCAGGGCTGCTCGGCCCGCATGCTCGAGCGCGTCGAGGCCGCGGTGGCACAGGCGGACGCCGGCTCGGGCTGAGACGGCCGGCCGCTCGCTCAGGCGGCGGCCCAGCGCGTCTCGATGGTGTCCTCGGTCCCCGCAGCGGCGTCGGCCGGAAACGCCCTGCCCTCCTGGCCCAGCGCCCGGAGATGCGCCCACAGCGAGAAACGGGCGACCGGCAGCTGCTTGTCGGTCACGTCCCCGTACACCTCTCCCAGCAGGTCGTCGACGGTCCCCTCGCCCCGATCGGCCAGAGCGCGGGCGATCGTCTCGTGACGCCCGAGACGATGGGCCACCAGGGCGTCGATCACGTCCGGCACGCGATGCATCAGCCGTCCGTGCCCGGGGGCCAGCGTGCGGACGGCGGGTCGGTCGTCACGCACGCGAGCCAGGCTCGCCAGGTACTGGTGCAGGTCGCCGTCGGGCGGACGGATCACCACCGTCGAGCCGTGCATGACGTGATCCCCGGTCAAGAGGAGGGCGTGCTCCTCGACCAGCCAGCACAGATGGTCCGAGGCGTGCCCTGGTGTGTGCAGGGCCCGCAGCGTCAGGCCAGGGGCACCGTTCCCACCCGGGCAGGAGAGCACCGACCCCTCCCCGACACGCTCGTCGGGGTCGAAACCCTCGGCGGGGCCGTAACCGAGCACCCGGGCTCCGGTCGCCTCGGCCAGCGCGGCTGCCCCGGGCGCATGGTCGACGTGGGTGTGGGTGACCACAATGGTGCGGATCGGCCCCAGCCCAGCGGCGGCGGCCACGATGGCTGCGGTGTGGGCCGGATCGGCCGGCCCGGGGTCGACAACGACCGGCCCCGTGCCATCGCTCTGACCAGTGCCGCCGACCAGATACGTGTTGGTCCCCGGTCCGGTCATGAGGCCCGGGTTGGGGGCGGTCAGGCGCCGCACGCCGGGTGCCACCTCGTCGAGGCGTCCCGGCTCGGGAGCGGGGCCGATGCCGAAGTCCGGCACCGCCGGGATCATGGCTCGCCGGGTGACGATCCGGATGGCCGAGGGCCGGGTGCGGCGTCGGGACCTTCCTCGTTGGCCCGCAGGGAGACCTCGCGCACCGCCTCGTTGAAGTCGCCGCGTGCGGTGCCGTCGTCGGGGTCCGGCACGGCGCCGCGCTCGTAGCCGGGATCACCGGGCAGCACGATCCGCATGCCGTTGCCATCGGGCACCACCCGCGGCTCAATGGCAGGGACCGCGCTCGACGCCTCTTCCGCCGCCGCCAGGAGCGCCGCACTCGTGGCGAACCGGCTGAGCACCTGGAGATTGCGGATGGTCGGGAAGATGATTTCGATCTCACCTGCCCGGTGGCGGGCCAGGGCACTGTGCGGCGAGATCCAGACCTCGGCGATGGTCTCCCCGGCGTCGTGGGCGGCGATCTGTCCCGGTGGCGCCGCGGCGACGAAGAAGCGTGTGTCGTAGCGGCGCGGTGCGCCCCGGGGCGTGATCCAGTGGGCGAAGTAATGGATGTCGCCGACCGAGAGGCGCAGGTGCTCGTCGCGGCAGAGATCGAGGAAGCGGCGCGTGCCCTTGTTGACGGCGACGCGCTCGGCGGCGAAGCGCGCTTCTTCCTCCGGGCTCCCGGCCAACAGGTCGGGGCCGTCCTCACGCCGGGCCAGGAGGAGGCCGGCCTCCTCGAAGGTCTCGCGGACGACGGCGACCCAGTAGGCGAGCCCGCCTGACTCGAAGCCCAACAGCGCGCTGGCGCCGGCGTCGGTCCGGCCGGCACACATGGCCTCGGCTTCGGGACCCCCGTCCAAGGGGTCGACGGCACCGCCGGGGAAGACGTAGGCCCCGCCGACGAAGTCCGAGCGGAGGTTGCGCCGCACCATCAGCACCTCGAGGGCCGTGCCGCCCGACGGCTCGGGCGAATCGCGCACCAGCATGACGGTGGCGGCCGGGCGGATCTCTACGGGCGCAGGGCCGGACCCGTCCGTCGCGGTTGCTGCCGGAGGTGGAGCCGATGGAGGCACGCCGGAGAGGGTACCGGCACCCGGAGGCGGCGCCCTCGGAACGAGGGCACCCCTTGACTAACCTGACCCGGTCCATGAGCCAGCCCGCCTCCGAGCCCGCGTCGGCGCCCACCCTGCGTCACCTTCCGCGCCGCTACCTCGCCCTGGGGCTGATCATCGTGGCCATCTGCCTGCTCGGCGCGCTGATCCTGGTGCGCGACAACTCGGGCCCGAGCACCACGTCGACGGTCGAGACCTTCAGCCCCGCGCCGTCGTCCCTCCTCTCGACGATCACGTCGGTCCCGGCCTCGGTCTACGACGCCATCGGTGTGAGCTCGCCGGACAACCCGGTGCAGGCGCTCCAGCCGGCCGGCAACCCGAACGCGCCGCTGTGGGAGGCCGCGGTCGACGGCGCCGCACCCCTACCGGTCCTGTTCTTCTACGGGGCGGAGTTCGCGCCCTACCCCGCCGCCGAGCGCTGGCCGCTGATCATGGCGCTCTCGCGCTTCGGCACCTTCAACCAGCTCGGCCTCATGCAGTCGAGCGGCACCACCGCGTTCGCCGACCTGTCGACCTTCACCTTCTGGAACGTCGAGTACTCGAGCAAGTACCTCATTTTGGAGTCCGTCGAGCGCTACAGCTCGCTGAATCCGACGGGCGGCCGCTATCTGCCGCCTGCAGGTGCCCAACGCCCGCCAGGCCGCGGCCGTCGCCACCTACGGCGCGACGCCGAACACGTTCGCACTGACGGACGTGGCCAACCGCTTCGTGCTCAACGGAAGCAGCTTCGCTCCCGGCGTGCTGGCAGGACTGACGCAGAGCCAGATCGCCGGGAACCTGACCACGGAGGCCAGCCCACTGACCCAGGCCATGGTGGCGGCGGCCAACGAGATCACCGCCGGCATCTGCGCCGTCGACGGCGACAAGCCCGAGACCGTGTGCGAGAGCAAGGGCGTCCTGGCGGCGGACCAAGTCCTGAAGATCACGCCCCCGAACTGACGGGGCGGCGGGTGCTGCGACGCCGGGTCAGCTGGCCCGGCGGTCGAGCATGAGCTTGCGCTCCAACTCGTTCATGCCGCCCCAGATGCCGTGCGGCTCTCGAATCCTGATGGCGTAGTCGAGGCAGTCGCCGCGCACGCGGCACTGATCGCAGATGGTCTTGGCCCGCATTTCGCGCGAGGCCTTCTCCTCCTTGCGCTCAGCATGTGCCGGCGGGAAGAACACCGCTGCCTGCGGTCCCCGGCATGCCGCCTTCAATTGCCACATGTCTTTTCCCTGGTGCATCAAAACCCCCCGATAGGGCACATCGGATCCCCCCGACAGGGTCAAGCTACCGCCAGGGGTGGGCGCTTTCAAGGGGTGTGACCAGGATCTTTGCCCGGCGATCGATCTGCGGTCGAAGCCCGGCCACTACGCTCGGCCCGGCATGGACGTGGGGACCTTCTGCGCACAGAGCCACGTCCTCGTCGTTGCCGGCAAGGGTGGCGTGGGCAAGACGACCATGACCGCGGCGCTGGCCAGGATGGCCGCCGGAGCAGGCAAATCGGTGCTCATCGTCGAGCTCGAGGGCAAGTCGGGCATCACGGCCGCCTTCGGTCGCCACGGGGACCTGGGCTACGAGGAGGCCCTGCTGGCGCCGGGTGCACCGGGCGGAGGGGGCTCGGTCCGGGCCCGGCGGCTCACCCCCGATGACGCGCTCATTGAGTATCTCGAAGACCACGGCCTGAAACGGGTGTCGAAGCGGCTGGCCCGCTCCGGCATCCTCGACGTCATTTCGACCGCCATTCCGGGCATCAGAGACGTGCTGGTCCTCGGCAAGGTCAAGCAGCTCGAACGGGACGGCGCCGCCGACCTGATCCTGGTGGACGCCCCGGCCACGGGTCATGCCATCACCTTCCTCACCTCGGCCAGCGGCATGGTCGGCGCGGCCAGGGGCGGCCCGCTGCGCACGCAGGCCCAGGACGTCGTCGAGCTGCTGAGCGATCCCGCCCGCTGCCGGGTGATCCTGGTCACGCTCCCCGAGGAGCTGCCGGTCTCGGAGACGATCGAGTCCGCCTACACCCTGGAGGACAAGGCGGGGGTCCAGCTGGGCCCGGTCATCGTCAACGCCTGTGACCCCGAGCCGGTGGGGCTCGAACGCCCGGCAGCGGAGGTCGCGGCGGCGGCCGGCCTGACCGTGGCGCCCGGGCATCTGGCCGCACTCGAGGAGGCCCGGTCCTTCCGGCTGGCCCGCCACGCTGTCTCGGTCGAACAGATACAGCGACTACGTCGGGACCTTCCCCTGCCCCACCTCCTGGTGCCGGCGCTCGACGCGGACGCCATCGGCCCGGGCCAGACCGAGGTTCTGGCCGCCGCGCTGGCGGACGCGGTCACGACGCTCGTGGCCGAAGGAGCGTCGTGAGCACGACCGCGCAGGGTGCGGCGGACGACGACGCAGTCGGGGGCGCGGCCGAGCGACCGGTGGGGACCCTGCCCGAGCTGGTGACCGAGCGCTCCGTCGTGGTCTGCTGCGGTTCGGGCGGCGTCGGCAAGACGACGGTGTCCGCCACCATCGCGCTGGCGGCGGCCAGGGCCGGGCGGCGCTCCTGCGTCGTGACCGTCGACCCGGCGCGGCGGCTGGCGGATGCGCTTGGGCGTGGAATCGCTCCCCAACACGCCCTCGGAGGTCCAGGGCGACTGGCCCGGCCATCTGTACGCGCTGATGCTCGACTCCAAGGGCACGTTCGACGACCTGGTGGGGCGCTACGCGCGGACGCCGGAGCAGGCCGAGTCGATCCTCGGGCAACCGGCTCTACCAGAATCTCGCCGGCGCGCTCTCGGGCACCCAGGAGTACATGGCCATGGAGAAGCTCTACGAGCTCGTCCACTCCGAGGAGTTCGACATCGTGGTCGTCGACACCCCGCCGACGCGCAACGCGCTGGACCTGCTCGACGCACCGCGCCGGCTCACCCGCTTCCTCGAGAACCGCCTCTTCCGGGCGATCCTGGTGCCGACGCGCATGTCGCTGCGGGCGGTCGGCGTGGCCACCCAGGCGCTGTTGCGCACGATCTCCAAGGTGGCCGGCGCCGAGATCGTGCAGGACGCGGTCGGCTTCTTCCAGGCCTTCGAGGGCATGGAGGACGGGTTCCGCAGCCGGGCCAGCGCGGTGCACGATCTCCTGGCCGACCCGGCCACGGCCTACGTCCTCGTGACCTCGGCCCGACCCGACGCCATCACCGAGGCCGGCTTCTTTGCCGAGAAGCTGGCGGAGCGGGACGTCGCCGTCGCCGCCTTGGTGGTCAATCGCATCGCCCCCTCCTTCGGCGACGCCGGGGCCGAGACGCCGGAGCCGGGGCCGGAGCTCCATGCGCTGGAGGCCAACCTGGCGGCGCTGGACGCGCGAGCGGACCGCGAGGAGCGGGCGTTCTCCGGGCTGGCGGCGCAGGTGGCGCCCGCCCCCGTCGGCCGCATTCCGCTCTTCGCCGACGACGTGCACGAGCTCCTCGGGTTGCAGCGGGCGGCCGACCAACTCTTCCGCTGAGCGTCGTCGGCCGGGTTTTCGGCGGTCGGGGCAGGTCCGATAGTGTCCCCGCGGTGCAGACCATCCTGGTCGCGAGCGACGCACCCACGCTCCGTGCGGACGTGGAGGCGGTCATCAGCGGGCCTGACATTGAAGTGCGCGCCGTGACCTCGGGCCCCGAGGTGGTGTCGTTCGTGGCCGAGGAGTCGCCGGACCTGCTCATCGTGGACATGCAGATGGGCAACATGGGCGGTATGGCCGTCTGCCTCGAGCTGCGCCTGCAGGAGTCCTACGACGCGTTGGACCACGTCTCGGTCCTCATGCTGCTCGACCGACGACCCGACGTCTTCCTCGCCCGTCGATCGGACGCCGAGGGTTGGCTGGTCAAGCCTCTCGACCCGCTGCGGCTCCGGCGCGCTGTCGCAGCGCTGCTGGACGGGGGCACCTTCGCCGACGACTCGTTCACGCCCGTACCGGTGCTGGTGGGCGGCGAGCCCCAGCTGCAGGCGGGGCCCGAGCCGCAGCCCTGACCCGGCGCTGCCGTGTCGCAACGATCACGACGACTGTGGCGGCGGTCGGTCGGCGCCGACGGACCCGGAGGGGCAGAGCACCTGAGCCAGTCGCTCGAGGCTGAGGCCTCCGAGCAAGAGCGCTTCATCACCGAGGCCCTCGCCGACCTACGCGACATGGACGTGCGCGAGGTGATGACGCCGCGGGTCGACGTCACGTATCTCACCATCCCGGTGCAGGCCGAAGACGTCGCCCAGGCCGTGCGCACGTCCGGACACAGCTGCTTCCCCGTCGTGCACGACGACCTCGACGACCTGATCGGGATTCTGTTCGTCAACGACATCTTCCGGACGAACCGGCCCGGGTCGCGTGCGCCGGGGGGCGAAGAGCCGAGGGACGCCACGGACCCGAGCCCGCTGGAGATCTCCCGCAAGGTGCGCCAGCCCTACCTCCTGCCCGAGACGCTGGGTGTGCTGGAGGCGCTGGCGGACATGCGCAAGCACCGCCGGGCCGTGGCGGTCGTCGTCGATGAGTACGGCGGGGTGGCGGGCCTCCTGACGGTCAAGGACCTCCTGGAGCCACTGGTGGGTGACCTCTCCGACGAGTTCGACGAGGAGGAGGAAGCGCCCATCGTGCGGGTCGACAACACGCGCTGGCTCATTGACGGGCAGACAAACGTCGACGACGTACGCGAGCGCATCGGGATCGAGATCCCCGACGGCGAGTACGTCACCTTGGGCGGCCTCCTCTTCGAACGCTTCGGCCACATCCCGACCGAGGGCGAGTCGGTTCGCGTGGGGGATTGGGACATGCGGGTGGTGGAGATGGACAAGCGGCGGGTGGCGCAGGTCGTGGCCACCTTCGCCGGCAGCGGGGACGGGCCTCCGCTGACGCCGGCAGACCATGACGGCACCCCGACCGGGGAGCCATCGGCCAACGGCGCCGGGGAAGCGGCCGGCTGACGCCGCGGTAGTGTTGCCCGTTGCTCCCTCCGGGGGGCGGACGGGCTGTGGCGCAGCTTGGTTAGCGCGCTGCGTTCGGGACGCAGAGGTCCCCGGTTCAAATCCGGGCAGCCCGACTCAGAAAGTCCCTGGTCAGAGGCTCGGAGGAGCTGAGGGGCCCGAGTCCTCCGGAGCGGATGGCGCGGAAATGGCGCGGAGATTTTCGGGGTTTTCGGGTTCTTGAGCCTCTTTCGACTCCGGGCCGAAGAAGCGCTCGCCAATGACGTCGGCTGCGACCCGATCTATTGACGCCGGAGCCGAGGCGTAGACGGCCAGTGTCGTCCTCGGGTCGGCGTGGCCGAGTCGGGTCTGCGCCGTCTTCACGTCGATGCCTTCGACGACGAGCGTGGTGGCGTTCAGCCGGCGCAGGTCGTGAAAGCCGGCGCCGGCACAGCCGGCTGCTGCGGCGGCCGGGAGCCAGACCCGGCGGCGCCAGTTCGAGTAGCGCAGCGGATTCCCCTCTTCGTCGGTGAAGACGAGCTCGTCGGAGTCGTCCCCGGTGAACCCGGCCCGCTCGAGGTGAGCCGACAGCATGACGCCGATGGCATGCGGCATGAACATCGTCCGCTGACCCGCCTTCGACTTGGGCGGCCCGAAGACGTTGCGACCACCAGTCCCCCGGACGAGGGCCTCGGCGACCGAGAGCCGGCCGGCGTCGAGATCGATCCGACCGATCCGCAGGCCGGCCACCTCGGACCAACGCAGGCCGAGGACGGCCCCGAGCCAGAGCATGGGCTGGTACTCGTCGGGCACGTGGGCGGCGATGGCGGCCACGTCCTCGGGGGTCAGGTCGAAGCGGCGAGTGCCGTCGACCGGGGGCAGGTTCACGTTGCGGCACGGATTCCGGGTGATCCAGTCGTTGCGCACGGCGTAGCCGAACATGGCTCGCACGACCTCGTAATTGCGCTTGACCGTCCGGGGGGCGTGTGTCGTCCGCCAGGTATTGACCAACCGCTGGATGTCCCGGGGCCCGACCTGCTCAATGTGGAGCGAGCCGATGGTCGGCAGCACGTGGAGACGGAGGGTGAGCTCCTCCCGGGCCGTGGTGGACTCCCGCTTGGTCGGATTGGAGGCGGTCCACTCCTGGGCCAGCTCGGACACCTTGAGGCGGCCGGCCCACGGATCGATCCACACGCCCCGGCGGATGTCGGTCTCGACGGCGGAGAGGAAGGCCCGGGCGTCGCCCTTGGTCTTGAAGCTCATCGCTGCGACGTGGCGGCGGCCGTTGTGCCAGTAGCTGGCCTCGTAGAGCCGGCCCCGCTGGCGCACGCTCCCGAACGGGCGAGTCGACGGCACTCCTACACCCCCTGCAATGAACGACCGCTACCCGGCACGACGGTTCTCCGTCCGACCGAGTCGTGACGCCCGCAGTGCGTCTCTCGGTGACACGACGGCGACCCGGTGGTCGTCGACCCAGTGCTCCACCGCATGCGCATCGAAGCGGACGAAGCGACCGACCTTGACGATGGGGATCCGCCGCTCGGCCACCAAGCGACGTACGTGACGCAGGCTCGTCCCCAGTCGGCACGCAACCTGGTCCATGGTGAGGAGCGCCGACGGCGGACACTGCTCGCCGCATTCGGCACAGCGCAGGGAACGGGTGGGAGGCCGAGAGGGACGGCCGGCGAGGGCTCGGCCTCTGGGCCGGCCCTCGCCGTCGGGCGCCTGTCGGCGCCCTCCCTCCCGCTCGGTACCGGTGGTGCTGTCGTGACGCTCGGTGCTCACCGGAAACCCCTTTCTGCTCGACGGCGCTGGACCCGCTCGGCGAAGGTCATGCGGCGCACGACTTCGTCGTTGGCCACGGCGTCGAGGAGCTCCCCGAAGGTGTCGTCGATGTCGGAGGTCCCCCTCACCACGGCGAAAGCGACGAGGTACCCGACGAGGGCGGGCATGAGGTTGCGAAGGAGGGTGGCCCGTTTGCGCTCCCGGATGAACCGCAGCTCGGTGGCGCCGTGGGCGAGTGATGCCGACTGCACGGCCTGCCAACGAAGATCGACCGGCCACCGGGAACGGTTGGAGTCCGCACTCGGAGAGCGCAAGGTGAGCCACTCCCCGGTGCAATAGGCCCAGAGCGACGGGGTGGCGGCCAATACGGCCTCGGGGCGGAACAGCTCGAGATCGCTCAAGGCGGCCCGTCCGATTTCGAACTCGATCCGCCACACCTGGGCCCCCGGAGTGTGACGGTCGCCCCACACGAGCTCCCACCAGTCGTTGCCCTTGAGGGCCATTTCGGCCGTCTTGTCGTAGAGGCGGGCGCTGATGCGCTGGGTCCGTCTGGAGCCGAAGGCGAAGCCGGTCACGGTGTTGGCGTTCTCGTAGGTCGTGCAGCCGTCGCCCCGGCACACGAACGCACTGCGGTCCTGCGTACACAGCTGCATCCCTTCCATGTCCACGAAGAGGTCGAGGCGCGCGACGCTCAAGACCAGTCCTTCAATGAACGGTCGCACCAGGTCGGCGAAATGTCGCACCGTTTCCTCTGGCCCGACCGCATGGAGGAACTCGGCCCGGGGCTGAATGCGCACCGAGGGCAGTCGGCGGCTGGAGGTGAAGCCGATCCGCCCCGTCTCGTGGTCGAGGCAGTAGCGGTACTTGCCCCAGCCGTGGGGGGCCAGCCCGAAGGTGAGGGAGCCCAGTTCGAAGGGGACGGGCACCGACACCCGGTCGGCGAACATGCGCTCCTCTTCCAGCTGGGCGAGGAGGCCCTTGGAGAGGTAGCCGTGACCCGAGAGGTAGAGAGCGTCGACCCCCGAGGCCAGCTCGCACAGCCCGTCCCCGGATGCCGACACACGCATATTTGCGACTGTGTGGGCAGACGTGTGCGGAGACGGAGGCATCGGGGCTCTCAGACGGGGTCCGGGTCAGGGTTGACGGAGGTGATCAGGGCGTCCTCGAGCTCCTCGCTCCAGGCTCGCCGGAGATCGAGCTTGATCCACTCGAAGCGGTGCTCGTCGGGATGGGCACCGAAGCGGGCCCGGAAGCGGCGGATCTTGCGGTAGACGGTGGCCCGATGCCAACCGCCGGCCTCGAGGCCCCCGAACCCGCCGGCTTTGTGCCAGGCCACCCAGAAGCCGATGAGCTCGGCGTCCTCGACGGCTGTGCTGGTCACCTGCTCGCGAATAAAGGCTGGATAGTCCTCGATGGAGGCGATGGTGGCCTCCCGGGAAGCCTCGGCCCGGACGTTGTCCGGCATGGAGTCCCAGAAGGCGGCCAGGCGGCCGTAGGCGATGCCCCGCCCTTCGGGGCTCTCGCTGGGGTCGGATCGGAAGTCGGGGGCGTCGGTCATATGGGGTCGCAAGTATGCGACTGATCTCCGAAGGCTGTCAAGACCCTTTTCCAAAAAGTTTTCCTCGGGGGATCTAGCCGATTCGGCCCGAGAGGACGCTGGTACGGTATTTGGTACGAGTAGAAGGAGCTGATCCGATGGCAATTACGGCAAGCGAGGCCAGGAAGAACCTCTTCCCGCTGATCGAGCAGGTGAACAACGACCGCCAGCCGATCGAGATCACCTCCAAGCGTGGAGATGCCGTGCTGATGTCGCGGGCGGACTACGAGGCCCTCGAGGAGACCGCCTACCTGCTCCGAGCGCCGGCGAACGCCCGGCGTCTGCTCGAGAGCCTCGAGCAGGCTCGCAGCGGTGAGCGCAGTCACACGACCTGCTGTAGTGCGGCTGGTCTTCACGCCACACGGCTGGTCCGACTACCTCCACTGGCAATCGGTCGACAAGAAGATGGTGAAGCGGATCAACCGACTCCTCGAGGACACGCTGCGAGACCCCTTCGCCGGCATCGGCAAGCCAGAGCCGCTGCGCCATGTCCTCCAGGCGGCTGGTCCAGGCGGATCGACGGCGAGCATCGCTTGGTCTACATGGTCGAAGACGACGACATCGTGGTGCTGCAGGCCCGGTACCACTACGAACCTTGATCTCAACGACCGTGTTCACGCCAAACTGCGGAGGAGTACAACGGATTCATGGCGAACTCAGTGTCGATCCGCTTCCGACGCCCCGAGGTACTCGAGCAGCTGAAGACCGAAGCCGGAGCTCGCAACGTCTCGACGTCGGCCTTCGCCGAGGAGCTCATCGAGGAAGGTCTCCGAACACGGCGCCACCCGATGATCGTCTTCCGTGATGGTCCGTCTGGTCGCCGGGCCGGGCTCATCGGCGGTCCGGATGTCTGGGAGGTGGTCGGCGGGCTGGTCGGCGGGGACGTCCCGCCCGAGGACCGCATCACCCGTGCGGCCGAGCACCTGGGCCTGTCCCGCCAACAGATCGACGCCGTGTTGGACTACTACGCCGACTTCACCACCGAGATCGACGAGGAGATCGCCGAGAACGTCGCCGTAGCCGACGAGCTCGAGGCGGTGTGGCGGCGGCGCCAGGACCTTCTGGCGGAGTGAAGCTCATCCTCGACGCCGTTACCCGACGAGAGGGACTGCGTGCATTGGCTCCAGTGACTCATTGACCTTGTATGTATTTTGCGGGTGCTGTGTTACAGGGCACGCACCCGCTCTAAGAGTGGCCCAACTGCGCATCCAGGCCGGGCGCTGGGCGCCCGGCCAACTCCATTGTGGGACGTCGAGTGGAGCTCACGACGCGGCCCTCAAGGATCCGCTTCGCCGGCCTACGGCCGTCCTTGACCGCCGCTCTTTGCACGGCTGGGTTGCCGTAACGCAGAATAGCTGCATTACCGCTATACTGTCTGCATGAAGAGCGAGACGAGCTTCGTCACCGTCCAGTCCCGTGGAGTCATCGCGATCCCCACGGCTATCCGGCGGCAGTTTGGCTTGGACCGACCGGGCGCCCAGGTCGAGGTGATCGAACGTGACGGAGAGATCATCCTGCGCCCCCATGTTCCTGTCCCATCCGATCAAGCATGGTTCTGGGAGAAGCGGTGGCAGAAGATGGAGCGTGAAGCCGACGAGGACATTGCTGCCGGACGGATAGCGACATTCGAAAACGTGGATGACTTCCTCGACGACCTCGATTCGTGAGGTTCGAGCGCACCGAACACTTCAACGCCGACTTCCGACGACTGTCGAAGGCGAATCAGGAGCTCTTTCGACAGGCGGCTCGGGAGTTCAACGATGCCTGCGACCTTTTCATCGACAGCAGCGATCCATCGTCATGGCCGGGCCGCCTCCGGGTGAAACCTGTCGTCAACGCTCCAGGCGTCTTCGAAATGACATGGAGCTTCAGTGGTCCCGACGGCCGAGCGACGTGGGAATGGACCACCGTGGCCGATTCCAGTGGATCGCAACATCCAGCGGTGCGCTGGCGAAGACTGGGCGACCACAAGATCTTTCGAAGTCCGTAACCGCTCTGCGAATCAAGAAGCGCTTGCTAAAGACAGCGTCGGTAGGGCTGGGAGCAGCGACCGCGTGACCCAAGGCCGGCGTACGGGGGCAGTCCAGTCTAGGCGGGCACCGTACGAATGGCTTCGCCTTGGTGGGCTCCTCCGCCCACGATCTCCGAGGCGCAGCAAATGGAGTCAGAGCATCGTTCGTAGCATGACGACGACCTGACTCGTTTCCGATGTCAGGCCCCCGTTGACATGCAGGCTCCGGTCAGGCCAGATCCCTGCATAGTTCAGACGCTCCCTACAGTGGTTTAGAGACAGTCGACTATTGATTGGCCAAGTTCCGTCCTGGCACGTGCCGTGTTCGAATGGGTCTTTTGGCGCCTTCGAATTGGGCAGTCAATCGCCCACAGGATGGCGTACTGCCGTCTGGAATCGGCGATCGTCCATGCACTGGCAGATCATGGCTCTCGATCAGACGACTGACAGCATCCTGACGCACTAGCCCATATGTGCCGTTTCGGGCGCATGCAACTTTCGCGAGCAGAGGCATCTGTTGCCCACCTCCGTTCGGGGTCGGCGACAATTTTCCTCCGAATAGAGAGTGCCGAGGACGTTTACCAAAACGGTAAATGCTGGACATCCGATTTGAGTCAATAGAATTTCTCGCCTCAGAGCACATTGGCGCGGAAATGGCGCGGAACGCTGGAGAACTGCGGTATTTCGTGGTCTTGAACGGTCAGCCGCCGAGTCCAGAATTTGGTCATTTACCTGGACATTCTCCGATATTCTTCGACGGACAAGGAGGGGAGAAATACCCCAAGGCTCTGTTCGGGACGCAGAGGTCGCCGGTTCAAATCCGGGCAGCCCGACTCGAAAGTCCTCGTCAGAGCCTCAGGATCCTGTGGTGGCTGACGCTCGAGAGCATTGGCGCGGCAGGGGCCAGCCAGGCAGAAGCTTCTGGTGTTGCCATCGGGTTCGATGGCCGGACTCAAAGCAACTCGAACTCACCCGGTCGCCACGTCTGGTCAAACCACGGTTCGAGGGGACCGTAGAGACGGAGCAGAGTGAACCATCCCTTGCCCGGCACCGTTTGTATCCCGTTCGATTCCTTTCCATCTGGCGCCTCAGGGCCGAAGTAGAGGACTCCGTCCAAGGGTGGTCAGACACGGAGCCGCGTCGTCGCGTGC
>CAWACN010000042.1:0-118941 GCA_963780525.1 uncultured Acidimicrobiaceae bacterium | reverse complement strand
CGTGCGGTGGACGAAATCGAGCGGTGCCAGGAGTACCTGGCCTGCCAACAGCCCGTATGGGTCGAAACCGTCCTGCCACATCCGCATCAACCTGTGCTGGCCCACCGCGGAGACCGCCTGCAGGACGGCGGGGTCCGAAGGCCGCTGGCGGCCGCGGTCGAGCGCGTCCCACCCGGCGGAGATGGCGCCTGAGGAGACGACGACGACCGTGTGTCCCTCCGAGCGCGCCGAAGCCAGTTCCCCACAAAGCCGGCTCACCGTCTCTGCAGTCACCGAGGACGACCCGACCTTGACCACGGCGATCACTGTTCGTCACCCCACGTGAACGTCATGTCCCCGACCGTGACGTCGTCCCCGTCGTGCGCGCCCGCCCGGGCAAGGGCTCTATCGACGCCAAGGCGCCGGAGGCGCCGGACCACCTCGGCCTGTGCCCCTTCGTCATTGAGGTCGGACAACGCGACGGCCCGTTCCGCCGCCCTGCCCTGGACCACCCAGGCGCCCGACCCGGCTCGCTGGACGGCGACACCCTCCGGAATGGGGCGGTGCACCACGATTTCGCTCGTGATGGCCGCGGCGGCGTCGGCACGTGCCTCTTGGACCATCGGCGCCAGGCGCTCCACCAGCGCGGGCACCCCGCTACCGGCCGCGACAGAGAGCAGGATGTCGCAGACATCTTCGTCGTCATCGCCGAGATCGCTCTTGCTGCCCACCACAATCCGAGGGCGGTCGAGCAGCTCCGGGCGATACTGGCCGAGCTCTGACAGCAGAATGCGCCGTTGTTCCGCCGGGGACACACCGCCCGCGTCGGGCGCGCCGAGGTCGAGGAGGACGACGAGCACACGGGCGCGCTCAAGGTGGCGCAGGAACTGGTGGCCCAGGCCCTTGCCTTCTGCGGCGCCTTCTACCAGGCCGGGAATGTCGGCCATGACGAACTCTGTCCCGTCTCGGATCCCACCGACCCTGACGACGCCAAGGTGTGGTTCGAGAGTCGTGAACGGGTAGTCGGCGATCTTTGGCTTCGCCGCCGAGACCGTGGAGATCAAGGTCGACTTGCCGGCATTGGGGAATCCGACCAGGGCGACGTCGGCCATGAGCTTGAGCTCCATGTCCAACCAGAACTCTTGGCCCTTCTCGGCCTGCTCGGCAAAGGCGGGTGCGCGGCGGCGGTTGGAGAGAAAGCGCGCGTTGCCGCGCCCGCCCTGCCCACCCTCCGCCACCATGAAGCGGACACCTTCGGAATCGAGGTCGCAGACAACTTCACCGCTACGGTCGCGCACGACCGTGCCGACCGGCACGGGTACCACCAGGTCCTTGCCCCTCGCCCCGTGCTTCTTGGAGCCCGACCCGTGCACGCCGTCGGTGGCGCGGCGGAACGGGTGGTCCCGGAAGCCGAGCAGCGACGCCTCATTGACCGAGGCCACCAGCCAGACGTCACCCCCATGGCCCCCGTCACCCCCGTCAGGGCCACCACGGTCCACATGGGCCTCTCTGCGCCACGAGACCGCCCCGGCCCCTCCGTCGCCAGCACGGGCGTGCAATTGGGCCTGATCAACGAAGCCGGGCATAGCCGACCAGCCTAGGAGTCTGGGGCCGGCTTCCTGGTCACAGCGACGGGACCGGCGTCATCGCCTGCCGGCGCCGTCGAATCCGCGCCTCCGCCCACGCCTAGCGCCGGACCTCTAGCGCTCTAAGGGGTCACGGTGAAGAAGGGGGCTTAAGGAGTGGAACGGCGCATCATCCGCCCTCAGGATGTATGGCCCAGCTGTGTCGATCGAGCATCCGCTGAAGGTGGTCACAACCGGCTGGGCGCCAAAGGCACTCCACGCCGCGGCATCGCCGGGCTCAGTCGTAAAGACGAGTTGGCTGGCCGTGCCCACCGCGACGTCAAAGGCTGCGCTGTCACCCGGTAGCCGGTGTCGCTCCGGCGAGAGACCCGCCCTACGACTCTGCTAGACGGCGGGCGCGCGTGCCCACTTCGGCACGAGCTCGGCCGCTGTCCACGGTTGTGCACCGGCCGTTTTCGACGACTTGCGTCCCTTGCACCCAGACGTCGGTGACCAAGTAGCCGGCACCCGCCCACACCAAGTGGCCCAGGAGCTCGGCGTCGTTGAGCGCGGGGGTGAAGCGAGCGTCGTCGGTGCGCAAACGGATGAGATCTGCAGGCCGCCCCACCTCGAGAGCGCCGACGGGAAGACCGAGCGCCTCGCCTCCCCCACGAGTGGCCAGACGCAGAGCCGTCGCTGAACTCACGGCATCAGGATCGGCGGAGACGGCACGAGCGAGCAGTGGGGCTAATCGCATCTCGTCCCACAGATGAAGATCGTCGTTGGAGGCCGGGCCGTCAGTGCCCAGGCCGACCCGCAGTCCACGGTCCAAGAACGCCCGCAGTGGGGCGATGCCGGATCCCAATTTTCCATTCGAGCCCGGACAGTGCGCCACGGCCACATCGTGCTCGGCGAGCAACGCAAGGTCAGCATCGTCGAGCCAGACTGCGTGCGCGGCCAGCACCCGCCCCTCGAGCACCCCTTCCGAAGCCAGCAGTGCCGGCGCGCTCATGCCGTAGCGATCCCGTACAACCTGGCACTCGGCCGCAGTCTCAGAAAGATGGATCTGCAGCAACGCGTCGCGTGCCCGGGCCTCGGCGGCGATGGTTTTCAGGCCCTCCGGTGGCACGGTGTACGCAGCATGGGGCCCGAACCCCATCTGGAGGCGCTCGTGCTTCCCGGCGACCGCGTCCCCCAGCTCGCAGGCAGCGGCCAGCAATGCCTCCCAGGTGTTGCCGGGTGCGGCATCCGGCACGTCGAAGATTGCAGGCGTGTACACGGCGCGGATCCCCGCCTCGACCACCGCATCCACGACAGCCGAAGGATGGCGATACTGCTCGCACGTCGTCGTCACGCCGTTGCAGAGCAGCTCGGTCGCCCCGAAAAGCATGCCCCAGTAGACGTCCTCATCTTCCAGCCGTGCTTCGCGAGGCCAGATCGACTCGTGCAACCAACGGTCGAGAGGAAGCCCGTCACCTGCGCTCCGCAGCAGCGCCATCGGTGTATGGCCGTGACAGTTGACCAACCCTGGCATGACGAGGCCACCGAGTTGCCGGACTTCAGTGCCCGAAGCAGGGGGGACCTGCCAGGGATCCCCGATCCACGAGATGAGACCGTCCTCGATCTCGACAGCGCCCGGGGCCAGGACCGCGTCAGCGCTGTCGACGGTGAAGACAGCGTCGGCCTCAAGCCGTAGGGTCACGGGGCGCCGACGAACAGCCGGTCTGAGAGCTCTCGTGAGACCCGGATGGCTCCGGGGCCACCCTCCACCGTGACCTCAATGTTGCCTTCAGGATCGCGATCTCCGACCGTCGCCACGACGCCCGGTATGAATCCCCCCTCGTCGAGCAGCGTCAGGGAGCCCAGATTCGATTCCACCTCTTCGGTGATCCGGAACAGCCGCACCCGCTGACCGGCGTCCACTTCGGTCAGCGGTCGCACCGGCGCGGAGGAGGCCGGCGAGCGTGACCCCGGAATCGGGTTTCCATGCGGGCAGGTCGCCGGGTCGCCGAGCAACTCCACGAGCCGAGCCTCGACATCGTCAGAGATCACGTGTTCCCACCGTCCCGCTTCCCGGTGGACCTTGTGCCACTCGAGCCCGATCACATCGACCAGGAGGCGCTCAGCCAGGCGGTGTTTGCGCACGACCTTCTCGGCGAGGGCCTGTCCGCTCTCGGTCAGCGACAACCGGCGGCCCTCCCGCGTGACATACCCGTCCTCGCGCAAGCGGTCCAGCATCTCGGAGACGGAGGGGGCGGATCTGCCCAGTCGCTCCGCAATGCGGGCTTGGATCACCGGCACGCCCTCCTCCGACAGGGAAAGCATCGTTTCGAGGTACTCCTCTACGGGCGGGTGGTACTCCTGGGGTTGATGGGCGACGGCGCGCTGCTCAGTCATGACAATGGGCAGGCGAAGGTGGCACGTCGAGCGTGGGATTTCGATCGAAAAACCCGGATGGAAGCAAGGTGAAGCCTGTGTATTCGACTGGCATGACGGGCCAATCCTCCGGCCGCGGTATGTGCGTGACGCCGAAGGAGTGCCACAGCACGACGTCTGTGTCGACGATCGGACGATCCGCGGCGGTCCAGGTCGGAAGGCCGGCGTGCCCGTGATGCTGGTTGGGATAGTCACCGGCCGCTCGGCGCTCTTCGGGATCGAAGGGCGTCACCCAGAGATTGTGTGATGCGAAGGCGGCCCGCCGCCCCACGCTCGAACCCGGGTCCGCCAAGAGGGTCGGCGTGGGGCCCGGCAGCAACTTGTAGGCGGTCGGCTCCCCGAGGCCGTTACGACGTGAGCGGTTGACAATGCGCCAGGACCGGCTGCGCGACGCGTCGACGTCCCGTTGGGCCGCCAACTCGCTCTCCAACAATGTCATCGTCGTGCCGAAGGCGTTCCCCCACGGATTCTCTGGGCTGCCAGGCGAGCCGGTGGGCACGGCGTCGACCTCGTACACCTCGTTGTTCGGTCCATCGACCTGCATGTCGAGACGGACGTTGAAGAGGTGCTGATGGAACGGTGCCGCCAGACCGGGCGCAATCATCCTGGCGTGATTTCCGGGGCCGCTGTCGCCAACGGCCATGGTCGACATGATGCCGGTGAGCTTCACCTCGAGCTGCATGGTGCCATCGAGGTAGAAGTACCAGTAGAAGCCGTACTCGTAGTTCCCGACGGTGGCGATTGAACTCACCACCAGGCGTCGCGATCGACGCACCTCGGTCCGTCCGGAGACCATGTCCACGTGCTTCCAGAGGATGCCGTAGTCCTCCTCGTGCATGCAGATGGCATTGGGGCGCGTTCGGGGCTTCCCCCGCTCGTCGGCAAACACGTCGTCGAAGTAGCGGATCTCCCCCAGGCAATCGCAGCCGAGCGTCAGCGAGTTGGCCATGCGACCCAGACCCCATTCGCCGGCGTCGAATGCGCTCTTCCAGGCATGCATCGGGCCGGGGTGCCCGTAGGGCACGACCATCTCACTCACCGAGGCCCGGTACACAATGGGACGAGTGCGACCGCCGTCCTCGTACCCGACGGTCCAGAGGACAAGACCCTCCAGCGGATCCATGCCGATCCGTAGCGACCACTTCTGCCACCGCACCAGGTTGCCGTCCACCTCAAAGCTCGGTCCCTCGGGCTGAATGATCTCCAACGGCTTGAGATCGGTACGCAGTGGCCCGTTGTGTTCGGGGTAATAGCTGCCGTGCTCCGACGGGAAGGGGACGACCCCGAGGTCGACCACTTCGAGCACCTCCCCCCGACCCATGTCGACGAAGGCAAGGAGGCCCTCAAGCGGGCGGGCATATCCGTTGTCCTCTTTGGACTCCCGCAGGTAGGCCAAACAGCGAGTGATACGCCGCCCCTCTTCGTGGCCGAGACCGAAGGTGCCGGCGGGCCAGGGGTCGATCTGCACCATTGAGCGGTCCGTCACACCGCGACGGTCCAGGGCCGCATTCCACTCGGGATGCTTGTGCAACGCAGCAAGCACCATGATCGACTCTTCCATTTGGAGCGGCGGGCGTACGTCACGCACGATCTCCCAACGGTCGATCTCACCCCGGGTCACCGAGACGATGACTTCGACTACATCGGCGACCGGACCCTGCAGCAGGACGAGACGCAACCGCCGGTCGACGACGACGTCCTGGCCGGCATCGACCGAGCGCACCATTTCCTTGGGAGGATCACAGAGGCCGACATAGGCAAAGCGCAACGCCTCGGGGGGAACGTCGGCCCGGCCACTCGCGAAGACGACCTCACGGGCGGCGGTGATCTCGTCTGCCGAGACAGGTGCGAGCGGGTGGAGGGCGATGGTGGCGGACGGCGAGGGCATGTCGGGGTGATGTTACGCGCCGCAACGCGAGTGACCCTCTACGATCGCCCCATGGAGGCTGCCGCCGACCGGGCGGAACACAGCGCCCGGGAATTGGCCCGCCATCTGGGGATCGACCACCACGACGTCCTGGTGGTGCTCGGCAGCGGGCTCTCGGGCACCGCCGAGGCCCTGGAGGCGGGCGAAAGGTCGGTGCCGCTTGATTCGCTGCCCTTCTTTCCGCCCTATACGGCGGGTGGACACCGCGCCCGCGCCTGGTCGGTCGACCACGGCGGCCTCCGGATCCTCGTCCTCGGGGGCCGCTGCCACCTGTACGAGGGCCGCACAGCTGCGGAAGCGGCCCATCCCCTGCGTACGGCCATTGCCGCCGGTTGCCACACTGTCATCCTCACCGCCGCCGCAGGAGGCATCCGGGACGATCTCGGCACCGGCACGATCATGGTCGTGGAGGACCACCTCAACCTCACCGGGCGTACTCCTCTGAGCGGGCCCGAATTCGTGGACATGACCGCTGCCTACAGCCCCCGGCTCCGGGCTCTGGCCCTGTCAACCCCGGACCCCGCCGCTCCGGTCCTGTCTACCAGCGCAGGCGTCTACGCCCAGCTGCCGGGCCCCCAGTTCGAGACTCCCGCCGAAATCCGCATGCTCCGCTCAGCGGGGGCCGACGTCGTCGGGATGTCCATGGCGCTCGAGGCCATCGCGGCCCGCCAAGCCGGAGTCGAGATCTTGGGATTGGCCTTGATCACCAATCCGGCCGCGTCCGTCCATTCCACGATCGACACCGCTGACATCTCCGACGTCGGCGCAAAAGCGGTTCCTGCCGTGGCCGCCATTGTGCGCCACGTCGTAGGCTCGCTGGCATGAGCGAACCCGTAGCGCCGACCGGCGTCGACCACGTCGCCATCAACGTCAGCGACGTGCCCGCCGGCATAACGTTTTACACCGAGACATTGGGTCTGGTGCAGAACTTCACCCGCCCGGATTTCGGCTTCCCGGGAGCATGGCTCGACCTCGCGAACGGCCAACAGGTGCATTTGATTGAGGCTCCGGTGCCTCACAACTTGGGCCAGCACTTCGCCCTCACGTTCGAAGACATCGGCGCGGCGGTGGCCGAGCTACGGGCCCGAGGCCTCAAAGTGAGTGACCCGGTCGCAGTGGGCGCAACGGGTCGCCAACAGGCATTCACCGTCGACCCCTGGGGAAATGCAATCGAGTTGCACCAGCGCGCCTGAACTCAGGCGCGGGGAGGATTCAGTCGGTGAGCACGCTGACGTGCTTGCGGCCCCGGCGCTGGCCGAACTTCACCACTCCTTCTGCCGTGGCGAAGAGGGTGTCGTCGCCACCACGGCCCACGTTCACCCCGGGGTAGACCTTGGTCCCCCGCTGGCGCACGATGATCGACCCGGCGGTGACAGCGGTACCGTCGAAGCACTTCACGCCGAGGCGCTGCGCATTGGAATCGCGTCCGTTTCGGGTGGACCCGCCGCCCTTTGTCTTTGACATGGTCTCGAGCTCCTGAGATTCAGCCGACCGCCGTGATGGCGGTGATCTCCAGCGTGGCGTAGTGCTGGCGGTGTCCCCACCGCCGACGCTGGTTGGACTTGTTCTTGTAGGTCATGGCGTTGATTTTGGGACCTTTTTCCTCGCCAACGACCTTGGCCGTCACCGATGCGCCCGCCAGCTGCGCCGGCGTGGCCAGCACGGTTGCGCCATCGACCACGAGGACGGGCTCGAGCGACACCTCCGCGCCAATGGGCTGCCCAAGCAGCTCTACGCGGACGCGTTGGCCCTCAGCCACTCGTTCCTGCTTCCCTCCGGACCTGATGACGGCATACATAAGGGCGAAATCCTAGCGCAGGACCGAGTCGTCCAGGGTCACGCCCCGGCCACCACAGACGGCGCACTCGGTCGACAGTGTCTCGAGCAGGCCCTCCGAGACCCTCTTGCGGGTCATTTCGACCAGTCCCAGCTCGGAAATGTCGAAGACCTGGGTCCGGGTCTTGTCGCGGGCCAGGGCATTGCGGAGGGCGGCCGCCACCTTGTCCCGGTTCTCGCGGATCTCCATGTCGATGAAGTCGATGACGATGATGCCGCCGATATCCCTGAGCCGGAGCTGACGGGCCACCTCCTCTGCGGCCTCCAGATTGTTCCGGTAGACGGTCTCTTCCAGGTTCGTCTTGCCGACGTTCTTGCCGGTGTTTACGTCGATGACGGTCAACGCCTCCGTGCGCTCAATGATCAGGGAGCCCCCCGAGGGCAGCCAGACCTTGCGATCGAGAGCCTTGTGCAGCTGCTCATGCACGTGGTAGCGCTCGAAGATAGGCAGACCCTCCAGCTCAGGGTCGTAGTACTCGACCCGGTCGGAGAGCTCGGGGCTGACGGCCCGCACGTAATCCCGCACCTGCTCGAAGAGGGCCCGGTCGTCAATCACCACGGCCCGGTACTCCCCGCTGAGCTCTTCGCGCAGGATCCGGACCGAGAGCTCGGGCTCGCGATAGAGAAGACCCGGAGCGTCCGAGCGCTTGGCCTCGGCTTCAATCTGGTTCCACTGTTCGAGCAGCGTCGTGACGTCGCGTTGGAGCTCCTCGGCCGACACCCCCTCGGCGGCCGTGCGCACGATCATGCCGTGCCCAGCCGGCTTCACCTCGTCGATGATGCGGCGCAGCCGGCGCCGCTCGTTGTCGCCCAGCCGCTTCGAGATGCCGAAAGCGGTCGAGTTCGGCACCAGGACGGCGAACCGCCCCGGGAGGGAGACCTCCTGGGTCAGGCGGGCACCCTTGGCCCCGATGGGGTTCTTGGTGACCTGGCACAAAATCGTCTGACCTGCTTTGAGTACGTCCTCGATCCTCGCCTGCTGGGAGGCGCCACCCTCGATGTCCTCCCGGTCGTAGCGCACGTCACCCCGGTACAAGACTGCGTTCTTGGGAATCCCGATGTCGATGAACGCCGCCTCCATGCCGGGGAGGACGTTCTGCACCCGACCCCTGTAGACGTTGCCGTCGATCTGATTGGTGTCGTCAGCGACCCGGGAGACGTAGTGCTCCACCAGCGAGCGACCCTCGAGCATGGCGATCTGGGTCATATCCGGCTGGACGTGGACACAAACCAGGTACCGACCCACCTGCTTCGATTTCCGGTCCCGCCCGGACCGACGCCGGCTACGTCCCTGCCTGTCGGCGCTCTCGCTGGAAGCCTCAGCCCGCTCGGTCTCGTCGGGCGGACTGGCCTTGGGGGCGCCAGCCTCGGGTCGCCGCAGCGGCACAACCGGCGCATCCACCTTGGGAGCCGGCGATGCCGCGACGGCAGGGGCCGGCCTGGTGTCGCCAATCTTCGGCTTCACCCGGGGCCCGGGCCGCGGCGCTTCTGGAGGGCTAGAGCTGCTGCCGCCCCCCGCTGGCTCCGGGGGATGACCCTCCGGGCTGTGATTGATTTCCGTCTCGGACATGAGGGAAAGCCCTCCTCGCGTGCTGTGTCGCGTCGCCATCGGCTCCGAGTGCGCTCACGGGGAGCGGCTCGAACCGGGCGTCATCGCGTTCGATCCATTGATGCGTTCGACAGGCCCGTCCGGGCACCGCAGGTGCGCCCAGGGCCGCTACAAGGTCCCCTGGGCGGACGCCACGCGGGTGCGTGGCCAGTTCCGCCCGAAGATGACCGTTGGTGCTGGTGAAGGACAGGGATCGGATAGCTGGGCGGATGTCGTCCTCGGCTTGACGACCCTTCCGCTCCCGTATGACGGTGAGCATGGGAGCAGCGAGCATCAGTTCCACTCGCTCCTGCAGCTCCACATCACGCACTCCGAGCACCTCCAGCTCCCAGTCACACGATGCTACCTCCTGTTGGAGCGAACCCTCCGCTTCTCCGATGAGCGCCGCCGCCTCGACGGCGATCCCTTCAGGCAGCAATTCGCTCAGCGCCGCCGGCAGATCCGGGACCGGGATCTCGCCCGGCTCTGCCGCCTCCAGGCGCAGGTCAAGGTATTCGCCACGCGATTCGCACCCCGTCGGCAGAGCAAGGCCAAAGCTCACCAGCGGATGCGGGACGAAACCCTGTGAATACGCCAGCGGCAGCCGGCTCCGTCGCAACGCCCGTTCCCACATGCGGGCCACGTCCCGATGACTGGTAAAGCGGATCTTCCCCTGCTTGGTGAAACGCAGCCGGAGTCGGCGCTGGCCATCAGGGAACACGGCTGACCAGTCGAACCGGAATGCGGTCCCCGACGCTGAGATCCTGTCCCGTGCCCTGGCTCCCGCCAGCGGGGGGGACCGGCGAGGCGACCACGTGCTCCAGCCCGAAGCCGGTGCACGCCCCGCAGTCGTAACACGGAGTCCAGCGGCAGTCCTCGACGGCCACGCTGGCCAACGCATCTTGCCAGTCTCCCCAGAGGAAGTCCCGGTGGAGACCAGCGGAGATGTGATCCCAAGGGAGAGCCTCGTCCCCGTCCCGGTCCCGGTGGCACACCTCCTCGACGCTGAGCCCCTCGGCGGCCAGGGCGGCCTCCCACAGGGAAAGATCGAAGCGCTCGGACCACTCTTGAAAGGTGCCCCCGGCACGCCACACCCGTTCGATTACAGGACCCATGCGCCGGTCGCCCCGGCTGGCCAACCCCTCAGCGACCGACGCCGCCGGCTCGTGCCAGCGGATCGTGAGGCCACGCGTGCGACGGGCCTCGTCGCGCAGCAGGGCCACCTTGCGCTCGAGCTCCGCCACCGTGTCCTGGCCGAACCACTGGAAGGGTGTGTGCGGTTTCGGGACGAATCCGCCCACGGACGCGACCACCGTCACGCCTTTGTGGTACTTCCTCCCGATCTCGACGCATCGTGCGCCGAGCTGTGCGATCCCGAGCACGTCTTCGTCGAGCTCCGTTGGGAGTCCGATCAGGAAGTAGAGCTTGACCCGCCGCCAGCCCTGGCTGAAGGCAGCGTCGACGGCGCTGTACAGATCCTCCTCGGTGATGAGCTTGTTGATGACCGTGCGCATCCGCCACGTCCCACCCTCCGGAGCGAACGTCAGCCCCGTGCGGCGCACCTTTTGTATTTCGGCTGCCGTCCCCACTGTGAACGCATCCACTCGCAGCGACGGAAGGCTCACTGAAACCCGGCCGCCGTGTTCTGGATCCTCGACGATGTCGCGCACCGTGCCCTCTATGCCAGAGAAGTCAGCCGACGACAGGGAGGTCAACGCCACCTCGTCGTGACCACTCCATTCGAGCCCGCGCCGCACCATGTCGCGCACCTGGCTGGCAGGCCGCTCGCGCACGGGCCGCGTGATCATGCCCGCCTGGCAAAAACGGCAGCCCCGCGTGCAGCCGCGGAACACTTCGACGTTCAGGCGGTCGTGGACCACCTCCGTGAGCGGGACAAGAGGGCGGGCGGGATACGGCCAATCGGCCAAGTCGCTGATGGTCCGCTTCGAGACCTCGGTCGGAACGTCGGGATCGATGGGCCTGGTCGAGACCAGCCTCCCGCTCTCGTATGACGCCGTGTAGAGCGCAGGCACGTAGACCCCGTCCAGTCTCGCCAGCGAATGCAGGAGTGCGGCCCGGTCACGTCCCCCTGGAGGTGACTCGTGCAGCCAGCCGGCCATGACCTCATTGATCTCCCCGACCGCCTCCTCGCCGTCACCAAGGACGAATGCATCCACGAAGTCCGCCAGGGGTTCGGGGTTGAAGACGCAATGACCTCCGGCCAGCACCAGTGCATCGGCGTCCCCACGGTCCGCGCCGTGCAGCGGAAGGCCCGCCAGGTCGATCATGTTGACGAGATTCGTGTAGACGAGCTCGGCCGACAGGTTGAAGGCCAACACGTCGAAGGCGGCTGCAGGCAGATGCTGCTCGACGCTGAAAAGGGGTATATCCGCCGCCCGCATGGCGGCCTCCATGTCGACCCAGGGGGCATAGGCCCGCTCAGCGAGGGCATCGGGTCGCTCGTTGAGGATCTCGTAGAGGATCTGAAGGCCCTGGTTCGGCAACCCGATCTCGTAGGTATCGGGATAGAGAAGCAACCAGGCGACGGCCCCAGCGGCGTGCTCGGGGTACACCGACCCCTGCTCACCACCGATATACCGGGCCGGTTTGGACACCGTGGGCAGGATGCGTTCGATCTGCGGCCAGAGGGTCTCCATTGCCGTTAACCCTACGGGACGCTCACCCTCCGCCCGTTGTGGTGGAGGTCGTGGTGCTCGAACCGCTCGTCGTCCCCGACTTCGGCGCCGTGGTCGTCGTGGTGGTGGTCGGCGTCCCGGCCGGCGGGTTGGTCGTGGGCGTCGTCTGCGTGGCCGGATCGCTCGGGGTCGGCGTCTTCACCGTTGCGGCCTCGGGATTGGCGAGGATGTAGTCGAAGATGTTCCGCACGAGGGGCGCCGCCGCCTGCGCGCCGTAGCCCCCCTGGTCGATCACGGCGAGGACGACGTACTGCGGGTTGGGGTTGGGACCGAATGCGACGAACCAGCTGTTCGGCTCAAGGCCGGCCTGATTCGAAGCAGTGCCAGTCTTGCCGGCCAGGTTCCACGAAGCCGGAAAACCCTGGAAGTCCGCATACGCCGTCCCGCTCCTGCTCGAGATGACCCCTTCGAAACCCTGGAGCATGGCGCTGTAGTTGGCCGGTGAGATCGTCACGTGGCCGGTCACCTCCGGATCGATCTTCTTCACGACCTTGCCGGTCGCCGGATCGACGACCTCGGAGGCCACTTCAGGGGCATAACGGGTCCCGCCGTTGGCAAAGGTCGAGTACGCCGTCGCCTGCTCAATGGGCGTCAGCACCGTCTCGCCCTGGCCGAAGGCCATTTCGATGTTGTCGCCGGTGAACCACGAGGCGGCGTACGGGAAGGCTTTCGGTGCTTCCGCATGCAGCTTGGCCCGCGATCAGATAACTGTCGACGCGGCCCGCCGCCTCGCCCGGGAGGTCGATCCCCGTGATCGTTCCTTCGCCATAGGCGGTCGCCTCGTTCTGAATCGGGTAGTTGTCCCGAACTTGGCCTGCTGCTCCCAGAACATCTCACCCAAGTTGTAGAAGTACGAGTCGCTCGACGCCGTCAGGGCGCCCGAAACGTTGTAGGTGCCCCCGGTGTCGCCCGGGTCGTCATGCAGCGTACAGCCGGTGTCGTTGTTGACCCCGGGAGCCGGGCAACCTTGGATCTTGAAGGTCCCAGAATCCACGTATGGCGTGGTGGGCCCGATCAGCCCGTCCTGGAGCGCTGCGGTCGCCGTGATCAACTTGAAGGTCGATCCGGGTGTGTACTGACCCTCGATGGCGTTGTTGTTCTCGGCGCCGCTCTGCTGGAGCGAAGTGAAATTCGCCGACGAGATGCCGCCCACCCACTCGTTGAGGTCATAAGTGGGATAGGAAGCCAAAGCGAGCACCTGGCCGTTCTGGGGGTTCATCACTATGGCCGCCCCGTTGATCGCCGGTGGCAGCTTTCCCCCGTCGACCTGGTCCGGTGTCTTACGGTCGGCCAGAATCTGGGCCTGGAGGTCATTCTGGACCGCCTGCTGCAATCCGGTGTCGATGTTGAGGACCACGGTGTCACCGATCTGTGGAGCCGTAGAGCTCAAGGTGCCGACCACGTCGCCGCCGGCGTCCACCGAGAGAGCCTGGCGCCCGGTCACGCCCTTCAGATACGGCTCGTACTGGGCCTCGATCCCCGAGACGCCGATCTGACTGCCCTGGGTGTACCCATCGTTGGGATGAGCGGCCAGATAGTTGCTGGTGATGTCCCCGACGTAGCCGAGCACGTGGGTGGCCGTCGTCCCGCCCTGGGGGTAGGTCCGCTGCGCCACCGTCTGCACGGTCACGCCCGGGTACTCCGACTGGTGTGTCTGTAAGAACTGCACCGTGTCCTGCGACACGCCGACGGCGACCGGCACGGGTTCGTACGGGCTGTACTGATTGTTGTTGATGGAGTCCTGTACCTGCTTGGGCGTCTGACCGACGAGCGCCGCCACCATGCCGACGATGGCGGGGTTCGACGTTGCCTCAGCACGCGAGAGCAGGATTTCCTGTTGCGGGGTGTTCGAGACGAGCACCGTCCCGCTGCGGTCGACGATCTCCCCGCGAGGGGCGGCCACACTCACCACGCGCACCTGGTTACGGGTCACGGCAGCGGCGTAGCTCTTCCCCTCGACCACCTGCAGCGTCCAGAGCCGCAAAACGAGGACTCCGAAGAGGAGCAGGACGACGACCCCGACGATGCGCAGGCGGAGGTTGGGACGGGCCTCCTCTTCCTCGGGCGAGCCCACAATGGAGGCCACGTTGACGCTCTTGCGGGGTCGCATCCGCGGGCCGCTGGTGTTTCCCCGCCAGTTGCCGCGCTTGGCGGAGCGTGTGGACGGCTTCGGATGGAGCCGGTCCCCGCGAATCGGATGGCGAAGGGTCCGCTTCACCAGATCCTGCTGTCAGCCTGGGCCGGCACAAGGGAGCGGCGATTGCTCTCCCCGGTCAGGGCCCAGCGCATCAGCCTGTTCACGGGGAGTACCAAGATCACGCTCGAGATGCCGACGACCAATATGAGGGAGACGAAGTTCACCTTCACCATCTCTCCCTGTCCGAGAATTGCTCCGAGCACGGCGAACAGCATGTCCGCTCCGACGCTCCCCGCGGCCGCGGCCACCGGTTTGAGCCAGGTGGCCCGAGGGTCGGCCGCCGTCGTCAGGGAACCCACGGCGTAGCCGAGCACGCATGCGACCAGGGCAGATAGGCCGAACGGCGTGGGGAGTACCAGGTCGAAGGCCAGTCCGGACCAGAAACCGACGATTGCCCCCGTTTCGGGACCATCGAGCAGGGCGGCCGTGATGGGCAACAACCAGAGCAGGTCGGGATGGGCCCCGTCGATCCGCAACGCCACCATGACGGTCTGCTGGACCATCAACACGATGAAGATGACCAACGCCACCCTGAGCATGGAGCGGCCTGTCACGTGTTCGGCACCCACTGCACGACGTCGACGTAAGCCAACTGGCTGAGGTCAGCGGCCGGGTCGACGTGAATCGTCTCCTGGCTGGCTCCGGCCGCCGTATGGAAGCTGCGCACAGTGGCCACAGGGATGCCCGGCGGGAAGGCGGCGGCCTCGAGACTGCTCGTGTACATCACCTCGCCCTTGTGCAGCGGCGTATGTGGCGTCACCAGATCAGCTGTCATGGAGCTCGACGGACCCTGCCCGTCCACGATCCCCGCGTATTGGTTGTTGTTGCCGAACGTCACTCCCACCTTCGACTGCCCGTCAGTGACCAGCTGGACGGTGGCCGTGTGATGGAAGGACTGGATCACATGCCCGACCAGCCCACCCGCCCCGACGACCGGATAGCCGACATCGACCCCGTCGTCGCGGCCCTTGTCCAGGGTGATGGTTGCGGTGAAGTTCGACGTGTACGAGTCGACTGTCTCCGCCGTGACCGTCGGCAGCGACTGCAGGAAGGGCAGGTTCTGCAATGCGGTGATTTCGCGCAGTTGGGACTTCTCGAAGCCCTGTTCGAGTTGGGCCGCCCGCAGCTGGCCAATCGTGCGCTGCAGGCGTTCGTTCTGTGCCTGGACTGACCCGTAATTGAAGGCGCCGGCGAAGAAGTTCCCGATCGGGCTGATGACGTCGAGGACGCCCTGTCGCAGCGGCGAGTACACATCGTTGGCGACCGACTTGATCCCCGACGTCAGGCTGTGGGTCCGGCCGTTCTGGTCGAGCGAAATGAGGGAAAGCGAGAGGACGAGGAGGACGATGACCGTCAGGGTACGGCGAGACCGCCGGGACCGGGCCACCCAGGAGAAACCGGTCGATCGATCAGCGAGTGGAAGTGGTGATCAGCACCCGCTTCAACGCTTCGAACTCTTCCAGGCACTGGCCACTGCCGATGGCGACGCAGTTCAGCGGGTCGCGGGCCACGACAATGGGCATACCGGTCTCGTGCTGCAGGCGGGACTCGAGTCCGTGCAGCAAGGCTCCCCCACCGGTCAGGACGATCCCCTGCTCCATGATGTCCGCCGCCAGCTCCGGTGGCGTCCGGTCCAGCGTGACCTTCACGGCGTCGATGATGGCGGACACCGGCTCCTCAATCGCACGCCTGATTTCCTCGGTGGAAACGACGATCGTCTTCGGAAGGCCGCTGACGAGGTCGCGGCCGCGAATTTCCGCGTGCAGCTCTTGCTCCAGCGGATAGGCCGAACCGAGCGTGATCTTGATCTCTTCTGCGGTGCGCTCCCCGAGCGCAAGACTGAACTCCTTCTTCACGAAGGAGACGATTGCCTCGTCGAGCTCGTCGCCGCCGATGCGCACCGACTGACTCGTGACGATGCCGCCGAGGGAGATGACAGCCACCTCCGTCGTCCCACCACCGATATCGACCACCATGTTGCCGGTGGGCTCATGCACCGGGAGTCCCGCGCCGATGGCAGCGGCCATGGGCTCTTCAATGATGTAGGCACGCCTGGCTCCGGCGTACTCGGCCGCCTCCATGACCGCGCGGCGCTCCACCCCTGTGATGCCGGACGGGACACAGATCACCATGCGCGGCTTGGCGAAGCGGCGCTGGTGCACGCGGTGGATGAAGTAACGAAGCATCTTCTCGCAGATCTCGAAGTCGGCAATGACGCCGTCCTTGAGGGGTCGGATCGCCTGAATATTCGACGGTGTTCGGCCGATCATCCGCTTTGCCTCGGCCCCCACGGCGAGCGGTCGCCCGTCCTTGATGTCGACTGCGACGACCGACGGCTCGTTCAGCACGATGCCGCGGCCACGGACGTACACCAGCGTGTTGGCAGTTCCAAGGTCAACAGCCATGTCACGACCAAGGAGGGAAAGACGATTTTCGGCCATAGTTGGAGCTCTCCCGAGAAAATCCTGATGGACACCGGCGAGAGCCGGCATCCGTGTTGGTGCGCCCACAGGCTATGGGACTCCGGAGGGGTCCACAAGGCGTATGCCGCAGAACGGCGATCTTACCTGCTATGACGCTGCTGTTGGCCGCCGGCGGCCCTCCGCTATGTGGCGGACAGGCCAGGAAAGAAGAGTGCGATCTCCCTTGCGGCCGACTCGTGCGAGTCAGAACCGTGGACGAGATTCTCGGTCGTCTCGATCGCCAGGTCCCCCCGAATGGTGCCTGGGGCGGCCTCGGCCGGGTTCGTCGTGCCCATCATCAGCCGCACGACGGCGAAGGTGTCCTTCGGGCCCTCCACGACCATGATGAGCGCGGGCGAGCGGGTGATGAAGGCGACCAGATCGCCGAAAAAGGGCCGTTCGGCATGCTCCGCGTAATGGGTCTCGGCGATCTCCTTGGTGATGGTCCGGAGTTCGGCGGCCACCAGGCGAAGCTTCTTGCGCTCCAGCCGGCTGAGTACTTCGCCTGCCAGGCCTCGTTCGACGCCGTCGGGCTTCACAATGACAAGGGTGCGGTCCACGAGGGGTGGACACTACACAACCCTGGGGACGGATCCCGATCGCGCTCAGCGACCCGCTTCCTCCCACGGGACGGACGCCGCCAAGGCATCGGCCCGGGCGGCGCCGACGACGTACAGCGACCCGGCCACGACGACCAGCCCGTCGGCGTCGACCATGCCGCGTGCGACGCGCACCGCGTCGGTGACGTTCGGTTCCTCGTACACGGACAGACCGAGTGCGCGGCCTGCCTCGGACACCGCGGCGACCGGCATGGCGCGCGGTGAGTCCGGTTCGCAGGCGATGACTGGTGGAGACTCCCGCAGCGGCCAGCGGAGCGAGCATGGCTGACGGGTCACGACCCGACAGCATCCCCACCACCGCCACCGCCGTACCGTCGACCGCGAATTCCTCCGCCAACGCGTTGGCCAGTGCTGCCATGCCCGCCGCATTGTGCGCGCCGTCGACGAGCAACAGCGGGCGCCGACCCAGTACCTCGAGACGACCGGGCACGCGCACCGCGGCCAGTCCCTCCTCCACCACATCGGCAGCGAGTGGTTCTCCGAAGAAGGCCTCGACCGCCGCCAGCGCCACCGAGGCGTTCAGGCCCTGATGCGCACCATGCAATGGGACGAGGATGTCCTCGTAGCGTCCACCCGGCGTCCACAAGGTCACGAGGCGCCCGCCGACGGCGACGCGGTTGGACTGCACAGCCGAAGTCACGCCCGGACACCCAGACCGAGGCGGCCCCGACCTCGTGCGCCCTACTCGTGACGATGTCCGCCAGCTCAGGAGCCATCTCCCCCACGACAACCCTGCTGCCCGGCTCGATGATGCCCGCCTTGTCCGTCGCTATCCCCTCGAGGGTGGGCCCGAGGACGTCCGTGTGGTCGAAGCTGACATTGGTGAGCACCGCCACGTCGCCCTGGACGACATTGGTGCAGTCCCACGTGCCGCCAAGACCCACCTCGACGACCATGGCATCGACCGCCTCGGTGGAGAACCAGGCCAGGGCGGCGGCCGTGAGCAGCTCAAATCGGGTCGGGCGCTCGGGGAGCAACGGCTCGAGCAGCGCCAGCTCCGTGAGGACGTCCGTCAGGACGGCGTCGCTGATCGGTTCCCCGTTGTGGGCCAGGCGCTCGCCGACGACATGAAGATTGGGGCTCGTGTAGGTCCCGACGCTGAGGCCCTTGGCCATGAGGAGCCACGTCGCCATGGCCGTCGTTGATCCCTTGCCGTTCGTGCCCGTGATGTGGATGGACGGGATGGAGTCCTGGGGCTCACCGAGCAGCGACATGAGTGCCCGCATGCGGTCCAAGGTCGGCACGGCACGGCGCCGCGGCATGTTCGACTCGAAGTCGATATGGCTGTCGAGCCAGGCCAGCGCGTCCGCCAGGCCTTCAAAGGGCGGTGCCACCGGTTGCTCCACGGCGACGGGCTCCGGTTCGGTTAAGAAGCGGCGCGGCGCGAGCGGGTCGACTTGACCGGCGCACCACCGAGCGGCACCAGCGTCGGTGCGACGCGGTCGAGCACCACGGAGCGGTCCACCACGCACCTGCCCACGTCATCACGACTCGGCAGGTCGTACATCACGTCGAGCAGAACCTCTTCGAGGATGGCACGCAGGCCCCGCGCTCCCGTGCCACGCAACAGCGCCTGTTCGGCGACCGCCTCGAGCGCATCGGGAGTGAACTCGAGCTCCACGTTGTCGAGGGCGAAGACTCGCTCGTATTGGCGGGTCAGTGCGTTCTTCGGCTCGACGAGAATTTGAACCAGCGCATCCTTGAAGAGCGGCGAGACGGCGCTGACGACCGGCAGCCGCCCGATGAACTCGGGGATGAGGCCGAACTTGATCAGGTCCTCCGGGAGCACGTGGCGAAGGATTTCGCCGTCCTCTCGGTCCTGCCGGTGCACCTCGGCGCGGAAGCCGATGCCGCGCTTGCCGATGCGCGACTCGATCACCTTGTCCAGCCCGGCGAAGGCGCCACCGCAGATGAACAGGATGTTGGTCGTGTCGATCTGGATGAACTCCTGGTGCGGGTGCTTGCGACCACCTTGGGGCGGCACGGAGGCCGTGGTCCCTTCGAGGATCTTCAGCAGCGCCTGCTGGACACCCTCGCCCGACACGTCACGGGTGATGGACGGGTTCTCGCTCTTGCGGGCGATCTTGTCGATTTCGTCGATGTAGATGATGCCCGTCTCGGCCCGCTTCACGTCGTAGTCGGCGGCCTGAATGAGCTTCAAGAGAATGTTCTCGACGTCCTCGCCGACGTACCCGGCTTCGGTCAGCGCGGTGGCGTCGGCGATGGCGAAGGGGACGTTGAGCATGCGGGCCAGCGTCTGGGCCAGCAGGGTCTTGCCACAGCCGGTCGGACCCAGCAGCAAGATATTCGACTTGGCCAGTTCGACGCCGTCGTCGCCTGACGGCGGGCCGGCCTGCACGCGCTTGTAGTGGTTGTAGACGGCGACCGACAGGATCTTCTTGGCGTATTCCTGCCCGACGACGTAGTCGTTGAGGAAGTCGAAGATCTCCCGGGGCTTGGGCAGGTCCTCGAAGCTCAGCTCGGTGGACTCGTCACGCTCTTCCGCGATGATGTCGTTGCACAGGTCGATGCATTCGTCGCAGATGTAGACACCCGGACCGGCGATCAGCTTCTTGACCTGTTTCTGCGTCTTGCCGCAGAAACTGCATTTGACGAGATCCCCGCCTTCTCCGAACTTCGCCACCAGATCGCTCTCCCCGTCCGTGCCAGCTCGTCCTACGCGGCGCCGATGGCCTCGAGTGGCGCCACCGTCCGCGCAGTGATGACTTCGTCGATCACTCCGTACGTCACCGCTTCGTCTGCCGTCATGATGAAGTCTCGATCCGTGTCGCGGGCCACCTTCTCCTGGGTCTGGCCGGTGTCCTCGGCCAGCATCCCCGAAAGCAGGTCCCGCATGCGGAGGATCTCCTTGGCCTGCAGTTCGATGTCGCTGGCCTGTCCTTCGACGCCGCCCCAGGGCTGATGCAGGAGGACGCGGGCATGCGGCAACGCGAAGCGCTTGCCCTTGGCTCCCGCTGCGAGCAGCACCGCTGCCGCCGATGCCGCCTGCCCGAAGCAGAAGGTGGAGACGTCGGCCTTGATGAACTTCAGCGTGTCGTAGATGGCGAACAGCGCCGTGATCTCACCACCGGGCGAGTTGATGTAGAGGTGGATGTCCTTGTCCGGTTCCTCGGACTCGAGGAACAGCATCTGGGCGCAGACCAGGTTGGCCACCGCGTCGTCGACGGGCGTGCCGAGGAAGATGATGCGCTCACGCAGCAACCGTGAGTAGAGGTCATAGGCCCGCTCTCCCCGGTTGGACGACTCGATCACCGTCGGGACCAGATAGTTGTAGGCCTTCATCGGGTTCCCCGAACTCTGCATCTTCACTCGCTCTCCTCGTCTTGCTCGACTTCGCCCTCTCCCGAGGCATCCACCTTGAGGTCATCCCGTGACATCGGGTTGCCCTCTTCGTCGAAGAGATCCACGTGGTCCAGCAGCCACTCCAGCGCTTTCTGTTTGCGCAGTTCCGAGCGTACCGCGCCAGTCCGGCCGGCCGTGTCGAGTTGGCGGCGCAGTTCGGTCGGGGTCGTTCCCATCCGCTCCGCCATGTTCACTACCTCGGCAGCGAGCTCCTCGTCACTGAGCGTCAGTTCCTCGGCCTCGACCAGGGCTCTCAATGCCAGGTCGGCCTTCACGGCGGCCATGGCGTCCACACGCACGGCACCCAGCAGCTCGTCGGGCGTCGTGCCGGTGGCCTGGAAGTACTCGGCCAATCCCAGCTTCTGGGCCTCCAAGCGGTGTTGGAGGTCGTGGAGGCGCTCATTGACCTCCGCATCGACCAGGACCTCGGGAACCACGTCGTCGACGACCAGCTCGGCCAGGGCTTCGATGGTCTTTTGGCGCAGCGCCATCTGGCTCTGCATCAGCTTGACCCGGCCGATGCGCGTGGCGATGTCCGCCCGCAGCTCAGCCACCGTGTCGAACTCGGAACTCTCGGCGGCCCACTCGTCGGTGGCCTCCGGCAGCTTCTTGATCTTCACCTCTTTGACGAGCACCCGGAATGCCACGTTCTCGTCGGGGTCGTCGGGACTGGGCGTGTCGAAGGCGACAATGGCACCGGCCTTGGCACCGTGCAGCTCACCATCGAGCTCGGGGACAACCGTGGCCGAACCGACCTCATAGAGATAGTCGTCCACGCCGACAACCTCGGCGCCCGTGGCGTCGTTGCCGTGCAGATCGATTGTGACGAGATCGCCGTCGATGGCGGGCCGGTCCACGACCTCGAGCTCCGCGTCGTTCTCGCGCAACCGGTCGAGTTGGCTCTGGATCTCCTCGTCGGTGACGGCGAGGCCCGGAAGCGTGACGTGCAGCCCGTCGTAGCCCGGAATGGCAACGATCGGGCGTACCTCCACCACGGCGTCGAAGGACACGGCGCCGCCGTCCTCACCGCCCGTGATGTCGATCTCGGGTTGGGCGATGGGGTCAAGTTCTGTGTCGACGACCGCTCGGGCGTAGAAGTCCGGCAGCGACTCGCGTAAGGCCTCGGCGCGCAGTGCGCCGGCGCCGCCCATGCGGGCTTCGAGCACCTTGCGCGGCACCTTTCCTGGCCTGAAGCCCGGCACACGGACCTGCTGGGCCAGCGCGCGCACGACATCGCCGAGCGCCCGATCGAACTCGGGCTCGTCCACCTCGACACTCAGGCGGACGAGGTTTCCTTCCATTGGCTCTGCTGTTGCACGCATCACGAGCGGATCACTCTACCGGCCGTCCCGTGGCCGGGGCGCACGCTCTGCCGGGACCCAGTGCGCACGGTCTGCCGGGAGCGGGGCGCACGGTCCGCCGGAGCCGTGGGGTGGGGGTGGCGGACAAGAGATCCACTCAGAACATGAAGTTCATGGCACCGAGCACGGACAGCCCCACCTGCTCGTCGCCGTCCACGCCGATGCCACCGTCCGCCTCCACCTGCGCGGCAGTGGCGCGGCCACAGCCCAGGCGCGTGAAGTCGATACTCGAAACGGAGAGGGTGACGGCCGGTATGACGCCGTCGGCGACGGGTCGGGCCCGGCCCCCCTCGACGGCGATCGTGAAGACCCGTGCGTCATCACCGGGGCCGGAGACGTCGAAACGGACCGCCGTCCCTTCGGCGCAGCCCGCCTTCTTGCCGACGACGAAGGGCATGGCGTCCTGAATGCGACCGAGCGAAATGGCCGAGGCCGCATTCCCGCTTCCACCCGGCCTGTCGAGGGCGCGGCGCACATCCTGTTCGTGCACCCAGCTGTCGTAGACCCGCGCCGTCATGAATTCGGCATGGGGTACCTGGCCCATGGGACTCCAGCCGACGGCGGCCCACTCGGCCTCGGTCAACCGGTCGAGTTGGGCCAACCGGGTCGTGGTCACGGCCACGAACTCGGACAGGACCGCCGGCCCGCTCCGGGCACGCCGCACCGCCACGTAGGGCTCGTTGGTTGCTGCGAAGTCGTTCTTCACGTGCTCCCCGAAAGGTTCGGACCACACCGGAGCCGGCTCGCCCATAATCGCCTGCTCAATCCCGATGAGATGGGAGAGCTGGTCCTTGACGTCCCATCCGGGACACTCGGTGGGGAGGGCCCACTCGGTATCGGAGAGCTCGCCGCAGACCTCGGCAAGCGATCCCCAGGTCTCGGCCAGCGCAGCGCGGTTGCGCTTTCCTTGGCGGACCCAGTCACCGTCCTGACCTGCACCGTTGTCGGGCACGGAGTCGACCCTAGCGCCGGATCGTGCCTGCGGTCGCCCGACCATCCCCCAATGTCGGGAACCCCCCCGCTACGTTCGACTCCCGTCCAAGGCCATCACAGACCGAAGGAGTTGCCATGGCTAACTACGAGGGGTACTGCGTGAAGTGCCGAGAGAAGCGTGAGTTCGACGGCCAAGAAGTCGAGTTGGCCAACGGGCGCCGTGCCGCACAGGGCACCTGCCCGATCTGCGGCACGAAAATGAACCGGATTTTGGGCAAAGCCAAGGTCTGAAGCAGGACACGTCAGCGAGCGGTGAGCGGGCCGCAAGCTGGCGTGACACAATTGTCTCGTGCATGACCTGATTGTCAGAGGGGGAACGCTGGTCGATGGGACCGGCGTGGCGGCTCGTTCCGCCGATGTCGCAGTCGATTCCGGCCGCATCACCGAGGTGGGCGCGGTCCAGGGCGGCGCCACCCGAATCCTCGAGGCCGATGGCCTGCTGGTCACGCCCGGGTGGGTCGACGTCCACACCCACTACGACGGCCAGGTCACCTGGGACTCGGAGCTCGCCCCGTCGTCGTGGCACGGCGTCACCACCCTTGTCATGGGCAACTGCGGCGTCGGGTTCGCCCCCGCCCAGCCCGACCGGCACGACTGGCTCATCGGCCTGATGGAAGGGGTCGAGGACATCCCCGGCACGGCGCTGGCCGAGGGGATCGAATGGGAATGGGAGACCTTCCCGGAGTATCTCGACGCGCTCGAGAAGCGTCGCTGGACCGTCGATGTCGGCACCCAGGTGCCTCACGCGGCCGTGCGGGCCTACGTCATGGGCGAGCGGGGTGCGCGCAACGAGGCCGCCACCGCCGAGGACATCGCGGCCATGCGGGCCATTGTGCTCGACGCCATCCGGGCCGGCGCGCTCGGCTTCTCCACCTCTCGCACCATGGGTCACCGGGCCATCGACGGGGAGCTGGTACCCGGAACGTTCGCCTCCGAGGACGAGCTGTTCGGCCTCGGTTCCGCGCTGGGTGAGGCCGGTGCGGGTGTCTTCGAACTGGCTCCTTTGGGCTCGGCCGGCGAAATGCTCGAGGACGCTTGGCAGGAGGTCGACTGGATGCGCCGCCTCTCGGCCGCCATCGACCGTCCCGTGTCGTACGTGCTGCTGCAGGCCGACGACGACCCCGAGCTGTGGCGCAAACAACTGGCCGCCTCGCTCGAGGCCTGCGCCGAGGGGGCCAAGTTGTTCCCGCAGATCGCGGGGCGCCCGACGGGCATTCTGTCCGGGCACCACACGACGCTGTGCCTGTTCTCCGACTTTCCGGCCTACGCGGCGCTGCGTGAGCGCTGCGGGTCGACGACCGAGCTCGGTGCGGCGCTGGCCGACCCCGGGGTGCGGCAGTCCATAGTGTCCTGGACGCCTGAGTCACCGGCCCAGGCCGCCGCCATGACCAAGGCCTACGAGCGCACGTTCATCTTGGGGAACCCGCCCGACTACGAGCCTGGCCCCGAACGGTCACTGGCGGGTGTGGCGGCAGCGAGCGGGCGGACGGCGTTGGAAGTGGCCTACGACGAGATGGCGCGCGACGGCGGGCAGGGCCTCCTGTACATCCCGATCCTCAACTACGCCACCGGCGACCTCGACCACGTGCGCGAAATGATGCTGCACCCGCAGGGTCTCCTCGGCTTGGCCGACGGCGGCGCCCACACCGGCACCATCTGTGACGCGTCCATGCCGACCTTCATGCTCACGCACTGGACGCGCGACCGCAGCCGGGGAGAGCGGCTCCCCCTCGAGTACGTGGTGCAGAAGCAGACGCGTGACACGGCGCGGCTGTACGGCATGGCCGACCGCGGCACCGTGGAGCCCGGCGCGCTGGCCGACCTCAACCTCATTGACTACGACGCCCTCACGCTCGGTGCGCCCTATGTCACGAACGACCTGCCGGCGGGCGGACGCCGGCTGCTCCAGAAGGCGTCGGGCTACGTGGCCACCCTGAAAGCCGGCACCGTGACGTTCGAGCACGGGGAGCCGACCGGCGCCCTGCCCGGTCGTCTCGTGCGCGGCTCTCGCTGAGCCCCCGCCGGACCCACACCCCACTCCCCGAACCCGCTCCGACGAGGGCCGCGGTACGGCAGACTGCACCACGTATGGAGGCGCCCCTCACCCAGTACGCGCTCCGGGACGGTGTCCACATCGGCTACCAGGTCTGGGGGCAGGCTCCCGCAGCGTCGGGGGACGGGCCGGTGGACGTGCTCGAGTTCAACAGCGGGCTCATGATCTCCGTGGACGAAACCGTCGACGAGCCAAACTGGCTGCGCTACACCGAGCGGGTGGCGGATTTCTCCCGCCTGATCCGTTTCGACGCCGGGGGGCTCGGGCTCTCCGATCCCCTGCCGACGGACACCGATCCGTCCATTGAAGGGTGGGGACGCGATGCACTGGCCGTCATGGACGCGGCCGGATGTGACCGCGTTGTCGTCCTTGCCTCGGCCGGCGGGACCATGCCCGCCCTGTGGCTGGCGGCCACGCATCCCGAGCGCGTGATCTCCCTCATCATCGTCAACGGGACGGCCCGGGTGGGCAGGGCTGAGGACTACGGCTTCGGCGCGTCCGACGAGGAGGTGGCGACGGGGTCGGGTATTGAGGGGTCGATGACCGAGGACGGCATTCCGCGGGACATCGCCATCTTCGCCCCGAGCCTGGCCCACCGGATCGGCTTCCGTGAGTGGTGGGGGCGGGCGGCCCGTCGCGGCGCCAGCCCGGCGACCGCCCAGGCCTTCAACCTCGTGACCTTCTCCGCCGACGTCCGCTGGACCCTCCCGTCCGTCACCTGTCCGGTGCTCGTGTTCGCGCGGCTCGACAGCTACGCCCAGTTGAGCGAGCACGGCCGTTACCTGTCCGAGCACATTGCCGGGGCACGCCTGATCACCACGACGGGGCCCGACATCCTTCCGTGGGCCGGCGAGTTCGACTCCATCATTGACGAAATGGAGGAATTCGTGACCGGGGCGCGTGGAGTGCACGCCGCCACACGACTGCTGGCGGCTGTGCTCTTCACCGACATTGTGGACTCGACCCTTCGCGCCGCAGAAGTGGGCGACCGCCAATGGCGTGCCGTACTCGACGAGTTCGACGTCAACGTGGGCCGGCTCCTGGCCCGCCACGACGGCACTCTCGTCAAGAATATGGGCGACGGGATTCTGGCCCGTTTCGCCGCACCGGCACAGGCCCTGCGCTGCGCGGAGGCCATGTTGCGGCGCGGCGGGCAACGCGGGACTGCAGCTGCGTGCCGGCCTGCACGCCGGCGAGGTGGAGTTGCGCGGGGACGACATCGGCGGCCTGGCCGTCCACGTCGCGTCGCGGGTCAGCGCGTTGGCCCGTGCCGACGAAGTCCTCGTTACCGGCACGGTGCGCGACCTCGTGGTGGGATCGGGCATCACCTTCGACGACCGCGGGCGGCACGAGCTCAAGGGTGTGCCAGGCGAATGGCAGATTCTGGCCGTTGACCGGGCCCCGGAGTTGTGAGCGAACCCACGTCCCGCTCCGCGCACGCCAACCGGCGCCGCCGCCAGACCCAGATCCGGCGGCGGCGGGCGGTGGTGCTGCTGTCCTTGGTCCTGTTGGTGGCCGCCCTGGTGGTGACACTCGCGTCGGGAAGCTCCCCGCCCCCGACACGACAGCTCGACATCGTCGTCACCACCACCTCGGCGACCGGCGCCCCGACCACCATCGCTCCTCCTGCCACAGCTCGACATCGTCGTCGACCACCACCACGGCCGCCACCGGCGCTCCGACCACCGCATCGGCAGCGGGTTCCTCGGCCCTACGCGACTCCGCTGGGCCCCCGTCACTCGAAGCCGGCATTGAGCCCTGGCAGCTCGCCACCCCGCTCTCCCGTGAAGCGCTCGTCGCCGTCGGGGGCCGGCTCCGCATTCTCGGTGGCCTGTCCCCCAACGGAGACTCCCTCAAAACCGTGTCGTGGCTCGACCCGGCGAGCGGGACAGTCACGGCAGCGGGCTCGCTCGCCGTTGTCGTCCACGACGGTGCTGGCGCGCAGATCGGCGCGGCCTCGTACGTCTTCGGCGGCGGCTCGCCCAACACGTTCGCCACCGTGCAGTCGCTCGGCGCCGCGGCCGCGGCGGCGGCCGGCGCAGTGGCAGCTCAATTGCCACAGCCCCGCTCGGACCTCGCCACCACCACCGTCGGGCACACCGTCTACATCGTGGGCGGCTACGACGGCACCACCTACGATCCGTCCGTCCTGACCACGACGGACGGGACGCACTTCACGAGCGTGGCGAACCTGCCGGTGCCTGTGCGCTACCCCGCCGTCGTCGCGCTCGGCGGCCACGTGTTCGCGTTCGGGGGCCAGACGGGCAGCGGCGCCGGCAGCACAGTGACGGCGACGGCGGACATTCAAGAGATCGATCCGGCGACCCGCTCCGCCCACATCGTCGGCACCCTGCCCCAGGCACTGTACGGCGCGGCCGCCTTCGTGATCGACGGACACATCTACATCGCCGGCGGCCAGACCGGCGGCGGCCAGACGCTGACCCAGCTCTACGAATTCGACCAGCGCACCCACCGGGTGGCTGACGCCGGGTTGCTTCCCCAGGCCGTCGCCTTCGGCGGGTACGCCACGGTCGGCACCGGAAAAGCTGCCATCGGGTACCTCGTGGGCGGCGAGGTGGCCCAGCAGTCGGGCATTGACCAGGCCGGCATGGCGACGGGGTCGCTGGCGAGCGTGATCTCCCTGCGGCCCAGCCCCTACGGCGGACCGGTCGGTGGGGCCGCCGCCGGCGCGCCCTACCAGGGCCACCTGCTGATCGCCGACCGGGGCAACGACCGGCTCCTGGTGATCGACGCGGCACGGAACCTGCAGTGGCAGTACCCCTCGGCCACAATGCCGCCCCCGCCAGGAGGGTTCTACTTCCCCGACGACGCCTTCTTCTTCCACCGGGGGACCGGGATCATCTCGAACCAGGAGGACAACCACACCATTGTCGAAATCGGTTACCCGTCGGGGAAGATCCTCTGGCAGTACGGCCATCCCGGAAAATCCGGCGCCGCTGCGGGCTACCTGAACCAGCCGGACGACGCCTACCTGCTCAAGAACGGCGAGATCACGGTGGCCGATGCAATGAACGACCGGATCCTCTTCATTTCGCCGAGCGGGACGCCTTTGAGCCAGATCGGCACCAACGGGGTGGCAGTGCACAACCCGCCCACGGGCGTGGGCTACCCCAACGGCGACACTCCCCTCGCCAACGGGAACGTGCTGGTCTCGGAAATCAACGGATCGTGGATCACCGAGTACACGCCCGGCGGCCAGCTGGTGTGGACCGTGCAGCTTCCGACGCGTCAACTATCCCTCCGACCCTCAACAGGTTGGGTCGAACCTCTACCTCCTCGCCGACTACGACCCACCCGCCGAGGGACGGATCCTGACCATCCGCCGCTCGGGCGCCGTCGTCTGGAAGTACGACGTCCTGTCCGGAGACGGGATGCTCAAGAAGCCGTCGCTGGCGGAGCAGCTGCCCAACGGCTTGATCATGGCGAACGACGACTACCGCAACCGCGTCGTCGTCATCGACCCGCGTGACGACAGCATCGTATGGCAGTACGGGCTCACCGATACCTCGGGTACCGCGCCGGGGATGCTCAGCATCCCGGACGGCTTCGACCTGCTGCTCGCCAACGGCACCACGCCGACGCACCCGCAGACGGGCTGAGCACGACCGGGACAGAGGTCCCGCTCGTGCTAGTCATTAGGTGCCGATTGCTCGGGGCACCGTAGAGATCGGAGATCGCTTCATGGCACAACGGACTCGGCCCGTCGCATCGAGCCGCACCCCCGGACACGCACCGAAGGGTGGACCGGGTGGACCGGGTGCGCGCCGCCGACGGCGAACGCGCTTCGACGCCCCGCCGCCGCGGCCGTTCGCACTCTCGGGGTGGGCCCTGCTGCCCCTGCGGGCCTTCCTCGGATTCACCTTTTCCTTCGCCGGATTGCAGAAGCTGGCCAACCCGAATTTCTTCAACGCCAACAGCCCGTCCAGCATTCAGGCGCAACTGATCGCGTCCATCAGGATCAGCCCCGTGCACCTGCTCCTGGGCCACCTCCTCCGCTTCGCCGTGCCGATCGGCATTGTCATTGCTCTGGCTGAACTGGCCGTCGGGATGGGTGCGCTCCTCGGACTCTGGACCCGGGTGGCGGCTGCTGGTGGCATCTTCCTGTCGCTGACCCTCTTCCTGACAGTGAGCTTCCACTCCTCGCCGTACTACACCGGTGCCGACATCGTCTTCGTGTTTGCCTGGATCCCACTCCTCCTGGCGGGCTCGGGTGGCGTGCTGTCCCTCGACGGGGTGATCGCCGCCAGGGTGGCGGCCGAGAAGAAGAGCGGGCCACCGACCGTGGTGCCGATCCGCTTCGAGCTGGTGCAGCAGGTCTGCGGCAACTACGAGGCCGATACGTGTGCCGCACAGGGCGGACGGCCCTGCGACGTCCGAGCGCTGCCCGTTTCTGGTCGACGAGCGTGGCAGCTTGTAGAGCGGGGGCCCGACGCAGTGGACCGACGGACCCTGGTCCTCGGAGGCACCGCAGTCGCCGCCTCCGCGGTCATCGGGGCGGTTGCCGCCGGTGCCGCCGCCGGGCTCGGACGGGCCGTCGGCGGTGCGCCAAGCCCCGGGGGGGCGGGTACGTCCGCCCTCTCCCCGACCGGAGCGAGCGGCGGCGCTGGGACCACCACGACGACTGCGGCGCCAGCGGCCGGGCCGACCACGACGACGACCACCGCCCCGGCCGCCGCGGGCAAGCGCATCGGCCTGGCCAGCCAGGTGCCCGTCGGCGGCGCGGCCACTTTCACGGACCCGGCGACGGGAGACCCGGGGCTCGTGTTGCAGCTCACCAAGGACCAGTTCGTGGCGTACGACGCGATCTGCCCGCACGCCGGCTGCACGGTCGGGTACGCACCCGGCGCCAAACTGATTGTGTGCCCGTGCCATGGCTCGGAATTCGACCCCACCACGGGCGCCGTCGTCAGCCCACCGGCCCCGCGGGGCCTCACGCCGATCCACGTGGCGGTCAGCGCCGACGGCTCGCTGCTCGCCGACGGCTGAACGCTGGCCGACCGGCCGACCGGCCGCGCCACCTGGCCGCCCACGTCGCCTCACAGGTGAGCGCTGCGTCGCACTGTTTGAATGTCCGCCATGACTCTCTATGCCTTGGGCGACGAACGGCCACGGATCCACCCGGATGCCTACATCCATCCCGAAGCGGTGCTGATCGGCGAGGTCCGCCTCGGACCGGCCTCCAGTGTCTGGCCGGGGGTCGTGATCCGGGCCGACAACGGCCCGATCATCATCGGCGCCCGGACGTCGGTCCAGGACGGTGCCGTCATCCACACCCAGCTCGTGAGACAGACACGGATCGGAGACGATTGCGTGATCGGGCACCTGGCGCACCTGGAGGGTTGCCTCCTGGAGGATCTGGTGCTCGTTGGTTCAGGCGCTGTCGTCCTCGAGGGCGTCGTCTGCCGCTCCGGCTCCCTGGTGGGGGCGGGAGCCGTCGTGCCTCCCGGGACAGAGGTGCCGGCCGGTGCCATGGCGCTCGGGGTGCCTGCGCGGATCAGGGACGGTGTCGTCAGTCCGGAGTCGGTGCGAGTGAACGCGGACGCATACTCCTCGCGGCACCTGCCCCAGCATCGGGACGGGAGCTACGAGGTGTCCCTGGACGAATGCCTCGAGAGGTGACGTTGGGACGTTGGTCCCTATCCACGCCCTTCTGACACGGGTATTCTCAAGTTAGGTGCTTGAGAACCATGAGGATCTCGGGCCTGGAGGAGGTCACCATGTGCAGAGGCAAGCAGGTTCTCGGCCATGACGAGGCGGGTAGCTGGCCGCGTCGCGAATCCTCGGACGATTCGGAGCGCCGCACCGCTCTCTTCGAAGGCCACGATGGCGCCGAGGCCATGGCCGTCTCACGCGTGCTCGACAGGCTGAACGTCGACACCATGTGGTGCCCTGGGCCGTCAGACAAGCACGGTCCTCGCTGTTCGTTGGTCGAGAACGGCCACTGCGATCTCGTCGAAAAGGCGGACTTCGTCATCAACAACCTGGGGACGGCCGACGCCTGCCGTGCCGCGGTCGCCGGAGCGGTCGACGGTGCCGTCCACGGAGAAAAGCCCGTCGCCGTGCTCGCCGGCTGGCAGCAGTCAGAATCCCTCCGCGACCGACTGCCGGGGTCCACGGTCGTCGAAGGTCCCTTGACGAGAGAGCTGGTCCAGGACATCGCCCAAGCTCGCTGAGTCGAGGAACCCCGGGCCAACCACCTATTTCGATCGGCGTTCGGGGGCCCGCAACTTCCGGCGGTGGGCATCGGCCGGTACGGAAGCAGTTCCGTCCGCCAGAGCCTTGTCCTCCGCCGCCACTTCGGCGAGCGTTGCCGACTGCAGACGTTCCCGCAGTGCTTCGCGTGCTGAGGACCACACTCTGTGCAGCGCGCAGACATCGTCCCAGTGGCACGGTCCGCCGCGCAGCGCGCATTCGCCCGTGTCGAGCGGCCCCTCGAGGGATTCGACAACCTCGCAGACCGTGATTGATCCGGGTGGGCGGCCGAGCGCGTAGCCCCCCTTCGGACCCGATCGCGAGGTGACCAGCCTCGAGCGCTGGAGATCTTGGAGGACGATCTGCAAGAACCCGACCGGGATGGACATGACACTGCCGATCTCCGCGGCTTTGGTCCACTGGCTCGGGCTGTTGGCCAAGTAGATCAGCGCCCGAAGTCCGTAGTCCGTGCGATTCGTCGGAACGAGTTTCATGGGGCGAACCATCCTAAAGTGCCGTGCCAGAGGTTCTGTACTGCAGTGCGACCGGCTGCGGCAACAAGCTTCGGGGAGCCCCGGCGCCGCCCCGGAAACCCAGGTCACGGAGCTAGCATGCACGGGAAGCAACGGGATGTGGCGCAGCTTGGCAGCGCGCCTGCTTTGGGAGCAGGAGGTCCGGGGTTCAAATCCCCGCATCCCGACCAGCGCTGGCTCGTCGGCGATGGACCGACGACCATCACCCTTCTCGCACCTCGGTGGGCCAGAATGCAGCGTGACTGAGACCGGCGCCACCGATCCTCAGCCGAGGTCAGGTGGGCAGACCGTTCTGCTCACACTGGCGGCGGCCCAGTTCCTGATGACCCTGGACACCTCGGTCATGAATGTCGCCATCGCCACGGTGGCCAAGGACGTCGGGACCACCGTGACGGGGATTCAGTTCGCCATCACCCTCTACACGCTCGTCATGGCGGCGTTCATGATCACGGGCGGGAAGATCGGACAGATCATCGGGCGCAAGCGGGCCTTCATGATCGGTTGTGTCGTCTACGGAACCGGCTCGGGGATCACCGCATTGTCCAAGTCCCTGCCGGTGCTCATTCTCGGCTGGTCGGTGTTGGAGGGGCTGGGCGCCGCGCTGATCATGCCGGCCGTCGTGGCACTGGTGGCGACCAACTTCGGACGTGCGGATCGGCCGCGTGCCTACGGACTGGTCGCTTCGGCCGGCGCGGTGGCGGTCGCCGTCGGGCCGTTGGTGGGCGGGCTCTTCACGACCTACGCCAGCTGGCGCTGGGTCTTCGTGGGAGAAGTCGTCCTGGTCCTCGGCATCCTCGGCCTGACGAGCCGGATGGCCGATTCGCCTTCCGTCCCCGGCGTGCGGCTCGACCCCGTGGGCACCCTGCTGTCCGCTGCAGGTCTGGGCGCCATTGTGTACGGCGTCATCCGGTCCGGCACCTGGGGCTTCGTGCAGCCCAAGCCGGACGCACCGCAATGGCTGGGCATGTCGCCTGTGGTCTGGCTGCTGCTCGGGGGCGCTGCAATCCTGTTCCTCTTCGCGTTGTGGGAAAACAGACGGCTGCGGCACCACCAGGGCGCGCTGCTCGACCCGGACATGCTCAAGGTGCGCCGTCTCCAAGGTGGGCTCACGGCGTTCTTCTTCCAGTTCACGCTGCAGGCCGGCCTCTTCTTCGTGATCCCTCTCTTCCTGTCGGTCGCCCTGGGGCTCTCGGCCGTCGCGACAGGGGTCCGCTTGTTGCCTCTTTCCATCACCCTGCTGGCCAGTGCGGTCGGCGTACCGAGGCTCTTCCCGCACGCCTCGCCACGTCGGATTGTGCAGATCGGCTTCGGGTTGTTGTTCCTCGGCATCGTGGTGCTCCTCATGGCACTGGACGCAGGGGCGGGAGCGGACATCGTCACCGGGCCGCTCCTGTTGGCCGGGCTCGGCATCGGGACCCTTGCTTCGCAGCTCGGCGCCGTCACCGTCTCGGCTGTCCCCGACTCGCAGAGCGGCGAAGTCGGCGGCGTGCAGAACACGGTGACGAATCTGGGCGCCTCCATTGGCACCGCGCTCTCAGGCGCCATCCTCATCGCCGTGCTGACGACGACCTTCTTCGGTTCCGTGGCCTCCAATCCGGCCATTCCGAAAGAGCTGGCATCGCAGGCACAGGTCGAACTCTCAGCGGGCATCCCCTTCGTGAGCGACGCCGACCTCAACTCGGTCCTGCAAAAGTCCGACGTCCCGCCGGCGACCGCGGACGCAGTCGTCGAGGAGAACGCGCACGCCCGGATCAACGGGCTCCGGGCCGCGCTCGGGGTCCTCGCCCTCATTGCGCTCATCGGCCTGGCCTTGACCCGCCGCCTGCCCACCGTCCAACCCGGTGACGAACGGCGCGACACCACAGAATTCGAACCCGAGCCGGCCTGAGGTCCCAGAGCGCCCTCGGGACTCGCTCAACTCCTCCGGAGCGTGACGCTGCACCACGCCCGCCTGCGACACGTCGGGCAGGTCATGCGGTGGTCGAAGCGGCTGAAGGGTCGCCACACCCCGAGTGGGAACTGGAAGATCAGGAGATCCAGCACGCCGATGCGCGATGTCTGCCGGCAGCGCGCGCATTCGACGGTGACGCTGCCCCGCTCGTCGAGCGGGTTGGCCGACGTCATGGCCGCGCTGTCGGGCTCGGGGAGGGCGCCCGAGTAGAGCGCCCGCTTGCCGAGTGGGAGCGCCACGGCCCCACCCTCCTCGGTCGATCCCGCCTCCCCCACCGACGGGACCCAGAATAAGGCCTGCTTGCCCAGAGGGTCGGGCGCCCTGTCGCTCCGCGAAGCGGCCACGTCGATTCCTCAGGCGGTCTGCATGGCGTCGAAGACGCGGGTCGAGAGTGCGCGGTAGGCCACGGCTCCCGGCGACGTCGGCGCGTGTTGCAGGACAGACTGTCCGAGCCCGGGAGCCTCCGCGAATCGCACCGACTTCGGGACAGACGGCTGAAACAGCGGCAGGCCGTAACGCTCCTCGACTTCCGAGAGCACCTGGCGAGAATGGGTCGTGCGGGCGTCGAACATCGTCGGGATGACGCCGAGAACCTGGAGCTTCTCGTTGGCGAACTGACGCACATCCTCAATTGTCTCGAGCAACTGCCCGACGCCACGGTGACTCAAGGCCTCGCACTGGAGCGGCACAATGACGGCCTCCGCTGCGGTCAGACCGTTGATCGTCAGCACACCGAGCGACGGCGGGCAATCGATGAGCACCGCGTGGTAGTCGTCGAGCACCGGCGCGAGGGCCTGGGCCAGCACGTGCTCACGGCCCGTCCGGGTCAGCAGGTGGACCTCGGCGCCGGCCAGATCGATGGTTGCCGGCGCCAAGTCGAGATTCGGCACGTCGGCCACAGACTTGACGACGTCGGTGAGCCGGGCCCGCCGGACGAGGACATCGTGCAATGACGCGTCGAGCTGATCGGGATCGAAGCCGAGCGAGTACGTGAGGCAGGCCTGCGGGTCCAGGTCCACCACCAGGACGCGACGCCCCTGTTGGGCCAGGGCCACACCGATCGACTGCACGGTCGTCGTCTTGGCCACGCCGCCCTTCTGATTGGCGACGGCAATGACCTTGAGCATGGCGGGATTCTAGGACCCCACCGGGCGGTATTCCCAGGGGCAATCCCGGGGACGGCCGGATCAGCGGTAGGCCGCCTCTTGCAGGCCCACATCGGTCACGAGATTGCCCAGGGCGAGGTTGACGTCGTCCAGGTGGTAGCCCCAGAGGGGCCCGAGGGAGGCCGAGACGGTCGGGCGGGGGTCGCCCCTGACCGGGGTGGCCGTCACCTGCAACCACGATGCGCCCCCACTCTGCCGGCACTGTGCCGTGTAGAGGCCGGGAAAGATCACCCAGGGCGTCAACACCCGCACGCCGCTGCTCCGTGCCGTGGCGCTCGAGAAGTACGGCTGCAAGCTGCCCGCCCGGGAGGAGAAGGTGACGGGGTTGACACACACCACCTGCTGCGAGCCGGCGCCGCCCTGCCCCGACTGCAGGCTCACCCCCTGGCCGGCCCGCCCGAAGAGGGAATCGGCGGGGGGTGGGGAACCAAAGGATGAGTAGGCGATGACGCAGCCGGTCTGGGAGGCGGAGCGACAGGTGGGGATGTTCCGGAACGTGCCACCGACGACCCGACCCGTCGGAACCTGCACGTTCCCCCCGAGCAGAATGGCGGAGACCATCCGCTGGCGCAGGCTCTGCGAAGGGTCGACCTGGGTCTGCAGCAGCTTGATCAGCATGGCCGAGCCTTGCGAATGGCCGATGAAAATGACGGGTCGGCCATGGTTGTCGTGGGCCAGATAGTCCTTCCAGGCCGAGAGCAGGCTGGCATAGGCGATGGCGGTCGGAGGCCCGGGCACCAAACCCCGGGCCAGTCCCGCCGTCGTGACCTGGCGGTACATCGGAGCCCAGACGTTGCACTGCTGGGAGAACCGTGACGCCTGGACGATCGCCGCCGCCCGCTCGGCCGGCTGGACGGTGAGATCGGCGTTGGCCCCGGGCTCGGTCGAGACCGTCGGGTACACGTAGAAGCAATCGAATCGACGGGCACGCGGGGAGGCGGGAGAGAGGACGACCCCGGTGGCACCGTTCCCCGCCACCGAGGTGGCGGCCCGGCTCCGGGCGCAGGGATCGGGGGCCCGGCCGGGGCGGCACAGCCAGACCGTCTGCGACGCGGCCCGGATCGGCCGCACGGTGGCGCCCGCCCCGGCGGGGAACGACGTCAACACGCCGGCACCGACGACGACAGCGGAGGTCACGGCGGCGGCAATCGTCGCTCCGCGCAGACGTGTTCTGCCGCTTCCCATCGGCGACGAGTGTACGGATCCGAGCGCACGCCCGGCGGGCGTCACCCGGGCGGGCAGGAGGCCGGCGGACCAGCGCATAGGGTCGAGGGGCGCAGCCGAGCCCGGGTGGCGGTCCAACCTCATGCCGCGGCCGCTGCGCCCGCAAGAGCGAAACGAAAGAGACACGTGGCCGTCGTCAGCATGAATCAGAAGATCGCCGTGGGCATCGTGTTCGTGTCGGCCATGTTCATGAACATCATGGACATCACCATCGTGAACGTGGCGCTGCCCACCATCGGCCGCGACTTCAACATCCCGCCCACGGCCGTCGACGGGGTCGTGATCGCCTATCTCGTGAGCCTCGCCGTCTTCATACCGGCATCGGGCTGGCTGGGGGACCGCTTCGGCGGCAAGCGCGTCCTCCTCACCGCGATCGTCGTCTTCACCGTGGGCTCGGCGCTGTGCGGCATGGCCCAGAACGAGACTCAACTGGTCGCCTTCCGCGTCATACAGGGCGCCGGCGGCGGCATGATGGCACCTGTCGGGATGGCCATGCTCTACCGGGTGTTCCCACCGGCGGAGCGGGTGCGGGCGGCCAGCATTTTGACGCTCGGGACCACCGTGGCTCCTGCGGTCGGACCGGTGCTGGGCGGCTTCTTGGTCACCAACTTCTCGTGGCGTTGGGTGTTCTTCGTCAACGTGCCGATCGGCATTGCAGCCGTCCTCTTCGGTTGGCTCGTCCTCGACAAGGTCGACGCCATCGATGCCGGCCGCTTCGACGTGCCGGGGTTCATTCTGGGTGGCGCCGGGTTGGGTCTGTTGATGTACGGCATTTCGGAAGGTCCTCTCCAGGGGTGGTCGTCGGTTGGGGTGATCGCGACCTGCGTGAGCGGTGCCGCGCTCCTCCTGGCGTTCGTCCTGGTGGAACTGCGGACCACCCGCCCGATGGTGGACCTCCACCTTCTCCGTGAGCGCCTGTTCCGTTCGACCAACTGCGTGATGTTCCTGGCTGCCGCTGCGTTCTTAGGGTTGCTCTACCTCATTCCGCTCTACTTCCAGGACGCACGAGGACTGTCGGCGCTGCAATCGGGCCTCTCCACCTTCCCGGAGGCCTTCGGCGTCATGATCGGTGCCCAATTCGCCAGCCGCTTCATCTACCCGCGTATCGGGCCCCGTCGTCACATCACCGGCGGCCTGCTCGGGCTGGCCGCCTGCATGCTGGTGCTCACCCAAATCACCGTGACGACCAATCTCTGGTTCATCCGCGGTCTCATGTTCGTCCTCGGCTTCATGATGGCCCAGGTCATGGTGCCGAACCAGGCGGCAGCCTTCGCCATGATCACGCCCGACTCCATGGGACGAGCCTCGACCTTCTTCAACACCATGCGCCAGGTCGGGAGTGCCACGGGTGTGGCCGTCCTCTCCACCGTCCTGATCAGCGCCGGCACGGCGCACGGGCATGCGAGCACCTCGTCGCCCGACATCACGGGCTACCGCTTCGCGTTCCTGGTCGCCGCGATCTTCGCCCTGGCTGCTGCGGCCTTCTCGCTCACCATCCACGACACCGATGCGGCCGAGACCATCGTCCGTCGCGTCCGGCGACCCGCCGCCGTGCGACGCCAGCAGATTCCGGTCCCCGAAGGCAGCCCCGCATGACGGCCGTCGAGACGCTCTGCGTCTTCTGCGGCTCGAGCCCCGGTGCCGATCCCGCCTTCGCGGTGGCCGCCGAGCGATTCGGCGCCGCGGTGGCCCAGCGTGGCCTTGAGCTCGTCTACGGCGGCGCCTCGGTGGGCCTCATGGGTGTGGTGGCCGACGCCGCCTTGGCGGCGGGCGGACGGGCCACCGGCGTCATCACCGAGTCGTTGGCGGGTCACGAGATCGCTCATGAGACGTTGAGCGACCTGCACGTGGTGAGCACCATGCACGAGCGCAAGGCGCTCATGTCGGATCTGTCGGATGCCTTTGTCATGCTCCCGGGCGGGTTCGGGACGTACGAGGAGTTCATGGAGTCCGTCACGTGGGCGCAACTGGGCATCCACGACAAGCCCTGCGGCATCCTCAACGTGGACGGGTTCTTCGACGACCTGCTCGGCTTCCTCCGACACGCCGCCGCACAGGGCTTCATCAAGTCCCGCCAGATCGACGCCCTGGTGATTTCCGACCATGTCGACGAGCTGTTGACGGCGCTCGTCGATGCACCGGGCAATCAGGTCTCGGCTCGGGAGAGGTCGAGTCCCGACGGAAGAGAGCCTCAGAGTGGTCGGGGAAGCAACAGCACGTCGCGCAACTCGTCGGACTCGCCCCAGTCGGCCAGCAGCTCGGCCACGGAGGCGTAGGGCTTCTCCGCACCGGTCTCCTTCTCCAGGAGTGACGGCGCGTAGCCCAACTGCTCGAAGGAACCCAGATACTCGGCGACCGTGGTGCCCGACACGCGGCGCAGCATTTCGCCCTTCAGCTCCGTGGTGACGATGGGGCGGTCACGCTCGATCAGGCGTCGTCGCCCCCTCCACGACACGCCCCTCCGCCCCTTCGACGTCCATCTTCAGGAATCCCACCGGTCCGTCCACCAGATCGTCGAGGCGGAATGTGGGGACGACGGTGCCCGGGTGCGACAGGAGCTCCCCGTCGTCGATCAAGCCGCCGTTGGAACCGACGTGCGTCGAGTAGTAGGCCCACCCGGTCGCCCTGTCCGCCGCCACGGGCAGCAGCTGCACGTTCGTGGTCTCGTTCAGGCGCAGGGACGACAGCAGGAGGCGGCAATTCTCCGAGTTCGGCTCCAGGGCGACGACCCGCCCGGTCGGGCCCACCAGCCGGGAGGCCAGCAGCGAGTAGTACCCGAGGTTGGCGCCGACGTCGACGACGGTCATGCCGGCAGTGCAGTACTTCTCGAACACGGCGGACAGGTGCGTCTCGTAGTGGCCCGACAGCAAGCCGGGGGTCACGGCGGCGTCCGCGACGTCGCAGAACAGCTCCACCCCGCCGACGCTGCAGCGCACGGCGTCCTCCTCGGCCAGCTGGACGCTGAATGCGGTCGGGGCCACCTGGTGCTCAATGGTCCCGAGCATCCGGCGGATGGTCGAGACCCGGGCCAGGTCACCGGCAGCCGCCTCGTCGACGTCCGCCCGGAGATCGTCGGGCAGCGTCGGGTACAACAGGTGGACGAGCTCGTCGTAGCTGATGCTGCGCGGCCGCGGCCCGGGCATGGTGCCCCCCAGCCCCTGCACGACGCGGTCGCGCAGCGGCTTCAGCTTCTCCTTGACGGCGTGCTCCCAGGTCTCGTGCGCCTCGCCCATTTCGGGCAACGGTATCCGCTGCTCGGACGGTCACGTCGATTGCTGCGAGTATGCCCCTCTGAGCCCCGCGGACCGCGGGCCACCTGATCCGCGCTCGGTACGGCGTGCCTCAGCTGACACCCGGCCGGCAACGGGCAGGAGTTCAGCCGGACTGCCATGGTGCGGGGATACACTTCGGATCCAACCAGGGTTGCGACACCCTGGTCCCGACATTGAAGAGGAGTCTCGTGGTGCGGAGAGCGGTGATCGAGCGATTCGTCCGACTGGTCGGGGCGGTGGGCCTGGTGTGCGCCGCCCTGCTCGTCTTGCCGGCACTGGGTGCTCCGGCTCCGGCTTCGGCTTCTGTGGCAACCCCGGCGAACCCGCTCGTATGGTCGGCTGCCACCAGTGTGGACCCCTCGCAATCCGTCGTGAACGGGCTGAGTCTCGTTTCCTGCGTGTCGACCACCTTCTGCATGGCCGTCGGAAGCGACGCATCCACGTGGAACGGCTCGTCATGGTCGTCACCGTCGACCCTCGATTCGGAGGGCGTTCCGAACGCCGTCTCGTGCCCGTCGACGACCTTCTGCGCGGTCGTAGACCAGCACGGCAACGCTCTGACCTGGAACGGAATCTCGTGGTCCTCGCAGTCGACCATTGACCCGGGAGGCGCCCTTCTTTCGGTGTCGTGCCATCTGTCGACGTTTTGCATGGCCGTCGACGGGGCGGGAAATGCCTTCACGTGGAACGGCTCGTCGTGGTCGTCACCGTCGAGCTTCGACGCCAGCGGTGGACCCCTCTCCGTGTCCTGCCCGTCGACCACTTTCTGCGCGGTCGTCGACCAGCAGGGCGACGCGCTCGACGTGGAACGGCACAGTGTGGACGACCGCGTCTCCGACACCGCCGACTCAGATAGGGGCAGTCGTCTCGTGCACCTCCTCGACGTTTTGCATGGCAACCGACTTCGGGGGCAACTTCTTCACCTGGAACGGCGCCGCCTGGTCGGGCGCATCAAGCGCCCCGGTTGGTATCGCAGCGACATCGTGCGCCTCGTCGACGTCCTGCATGGCGGTCGATGACCTCGGCCGCTCGACCGACTGGAACGGAGCAACGTGGTCCTCGCCTGCGGCGTCCGGCGCCGCGCAGCTGATCTCGTTGTCGTGTCTCCCCTCGTTCTGTATGACCTTCGACACGATGGGCCGCGCTCTGAAGTGGGGCGGAACCGCTTGGTCGTGGTCCCGCTTCCCGACAGGGAGACCTGTTTCGATCTCGTGTGCCACGGCGACCTCCTGCGTCGCCGTGGACGCGGCGGGGAGCGCTCTGTCATGGAACGGAGCGACGTGGACCGCGCCGACCTACGTCGATCCCGGCGGCCCGCTGAAGTCCGTGTCCTGCCCGACGAGCACGTTCTGCGTGGCCGTCGGCGACGGGAACACGGGCACCCCGGCAAACGGGAGCGCCTTCACGTGGAACGGCGCCACCTGGTCCGCGGGAGTCCAGGTGGACACGGGCTCGCTGACGTCGGTGTCGTGTCCCACCACCACGTTTTGCGCGGCCGTGGACAATGCGTTCAGCGCGTTCACGCTGCAGGGATCCACGTGGTCGGGTGCGGCTGCCGCCGCGGATCCCACCGAAGCGGTGTCCTGCTCTTCCGCGACCTTCTGTGTCGCCGTCGAGCACGGCGGGACCCTCATGTGGAACGGAGCCTCGTGGACCCAGCACAACGGGAACGTGATCCCGGGCCTTTCGACACCGACCTCGGTGGCGTGCACATCAGCCACGTTCTGCTCCGTCGTCGATGACGGAGGTAACGGCGCCACCTGGAATGGCGGCTCCTGGAACGCGACACTGGGCATCGACCCGAGCACCCTGCAGTCGGTGGCGTGCGTTTCGGCTTCGTCCTGCTTCGCCGTCGATGGCCTCGGTGCCCTCGTGAGTTGGACCGGGACTACCTGGGACGGTCCGGGCACCATTGACGCTGCCGGCGAGCTCACCGGGATTTCGTGCGGCTCCTCCGTGTCTTGTGTTGCCGTGGACGGCACGGGCAACGTCCTGACGGCGGCTCCGGCGCCCCCGCTCCCATACACGCCGGTCACCCCGACCCGGATCTGCGACACTCGGCACGCCGGAGCCGGGGTCTCAGTCAACCAGTGTGACGAGGGTGATCCGGGCCCACTGTCAGGGGGCCAGTACCTCACCGTGACGGTGCCTGGTCTTCCGGCCGGGGCCACCGCAGTCGTCCTCAACGTCACGGCGGTGGGGCCGTCGGCGAAGAGCTTCCTCACCGTGTGGCCGGCCGGGATTGCGCGACCCAACGCCTCAAACCTCAACGTCACTCCCGGGCAGAACGTCCCGAACCTGGTCGAGGTGAGCCTCGGAGCAGGCGACCAGGTGAACATTTACAACGCCAATGGCACCGTCGACGTGGTGGCGGATCTCGAAGGATATGTTGCTCCCGTGGCCACACCGGGCACCGGACTGTACAACCCCCTGCCCCCCACTCGGATCTGCGATACGCGGCGCGGCGGGTGCCGGAATCTCGCCGAACCAATGCGACCACGAAGGGGCGAGCCCCGGCACGCTCGGGCCGGGGGGCATCCTCACAGTCCAGGTCACCGGCCAGGGTGGGGTGCCCGCCTCCGGGGTGTCGGCTGTGGTTATGAACGTGACCGTGGCGGGACCGACGGCGACGAGCCACCTGACCGCTTGGCCGACCGGGGTCTCCCGGCCGACTGCGTCGAATCTCAACTGGAGGCCCAACACCAACATCGCCAACCGGGTCATTGTTCAAGTGGGGAGCGACGGCCAGGTCAGCTTCTACATCGGGAACGGCAATGCGGACGTCATTGCAGACGTGGGTGGGTGGTTCACCGACGCCTCCGTACCCGCCGCCACGGGAGACGACTACGTGGCGCTGTCGCCGACCCGGATCTGCGACACGCGGGCAACCGGTCCAGGGGTGGACGCGAACGAGTGCAACCAGGGAGTTGCCGCGGGTGCCCTAGGCCCGGGAGGCAGCCTGACGGCCCAGGTCACCGGCCTTGCGGGTGTCCCCGGCGGGGCTGACGCCCTGGTGGCCAATGTCACGGTGGCCAATCCGTCAGCGAAAAGCTATCTGTTGGCTTGGCCTGATCTCGTCACCCAGCCCACCGCTTCGGATATCAACTGGGCACCGAACGAGAACGTGCCCAACATGGTCGTCGTGAAGCTAGGAACCGATGGAGCCATCGACCTCTTCAACAACGCGGGCATGGCCGACGTCATCGTGGACGTCGAGGGCTACTACACGGCGGCGTGAGAAAAGAGGGAACGGGGCCTCCACGAGCAGACACGAATTTGGCGCCCCCGGCAGGAATCGAACCTGCGACCCTCTGATTAGAAGTCCGCCGCTCTGTTCCGCTGAGCTACGGGGGCACCGGCGCCGACCAGCCTGACATAGCCGGTCGGAGGCACGGAGCATGCCGCTGCAGCGCAGCCGCGCCGGTGGCCCCCCAGTAACCCTCCCGAGGGGCGCGGCAGGTGTGCCACACTTGTGCCCCTCGGTGGGCGTAGCTCAGTCGGTTAGAGCGCCAGGTTGTGGTCCTGGAGGTCGGGGGTTCGAGACCCCTCGCTCACCCCCAAGAGGCCGCATTTCCCCCAGTGGAGGGGATGCGGCGGACAGAAGTCGGCGCGGCCAGGGAGGTTCGTGGGGTGAGTGCTGCGCAGAGTGGACGGACGGTCCTCGTCACGGGCGCGTCGTCGGGCATCGGCGCCGCACTGGCCCGCACCCTCGCCGCCCGGGGGGACACCGTGGCGCTCGTGGCCCGGCGGGCCGACCGGCTCGAGGCGGTGCGCGCGGAGTGCCTCGCCACCTCGCCGGCCACCGAAGTCTGGGCGGCGGACCTGTCGGAGCCCGAGGCGGCCGCGCACCTGGCCCTGCAGGTCTGGGATTACTACGGCGGGTTCGACGTGCTCGTCAACAACGCCGCCGTCCCGATGCGCCGGCACGTCACCCGTCTGACCATGGCCGAGGTCGAACGGACCATGCGCATCAACTACTTCTCCCCCGTCGCCATGTCGCTGGCGGTGCTGCCCCGGATGCTCGAGCGCAGTTCCGGCACGATCGTGAACGTCTCGAGCCTGGGTGGGCGGTTGGGCATCACGGCCGAAGCCGCCTACTCGGGTTCGAAGTTCGCCCTGGCCGGCTGGAGCGAGTCCATGGTGGTCGACCTCGACGGCACGGGCGTCTCGGTGAAGCTGATCATCCCCGGCGCCATCGACACCGAAATCTGGGACCAGCCCGACAACGACGCCCCGCTCTACGACGGGCCCAAGGAACCGCCCGAAGCCATCGCGGCCGGCATCGCGGCCGCCATCGACAGCGATCAGTTCGAGCACTACCTGCCCGACATGAAGGCGATCATCGAGGCCAAGACCTCCGACATCGACAGTTTCATTGTGGGCATGCGCGGCCTGGGCGGCCCGGAAGGGACGGCACAGTGAAGGCGTTGCTCTTCGGCGCACCACCGGACAAGGAGGAGGTCCGGCCGACGCCCCACGACGAGTTGGAGACGATGCTGGCCGGCATCCCGTTCGGCCTGCACGACATCGACGATGCCCGTCTCGTGCGGCCCGACTGGGTGGTGACCCGGCCGATCCTCTCGGGCATCTGCGGGTCCGACGCCAAGCTGGTGCTCGGCGACTTCAACACGGGCGACATCGACAACCCCATGGCGGCCTTCTCCTCGCTGCCCCACGTGCCCGGGCACGAGGTCGTCGCCGAGGTCGTCGCCCTCGGCCCCGAAGCCCGCGGGCTCGACGTCGGCCAGCGGGTCGTCCTCAATCCCTGGTTGACCTGCGCGCCACGCGGCATCACCCCGCTGTGCCCGCCCTGCCAGGCCGGCGACCTCAGCCTGTGCTGGAGCTTCACCAAGGGCGACCTGGGCCCCGGTGTCCACGTCGGCGTCATCACCGGCGCCCCCGGCGCCTGGGCCGAGCAGCTGGCGGCACACGACTCCATGCTGATCCCGGTCCCCGACGGCATCTCGAACGAGGCGGCGGTGCTGGCGGACCCCTTCTCGGTCTCCTTCCACGCCATAGTGCGGCACCCGCCGCCGTCGGAGGGGAAGGTCCTCGTCTACGGGGCCGGCGCCCTCGGCCTGACCAGCGTGGCCATCCTCAAAGCGCTCTACCCGGGCGTGGAGGTCGGCGTCGTGGCCCGCTTCGAGGCGCAGCGCGCCATGGCCCTGCAGTTCGGGGCTGACGCCGTGTTCGCCCACGAACCGCGGCTCGCAGCTCGTCGAGGAGCTCGCCTCGTGGTCGGGTGCCGTTCTGCACATGCCACTCGACGGGCTCCCCGTCACACACCCCGGGCACATCGACGTCGTCTACGACTCCATTGCCAAGGCCGAGACCCTCGAGGTGGGCGTGCGCGTCCTGGCCGAGCGGGGCCGGCTCGTCTACACGGGCGTCGCCACGCCCGAGCGCTGGGAATCGACCCCGATCTACTTCAAGGAGATCACCATCGCCGGCTCGAACGCCTTCGGGATGGAGGACTTCGAAGGGCGGCGCCTGCACGCCATCGCCCTCTACCTCGAGCTGGTCCGTGACGGTCGCCTCGACATCACCCCGATGCTCACGCACCGCTTCGGGCTCGAGGAATGGTGGCCCGCCCTCAAGGCCCTGGCCCGTCAGGACCGCAGCGGTGCCCTCAAGGTGGCCTTCACCCCGAACGCCTGACCGGCGCTACGAAGCGCCCGTCCCGAGGTCGCTGAACTTCTGGAAGCGTTCGTCCGCGGCCTGCACCCAGGCCGGGTCCGGCTCGATCGTCCGGCCGACAGCGGACCAGCGCGTCGAATCGTCCAACGACGCCTCGAGGCCCGCGGCCAGGCGGGCGAAGAACGCCGCACCCAGTGCGGCACCCTCGGGCACGGCGACGGCTTCCACGGGCAGATTGGTGGCGTCCGCCACGGCGGCCATCCACGCGGTCACCCGCGAGCCGCCGCCACTGGCCACGATCCTCGTGGGCTTCACGCCGGCGCGCTCAATCATCCGCCGCACCACGAATCCGCTCGCCTCGTAGGCGGCCCGCTCCATCGCTTCCGCGCCCGACCCGATGTCGAGTCCGTAAATGTTGGAGCGCAGCGTGTGGTCCTCGAAGGGCGTCCGCTCCCCGCGCACGTAGGGCAACCAGACCGGCACCCGACCGGGCGTCCCGAGCCGGGGCTCGAGTTGCTCACGCTTGGGCCCGGGCCTCGGCGTGTCCCGCAACAGGTGGCGGGCCCAGTCGACGAAGAGGGCGCCGGCGTTGCTCGGACCACCGACGAGGTACCGATCCGGCGTCGTGCTGGGGTAGCTGATCAGGCCGTCGACCGTCAGCCACTCGTCGCAGATCACCCAGCAGATCAGGGTGGCGCCGAAGATCACCAGGACATCGCCCGGATGAACGGCGCCCGACACAATCTGGTCGCAGAAGGCGTCGATGGTCCCGCCCGTGATGACGACGTCGCTGCCGGGCAGCGTGCCGGCGGCCTCGCCCATGGGAACGACCATCGGCATCTGCTTCTCGGCGATGCCCATGGAGCCCAACAAGTCGGTGTTCCAGCCCTTGTGTGTGTGGAGCATCCCCAACGACGCCGTGACACCCGTATCGATGGCAGGCAAGCCCGAAATGGCGTTGGTCGCCACGGCTTGGCAGGGCCAGTAGCCGCGGGCGTCGGGCGCCTCGGCGGCGGCCCAACGGAGAAACCCCTCGGCGTCGGGCATGGCGCCCAGTGGGAGGACGGCATCCTCGTCCGCATCCTGGGGCCGCCCCTCGCGGTCCCCGTAGAGCAGGCCCGGCAACAACGGCACGCCCTGGCGCCCGACGGCGGTCATGGAGGGGACCATGGAGGCCACCGCCACGCCGGCAAGTGAATTCCCCTCCGCCTGGAGCTGGGCGGTCACCTGCTCGAAGGCCTTGCGCGGGCCGGCCCGCCAGGCCTTCTTGGCGTCGTGACGCAACACGTCGGGTTCGGGGGCCACAATGCTGTGGGGCACCCTGCTGCGGGCCACGACCTGGCCTTTTTCGTCGACCGCCAGCGCTTTCACCGAGGTGGTGCCGATGTCGACACCGACGGTGACGGGACTGCCGGACGGACTCATGAATCTGACACGCGTGTCATGATCCGCCATTATGGACGACGCCCGCCCCACAAGGAGAGTTCGACCGACATGACAGGTTCCCGCCCGAAGGCTCTGGTGACCGCCGCCGTGAGCGGCCCCGGCCTCGATCTGCTGCACCAACTGGCGGATCTGGTGCTCGATTCGTGGCTGGACCAGCCCTCTCTCCGCATCTACAACGCGGCCCAGCTGGCCGAGCGGGCGGCCGCCGAGGGCGCCAACATCGTCATCGTCGAGAGCGACGTCTGCGGTGCCGACCTCTACGAGCAGCCGATCTTGGCTGTCTGCAGCTGCCGCGGTGATCCCACCAACGTCGACGTGGCGGCCGCGACCGCGGCCGGCGTCCCTGTCCTGCGTGCCCCGGGACGCAACGCCGACGCCGTGGCGGAGCTCGCCGTGGCCCTGCTCTTCGCGGCCACCCGTGGCATCGTCCCCGCCGACCGCGACGTGCGTGAAGGCGAGATCTACCGAGACGGGAAAATTCCTTACCAGCGCTACCGGGCCTGGGAGCTGAACGGCCGGACCGTCGGCCTCGTCGGGCTCGGCGCGGTGGGCCGCGCCCTGCGCTGGCGCCTGCGCGGCCTCGGCATGGACGTCCTCGCCTACGACCCCTACGCCCCGGACGCCACGAGCTCCTTCGATGAGCTGCTGGCCCGGTCCGACGTGATCTCCGTGCACGCCCCGGTCACGCCGGAGACGACCGGCATGATCAATGCCGATGCCTTCGCCAAAATGCGCGACGGCGTCGTCTTCTTGAACACGGCCCGCGCCAAAATCCACGACACCGATGCGCTGGTGGCCGCCCTGGCCTCGGGCAAGGTCGGCGCGGCGGGACTCGACCATTTCGAGGGGGAGCACCTGGCGACGGATCACCCGTTGACCACGTTCCCCCAGGTCGTGCTGACGCCGCACATCGGCGGCGCCACCTACGACACGGAGTCCAACCACACCAGGACGATCGCCGAAGACCTCTGCCGACTCATGGCGGGGGCGCGGCCGCTCAACATCGTCAACCCCGAGGTGCTTCCTTCCTGACGTGGCGGCGCGCCAACCGACCATCATCGCCACCTCCATCGGGTTCCAGGCCGAAGGGCCTGACCCGGCCAACCTGCGCCCGGGGCCTTCCTACCGGCTGGCGGCCGACCTGGCTCAGGCCGGCGCGCACCCCCGCATCTGCATCATCGCCACGGCGGTCGGTGACGACTCCTCGCGCCTGGCGGCGGCGCACAACGCCTTCTCGAAGCTCGGATTCATCAGCTCGCATCTGACGCTCTTCCCCATGCCGAACGTGCCGGATGTGCGCGCCCACCTCCTGGCGCAAGACGTGATCTGGGTCGGAGGAGGCAGTACCGCCAACCTGCTGGCGCTGTGGCGCCTGCACGGCCTCGACGTCGTGCTCCGTGAGTGCTGGGAGGCGGGCGTCGTCCTCAAGGGCGTCTCCGCCGGCTCGCTCTGCTGGCACGTCGGCGGAACCACCGACTCCTTCGGCCCGACCCTGCAGCCGGTCACCAACGGCCTCGCCTTCCTGCCCTGGTCCAACAGCCCGCACCACGACGCCGAGGAGCAGCGGCGGCCGCTCATCCACCGCCTCATCGCCGAGGGCACCCTGCCCGACGGCTACGCCACGGAGAACGGCACCGGGCTCGTCTTCTTCGGCACGGAGCTGCAGGACGCCTTCACCGAGGTGGAGGGCAAGCTCGCCTACTCGCTGACGAGAGACGGCACGACAACCCGCGAGGAGGCGCTCGACACCCGACTGCTCTGAGCAGCGGTCTCGCCGCTGCTGTCTCAGGTTCGCGCCTTTCACCGACCTTGGGCACCAGCTCCCGCAAGCGTCGGAGCTCCGAGACACCGCGTGTCAGGGCGGGCATCGCCGAAATGAGCGATCGATCGACTCTCCCGCCCGTCCCGATCAGGAGCATCGCCATCGACCGCCGCTCTGGGAGCATCTCCAAATTGATCTTGTTCCCCTGATCCGTGCTCGAGTCGATCCACGTGGCGTCGGTTTGCTTGAAAAGGACTTCCATGACTGCCTCCAAAAGCAGTGCGCCCGGCCCATACTTGGCGTACGCATCGTCGTAGGCGGTCCTATAGAGGAAGATGCCGTCCCCCGCGCGGACGCAATAGAGCATGGCAATGGACGTCTCCCCCACGTTCACCGCGATCACGATCAGTCGGCCTTCCGAAGTCCACCACTGACACCAATCTCGAAACCAGGCGGTTTTCGCAGGATCGCGGGCAAAAGCAGTACCGTCACCTCGACCCTTCCAGCCCGAAGCTTCCATCCTGACGAAGTCCGCCAACGCCGCGGGATCGTCGGTCCGATCCACGACACTGACGTCGCTCCCAAAGTCCTTCTCCAACCCCCTGCGTCGGCGTGCGTTCGAACGACGCCGATCTCCGGTGAGGGGGCTTTCCCATTTTCCGTCGCGGGTCACCATGCCGCGCACCCATGATTCCTTGATGAACGTCGGCATTCCTCTGGCCGCGCCTCACGACGCAGCGACTCCATGACCGGCCCGTTGTCGACAATGCGGGCGAGAGTGAGGATCCCGGGAAGTTCACCTCTGTCCGAGGCGACTCGAAGCCCATCGAGCAGTGACCCAACGGCTCGGTCAACACACACGCGATCCACCAACGGAGTACTCACTCCAGACGCCATCGTCGGAGAGCCGCGTGTCTCTAATCGCCGGACGGGGTGGGATCTTCGGTCGCATGACGCCGGTAATCGGGAGAACCGCCCTGAACTCGGATCCTTCGTGCACGACGAGCAGACGGGTCTTCGAGAACCCTTCGAAATGCCGGCGAGTCGCGCTTCCATAGGTCGAGAAGCGTAGAGGTTTGGTGCTCAGGCACTCCCGATTGCGCACAGGCAACAGGACGCTCACCCGAACGGGCATCTCTCCACTCATGCAGCGCCTTCCCCTCCTTCGGGCCCGGGCGAGGGATGGGCCATGCGCTGCAAGAGGCGAGCCAGCCGGGGGCGGCACCACGTCGCGGACTCGAGCGGAAGGCTGGCGTCCTGGAAGGTTTCCTTGTACGGCTCATCGCCGACGCCCAGGTCGAGGAGGTTGCACCCGGCCTGTGCGCCGGCATCGAGTGCCTCCAGCAGCGTGGCAATGCCGGTTCCCAGCCGGGACCACTCGGGCGCGGGGTCGTAACCCGTCATCCAGCTGCTCATCCGGATACCGGCCCGGAGGACCAATTGCATGCCGATGATCAGATCGTCACGCTCGAGAACGGACAGCCCGAACCGACCAGGGGTCGCCAGTTCGAGCGCCTCTTCGATCGCCTTCCTCATACTGTCGTCGAACCGGTACCCCTCACCCCCCCGTTCGGCCTTGCGGCGGAGATAGAACGCCTGAAGCTGTGGCAGCCTCGAGCTGATAGCTGCCGGGTCCGTCAGCGTCGTCATGACGAATCCTTGCTCGGCGCCACGGCGCCCTCGGCGTCGGACCTCGCGCCGAAAATCCCCGTCGCGCTGAGCCAACCACGCCTCGACTCCCTCGCCGAACTCGGTGTAGTACGACTCGTACCGCGAGAACGCCGTCCTCACCCAATCAGGCCGGGCGAGGCGACTGCCCAGGGCGGCAATCCACGGCGATCCTTCGGGAAGCCAGAAGATGCTGGCCACATATCGACTTCCTCCGCTCTCGCGCGGAAGTCTTCGGCTATAACTGCCACAACCTCCTCCGCGCGTTCGGGGTCTGCAATCGGCAACGTCCCGTACAGCATGTCCGTCACCGGTGGAAGGAGTCGCAGTCGATGGCGCGGGCCATCTTCTCGGTGGCGAAGGGAAGCACACCAACGACGTCCGATCCGTCGAGCGCAATCCAGATCCGCAACTCGGCGTCAGGATCCATCATGTGTCGAGCCCAGCCTGCGACGGTCGCTCCGCCCGAGCGCGGCTGCGACGACGCTGATCAGTCAGCGCCTCCCACCCGGTGACGTAGTCCGTCAGTTGATCAACACGCGTAATCAGCTCGATGTCCACGGGACGTCTCAGAATAGGGGATCGTCGCCGGCTCGGGCGATACCGTGCACCGCGGGTGCGTCGTGTGACGCAGCTCCGGAGCACGGTCTCGCATCCGGTCCGGCCGTTCCCGGCGCCTCAGCCGCAGCGCCGGCCCAGTCCGACCCCGCATGCACGGTGTCGGTGTCACGACCCGAGCGCATGACGCGCCCGGGGGTGGCGCCGGTGAACGCGCCGTCCCGCACCCACGATCTCGGTGCCGTTGACCAGAACGTGACCGACACCCACGGCATCGGCGTAGAGGCGGCTGGCACCACCGGGCAGGTCGTCTCGGGTGCGCACGGCGCCGTGGCCGATGGTCGTCGGATCGAACACGACAACGTCTGCGAAGCCCCCCTCGACCAGCCGACCACGGTCTCGCAGTCCGTAGAGGCGGGCCGGGACGTCGCTCAGGAGCCGTACCGCGTGCTCCCAGCTGAGCAGACCACGCTTGCGCACCCCATCCCCGAGCATGGAGGTCGAGTAGATGGCACCGCACATGGTGTCGAGGTGCGCGCCGGCATCGGAGCCCCCGACGATGGCGCGCGGGTCCTGCCAGACCTGTGCCCGCAGGGCCCAATCCTCTTCGGATTCACCCATGGGCGGTCGCAATCCCGTACGCAGGCCATCGGCCACGACGACGTCGAGGAGTGCATCGAACGGCGTCTGGCCGCGCCGGCGCGCCACCTCCCCCACCGTCGTCCCTTCGAGGCCGTCGTTCTCCGGAGCGAACGTCTCGTCGATGATCAGGCGATCCCACACCGCCAGATGTCGCAGAATCCCGGCCTCGTCGGACTGCGCGCCGGCGTCGAGGCGGCGCCGCGTCGCCGGGTCCGACAACGCGGCGATGCGCCCAGGAACCGGGAGGGCGAAGACCTCGCGCCAACCCGGGAGGCCGTCGAGGATGGCCCCGTGCTCGAAGCTCAAGCGCAGCTGCATGGTGTGGGGCAGTGTCAGCGCCAGCACGGTCGCGCCGCGGGCCGCCGCCGCGCTGCCGGCCGCCAGCTGGCCCCAGGCCCCGTCGGGGTTCATGGCCGAGACTCCGAGGACGTTCCAGTTGACCGGACGATCCGCCAGCAGCGACATGGTGCTGAGGAAGTCGATGTCGTCCTCGCTGAAGCCGTTGAGGCAGCCGGCGACGATCAGCTCGACCGTGGTGCCCTCGTGCTGGCGCACGGCCGCCGCAAGGCGCTCCATCTCCTCGCGGGCCGCAGCGCGGGAGGGCACGGGCTGGCCGTCCCCGTCGTTGTGTGTGTGGACCTGGGAGGTCGAGAAGCCCAGCGCGCCGTCCTCGAGCGCGGCGTGCAGCGCCGCCTCCATGCCGGCGATGTCGCCGGCGTCCGCCGCGCCCCCGACGGCGCGCTCGCCCATGACCAGGCGGCGCAGCGTCGAGTGTCCGACCAGGAACCCCGCGTTCACGGCAATGCGGCCGTCGAATCGGCCGATCCAGTCGCCGAAGGAGTCCCAGTCCCACGGCACGCCGGCCCGCAGGGCCGCGAGTGGCATGCCCTCGACCCGCGCCATCATGCGCGCGATGTAGTCGACGTGCTCCGGCGCCATCGGCGCCAGCGAGAAGCCGCAGTTGCCCCCGAGCACAGTGGTCACGCCGTGGAGCGGCGACGGGCTGGCGTTGGAGTCCCAGAACAGCTGCGCGTCGTAGTGCGTGTGCAGGTCGACGAAGCCCGGCGTCACCAACATGTCCGTGGCGTCAATCACGGTGTCGGCACGCACGCCGTCGGCACCGTCGCCCACGGCGACGACCCGCTCCCCGTCGATGAGCACATCGGCGCGCACCGACGGCGCGCCCGTCCCATCGACGACGGTCCCACCGCGGATGGCCACTGTCATATCGACTCCTCCTGAACCAAGGGGCCCGGCCGCACGACGCGGACCCGCTGCCGGGCGAACGCCTGCATGCCTTCCATACCCAGCTCCAGCCCGAATCCCGATTGCTTCCACCCGCCCATGGGTGCGTACATGTCGATGGCGGACAGGCCGTGGGCGTTGACGAAGACCGTCCCGGCCGAGAGCTGGGAGGCCACCTCGGCCGCCAGCGCGTCGTCGTTGCTCCAGACCGACGCGCACAGGCCGAAGGGTGTGTCGTTCGCCGCCCCAATCGCCTCCGCCATGTCGTCGTAGGGGATGACCGGCAGGGCGGGAGCGAACTGCTCCTGGCGCACAATGCTGCTGTCGGGCGGAGGCGAGACCGCCAGCGCCGGCGAGACGAAGTACCCGCCGCTGCCTTCGTCATCGGGACGCAGCTGCGCCGGGCGCACCAGCACCGCACCCGCCGCTGCCGCCTCGGAGAGGAAGGCCTCCACCCGGTCCCGCGCCCCGGCCGTGTGCACCGGGCCCATGGTCACCCCCTCGGCAAGACCATCACCCACGGTCTCAATGGCCAACCGGCCGGCGAGCGCGTCCACCGTCTCGTCCAGCCGGTCCCGGTGCACGTAGAGCCGCTTGACGGCCATGCAGACCTGGCCGCTCGTGACGAACGCCGCCTCCACAATGCGATCGGCCAACGCGGCGTCACCGGCCAGGTCGGGCGCCAGGATGGCGGCGTCATTGCCGCCGAGCTCGAGCACGACCGGACGCGTCGTGGCGGCTGCGGCGGCCATGACGGCCTGGCCGGTGCCCACGCCGCCGGTGAAAGAGACCATGTCCACGTCGGGGTGTCCGACCAGCGCCGCGCCGAGCGCAGCGTCCGGGCCGTTCACCACGTTGAGGACGCCGGGCGGCAGTACCTCGGCCATGGCCGCGGCGACCAGCAACACCGTGCCCGGGCACGACGGCGGCGCCTTGACCACCACGGTGTCCCCGGCCAACAGGGCGGGCAGCACCTTGTTGGCCATCACCGAGACGGGCCAGTTGAACGGCAGGATCGCGGCGACCACACCGTGCGGGACCCACTCCACCCGGGTTGACCCGCCGCTGAGCTCGCGCGGCGCCAGGGCCTCGGCGACCAATGGAGCGAAGGCCGCCGCCATCCCACCCATGGTGGCGGTGTCGAAGATCGCCTCCAGGTGCGTCTTCCCGTGCTCGCGGGTGAGCAGACGGGCCAGATCACGCTCCTCGACGGCCGCCACACCGGCCTCGGCGGCGGCAATGACCAGGGCGGCCCGGTCCTCGGGCGCCCGTGCCGCCCAGGCCCGCTGCGAGCGGCGGCCGGCGGCCACGGCCAAGTCGAGCTGGTCCGGCGTGGTGCTCGGGGCGTCGAGCACGACCTCGGCGGGGCGGGCGGGGTTGGTGACGGGGTAGGTGCCCGCAGCCCCACTGACGACGTTGCCGTCGATCAGCAGGCCCACGCCGGTGACGAGGCCATCGATCTGTGTGGTCATGCACCCCCCGGGCCGGACAACTCGCTGACGATAGTGTCACCTTCTCGTGGGAGCAGTCGACACAGGACCCGCACCCGGCCGGGCCACGTTGCTCCCCGACCCTGAGCCCAGGGCCATCCGGATGCCGGTGATCTCAGTCGACGATCACCTGATTGAGCCCCCGGACCTCTTCGAGCATCGGCTGCCCGCCGCACTCGCAGCGGCGGCCCCCCGGGTCGTCGAAGGGAACGACGGGGCCCAGAGTTGGATCTTCGAGGGAAGGCACTATCCCAACGTCGGTCTCAACGCCGTCGTGGGGCGGCCACGCGAGGAATGGAGCATGGATCCGGCCCGCTTCGACGAAATGCGCCCGGGCTGCTTCGACATCGACGCCCGCATTCTCGACATGGACCGCGCCGGCATCTGGGCCTCGCTGTGCTTCCCGTCACTGGTCTCGGGCTTCTGTGGCGCTGTCTACTCGGGGGCGACGGACAAGGTCCTGGGCCTCGCCTGCCTGCGCGCCTTCAACGAATGGCACCTGGAGGTGTGGGCGGGGACCTACCCCGACCGCATCATTCCTCTGCAGCTCCCGTGGCTGGCCGACGTGGCGGTGGCGACGACCGAAGTGCGGGCCAACGCGGAGCGGGGATTCAAAGCGGTCAGCTTCCCTGAGTTCCCCGCGCAGTTGCAGCTGCCCTCCATATTCAGCGGCGCCTGGGATCCCTTCTTCGCAGCCTGCGAGGAGACACAGACGGTCGTGTGCCTCCACACCGGCGCGTCTTCCTGGGCTCCCCTCCCCTCTCCCGATCCGCCGTTCGAGCTCTTGCCCACGGTGTTCCCGGTCAACGCCCTCCTCGCTGCCGGGGAATGGCTCTGGTCGGGCGTCGCCTTGCGATTCCCGGGCCTGCGGGTTGCGCTGTCCGAAGGCGGCATCGGATGGGTCCCGATGCTCATGGACCGGGCCGACTACGTCCTGGGTCATTCGGCCTCGGGAACAGAGAGCACCGCATGGCCTTCCGACCTCCTGCCGAGCGAGGTGCTCCGACGCAACTTCTGGTTCTGCTCCATTGACGACCCGTCGGCCGTGTCGCAGCGCCACCTCATCGGTCTCGACCACATCATGGTGGAGAGCGACTACCCGCACGCCGACTCGTCGTGGCCCGACACGCAGGCCGTGCTGGCCGCGACATGGGGCTCGCTGCCCGACGACGAGCTGCGGGCGGTGGCCGGCGGGAACGCCAGCCACCTCTTCCGCCACCGGCTGCCGCTGGTCGACGATTGGCGCATCCCGACGACGTGAACGGGCAGGGAGGTCTTCCGCTCCCACCGTGCGCCGGCCCGATCGTCGACGCCGATGGTCACGTGGTGGAGCCGGAGGCAGCCTGGGATGCGCTGCCCGACCGATACCGGCCACGCATCAGCACGGATCGTTCCGGCTACGACCACGTCGTCGTCGGAGACACCGAGCTCCTGGCGGTGCCGCTGGGCAACCTCACCCGTCCGGGTTCGACGTTCGACGACCCGGCGTCGTTCCGCCCGCTGGCGGACGCACAGCCGGGCGGGTCGGACCCGGCGGCCCGCCTGCTCGATATGAACAGCGAGGGCATCGACCAGGCCGTGCTCTACCCGACCGTCGGGTTGTACTTCTCGTTGCTGGCAGACCCGACCGCCGCGGTGGCCCTGGCCGCCGCCTACAACGAATGGCTCGCCGGCTACTGCGCCGCCGACCCGCGCCGGCTCTTCGGGGCGGCCATGCTCCCCCTGCAAGACCCGGTGGCCGCGGCGCGCGAGCTGCGGCGTGGCGTCGACGAGCTCGGCCTGGTGGCGGGCTTCGTCCGACCCAATCCCTGCCTGGGCCGCTCGCTCTCCGACCGCGCCTACGACGTGGTGTGGGAGGCCGCGGAGGACCTCAACGTGCCCATCGGTCTTCACGAGGGAAGCTCGGTGGATGTGCCGACCCTCGGGTCGGACCGCCCCTTCAACCCGCTCATCCTCCACGCAGTGTCCCACTCCTTCGAGGCCATGTTGGCCTGTGCCGAGCTGATCGCCTTCGGGACGCTCGAGCGCCACCCGGGGCTGCGCCTGCTCTTCCTGGAGTCCTCGGGTGGCTGGGCGCCCTTCTGGCTGGAACGCCTGGACGAGCAGGCCAAGTCATTCGGCGGCTTCTGCCCCGACATGGCTCTGCGCCCCTCGGAGTACTTCGCCCGCCAGTGCGCCATCAGCTTCGAAGTCGACGAGCACACGCTGCCGGCCCTGGTGCCGTTCGTCGGCGAGAGCCGCATCGTCTGGGGCAGCGACTACCCGCACCACGACGCCACCTTCCCCGGCGCCGTCGAAGCCATCCGGTCCACGGTGGCCCCGTGTCGCACCGCCACGCAGGTGCACGTGCTGGGACTCAACGCACGCCGGCTGTACGGGCTCCCGTCACGACACGACGGTCTGCCCGGGCTCCTCGACGACTACTTCACTGCGGTGACGGCGCAGGAGATCGACCTCGTGCGCGCCCTGTTCACCGAGAACGCCGTGTTCGAAAGCGGGGACATCCGACTGCAGGGCGTCGACGCCATCAGCGGCTACTACCTCGACAAGACGTTCACCTACGAGGACTTCCGGCCCGCTCCCCGCACGCCGACGTTCGAGGGCACCCGGATAGAGGTCGACATCGACGTCCGCCTGGGCGGGGCCGAGAACTCGGTCCATGACGTGTTCGAGACCGACGGCACGCGCATTACCGCCCTGCGCGTCAGCGGCTTTGAAGAGGCGCTGCGCGACGCCCGGCGCTGAAGTCGGCTACACCCAGCTGCGCAGCTTCTCGACCATGGCGACCGGGTCCCCGCCCACGGGAGTGACGTTCAGATGTGTCACGCCCGCCTTGGCCATGGCCGCCACCCGCTCCTTTATGTAGGACTCGGGGCCGCACAGCGACGTCGCCTCGAGCAGCTCCGTCGGCACCAGGGCGGCCGCCTCCTTCTTCTGGCCCGAGAGGTACAGGTCCTGGATTTCGGCCGCCTCCTTCTCGTAGCCGTAGCGGCACGCCAGCGCGTTGTAGAAGTTCTTGCCCTTGGCCCCCATGCCGCCGATGTAGAGCGCCGCCGCGCCGCGGCCGAGCTCGCGGATGGGCGCGACCTCGGACTCCTCGCCGATGGCGAAGATCCCGCCGGCGGCGATCTGCAACGTCCCGAGCGAGGGGTCCCGCTTGGCCGTGCCGGCCGCCAGTGAGGGGCCGAAGACCTCCTTGGCCTTCTCGGGGAAGAAGAAGATCGGGAGCCAGCCGTCGGCCACCTCGGCCGTCATGGCCACGTTCTTCTCGCCCAGCGCGGCGACCCAGATCGGGATGCGGGACCGCACCGGGTGGTTGATCAGCTTGAGGGGCTTGCCCAGTCCCGTGCCCTCGCCGGGCAGCAGAGGGATGTGGTACGCCGCTCCCTCGTGGACGAGCGGCGCCTCGCGGGCCCACACCTGACGGCAGACATCGATGATCTCGCGCGTGCGGGTGAGGGGTCGGTCGTAGGGCACGCCGTGGAAGCCCTCAATCACCTGGGGGCCCGAAGCGCCGAGGCCGAGATTGCAGCGACCTCCCGATACGGCGTCGACGCCGGCGGCCGTCATGGCAATCAGCGTGGGAGTACGGCTGTAGATGGGGAGGATGGCCGAACCGATTTCGACGCGCTCGGTCTTGGCGGCCAGGAAGCCCATGAAGCTCGGGGCGTCGAAGCTGTACGCCTCGGCCACCCAGACGACATCGAGTCCGACCTTCTCCAGTGCCACCGCCTGGCGGGCCGACTCCTCGAACCCGCCGGCGTAATTCAACGTCATGGACAGCTTCACGCGGTCCTCCCTTTCGTCTCTGTCGGAACGGGCCCGGCCCTGGTGCCCCAGAGGACCGAAGCGCTCGTCTCGTACCGCCCATGTTGCCCGCAGAAAAGAGTGTACTCAAATCTGGCCAGGAGAGTCAGGACCTAGCATCCCAGGCGTGACGGTCCGCCGGATCGACCTCGTCCTCTTCGACCTGGGTGGCGTGCTCATTCAGCCCGGTGGAGTCGCCTCCATGCGGGCGCTGGCCGGCATCGACAGTGACGATGAGCTCTGGGCCCGTTGGCTCAGCTGCCGCTGGGTGCAGCGCTTCGAGGCCGGGCTGTGCTCGCCCGAGGAATTCGCAGACGGGCTGGTGGCCGACTGGGGCCTGGAACTCCAGCCGGCGGCGTTCCTGCAGTCCTTCGGTACCTGGCCCGAGCCGCCCTTTGCGGGTGCGCTCGAGCTGGTGGACGCCGTGCAGGCCAGGGTCCCGGCAGGGTTCCTCTCGAACATGAACTCCTACCAGTGGGCCGCCAACTACGAGGGGATCCCGCTGACGCAGGCCTTCGCCTTCCGCTTCCTCTCCTTCGAGCTCGGTCTGGTCAAGCCGGACGCCGCTGTCTTCGAGGCCGTGGCGGACCAGCTCCCGGTCCCCCGCCAGCGGGTCCTCTTCCTCGACGACAACGAGGTCAATGTCGAGGCGGCCCGAGGCGGTCGGCTTCGCCGCCCGTCACGTGCGCGGGATCGGGGCCGCCCGGGATGCCCTGGTGGACGCGGGCGTGCTGGGAGGCACAAGCCTCGCTCTCTGACTCCTCCGGCCGACCCGGCCGCGGCGCCGGTTGGGGCCGGCCGGCGCGCCTGTGCCAACATGCGGCCATGGTTGCCAACGGCCCGATGCTGCGTCTGCTGCCGCGCCTCGACGAAGACGTGACGTTCTTCTGGACTTCCGGCGAGGACGGCGTGCTGCGCTTCCTCCGCTGCAACGAGTGCGGCTTCTACATCCACCCGCCGGGCCCGGTCTGCCCGCGCTGCCTGTCACGCAACGTGGCGCCCGCAGCCGTCAGTGGGCTCGGCCACGTGGAGACGTTCACGGTCAACTACCAGCAGTGGATTCCTGGGAGCGACCCCTACATCATCGCCTGGGTGTCGATCGACGAGCAGCCCGACGTCCGCCTGACGACAAATTTGATCGACGTCGAACCCGAGGACGTGCGCATCGGCATGCCCGTGCGCGTGGTCTTCGAGCACGTCGACGACGTCTGGCTCCCGCTCTTCACGCCGGTCGAGGAGGCGTCGTGAGCCCGCGTCCCACGGAGGAGCCGCTGGAGCGGCGGGCCATCATTTCTGGCATCGGGCAGTCCGACGTGGGCCGCCGATTGGGACGCTCCGACCTCGATCTGACGGTTGACGCCGCGCTGGCGGCCATTGCGGACGCCGGGCTGACCCGTGACGACATCGACGGCCTCTCGACGTACCCGGGCATGGGGGCCGGCACGCCGGGCTTCGGCGGCCCACCCACGCCCGAAGTGCAGGACGCGCTGGGCCTTTCGCTGAATTGGCACGACGGCGGCGGCGAAGGGCCGGCGCAAATGCGCGCCGTCATGGCGGCGTCGCTGGCGGTTGCCGCCGGTCTGGCCAAGAACGTGCTCGTCTACCGCACCGTGACCGAAGGCACGGCCCAGGGGACGGGCGGCCGTCAGCCGATGGGCGGCACCGGCGGTGGAAGCTCAGTCCCACGCTTCGGCAGCTTCATGCAGTGGTCGCTCCCCTACGGCGCCGTGTCGGCGGCCAACTGGATCGCCATGGTGGGCCAGCGGCGCGTGCACGAGTTCGGTCTGACGCGCGAGCAACTGGGCCAGATCGCCATCAACGGTCGCCGCAACGCAGCACTCAATCCCAAGGCCGTGTACACGGACCCGATGACGATGGACGACTACCTGGCGGCGCGCATCATCACCACACCGCTGTGCCTCTTCGACTGCGACGCACCGTGTGACGGCTCGACCGCGGTGATTGTGTCCCAGCGCGAGCGCGCCGACGACCTTGATCACCCGGCGGTGCACATCAACGCGTTGGGCACGGCCCTGCGGGGCCGGCCGAGCTGGGACCAATTCGACGACATGACGACGATGGCGGCCCGCGACGCCGCCGCATCAATGTGGGAGCGCACCGATCTCACGCCGGCCGACGTCGATACCGCGCAGCTCTACGACGGCTTCAGCGTGCTCACCATCGTGTGGCTCGAGGCCATGGGCTTCTGTGGCCGGGGCGAGAGCGGCCCCTTCATCGAAGGCGGCGCCAATATCGCCCGTGACGGCCTCTTGCCGCTCAACACGGCGGGCGGCCAGCTCTCGGGCGGGCGCCTGCACGGGTTCTCCCTCATTCACGAGGCCTGCGTGCAACTCCGGGGCGAGGGTGGCGAGCGCCAGGTGGTGCGACCCGGAGGCCGGAACCCTGAGGTTGCCGCCGTCGCCAACGGTGGCGGCCCGATCGCCGGCACCATGCTGCTCACCCGCGGCGTCCGCTGACCCACCCCGGGAACCGGTTGCTCCTACGCCCGTGAGCTGGGACTCTGTTCAGACTCTCAACCTCAAGTTGATACTTACCTTGAGAGTTTTCGTCCCATCCCTAACTCTCAATCTGAAGTTGAAGGTGAGACTTCAGCCGGCTGGCGCAGCCTCGGGGGTCGTCCCCGCCAGGTGATGGGCTGCCCGGGCGGCCAGGGCGACCAGGGTCAGCGTGGGCCCGTAGCCGGCCGAGGTCACGAAGACCGAGGAGTCGGCCACCACGACGTTGTCGAGGGAGTGCACCCTCCCCCAGCGGTCCACCACCGAGGTGTCCGGGTCGTCCCCCATGCGGACCGTGCCCATCACGTGGCGGCTCTCGGGGATCGGCGAGGCACCGATGCCGTGGTACGAGACCCCCGGCGAGGAGGTGTGAATGACCCATTCGGCGCCCATCTCCTCCAGCACGGACTGCAGAATTTTCCCGTGGTACTTCGACGCCGCCATTTCGTGGTGCCCGGGTTGGTAGGTGACCCGGGCCACCGGGTACCCCCGGGCATCACGGACGGAGGGGCTCAGGTCGACCGTGTTCGTGGCGTAGGCCAGGTCCTCTCCCTGCATGATGAAGGCCCACATGCGCTCGCGCAGATTCGACTCGCGCATGGTCTGGGCGTGGAGGCGACCCCAGGGCGAATGGCGGGCCTCCATGATGGGCAGCCCACCCCCGCTGTGCTCGACCAGTCCCCCGCGGAACCACGGGAGCCCGGCGTCGGCGGCAGCCTGGCGCGAGCCGTCGTCCTGCACCATGGCGTCGTCGTGCACGTGCGTGACGGCGCGGCCCTTGTGCGGATGCAGTCGCTTGTCGGGGAAGTGCCCCACCACGATCGTCTGGAAGTGCACCATCAGGTACTTGCCGAGGGCCGGGTGGTCCAGGCCGGAGAGGAGCAGGAGACGCGGCGTCTCAATGGCACCCCCCGCCACAATCACCATGTCGGCCTCCCGGGTATGGGCGACACCGTCGCGGTCGATGAACTCGACCCCGGTGGCCCGCCGGCCCTGGGTGATGATCCGGCTCACGTAGGTCTCGGCCATCAGCTCGGCCCGCCCCGTCGCCATGGCTCGTGTGAGCAGCGCCACCGGGTCGCCCTTGGCGTGAATGGGGCAGCCGAAGAAGGCGCAGAAGCCGCAGTTGTTGCAGGCCGGGCGGCCGTCGTAGGCGATGCTGTTGGCCGCCGTGGGCGCCTCGTAGGGGTGCAGGCCGACCTTCTCGGCGGCGGCCGAGGACAAGACGGCGCCGTACATCGGCGCCCCGGGTGGCATCGGATAGGGGCCGGACCGCCAGGCTGCGAAGGGGTTGGCCCCCTCGCGCCCCGCGACCCCGATGGCCCGCTCGACCTCCGTGTAGTACGGCTCGAGCTCGGCGTAGTCGAGAGGCCAGTCGTCGACGGCAGCGCCCTCCTGGGGTCCGTACGTCGAGAGGATGTTGAAGTCCTCCTCACGGAAGCGCGGGACCTTGCCGTCAGCATGGGTCCCACCCCCACCGACCGTCGTCGGGATGGAGTTGACCTCGCCCACGTGGGTGTGCTCGCCGTCATCGGCCGACAACCGGAACGCCCGCGGCTCCACGAGCGGATCGGGGCCGAGGAAGTAACGCGAAATGAACTTGATCTCGTCGTTGGAGTAGTCGCCGGCGGGTTTGGTCAGGTCGTCGGGGTCGAGCAGGTGGTTGCGGCCTTTCTCCATGATGACGACGGACCAACCCGCCCGCGTCAGCACTTCGGCCGCTGTGGCGCCGCCGGGACCTGAGCCGATGATGATGGCGCTCGGGCTCACGGTTGCGATACCTCCTCGTCGCTGTAGCCGCGCGGCTGCACGTCACCCTCGTAGTCGATGTAGTCCCAACCGACGGCGTCGCGGTTGCCCCCGTACTCGGGAGCGCCGTACATCCCCTCGCAGCAGTGCTCCCAGAGGAGTTCGCAGAACGCCTCGTCGTCACGCAGTCGACGGCGCTGTTCCCGCCCGTCGACCTGTGTGAAGTCTGCGCCGAGTGCGGCCAGGCCCTCCCGGTAGCGCTCCTGGAGCCCCACGACCGGGCCGTTGAACTCGCGCTCGGGCTTCCCCATGGAGCCTTCGAGCCTCATCCGCCAGGCCAGCTCGTCCAGAGGGGAAAGGCGCTGGAAATTCGCAAAGCCCGCCACGCCACCCTTGCGTCCCGAGCTCGGTCCGCCGGCCCAGATGCGGGGCGGATCGAACGTGAAGGCGCCCAGGAAGCCGTCGATGTAGTCGGCCACCCCCGCCTCCTCCGCTCCGGGCGTGCCCTCGCCGGAGGGCAGCATTTGGGCGCAGGCGGCCCGCAAGGCGGCGTATTCGTGGTCACTCAGCCAGACGGGCATCGGGCAAACGTAGCCTGGCGCCACCCCGATTGCTGACGCTCATGTCAGGTTCGGATCGCCGCTCGCCTGCCCCCTGCTGCAGGGCGGGTGGAGAGGGTCAATGGCGCTCGGGGTCTCCCGCCGACGGAGGGAACCCGGTAGCATCAGCATCGGCGTCGGGGTCCGGCACTGCGTGCGACGCCGGATGCTCCAGCGCCCCGACCCGATGGGCGAACCACAGCAAAGCTCGTTCGCCCTCGTCGAGCGCTTCGCACACCAGGTTGCCGGTCTCGCTTGCTCCGAGGTCGACGAAGCGACACCAATTGGTCAAAATGCGGAAACCCGGGCCCCGGTAGTGGCGGCCGACCAGCTGCAGCGGGACGACAGGCATGCGCAAGGCCCACGCCACGAGGCCACCGGCGATCTCGGGGAAGGCGGCGCGGTGGCGCACGATGTCGTCGTACTGACCTGTGACGACATCGGCCATGTTCTCCAGTGCCGTGGAGCCCGGATCGAAGTAGTGCGAGTGCGCCGTGACCGCCGGATGCTCCGGCGCGTTCGTGCTCATACGGGTGCCACCGAACTTCGGTGAGGTGGGGGACGCCCCGAAGATCCCGAGCTCGGCGATGGCGTCCCCCGGTGCCTGCTCCGAGAAGAAGTGCGATTGCTCCAAATGGAGACGGCGCAGCTCGTCGACCGTCATGCCCGGGCTGCCCGCCACCACGACGTCGGTGACCTCCAGCCCGGCGTCGGCCAGCGCGGCTCCGAGGACGATGGTGCCGAAGCTGTGCGCGATCACGGTCAGGGACTGCCCGGACTCCAGTTCCAGTGTGGCGATGAATTCAGTGAGGTCGTAGGCCGCCGTCGCCAGGTCGTCGTCACACTCGATGGACCCCGCCGCCGCGGCCAGGACGTCGACCGGATTGTCGTAGCCCTTCCAGAGGACCACGGCAGTCGAGTCGCTCGCTTCGTAGAGGTTGATGGCGTCGGGGATCCAATCCCGGCACAAGTTCGTGCCGTCGCCGACGCCGGGCACGACCACGGCCACGTGCTCGGCCGCCTCGAGATCGCCGAAGAGGAGCGCGTAGTGCTGCAGCTGGGGCCGGTAGACCAGAATGTCGGCGCCGGTGGACAAAAGCGTCTCGAGCAGCGTGATGCGTTCCTCGTCACCCTCGAGAGTCGCGCCGGCCAAATCCATTTTCGCTGCGGCAAGGTTGCTGGTGGCCCGACGGGACAGCATCTCCTTTCCGCGCATGGAACAGGTTACGCCGCACCCGCTGCCAGCTGGCGCACCCGTCAGCGCGGCAAGCCCAGAATCCTCCCGGCAATGATGTCGCGCTGCACCTGTGAAGTCCCGCCGGCGATGCTCGCCGCTTTGCTCCAGAGCCATTGCCGCGCCCAGGGGCCGGCTTCGGCCGATGACGTGTCGCGTCCGGTCACGAGCAACGCAGCGTCTGAAAGGCCCTGCGTCATGGTCGTCCACGTCAGCTTCACCCAGCTCGACTCGGGTCCCGGCTCCTCGCCCCTCCCGAGGCGGGTGAGGGTGCGGAGGTTGTGCAGTCGGAGCACGTGCAGATCGACCGCGGCGCGCGCCAGCGCGTCAGCGACCAAGGGGTCGTCCAGCGCGCCGTTGGTGCGCGCCTCTTCGTACAGGCGCGCCAGATAGGCCTCGTGCACGACCTGCTCCTTGAACGGGAAGTTCGTTCCGCGCTCGTGCGCCAGTGTCGAGCCCGCCACCGTCCAGCCCTGCCCTTCAATGCCCACCACGTGCTCCGCCGGCACGAAGACATCGGTCAGGAACACCTCGTTGAACTCGGCGTCGCCCGTCATCTGCACCAGCGGGCGCACGTCGACCCCGGGGTCGGACATGTCCACAATGAGTGCGGTGATCCCCTGCTGGGGCCGGGGCGCGTCGGCGTCGGTGCGGGCGAGGCACAAGCCCCAGGAGGCGAACTGCGCGTAGGACGTCCAGACCTTGCGGCCCGTCACCTCGAAGCCTCCGTCGACAGGTGTGGCCCGGGTGGAGAGGGAGGCCAGGTCACTCCCCGCGTCGGGCTCGCTGAACAGCTGGCACCAGATCTCCTCGGCCGAGAGAATGGCCGGCATGTAACGCAGCCGCTGGTCCTCGGTGCCGTGGGCGAGCAGGGTCGGGCCCACCAGATTGATGCCCACCCGGTTGACCGGCTGGGGCGCCTGGGCCCGGGCGTACTCGCTCTGGTACAGCGCGACCTGGACCGGGGTGGCGCTGCGCCCGCCGTAGGAACTCGGCCAGTGCACGCCAACCCAGCGGTCGGAGGCCAGGGTCGCCTGCCACTCCCTCCCCCATGCCACCTCGTCGGCCAGGTCGGCGAAGGCAGGCGGGCGCCGCAGGTGCTCACCGAGCCATGCCCGGAACGAGCCGGCGAACTCCTCGTCCTCTTTCTTCAACGCGAGATCCACGCCGGCTCCCTCCACCGCCCTGACATCGGCGTCACGATACTGGTGCCCGGGTATGGTGCCCTGCCGTGACGGCCCGCCTCCGACCAACCTGGCTACCCGAGCAGGCCCGGCGCTACCGCCGGCCCGGCGGCCCCTGGGACGTCCCCACGCTGGACGCCCTGCTCAGCGCGCACGGCGGCGAGGTGGTCGACGGCTCAACCCGGTTGTCGGCCGGCGAGGCCGACGCACTCGTCGCCACGGTGGCCGGCGGGCTGCGCGCCCGGGGTGTGCGGCGCGGCCAAGCCGTGGCCTGGCAGGTGCCCAACAGCCTGGCGGCCGCCGTCCTGACCCGGGCCTGCTGGCGCATCGGCGCCGTGGCGGCTCCCTTGCTGCACTCGTTCGGCGCGGCCGACGTGGCGGCGGCCCTCGGCCAAATCGACCCCGCCCTCGTCTTGGAGATCGAGCCTGACGCGTTCTCCGACCCTGCGGCGCTGGCGGAGGCGGTCGGAGGGGCTCCCGTGCCGGCAGGCGCTCTCCCCAGTGCGCCCTCGGACGTCGCCCTGGTCCTCTTCACGTCAGGATCGACCGGCGTCCCCAAGGCGGTCCTGCACACCCAGCGGGGTCTGAGCTGGAAGGCGTCGTTGATGGCCCGCGTGCACGGGCTCGGCCCGGCCGATGCGGTCCTGATGCCGGCACCCATGGCCCATATATCCGGACTCCTCAACGGTGTTCTCGTGCCAGGTGCCGCCGGTCTGCGCTCGGTGCTGGTGCGTCGCTTCGACCCCGAACAGGCCCTGGCGCTGGTGGCGCGCGAGCGCATCTCCTTCCTGGCGGGACCGCCGACCTTCTTCATCGCCATGGCCCGCGCGTTGGCCGAGACGCCGGGAACCGATGTGTCGTCAATCCGGCTCGTGTCCAGTGGCGGGGCGTCGGTCACTCCGGCATTCGTCGAGGACACGGCGCGCACGTTCGACTGCCGCGTGAAGCGCACCTACGGCTCGACCGAGGCGCCGACGGTGACCACCAGCACCGACCACGATCCGTTCGAGAAGGCACGCGACACCGACGGGCGCGCCGTCGGGGCCGTGGAGCTGCGCGTCTCGGACCCAGAGACGGGCACACGTCGTCGCACCGGCGCGTCAGGCGAACTGTGGGTGCGCGGTCCCGAAATGTTCGCCGGCTACGCCGATGCGCAGCAGACGGCCACGGTCATCGCCCGGGGCGGCTGGTTCCGCACGGGCGACCTGGCGACGGTCGACGCCGAGGGCTGGGTGCGCATCGTCGGCCGGCTCAAGGACGTCATCATCCGGGGTGGCGAGAACATTTCGGCCTCGGAGGTCGAGGCCGCGCTTGAGGCGCATCCCGACATTCACCACGCGGTCGCCGTGGGCTATCCGGACCCGCTGCTGGGCGAGCGGGTCGCCGCGTTCGTCGAGTCCGCCGCGCCGTTCGACCTCGATGCATGCCGGCGTTGGTTCGCGGACCGGGGCATGGCGAAGTTCAAGACGCCCGAGAAGGTGGAGCGCCTCGACCACCTGCCGCTGCTGGGGTCGGGCAAGCCGGACCGTGCCGCCTTGCAACGCCGCGCCGCCACCTGAGGGCATCCCCTCTCCCACACGGGCGGTGGTGCCCCGGTAGCTTTGGCCCGTGAGCCGCCGCAATCTGATTCCCTTTGTGCTTCTGGCCGTCCTCGGTTTGGGCGGGTTGGCCTTCGCCGTGCTCGGTGCGTCGTCGGCCCCGAGCGGGGCCACCCTCGCCGTACAGAACGGCTCCGCCCGGACCTTCGGCACGCCGACCGGTTCGACCTCGTTCGCTTTGGACCTCGTCAACACCATCACCACCGGCGGGTCGCAGGGCACCGTCAGCCAGGTGCGCCACGTGGATTACAAACCCCCGTCACGCATGACGGTGTACCAGGAGACCGGCTCCAGCTCGAAGTTGATCGCCGTCCTCAGCCCCTCGGCGGCGGCCTGCACCCTCAGCACGTACACGGCCATCGTCGGCGGCTCCACGCCCTGGACGCCCAGCGGGGCTGCCTTCGTGCGCACCGAGACCCTGGCCGCCTACGACGCCCGTGTCCCCACTGCCACCGCGACGACATGCGCGCCTCGCACCAGCACGGTGATCGGCACGGTGAAGGAGCGCGCCGCGGTGCGGGGCGACTACCTCGTGGGTGTCCGCCTGACCGTCGTCGTGCCGCCCCAGAAGATGCAGAACGGCCAGTCGGCTGCGAGCGGGGTCGAGAACCAGGCGCTCGTCCTGCTGCAGATCAACGGCATTCGGACGTCCACGCTCAAGTCGTAGCAGCGGTCGACACGGGCGATCCCGTCTTCAGGAGAGCGACTCCCCGGACTCGAGCCTGGCGCGCAGCAGCGTGGCGATCCGGTCGCGGTGGGCGGCGGCGTCCCCGTAACTGACCTGATCGAGTTGGGCCCGCTTCAGGTAGAGATGCATATCGTGCTCCCACGTGAAGCCGATGCCGCCGTGCACCTGGAGCCCGGCCGCCATGACCCGCCGCGAGGCGTCGGAACACCAGGCTTTGGCCATGCTGGCCGCCAGCGAGCGCTCCGCATCGCCGGCGGCGGCGCACCACGCTGCGTAGTAGGCAGTGGAGCGCATCCCCTCCACGTCGACCAGGGCGTCGGCCAACATGTGCTTGACCGCCTGGAACGAGCCGATGGGCTTGCCGAATTGCACCCGGTCCTTGGCGTACTGGACCGTGAGGGCCAGGACGTGGTCGGCCGCCCCCAGCATTTCCGCGCTGGCCAACGTGGCGGCCCGGTCGACCACCAACGCGGCGGCATCCTCGCCGCCGAGGAAGCGTGCGGGCGTGCCGTCGAAGTTCAGGACGCCGAGCTCGCGCGTGCGGTCCATGGCCGACAACGGAGAGGGGCGACCCTCTGCGCGCAGGTCGACGCCGTAGACCGCGCCGTCGGCGATCACCACGGCCACGTCGGCCGATGGCGCGTAGGCCACGGGGGCCGTCTGCCCACTCAAGCGCACCTCGCCCTGCGACCCCGCCACGGTGAGGGCGTCGGGGCCGGGCGCGACGGCGACGCAGCCGACCGCGTCGCCCTGGCCCAGCGCCTCCCGCCACTCCTTCGTCCCGGTGTCGGCTCGCGCCTCGTGACCGCGGAGGGCGCCGAGGGCCACGATCGTGGGCAGGAACGGCGCCGCCACCAGGCGCCGGCCGATCTCTTCGCAGAGCACGGCGAGCTCGACCATGCCCAGGCCCAGTCCCCCGTCGTCCTCGGGCAACTCGATCGCCAACCATCCCTGGTCCGCCATGGCCGACCACACGGCCTCGTCGTACCCGGTCGGAGCGTCCACCGCCGCCTCACCGGAAGCAGACCCGGCACCGGGGAGCGTCCCCACGATCGCCCCGGTCCCGACCCGGGCCCGGAGTGCGTCCGACCCCGCCATTTTGTCGAGGAGCGCCGCCGCGGCGTCACGCAGGGCTTGCTGGTCGCCTGAGAGGTCGAAGTCCACGGCGGCGCAGTCTACGGTGGCTGCTGACACGGGTGTCACCTCCGTCGGCGGCTGTGCCATGCTGCGGCGGATGGATCTGCACGCCACGGCCGAGCAGGAGTCGCTGCGGGCGGCGTTCCGGAGCTGGCTCAAGGAGCACCTGCCCTGGCCCTACGGAGTGGGGCTCCCGCCCCGCTTCGACGACCTGGCCGAGACGGTCGCTTTCGGACGGCGCTGGCAGGCCGAGCTGGCGGAGGACGGCTGGGTGGGTCTGACGTGGCCCGAGGAGTACGGCGGCCGCGGCCTGGGGGCGCTCGAGAACTATGTGGTGATTGAAGAGCTCGCCCGGGCCCGGGCGCCCGAGCTGGTGGGACGCATCGGGATCAACCTGGTTGGCCCGACCCTGCTGGCCCACGGGACCCCGGAACAAAAGGAGAGGTTCTTGCCCCGGATCCTCTCGGCATCCGAACTGTGGTGCCAGCTCTTCAGCGAGCCCGACGCGGGCAGCGACCTGGCCTCGCTGACCACCCGCGCCGTTCCGGTCAAGGGCGGCTATCACGTGACGGGTCGCAAGGTCTGGACCTCTTACGCCCAGTTCGCCGACTGGGGACTCTGCCTCACCCGCAGCGACCCGACTGCCCCGAAGCGCCAGCAGGGCATTACCGCACTCATCATCGACATGCACGCTCCGGGCGTGGTGGTCCACCCGCTCGTCCAGTCCACGGGGGAGGCGGAGTTCAACGAGGTCGAGCTGGACGACGTCTTCGTGCCGGCGGATCGGCGGGTCGGCACCGAAGGCGAGGGCTGGGGTGTCGCCGGCTCGACGCTGGCCCACGAGCGCGGCATCAATCCGCGCCAGCTGGTGATCCACACGCAACTCATTGAGGAGCTGCTCCGCCTGGCCGAGGCCAACGGCAGCTTCAACGACTGGCGCCTCCGCCAGTCGTTGGCCCAGGCCGCCACCGAAGTGCGGTTGTTCCAACTCCACAACTGGCGCTCCTTGACCCGTCTGTCCAAGGGGGAGGCTCCGGGGCCGGAGGGCAGCGCGCTCAAGCTCTACTGGAGCGAAATGTCCAAGCGGCTGCACCAGACGGCACTCGACGTGCTCGGGTCGGCCTCCCCGCTGTGGGAGGGGGCGGAGGGCAACCCCGCCGACGGGGCCTGGCAGCGCTCATGGCTCTATTACCAGGCCTCTTCCATTTTCGCCGGGACCAACGAAATTCAGAGGACGCTGGTGGGCGAGCGCGTCCTGGGGCTGCCCCGGGGTTGAGCGTCCGCAGCGAGGTGTGCGGCGCGACAGGATGGGCGACTCAGGGAGGATGGGTGTGATGGCAGAGAATTTCGAGACGATCCTTTACGTGGCCGATGGTGCCGTGGCCACCGTCACCATGAATCGGCCGGACATGGCCAACGCGCAGAACTCGACCCTCATTGACGAGCTCGACGCGGCCTTCGACCTGGCCGACGCCGACGATGCGGTCCGGGTGGTGATCCTGGCCGGGGCGGGCAAGCACTTCTCCTCGGGCCACGACCTCAAGGCCCTGGTGAGCGGCGACGGCTCCGACCCCTGGGTCGCCATGCGCGAGACGCCCGAGGGCAAGTACCACCACGAGAAGACGATGTACTACGACCGCTGCATGCGGATCCACGACTTCCGCAAGCCGACCATCGCCGCCGTCCAGGGAAGCTGCGTCGCGGCGGGCCTGATGCTGGCGGCCATGTGCGACCTCATTGTCGCTGCCGACGACGCCGTGTTCTCCAATCCGGTCCTGCGCCTCACGGGGGCCGGCGTCGAGCTCCTGGTCGAGCCGTGGGAGCTGGGTATCCGCAAGGCGAAGGAGTTCCTGCTCACCGGCGACACCATCGACGCCCAGGAGGCGTGGCGCCTGGGTCTGGTCAACCGGGTGGTGCCCCGCCCCGAGCTCGAAGCACGAGCGCGTGAGCTGGCCGACCGGATCGCCCTTGTCCCACCGGTCACGGCGCAGACGGTCAAGGACAGCCTCAACCAGACCGGCACCCTGATGGGCAAGCGCGATGCGCTCAAATACCACTTCATGGCCCACCACTGGGTCCACAATTCCGCCACTGCGCTCAACGCGCTGGCAGCCCGCAAGGAGAAGGGCTCCATGCGCGAGGTCATGGCCGAGCGCGACAAGGGCCACCCGGAATGAGTGACACGTCCACGGGGCCGCTGGCCGGTCTCCGCGTGATCGACGTCGGCACGCGCATTTCCGCACCGTTCTGCGCCGGACTTCTGGGCGAGCTCGGCGCGGACGTGATCAAGGTCGAGCTGCCGGGTGCGGGCGACTTCATGCGCACCATCGGCCCGTTCGTCTCGGTGGAGGACGGCCCCGACTACTCACTGTTCTGGGCGGTCGAGGGGCGGGGCCGGCGCGGTGTCACCTGCGACCTCCGCCAACCCGAGGGCAAGGAGCTGTTCAAGCGCCTGGTGGCGACGGCGGACGTGCTCTGCGAGAACTTCCGGCCCGGCACCATGGAGCGGTGGGGCCTCGGCCCCGACGACCTCCCCGCGGACCTGGTCTACGTGCGCATCAGCGTTTTCGGACAATCGGGCCCCTACTCCCCTCGTCCCGGGCTGGACCGTCTGGGCATCGCCTTCGGCGGGCTCCTCAACCTCACCGGCGAACCCGATCGGCCGCCAGTGCGGCCCGGCGTGACGATTTCGGACTACCTCACCGGAACCTTTGCCGCCTTCGCCGCGGTGTCCGCACTCTACGGACGGGATAGGGCCGGCCACGGCGGCGACGTCATCGACGCCCCGCTCTACGGCTCGGTGCTGCGCATTCTCGAATGGACGCTGGCGGGCTACGACAAGTTGGGCATTGTGCGTCAGCGCGAGGGCAACAGGCTGTCCACCTCGGCGCCGCTCGACAACTACCCGACGGCCGACGGCTTGTTCGTCTGCGTTGTGGCCGGATCCGATGCCAACTTTCGCTGCCTGTGCCGGGCCATGGATCGCCCGGACTTGGCCGAGGACCCTCGCTTCGCCACCCTGGCCCAGCGGGCGTCGCGCGGCAACGAGATCAACGGCATTGTGGCCGACTGGACCTCGAGCATGACCGCCGAAGAGGTCACGGCGCGCTGCGTCGAGAACAACGTTCCGGTCGGGACCGCCTACAGCGCCGCCGACATCTTCGAAGACCCGCACATGGCCGCCCGCGGTGATCTCGTGTCGATCGACGACCCGGTCATCGGGCCGGTCCGCCAGCAAGCTCCCTATCCGCGACTGGCCAAGAGCCCGGCACCCGTGCCGAGCGGCGCGCCGCGGCTGGGCGAGCACAACCGCGAGGTGTGGTGCGACCTGGTCGGGCTGAGCGACGACGAGCTGGCGGATCTGGGCGAACGCGGCGTGGTGTAGGGGTCGGACCGAGGCACGGTGGGCTGAGGCCGCCGTGGGGCTCAGTCAGAGGAGCAGGAATCCGGCGAGCCGGGCCCCGGGGTCTGCCGTCAGCTCGGGCTGACAACCCGGCCGAAGTAGGTGGCCCCGCCGAAGGTGAACACACCTCCATCGGAAGCGGCCATCCAATAGCCGTTGTTGGCACCGTCCGCCGCCATGCCCACCACTGGAGCCGCCAGGGTGATGCTGCCGGTGCTGCCGTCGAAGGGCGCCTGGCCGTAGGTGAAGACGCCGCCGTCGGCGGCCACGAAGCGATAGCCCTGGCCGCTCGGTGACGCCTCCATGCCGACAATCGGCTTGTTCAGATGGATGCTCCCCGTGCTGCCGTAGAACGGGGCGTTGTAGCTGAAGATGCCGCCGTCGGAGGCCACCTCCCAATAGCCGCCGGTCGCCGGGTCGTCGGCCAGGCCGACGATGGGCTTGTTGAGAGGCTTGCCGCCCATCGACCCGAAGAAGGCCGCATCGCCGAAGCTGAAGATGCCGCCGTCTGCGGCCACCATCCAGTACCCGTCGCCGCTGGGGGTTGCGGCAATGCCGACGATGGGCTTGTTGAGGCGCAGAGATCCGGTCGAGCCGTAGAAGGCGGCATCACCGAAGCTGAACACGCCGCCGTCGGTGGCGACGAGCCAGTACCCCTTGCCGTCAGGGGTCGAGGCCATCCCGACGATCGGCGCATTGAGCTGACCGCTGAGTGAGCCGTAGTCAGCGGCGGACCCGAAGGCACCGACCGTGCCATTGGCCTCGACCTCCCAGTACCCCGTCCCATTGGGCGTCGGCGCGATGGCGACGGTCCGCGAACTGCTCTGGACCGGGCTGGCCAGCTGGCCCCAGCTCGCAGTTATGTCGGCGGGTGGCGAGCAGCTGCTGACGACAATGGCGGCGATGGAGCCCCCCGCGTAGCCCTTCGGTGAGAAAGCCGCACCCATCGAAAGAACAGGTGGCCCGGACGGGCAGCCGGCGAACTGGTGCAGAATAATGTCGCGATGGCCCCAGCACCCCGAAGGGTTTGACGCGCTGCAGGCCGAGTTGGATGTCGCCGAGCCGCTGTAGCCGTCGTCGTACATCCAGTAGTAGTCGGCCTCGAGCACCGACGTGAGGCCACCGGCCCAGATCGATCCGCCGAACGTGATGGGGGCGCCACCCGTCAGGCCGGAAGGGAAGCCCGGGTCGGTGCCTGCATTCGCCCCGCCCTGCGCGTAGAAGTCCAGTTGCGAAGTGACGTACTCGATGGGCTGCTCACCGCGGTCGACACGCTCGTCGTTGACGACGGTCAGCACCTGCTGGTCGAACGGCAGCGCACCGAGGGTCGACTCGGAGGAATCCATGGCACCGATCCCCTCCTGGCTACGCGCGTCGTCAATCGACGTGAGCCAGTCAGGACTGTCCGGCGCAATGTTGGCCGAAGGATTCGAAGGGGGCAGTATGCCCGCCGCCGACGCGGGCGCCGTACCGGCGAACCCGGCGGCAAGGGTGCTCAGGACGATGGCCCCGACCGGCAGGAGAAGCGTGGCAACTCGACCACGGGCACTGCGAAGCACGGTGTCTTTCCCCTCCTTGCTGCTCTTCCTTAGAAGAGGTATCGGACGGAAGGGATCGAAACCGAATAGGTCTTTTCGAGAAACCTGAACTCTCTACGCAGGTCCAGGGCTTGCCGGGGGCGCTCCAACGTTTGGGCGTGCGTTGTCGCAACCGACGCGGATGGTCGCTGCGACCCGGGTGTCGTGCCTACGCTCGCGAGCCGAAGACGTCGCACGCAACCGGTCGGCCACGGATTGGCAATGCGCGGCGCGCCCGAACGGGTCTGCTCAGCCCGCAGTGACGAACAGCCGGAGGCCGCTTCGGTCGAACTGGGCGTCGCGGGATCCACGGTCGGCCCGGTCGGCCCGGTCGGACCCTTCGTCAGTGCGCGTCAGGCCCTCGTCGGTGACGAAGGGCCTGGGACCCTTACCCCCGGGGCAGGCCGAGCACCCGCTCGGCCACAATGTTGCGCTGTATCTCAGAGGTCCCGCCCGAGATGGTCCCGGCGAACGAACGTAGGAACTGCAACGTCCAGGCCCCGTCGTAGAAGGAGCCGTTGGCGCTCTCCTCCACGCGGTCTGCCTCGAACCGGGCCAGGTCCCATTCGGTGAAGCGGTTCGGCCCCGGACCGTCGAGGTCGAGGCCTTCGAGTCCGAGTGCCTCCTGCGCCAGGTGGCAGGCCCGCTGTTCGCCCTCACTCGTGAAGAGCTTGAGCACCATGTGTTCAGGCGACATCTCTCCTCGGCTCGCCTTGGCGAACCCGCGGTAGCCCAGGCAACGCATGGCTTCAGTGTCGGTGGCCAGTCGTCCGATGGCCTCGGCCAGCCGAGGGTCGTCGCCCAGGGTCCCACCGCGGCCGTTGGGACGCGCCGCCAGGCGCACGAGTCCCTTCAGCGTGCGTTCCATCTTCGACACGTTCATGATCCATAGCATCCCCCGCTCGTGGCGCAACGAGCCCTGGCTCACAGTCCATCCGTGGTTCAGCTCGCCCAGCAGGTTCTCTTCGGGCACCTCCACGTCGGTGAAGAAGACCTCGTTGAAGTCGGCATGGTGCGGGTCGGTGAGCTCGGGCAGGGGTCGGCACACAATGCCGGGTGTACGCATGTCGACGATCAGCGTGCTGATGCCGCGGTGCTTCGGCGCATCGGGGTCGGTGCGCACGTAACAGAGACAGAAATCGGCTTCGTGGGCGCCCGAGGTCCAGACTTTCTGCCCGTTCACCACGAAGTGGCCTTCACGGTGCTCGGCCCGTGTCGTCAACGACGCCAGGTCGCTCCCGGCGTTGGGTTCGCTCATGCCGAGGCACCAGGCGATCTCGCCCTTCAGCGTCGGGACGACGTAGCGCTCCTTCTGGTCATCCGTCCCGTATTCGACGATCGAAGCGGCGCAGATGGACAGTCCCTGCGGGTTCAGCGAGCGCGGCACCATGCGTTCCGTGACGATCTCGTAGTAGGCCATCGTCTCTTCAGGCGTGGCATTGCGGCCCCCCAGCTCGGGCGGCCAGCCCGGGACGAGCCAGCCGTCCTCGTACATTTCTCGTTGGAAGGTGCGGGCCCAGGCGGGGAGGTGGGCCGAGGAGCGGCGGGGGTCGGCGGCCACCACGTCAGGCGCGGGCAGGTGCTCGTCCAGCCAGGCCTCGAATTCGCGGCGGAACTCCGCCAGTTCCTCGTCGGGGGCGAGACGCATGGCCAACTATGACACGGGTGTCAGTCGTCCAGCGAGTCCTCGTCGTCCTCCTCGTGCCCGCCTTCCGAGCCCTGCAGGTAGCCCCTGCGGGCCGCGGGCAGGGCCTGTATGGCGAGCACGATCCCGAAGGCCGGCTCGGTCAGAAGGATGGAGCCGGAGATCTCGTCCCAGGTCGCGCCGACCTCGGCGGCCAGCCGGGCGTGGCGCTGCACGCCTCCCGGCTGGCGGGCGATGACGGTGCACACCATCCGGATCAGCTCGTGGGTCTTGCGGTCCGGCGCCCGCAGCGAGTCGATGGAGGCCATCCACGCGTTCTGGGCCTGCAGGACGCCAGGGGCCCACTCGTTGAGGAAGCGCTCCGAAGGGAACGGCCAGACGTCCTCTTCGACGTTGATATCGAGCGACTCGTCGGGCTCTCCGGTCGTGCTCATCGCCCGGTCATCGTACCGGTGCGGGTCAGGAGCCGGGCTCGGGGTCGCGCGGTTGCCCGAGAATCCGCTCCGCAATCACGTTGCGCTGCACTTCGCTGGTGCCGCCGGCAATCGTGAGACACCGGGTGGAGAGGAAGCCCTCCTCCCAGCGCTGCGCCTTGCCGTCGAGGATTGCGCCATTGGCGCCGTACAGCGCCATGCCCATCTCCTGCACGCGCTGTTCGTGCTCCACGCCGAGCAGCTTGCGCACGCTCGAGCCGCTGCCGGGGTCCACACCCGAGAGGGTGCGCAGGGTGGAGCGGTGCCCGAGCAGGGCCACCGTCTGCGCTTCGGCGATCAGGTGGCCGAGCCGCTCCTCCATGCTGGGCGGATTGGAGTCGCCACGCTCGCTCCGACGCGCCAGCGTGCGGGTGAGCGACTCGACGCCGGGCCCGAAGGAGGCGCCTGTCGACATGGAGACGCGTTCGTTGGCCAGCGTCGTGCGCCCAATGCGCCAACCGTCGCCCGGCGCGCCGATGACGGCATCGTCGGGAACGAAGACATCGTTGAAGAAGACCTCGTTGAACATGGCGGCGCCGGTCAGCTCGCGCAGTGGGCGTATATCGAGACCCTCGGTGTGCATGTCGACGATGAAGTAGGTGATGCCGGCGTGCTTGGAAGCGTCGGGGTCCGAGCGGGCCAGGCAGATGCCGAAGTCGGCCACCTGCGCCAACGACGTCCAGACCTTCTGCCCGTTGAGCACCCAGCCGCCTTCGACCCGGTCGGCCCTCGTGCTCAGGGCGGCCAGATCGGACCCGGCGCCGGGCTCACTGAAGAGCTGGCACCAGTTGAGCTTGCCGTGCAGCGTGGGCCGCACCCAACGTTCCTGCTGTTCGGGACTGCCGTGGGCGATGATCGTCGGAAGAGCCCAGGCCCCGACCGCCAGGTGCGGCCGCGCCAGGCCGGCGGCCGCAAGCTCCTCGTCGATGACGAGCTGCTCCAGGGGTGACGCACTCCGGCCCCAGGGCGCCGGCCAGTGCGGCATGATCAACCCCGCCTCGGCGAAAGCGGCCCGCTGATCGGCCGGATCGGCCGCCGCCACCTCCGCCACGACGGCACGGACCTCGGCCCGCAGCGACTCCGCCTCGGACGGCAGGTCGGCCGCCAGGTTGCGGCGCGCGCCGGCGATGGCCCTGTCGGCCACCTCGTGTTCGAGTGCGCCGACGTCGCCGGCGGCGAACAGCTGCAGATTGGCCATGGCCCGCTTCAGGTAGAAGTGGGCGTCGTGCTCCCAGGTGAAGCCGATGCCGCCGAGAAGCTGAATGCATTCCTTGGCGCACTCTGCAGCGGCACCCAGGGTCACCGCCCCGGCGATGCGCGCACTCAGATGGCGGTCCCGGGTCTCGTCCTCAGCGGCCTCTTCGCCCTCGCTCCAGGCGGCGGCGGCGTCCCAGGCCACTGCCGCGCTCTGTTCGACCGCGACCAGCATGTCGGCCAGCGCGTGCTTCACCGCCTGGAACTGGCCGATGGGCCGCCCGAACTGGACGCGCACTTTGGCGTACTCCGACGCCGTCTCCAGGCACCAGCGGGCGATTCCTGCGCTCTCGGCCGCGACGAGCGTCAGGGCCAGGCCACGGACGTCCTCGTCGGAGATCAGCACCTGCTGGTCCGACGCGACCGTCAGGCCGCCCTCGCGGATGGTCAGCTGCCCCACGGCACGGGTGGCGTCGAGTGCCGGCAGAGCCTGGACCGAGACGGCATCGCCCAGCGCGTCCCGGTCGAGCAGGATCCAGCCCGCATCAGCGCCTGTCCCGTCGTCGAGCGGTACCAGGACCAGCCGCGCCGTCGGCAGCCCGAGCACCGGGCGTACCGCGCCCGCCAGGGCGAGCCCCCCGTCCTCCGCCGGCTGCCAGGGTTGCGTCACTGCGCCCAGCGCCACCGCGGCCGTGACGGAACCGTCAGCCAGCCCGCGCACCCACTCGGGCGGCACGGTGGCCGGCCCGCGCGACGCACGGGCGAGGGCGGCGGATACCAGGACCGTCGGCAACAGGGGTCCGGGGAACAACGCGTGCCCCAGCTCTTCGAGCACCACGGCCAGCTCCGACAGCGTGAAGCCCTGCCCGCCCTGGTCCTCGGGCAGGTGCAGGCCGAGCCAGCCCTGCGCGGCCATCTTCTCCCAGGCCGCCGGCAGCTGCTCTGACCCGGGCGGCGCCTCGGCGACGTCCCGCGGCACGGTCGGCGGGGAATGCGTCTGGGCCCAGCGCAACGCAGTGGTGCGGAGCGCCTCGTGATCCTCGGTGACTGCGATCGGCATTTACGTGTTCTCCTCCAGAGGAACCTCGGCGCCGGCGCGCCAAAGGGTGATGGCACCGACGGGACAGCCCAGCGCAGCGGAGCGCAGGCGCCCCTCCTCGGTCGCCGCGGCATCCACCACGACAGCATGGCCGTCGTCGCTGAGATCGAAGGTCTCGGGCGCCCAGAAGACGCAGTTGCCGGACCCCATGCAGCGATCCCGGTCGATCTTGACCTCGAGCACGTCGGCCCCGTCGCGCATCACGCCGCCCATGGGCCTGAAACTACCCCCCGGGGGAGAACACCACCGGCAGGGAGAGCGGCGAGCGGAAGGCCATCCCCTCAATGTGCGGCGGCACGGCATCGGGGTCCAGCGTGAAGGGCCCCAGGCGGTCGAACAGGGTGTTGATGGCGATGCGCGCCTCCATCCGGGCCAAATGCATACCGAGGCAGACGTGAACGCCGAAGCCGAAGCCGACGTGCTGGCGCTGCTCACGGAACATGTCGTAGCGGTCGGGCTCGGGGTACTTGCGCTCGTCGCGGTTGGCCGCACCGATCAGGAGCGCGATGTCGGCGCCCTCTTCGATCGTCACGCCGGCCAGCTCCGCCTCACGGGTCGCCCGCCGCAAAATGACGCAGACCGGCGGCTCCCAGCGGATCGCTTCCTCGAACGCCTGCGGGAACAGCGAGCGGTCCTTGTACAACGCGTCGAACTGGGCCCGGTCGTTCAGGAGCGCGAACAGCATGCTGCCCGTGGCGCGGTAGGTCGTCTCCACGCCGGCCGGCAGCAGCAACCGGAGGAACGAGAAGATCTCCTCGTCCGTCAGCTTCCGGCCCTCGACCTCGGTCCGCACGAGCTCGCTGATGAGATCGTCGCCGGGATGGACCCGCCGCTCCTCCATGACGTCGGCGAAGTAGTCGCGCAGTGCCGCCGAGGCGGCGACGCCGCGGTCCCAGTTGGCGGCCACGCTCGTCAGCTCGAGCGCCCAGCGTTGAAACCTGGGGTAGTCCTCCCGTGGCAGCCCGAGAATGCGGGCGATCACCTGCACGGGGAAGTTGAACGTCACCGAGCGCACGAGGTCGGCGCGTCCCTCGTCGATGAACGTGTCGATGAGCTCGTTGACGACGCGCTCGACCAGATCCCCTTCCCAGCGCTCCAGCATTTTGGAGCGGAAGCTCCCCGCGACGAGGGTGCGGATGCTGCGGTGCTCGGGCTCGTCCATCTGCAGAATGGTGCGGCCCATCACCATGCCCATGACTTCTTCGTAAATGGTCGACGAGTACGTCTCGCCGTCGCGCAACACGGCTACGACCTCGTCGTAGCCGAACACTGTCACGGGAGCCGGCTTATTCGGGTCGGCGATTTCGGCGCCCTCGCCGAGGTCGATCGGACCGGCGTGCACGGGGCTGATGCGCCGCAACGCTTGCATGGCCGGATACGGGTCCTTGATGGTCCCGCCGACGACGTCCTTCAACTCGTACGGATCGAATGGAACCGCCGCCGAATCGGCCGTCGAGTTCAGTCCTGGCATGTCGTTCCTCCACCCCCTAGATTCCGGGGGTCACGCCGGAAACAGACCTGACTCCCTCGTCATGTATAGCAAACGATCGTTAGGGACTTGAGAACGGCCGTTTCAAGAGGGAGAACGAGACGGGCTGGTTTGCCCGGAGCCGACTCGGACAAGCTTGGAAAGCAGGAGGCCACAACAGAGGGGACTCTCGGGCGAGCGTTTGACTGTTCCGAGGTCGGAGAGCGGAGAAATGGGACCCAAAATGAGCGTTGGCACGCCCCACCAGGGCGACGCGCACGCAGAGCGAAGCGGAACCGCACCCGGAGAGGGGTCGGCGACGCGGCGCCGGATCCTCCAGATCGCTCTGACCCTCATGGCCCAGCGCGGTGTCGACGGCACCAGCATGCGCGACCTTGCCTCCGCCGCCGGCCTCAACGTGGCCTCGCTGTATCACTACTTCCCGAGCAAGCGGGATCTCCTCGAATCTGTCCTCATTGAGCAGGGTTTCCTCCCTATCCGGCCGGTGCACATCGGCTCGGAGGGAGACACCCCGCCCGCAGAGCCGCTCACCTTGGCCCAACTCCTGGCCGAGATCATGACCTCCATGTTCGAGGTCGAGGACTTCGTGCGGCTGATGGTCGGCGAGGCGATGCGGGGCGAGGAGACGGCCCGCGCCGTTGGCGTCGACCTCTTCGGCGCCTTCGAGTCGGCCATCGAAGACTGGGTCAAGAACAATCGTCCCGACCTCGACGAAGGACCGGGCTCCGCCGCCGTGGCCCGGCTCCTCAGCGCCATGGTGGTCGGGATCTTCATTCAGCACGCCGCCGATGTGCTCGGTGAGGAGGGGGACGACCTCACCGCGCTCTCCCTCGACAGGGCACGCGAGGCGGCCTCCATCCTCCGACCGCCCGCGTAACTACCTCCCCAGCGGGGGGCCGGGCATTTCTGCGAGGTCCGGGATCCGCACCAGCCGTTCGGGATCCACCCCCGGGCGGTCCAGGGCGAAGACGCGCCGGACCGGCCATCCCGCCAGCGTGTTGAAGTCGATTCCGAGGTCCGACTGCTCGGCGACCCACTCGTCGATGCCGGCCACCCAGTCGGCGGCATCGCCGTCCCAGGTCCCGTACAACTTGGATTCGGTGAGGCAGAACGGAACGAAGCTGCCACTCAGGACGAGTTCCCACACGGCCAGGGCAACCCCAGGGAGGTGTGGAGCCGCCATGCTGCCGAAGGCGACCACGCCGCCCGGCCCGAGCAGGGTGCGCGCAGTGGCGATGTCCTGCCGCACGACCTCGTACCGGTGGCCGCCGTCCACGTGGACGATCCGGCACGTGCCGGCCCTCTCCTCCGCGTCAATCTCCTCCGACGGCCCGATGATGACATCGGGCGGCTGCTCGTGGAAGCGCTCGTACTCGCCCAGGAACGCCTTCTCGGTCACGTCGCCGTACCAATGGTTGATGATCAACATGCTCTCGGGGTCGATCGACTCCTTGTGCTCGAAGACGTCGCAGACGGTCAGCCGCTCCTCGTGCCGCCGGGCCAGGTAGCCGAGCAGGATGGCGCTCCTGCCGAAGGAGGTGCCGATCTCGAAGAGGTCGCCCCTGATGTCGTGGGCCCGCTGCAGGCGGTCGAGTTCGATGAAGAGACGGGCGTCGAGGTCGGAGAAATGGCCCGGCACCGTGTAGAGGGCGAGAAGGTAGGCCCCCACGTCGGGCTCAAGGTCGTCAAGGGGGTTCCTCGCCCGCGCGTCCGTCGTGCGCACGCTGGGCGCCACCGCCTCGGCCGCGCGCTGCAGGCGGTCGTCGTGGGACAGCTCGCGACGCGTCCCGTTGACGGTGATGGCACCGTCGAGGTAGCTGAGCGCCGCCCACTCGCGATCGAGCGTGCCTTCGCGAGCCATCTGCCACCACAGCTTCAGGTGCCATCCGGCCTCGGCCGAACCCCGCTCTTCCAACAGGCGTCGCCCGTGGTCGATCTTCTGCGCCAGTACCGAGCGCGCCCGCAGGGGTGCGTGCAGACAGGTCAGCGCGTCCGTCGGTACGCCCCCCGTGACGCCGGTGAGATGGTTGCCGGCCGCCACGAACACGTCGGGGGTGGCACGATGCACGCACTTTGGTGTGTACGGCAGCTCGAGCCAGCCGATCTCCCCGGCACGCACCAGCCGCGAAGCCTCCTCGGGTGTCCCGAGGGTCTCCTCGGGACGCATCGTCATGGTGGCCAACACCCCGGGTCGAGCCGCCAGCACGTCACGCCGCTGCACAAAAGTGAGCACGTCCACGAACAGCGCCCGTGCATCGGCCGGCGCCTCCTCCAAGACGGAGCGGAACGGCTGGTCCCCCGCCACCCAGATTTCGTCGGCATCGATCGGCAGCACCCAATCGGCGCCCTGTTGCGCGGCGAACCGGGCCAGCCGTGTCACTCGGGCGGACTGGTACATGGACCCGTCCTCACTCGACACCTGCAGCGGCAGCTCGTCGGCCAGCTCGACCAGCAGCTCCAGCGTCCCGTCGCTGGAGCCGTTGTCGATGATCAAGGCCTCGTCCAGCACGGTGGCCAGGTGATGGCGCAGATTGATCTCAATCAGGTCCACCTCGTTGCGCACGAGGTACACGCCCACCACTTTCACGCCCCGAGTGTAGAGCGATCCCCCCGCTGACATTTGCCGAAAGCGACCGCCGGGGCACACACTGGCGCCGTGTCCGAGACCACGCCGACCACCGCACCGACCGCCGTCGCCTCTTCCGTCTTCACGGCGGCGGCGGAGGCCGTCTGGGCCTACCGCCTCGACTTCGCCAACCTGCCCGGCTACAACCCCGACGTCAGCGGCGTCGTGCGTGTCGCCGACGGGGCGGCTGACGGAGTGGGGGGCGTGCACGGGCCTGGCGCCCGCTACACCTTCGAGTTGACGGACGCACGGCGACCCGGCGTCACGCAACCCATTGAGCTGTGGATCGTGGAGGCCCTCTCCCCGACGCTCGTGACCGCCGCCATGTCCGGCGGCAGCGATGCCTACGAGGAATTCGTCGTGCAACCGCTTGCCGACGGTGGCTGCGAAGCGACCCTGACGCTGTGGGTCACTCTGCCCGACGGCCTCTCCGACGAGGTGGCGGCCGCGGCTGCGGCTGGCAGCCTGGACTCCATCAGCAAAGAGCTCCGGCTCATGAAGCAGAACCTCGACGGGACCGCCGCCCCGCCGGCATCCTGAGGCAGAGCGGTCGCAGACCTGGTGAGCTAGTCGCTGTAGTGCGCGTCCGCGTCGGCGAGGCGCTCGGCGAGCTGGGCCAACATCTTCACGCTGATGGCCGGCGCCGTCGCCAGCATCGACTTGAACTCACGAGCGTCGAGCACCAGCAGCTCCATGTCCGTCTCGGCCACGACGTCCGCGGTGCGGATCCCACCGTGGAGCAGCGCCAGCTCACCGAAGTACCCTCCGGTCGTGAACTCCGCCACCTGACGCTTCCCCAGCCGGCACAAGGCGATCCCCGACAGCACCAGGAAGAATTCCCGGCCCAGCCAGCCCTGGGCGGTCAGCACCTCGCCCTTCTCGACGCTGACCGGGCTGCCCAGCTGCGCAATGGATCGAAGCTCGCCGTGCGAGCACCCGGCGAAGAGCGGCACCGCTTTCAACAGTTCGATCTGCTGCTTGGGGATGCGATGGCGCAGGTGGCCACCGGTGGTGGGCTTGAACTGTTTGGGCACACCGGCCGGGGCGTACCTCCCCCAGCCTCCGAGCGCCGGATCTTTGGGCTGGCGATGGCTCTGCGGGCTCACCCGCCGTCCCGCAGGCGCTGGCGCAGCACGAACTTCTGCACCTTCCCCGAGGGGGTCCGCGGCAATTCGTCGACGATCCGGATCTCCTCGGGCCACTTCTGGCGGGTCAGTCCCGCCTCCTGCAGGTGTGCCCGCAGCGCGTCCATGTCGGGGGCCTCGCTCCCCGGCTGCATGCGGAAGAACGCGCAACCGTGCTCGCCGAGGCGCTCGTCGGGTGCAGCCACGACCGCCACCTCCGCCACGCCCTTCATGTGGGCCAGGAGCTGTTCGACCTCTGCGGCGCTGACGTTCTCGCCGCCACGGATGATGATGTCCTTCACCCGGTCTGTAATGGTCAGGTAGCCGTCTTCGTCAATGACGCCGATGTCGCCGGTACTGAACCACCCGTCTGCGTCAATGAACTCCGCGTTCAGCGAGGGATCCGTGTAGCCGACGAAACGGTCGGCGCCGCGACTCAGGATTTCGCCGGGCTCCCCCACGCCGACGTCCCTGCCGTCCTCGTCGACGGTCCGGATCTCGACCCACGCCATCGGCCTGCCGTCGGTGTGGATGCGCTTCTCCTTCGGCGCATCGTGCAGGGACCCTGTGATGGAGGGGTGCTCGGTCGACCCGTAAGAACGGACCAGCGAAATCCCGAGCCCGTCAGCCCGTTCCGCCACCGCGTTCGGGATGGGCGAGCCGCCCAGGCCGACGAACCGCATCAGTTCCACGTGCTGGGGGCCGAACCCCGGAGAGTCGAGCAGGCTGGTGAAGAAGTACGTCGACCCGCTTCCGGCCGCGATGTGCTCCTCCACCATGGCGTCGAGGACGGTGGGCGGATCCCAGCCGTCGATCATGTAGATGGGTCGCTTGCTGTAGAGCGGGCAGAGCAGCCCGCCCAGCATGCCGATGGCGTGACCGACCGGCGCTCCGACGAGGCTGGGCAGGTCACGCAGGGACTGGTGGTCCGAGAGCTGTCGCACCTCGCAGCCGAGGGTGCGGTGCGAGTGCACGACGCCCTTGGGGTCCGCGGTGGTGCCGGAGGTGTAGCCGATGAGCGCCGGGCCGTCAGGGTCGACGTGCGCCGGTCCGCTGACAGGGTCCGCACTGCGCAGGTCGTCGAAGCGCACATATCCGGGAGCGCCGTCGGTGACGTCACCCACCACGACCACGTGCTCCAGGTTCGCCAACCCGTCACGCACCGTGGCCAGATCGGCCAGGTAGTCGCGCTGGCCAATGCGCGACACGATGATGAGCGCCTTGGCGCCGCTCTGGCGGAGAATGAACCCGACTTCCTTCGGTCCGTAGAAGTGGACGATCGGGACGAGCGTGACGCCGAGCATGCTGCAGGCGTAGAAGGTGATGGCCGCCTCGACCCAGTTGGGCAGCTGGAAGGCCACCATGTCGCCGGGGCCGAGCCCCAGTGCACGCAGTCCACCGGCGACCCGCAGCGACTCCTCGTACACCTCGCCGACCGTGCCGAGGTAGGCGTTCGTCGGCGACCAAATGCGGAACCGACGCGTCGGGTCCTCCAAGAGGCAATCGCGCAGGAACTCCCCCAGCGTGCGGTCGTCCCACGCACCCTCGGCGAGGTAGCGCTCCCCGAGCTCCGCCGGGACCGGCCGCAGCTCGAACGTCGTCATGCCGACTCGATGAACAGCGCGGCCAGACGGTGGCGCTGTGCGCCGGCGCCGCCGGCCAGGATGTCGTTCTGCTTCACCCGCTTGAAGAGGAAGTGGGCGTCGTTGGCCCAGGTGAACCCGACGCCGCCGTGGAGCTGGATGTCGTCGCCGGTGACCCGCACGCCCGCATCGGCGGCGTAGCTCGAGGCCATGGCCGCGGCCTGCTCCCGCTCGGGCGACTCGGTGTCCGAGGCCCAGGCGGCGAACTGGAACCCGGCCCGCGCCATCTCGACCTGTTGGAACATTTCGACCAGCCGGTGCCGGACCGTCTGGTAGGTGGCGACGGGCTTGTCGAAGACGATCCGTTCCGAGGTGTAGGCGATCGCCTCGGTCAGGGCCCGATGGGCCGCGCCGACGGTCTCGGCTGCCAGCCCGACGGCAATGTCGTCCTGCACGCGCTGCCACAGTCCGGTCTGGCTGCCCGACGGGCCGAGCGGGGTGACCGGCGTGTCGTCGAGCACGAGCCGCGCCAGCTTGCGCGTCGGGTCGAGCGACGGGACGAGCTCCGCCTCGGACGACTCGAGCAGGTAGGAGCGCACGCCCTCCTCACTGCGGGCCACCACGATGATCCAGTCCGCCGTGTGGCCGTCGACGACCATCGGCTTCTCGCCGCTCACGACCCATTGGGCCGCCTTGCGCCGCGCCCGCGTCCGCACCGTGTGCAGCGGCTCACCGTGGCCCTGCTCCCCCAGCGCCACCGTTCCCCGCCGCTCGCCGGAGGCGAGGTCGGTCAGGAGTTCCGTGGCGCCCAGCGCACGCGCCGCCAGAGTGGCGGCCACCGCCGACGAGAAGAACGGTCCGGGCAGTGGCCGGCCGCCCATCTCCTCGAGCACGACGCACATTTCGAGCAGCCCGACCCCGCTGCCGCCGTACTCCTCGGGCACCAGGAGGCCGGTCCATCCCAGCTCGACCAACGTGTTCCAGAGCGCCGGCGTGATCCCGGCGGGGTCATCGGCCAGCTGGCGCACCACGTCAGGGCCGCACTCGCGTTCCAGCGCGGAACGCGCCACCTCTTGCAGCGCGAGCTGCTCGTCGTCGTACGTGAAATCCACGCTCTCTCCTACGTCTCGCTCGTCGCGGTGCCATTCCCTGACACTGGCGTCAGAGTACACGGCGGTCGGGTACCCTTCCCCCCGTGGATTTTGCCCTGGCACCAGAGGACGAGAAGTTCCGCGACGAGTTGCGGGCCTGGCTCGACGAGCACCTGCCCCCCTTCCTCGAGGCGGAGGCGATCGGCGACGACGCGCAGCTGAGCGGCGAGGCCAGCCAGCAGCGTCGGCAGAAATGGCAGCGCAAGCTGAACGAGGGCGGATGGGCTGCCATCCACTGGGGGCCCGACTACGCCCAGGGCCGCACCATCAACGCCATGCAGCGCCTCCTCTACTCCGAGGTCATGGCCGAATACCGCACGCCGGGGACGTTCAACACCAACGGCATCTGGCAGATCGGCCCCATGATCATTCAGTGGGGCACCGACGAGCAGAAGGCGCAGTGGCTGCCCTCCATCCTCGAGGCGGAGGAGCACTGGTGTCAGGGCTTCAGCGAGCCGATGGCCGGCAACGACCTGGCCAACCTGCGGACCACGGCCGTCTACGACGCCGCGACGGACGAGTACGTGATCAACGGCTCGAAGATCTGGATCTCCTCCGCCCACCTGGCCACGTGGGGCCTGTTTCTCCTGCGAACGGATCCCACCGCCATTGAACGTGGGAAGAAGCACGAAGGGATCACCGCCTTCATCCTCAACCTGAAGACCCCCGGCATCGACGTGCGCCCGATCCGCGACATGGCGGGCGAGGAGCTCTTCAACGAGATCTTCTTCACCGACGTGCGCATCCCGGCCAAGTGGCGCCTCGGCGACGAGGGCGCCGGCTGGATGGTCGCCATGGGCACCCTCGGCTTCGAGCGCGTGGGCATCGCCTCGCAGATTGCGATCCTCGCCGCCGACCTGCGAGCCATGACCGAGGCCGCCCGCAGCGTGAACCCCGGCGCCCTCGACGACCCGTCGCTGCGGGACCGCATCGCCAAGGTGTGGACCGAAATCGAGCTCGCACGCCTGCTGTCGCTCCGGGCCCTGTCGAAAATCATGAAGGGCGAGAAGAACTGGCCCGAAGTCCCGTTCGCCAAGCTCTCGTGGTCGTCGATGGCTCAGACGCTGGCCGAGCTCGCCGTCGATCTGCTCGGTCCCGCCGGCGCCTTGGCCCGGGGCGGCCCGGACGCGGTCGACCGGGGCAAGTGGACACGGCTCTACGCCTTCCAGCGCTACTCGACGATCGGCGGCGGCTCCACCGAAATTCAGAAGAACATCATTGCCGACCGCGCCATTGCCATGCCCGGCAAGTCGCGCGGCTGAACCACTCCGCACCGTTGCCCGCCGACCCCCGCGCCACCTGCATCATCGGCGTCGCGCGCCACACCTGGCATCCGTCCGACACGCCCGACGGCGCGCCCGAGCCGCTCGCCATGTGGGAGCGGATGGCCCGTGATGCCGCAGCGGACACAGGAGCCGCCGACCCTTCCGCCGTCCTCGCCGGACTCCAGAGCATCGACGTCGTCTATTCGCAGTCGTGGCAGTACGACGACGCCGTGGCCCGCCTCGCCGAGCGCATCGGCGCATCACCCGCACGCCGCGGCTATTCCGGCATCGGCGGGTCCGTGCCTCTCGTTCTGGCCACCGAGGTGGCACGTGACATCAGGGCCGGCGACCTCGATCTGGCGCTGGTCGCCGGCGCCGAGGCGTTGGCCACCGTGCGCCGCCTCAAGAAGGCCGGTGAGAAGCCGCAGTGGTCCTCTCCTCCGGCGGAGAAGCGGCGCTTCCCGATGGACATGGACTTCGATCCCTCCGAAATCACCCACGCCGTCTTCGAGGCCTACCTCACGTTCGCCCTCTTCGACAACGCCCGCCGTGCCCACCTCGGGCGGGACCTCGACGCGCACCGGCAGCAACTGGGCAGGGTGCTGGCGCCCATGACATCCATTGCCGCGGCCAGCCCACACGCCTGGTTCCCCTTGGCCCGTGACGCGGACGAGATCGTGACGGCCAGCCCCGACAATCGGATGGTGGCCTACCCGTACACCAAGCTGATGACGTCGATCATGGACGTCGACATGGCGGCTGCGCTGGTGCTGGCCAGCGCAGCCAAGGCGGATGCGCTCGGGATCCCCGAAGAGCGGCGCGTCTACCTGCGCGGCGCGGCCTACGCCGAGGACCCGGCGCACGTGGCCGGCCACCCTGAGCTCTGGCGCTCGCCCGCCATGGCCGCTGCGGCCGACGCTGCGCTGGCGGGCGCCGGCATCGGGGCCGACGAGGTTGCCCACCTCGACCTCTACTCGTGCTTCGCCAGTTCGGTGTGCTTCGCCCTCGACGCGCTGGGAATCAGCGAGGGCGACACCCGCGCCGTCACCCAGACCGGCGGGTTGCCGTACCACGGTGGGCCCGGCTCCAACTACATGACCCACGCGCTGGCCGCCATGGTGGAGACCCTCCGCAACGAGCCCGGCTCGTACGGCGTGACCAGCGGGGTGGGCATGCACATGCAGAAGCACGCCTACGGCGTGTGGTCGACCGACCCGGGCGCCGGCACCATGCCCGACGTCGCTCCTGCTCCGGCCACGACCGAACCGCTCGCCATCGTCGAGGCGCCCGAGGGCAAGGCCACCGTCGCCACCTACACCGTCCTGCACGGCCGCGACGGCGGTCCCGAGCGCGCCGTGCTCATCTGCGACCTGCCCGGCGGTGGCCGTTGCTACGCGCTGCTCGACGGCGGGGCCGCTGCGCTGGCGGGGTCCGAGGCCGACGAGTTGATCGGGCGCAGCGTCACGCTGACGCCCGTCGACGGGATCAACCACGCTGCACTCGGCTAGCGCCGGCGCTCCCGGCCCGCTGGTCGCCGGTCTCGACGGCGCTCCCGGCGGTTGGGTCGTCGTCACGGTCGGCCGTGATGACAACGACGCGGCAGACGTCCGGTTGGTGCCAGATCTGCACGGAGTGATGGCCCAGATTGACGCCGGCACGCTGGCGGCGGCGGCGATCGACATCCCGATCGGGCTCGCGCGTGACGGACCACGGCGAGCGGACGCCGAGGCGAGGCGTCAGCTCGGGCCGCGCCGCAGCTCGGTCTTCCCGGCGCCGGTGCGCTCCGTCCTCGCCGCCACGACCTACGCCGAAGCCTGTGCGCTCTCCCGCGCCGCCTGCGGCAAGGCGATTTCGAAGCAACTCTTCAACATCCTCCCGAAGATCCGGGAGGTCGACGCACTCATCACGCCCCTGCGCCAGGAACGGCTGTTCGAAATGTCCCCCGAGTTGAGCCTGGCCGTTCTGGCCGGTGCGCCCATGGCCCACCCCAAGACGACCCCGGCTGGGCGCGCCGAGCGGATCCGTGCACTCGGCGAGGTGTTCGGCCCCGAAGAGGTTGAGCGCCACGTCGTACGTCCACCACGCGGCGCTCGAGTGGACGACGTCCTCGATGCCTTCGCCGGCGCCTGGACGGCCCGCCGGCGCGCATCGGACCGACATCTCCAGCTCGGTGGCGACCTGGACGCACTGGGGCTGCGGATGGAGGTCGTGGCCTGAGGAACGGCCCCGGGCCCGCCGGCCCCGCCGGGCGGAAGCCTCCGTCCTAGCCTTCCCCGGCCCGCCGGAAATCGAGGAACTGCGTCACACGCATGACACGCATGATGGCCCGGCCGACTGCCGGCACATGCTGGCGGTGCAGGTCCGTCACCAGCTCGGGGTCGGTCAGCTCGTACTCCTTGCGGTGGGTAACGAGGCGGACGGCGCCGTGAGCCAGCGCGTTGCGCACCCACTCCGCGCCCGGACCGTACGTCAGGGCGAAACGGAAGCCGTCCTTTGTGCGGAAGACATTGACCGGCGTGCGGTAGACGGTCCTGGTGCGCCGACCGACGTGGATCACAATGCCGAGCCCGGGCGCCCAGCCCGCCACGTGGATGGCCACCTTGTTGGTGACGGCGCGGTTGAAGCGCGCCACCCGCTTTCCCAGCCGGGGCGGACGCTGGGCGGCGTTCGGGCCCGACCGGCGTTGCGCGGAGTGGGGGCTCATACGAGCGTCAGCCCCCCATCGACGGCCAGAACCTGGCCGGTGACGTAGCTCGCCTCCTCCGACAGGAGGAAGACGGCCACGGCCGCCACCTCCCACCCCGTGCCCTGGCGTCCCAGCGGCACCGGTGAGCGGGTCCGCGACGGCCGCCCGGCGGACGCGGCCCGGCCGAGCGGGGTGTCGATCAGGCCGGGCGCCAACACGTTGGCCCGGATGCCCCGGCGGGCGCCCTCGACCGCCACGTGGCGGCTCAAGCCGATGAGCCCCGCCTTGGATGCGTCGTAGGCGGGAATACGGCTCCCAGGACGCAGGCCCGCCACCGACCCCACGAACACAATGGCGGCGTTGTCGGACAAGGTCACCAGCGCGCGGCGCGCCAGCATGAAGTGGGCGCGGAGGTTCAGATCGAACGTCTTGTCCCAGTCGTCAATGGACGTACCCGCCATGCCCATGCCGTAGCCCGTGCCCACGTTGAGGACGAGCCCGTCGGACGACTGCCCGGGCTCGTCGGAGACCGCGAGCCGGCATCCCTCCTCAGTGGTGACGTCAGCGACCACCACTGCGGCTCTCCCGCCTTCCTCGGTGATCAACCGCCACGTTTCCTCGACCGCGGCCTCGTCGCGATCGACGCAGACGACGGACGCACCCTCGCGTGCGGCGCGCACCGCAATGGCTCGCCCGTTTCCCACCGGCGCATCCGGGTCGCGGGACGGCTGGGTACCGGCGCCGATCACCGTGATGCTCCGTCCCGCCAAAAGTGGCGTCACGTCATCACCCGCGCCCCGTCACTCCGTCGGGCCCCCGGGCACCCGGTCAGCCAGCGCCTCTGCCCGGGGCTCGAGCGGGAGCCGCAGTGACCGCAAGACGGTCGTCAGCATGAGGTAGTGGCCGATCAACATGAGCAGCTCAATCAGCTCGCTCTCGCGCAACAGGTCGGCGAGCGTGTTCCACGTGGCATCGGTGACAGCCCCCTCGTCGGCCGTCTCGTCCACCGCACGCAGCGCGGCCCGTTCCAGCGGGGACCAGTCGACCGCATTCAGGTCCCGGCACCGCCCACATGCAGCCAACTCGGCGGGCGTCACGCCCTGCAGCTCGGCCAGCGGGAGGTGCTGGGCCCATTCGTAACGGCCCCCGAAGCGGTCGGCCGTACGAAGGATCACCAGCTCGCGCAGGCGGCCCGGCAAGCTCCCCTCCAACAGCGCGCCGCCGAAGCCCAGCCAGCGCCGGAACAGTCCGGGGTCGGCCCGACCCAGCGTCGTGAAGATGTGCATCGGCTCGTCGGTGCCGCCGGGAGAGTTCTCCAGGACCCGGGTCAGGACGTCGTCCCATTCGCCCGCTGCGAGCGGGGGGAGGCGGGGGCCGGTCGCGGTCATGGCCGCATCGTAGGCACGGAGGACGGGCCCGGTCTCGTACGCGCCGTCAGCGCAGCGGGCGGAACCCCATGGGCGGTGGACCAGTTCCGGGCAATTGCCGAATCGGCGCCTCGGGGCGGGCCACCTCGTCGAGGATCCCGTACGCCAACGCCTCGTCCGCGCTGAGGAAGCGCCCCCGCTGCAGGTCGAGCTCCACGGTGGCCGGGTCCTGACCGGTGGCCTGGCTGACTCGGCCGCAGTAGCGCGTCCCTCTCGGCGGCGCGCAGCTCGGCCCATTGGGTGACGTTGCGAACGTGGGCCTCCAACTGGGTCGTTGGCTCGGACAGGGAGAAGCGCGTGCTCGGAAGGGAGGAACGGTGGCTGCACACAGCCACCACGCCGACGGCTCCACCACCCACCTGGCCCAGGCAGAGCGCCCGGACCGGCACGCCCATCAGTTCAATGACGTCCATCAGTGTGAGCGCGGTCGCCAACTGCGGCCTCACCGCAGTCGACTCGCAGGGTCACGGGTTCGTCGCCCTCGGCATCGAGCGTCATCAGCTCGGCCGAGACGCGGGTGACGGAGAAGTCGTCGAGCGGGCCGTGCAGGATGACGACGCGCTGGGCCAGAAGGCGGCGCGCCACCACGTCGGACAATGCCTCGGGGCCCCGCCCTTCCCCGATCAGCCCGGCACCGGGCGGCACGGAAGCGGGGTCGGGGTGGTCAGTCATGTTCGATCCTCCATTCCAGTCGTGCCCCGAGTGCCGTCGAGTAGCGCTCCACCGTGGAGAGACGGACGTCGAGGTCGCCCGATTCGAATCGGGCCACCGCCGACTGCGAGGTCCCCATGCGGGATGCCACCTCGGCCTGCGATAACCCGAGCTCCCGGCGCAGGGTGAGCAGTTGCCCCGACACCGATCGTCGACGCTCGGCCATTTCGCGGAAGCCCGGAAAGACGGTGGGATGGCGGCGCTCGCTCACGACCGGACCATTATCTCATATTTGATATAACGTGGGAAGGACAGCCACACAGCAGATATGGAGGAGCGCCATGACCACCACCAGCCGCCCGAATGCCGACCACCTGCGCCAGGTCTTCGTCCCGACCGTGATTGAAGAGGGCAACCGGGGCGACCGCGCCTTCGACATCTACAGCCAGCTCCTCAGGGAACGCATCGTCTTTCTGGGCCAGGAAGTGGACGATCAGGTGGCCAACCTGATCATCTCCCAGATGCTGTTCCTCGAGGCGCAGAACAGCGAGCGCGACATCTACCTCTACATCAACTCCCCCGGTGGCGTGGCCTATGCGGGCATGGCCATCTACGACGTCATGCAGCACGTGGAGCCGGACGTGTCGACCATCTGTGTCGGCATGGGTATGTCGGCCGCCGCCATGATCCTCTCGGGCGGCGCGGCCGGAAAACGATTCGCCCTGCCGAACGCGCGGATCATGATCCACCAGGGTTCGGCGGGCGCCCGCGGCGCACCGTCCGACATGGAGATCCAACTGCGAGAGGTCATGTCGCTGACCCGCCGCATGTCCGAGATCATCGCCCACCACAGCGGACAGCCCCTCGAGCGGGTGGCGCAGGACATCGACCGTGACTACTACATGACATCGGCCGAAGCGCGGGACTACGGGATCGTCGACGACATCATCCTGCCCCGCCGGGGCCTGTGCGCTCCCGATGCGCAGGGGGTCGGAAACGTTGTCGCCGTCGGGGCGGCGCCGGAATCCGAACTCCAGGCAGCGAGCGCATGAGCGCCAGCTGAACCCGCGGGGTCGCGCCGGGCCAGCTGCGGACCCGGCAGGTCCACCATCTCGGCCGTTCCTGAACTCTCGCTGGGCGCGACTGGGCTGCCCCTGGCACGTTCGCACCGCCCGTGGCGCGTGGGCATAAGGTATGTGACATTGGTGTCAGGGAAGCCGCCGGCGTCACCGTGTTGAGCGGCAGAAGGGGAGGACGAAATGCGCACTGAGGACATGATCCTGGTCAGTGTCGACGACCACGTCATTGAGCCTCGTGGGATGTTCGACGGGCTGCTGCCGAAGAAGTACCAGGACAAGGCCCCGAAACTCGTCCGCCGCGACGACGGGACCGACGTCTGGCAGTACGACGGCAACGTCATCCCCAACGTCGGCCTGAACGCCGTGGTCGGCCGCCCGCCCGAGGAGTACGGCATTGAGCCCACCTCGCTCGACGACATGCGGGTCGGCTGCTACGACGTCCACGAGCGTGTCCGCGACATGTCCGTCAATGGCGTGCTCGGCTCCATGTGCTTCCCGTCCTTCCCGCAGTTCTGCGGCCAGCTCTTCGCCCGGCGCGAGGACAAGGACGAGGCCCGCGCCATGGTGCAGGCCTACAACGACTGGCACATCGACCGCTGGTGCGGCGCCGAGCCCGGTCGATTCATTCCGCTTTCCATCCCGGTCATTTGGGACCCCGAGCTCGGAGCGGAGGAGATCCACCGGGTGGCCAAGAAGGGCTGCCACGCCGTGACCTTCTCGGAGAACCCCGAGAAGCTGGGCTGGCCTTCGCTGCACAACGAGCACTGGGACCCCTTCTGGGCCGCCTGCGCCGACGAGGGCACCGTCGTCTGCATGCACCTCGGCTCCTCGTCGCAGATCCTCATGACCTCAGTGGAGGCGCCGATCGACGTCATGATCTCGTTGCAGCCGATCAACATGGTGCAGGCCGCCGCCGACCTGGTGTGGTCGCCCATCCTGCGCAAGTACAAGGACCTGAAGTTCGCGCTTGTCGGAGGGCGGCATCGGCTGGATCCCCTACGCCCTGGAGCGCATCGACTACGTCTACGAGCACCACCGCAAGTGGACCGGCCAGGACTTCGGCGACCAGCTGCCGAGCCAGGTCTTCAAGGACCGTGTCATCACCTGCTTCATCGACGACGCCTTCGGCGTCAAGAACCGCGACTCCATGAACATCGACAACATCACCTGGGAGTGCGACTACCCGCACTCGGACTCGACGTGGCCGCAGTCGCCCGAGGGGCTCATGAAGTATCTCGACGGCGTGTCGGACGAGGAGATCGACAAGATGACGCACCTCAACGCCATGAAGCACTTCCAGTTCGACCCGTTCAGCGTGCGGCCGCGCGAGAAGTGCACCGTGGGAGCGCTGCGGGCCGAGGCGGCCGACGTCGACACCGCCCTGGTCTCGCGCGAACGCGGACAGACGTCGGTGAACGAGAAGGGCATCGTGAGCGGTCAGCAGCTTCACGACCCGCCTCCTCGACGACGACGCCTGACGACTGACGGCTCACGGGTTTCGGACTTCGCCCGACCCGCCGGTCTCGACTCGATCCGTTGCCGGTCCCTCGCCAGCGGGCCGGCCCGTTCCACCACGTCCAGCAACCGCAGGGCCAGCCGGCCCATAGCCGAACGACCTACGGCCCCTACGACCACCGGAGCACCATGTCGATCGACTACGCCCTGGGTGACGACCATGTCGTCACCATCACCATCAACCGCCCCGAGGCGCGCAACTCCATGGACATGGAGCACTTCTTCCAGCTCCGCTCGGCCTGGGACCGCTTCGGTGACGACGACGACGCCTACGTCGCCATCATCACCGGCGTCGGCAAGGACTTCTGTGTCGGAGCCGACCTCAAGACGTACATCCCGCAGATCACCGAGCTGCAGAGCAAAATGAAGGACGGCGCCCGCCCCGAGGAGCTCGGCGGCTACAAGCTGGACGACGGGGTCAAGGCCGTGCTGCGGGGCACCAAGCTGTACAAGCCGATCATCGCCGCGGTGAACGGCGTCTGCGTGGCCGGCGGCATGGAGATGCTCGGCGGGACCGACCTGCGGGTGGCCAGCGATACCGCCACGTTCGGGGTCATGGAGCCCAAGCGCGGGCTGTTCGCCGGCGGGGGCACCACGGTGCGTCTACCCCGTCAGGTCCCGTGGCCGGCGGCCATGGAGCTGCTGCTGTGTGCCGATCAGGTGCCCGCCCAACGCGCCTACGAAATGGGCCTGGTCAACGAGGTGTGCCGACCGGCCGATCTGATGGAGCGGGCCTACGACTACGCCCACCGGATCACGGCCAACGGCCCCTTCGCCGTGCGCAAGACCAAGGAGTCGGCGCTGCGAGGGCTGGCGACGGACATGAAGGAGGCCTACCGGATCGAGTCGGAGATCTCGGGCGAGGTCTTCAGCAGCGAGGACGCCAAGGAAGGGCCCAAGGCTTTTGCCGAGAAGCGGGCGCCGAACTGGCAGAACCGCTGACCGAGGCCTGATCTCCTGGTTTCGACGTTCATCAGCGCCGCCGCCGCCGCCGGTCGCGGCGGATCAGGCCGGGCGGGCGGTGCGGCGCAGGGTGCGGAGCGACGGGAAGCCGACGACGAAGGTCTGCAGCCGCCAGCCTCGCGGCGAAAGGCCCCGCCGCTTGGCCATCCGGCCGGCGACGAGCGCCTCCGTGGCATGAATGACGGCAGTCCCGATCAACATCGCCTGCAAGGTCTCCCTCGGCGGCAGGGCGTCACCGGTCATGTCGTCGACCTTGTCGTAGGCGGACTTGCTGACCGCCAGCTTGGTCAGGACGATGATGCCGCCGTCGAGGAGGAGGAACCAGAACAGGGAAGGACGGACGACGCCTGACCGCTCTCTCCGTGCCATGCCCACGTTCTAGCGAGATCGGGCGCCGGGGAGCAACTGGACCGCTTCGGATTCGGCGACGGCCTCCGCTGGAGCCGTCGCCCGGCGGGCGGCGGCCAACTGCCCGCAGGCAGCGTCGATCTCCGCCCCGCGGGTGACGCGGATGGTGGCGTTCACCCCGAGCGATGCGAGGTGGTCACGGAATCGGCGCACCTGCTCTCGAGACGATCCGACCACGGGGTAGCCGGGTGTGGGGTTGAGCGGGATGAGATTGACGTGGGCGCCCAACGGACGGGCGAAGGCAGCGAGCTCGACGGCATCGCTCTCCCGGTCGTTGACGCCGTCGATCATGGCCCACTCGATGGAGAGTCGCCTCCCTGAGGCCGCCACGTACTCGGCACAGGCCTCGGCCAGCATCCCGAGCGGGTAGCGCCGGTTGATGGGCACGAGCTCGTCCCGGAGCTCGTCGTTGGCGGCATGCAGCGAGACGGCCAGGTTCACGGGGAGCGTCTCGGCGGCCAGGCGGCGGATGCCGGGGACGATGCCCACGGTGGAGAGGGTCAGGTGGCGGGCCGAGAGGCCCATATCGGCATGCAGCCGGACCACGGCGCCCCAGACCCGGTCGTAGTTGGCCAGGGGCTCACCCATTCCCATGAAGACGATGTTGGAGACCCGCCGCGGGGCGGCCTCGCGCATGGCCACGACGACCTGCTCGACAATTTCACCCTGGGTCAACTGTCGCTGGAAGCCCGACTGGCCGGTGGCGCAGAACTGGCAGGCCATGGCGCAGCCGGCCTGGGTGGACACGCAAACGGTCACCCGATCCGGATAGCGCATGAGGACTGTCTCCACTTGCGCGTCGTCGCCGAGCGCCCAGAGCCACTTGGTCGTCTCGTCGTCGTCGGCCGACTGACGGGACACTTCGCGCAGGGACGAGGGCAATGCGGCACCCAGCTTGGCCCGCACATCGGCCGGTAGTTCGGTCATTTCCTCGGGCCGTCGCACCCTGAGGTGCAGCCCGTCCCAGACCTGCCCGACGCGGTAGGCCGGCTCACCGTCGAGGAGTTGGGCCAACTCCTCCCGGGTCGTGTCGTAGGGCGCCGCCATCGACCCAGGCTACGGGTACGGACCGTCGGGCCCCGTCACCGTGGACCCGTGAGGCTAATTGGGCTCGGTCCCGAGAATCACCGTGCCGGCGGCGGTGAACCAGCCGCTGGTGCCGTTCACGCAGGCCAGCTTGGCGTCGGGCACCTGCCGTGCCTCGCACTCGCCCCGCAACTGCTTGACCGCCTCAATCAGGAGGAACATCCCCCGCATGCCGGGCTGGCAGGCGGACAGCCCGCCCCCGTCGGTGTTGGTGGGGAGGGCTCCGCCCACCCGAAGCCTGCCGTCCTCCACGAAAGCCCCGCCCTCGCCCTTCTGGCAGAAGCCGAGACCCTCGAGGGTCAGGATGACCATGGGGGTGAAGGCGTCGTAGAGCTGCGCGGTGTCGATGTCCGCCGGGGTGACACCGGCCCGCTCGAAGGCCAGCTTCCCGGAACGGACACAGGGCGACTCGGTGAAGTCCTCCCACTCACTCATCGTCGTGTGCGAGGTCGCCTCACCCGTGCCGAGCACCCACACCGGCGCCTTGGCGCAGTCCCGCGCCCTGTCTTCGTGCGTGAGCACGACGGCACCCCCACCGTCGGTGCGGATGCTGCAGTGCAGCTTGGAAAGCGGGTCCCACACCATGGGCGCGTCGACGACGTCGTCGATCGTGATCGGATCGCGGTAGAAGGCATCAGGGTTGAACCCGGCGTTGTAGCGGGTGGACACGGCCACCTCGGCCAGCTGCTCAATGGTGGTGCCGAACTCGTGCATGTGCCGCCGCGCCACCATGGCGTAGTGCGACCCCACCGGGTGGCCGAATGGTGCCGCGAACTGAACCGGCCCACGAGTTCCGAACGAGAGATTGGCCATGCGCAACTTCTTCTTGAGGTCGGCCCGCTGCGTCGACCCATAGGTCAGGACAACGACCTCGACCAGTCCCTGCGCAATGGCGGCCGCGGCGTGCTCGACCATGCATTCCCAGATGCTGCCGCCATGGCCGGTTGAGTCCACCCAATTGGGCCTGAGACCGAGATACTCGGCCAGCTCGACCGGAGGCAGCGCTCCCGTGAGCGACATGAAGCCGTCGACCTCGGAGCGGTGAATGCCCGCATCCGCCAACGCTCGACTCGTCCCCTGGAAGTTCAGCTCGAAGGCCGTCTTGTCGTCCACGCGGCCGCAGTCCGACGTCGAGGCGCCGACGATGGCGACGCGGCGGTTCGGCACTAAGCGCCCGCCTTCTGGCCCTGGTGACGCAGGTGATGCAAGAGACTGACGACGGCGATTCTCTCGTCCAAAATGCCCACGAACCCCCAATCCGGAGAGAAAACCGACACGTCCGTCCTCACCGTAACGGCGGCTGGAAGGGCCGACAATTCGGCCGAATGACACTTCGACCGGGAGGATCGGCCCGGAGGGCAGACCGCCACTGACCAGGCCGTCAGGCACAGGGCGGCGCGATTGCGGCCAACGCCCTCGTCGTGCTGGCCTATCGTGCCCGGACAGCCCAAGGAGAGCGATGAGCGACACGACTGACAGCCCGGCGGGCGACGACCTGCTGCGCCGGATTGAGGACGGGATCTGCTGGATCACCCTGAACCGGCCCGATGCCGGGAACGCCATGACCCAGTTCATGCGGGACCAGATCGCGGCCTGGGTCCGGGACGCCTCGTCTGACCTGTTCGTCCGCGTGGTGGTCATCACCGCGGCCGGCGAGAAGGCCTTCTGCTCCGGAGCCGACCTCCGGGGCGGCCGGTTGGCCCCACGGCCCAAGCCGGACGATGCGCCCGAGACTGTCGTCGGGGAGGCGTCGCGCATGATCCGGGACGGCTGGCAAGGCCTCGTCACCTCCATCCTCGACTGCGAGAAGCCGGTCATCGCCGGCGTCAACGGGACGGCGGCGGGCGGCGGCATGCACCTCGCCCTGGCCTGCGATCTCGTCGTGATGGCCGAGGAGGCAAAGTTCGTCGAGGTCTTCGTCCGGCGGGGCATCGCCCCCGATGCGGGTGGGGCGTGGATCCTGACCCGCCTGGTGGGGATCCAGAAGGCCAAGGAACTGTTCTTCTTCGGCGACGACGTCCCGGCGGCGGAGGCCTACCGCATCGGCCTGGTGAACCGGCTTGTGCCACGAGCGGAGCTCCAGACGACGCTGGAGGAGATGGCAGCCCGGCTGGCCAGCGGCCCGACGAAGGCGATTTGGATCGCCAAGTGGCTGACCAACCGTGCCCTCGATGTCGACCGTGCCACCTCGCTCTACGACGAGGCACTCGGGCAGGAGCTGGTCACCAACACCTTGGACTCCAAGGAAGGCATCGCCAGCTTCGTCGAGAGGCGGCCCGCCGAGTTCAAGGGCTGGTAGTCCAGGTCTTCAGGGGGACGACGGCACCGATGTCGTCGTTGTCGTCGCTCCCGCTCCTCTTGTCGTGGTGGTCGTTGACGAGCTTGGCGACGTCGTCGTCACGCCTCCCGTCGGCGCGGTGGTGCTCGTCGTCCCTCCGACATTCGTGGTCGTCGTGGTGGGTGCGGTCGTGGTCGGGGTCGTCGTGGTCGGAGTCGTCGTGGTCGGGTCGTCGTGGTCGGAGTCGATGTCGGGGTGGTGGCAGGCGGCTGCGACGGGTTGACGAGGTTGTTCAGCGTGGTCCCGGTGCCCGCCCCCCCGAAGATGCTCGAGAGCGGCTTGCCCGAAATCAGCTCGACCGCCGTGATGAACAGCAGCGCCAGCACGAACACGGTCACGGCGCTGACGGCGATGGCCCGCCAGGAGAAGCCTCGAAGCGCAGTCGGGCGGACGACGGCGGCCCGCGTGTGGACTCGTCGAAGCCGACAGGCGCTCTGTCGCCGGAGCGTCCGCGGCGGCGGAGATCTCCAAGCGCCGGGTCTCGGCCACCGGGGCCGCCGTCGATGCCATCTCGACCGTCTCGGTTTCGCCGTCGTGCCCCGGTTGTGCCGTGGGTTGTGGCTGCCCCACCACTTCGGTGGGTGCCGAGGATGCCTCCACCGACGATGCCAGTGGTCCGCTCACTCCGGTGCCGCCGAGTTTGCGCAGCAACGTGGACGTCTCCGGCGCCCGGACCGCCACCTGCTTGACCGCCTCGTGCCCTCGCTCGATCGACTGCGCCACGAAGGCGGTGCCCATGGTGGCGGCCGCCGACCCGATGGCCACGCCGACGATTGTGCCTTTGACCCCGAAAGTCGATGCCACGACGGCGGCGATGACCGCCCCGGCGGTGGAAGCCAGGATCTGGCGAAACGAGAACTTCACGCCACGGCTGTCTAGTCGCCCACGAGGGGTTCGACGCCGCGGGTGATGAACTGACGAGCCCCCGAATCGAGGACCCAGTCGTGTCCGAAACGGGCGATGGGTCCGGCGAATCGGGAGACCATGCGAAGGGCGGTGTTCCCGGGAGCGAGGGTGCTGTCCAACGTGGCGGTACACCCGCTGGCCGTGTCCTCGATCCTGAGCGTGGCGCTGCCGACGACGTCACCAACGACTCTGGCCCGGACCCGCACGGCCGTTTCGACCTCCTCGATCACGACCCGAAAACGCACCGGATAGGGCACCGGGGGCTGCACCTCGCAACGCCACTCCTCGCCCGGCGCCAGTGCGGCGGCGTCGAACACCCGCAACCATGGCCACCAGTTGCGATAGTTCGACACGTCGCTGATCAGGCTCCACGCCTGCTCCCGGAGCAGCGGCAGCTCATAGCGGTGCACCGTCGTGATGCTGCCCTGGATCTCCTTCACCGGGCCGGTCCCGGGGCCGTCGTCGTTCACTCGCCAACGGACCCGTCGACCTGCTCGCGCAACAGGTCGGCATGCCCGTTGTGGCGGGCGTATTCCTCAATCATGTGGATCATGATCCACCGCAGTGACACCGGCCGATCGGGCGAGGCAGCAACGCAATCGAGATCTTCGGCGTTCTCCACGATGGAGCGCGACACGTCGCTCTGCCGCATGAACCGGTCAATGTCGGCCAGGGCCGCTGACGGACGGAGATCGTTGAAGTCCGCGTCGGGGTCTCCCTCGAGAGAGATGGGCGGAGGCGCCGGACTCCCGACGAAGACACGCTCGAACCAGTTCCACTCGACGTAGGTCATGTGCCGCACCAGACCCAGCAAGCTCAGTGATGAAGGCGGTATTGCCTGGCGCACGAGTTCGGTGCCCTGGAGCGAGTCGCACTTCCAGAGAAGCGTGCTCCGCTGGTACTCGAGCCAGGCGGTCAGCATGGAGCGTTCGTCGCCTGTGATCGGTGGTTCCGGTCGGTCTCCTGCTGGCTGCATTTGCCCAGGCTAACGGGGTGCCGTGGCGAAATCATCGGCCGAGAAGGGACCGGTATCATGGCCAACGTGCGTGAACGGTGGCTTTCCAGGAGGGCCGTATCGCTCCACCTGGCCATCCTGGTCTTCGTGCCGGGCTGCGTCGTGGCCGCCTGGTGGCAGATCAACCGGGCGGCCGGCGGGAACCAGCTCAGCTACCTCTACTCTGTGCTCTGGCCCGCCTTCGCGCTCTTGGGCCTGTACTTCTGGTGGATGCTCATCCACACCGACTTCGACAATGCCGGCATGAAGGGCGTGCGGCGCCAACAAGCCGCTGCCGCCTCTGCCGACGTCGAAGCGACAGAGGTTGCGTCGCCAGCACCTGACGTGGTGTCCCGAACGGCGCCCGCTGCGGCGCCGTTCGTGTCGGCTGACGAGGATCCCGAGCTTGCGGCCTACAACGCGCGACTCGCCCAGCTCGCGGGGCAGGGGCCCAAGACATGGCGCGCCCGCGAATCCGTCGTGGTTCGGCGAGAGCAGTGAGGCGACTCACCCAGCGCGGACTCCCCGGGGCGCTCTTCCGCTACCAGCTCATGGCCAACATCGTCGGCGTGCTGATCATCCCGCTGTTCATTTTCACGGGGCTGCACTATGCGAAGGTCGGCAGCTTCAAGATTGAGCTTGCCATCTTCGGCGTCGGCCATGGCTACCTCTACATCGTCTATCTGATCACCGCCGGGTTCCTGGCGCTCAAAGCGCGGCTGCACATCCCCTGGATCCTCTTGATGTTCGTCGCGGGGCTCGTCCCGGGCCTGACCTTCCTCGTCGAGTGGCTCATCGTGACCAAGAAGGTCCAACCGCTGATCGCCGCCCAAGATGCAGAGGCAGCGGCAACGCCCGAGACCCCGGGGGTCAGCCCAGCCGCTCGATGACGGTGCCGTTGGCCTGGCCACCGCCCTCGCACATCGTCTGGTAGCCGTATCGACCACCGCTGGCCTCCAGGTGGTTCAACAGCGTGCCCATGAGGCGCACGCCGCTGGCCCCGAGCGGGTGGCCGATGGCGATGGCGCCCCCACGAGGGTTGAAGCGCGCCATGTCGTAGTCGAACTCCTTCTGCCACATCAGCGCGATGGCAGCGAAGGCCTCATTGCACTCCACTGCGTCGAACTCGTCGACCTTCATGCCTGACTTCTTGAGGAGCTTGTGTGTCACGGGCACCGGTGCCGAGAGCACGATGGCGGCGTCCTCGGCCGCCACGGCGAAGTGGGCGAAGCGGGCCCGGATCGGCAGGCCCAGGGCCTCGGCGACCGAACGGTCGGCGATGAGCATGGCAGCCGCACCGTCGGTGGTCTGTGAAGCGTTCCCCGCCGTGATGTCAGGGGCCGTGTCGGGCTCCCAGTCCTGCGCGGGCGGCAGCGCCGCCAGCTTCTCGATCGTCGAGGTGCGCCGGATACCCTCGTCGGCGCGCAGGAACTCCCCCGTGAGGGTGCCGTCCTCCGCCTTGATCGGCACCGCGACCGCTTCCCGCTCGAAGTGCCCGTTGTCCCAGCTCTCGGCAGCCCGTCGGTGGGACTCGAGCGCATAGGCGTCCATCTCCTGGCGGGTGATCCCGTAACGGTCGGCCAGAACCTGGCTGACCCGGAATTGGGTCCAGAGCCGCCCGTCGATCGCCTCCATGAAGGACGGCGGGAAGGGTCCGGTCCCTCCCCGGGCGTTCGAGCCCATCGGCACGCGGCTCATGACCTCGGCCCCGCAGGCGATCACGAGGTCGTACTGGTCCGCTGCGACGCTGGCCGCGGCGAAGTGGACAGCCTGCTGCGACGAGCCGCACTGGCGGTCGACCGTCGTGGCAGGCACCGTCTGGGGCAGGCCGGCCGCAACCCATCCGTTGCGGGTGAGGTTCGTGCCCTGCTCTCCCACCTGGCTCACACAGCCGCCGATGACGTCGTCGATGCGCTCGGGGTCGACGCCAGTCCGCTCTATCAGTGTGGTGAGGGCGAAGCCCAGGAGGTCCGCCGGGTGCCAGTTGGCCAGCGCGCCCCCGCGCTTCCCGAACGTCGTGCGCACGACGTCGACGATGACCGGCTCTCTCATGGTGTTGCCTCCTCGACTCTCGTCAGGCTTCTCAGCCTAGATATCGGATGACTCCGCCCCGGCTGCGCCCGAAGCCACCGCCTCTTCGCGCCGGGCCATCAGGTTTTCCATTGCGGCGCCGGCGCCCGATGGGTCACCTTGGTAGTGGACAGTGCCGTGATTCAGCACGACAGCCCAGTTCGCCAGCTCCAGGACCCGGTTGACCTGTTGCTCGACCACCACCAACGCAGTGCCGTTGCGATTGATCTCCATGAGTCCCTCGTACACCGTGTCAATGACGACCGGAGCCAGGCCGAGAGACAACTCGTCGGCCACCAGGATCTTCGAGGGCACCACGAGGACCTTCGCCAGCGACAGCAGGCGTTGTTGGCCTCCGGAGAGGGTTCCCCCGGACTGCCGACGACGCTCACCGAGAATGGGGAAGGCCGTGTACGCGCGCTCGAGGTTCTCCTTGAGCTTGCCCCGACCGGCCCGCTGACGGAACGCCAGCGTCAGGTTCTCCTCCACCGTCAGGCTCGAGAACACTCCACGCCCCTCGACGACATGGGCCATACCGAGTCGGGCGATCTTGTATGCCGGGAGCGCGGTGACATCCTCTCCGGCGAACATGACCGTACCGGACGAGGCCGTCACCAGCCCCGTCACGGTGCGGGCCACGGTGGACTTGCCGGCGCCATTGGACCCGACCAGAGCGACAATGCCCCCTTCGGGCACCCGGAACGACACGTCGAACAGCGCGCGGTACGGGCCATAGGCGGCACTCACGTTGCGGACAGACAGCACGTCGGTGCTGGCGGCCGCAGCCGTGGCCGTGCTCACGCGTGGCCCATCTGTCCGAGGTAGGCGTCCCGCACCGCCGGATCAGCCATGCAGTCGTCGAACGTCCCCGCGAACAGCATCGACCCGAGGTCCATGACGACCGCCCGGTCGACCACTTCGGCCACCATGGCGAGGTCGTGCTCCACCAGGAGCACGGCGGTGCCGCGCTCGCGCTGGACCGTGCGCAGGACGGCAGCGACCTCCGTCGTCTCATGCAGGTCGAGCCCTGAGGAGGGCTCGTCGGCCAGCAGAATCTTCGGCTCAGTAGCCAGCGCCCGGGCCAGCTCGACCAGCCGGCAGTGGCCCAAACCCAGCGCGTTGACCGAGACGTCCGCCAGGTTGGAGATACCCACCAACTCGAGCGTGGCATCGACCCGGTCCATCTCGTCCTTCTTCGGCTTGCTCAGGTTCAGGAGGTCGCGCCAGAGCCGCCCCTCACCCTGCCGTGAGCGCTCCGCCACGAGGAGGTGGTCCCGCACCGTCATGTCGGTGAACACTTCGACCCGCTGGTAGGTGCGTCCGATCCCCAGTCGAGCACGCTTGTATGTGGGCAGCCCCAACAACGGCTTCCCGTCGAAGAAGATGTCACCCTCCTCGGGTCGCAACTGGCCGCAGACGCAGTTGAACAAAGTCGTCTTGCCGGCGCCGTTGGGCCCGACCAGGCCGACGCTCTCCCCCGCACCGACGTCGAAGCTGATGGTGTGCACGGCTTTGATCCCACCGAAGGACTTGCTGACGGCGTGGAGACGCAGGAGTGGTTCGACGTCAGCCACTGGCACCAACCGAAATCGCCTGCGCCTTCTGTTCCTCGGCTTCTGCCTCCCGCGCAAAAAACAGTCGCTCGAATCGCATGGTCGAGCGGCGCTTCTGGTACTCGAGCACTCCTTCGGGGTGCTGGGCGTAGGTCAATGCACCGAAGGCGAACAACACGATCGTCAGGCTCGGGCCCCCGAAGCGGGACGGGAGATAGGTGAGGAGCTGCTCGACCACGAAGAGACCGATGCCGGCCTGAATGGCACCTTCCACCGTGTTGACGCTCGTCGTCACGACGAGGACGACCAAGACGAGGGAGAACGTGGTGTTCCAGTCCACCGGCGAGACGTGCTGCTGCTGAATGCTGTAGAGGACGCCGCCGACACCCGCGATCGCCCCGGACAATGCGAAAACGACAATGCGCTGCCAGGTCGGGTTGACACCAAGCCCCGCCGTCGCTGTCTCGCTCCCTCGCATGGCGGCCAGGTTTCTACCCACGGTCCCCTTGCGGACCAGCAGGACGATCACGACGGCGACGGCCAGCACGCTGATGGAGAGGATGAACATGGCGTGGCCGTCGAAGTTGAAGAACGCACTCGTGCCCAGCCACTTCGATTGCAGACTCGTACCCTGCGCGCCACCCGTCACCCAAATGTCATTGAAAGCGGTGTTGTCGAACAGCAGTGCGGCGGCGAGCGTCATCAGCGCCAATCCCAGTCCGCGCAGGCGCAGCGACAAAAGCGCCAGGACGACGGCAACGACGGATGCCAGCACCGCGCCGATGAGGCCCCCGACCAGGAAGTTGAATCCGAGATGCACCGAGAAGACGGCGGCCGTGAACGCACCGATCCCGGCGAAGGTGGCCTGGCACAGCGACAGCTGTCCCGCCATCCCGGTGATCAGGGTCACCGAGAGACAGATGATCGACAGGGTGAGGCCGTTGTTGAAGACGGTCTCCCAGGTGACCGGGATCCAGGTCAGCATGGAGACGATGAAGGCCGGCCAGCAGCACCCACCACGCCTTCCGGATGATGCGGTCCATGCTGGGGGCGCGCGTAGTGGCGGCGATGGGCACGGGCGGCGGATCGATGGTGGCCAGCGGATCCCGGCTGGAGTCGAGGTTGCGCAGTCCCGGCAGAATCAGCAGGGCAGCCGCGATGGCGAAGAACGGCAGCGACGGCACGACTGCGGCGTTCCAGAAGCTGTCCGGCGGGATGTACCCCTGCAGGACGGTCGTGAGGACCCCGATGAGGACGGCCACCCCGGCGGCAATGGGCAGCGACCGCAACATCGCCCAGGCGGCGGCGGCGATGGCGGTCACCGTCAGCGTGACGAATTCGTCCGAGTTGAAGGCGCCGTAGCCGGGGGCCAGGAGCACGCCGGCCAGGGCGGCCATGAAGCTGGAGATGATCCAGGCCACGGCCACGACCCCGTTGGCGTTGATGCCGTCGAGTTGCACCAGTCGCCGGCTCTCGACCGCACCACGCATCTGCAGGCCCAGGGCCGTGAAGCGCAGCAGGATCGTGAGCAGGACCAGGACCACCACCGTCACGGAGATCGTGGCCAGGTAGATCCCGTTGATCGGTGTGGCGTAGAGGCCGCTGCCGATCGTGAAGTACACGGTGTTCGGGTTGAAGAACGGGAAGATGGTCGCCGTGGCGTCGAGGTTCTGCGGACCGAAGATCACCGGCAGCAGCGAGGGATCCCGACCAGGAGCGCCAGGCCGCAGACGAGCTTCGCCGTGCTGTTCGAGTTCGGGATGTGCCGGAAGATGAAGCGGTCGAAGACGTAGCCCATGACCGGGCCCAGCACCACGACGGTCAGGAGGAAGGCCTCCCATCCCGACCAACCGTGGTACTGGGTCAGGTACGTGAAGATGAACGCCGACGCGAAGGCCTGGGCACCGAAGGCGAAGTTGAACACCCCCGTCGCCTGATACGTGAGCACGAGACACACCGCGACAAGTGCGTACGTGCACCCATAGGGCACCCCGGGCAGCGCGAACCCGAGTAGTTGCTCCATGCCTGCGCCCGATTACCTGACGCCGATTCCGGCTCTGTCCCTATCCGTCCGCGTGGCTAGGACGGGGAGGGTGTGCCGGCCGGCAACGGGAAGACGGGGTTCTTCTTCGGGTTGGTCGACTGGAAGCAGTTGAAGACGTTCTTGCCCTTGTTCAGCGTGGGCAGGTACTTGGTTCCAGACACCTTGATGTAGGCGAGGCAGTACGGCGGGGCGTTCCCGCTGTGCCCGGCGCTCTTCCAGTTGACCGGCGCCTCGAGCCCCCCGGAGGTGTAGGCGGTCAGCGAGTTGTCTGCCGCGATGACACTGGCCTGGGTCGGGTTCTTCCCGGCCAGCTGGAGGCCTTGGACGAAGAGGTAGGCCGATTCCCAGCCCTGCAACGCGATCTCGTCGGTCGTGTACTTGGGCTCGTACTTCTTCATCTGGGCGAAGTACAGGTTCAGCGCCGGATAGAGCTTCGTCGGGGCGGTGAAGGGAATGTGGGCGATGTCGAAGTAGACACCCTGCATCAGGCTCTGGTTCGTGTTCAGCGTCGACTGGTCGTTGCCGCTGAACCACAGCTGGGTCATGTTGGTCAGGCCGTACTGCTTGATGGCCCGGGCCATCGTGACGTTGCCCTGCACGTCCATGCAGCTCACAACCATGTTCGAACCGGCCTGCTTCATGCGCTGGACGTCGGTGGCCACCGTCGAGCCGGGGTAGCTGACCTTGAGGTCGGAGTAGCTCACGGTGTATCCAGCCGCCTTGAGGGAGTTCTGCTCGGACTGACACGACGCCGCAGAGGCGGCCACTCCGTAGGCGATGAAGGCGATGGAGGGCTTCTTCTGCGTCTGGCGCGCCACGTAGGCGACCTGCGGCGCCGCAGCCGGGTAGTACTGCACCGAGCCGGTGGCGGCGAACAGGTTCTTCGGCCCGGCCCAGTTCCCCGTCACGTTGTACCCGTACGTCGGGATGCCCGACTCGATGAAGAGGTTGGGCGAGAAGAATGCCGTCGCGACCCCGGTCACGGCGAACACATGGTCCTGGTTGATCAACGTGTTCGCCAGCTGATTGAACGTGGTGGGGTTGCCGGCATCGTCCAAGGCGTACTGGTAGTTGATTTTGCGCCCGTTCACTCCACCTTTGGCGTTGATGTAGTTGAAGTACGCCCGTTCGCCGTAGATGAGCGACGAGAAGTTCGAGGCCAGCGTCCCCGTCTGGGTCGAGATGGTGCCGACGGTGACAGACGTCGGCGTCAGTCCCGGCACGCTCGCCGCCGCCCCGGCAGGACCGGTAGTGGTGACGACGCCAACAAGCAGTATCGCCCCGGTGAGCGCTGTTGCCGCCAGCGCCTTGAATCCATCTCTTACTTGCATACCGTCCCCAATCGTCGGTCGTGCATCCCCCCGGGATGCCGGTCACTGTAGCTGCAGGGCTTCACGCCCATTGCTCACCCTTTGTGGATCTCCTACGTCGCCAAATTGCACTTCCAGCACCCGCGATGACGCGGGCTGGACTCACGATCATCAGTTCAAGAACAGCCTCCGTCGGTCGTACTCGCGCAACGCCTGTACCTCGTCGAAACGAACCGCAGGGAGCTCTTCGACCTGCCGGGCCACGTCGGGCTGGTACCCGCACGACGACGCGAACGCCTGCACCCTGTCGTCGAGCGCGCCCTCGCCGGCCGGTACGGCAGCCAGTCGCAAGACGCCGTCGTGTCGGCGCAGAATGCCCTTGTCGGTTACCACGCTGACGACCCGTTGTCCCGGTGACGTCACGTAGGCCACGGTCTCGGGCAGCCGTTCGGGCCGGGCCAACGTCACCACGACGCACGCCGTCGCCCGGCTGGCGACATCGTTGGCGCCACCGGAGCCAACCAGGAACCGCCCGCCCGCCAGCTGCGTGGAATTCAAGGACCCGTCACGGTCGACCTCGGCCGCCCCGAGGCAGCCGACGGTGGTCGTCCCCGGGCCTCCGATGACCATGCCGAGCACCGCCGAGGCGTCGGAGAGGTAGGGCGTCGCCGGGAAGACCCGCTGGTTGAAGATGTACGGGTCGGCCGGCGTCGGCTGGTAGCCCCACAGTCCGAGTTCGGCGGTCAACATGACGTTGCGCCCAGCCGCCCGCTCTCGCGCCACGGCGACCCAGGCCGCGAGGTTGGCCACACCGGCCCCCGCCAGGACGGCATCGGCACCGATGTCGCTGACGACGCGCTGGAGCTCACGGGCGCCGAGCGAGGCCGCTTGCTCCCAACGGGAGATGGCGGGATCGTCGACAACGGGATGGGCGTCGGCGTCGGCCTTCCACGACATGGGGTCAGAGCGACCTTCGAGCCACTTGAGCTGATCCGGGCCAACCCGCGCCAGGTACTCCTCGTGGGTCGCCGGACCGAGCACCCATTCGTCGATATAGGCGTCGAACTGATCGTTGGCCGCCGCGGCCGCGGCCGCACTCCAGTGCGCGATGTCCTCCCCGTAGCTACGGACCGGCAGAGCGGGTGCGTAGCACCCGCCCGGGTGAGCACCGAACGGTGCCTCCACGACGGCGAGCACCCGGTGTGCGGGGACCTTGACCCGATGCCCGAGGCCCTCGAGGTCGTCCACGACCCGCTCCACGGTCGCCACCACGCCGCGCCGGGCGGCCCAGGCGCCCCACACGCCATCGAGGAGGGGCTCGGAGAAGACGAGATTGCCCGACTGGTCGGCGGCGGCGGCGTGGACCAGCGCGACATCGGGCACCAAGGGCTGGAGCAACCCCAGAGGGCCGAAGGGCGAATCGACGACGGCGAAGGCCTCGTTGTCCGCCATGGACGAACCGATCAGCGACCCGGTCACCGCGGCAGGCAGCCCGCGGGCGGCCGCCTCCAGACGCTGCGACAGCGTGAGGATCGACCAGTGCTCCACCTCGACCTCGCCCGACTCGTAGGCCTGGCGGAAGAGCGGGTTGGGGTTGTAGGTCGGGAAGCTGTTGCCCGAGTAAGCGGTCACCACCTTGTTGACGAGTCCGCCCCTGAAGAACGCCCCACCGAGGGCGCCCAGACTCGTCATGATGAGAGTGAATCCAGGGTCTGTCCGCCAGAACTGCCGGGCCAGCTCCCGGGCGGTCGCCGTCCAACGGCTGTGCCCCATCATCACCAGAACGGCATCGCCGGGCCGCACGCTCCGCGCCACGGCATCTTGGAGCGTCGTCACGACCGGGCCCCCGGACGAGTTGGCCACTGGGGTCACGAAACTCGCTTCACTGCGGACAGGAAATCACGAAACTCCTGGTCCAACCTCATTTTTTGCCCCAACCGAACCTGACCACCGTGTCAGGTTAGCCATTTCGACCATGCCCGGCACTACCATGCACCGGGCATGGGACCGCCGAGAGTCCACCACGACCCGGCACCCGCCCCGCAGAAGCTCGATCGGTTGCCGGCGACCAGGAAATCGACCGGCTCGGCCGGCTCGGCCGGCATGGGGAACCGGGCAGCCGGGCGATCCAACGGCGAGGCCATGGTCGAGGCGGACCCCGTCGGTGCTCCGGCCAGCAAGCGGGTGCTGCGGAGCCAAGGGCGACGGACCATGCGCAAGCTGCTCGACGCCGCCATGGTGGCGTTCGACCGTCGCGGCTACCACGCCACCCGGGTCAACGACATTGTGGAGATCGCCAAGACCTCTCACGGGACCTTCTACCTGTACTTCTCCAACAAGGAGGACCTGCTGCGGGCGCTGGTGGCGGAAGCGGCGGGCGAGGCCAAGAGCCTCTACGACGCGCTGAGCACGCTGCCCGCTCAGGGGGGAGCGCCCCAGTGGGAGGACGTGCACGGTTGGATCGGGGCCTACTCGAAGCTGTGGACCCGCTACGCGCCGCTCTTCCGGGCCTGGACCGACCTGGCCACCATCGATCCCGAGCTGGTCGACCTGATCCGCAGCACCTTCATGAGCATGTCGAGCGCGCTGGCCAAGCAGATCGGGCCTGACTCCTCCGGCCACATCATCGACCCCGACGCGGCCGGCCTGGCCACGCTGGCCATGCTCGACCGCTTCCACTACCTGCGCGAGTTCCTCGGGCAACCGATCGACGACGTGGCTCTCGAGACGATGACCACCATGGTGTACAGAGCGCTGTTCGACCCGAAAGCCTGAACGGGCGACGGATCATGCGGTGATTGGCGGGGGGTGTCCGTTCAGTCGCGTGCCTTCTTGTGCTTCTGCGGGAAGACCAGGTCGTAGATCCCGTCGACGCCCGACCCGTGAAGCGTGAGCCCACCGTCGACCACGATGTTCTGGCCGTTGACGAAGCGAGCCAGGTTGGAGCAAAGAAACACGACGACGTCAGCGATGTCCTCGGGTTCGCCGATCCGGCCCACCGGTGTCCCGGTCTCGAAACGCTCCGTCTGGCTGGGCATGAACTCGAACATCTGCTCGGTCATGGCCGTCAGGATCATTCCCGGCGACACGGCGTTGACCCGGATGGTCGGCCCGTATTCGAGGGCCGCCGATGCGGTCAACGCGGCCACGGCCGCCTTACTGGCCGCATAGGGGCTCTCCCCCGCAGCCGGCCTCGTCCCGCTGATGGAGGCCGTGCTGACGATGGAGCCGCCGCCGCCGTCCAGCAGGTGAGGCACCGCGGCGCGGATGCCAGCCCAGACCCCGGTCAGATTCACCCGCAGGACGCGGTCCCACTCGGCCGGTTCGATCTCATGGAGCTTGTTGAAGGCGGAGGTGCCGGCGTTGTTGTAGATGGCGGACAGGCCGCCGAGTGTCGCCGCGGCGGCGTCGACGGCGTCTCGCAACGCGTCGGGGTCGCCGACGTCCACACCGAACGCGATCCCGTCGATCTCCTTGGCCACCGCCTCGGCCGACTCTTGGTTCAGGTCGAACACGGCCACCCGTGCACCCTCCTGCGCCATCCGGCGACACGTCGCCCGCCCGATGCCCGACCCGCCGCCGGTCACCACGGCCCTCTGCCCTTCAAGCAGTCCCATCTACCCCTCCTGTCGGTGTTCGTGTCGATGTTGGCGTGTCACGACGTCGGTGCATCACGATCAACCCACGACGGAGCGGTGATCTGCAGTGGTTCGTCGAGCTCTCTGATCAGCAACTCCTGCGCCATGCTCAAATGCAGGGTGCCGTCCTCGCCGTGCATGGTGGCACGGACAGTTGCCCTCCCACCGGCGTTCACGAGTGCGTGAATATCGAAGAGGCTCCACACGTCGGCCCGCCAGGGGCGGTGGAACCACAGGGCGTGGTCGAGGCTGGCGTCGGTGTGGGTGCCCCAGACGCCAAGACTGTGCGGGCGGAAGGAGGCACCGGTCATGTCGGAGAAGTAGGCCAGAACGCTGGCGTGCACGGCAGGGTCGTCGGCCAACGGCTCGCGGACACGGAACCAGCAGCGTCGGGTCGACTCGTACGTGCCGTCCGCCCGACGCGCCGTCGTCCCGAGCTCTCGGACGTCGAAGGGGAAGGGCGCCTCGAATCCCTCGACTTCGCCGGGAGGCGGGATCTCCCGGGACATCGGAAGCTGGTACTGGTCGCCCGTCTCGGGCACGTGGAACGAGCTCGTCATCCGGAAGGTCTCCTTGCCTTCCACCTCGCTCGTCACCTGCCGGGTGCTGAAGCTCCGTCCGTCGCGCAGGTTTTCGACCGTGTGCGTTGTGCGGGAACCTGGACTGGTGGGGCGCAGGAAGTATGCGTGCAGGGAATGGACCTCGAGCGGAGCTGGAACGGTCCGCATGGCGGCATTCAGCGCCTGGGCCACCACCATGCCGCCGAAGACGCGACCGTGGACCCACCACTCCGGGCTCGTCGTGGTGAAGGTCGGCCTCCCTTCGGCATCGCGGTCGGCCTCCCGCGCCGTGACGGCATCGACCAGTTCGGCCACGGTGGCCGGGACCACCTCGGCTTCTTCGGCATCGTCAAGCTCCACAGCAGACTCCGACATCGGGCGTCACCTCAGGTCGACTTCGACGGCGAAGCCCTTCTCGGCCAGGTCCATGCGCCGGTTGTCCTCGGCGTAGCGGAGCCCCTGGACGTTGAACAGCCGGACCTCGGGGCCCTCGATCGGGAACGGCCCCCAGTGCCAGGTGCCCTGGTGCAGCACCAGCGATTCGAGTGGCTCGATCCGAAAGGCACGGATGGTGGCCGCCTCGCCCTCGTGGGTGAATTCGACCGCGGCGGGAGCCACGACGATCACGGCCGGGACGTTCAGCGGCATCAGGACCTGGGTGTGGGTGTCGTGCCGGAAGAGCATGTCGCAGCGGAGGCCAGTGGGCGTCTCGGGGACCTCGGTGAGTGTGTGACCGATCAGGTTCACGTGGGCGTCCGACCACTGGAACGTCAAGGTCTCCTTGCCATCCCTCGGGTCGACGTCGGCAACGGGAAGCCAACCGAAGGGCGTCCAGGCGGCCTCGGTGAGCGCCTCCGGGACCAAGGTTCGTTCTGTGGTGGATGCTTCTGAGGACATCGCTCGCTCTCTCGTCTCCGTCGGCCGGCGGTTCGCCGGGCGCCAAGGTCGGCGCGGCTTCCGCGCCGCGCGGCCTAACCTGACGCTGAAGTCAGTCTAGGAAACCTCGGGAGGCGAGCAGGATGGATGTCCGCAGCATTGAAGCCAAGGCGCCGGTCGTCGAGCACAACGGCACCGTCCCGGTCTGGTGGATGATCGAGTCCCGTGAATTCAAGGACATCACCGACGGGGGCTTCCTGGAGCTGGTGAACGAGTTCGAAGTACCTGGTGGCGGCCTGGTCGACCCGCATTCCCATCCGACCCACGAGTTCTATTACGTCATGAACGGCAAGGGCGTCATGACGATCGACGGCGAGGACCGCGAGATCTCCCAGGGCGACCTGGTGTACATCCCGCCGGACAAGATTCACTCGCTGCGCCCGATCAGCGACCACGCTCCGATCCATTGCTTCTGCTTCGCCATCGGCGTGAAGGGTGCGGGCGCCATCAACTACACGACCCACTAGGTGGCGCGCGTTCTCGTCACCCGCCCTCTGACGGACGGCGGGACAGACCCCCTGGTCGACGCCGGCCATGAGATCGTCCTGCGGGAGGACGGCGTTGCCCTGACGCCCGAGGAGCTGGCGGATCTCGCCGCCGAATGTGACGGGATCGTCTGCCATCTGACCGATCGCATCGATACGGCCGTCCTGGAGTCCGGTCGGGCCGGGCGGCTCCGCGTCGTGGCCAATGCGGCCGTGGGCTACGACAACATTGACGTCGTCTCGGCGAACTCGATGGGCATCACGGTCTGCAACACCCCCGGGGTGCTCGATGACACGACGGCGGATCTGGCGTTCCTCCTGATCCTCACGGCCACCCGACTGGCGTCGGATGCCGAGCGCGACCTGCGGGAAGGGCGATGGACCGGGTGGGGGTTCGGAATGCATTTGGCCCGGGACGTGCATGGGGCAACGCTGGGACTGGTCGGCTTCGGGCGCATCGCCCGCGCCGTCGCCCAGCGTGCCAAGGGCTTCGACATGGAGGTCATCCACACCACGCGCCACGACACCGGTCTCCCCGGTTTCGTCCCGACGCTGGACGAGCTCCTCGAGCGCTCGGACATCGTGAGCCTGCACGTCCCGCTGAGCGAGGCGACGCGCCATTTGATCGGCGCAGCTGAGCTGGAGCGGATGAAGTCAACGGCGGTGCTGGTCAACACGGCCCGTGGGCCGGTCGTGGACGAGGACGCCCTGGTCGACGCCCTCGAGTCGGGCTCGATTTACGCCGCCGGCCTCGACGTGTTCGACGGGGAGCCCGCCGTGAACCCGCGTGTGCTGGCGTCACCCCGGACCACGCTGCTCCCTCACATCGGGAGTGCCACTATCGCCACGCGGACCCGCATGGCGCAGCTCGCATGCCAGGGCGTGTGCGACGTGCTGGCCGGGCGCACGCCTCCCAACGTCGTGGTGCCCTTGCCGCAACCCACCTAAGCAACGACCGTTCTCCCGCGAGCCTCAATGGCCCCTGTCAATCGGCAGAGTCCAACGGTTACGATCCGATCGTCCCTTGGTGGGCTCTCCGAGCGGGAGGAAGGCGACGGTGCACACGGTTCGGGTGTTTGTCGTCGCAGCGCTGTCTGCGATGGTCGTTGCCCTCTGCATGCTCGTAGGGAGCCAGGCGTCACCAGTGTCCGCCGGCGCGACTGCAGTCGCACCGACCTGGCACACAACCGCTGCGTACACGCCGCTGTCGAACGTATCGGCCGTTTCCTGCGCTCCGAATGCGGTCCCGAACTCAACGACCTGCGTGGCCGTCGGTGATGACGGCGGCAACTTGGCCTCTGTCATCGTGAGCCAAGACGGAGGTGCGACATGGTCCAAATCGACTCCTCCCCCGAGCGTGACCGCGCTGTCAGCTGTCTCGTGCCCTTCGGCGGCTATCTGTTACGCCGGTGGCGGCTCGGGGATCTTCAAATCGACGAACGGTGGCGCCAGCTGGACGGTTCAGGACTCGTCGTTTCCCGCCCAATCGATCTCGTGCTTCACGATCGATGAGTGCACGGCGGTCGGCGGACTTGGAATCGCTCAGCACCAATGACGGCTCTACATGGAACCCGCAATCGCCGCCATCAGGTCTCAATGTTCTTGCTGAGCGTCTCTTGTCCCAATGCGCATGACCTGCATCGCTGTCGGAGTCGTTAACTCTCAGTCCAGCCATCTTGGGACGCAAAACGGACTGCCGTGGACCACGCTTGACCAACCCTCGGTGAACCTCCTCGACAGGTGTTTCATGCGTCGGCCACGACACCTGCGACGCAGTTGGACTCGCCAGCGGTGGAGGCGCGACATCACTGAGCACCGTCGACATCAGCGACTGGTCGACAACGGCCTTGATCCCAACCGGCTCACAGCTGAACTCCATCGCCTGCCCCCCGCGACAACCTGCATCGCCGTCGGTACCAACCTCAGCTCCACCCCTTACGTAGTCGAGACATCCAACAATGGCGAAACCTGGTCGCTCCAGACCCCACCCGCAACGCCGTCGAACTCACCGGGATCTCCTGCTCGGCCCCCGAAGACTGTGTCGCCGTCGGCAACACGGGCAACCTTGGGGCCGGGTCCACCATCATGACCACGACGACGGGCGGACTCTCGTGGGCTGCGCAGAGCCCGCCCGCCGGCACCAGCGGCTTGAGTCCGGCTCGTGCCCGACAACCGCCGACTGCTTCGCAGTGGGAGTCAACTCTGTCCTTGCGTCGGTCAATGCCGGTCGTGCCTGGAGCCCACAATCGCTCCCCTCGGGCGTTGCGGGTCTGAACGGCATCTCCTGCGTCTCATCGTCTGATTGCACAGCGGTGGGCTTCGGCATCTTCGGGAGCCCGGTCATCATCGGGACAGTCAGTGCCGGCACAACCTGGTCCTCTGAGACGGTTCCCTCCTCGGTCGGCGTGCTGACGGCCGTCTCGTGCGCCACTCCCGCGATCTGCCACGCGGTGAGCGATGTCGAGAACTTCGCACCCAGCATCATCGCGACGGCCAATGGCGGGGCGACGTGGACGACGGAGGCCTACCCCGGCGTCGTGACCAACTTCACAGGCATTTCGTGTCCTGACTCCCTTCATTGCACTGCAGTTGGGGTTTCGTCGGGCGGCCCGAACGCTGTCGTCCTCTCCACGCCCGACGGTGGAAACACCTGGGTGCCGCAGACGACTCCGGCCACGGCAACAACCCTCACAGGCATTTCCTGCTCCAACGTCACGACCTGCCTGGCCACCGGCCCTCATCTCATCGGCACGACCAACGCAGGCTCCACGTGGACTGATCTGGGCACTCCCATCGGATCGAGCACTCTCGAATCCGTCAGTTGCGTCAGCACGTCGATCTGCAGCGCAGTGGGCGGCGACAGCATCATTGCGACGACCAACGGCGGAGCCGGATGGACAACGCAGAGCGCTCCGTCCGGAGTCGCGTCCCTGTCCGGGGTCGTGTGCGCCAGCCCGGTCAACTGCGAAGCCGTCGGGACGGGCCCGAACTTCGGCGGCGCCATCGCCACCCTCTCGGCGCCACCCAATGTCACCACCACCAGCCTCACGGTCGGGACCATCGGCGTGCCTTACGAAGCCTCATTGTCGGCCAGCGGCGGGTTGGCCCCGTACGGATGGGCGGTCGCAGGGGGAACCCTGCCGCCCGGAATCCACGTGACACCAACCGGTGTCATAAGTGGCACACCGACGATCTCCGGGCAGTACACCGTCACTTTCAGCGTGACTGACTCGAACCTCCTCTCCAACCAGGCAACGCTCGAGATCTCCATCGACCCCATCGGCCCCCCCGGGTACTGGGAGGTCGCCAGCGATGGAGGCATCTTCAGTTACGGGGGAGCCCAGTTCTACGGGTCCACCGGAAGCCTGCACCTCAATGCGCCCATCGTCGGCATGGCCGCCACCCCCGACGATGCCGGGTACTGGCTCCTCGCCTCCGACGGGGGCATCTTCGCCTTCGGGGACGCCGTCTTCTACGGGTCGACCGGCGGCACACATCTCAATGCGCCCATCGTCGGCATGTCACCCACTCCGGACGGCTCCGGCTACTGGCTGGTCGCGTCAGACGGCGGCATCTTCTCCTTCGGGGACGCCGCGTTCTACGGCTCCACCGGAAGCCTCCGGCTCGACAAGCCGATCGTGGGGATGGCCCCGACGGTCGACGGCAATGGCTACTGGCTCGTCGCCTCGGACGGCGGCATCTTCGCCTTCGGCGATGCCAACTTCTACGGGTCGACCGGCGGCCTGCCCCTGCAGAAGCCGATCGTCGGCATGACCGCTGCTCCCGACGGCGGCGGGTACTGGCTGGTGGCGTCGGACGGCGGCATCTTCAACTTCGGCGACGTCGCCTATTTCGGTTCCGCCGGGGGGATGCCCATCAGCGCTCCCGTGGTGGGCATGGTCCGCACGGCCGACGGCCAGGGCTACTGGATGGTCGGGCGCGACGGCGGCATCTTCAACTACGGGGATGCCGGCTTCTACGGCTCAGCCGGTGGCCTGCACCTGAACAGGCCCATTGTGGGGATGGCCGCCATTCAGTCGCTGTAGGCCGACCTACGGCGGTACTTCCGGGTTCAGCTCGGGGTGGCTGACCCGGTCACCAGTCGGTCGAGTGCTTCAGCGTCCGTTCCAGAATCCCCAACGTCGCCCGCAAGGCCGACTCGGGGATGATCGGGAAGATGTTGGCCTCTTTCCACTGGGGATCGATGGTCGACCAGTCGTAGTACGAGGTCACCACCGTGCCGCCTTCGTCAGCCGGCTGAAGGGTGTAGCCGTAGATGTGTCCGATCTGGGGCTTAATCTGGCCCTGAATCGTCCAGGCGATCTCCCGGTCCTGCTCGAACGTCGTGATGTGGACCGTGACGTCGTAACGGCCCATGGGGAAGTCGTTGAGCGCCTCCCTGTCCATGTGGATGACGAACTCGTCCCCGACCTTGGTCGCCGGCACGCCGGTCCAGTCGATCAACATGCCGGAGCTGTCGATGGTGACGTGGCCCTTCGGGTCGCTCAGCAGCGCAAAAATCCGCTCCGGCTCAGCCGGGATCGTCCGCGCCACTTCCATGCGCTCCAGCGTCTCGCCAGTGGCCGAGGTCTCCGTCTCTTCACTCATGCCTGCATTGTGACACCCGTCATCCGGCGTCGCCCTGGCGCACCAGCGAGGCATCGAGACCGAGGAGCCCAACCGTCGTCGAACCTCCGCGGAGAGCCTCGAAGAAACCGGCCTCCTTCGATTCCCGCTCACGACCCGCGGCCAGCACGTCTTCCACCTTGTCGCCCGGCACGAAGGCCACGCCGTCGACGTCCGCCACGACCCAGTCCCCCAGTGCCACCCTTACGCCGCCCACCCGCACGGGCGCCCCAACGGTCCCGGGCTTGTCCTTCGTGGCGCCGGTGAGGGCGATGGTGGCGGAGAACACCGGGAATCCGTGCGCCTCCAGGGCGGCAACATCACGCACCCCACCGTCGAGCACCAACCCCGCCAATCCGGCGGCCTCGGCCGCGGTCGTCAGCACTTCGCCCCAATAGCCGCGGTCGGCGACGCGGCCCACGTCCACCACCAGGACGCTTCCCTTCGGCGCGGTCGTCACCGCCACATGGACGGCCAGGTTGTCCCCTGGCGTGCAGCCGACGGGGTAGGCCGGGGCGGCCACCGCCGCGCCGGACCAGGCCGGTCGGAGCCGGCGGTCCGCCGCCAGGCCACCAGACTCACCGATCGTCGCGGACCCGAGCCGTGCCAGCTCGGCCGCAACGTCCTCGGTGCTCGTGCTCG
>CAWACN010000041.1:0-42705 GCA_963780525.1 uncultured Acidimicrobiaceae bacterium | reverse complement strand
CGGCATCGACCGCTGAGTCGCGCCAGCGCTCAATTGAGCTCATTCTGAGCCGACGCTGAAGGGCACCTAAATGCCTGCTGTGAACGCCGCGCAAATGCGGGCTGGGCACTGAATGGGTTTTTGCAGCGCGCTACGCTCCACCCGGAAATGGGGCTGTCGCGACGTCGTTCGAGAACCATGCTGCTGCACGTCGGGACGCATAAGACGGCGACGACGTCACTCCAGAGCACTTTGTCGAGTGCCAGCGCGGAGCTGCTCGCGCACGGAACGCTGTATCCAGAAACGGGGCGCGTGGGGTTCGGGCATCACAACATCGCCTGGGGACTCAATGGTGACGATCGGTTCGAACCTGACCGCGGCTACCTCGACGAACTCGCAGCCGAAGTGCGGGTCCTGCGTCCACCCCTCGTCTTTCTGTCGTCCGAGGATTTCGAATATCTCGGTCACCGTGTGGACCGCCTCCGGGTCCTCCGACGGTGGATGCGCCAGCTCGGGTACAAGCCGTTGGTCGTCGTGTCCCTCCGCGACGTCGCCGGGTACCTCGAGTCGCTGTACGCCGAGTTGGTACGGCATGGCCTCACAGAGGATTTCGAGCCCTTCGTCCGGTCTGCGCTCTCCGCCCGTCATGTGATGTTCAGGGGCTGGGTGTTCCAGCTGGACTATCGCGCGGCTCGTCGCCAGTTTCGCCGAGGTGTTCGGAGATCGTTCCATCGTGGCGATTCCGTTCGACGGGAATGACATGATCGGGCGGTTCCTGTCGTACGTTCCTGAAATTGTGCCGGACGGAGCGGGAATGGGCGCGTTGAGCGGGATTTCAACTGATGTCTTTGAGAATGTTCGAATCAAGGACACGGAGCTGGAACAGTGTCTGGCTGACAATCGTCTCGAGGCGAGATCACGTGAGGATCTGAATGCCGGGACGGAGCACGTGCAGGCGCCAGCGAGGTTCCGGCTCAGTGAAGAAATGCGCGCGCACGTGTCCGATACGTTCGGCCGCCAGATGGAGCGCGTGGTGGAGCGCTATTCGCCCAGGTGACGATGGCGTCGCGTGATGCAGTCCGCGCCAGCCGGCAACGCTCAGAGAGGTCGGTCGCCGACGGCAGCTTCGAGCGCTGCTGCTTCGTCGGCGGCAAGCAACCGGTACGCCCCGCCCTTCTTTGCCTGCCACAGCACCGGGTCGTCGCAGTTCCAGCGCTCGGCCCGCAGCGAACGCTTGAGGACCTTGTTGGTGGCGGTGGCCGGGAGCTCGGCGCTCATGCGCACGAAGCGGGGCGCCCACTTGGTGCCCAGATCGCCCTGGGCGGCGAGGAAGGCGAGCAGCTCCTCGCCGTCGAGTGCATCGAGGCCGGGCCGCAGCTGGACCGCCGCCATGACCTGGTCGCCGACGACGGGGTCGGGCACGGCGTAGACGGAGGCCAGCACGATGTCGGGGTGACGCTGCAAGATCCGCTCGACCGGAGCCGAGGCGAAGTTCTCCCCGTCGACACGTAGCCAGTCGTGGTCCCGTCCGGCGAAGTAGAAGAAGCCGGCGTCGTCGCGATAGGCCAGGTCGCCCGTCCAGTACCAGCCTTCGCGCAGGCGGGCCGTCTCCGCTTCACCGTTGCGCCAGTAGCCCTCGAACCCGGCGCCGCCGGCCTTGGAGACCAGCTCGCCGATGGCCTCCTCTGCGTTGAGCAGCCGGCCGCGGTCGTCGAAGCGGGCCGGCGGGCACTCGGCGCCGCTGGCCGGGTCGAGGACGACGGTGCCTTCGGGCGCCCGCCCCAGGGCACCCGAGGGCGTATCGGGTGTCCGCTGCACCGTGGCGCCCCCCTCGGTCGAGCCGTAGGAGTCGGTGACGGCGACGCCGAAGCGTTCGGCGAAGCGCGCCACGTCGTCGGCGGTCCCTTCGTTGCCGAAGGCGCGCACCAGCGGGTTGTCGGCGTCGTCGGGCTGCTCGGGGGTGGCGAGAATGAAGGACAGTGGCTTCCCGACGTAGTTGAAGTAGGTGGCGCCGGCGGCCCGCACGTCGGGGAGGAAGCCCGACGCCGAAAAGCGGCCCGAAGAGGGGAGCGCGCTGGCCGAGCCCGCCATCAGCGCCGGTCCCCAGCCGGCCATGAGCGCGTTGGAGTGGAAGAGAGGCATGGAGAGGTAGCAGACGTCGTCGGGTGTCAACGCGTACATCTGCGCCACGATGGCCCCGATGCGCGCCAGCCGGCCTTGGCTGCACAGGCAGGCCTTGGGCGCGCCGGAGGTGCCCGAGGTGAAGAGGAGGTAGCCCGAGCGTCTCGGGCGTCACCGATCGATCGGCCACCTCCTCGGCGTCGGCCGACGTGTACGCCTTGAGCGTGCGTTGCGCCTGATCGGTGTCGAGCACCAGCACGCGCTCGTTGGCGTGGCGCACCTCGCCCAACGCATCGCCGATGCGAGCCCCTTCCACCAGGGGCAGGTAGGCGGAGTCGGTGACCAGGAACTGGCACTCGGTGTGGGACAGGTCGCGCACCAGCTCGTCGCCGCGGTGGGTGGGGTTGGCGCCGACCACCACGGCGCCGACCAGCGCCGCCGCCTCGAGCCAGAAGATGAACTCGGGCACGTTGTCGAGCATGAGGGCGACGTGGAAGGGGCCGTCCTGGCGCCCGGCCTGCAGCCAGGCCGCCCGCGCCGCCGCCCGGGCCACCACTTCGGCATGGCTCAGCCGGAGGCCGTTGGCCACCAGCCCGAGCCTGTCGACGTCGGCCAGGGCCAGCACGGCGCCGGTGATGGTTTCGTCAAGCGGCGCCGGGATGGCGCCGGGTCCGGCCGGTTCGGCCGCTTCGGCCTCAGCTGGGGTCACTGCATCTCCAAACGTCTCTGACCTGGGGTGGAAGTCCCATTACTGGAACACGTTGCATTTTAATCAGACCCGTGTTACCGTCGCTGGAGCGCCGGCGGAACGGACCGCGGCACCGTAGACGAGGACGTGCAACCCCATGGAATTCGGCATCTTCAACGCCGCGTGCCTGCTGCCCAGGTACGTCGAGCAGCACGGAGCATCGGCCGAGCACGACCGCATCATGGACGAGGTCGCCTTCATCGTGGCGGCCGACAAGGCCGGCTTCAAGTACACCTGGGCGTCCGAGCACCACTTCCTGACCGAGTACTCGCACCTGTCGGCCTCCGAGTCCTTCCTGGCCTTCTGCGCCGCCAAGACGAGCAACATCCACATCGGCTCGGGCATCTTCAACATCACGCCGCCGGTGAACCACCCGGCCCGCATTGCCGAGCGGGTGGCCATGCTCGACCACCTCTCCGAGGGCCGCTTCGAGTTCGGCACCGGCCGCGGCTCGTCGACCACCGAGCAGAAGGGCTTCGGGATCAACGACTCCGAGCTCACCCGTGAAATGGTGGCCGAGACCCTCCCGCAGATCGTGCGCATGTGGAAGGACGAGGACTACAGCTACGACGGCAAGTTCTTCTCCATGCCCTCGCGCAACGTGCTGCCCAAGCCCTACTCCAAGCCCCACCCCGCCATCTGGATGGCGGCCGGCAGCCCCTCGACCTTCGACCTGGCCGCCGAGCTCGGCGTCGGCGTCCTGTGCTTCGGCTTCTCGACGCCCGACCAGCTGACGCCGCTGGTCGCCCGCTACAAGGAGAAGATCGGGGACTGCAAGAACCCGGTCGGCGGGTTCGTCAACGACAACGTCATGATCACCACGACGATGATCTGCATGGAGGACGGCGCCAAGGCCCGCAAGACCTTCCTCGAGGCGGACTCGAACTACCACCTGAGCCTCGTCTTCCGGTACCTCGACACCTTCCCCAAGCCGCCGGGCATCCCGAGTGGCCGGCGATCATCCCGGCCATGGACGCCGCCACGCTCGACAGCGTCATCGCCTCGGGCGACGTCGCCGTGGGCACGCCCGAAGAGGTCGACAAGGCCATCGAGCGCTACGTCGCCACCGGGGCCGACCAGCTGTCCTTCGGCATGCTCTCGACCTCCATGTCGATCGAGTCGTGCGAGGAGGCCGTCGAGACCTTCGGCAAGCACCTGCTGCCGAGCTTCGACAAGGACCCGATCCACAGGACCACCACGCAGCGGCTGGCCGCCGGCGGCTCCTGAGCTCCTCGCTCTTCAACTCCTCTCTCCGTCCTCCGCTCCTCAGTCCTCAGTCCTCAGTCCTCGCCGTCCGGTACCAGCCGGAGTCGCCGGCCCGGAAGCGGCGGTCGATCTCCTCGGCCACCTCGTCGGGCCCGCGCCCGCCCACGTCGACCCGGTGGCGCTCCTCGACGCCCTGGCGCTCGAACTGGCGCCCACAGGTCCTCGACCACGGCGCTGTCGGCCAGCGCGCCGGCGTGCTGCGGCTCGACCTTCCGGTCCACCACCCGCTGCTGCACGACGTCGATCGGCGCCCGCAGCACGGCGTAGTGCAGGGCGACGCCGCGGCGCGCGCCGGCGTCGCCGAACAGGTCGAGCATGAACGGGTAGAGGATGCCCTCGGCCACGGTGAAGTAGCCCTCGGCCGCGAAGGTGCTGCAGGCCTCGGCCGCCGCGTGCAGCACGGCGCGGTTCTGCGCGTGCGCCTCCTCGCGCCACGGCTCGATGGCGCCGCGCCGGAGCTTGGCGAAGAACCAGTCGAGGTCGAGGCAGACCGATCGCTCGTGACGGTCGGCCACCAGTGGGGCGACCGTGGTCTTGCCCGTCCCGGGGGAGCCGGTCAGGAGGAGGAGTGGTGCGATGGGCGGCACGCACGCATCTTCGCGTAGCGCCGGTCACCGCCGGCCTGGCCGAACGGCCGCGTTCCCGGCCGGGTCAGCGTTCAGCTGGCGGACGCCACGCCCACGATCGGTTTGTTCAGCACGCGGCCACCCTCGGACCCGTAGAAGTTGGCGTCCCCGTAGTTGAAGATGCCCCCGTCGGACGCGGCGATCCAGTATCCACGCCCGTCGGGCGTGGTGGCGACCCCGACGGCGGGCTTGTTCAGCGGCGACCCACCGGCGGACCCGAAGAAGCCGGCGTCGCCGAAGTTGAAGATGCCGCCGTCCGAGGCGACCATCCAGTACCCGAGGCCGTCAGGGGCGGCGGCCATGCCGACGATCGGCTTGTTCAGCGGCTTGCCGCCCATGGAGCCGTGGAAGCCGGCGTCGCCGAAGCTGAAGATGCCGCCGTCGGAGGCCACGAGCCAGTACCCCTGCCCACTCGGCGTGGCGGCCATGCCGACGATCGGCTTGTTCAGCGGCTTGCCGCCCATGGAGCCGTGGAAGCCGGCGTCGCCGAAGCTGAAGATGCCGCCGTCGGAGGCCACGAGCCAGTACCCGCCGCCGTCGGGCGTGGCGGCCATGCCGACGATCGGCGCGTTGAGCGGCTTGCCCCCCATGGAGCCGGAGAAGCCGGCATCGCCGTAGCTGAAGATGCCGCCGTCGGAGGCCACCAGCCAGTAGCCGTTCTTGGACGCAGTCGGCGCCATGGCGACCACCGGCCTGTTCAGCGGCAGGCTGCCGGCGGAGCCGTGGAAGCTCGCGTTGCCGAACGTGAAGATCCCTCCGTCGGAGGCGACCATCCAGTACGACGAGTTCGGGCGGCGCCGGCGGCGGCGGGGAGGGCGGGCCCGGCAGACCGGCCGATCCCGAGAAGGCGGACACCTGGTCGCTGGACGGCGCCAGGAGCAGCCCGTCGCCGACCGAAGGAGTCGGGAAGTGGTTGGCCTGGCCGCCGACCGAGACCTGCTGCACCTTCGCCCCGTTCGCCGGGTTCAGGCCGTACAGCGACGACCCACCGATGGACCACACGAGCCCGCCGGCGGTGATCGGGGGGCCGTGCGCCCCGGACGAGGTCTGCCACAGGGTGCCGAGGCGGGCTGGTCTGCATCGCCTGGACGCCGCTGCCGCAGGGAACGTAGACGACGGTCCCCGACAACGGCGTCCCCGCCGTCGGAGTCGCTGCCGCAGGCGCCGATGGGGGCGACGATCTGGCCGCCGATCCCTCCCAGGTGACGCCTGGTTCAGCAGGTAGGCGGTTGGACGACTTGCCGACCTGCAGGACGGTCCCGTTGGAGAGCAACGCCGGCGCGGCTCGATCCGAGATCGAGATCACCCGAGTTGTCGGACGACCAGGTGCTCGGCGCGAAGTACTGGGTGCGGGTCAGGCTCGGCGACAGTTCCAGGACCGAGTCGCTGAAGTCGTAGGGGGTCGACGACGAGCCGTTCCCGGTGGTCGACCCAGATGTTGCCCGCCGCGTCGACCTCGGGCGCGGCGCCGCCCATCCACACGGCCCCGTCGTGGCCGATCGGCACCGCCTGGTAGTAGCCGGGCGTCCCGCCGCCCTCGGGCACCGAGGCGACCCAACCGCTGTAGGTCGAGCAGTCGCCGTCGTTGCCGCCGTAGCCGAAGACGACGTTGCCGTTGCTCAGGTTCAGACCGGTGCGCTGCAGGATGTCGGCCGGGTTCTGTCCCGGCGGGTCGACGGCCACGTCGAGGTCGACCGTCCCGCTGTACAGGTTGAACCCGACGAAGAAAGTGGGCCGGCGCACCGCCCACGAGCTCATCGGCCACGACGAAGATCTCCCCGCGGGCGGCGTCCACGACCGGTGTGCCGGTGATGCCGACGGTCGGGCTGATGTCCCCGCAGGGAAGGTCACCCGACGGCACCGGGTTGCCGACGTGGGTCGACCACAGCACGGCCCCGGTGTTGGCCGCCAATGCGTACACGGTGTCGTTCTCCGTCGCCACGAAGACGCGCCCGGTGGCCTCGAGCGGCTCGCCGTAGACCTGGCCGTCGAGGACCGGCGACGTCCACGCCGGGTTCGGCGGATTGAAGGTGACGCCGGAGGTGTCCGCGCCGGTGCCCAGAGCATTGCCGTGGTACACGGTCCACGACGAGGTGGCGTCGACGTGCGCCACCTCGGCGGCCGTCGCCCCGAGCGCGGCCACGCCGCTCACTCCCGAGGAGCAGCAGCGATTCCGGCGCAGCCGACGAGTGCCAGGCGCCACGCGCGGCGCGGCGGCGAGACCGATCGGTGTGTGGAGCGTTGGATGTGCGGGCTCCGTGTGATGGACGCACCGTAACGCGCGCCCGGTTTCGCTGTCGATGCTCTTGTTCAGGATTTGGACGGGGTCGGTACTGTCGCACCGGGCTGGACGCCTGGCGTGTCGGCGTTCACGATGGCTGCCGGCCCACGTGTAGTCGGGCTTGCCCGAGGGCGAGCGCTCCACGGTGTCGACCACGTAGAGGCGGCGGGGCAGCTTGTAGCCGGCGATCGTCTCGCGGCAGTGCTCCTGAATCGACTCGAGCGACGGCGCCTCGTGACCGACCCGGGGTTGCACAATGGCCGCCACCGTCTGCCCCCAGCGTTCGTCGGGCGCGCCGCACACAATGGCGTCCATGACGTCGGGGTGGGAGCGCACGGCCGACTCGACCTCTTCGGGGAAGATCTTCTCGCCACCGGAGTTGATGACGATGGAGCCCCGACCGAGCAACGTGATCGATCCGTCCGCTTCGACCGTGGCGTAGTCGCCCGGCATGACGAAGCGGGTGCCGCGCACCTCAATGAAGACTTCGGCCGTCTTCTTCGGGTCGTTGTAGTACCCGAGCGGGATGTCGCCCGAGCGGGCGATTTTGCCGATGACGCCCGAGCCGGGCTCCACGAGGTCCAGGTTCTCGTCGAAGACGACCGTCTCGCCCAGCAGGTGCACCGTCGGCCCGCTCTTCATGGCCGTGTTGCCGGCGGTCACGACCGTCATGCCGTTGTTGCCGCCCTCCGAAGAGCCGATGGCGTCGGTGATGACGAGATTGGGCAGATGCTCGAAGAACTGGTCCTTGACGGGGGCCGAGAAGAGCGCGGCCGACGAGACGACGGCCAGCAGCGACGACAGGTCGTGGTCGAAGTCCTCGTCGTCGAGCGACTCGATCAGCGGCTTGCCCATGGCGTCGCCCGTGATCATCACGGAGTTGACCTTCTCCTCACCCACCAGGCGCCAGACGTCGTGCGGGTCGAACTTGGCCATGAGGACGATTTTGGCGCCGACGAAGCTCTGTCCCATGACGCACCACTGGGTGGCGCCGTGCATGAGCGGTGCCACGGGCAGGTGCACCAGCCCGCCGTTGGCGCCCTTCTCGACCATTTGTGCGGGGTCGGTGGCGCGGACGTTCGTGACGGGATCGGTCCCGCCGCCGAGGGCGTAGAAGACGTCCTCGTGCCGCCACACCACGCCCTTGGGCATGCCGGTCGTGCCGCCGGTGTAGAGGATGTAGAGGTCGTCCCCCGAGCGTGGCCCGAAATCCCGCTCGCTCGACTGCCCGGCGAACACGTCCTCGTAGTTGACGGCGCCGGGCGCGGGCTCGACGTCGCTGCCGTCCTCGATCACGATCACGTGGCGCAGCTGGGGGAGCTCGGGGAGCAGCGCCGTCACCAGCGGCGAGAACTCGCGCTGGTAGACGAGCGCCTGCAGGTTGGCGTTGGTCAACAGGTACCGCAGCTCGTCCTTGACGTAGCGGTAGTTGATGTTGATCCAGATCGCCCGCAGCTTGAAGACGGCCCAGGCGGTCTCGACCCACTCGACCGAGTTGTAGGCGTAAATCCCGACGTGGTCGCCGGGCCCGATCCCCTGCGCAGCGAGATGGTGGGCGAGCTGGTTCGCCCGGGCCTCCATCTCGCCGTAGGTGCGTCGCTTGCCGTCGGCCACGAGGTACTCCCGCTCGGGGTAGGCGTCGACGGCCGCCTCGAACAGGTCGGCGAGGTTGAACTCCATCCGGCCGAGATTAGAACACGTTCTTGTTCTGTGGGGAATCGGTCGTCACGCCTGCTCAGGGCGGCTCGCCGACCCTTTCCGCCGGGACCGGTCCGGCGGGGTCGGCTCGGCCGCCCCCGAATTACCCGCTGATCCCGACGATGGGCTGGACGAGCTTGATGGAGCCGGTGGAGCCCAAGAAGGCCGGCCCGCCGGTGGTCGGGTACGTGAAGACCCCGCCGTCGGAGCCGCTCAGGTAGTAGCCCCCGGCGACCGCGGTCATCCCCACGATCGGCTTGTTGAGCTTGATCGAACCGGTCGAGCCGTAGAAGGGCGGCCCGCCGGTCGTCGGGAAGCTGAACACGCCGCCGTCGGAGGCCACCAGGTAGTAGCCGCCGGCCACCGGGGCGGACATCCCGACGATCGGCTGGTTGAGCGTCGTGCCGCCGGTCGAGCCGGCGAAGGTCGGCGTTGCCGTAGTTGAAGATGCCGCCGTCGGAGGCCACCAGGTAATAGCCGAGGCCGTTCGGGGTGGCTGCCATGCCGACGACCGGCTTGTTCAGGTGGACGGATCCGGCCGAGCCGTAGAACTGGGCGTCACCGTAGGAGAAGATGCCGCCGTCGGACGCCACGAGCCAGTAGCCGCCGCCGTCGGCGGTCACGGCCATGCCGACGATCGGCGCGTTGAGGTGGATCGACCCGGTCGAGCCGTAGAACTTGGCGGAGCCGAAGTTGAAGATGCCACCGTCGGACGCCACCAGGTAGTAGCCGTCCCCGGCGGGCATGACCGCCATGCCGACGATCGGCTTGTTGAGCGGCGTCCCACCCATGGAGCCCAGGAACGGCGCGCCGGCCCCGTACGAGAACACCCCGCCGTCGGAGGCCACGAAGCGATAGCCGGAGCGGGCGATCGGAGCGCTGATGACGTAGGGGTTCGGGGGGCCGGCCACAGCGAGGCCCACGGCGACACATTGCCAATTCGTCACGCACGAAACGGCTTGCAGCTGCGTGTCGGTGGCCGCCCGCCTGGTTCGGCGTTGTCGCCAGTTGCCAAATGCCCCCGTTCCACGTCAAGGACTCGGTGGTGTTCCCGGCCGACGGCGAGGAGTAGCCGACCGCCGAGCAGGAGGTGGCGCTGAAGCAGTCGACGCTCTGCAGGTGATTGCTGTCCGAACCCTTGACTCGGGCTCGAGACGACGCTCCATGCGCCGCCGGACCACATTTCGATCAACGTCTGGTAGACGGTGCCGTTGTAGCCGGAGCCGACCGTCGTGCACCAGGCCGGACCGATGCAGGACACGCCGCTGAAGGACACGCTGGTCAATCCGGAGGGGTTCGGGCTGGCAACGGCTGACCATGCGGTGCCGTTCCACTGCTCAATCAGACCGCTGTCACCGCCGCCACCGCTGCCGACAGCGGTGCACGTGGTGGACGAGGTGCACGAGACGGCCTGGAGGTATCCGCCACCGACCGGGTCCGGCGTCGTGTCGAGGCTCCAGGTTGCACCGTTCGAGCTCAAGGCGACCGGCGCGTACACGCTGCTGCCGAAGTAGGCCTGCCCCACCGCCTTGCAGAAGGTCGCGCTGGTACACGAGACGCTGTAGAGAGACGTGCTCATGGTGCCGGCCACGTTCGGGCTGACGACCACTGTCCATGCGTTGCCGTTCCACTGCTCCACCAGGGTGTTGGTCCCGGCACCGCCAACGGCGACGCACGATGTGGTGGAGCTGCAACTCACGGACTGCAAACTCGACGAGCCGGGCACCGTTGGGCCGGACACCACGGTCCATGCGGAGCCGTTCCACTGCTCAATGAGTGGTGAGGGGCCGGCTCCGTTCTGCCCGACCGCGACGCAAAACGATGCGCTGACGCAGGAATCACCGAAGAGGAGGCCTTGATCGACCGTGGGAGTGCTCGCCGCCGTCCACTCGATCCGCGCTGACCGTCGCCGGGGCGGTGAGCGTCGTCGCTCCGGCGGACGTCACGTCTGCGGATGTCACGCCCAAGAGGAGGCAGGTTCCCAGAAGAACGGTGATCAAGGCGGATGCGGCCCGACGCGTCAAAGTCGTCACGGTTTCCCACTTTCCGGGCCCGGCGTTGGCCCCGTCGGCGGCAGACGCTAGTTGGACCGCCTCGAGAAGATCGGTGATGCCGGGCCGAATTGATTGCTTCTTGCGCCGCCCTTGTCGGGCCCTTGTCTGTCACGGCCTGTCACGGGCCTGTCGTCGACTGTTCTGGCGGCAATCGACACCCCCCCTCGGAGAGGGAGCGCCGATTGCCGCCGCATCGTGCCGGTTGCTAGCTGGCGATGCCCACAATCGGAGCGTTGAGCTTGATCGACCCCGTCGAGCCGTAGAAAGTCGGGCCATTGGTGGTCGGATAGGTGAAGACCCCGCCGTCGGACCCCGACAGGTAGTAGCCCCCCGCCGTCGTGGTCATGCCGACGATGGGCTTGTTGAGCGTCAAGGATCCCGTCGACCCGTAGAAGGGCGGGCCCCCGGTGGTCGGGTAGGTGAAGATCCCGCCATCGGAGGCGACGAGGTAGTAGCCGCCCGAGACCGGGCTGGCCATGCCCACGATGGGCTTGTTGAGGGCAATGGAACCGGCCGAGCCCGAGAAGGCCGCAGCGCCGTAGTTGAAGATGCCTCCGTCGGACGCCACGAGGTAGTAGCCCTTGCCGTCGGGCGTCGCCGTCATGCCGACGATGGGCTTGTTCAACTTGATGGACCCCGCTGAGCCGTAGAACTGGGCGTCGCCGTAGGAGAAGATCCCCCCGTCGGATGCCACCAGCCAGTACCCGGCCCCGTCGGCGGTGACCGCCATGCCCACGATCGGCTTGTTCAGGTGCAGCGATCCCGTCGACCCGTAGAACTGGGCCGATCCGTAGTTGAAGATGCCACCATCGGCGGCAACGAGGTAGTAGCCGTCCCCGGCCGGCATGACTGCCATCCCGACAATCGGCGCGTTGAGGTGCAGGCCCCCGGTCGAACCCAAGAAGGGAGCACCGTTGCCGTAGCTGAAGATCCCGCCGTCGGAAGCGACGAAGCGGTAGCCGCTTCGAGCGACGGGCGCGACAACGCGTAGGGCTGCGTGCTCGCCGGAGAGCGTCGCGCTGCCGACGGCGAGGCAGGCCCAATCGGTCAGGCACGTCACGTCGTCGAGCTTCGGTCCCGGTCGACGAACCGAGGCCGGTGTCGTGGCGAGCGACCAGGACACGCCGTTCCAGCTCAGCGCAAGCGGGACCGCGTTGGCATTGCCCGTGCGGCCGACCGCGGTGCACGAGGTCGCGCTCACGCAGGCCACCCCGTCGAGATAGTCGTCGAGGGTGGTGCTCGCATCAGGAGTGGAGACGAGGGACCACGTCGAGCCGTTCCAGACCTCGACCATGGTGCGGAACAGGAACCCGGGCCCGGGACTCTCGGAGGCCCCGACCGCGACACAGTTCGAGGCGCCCGTGCACGTCACGGATTGGAATCCGTCGTTCGTGGCCGGAGCGGGGTCGGGAGTCGACTGGATCGTCCAGGTCGAGCCGTTCCAAGTCTCGGCGAGGTTGAGGTAGTTCGCTCCGGTCTGTTGGTAGCCCACCGCCGTGCACCAGATGGTGCTGACGCAGGAGACACCGTCGAAACCGGCAGACGTCGAGCCGGCCGGATCCGGCGTTGGCACGATCGACCAATTCGTCCCGTTCCACCACTCGCTCAACAGATCGTCGTTCCCGCCGATCCGCCCTTGACCGACAGCCATGCACGAGGTGGCACTCAGGCACGAGACGGAATTGAGCGAGGTCTCGGTCGAACCGGACGGGTTGACCGTCGGCACCACCGACCACGCGGCACCGTTCCAGTGCTCGGCCAGAGGACCACCGTTGCTGTCGCCTACCGCCACGCAGAAGCTGGGCCCTGCGCACGAGACGCTGCTGAACGAGTTGTCGTTGGTGCCGTTCGGCACGGGGATGTTGGCGACCACCGACCAGGTCGGACCCGTTCCATTGCTCTATGAGGGGAACGGTGGTGCCCGGGAGGTCTTCGTACCCAACGGCCACGCAGAAGGAGCTCGTGGCGCAGGCGGTGCCGAAGAGCTGTGAGCTGTTGGATGTCGAGGGGGAGACGACGGGACTCGCGGTCCACGACCTCGGGGTCACCAGGGCCGGCGGGGTCGGGATGGCGGCACCAGCCTGCCCGGCTCCGAGACCGGCCAGCGTTCCCCCGACGGCGAGAAGTGCGGCCACCAAGACAGACGGGGCAATTCGACGCATTCGTTCTCCTCTGGACTGGACGCGAGGTCGGTCGGCCTCGTCGTCTCCATCTGTCGGTGCGCCCCAACCCCAGCACCGGAAACGCAGGCTAGGCCCCGAGCGGCCATCTGTCACGGATATGCCGATCGATGGGAAGCACCCTGCTCGCCGTGACCACGGACTTCGGCCCCGGACCTCGCCCGACCTCGCCCGGATCCCCGTGCGGCAGCCGCCCGGACCTCGGCCCGGGCCCCGCAGTCAGTCGAACAGGTCGGGATCGCTCCGGCAGATCTCGTCCCACAGCGGCTGGAACGAAAGCCAACCCGAGTAGGGCGAGGCCGAGAAGTCACGCGTGTAGCGCGCGCCCTCGTCGTCGATGATGATCGGCGTGCCCGCCGCCTCGGCCAGCAGCTGGGCCTGGCAGGAGCGCTCCATGGTGATGAACCACCACGCGGCCTCGTCGACCGTGTGTCCGACGGTGAACAGTCCGTGGTTGCGGTGGATGGTCGCCTTGTGCGGGCCGAGCGCTGCCGCCAGTGCCTTGGCGGCGGCCTCCTCCAGCACGATCGCACCCCCGCCTTCCTCGCACACCGTGTGGTCCTCGTAGAAGACGCATGCGTCCTGGGTGATCGGACTGAGCGGGCGCCCGAGCGCGGACCACGCCTTGCCGTAGACCGAGTGGGCGTGCGCGGCGGCCATCACGTCGGGGCGCGCCGCGTGCACGGCGGAGTGGATGGCGAAGGCGGCGGGGTTGACCGGTCGGTCCCCTTCGACGACCTCACCGGTGTGGCTCACCAGGATCAGGTCGGAGACCCGGACGTGGCGGAAGCTCATGGCGAACGGGTTCACCCAGAAGTGGTCGGTCAGCTCCGGGTCGCGCGCCGTGATGTGGCCGGCCACGCCCTCGGAGAAGCCGAAGCGACCGAACAGCCGCAGTGCGCCGGCCAACTTCTGCTTGCGGTGCAGGCGCTCCTCCTCCACGGTGGCGAACTTCGGAGGGACCGGTGGCCGAAGCTTGCGGGCGACGTCGGAAAGAGCCTGTTCCATGCCTAGAAACTATCGTCTGGTGCATGGCCTACCCCACCGCTGCTTCGTTGGACATCGCCGCGCCGCCGGAAAGGGTCTGGGCCCTGGTGTCCGACCTGCCCCGGATGGGGGAGTGGTCGCCCGAGAACGCCGGCGGCAAGTGGGTGAAGGGCGCCACCGGACCGGCTCTCGGGGCGGTGTTCGAGGGTGTCAACAAGAACGGCTTCCGACGCTGGTCCACCGTTGTGACGATTGTGGGTTGCGAGCCCAACAAGGTGTTCGAATTCGCCGTGACGTCCGGACCGTTGAAGGTCGCCACCTGGCGCTACGAATTCGAGGAGACCGACGATGGCTGCCGCGTCACCGAGTCGTGGGTGGATCAACGCAAGAAGTGGTTCGCCGCGCTGGCCCGTGTCATGGGTGACCACAGCGCCGAGCACGCCGAAGGAGAGATGAAGGCGACGCTGGCCAACTTGGCCGCCGCGGTCGAGTAACCGAACGAGGTTCTGATGGTGGCGGGGTCAGGTTGGGGTCAGGTCCCGATCCCGACGATCGGCTTGTTGAGCTTGATGCTGCCGGTTGAGCCGTAGAACGTCGGGCCCGAAGTGGTGGGGTAGGTGAAGACCCCACCGTCGGAGGCCACGATGTAGTACCCCCCCGCTGTGACGCCCATGCCGACGACAGGCTTGTTCAAGGTGAGGCTTCCCGAAGAGCCCAAGAAGGGTGCTCCGGCCCCGTAGTTGAAGATGCCACCGTCAGAAGCCACCAGGTAGTACCCGCCCGCTGCCGTCCCTGCCATCCCCACGACGGGCTTGTTGAGGGTGATGCTTCCGGTGGAGCCGGCGAAGACGGCGTTGCCAAAGCTGAAGATGCCACCGTCAGAAGCGACCAGGTTGTAGCCCAGTCCGTTCGGGGTGCCGGCCATCCCCACGACAGGCTTGTTCAAGGGCTGCGCCTCCCGTGGAGCCGTAGAACTGTGCGTCACCGAAGCTGAAGACGCCGCCGTCGGATGCCACCAGCCAGTAGCCACCACCGTCGGCGGTGATCGCCATCCCGACAATTGGCTTGTTGAGGTGCACTCCTCCCATGGATCCGTAGAACTGCGCAGAGCCAAAGTTGAAGATGCCACCGTCGGAGGCCACGAGGTCGTAGCCGTCACCAGCCGGCATGATCGCCATACCGACGATCGGCGCGTTGAGCGCGAGGCCGCCCATGGAGCCGATGAAAGGGGCCCCCAGGGCCGGTGGGTTCGGCCCGAAGGCGAAGATGCCACCGTCGGAGGCCACCATCCGATAGCCGCTGCGTCCGATGGGTGCCTGGCTGTTCGCCGGCACGACGGTCGTGCCTGTATTGAGCCCGCCGGTCGAGACGCAGTAGCCACCACCAAGGCACGAGACGCCGAGCCACGCGGCATAGGGATCGGCTGGCGTGGCGATCGTGTTCAGGGTCCACACGCTGCCGTCCCACGATCCGTAGAGGATTTGATCAGACGTGCCGCTCGAATCCTTGTAGGCCGTACCTACTCCGGTGCACGATGTCGCGCTGATGCAGCTGACGTCCGATCACCACAGCGGCGCCGCTCGTCGGCGACGCCGGGAGGGTGGTCTGTGACCAGGTGCCCCCCGACCATTCCTCCGCAAAACTACTGATTGAAGATGCGAGGGTGTACCCGGTCGCCATGCAGAAGGCGGTCCCGGCGCACGAGACGGCCTCGAACCCGGGTGCGGCGAAACCGGTCGGGTCGACCGTTGTCGTCACCGTCCACGAAGTCCCGTTCCATTGTTCGGCAAGCACATGGGTGACCGTTGCGATGTGGGGGACCACATGGGCCAGCGAGCCACGATCGGTGACTCCGAGCGGGCCGAGTTGGGAGGAACCCGAGTTCGAACCAGGGCTTGGGATGTCGAATCCTGTGCCGAGTACCGTGTCGCTCCCTACTGCCATGCAGCTCGTCGGTTCCGTGCAGCTTACGGCGTTGAACGCGTCGTCGGTATGGCCCGTGATGCTCGGCGTCGTGACGATCGTCCAGGCGGTTCCGTTCCACACCGAGGCGAAGGTGTCGGTGTTGCTCGTCGAGGTGTTGTCTGCGCTGCCCGTCGCCATGCACCATGTCGGCCCCGTGCACGAGACGCCCGCAAACGTGGCGGTCGCATATTGGCTGGGCAATGCCGGCGGCAGAACTCCTGACCACGAGGACCCGTTCCACTGATAGAGGGCGGGAAGGGGTCCGTCGCCGCCAAATGTAATTCCGCCCGCCACGACGCAGAACGACGACGAGGTACACGAGACAGACGCCAGACTCACCGCGGTGGCTCCAGCCGGCACAGGCAGTGTCACGGTGGTCCAGGCGGAACCGTTCCATTGCTGCACCTGCGGAGTCGTTGCAGCGCTGCCCTGTGGTGTCACCACCGTCACACAGAAGACCGATGAGGTACAAGAGACAGGGCCGTCGGCGACAGTGCTGCCGGCGATGGCCGGGGGATTCGTTGCCGTCCATGGCGAAGCCACCACCTGAGATCCGGGTCCCGTCGAGCCGCCTCCGCCGCCGTGACCGAACCAACCGCACCGACTGCACCAACCGCACCGAACAAGGCCACAAATGCCGCAACACATCCACGTCGGATCGACCACCGCATGAAGACGCCCCCTCTGAAAGCCCTTGAAGATGCTCTGTCAAGGAGCTTGCATCAGATCAAGGGTCCTGGCAAGTAACTTTGCCGAATGGTTCGGAGGAACGTTCGGTGAAGGCGCCAGTGCGACGTGGCGTCCGCTCCGGGGTGCTGCGACGGCTCTCCCTTGACCTACGTTGACGGACGCTCGGGGGGATGGAGTTCGGTGGCCAGTCGCTGCACTGCGTGGTCTGCCGCCGCGACGTCGCCGGGCGCAGCACGCTCGCGCAGTCGCTCCACCACAGCCAAACGATGCGGCACGTCGACGTTGCCGCCGTACTTGAACTTGGCTGACACCTGCTCCACGGTGATGGAGATCCCGAGGATTCCGAGCAGCTTGGCCACATGGGCCTCGCCCGGATCGGCCACCTCGACGCCCGGTTGGAGCGTCGGCCAACTGGCGCCGCAGAATGGCGGCCACGCCGCCCGGCTCCGTCCGTTCGTCGTACACCGTGGCCGTCCCGACCAGCTGGACGGCGCCGTAGTACGTCGTGGGGATCCCGAGAGCGGGGTTCTCGTCGCCGATCGCCTTCCACGACGACGGAATGAAGGCCCAGTCGTCGGCCACGCTCAGCAGTACCCGCGGGTTCTCGGCCAGGGCGCCGAACACCGGGTTGGCCCGGACGAGGTGCAGCCACACGACGTCGTCCTGGAGCACGAACTGCGTGGGCACGACGACCGGCAGATCGCGCGTGGGGCCACCCGGCGCGACCAGGTGGCCGAAGGGATGGGAGACGACGAAGGGGCGCCATTCGTCCTCGCCGAGCGTGGCGTCGGCCGGGGCGATGAACATGCCGTCAGTCTGGCTCAGCCGGCAGCGACCCCGAGCTCGTCCATCGACTCGGCCCGGTGGCGCTTGTAGTCGACCTTGCCGTTGGCGGCCCGCCCGATGGTGGCGACGACGCGCACCCGACGGGGCGCCTTGTAGGAGGCGAGCCGGTCCTTCACGTGGGCGATCAACTCGGCCTCGGCGGGGGTCTCGCTGCCGGGATGCAGTTCGACCACGGCCACGATCTGCTCGCCGTACGTCGGATGGGGCACACCCACCACGACGGCATCGCGCGCCGCCGGGTGCGTCTTGAGTGCCTCTTCGACCTCCTCGGGGAAGATCTTCTCGCCGCCCGAGTTGATGGAGGCCGACCCCCGACCCAGCAGGTGGATGGTCCCGTCGGCGTCGACCTGGGCGAAGTCCCCCGGGATGGAGTAGCGCACGCCGTCGATCACCTTGAAGGTGCGGTCCGACTTCTCCTCGTCCTTGTAATACCCGAGCGGGTTGCGCCCGCCGAGCGCCAGGACACCCACCTCGTCAGAGCCCGGCTGCACAGGCCGACCGTCGTTGTCGAGGACCTTCACGTCGGGACCCAGGGTGAACGACGCCGTCTTGGCCGCGGCGCCACTGGCCGAGACCGAGACGCCCATGCCCAGCGCCTCGGACGAGCTGAAGGCGTCCACGAGGAGCATGCCCGGGTGGTGCGCCAGCAGTGCCTCCTTCACCGGCTCGCTCCACATGGCCCCCGACGAGATGATCATGACGAGCGAGCTCAGGTCCCACCCGCCCGGTCGCTCGTCCAGCGCGGCCAGCAGCGGGCGGGCGAAGGGGTCGCCCACCCAGACGACAACGTTCACCTGTTCCCGCGCAATGGTGTCGAGCAGCTCCACCGGGTCGTAGCGGCGCGACTCGAGCAGGCAGACCCGCCCGCCCTCGGCCAACATGGTGTTGGAGGGGAAGTTGCCCGTCCCGTGCATGAGCGGGCAGGCGGGCAGGACGGTGGCGCCGCCCGGGCTGGCCTCGAGCGCAGCTTCGCACGGCCTCGATCCCGCCCTCGACGGGGTAGTGCCGCGCGCCGCTGTCGATCAACCGGGCGAAGAGATCGTCCTGGCGCCACATGACGCCCTTGGGCATGCCGGTCGTGCCGCCCGTGTAGAGCATGTAGAGGTCGTCGCCGCTGCGGCCCCACGGCGCCGACACCCGCTCAATGGCGGACTTGGCCGCGTCCTCGTACGGCGTGGCCCAGTCCGGGCACGGTCCCGAGCCGTCGTCGACCCAGAGCCATCCTTTGACGGCGGGGACGCGATCGAGGATGCCCTCGATGCGATCGGTGAACGCGCCATGGAACACGACGGCGATGGCGTCGGCGTTCTCCCACAGATAGCTCAGCTCGTCGTCGCCGTAGCGGTAGTTGGTGTTGACCGGCACGAGGCCGACCTTGACCGCGGCGAAGGTGGTCTGCAGATACTCCGGAGAGTTGTAGAGGTAGATCGCCACCTTGTCCTGCTGCACGGCGCCCAGGTCGAGCAGGAACTGCGCGACGCCGTCGGCGCCGCGGTCGAACTCGCGCCAGGCGATGTTGCGGTCACCCTGGGTGACGGCGATCGAATCGGGCTGCACGTCCGCCACCGTTTCCCAGACGTCTGCGTAGTTCCAGTTGCTCATTCCGACTCCACCCCCGCATTCCGACGTGCCGCCTTCGCAAAACATGCATGAAGCAAGGTGATGAGCCTACGCTCCGCGCGTGGACCTCGGCCTGCCCGGCGACGACGACCCCCGTCGCAAAGCGGTGCGGGACTGGCTCGACGAGCACCCGCACCCGACGGGCCGCCAGCTGGCCGAGGCCGGCTACGTGGCGCCCCACTGGGCCGCGCCCTACGGGCTCGATGCCGATCCGCTGACCCAACTCATGATCGACGAGGAGCTCCGGAGGAAAGGCGTCAGGCGCCCGATCAACCCCATCGGCATCGGATGGGCGGGGCCCACCCTCATGTATGCGGGCACGGAGGAACAGAAGGACCGCTGGCTCTGGCCCCTGCTCAGCGGGGAGGATTTCTGGTGCCAGCTCTTCTCCGAGCCCGGCGCCGGCTCCGACCTGGCCGCGCTGACGACCCGGGCCGAGCGTGACGGTGACCAGTGGGTCGTCAACGGGCAGAAGGTGTGGACCAGCTACGCCCACATCGCCAAGTGGGGGATTCTGCTGGCCCGCACCGATCCGGCGGCCACCAAGCACATGGGGATCAGCTACTTCGTCTGTCCCATGGATGCGCCGGGGATCGACATCCGCCCGCTGATCGACATGACGGGGGAGCACGCTTTCAACGAGGTGTTCCTGAACGATGTGCGGATCCCGGCCGACCATCTGATCGGGCCTGAGCACGGGGGATGGGAGCTGGCCAAGGTCACCCTCGGCAATGAGCGTGTCTCGCTCTCGGGTGAGGGGGCGCTGTGGGGGATGGGTCCGACGGCGGAGGATCTGGTGGCGTTGGTGCGGGGCGCCGGCGGGGCTTCGGATCCGTCCGTGCGGCATCGGTTGGTCGACGTCTTCATTGAGGCGCAGATTTTGCGGGTGCTCCGCCTGCGGATGGTCTCGGCCGTCCTGGCCGGCCGGGCGCCGGGCGCCGAGGCCTCGGTGCGCAAGGCCATCGCCGACGCCCACGGCCAGCACATCATGGATGTGGCCCGCGACCTGGCCGGCGCGCACGGCATGTTGGCGGGAGCCGGTTCGGGTCCGCCCGGGGCGGCCGACGACGCCACCTGGTCCCGTGGCTTCTTGTTCTCGCCGGCGCTGACCATCGGCGGCGGCACGGCCGAGGTGCAGCGCAACATCGTGGCCGAAAAGGTGCTCGGTCTCCCGCGAGATCCCTGAGCGGCCCTACAGCTCGAGCGGCCCGGCGTTGGCGAAGCCCTGCCGGACGCCCTGGCCGGCCCGGGCGGTGAGCTGCTCGGGCTCATAGAGCATCAGGTAGGCGTTACGGGCGTGATCCCGTGAACGGTTCCGGAAGACCATGGCCAGCTCGGCCGGGTCGTCGGACTCGTCCTCGTGGACGAAGACCTCGAGGATCGGCGTGTTGGTCATGAGCTGGGCCGTCATGATCCCGGTCGAGGCCTCGTGGGCGCAGACCTTGTCCACCTGCTCCCGGCCCGGCATGCCCAGGGCCACCACAATCCGGCAGCCGTCCTCCTCAATCATCTTCTTGGCCGCCACGGCCAGGTCCTTGAAGCCCGGAACGGTGCGGCGCAGGGTGGTGAATTGTGTGCCGTATCCAGGGCATTCGGACAACTCGTCGAGAGCCTCGCCGCCCATGTCGTAGCGGGCGAACATGGTGTCAACCACGCCGATCAGGTCCATGAACCATTGTCGCGCAGAGGTTCGCCTGGTCGGGTCGGCGTCCGCTGGTCCACAATTGGCCGGTGAGCGCCCCCCATCCAGAGAACCAGCTTCAGCAGGACCGGCAACACGACCGGGCGCAGCACCGGCAACAGGACCGGGACGGGCAACCCGGCCAAGAGCCGAGGACCTGGGCCGAGCGTGATGCGGCGGTGGTCTGGCACGGGTTCACCCAGATGGCGGCCTACACCGGCAATGCGCCGCTCGTCATTGAGCGGGCCGAGGGCAGGGAGCTGATCGACGCCGACGGCCGCCGCTACCTCGACGCCATTTCGTCGCTGTGGGTCAACACCCTCGGGCACCGCGTCCCCGAGCTCGACGCCGCCCTCGCCGCCCAAGCCGCCAAGGTGGCCCACTCCACCATGTTGGGCAACGGCAACACGGTGGTCGTCGAGCTGGCCGAGGCACTGGCCCCCGTGGTGCCGGTCGACGACCCGCACTTCCTGTTCGCCGCGGATGGGGCGGTGGCGGTCGAACAGGCCCTCAAGATCGCGTTCCAGTACTGGGTCAACCGCGGGGTGAGCGGCCGGACCAGCTTCCTCGCACTCGGCGATGCGTACCACGGCGACACCATCGGCTCCCTCTCCCTCGGTGACGGCGGCGTGTTCAGCGCCGTCTTCGAGCCGCTGTGCTTCCCCGTCGTGCGCACCCCGGGCTACGTCGACCCGGGTTGGGCCGACAAGGCGTGCGCGGCGATAGAGGCCCACGGCGAGGAGCTCGCCGCCGTCGTGATCGAGCCACTAGTGCAGGGTGCCTCGGGCATGTTGTGCGCCTCCGCGGCCGAGGTGCGGCGGATAGGCGAGGCATGCCGTCAGGCAGGCACACTGCTCATCTGTGACGAGGTGGCGACCGGGTTCGGGCGAACCGGGACGTTGTTCGCTTCCGAGCAGTGCGGCGTACGGCCCGACCTCATGTGCGTGGGCAAGGGCATCACCGGTGGGTACCTGGCCATGTCGGCCACGGTGGCGTCGGGCGAGGTGTTCGGCGCGTTCCTCGGCGCCGACCTCGGACCGGAGACCCTCTACCACGGCCATTCCTACGGTGGGAATGCGTTGGCGGCGGCGGTCGCGCTCGAGCACCTGCGCCTGTTCGAAGCGTGGGATGTGTTGGCGAACGTGCGGGCCCGCGCCGAGCAGTTGTCCTCACTGCTCGGAGAACGGGTCGCCGGCCGGGTCGAGGTGCGCGAAGTCCGTCAGCGCGGGTTGATGGTCGGCGTCGAGCTGGACCCGACCGGGCCGGGCCTGCGCTGGGGTCGTCGTGTGTGCGCCGGCGCCGTGGCGCGGGGCGTGCTCCTGCGTCCATTGGGCGATGTCGTGGTCCTGATGCCGCCGCTGACCATCACGGCGGAGGAGATCGTGCGGATCGTCGACGCCTTGGATGGGGGACTGGACGACCTGTCCGCCGTCCCTTCCGCCTCCGCCCGGACGCCGGCCTCCACATGAGCGCCGTCGCCGGCGCCGGCGCCGGCGCGGGTGCCGGCGACGCCAACACCTCCTCCGGCGACGCCAACACCTCCTGGAACGACCGCATCCGGGCCTCTCTGGCCCGGGTCGTCGACGAGGGACGCTGGCGTGCTCCGCGGGAGTTCGACGCCCTCGGCCCCTCGGGCCTGCTCGAGGGCGGGCCGGTGGTGTCCTTCGCGTCCAACGACTATCTCGGCTTGAGCGGACACCCGGGCGTGGTGGCGGCGGCGCGGGCTGCGCTCGCCCGCTGGGGCGCCGGCGCCGGCGCATCCCGCCTGGTGACCGGGAGCCGCCCCATCCACAGCGACCTCGAGCGCGCGCTGGCCGAGTGGAAGGGGACCGAGGCCGCCGTCACCTTCCCGACGGGATTCGCCGCCAACCTCGGCGTGTTGTCGACGCTCGGCGGTCCCGGGCGTGCGCATCCTCTCGGACGAGCTGAACCACGCCAGCATCATTGACGGCTGCCGGCTCTCCCGCTCAACCCTCGCGATCTACCGCCACCGGGACATGGGCCACCTGGAGGAGCTGCTGGTCGACGGCTCGGCCGGGCGCGGTGCCGCCGCTCCCATGCCCACCATCGTCGTCACCGACTCCGTCTTCTCCATGGATGGCGATGTCGCCCCCCTCGACGAGCTCGTCACCCTCTGTCGGCGCCACAACGCCCTCCTCATTGTCGATGAGGCCCACGCCGTCCTCGGCCCCCACCTTCCGCTCGGCGCCGACCCCGCCCCCGGCGGCATGGTCGTGCGGGTCGGCACGCTGTCGAAGACATTGGGCTCACTCGGCGGATTCGTGGCGGCGTCCCGCGACGTCGTCGACCTCATCGTCAACCGGGCCCGCTCGTACATCTTCTCGACGGCGCCGACGCCGGCCGACGCTGCGGCGGCCCTCGCCGCGCTGCTGGTCCTGCGCTCCGCCGAAGGCGCTGCCCTGACGGGTCGCCTCGCCGCCCTGATCGACCGGGTGGCCGAGGCCGGCTTCGCACCTCCGGGACATCCGAGCCCGATCATCCCCGTGGTCCTCGGCAGCGAGCAGGCGGCGCTCTCCGCCTCGGCGGCCCTGCTCCAGGACGGCTTGTGGGTGCCGGCCATCCGCCCACCCACCGTGCCGGTCGGCACCAGCCGGCTGCGGGTCACGTTGTCGGCTGCGCACAGCGACGACGATGTCACCCGGTTGGTACGGGCGCTGGCGCTGTTGCCGCGACCGGCGGACCGGCGGCCGGCCCCGGCGGCCCCGGCGGCCCCGGCGGCCCCGGCGGCGACGCCCGTCGCCCCCGTTGCGCGCTGAACAGCATGCGCCCCCGCCGCGTCGTCGCCGTCGTGGGTACGGGGACCGATATCGGGAAGACATGGGTTGCCGCGCGGCTTCTGACGCAACTTCGCGCCGCGGGCCTGCACGTGGCCGCCCGCAAGCCGGCGCAGTCGTTCGAGCCCGACGACGATCCCGCCCGCCGCGATTCGGCCGTGCTCGGTGCGGCCACCACCGAGCCCCCCGAGCAGGTCTGCCCGCCGCACCGTTGGTACGAGACGCCGATGGCGCCCCCCATGGCCGCCGAGGCCCTGGGCCGTCCGCCCTTCACGATCGAGGACCTCATGACCGAGCTGCGTTGGCCACCGGACATGGCGGACGTCGGCCTGGTCGAGACGGCCGGCGGCGTGCGCTCGCCCTTGGCGGCCGACGGTGACTGCCTGGACTACTGCGCCGCGCTGCGTCCTGACGTCGTCGTGCTCGTGGCCGACGCGGGGTTGGGCACCATCAACGCGGTGCGGCTCACCCTCCTCGCCCTCGAGCGCACCGTGGCCGCGGCCGCGGCAGCGGTCGTGGTGCTGAACCGGTTCGACGATCGCTCCGATCTCCACCGCCGGAACCTCGAATGGCTGCGCGAACGGGATGGGCGACGGGTGGTCACCATTCCCGGGAGTGACGCAGGCCTGCTGGATCTCGTCCGCGGCTAGCCCACCGAGCGCCGGCCGGTGACGATCGGTCCCCGCCGGAACCGCCTCGACCGCTTACGCTCCATGGCTCAGTGCGACGGTCGACGGCAGGGCGGACCCGGGCCCGGGCCACACAAAAGGGCCTGGTGGTGCTGTGCTGCGGCGCGGTCCTCCTGCTCGCCGGCTGCGGTAGTGCCGGATCGGGTCAGAGCACCCGCCAGACCTTCAGCGTCCGGCCCGAGGCCTCTGCCCGGGCAGGCCAGCTCCCCGTTCCCGCCGGCCGCCTGCCGACGCAGGGGCCGATCGGCCTCGATCCCACGACGGCCCAAGGCGTCCAACTCGACGTCGTGAGCGGATTGCTCGACGACACGCCGATCTACAACGGTGACTTCGCCGACCCCTTCGTGTTGCGAACTGCTGATGATCTGTACGTCTACGCCTCAAATACCGAGACCACGCAGTACCAACCCGGGGCCCATGTGCCGGTCATCGAGCTCGCCCGTGATTCGGACTTCAAAGGCCACTATCTCGGGGACGCGTTGCCGTCGCTGCCGAAATGGACCGTCTCGGGGTTCCAGTGGGCGCCGTCGGTGTGGACGCGACCCGACGGCACGTATGTCATGTATTACTCGACACCGGCGACCATTCCACTCGGCTGCCTGTCCAAGACACCTCCGTCGGGATGCGTCAAGACCACCAACGGGGAGTCGAGCGCCATGTGCATTTCGCGCGCCACCAGCGCCAACCCGGCGGGCCCCTTCGTCGATGATTCCTCGTCCGCTTTCGTGTGCCCCCTCTCACAAGGCGGTGCGATCGACCCGAGCATCTTCGTCGCGCCCGACGGCACGCCGTGGTTGCTGTGGAAGAGTGACGGGGACTGCTGCAACATGCCCACCACCATCTATTCCCAGCAGCTCTCGGCCGACGGCCTGTCGGTGGTCGGTCCGGCCCATCAACTGATGGGGGCGACCCAGAGCTGGGAGGGGAATCTGGTCGAAGGGCCGTCGATGATTGAGAACGACAACACTTTCTGGCTCTTCTACTCGGCCAATCTCTGGGGGACCGACAACTACGGAATCGGCGTGGCGCGCTGTGCCGGCGTCGTCGGACCCTGTACCAAACCGCTGAACCACGCCTGGCTCTCGTCGAGGGTCTCGGGGGGACAGAGTGACCCGGGTCCCGGGGGAGAGGAGTTCTTCCAGGTCGGCGGACTCATCTGGATGGTGCACCACGGCCTCGCGCCCGGCCAGAGCGGAAACGACGCCCAGCGACGGCTCTACGTCGACCTGCTGGCCTTCCCGGGCGACGGCACACCGCGTCTGGCCCCCCGGTCACCCGCCGCCGCCTTAGCCGAAGCACTGCTCTATTTCGGAGATCCCTACGCGCCGTCCCAACCGGACCAGGCGTTCCTTGCGCTCCTGCAGAAGGTCCCGAGCGAATTTACCAACGGCGACAGAGACCGGACACTGGAGACTGACGGCCAGCTTGTCTGTGCCGATCTCGCCCAGGAGCAGGGCGCCGGCAACGTCATGGATTCACTGACCAGCCGAGGGCTCGATCAATTCGAAGCGAGCATGGTCGCGATCGCCGCCACTGAGTACTTCTGCCCGAAGTACGGCCTGCAAGCGTTGAAGGATGTGAAGCAGGCGCTGACCCAAGGATCGAGTTAGCGACCGTTCCTCTGCCGTGGGAACCGAACATGGAGCGGCGGCACCAGAATCGACAGCACCAAAGAGGAAGGCCAAGCCGGGGGCTCTGCGCCGTCGGCCGCCATGCCGGAACTTCGGGGGCGACCCCCGTTCGCAGGAGTTGGCGACAAACATCGTGGAGCGGTCGGCCAGGATCTCGGCGTTGCACCGGGAGCAGTTGGCCGACATCGCCGAGTTCGACCAGACCGAGAGCTGGCGTGGGGACGGCGCTGTCTCCATGATCTCCTGGGTCACCGCGCACTGCGGCGTCAGCACGTCGACGGCCCGGCAATGGGTCCGCTCGGCCGTCAATCTCGAGTCGCTGCCGTGCCTGGCCGAAGGGCTGGCGTCGGGCGAGCTGTCGCTCGACCTGGTGGAGCCTTTGGCGGAGGTCGCCTCGCCTTCCAGCGATGCCGCTTTGCGGGAGGCCTCACGACATTGGAGCGTCAGCCAGGCGCGTGACCTGGCGGCCTGGCACCGGGCGCAGAAGGAGGCCGAGGCGGAAGCGGAGGCAGCCGCAGCCGCAGCCGCAGCCGCAGCCGCAACACAGACCGCAGCGCAGTCCAGGCCGGGCGACCCGCTCGAGAGCGAAGCGGTCCGGGAGTTCGAGCGACGAACTCTGCGCTTCAACGACACCCGCCGGTCGATCTGGGTGGCCTTCGCCAAGGAGGACTACGCAGCGGCCAAGTCGGTCCTGGTGGGACGGGTGCAAGCGGGAAAGCGAGAGAGAGACGACGAAAGCGGTTCGGCCGGCGTCCCGGCTTCGGGGTCTGATCCGCTCGGCTACGTGCCCTACGACAAGCTCCTGTACGACGCCCTTATCGAACTGTTCCAAATTGGGAGCGGGTCGGCATCGGCGACAGGGGGCGGTCCGGCGGCCGGTGCGGCCGGTGCGGCGGTCCGGCCCCGGGTCGTCGTGCATGCGCCGCTGGAGCTGTTGATCGGATGCTCGAACGAGGGCGTGGCGGAACTCGCCGGCGTCGGTCCCGTTCCGGTCGAAGTGGTGCGGCGGCTGGCCTGTGACGCCAAGGTGGATGTCGCCGTCGAGGACGCGAACGGGTCGATCCTCAATCAAGGCCGGGTCCGGCGGGATCCGACGCCGGTGCAGCGGGTCGAGATCGACCGGCGGGACAAGGGGTGCCGCTTTCCCGGGTGCACCTACACCGAGTTCACCAACGTGCACCACGTTGAGCACTGGGCTCTGGGTGGATTGACGGATCTGGACAACCTCGTCACGTTGTGCGGACGGCACCACAGAGCCGTGCACGAGTTGGGTTGGTCCCTGGTGGGCGATGCCGACGCCGTCCTGACCTTCACGAGCCCGCACGGTCGGCCGATGCAATCGGTGCCTTCGCCGACGTGGCGGCAGTCGTCGGCGGTCCGATCGGCGCAGTCCCGATCGGCGCAGTCCCAACCGGCGCGGGACGGGCCGATGCGCCGTTGAGCCGAAAAAACGACCCTCTCAGGCTGATCTCGAGGATTGACTACGAAGAGTGGAGCTCCGGGTGACCGGAGTCGCGGCAGCGCGCCATCCAACCGGTGGGGATGACGCTCACGGTCATGCGGCGTCCACATTCGGGGCAGAAACGCGGCGGGTCGAAAGCGCGCCCGCAGCCGGGGCACTCGGTGGACGTCTTGCCGCAGCCGGTGCAGTGGGCGGTCATGGCCAGGGGCATCAGATGGCGGCGGTGAGGGCGCCGATGGGCATACGCAGGTCTTCGAGCATCTGGAAGTCCTCGTCGGCGGAGCGGCCGAGTGTCGTCAGGTAATTGCCGACGATGAGGGCGTTGATGCCGGCCGTCATGCCGATGGCTTGGAGGTCGCGCAGGGTGACCTCGCGGCCGCCGGCGTAGCGCAGGATCACCGAGGGCAGGGCGAGGCGGAAGAGGGCGATCCAGCGCACGGCCTCCCAGGCGCCGAGGATGGGCTGGTCGCCGAGGGGGGTGCCCGGGCGGGGGTTGAGGAAGTTCAACGGCACCTCAGTTGGGTCGAGTTCCTGCAGCTGGGTCAGCAGCTCCACGCGCTGGGCCACGGATTCGCCCACGTTGATGAGGGCACCGCAGCACAACTCCATCCCGTTGGCCTTGACGAGGCGGCAGGTGTCGGCGCGCTCGTCCCACTCGTGGGTCGAGACGATGTTCGGGAAGAACGAGCGCGACGTCTCGACGTTGTGGTTGTAGCGGTGCACCCCACCCTCGGCGAGCCGCCGGGCCTGGTCCTCGGTCAGGATGCCGGCGCTGATCGCCACGTTGAGGCCGGTCTCGTCGTGGATCACCGGGACGAGGTCGAGGATGCGCTGCATGGTGCGCTCGTCGGGCCCGCGCACGGCGAGCACAATGCAGAACTCCGAGGCGCCGAGGGCGGCGGTCTCACGGGCGGCGGCGAGGACCTCGGCCGTATCGAGGAAGGGCGTGGCCTTGACCGGCGTGTCGAAGCGCGACGATTGCGAACAGAAGTGGCAGTCCTCGGGGCAGCCGCCCGTCTTGGCGGACAGGATGCCCTCGACTTCGACTTCGGGCCCGCACCAGGCCAGGCGGACCTGGTGGGCCAACGACGCCAGCGCCATGACGGCACCGTCGGGCAGTGCGGCCAGAGCGGTGAGCTCGTCGGCCGTGAGGAGGCGTCGTTCGTCGAGCAGTGCGGTCTCTGCGCTGGCGATCACGGCCCTGTCCGCCGCACTGAGGGCGACCTGGGGGGCGGGCGGCGACGCCGGAGCGGCAACGGTGGCTGAACGGAAGGCGACAGGGCTCGTGGTGGTCACGGCGCCCACGGTAGTGGCAGGGTGTGGGCCGCCGGAAGTTGGGCGGCGCGCTGGGAGGAGTGGTCATGGCCTGGGATTTCTCGACGGAGCCGGAGTTCGAGGAGAAGCTGGAGTGGATGCGCGGTTTCGTGCGGGAAGAGGTGTTCCCGCTCGAGACGCTCGATCTGACCTACGACCAGGTGCGGGTGCTGATCCGGCCGCTCCAGGAGCAGGTCAAGGCCCAGGGACTGTGGGCGGCGCACCTGCCGGCGGCGCTGGGCGGCATGGGGTTCGGACAGGTCAAGTTGGGCCTCATGCACGAAATTCTGGGGCAGTCCCCGTATGCGCCGGTCGTGTTCGGCAACAACGCTCCCGACTCGGGGAACGCGGAGTTGCTGGCGGTGGGAATTGAGGCGTCGGGGAACGAATCGCAGCGGGCGCAGTGGTTGCAGCCCTTGTTGGATGGTGAGCTCCGGTCGGCCTTCTCCATGACGGAGCCCGACACGGCCGGATCAGATCCAACGTTGCTGAAGACCTCCGCGGTCCGCGACGGCGAGGAGTGGGTGATCAACGGGCACAAGTGGTTCACATCCAACGGGTCCGTGGCGGATTTCTTGATCGTGATGGCGGTGACCAATCCGGACGTGCACCCGTATTCGGGGTCGTCGATGATCATCGTGCCGGCCGACACGCCGGGGGTCGACATTGTGCGGGACGTCTCGACCATGGAGGACCCGCATACGCCGTACGGGCGCTTCGGGAACCACGCCGAGATCAAATACGTGGATGTGCGGGTGCCCGTGGCGAACCTGATCGGGGTGGAGGGCTCGGGGTTCGTCCTGGCACAGCACCGCTTGGGGCCGGGGCGCATCCACCACTGCATGCGGTGGTTGGGGCAATCCCGCCGCGCGTTCGACATGCTGTGCGAGCGGGCGGTGTCACGGTATGCGCACGGATCGATGCTGGCGGAGAAGCAGACCATCCAGAACTGGGTGGCCGACTCCATGGCCGAGATGCAGGCAGCCCGTCTCATGACGTTGCAGGCGGCATGGAAGATGGACCAGGAGGGGGCGGCGGCGGCCCGGGTGGAGATCGCCATGATCAAGTACTTCGGGGCGAAGGTGTTGTACGACGTGATCGACCGCGCCATCCAGGTGCACGGATCGTTGGGGTTCTCGTCTGATCTGCCGCTGGAGTCGATGTACCGGAATGCCCGGGCGGCCCGGATCTATGACGGTCCGGACGAGGTGCACCGCCAGACCGTGGCCCGGCGTGTGCTGAAGGGGTACACGCCGCACGAGGTGCCGACCGAGCACATCCCGACCCGTACCGCCGAGGCGCAGCGGCGCTTTGGTGACCTCCTGGCAGATCTGACGGTGGACACATAGCGGTGGTGCATCGGGCGGGGACGGGGGCAGGGTCGGGGGCGCGAGCGTTGGTCGGATGGGCGGGTCTGGTGGCGGCCGGGGCGCTGGTGGTGGCGGCGTGCGGGTCCTCGGGGTCGGGTTCGTCGTCGGGCACGACCCATCCCAAGCAGACGACCCCGTCGACCACGAAGACTTCGGGGTCCGGCTCCCCGACGACGTCGTCCACGTCGACCGCGTCGAGCACCTCGAGCAACTCGAGCACGTCGACCACGACATCGGGCCCGATGGTGACCGCGACGCTTCCCGTCGTCGTGTGCCAGACGAGCTCAGGTGTGACCACCACGACGGCAGCCCTACCGGGGTCCGTGTCCGTCAGCGTGCCGGCTTCAGATGCAACGGCGGGGAATCTGGGGGTCTACAGCGATGAGGCCGGGCGGTTGATGCTGCTCGGGCCGACGGTGGGGTGGACGTGCACCGGCAATTTCGGAGCGGACGGGAGCGGGTTCATGGCCCTGGCGCCGGTCGGGACAACCGTGCCGCAGGCCGGGACGACGTGGCAGCTGGCGGCCTCCTCGCCGACGCAGGCGATCGTGGCGATGGAGAGTGGGGCCAGCACGGTGCAAGGCGCCGCTCTCATCTGTCCGCTGTTCAGCACTGCCCAAGCGGTGCAGCAGCAGAATGTCGGCAAGGCCTGTATGCCGGCTGGCACCTCGAGAGAGCACGTGACCAGGATCTCGTCGGTGGCCATGGGCTTCGGGGATCCGCCCGGCATGGCTGGAGTCGGCTTCCCGTCGGGGGGCCAGAATGCGGCGAACGGCGTCGGGCTGTACCAGCCGAAGCCGACCGAGCCGACGGCCTACCTCGTCACCTGTACGTTGCCGGCCTCCCAGCAGGATCTGTGCACGGCGGTGCTGAACCACTTCGTGTCGACGTTCGGCTGAGCTCGCATGTTCGTCTGAGGCTGCCGTCTGGACTGGACTGGACTGGACTGGACTGGACTGGACTGGACTGGACTGGACTGGACTGGACTGGACTGGACTGGACTGGACTGGACTCAGCTGCGGGAGTGGGTGACCGCCTCGATGTTGTTTCCGTCGGGGTCGCGCACGAAGGCCGCGTAGTACGCCGGCGCGTACTCGGGCCACAGGCGTGGCGCGTGCAGCGAATCGAGCCCGAGGGCGACCGCGGCCTCGTGGAAGGCCCCGACGGCAGCACGATCGGGAGCCTGGAACGCGATGTGCGTCTCCCGGAACCCGTCACCCGTCTCCTGGCGGCCGATCCAGAACGACGGCGACGGCGGGAAGCCATAGCCAATGGCGTCACCGAATTCCATCACGCGCCCGACGCCGAGTGGAGCGAGGACTCCGTCGTAGAAGGCGGCGCTCCGATCGATGTCGGAGCACTGGATGGAAACGTGAGCGAGCATGGGCCAAGTCTGCCACTCCGACCCTTCTTCGATGATTGTGCGCCGGTCGCAGCCGGCCTCAAGGTCGTTCGTCCTCGCTGCGCTCGGGCGCTCCACCTTGACCCCGTCTGCTCATTGGCGCATTTTCGCGATCAGAAGGTCGTCGGGATCCCCTGCCGTGGTGGCGCTGGATGTGACGTCATCTGACGCGATGACGGACACCAGGTGGTTTCCCGAACCCGGCGCGCGATGTCCGCCGGGAAGGGTCCGGGCGGTCAGGGGCGGAGACCCCGTAGCAAAGCCTCACAAAGCCGGTCGTACCAGACTTCTTGATCCACCACGAAGCCGAGGCCGAGGAGTTCGAGGGACACCCAGCCGTGGATGCTGGCCCAGATCATCTGGGCGGTCTCGGTGGGGGAGCCCGGGGCGATCACGCCCGCCCGGATGGCGTGCTGGACGGTGGCGACGAGGTGGTCGAAGCCACGGGTGCAACTGGTCAGCGCGGGGTCACTCGGCTCGAAGCCGGGGACGGCCCGCATGAACATCACCTGGTAGGCCATCGGGTGGGCGAGGGCGAGGGTCCGATAGGCGCGGGCACCTTCGAGCAACGCCTCGGCCGGATCGTCGATCTGGGCCATGGCCGCCATGGCGTCGCCGAGGCGTTGGAACCCCTGCACATACAGCGCCTCGACGATGCCGAACTTGGACTCGAAGTGGTTGTAGACACCCATGGGGGCCACGCCGGCGGCGGCGGCGATCCGACGGACCGAGAGGCCGTCGGGCCCCTCGGTCTCGAGGATCTCCTCGGCCGAGGTGAGGAGCGCTCCCTCCATCCCGGCGCTCGGAGTCCTGGTCCGGCGGATTTCTTTCACGGCTCTAGCCTACTGAAGAACATCGTGCTATAACTCTAGCACAGCGTTCTACAAGGTCTCTGCCCATTGTTCCCCCAGTTCCGAAGCAGAAGGAGCCCTCGATGTCCGGATCAACCGCCGAAACGAAGGTCATGGCGCCCGTTGGGGGCGCCCCATCCGGCGGATCGGTGGACCGGCGCTGGATGGTGCTGCCCGTGCTGTGTCTTTCGGTCTTCCTGGTCGTGGTCGACAACACCATCGTCAACGTGGCACTGCCGACCCTCAACCGCACCCTGGGGGCGTCCATCACCTCGCTGCAATGGATCGTCGACGCCTACAGCCTGGCCTTCGCCGGGCTGTTGCTGGCCGGCGGTGGCATCGGGGACCGGCTGGGGCGCAAGGGCACCATGCAGGTCGGTCTGGTCTTCTTCGGCGTGTTCTCGGCGGCAGCCGCCTTCTCCGATTCGACCGGCACGCTGATCGCCACCAGGGCGCTGATGGGCGTGGCCGCGGCCTTCATCTTCCCGGCCAGCCTGGCCATCCTCACGAGCGTCTTCACGGACCCATCGGAGCGGCAGAAGGCGCTCGGGATCTGGGGGGCGACGTCGGGCATCGCCGTGGCCTTCGGGCCGATTGTCGGCGGGGCGCTCCTCGAGCACTTCTGGTACGGATCGATCTTCCTCGTCAACGTGCCGATCGTCGCCGTGACGTTGATCGCCGGCGGGCTCGTGATCCCGCGTCTACCCCGGGTGCGCCAACACCCCTTCGACATCATGGGCGTGGTGGTGTCGACGGCGGGGATCTTGTTGTTGGTCCTCGCCATCATTGAGGGGCCGCAATGGGGCTGGGCCTCGGCCGGGACGTTGGCCTGCTTCGCCGGGGCGGCAGTGCTGCTGACGGCGTTCACCCTGCTGGAGTTGCGCACCGAGGGGCCACTGCTCGACGTCCGGGTGTTCAAGATCCCCCGCTTCACCGGTGGGGCTCTTTCGATTTCGGTGGCATTCTTCTGCCTCTTCGGCTTCATCTTCCTCATCACGCAGTACTTCCAGTTCGTCAAGGGCTACTCGACGCTGTCGGCCGGCCTGCACACGCTGCCGTTCGCGATCGTGGCCGCGATCTTCACGCCGATCGCCGCCGTGGTGGCCTTGCGGGTGGGGACGCGGCTCGTCGTCACCATTGGGTTGCTCCTCATGGGAAGCGGCCTCGTCGTGACGGCTTTCAACTCGTCGGAGGACACCACCTACTTCGGGCCGATCATCATCGCAATGGTGTTGCTGGCACTGGGACTGTCGTCGATTACGGCCCCGACGGCGGAGGCCGTGATGGGCTCAGTGTCCGACGAGCAACGAGGCGCCGCCGCCGGCGTCAACAACACGACCAGGGAGCTGGGCGGCACGCTCGGGGTGGCGGTCTTCGGCTCCATCTTCGCCTCTTCTTACGCACCGAAGATCATCAGTGCATTCCGCCCGCTGCCGATCCCGGCAGGACCCAAGGCCGAGGCGCACGGGTCGATGGCCGCCGCGTTGGCGGTGGTCGCCCACGCTCCGCGTACGGCGCGGCCCGCCTTGGACGCCGTTGCCTTCTACGCCTTCCACAGCGGGCTGCAGGTGGCGTGCATCGCGGGTGCCGGTGTGGCGGTGCTCGGTGCGCTGGCGGCGGCCAAGTTGCTGCCCGGGCGTGGTGCGCCGGAAGTGCAGTTGGCGGGTGAGGCTGTGTCGTCGGGCTCGGGCTCGGGCTCGGGTTCGGGTTCCGACCCTCGTTTCGACCCTGATCGCTATCCGGAGTACGTGCCGTACGTGTCGGCTTGAGTCGCTGCTTGAGTCGCTGCTTGAGTCGCTGCTGCGTCTAGGAGAAAACGAGCGAGGCGCCTCGGACGCCGGCGATGACCGGGCTCGGGGTGCGTTGCACCGGGCCGGCTAGCGACAGCGTCTCGAAGCGGTCGAGCAGCTGACCCAGTACAACCCTGCCCTCCAGGCGGGCCAGCGCCGCCCCGAGGCAGAAGTGTGGACCGAAACCGAAGCTCACGTGTGGATTGGGATGGCGGTCGATCCGAAGCTCGCCGGCGTCGGGCCCGAACACCTCCTCGTCTCGGTTGGCCGAGGCGTAGACCAGCAGCACGGGGTCACCGGCGGCCACGGGGACGCCGCGGATGGTGGTGTCGGCCGTCGCCGTGCGCATGAACGAGATGACAGGCGTCGTCCACCGCAGCAGCTCTTCGACGGCGGATGGGATCAGCGAGCGATCGGCCTGCAGCGCGGCCCATTGTGCTGGATTCTCCGCCAGCGCCACCAGGCCGCCCGAGATCAGGTTGCGGGTGGTCTCGTTCCCGGCCACCAGCAGTTGGATCAAGAACATGGCCAGCTCGGCCTCGCTCAGTTCTTCACCGCCACTCTCTGGATCGGATCCGACGTTGGCGAGCACCGAGACGAGGTCATCGGCCGGTGCCTTCCTCCGCTCCTCGGCCACGCCGATCAGGTACTCCCACATTTCGATCTGGTATGCCGTCCGCTGCTCCTCCGTCTGCTCGACCTCGCCGGGGATGACGGCCTCGGACCAGTCGAAGAACCGCGGCCACTGCGAACCGTCCACCCCGAGGAGCTCGCAGATCACCAGCAGGGGGAACGGGATGGAGAGGTCTTGCACGACATTAAAGGCCACGCCGCTCTGGATCTGATCCAAGAGACCGGTTGCCTTTGCGGTCACGCCGGCTTCCATCAGCCGCACCATCGACGGCTTGAAGCCCGGCTGCACCAGCCGCCGGTAGCGGGTGTGCTGCGGCGGGTCGGTGTGCATCATGGTCGGGGGTGTCTCGTAGGTCGTGCCGATCTCGTCGGTCAGGATGCCGCGGGCCGAGCAGAACCCGGCCGGGTCGGCGCCGATGTGCGACACCTCGGGATGGGTGGTGACGGCCCAGAAACCGCCTCGTTCGTAGTCGACCCAGCACACGGGAGCTGTCCGTCGGAGCCGGGCGTAGAGGGCGAAGGGGTCGCCGCTCGCGTAGAGCGCCGGGTCGAGCAGGCGGCCAGCGTCGGCGGGCGCGGTGTCAGTGTCGGTGTCGGCGTGTGGCGTCATGGATTCGCTCAGACGATCAGGCCGTTGGGCCGTGGGTCACCCTGGGCTTCGAGCAGCGCGTAGTACGCCTCGAGCGTGCCGGGCCCGTCGGAGACGGATTCGACGGAGCCGTCCTCGGCCAAGTTCAACAGCGCGCCCTCAATGATGAAGCAGATGTCGGTGTCCTCCGTATTGTCCTCGGGCACGTGCAGCGTGTGCACCGAGTTGGCCGGCTCGTAGAGGTAGGAGCCCGGAAGGATGTAGAAGTCGTACTCGAGGTAGTGCCAACGCCCCGTCGACGTGTAGGCGTCGACCGAACCGGTGTGGCGGTGGGTTTGCAACTGCACTCCCGGCTTGAAGCGGTTGAGGATCACCCAGGTGCCGTGGGAGGAGTCGTAGCGCACGACCTTGAGCAGGACGCCGGTGCCGGTGTCGGCCCACGGTGCGTCCTCGATCGAGACGAGGCGGACGGCATCGGTCGGGTTGGCTGGGGTGGTGATGGACACGGGGATGGCTCCTTCGTGGGGTCGGGTTGTCTGGTGTTGGGGTTGTCTGGGGTCGGGTTGTCTGGGGTCGGGATGTCTGGGGTCGGGCTTCAGTCGGGCAGAGCGGCGAGGAAATCGAGGTCGATGGCCGCCTCGAGCGCGGCGGCGGTGCGCAGCACGACGAGATCGCCATGTTGTGGCCCCACCAACTGCAGGCCGATCGGCAGGCCACTGCTGCTGAGGGCGATGGGCACGCTGGCGGCGGGGGAGCGGGTCATGTTGAAGGGATAGGTGAACTGCACCCAGTTGGCGGTGTTCACTCCGTTGACGGGGCTGACCATGTCGTCGGCCAGCGGCGCCAGGGCCGAGCACGTCGGCGTCACCAGGATGCGGCAACTGTGGAACAGCTCGACCAGGCGCAGGTTCATGCGGTGGTAGTTGTCGAAGACCAGCAGCAATTGCTCCGCCGTCGTCGCCTGGGCGGCCTCGACGTAGTGGCGCAGCACGGGATGAACCTCCTCCCAGCGCGGGTGACCCATGAAGGGTCGCAGGGTGCGCAAGGTGGCCGCCCCCGTCACGGTGAGAAAATCACCGACGGGGTCATCATCAAAAACAGAATCCAGAACAACGACCTCGGCGCCCAGTGACTCCAGCACCCCGACGGCGCGCTCGCAGGCGGCCGCCACCTCGGCGTCGACGGTGGCGTAGCCGAGGGTGGGGGCGTAGGCGACTCTGACCGGGACGTGAGCGTCGTCGAGGGCGGCGAGCCAGTTGGCCTCGGGCCGGGGGAGCGAGCGGAGGTCGGTGGGGTCGGGGCCGACGGCGACATCGAGGGCGCGGGCCACGTCGGCGACTCGGCGGGCCATGGGGCCGTTGGTCGAGAGGTCCGGCCAGCCCGGCGGGTTGGGGCCGCCGGAGGGGACGCGGCCGAGGCTCGGCTTCATGCCCGCCAGGCCACAGCAGGCGCTCGGGATCCGGATCGACCCGCCGCCGTCGGATCCGGTGGCGAGCGGCACCATGCCGGCCGCCAGCGCGGCCGCCGCACCGCCCGACGATCCGCCCGGTCCTCTGGATTGGTCGAAGGGATTCAGCGAGGGGCCGAAGATGCTGTTGGTCGTGTTACCCATCCAGCCGAACTCTGGCGTGTTGGTCTTGCCGACGACCACGCAGCCCGCCGCCCGCATCCGGGCCACGAAGGGATCGTCGACGGTGGCGGGCGGATCGTCGGCGTAGAGCGCCGAGCCGTAGGTGGTGGTGTAGCCGATGGCGCTGTGCAGGTCCTTGACCCCGAGCGGGATCCCGGCCAGCGGCCCGGGGTCGGCACCGGCGGCGATGCGGTCGTCCAGGGCGTCGGCCTCGGCCAGGGCCCGTTCGTCGTCGACGGCGACGAAGGCGTTGTAGGTGGGGTCGAGCCTCTCGATGCGGTCGAGTGCGGCTTGTGTCAGCTCGCGGGCGCTGACCTGCTTGGTCCGGACCGAGCGGGTCAGCTCGGCCAGCGATGTGGTGCGGAAGTCGATCTCGGTCATGTCGGTCGGTCCCCCGTCACCCCTTGTCCTCCGTTGGTCTGTGCTTTTGGGCTCTTGTTGCCCTGGGGCCCAGATCCCCAGCCTTGCCTAGCTCAGCCGACGTCGCCCCGCCGAGCAAAATCCCGGCCTGCAGGGCCCGTTGCTGGCCGGCACTCCGCCGGGTCGGTGCTATCCGGCCGACGGCGACAGACCGGCCACCGCCTCGGCCAGGTCGATACCGATCGGGATCACCGCCGGCGCCGGGACCGTGATGCCATTGTCGACGTAGCGCTGAATGTGGGCCCGGCACTCCGCCACCGATCCGTGCACGATGAGATCGTCCACCACCTCATCGGGGATGGCGGCCAGCGCGCCCTTGCGGTCGCCCGCCTCCCAGGCGTCCCACATCGGCTGCAGTGCCGGGCCGCGTCCGAGCCAGCGGTGGAACTCGGCGTAGGCGTGCACGTTCAGGTACGCCGTGATCATCCGGCGGCCGATGGTTCGGGCGACAGCGGCATCCTCGGTCACGATGACGAAGATCCGGGCCACGATGCGCGCGGGGCGCCCCCGGCTGCCTTCGTGACCTCGGCCACGGATGTGGCGACGTCCTCGGCACTGAGCCAGTTGAGGATGGCGCCGTCGGCCTCCCGACCGGCCAGGTGCAACATGCCGGGGCGCAGCGCGGCCAGGTACACCGGCGGGAGCTGCTCGGGAATGCGGGCCAGGCGGAACCCCTTGACCTGGAACGTCTCGAAGTCCTCGGTCACCTTCTCGCCGCTGAAGGCCAGGCGCAGGAAGCGCAAGGTGTCTCGGATGCGGCGGTACTGGTTCTCGAAGGCCAGTCCGTTCCAGTCGGCCACGATCACCTTCGACGAGGCGCCGAGGCCGCAGAAGAAACGCCCCGGCGCGGCGTCGGCCATGGAGGCCAGGCTCTGGGCCAGGAGAGCGGGCCCCCGGGTGTAGGCGGGAGTGATGGCCACGCCGAGATTGAGTTCGGGCTCCCAGGCAGCGGCCAGCGCGAGTGGCGTGAATCCGTCGGATCCGTCGACCTCGGCCGACCACAGGTCCGTGTACCCGAGCTCACGGAACCGGGCGAACCATTCGCGGTGGGCGTGCAGAGGGATCCCGTCGAAGGGGATCGTGATGCCCGGCCGGACGGGTGGGCTCATGCGCTGAGGTGCTCTTCCGCTCCGGGCGCACCATCCGAACCACCCGAATCGCGCCGAATCGCCCGGATCGGCCGATCGGATGGCTCGGCAGCGCCGTTGGAGCCGACTGAATCCGAGCCGGCTGAACTCGAGCCGCCTGCATTCGACCCGACGGAGGATGGGCCGTGCTGGAACTCGGCGTCGTCGAAGGACAGCGCAAGCTCGGTCGTCTCCTCATCGTCGCCACGCGGCACGGGGACGCCCCAACGGTCCATGCCGGCTTCCATGTGCCGGATCACGGTCTCGATGACTTCGACCCGACCGTTGCGCTTGTTCTCCGACGAAATGACATCCCAGGGCGCCAGGGGACCGTGGGTCAGCCGCAGCATGTCGGCCACCGCCTCGTCGTACTGCGGCCGCTTTTCCCGGTTGCGCCAGTCCTCGTCGGTCAGCTTCCACGCCTTGAGCGGATCGTCCCGGCGTCGTTCGAACCGGCGCAACTGCTCCTCGTCGGACATGTGCAGCCAGAGCTTGATCACGACCATTCCTTCTTCGGCGAGTGAGTGCTCGAAGTCGGTGATCTCCTCATAAGCCCGCCGCCACTGCACCTCGGTGGCGAAGTTCTCCACCCGCTCGACCAGCACGCGCCCGTACCAGCTGCGGTCGAAGATGGTCATGCCGCCCCACCCGGGCAGAGGCGGCCAGAAGCGCCACAGGAAGTGGTGCCGCAACTCGTCGGGCGTCGGCGCGGCAAAAGGGGCCACGTGGACGTGCCGGGGGTCGAGCGGCTCGACCAGCCGCTTGATGGCGCCACCCTTGCCGGCGGCGTCCCAGCCCTCGAAGACGATGCAGACGGGCGGTCCGAGGATGCCGTTGTTGAGCTGACCGCCATTGATCAGCCGCAGGTGCAGCAGGCGGCGCTGCGCCTTGCCGAGACGCTTCGCCTCCTCGTCCTTCGACAACTTCAGCGTGAGGTCGGTGTCCTCGAGCCGTGGATACGGCAACCGGGGGGCGGGGCGGTCGTGTTTGGAAGAGCCCGCTGTGTCGTCGCCGGCACTTTGGGAGCCGCTGTCGTGAGCGCCGCCGTCGTGAGAGGCGCTGTCGTGAGCGCGCTGTCGTGAGCGCCGCTGTCGCCGGGGGAGCCGTCGTGGCTGCCGTGATCGTGCTTGCTCACGTTGCCTGTTGTAGCCGATCCACCAGACCCGCGGCGACCGCATCGGGTGCGACGACCGGGGCGGGGGTGGCGATCGGGGTGACTGGGAGTGACCGGGGTGACTGGGGTGACATCGGCTTCGGCGGCCTGCACGACCCGGCGCACCAGCGCCCCCTCGCCGGCGATGACGAGGAGCTCCTGATTGGAGAGATGGCCCACCCGTCCCACCTTGCGCCCGGATGGATCGAAGATGCCGATGCGGGCCCCGACGTATCGAGCTGAGTCGAAGGTGAGCGTCGCCACCGTCCCCCGGCCCTCGCACATCTGTTCGAGCTCATCCATGTCCAACCACGACTCGTTGTTGTACGACAACACGAGCAGGTCGCAGTCGACCGATCGCACCACCGACGTCAGCGCCGCCGGCATCGTCTTCTTCGAGTTGAACGCCGATCGTGTGGATGGGTCGCGCGAATCGAGCCGTTTGCGGGCGACGCCGTAGGCCTCGGGCGCGTCCCAGGCCACCAGCGTCTCCCACACGTGGTAGTTGGTGAAATACCGGTGTTGGTTGTACGGGGGATCCAGGTACGCCAGGTCGAAGTGTCCGAGTCCCGAGATTCCGATTCCGATGGTGCGGTCAGCTCCACCGCATCGCCTTGGATGGCGCGCCCCGGTCCCGTCGAGCAGCTCCGGCACCCGCAGCTCCAGTGGCTTGGCCGAGCGGGGCGCCCACTGCTTGACGTACGCCATCTGCACGCCGGTGGTCGAGTCGACACGGTCCGCCGCCTCGATGAGAGACGTCAACAGGAGGGGGAACAACGGTGACCCCGCATACTCCGAGTCGATGGCGTCGCGCACGGCATCTATCCGAGCGGCGTTGTGCGGTTGGAAGAAGCGGGCCTGATGGCTGAACGTCTCGGTCACGTAGCCGGGCTTGCCGGGAAGGGCGTCGAGGTGGGCGATCGCTGCCTGCAGGGCGGTGGCATCGGTGGCGGCGGCGTCGGTCTCGATGTAGGTGCGGGCGAAGGTGTGCGCGTAGCGGGCGCTGTCGACGGCGGTGACGTGCACGCCCTGGGCCTTGAAGGCCTGGGCGACGCGGGTGGTGCCGGTGAAGAGATCGAGGGCGGTGCGGGCGCCGGAGGCCTGACAGATCCGCGTGAGGACCGGGACGAGGCGGCGCTTGGAACCGAGGTATTTGATCATCGGGGCATCACGGCGCTCACGGCGGTCCACCCTACGATGGGCGGTCATGGTGCCTGGGGACCATCCAGAGAGTGTCGGGATGGAGCCGTTGGACCATCCGGCGGTCGCCGAGCCGGGAGCGGGTACGGGGGCGGGGATGGGATGGGGACCGGGATCGGGTCTGCGGCGGGTGTTGGCTCGGATGGGGCCGATTCGCATTGGGTGAGGTGGCACGGGGCGTACGAGGATCCGTCGTCGAGGCTGTCGGCGCGGTTGCGTGCGGTCCAGTCCATGCTGGGCGCCGCACTGGACGAGGTTCCCGCCAGTGCGGAAGAGATTCGAGTGGTGAGCCTGTGCGCGGGCCAGGGGCGCGACGTCATCGACGTGGTGGCCACCCATCCGCGGGGTCCGGCGGTCTCGGCGTTGCTGGTGGAGCAAGACCCGGCGCTGGTCCAGTTCGCCCGGACCCGGGCCGAGGCCGCCGGGGTCGCCGACCGGATCAGCGTCGTCGAGGGTGACGCATCGCAGAGCCGCCTGTACGCCGAGGCCGTGCCGGCGGACGTCGTGCTGGTGTGCGGCGTGTTCGGGAATATCACTGACGCGGACATCACCCGCACCATCCAGGCCCTGTCCGGATGGTGCACACCGGGAGGGCAGGTCATCTGGACCCGGCACCGCCGCCCGCCGGACCGGACTCCGGCGATCCGGGCGGACTTCGCGGCCGCCGGGTTCACCGAGATGGCATTCGTGTCGCCCGAGGGGACCATTCAGGCGGTGGGGCGTCACCGACTCGATCGGCCGGGATGGCCCGGATGGGGTTGGATCGGTCATCCCCTTCGATCCTGATCAGCACCTCTTCGACTTCGTGGGCGACGGAGTGAATCCCTTGTGAGCAAGGGCGACGCCGAGGTCCCCCAGCGCCACCGCCTCCACCCTTTGGAGCTCATGGCGGTGTCCTGGCGCACAGCCCGGCTGGAACCGGCCCGGGTGATAGTGCCGGGCCTGATCATCTTCGGACTCGACGCCTTTCAGGGCACCTTCTACACCGAGATCGCCGTCGACCACCTGGGCGTCGGGTCCGTCATCGGGGCGGTCCTGTTCGCTTCGTCGGCCCTGGGGCTGACCTTCTACGCCGGCATGCTCGAGCGCCTGGTCGGCTCGGTGGAGCGCAACGAAGCGGCCCAACCCGTCCTGCAGGTGCTGCGGACGCTTCCTTGGGGGCGATTGCTGCTGGCCGAGGGGATCCTGGTCATTTTGAGCGCGTTGGCCTCCGTCGCGCTGGTTGTCCCCGGCCTCATCGTGGGGACCCTGTTCGCCTTGGTCGGACCCCTCATCAACCTTCTCGACAGCTCCGTGCCGAGCGCATTCAGGCGCTCGGTGCAGCTGGTCTGGCCGCATTTCATGCTCGTCTTCCTGTTCATCACGCTGCCGCTGGCGGTCGAGCACGAGGTCGTGGTCTTTGTCGCCGAGCTGATTCCCCATGAGCACATCTGGGCCATCTTCCTCACCACCTTCATCCTCGGCGACCTCTTCGGCATGGCGCTGGGCCTCATGGAGGTGACGCTGGCCGAGCGCTTGGTCACCGGTGCGCAGGGGCCCGGTGAAGGCCTACTGTCGGCGAACGTAGAGTTGCACGATCCGCCGCCGTAGGGCCGAGAAAAAGAGAAAAAGACCCGAGGAGGCCCACCATGGAAGAGACGATCCACGGAACGACGATGCCGGTGCTGGAGCTCTCGCTCGCCGACGGGGAGTCGGTGGTGTCCGAAGCCGGCGAATTCTCCTGGATGTCCGATGCCGTCCAAATGGCCACCAATACCGGCGGCGGCATGGGCGGCAAGGGGATCATGGGTGCGGTCAAGCGCGCCGTCTCGGGCGCCAGCTTCATGATGACGACCTACACCGCACAGGGCGGCCCCGGCTCGATCGCCTTCGCGTCGAAGTTCCCGGGCCACATTCTGCCGATCGAG
>CAWACN010000040.1:0-84502 GCA_963780525.1 uncultured Acidimicrobiaceae bacterium | reverse complement strand
CGCGGTCGTCGACGTCGTGGTCGGCGCTTGGTACGCGACGAGGTTCGAAGAAAGGTTCACGCCGGCGTGTGAAGCCGGATGCACGTCGTGCGACGTGTCGTCGTGCGCGCTCGGTGCCGCGGCTTGTGACCGCGATCCGTGCGCTGACGCGCTTTGCAACAGCAGGAGAGGCGCGCCGAACAATGCGCCGCAAATGACTGCGGCAACGCCGAGGCGCCTCCCTCCAGTGCTCTGGTTCCGCAGGGCTCCACCCTTCATCGGGGACACAGTGCACCCGCGCCGACGTACGGGTGGCGAGAGGTTTCTGGAGAACTTAGATAACCGATCACGGGACGCGCAAACCAGGAATCGGACGAAACCTTTTCGCGCGCTCTTTTCCCAGGTCACGGACACTGCCATCCGCGATATTTAGATGAACTCCCTGGTCACCATCGGTTTCTGACCACATTCAACGTCAAACACCCAGGTCACAAGGTTCTCGTATTACGCGCAACAGCGCGTGGTTTAGCTCCCTGTGGAAAAGACCATGGCGGCCGCGGCAGCGCTGCGCTCCCTCACCTCGTCGACTGTGCAGCCCTTCACGCCCGCGATGGCGTCACCGACGAACGGAAGGTACGCCGGCTCGTTGGTACGCCCCCGATGCGGTACCGGGGCGAGGAACGGGCTGTCCGTTTCGACCAGCAGTCTGTCGAGCGGGCAGCGCGCCGCCGCCTCCCGGACATCGGACGCATTCTTGAAGGTCACGATGCCGCTGAACGACACGTACATGCCCGCCGCCAGGCAGCGTTCCACCTCGTCGGGACCGCCGGTGAAGCAATGCAGCACGGTGCGTTCGGGCACGCCTTCTGCATCCAACACGTCGAACAGATCGGGCCACGCGTCACGCGCGTGGATCACCAACGCCAAGTCGTGCGCATGCGCCAATGCGATCTGCGCCGCGAAGGCAGTGCGTTGCGCGTCACGCGGAGAATTCTCGTAGAAGTAATCCAGCCCGCACTCCCCGACGGCCACCACTGCGCCGTCATCCGCCGCCAGCTCGCGCGTCAGCAGGGCGGCGACCTCGTCAACGCCTTGGCTCGCCTCGTGCGGATGCAGCCCGATGGAGGCCCACGCCCGCGGCACCGCGCCCTCCCCTGCGGTGGTCCGAGCCACCGCCACCGCCTGCTCCGAGGTGGTCACACCCGTGCCGATGCAGACCATGCGAGTGATCCCGGCCTGGGCCGCCCGGGCCAGAACGGGCTCCAAGTCGGTCCCCTCGACCGGATCTTCGGGGAGATACTCCTCCTGGACGTGGCAGTGCGAGTCGAACCAGCCGGCCACGTTCAGCCCTTTCGGCGCGGGAAGAGAGGATCCCCCTTCACCACGGCGACCCCGCCCCCGTAGCCACCCCACCCGGCGTCCCTGGGAACGATGGCGGTCGAGGGGTCGCCCGCCACGCCGATCCGGCGCCACACCTCGACCGCGGTCGACGGCATGGCCGGCGCAATCAGGACGGCGACGATCCGCAGCACCTCGAGCGCGTCACCCAGGACGGCGTCGACGGCCGGCCCGGGCTCCATCTTCCACGGCTCGGCGGACTCGAGCTCGGCGTTCGCCGCGCCGATGAGACGCCACGTCTCCTCCAGCGCCTCGTGCGGCGCCCAGCGGGCCCAGGCCGCGGTCGCCGCCTCCAACACGCCTGCCGCGACCGGCCCCAGCTCGCTGGCCGGGTTGCATGCCGGGCCGACCCCGCCACACTTCGAGTTGACGACGGTCGTGACCCGCGACACCAGGTTGCCGAGATTGTTGGCCAGGTCGGCGTTGTAGCGCGAGACGATGCCCTCGTAGGAGAAATCGCCGTCACCGCCGAGGGCCACCTCGCGCAGGAGGTGGTAGCGCAGCGGATCGACGCCGAAGTCGTCGGCCAGAGCGAGCGGTGACACGTCGGTGATCTTCAGTGCCTCGGCGCCCTCGCCGCCGGCGAGCCCGGACGCGATCATCGTCTTGCCGAGCTTCTGCCCGCCCATCAGCAGGTAGCCGTGGACGAAGATCTCCTCCGGTGGCGCCAGCCCGGCGGCCATGCACATGGCCGGCCACCACACGCAGTGGAACTTGAGGATGTCCTTGCCGATCAGGTGGTGGGCGGCGGCCCAGCGGGGCTCGAACACGGCCGGGTCGCCCCCGTAGCCGGCGACCGTGAGGTAGTTGATGAGTGCGTCGTACCAGACGTAGAAGACGTGGCCGCTGTCCCAGGGCACCGGCACGCCCCAGGTGAACGAGGTGCGGGTGATCGACACATCGCGCAGCCCACCGCGGATGAACCCGAGGGCCTCGTTGCGCTTGGAGGTCGGGCGGACGAAGTCGGGGTGGCTGTCGTAGTAGTCGAGCAGCTGGTCCTCGAACTGGCTGAGCTTGAAGAAGTAGTTGTCCTCCTTCATCTCAATGACGGCGCGGCCGTGGACCGGGCACTTGCCGTCCACGAGCTGGTCCTCCAGGTAGTAGTCCTCACAGGAGACGCAGTAGAGCCCCGAGTACGCGCCCAGCTCAATGAACCCGTTGTCGTAAATGCGCTGCAAGAACTGCTGGACCACCTCGTAGTGGCGCGGCTCGGTCGTGCGGATGAAGTCGTCGTTGGCGATGTCGAGGCGCCGCCACGCCTCGACGAAGCGCGCCGAGGTCCGATCCGTCCACTCCTGGGGCGTCGTGCCGTTCGCCTCGGCCGCCTCCACGATTTTGGCGCCGTGCTCGTCGGTGCCCGTCATGAACCAGACGTCGTCCCCGAGCAGGCGGTGCCAGCGCGCCAGGGCGTCGGCGTTGACCGTCGTGTACGCCGTGCCCACGTGCGGCGCGTCGTTCACGTAGTAGATCGGGGTGGTCAGGTAGTAGGGGGGCACCGCCGGTAGCGTACCGGCGCCCTCAACCGGGGCCCGACGTGTCCCCGCCGCCGCCCGGCTCCTGGCGGACGCGCAGAGCGACCTCGTAGGCGCGCCGGCGCGGCACACCCAGTGCGGCCGCCACCAGCTCCGCCGCCTGGCGCGGTCCCGCCGACGGGTCGTCGTCGAGCGCGGCCCGGACTGCACTCTCGACGGCATCGTCGCCGGCCGGGTCCGGAGCAGGCGCGCCTCCGATCACCAGGACCACCTCGCCGCGCACCTCGCGCGCGGCGAAGACCGCCGCGGCCTCCCCCAGCGTCCCGCGCCAGACCTCCTCGTGCACCTTGGTGAGCTCGCGCACGACCGCGGCCGGCCGTGACCCATCGGCGGTCGCCAACTCGGCCAGCGTCGCCGCCACCCGGCTCGGCGCCTCCAGCACCACGGTGGTGCGGGCGTCGGCCATGAGCGCGCCGATGCGGCGCCGGCGTTCGGGGCCCTTGCGGGGCAGGAATCCCTCGACGCAGAAGCGTTCGGCCGGCAGTCCGCTCACCACCAACGCGCCGAGCACCGACGACGGCCCGGGCACCGTGCTCACCGTCTCCGCCGGCGGCGGCGACCTGCGCCGCCAGCCAGGCCCCCGGGTCCGACACCCCGGGCGTGCCCGCGTCGCTGACCACGGCCACCGTGGACCCGGCCGCCACCGCGGCGACGATCCGGTCGACCCTGGAGGCCTCGTTGTGGCCGTGGAGCGACAGGAGCCGGTCGCCGTCGGGCCCCTTGGCCGAAATGCCACAGGCGGACAGCAGGGCCCGGGTGCGACGCGTGTCCTCGCAGCAGATCAGGTCCGCGGCCGCCAGCACGTCGCGTGCCCGGGGCGAAAGATCACCCAGGTTCCCGATCGGCGTGGCCACCAGGACGAGCCGGCCACCCCGCTCCTCGGTCATGTGGTGCCGTTTGCGGCACCGTTCGGGCGGTCAGGGACCTCACGCACCTCGAGCTGATCGCCCAACCGCACGCCCCAGCGCTCGAAGGACCCTGCCTCGGTCTGCACGACGCTCCGGGCCTTCGTGCCCCCCATGGCCATCCGCCACGGCTTCAGCCGGGTCAGCCGCACCACGGTGAGGTCGGTTGAGAGAAAGGCCACGTCAATGGGGAATTTCATGCCGACCGTATGGACGGTGCGGGCGGGGTCCACGTGCAGGGCGCCCTCGCAGCCCGGTCGACCGCGCAGCGCTCCGCGCTCGGCCGGCGAGTCGGCCAGCTCGAGCGCGCACACCACATCGCCGTCCCGCAGCAGCCATCCGGACCGCACCCGGACGAGGCTACCGGACCGCCCGGCGTATTCCGTCTAGCATCTTCCCCTCATGTCGAAGCGAACCGTCAAGCGCAAGCTCAGGAAAAAGAAGAAGGCCAACCACGGCAAGAAGCCGAACTGCGGCCGCGGCTGACGCTGCACTGAAGGTCCAGGCCCGCTCTCGGACGGCCTGGGATCACGGTCCGTTCCAGGCAACTCCCGCTGCGCCGAGCACGCCGCCCAGCGTGGTCGGCACGTCCGAAATGATGCCGTCCACCCCGAGGCCGAGCAGGCGCTCCATGGATGCGGCGTCGTTGACCGTCCACACGTGGACCGCCTTGCCGGCACGGTGGGCCGCCGCCACGAAGGCCTCGTCGACGATCACCAGGTCACCCTGGCGTTCTGGCACCTGGAAGGCCACCGCCGGGCTCGGGGGCAGATCCTCGCCCGCCTGCACGGCCTGCCAGGCGGCGGCCGTCGCCATGGTGCCCGCCGAGGTCGGCACGTCAGGTGCGAAGGCCCGGAAGGCGTCGGTGGCCGGGTCGAGGAACGAGGCCACGATCACATCGTCAGTGCGGCCGAACTCGGCCAGCAGGCGGGCCAGCGACTCCTCGTAGGGCGCCACCACGGGCGCCGTCTGCTTAATGTCGAGGTTGAGCACCACTCCGGGGTAGCGCTCGAGGACCTCGCGCAAGGTGGCGATGCCGAACGCCGGATCGCCCGGCGCCCGGCCGCGGAAGGGATACTCGCTGTCGGGGCGCCCCGGCGTGACGTCTGCGCCGGGAATCCACCAGTACGAGAAGTCCATGGCACGGAGCTGCGCCAACGTGAACGAGGCGATGGTGCCCTGGGCGGCGGTGGTGCGGTCGACGGTGGCGTCGTGGCAGACCACCAGCTCGCCATCCGCGGTGGCGTGGACATCGAGCTCCACGCCCGTGGCGCCGACTGCGAGCGCGTGGTCGATGGCGTGTCGCGTGGACGACGGCGACTCCCAGGCCCCGCCCTGATGCGCGTAGGCGATCACCCTGCGCTCGAGCCACGGCAACGCTTCGCCCATCGGCCCGACGGTAACAGCCGTGCCGGCCGGGCCGGACCCGATGGGCGAGGCCGGGGGCCGCCGTGGTGGGCCTATCCTCGTGCGGCGTGCTCGACCATCTCCTTGTCGACCTCATCGGCACCACCCGTTCCTCCTTCGACCGGGCGCTCCTGCAGCGCCAGGCCGTGGAGGAGCGCTTCCAGGTCGACGTCTTCCTGGGCGACGTGTGCTGGGAGACCTCCTACAGCCTTCCGGGCGAGGAACAGCCGCCCCGGGTGCGGGTCGACGTCTCGCTCGACTGGCCCACCTGGAGCCAGACCTCGTACCGCAGCTGGTCGATCGGCGAGCCGCCTGACGAGCTGCCCGAGGTCGTGGTCGAGGTCGCGCTGCGGGTACAACGCATGGCCGAGGCGCCGGATACGGAGAAGGTCATGACGGCGCTGCCGGCCACCGGGCCGCTGGGCGAACCGGCCGACCTGGTCCGCACCGCCACCACCATTGAGCAGGTGCGCACCGAGTCGGACGAGCACGACGGACCGGACGGCACGACGCGCTGGGCGGCCGAGGCGACCTACGAGGGCTCGCTCCGCTTCAGCGAACAGCAGCTGGAGGAGCCGGCATTGCTGGTCCCGGTCTTCGACGACCTGGCCCGCTGGATCGCCTCGAGACTGATCGCGCTGGCCGACCTGCCCTTCACGTTCCTGCCCCCCGGGGAGGACGACGCCTGACCCGCTTCGCTCGACGCCGGGCCCCTTTCACCGTTCTCGCCGGCGCCGTTGCCGTCGCCCTCAGCGTGCTGCTGGCCGCCTGTGGCTCGTCCGCGCCCGGCGCACCCCCCGCCAACGAGGGGCTGGTCCTGAATCAGCCGACGCCGCAGACAGTGGCGCTGGTCAACCAGCACGGGCAGACCGTCACGCTCGGCGGCCTGCGCGGCAAGGTCGTCGTCCTGGCGCCGTTCCTGTCGCTCTGCCAGGACGAGTGCCCTCTCGTCACCGGCGCCTTCATCGCCATGCAGCACGATCTCCGCGCCGCCGGCCTGGCCAACCGCGTCGTGTTCGTGGAGGCCACCGTCGACCCGGGCCGCGACACGGTGGCCCGGCTGGCCGCGTACCAGAAGGAGTTCGGCGCCGACTGGGACCTCTGGACGGGCACGCCGAGCACCATCGCCGCCTTCTGGAAGCCCTTCGGCGTCGATTACAAGGTGGTGCCCGAGGAGCAACCGGCCAAGACGGACTGGTGGACGGGCCAGCCCTTGACCTACGACGTGGACCACACGGACGGCTACATCCTCGTCGACCAGTCCGGACGAGAACGCTTCGTCAACGCCTCGGCACCCGACGAGAAGGGCGCGCTCAATGCGAAGCTGCGCGGGCTCCTCAACGATGGCGGGCTCCACGACCTGGCGAACCCCCAAGGTCCGAACTGGACCACCACCGACGCCCTCGGCGCCATCGGCTGGCTGCTCGGCACGAGCATCCCGACGCCCGGTTCTTGATGCGGAGCCGGCTGCGCCGTTCCACCCTGGTCGTTCCGGCAGCACTGGCCGGCCTGGCCCTGCTGCTCACCGCCTGCGGCGGTGACGGCGTGACCACGCTGTCGTCCCCACCGACCACGGACAGCTCGCTGACCCTGACCTTGCAGCATTCCCCGGCCGGTCCGATCCTGGCGACGGGAGGCGGTGACACGCTCTACGACTTCGTCCCCGACACGCCGACGCACAGTGCCTGCCTCAACGACGGCTGCGTGTTCGACTGGCCGCCGCTCATCGACAGCGGCGCCGTCACGGTCGGCAAGGGCGTCGACCGCTCCCTCGTCGGCACGCTGCGGCGGCCCGACGGCTCGACCCAGCTCTCCTACGGCGGCCATCCGCTCTACACGTACAACGGAGACGTCTCCCCCGGCGTGGTCATGGGACAGGCGATCGACCAGGACGGCGGTCTCTGGTACGTGCTCGACGCCAAGGGGCAGCAGATCACGACCTCGTTCACGGTCACGCCGTCCAACAGCAACGGCAACGCCAACTCCAGCGGCTGACGGCCACGGCGGCGCGTCCCGGACTCAGGTGTTGAAGCGGAACTCCACGACGTCCCCGTCGCGCATCACGTAGTCCTTGCCCTCCATACGCGCCCGGCCTGCCGTGCGGGCGGCGGCGACCGACCCCGCCGCCATCAGGTCATCGAAGCTGATGACCTCGGCCTTGATGAACCCGCGCTCGAAGTCGGTGTGGATCACGCCGGCCGCCTTGGGCGCGGTGTCCCCGACGTGAATGGTCCACGCCCGGGCCTCTTTGGGGCCCGCGGTCAGGTAGGTCTGCAGCCCGAGGGTGGCAAACCCTACGTGGACGAGCTGCTCGAGGCCTGACTCCTCCTGGCCGTAGCTCTCCAAGAGCTCCGCGGCGTCGGCCGCGTCGAGACCGGCCACCTCCGCCTCGATCTGCGCACAGAGGACGATGGCGGAAGCGGGGCTCACGCTCGCAGCCAGGCGGGCCGCCAACTCGGCGTCGCCGAGCGACCCCTCGTCGACGTTGAAGACGTAAATGAACGGCTTGGCCGTCAGCAGGTGCAGCTCGCGCAGGAGCGCCACGTCCACTTCACCCTTCGATGCCGCCTCGGCGACGGTGCGGCCGGCACTGAGAATGCCTTCGGCGGCGGTGACCGCTTCGACCATCGGCCGCAGGGCCGGGTCTCCCTTGGCCTCGCGCGCCAACCGCGGCAGGCGTTGTTCCACGGTCTGCAGGTCGGCCAGGATCAGCTCGGTGTTGATGGTGTCGATGTCGCTCGCCGGATCCACCCGGGCGTCGACGTGGACCACGTCATCGTCGTGGAAGGCGCGCACCACCTGGCAGATGGCGTCGGTCTCCCGGATGGCGGCCAGGAACTGGTTGCCCAATCCCTCCCCCTGCGAGGCACCGCGCACGAGTCCCGCGATGTCGACGAAGGTCACGGTGGCGGGAACAACGGGTGCGCCGTCGTACAGATCGGCCAGTTGCTGCAACCGAGCATCCGGCACGGCCACCACGCCCACGTTCGGCTCAATGGTGGCGAAGGGGTAGTTGGCCGCAAGCACCTCGTTGTTGGTCAGCGCGTTGAACAAGGTGGACTTGCCCACGTTGGGCAGACCCACAATGCCGATGGAGAGGCTCACGCGGACGTCGAGCCCGGCAGGAGGCCGGCGTCGGCCGCCAGCGTCTTGAGGTCGGCCTCGGGCCGGGCGCCGGTGTGCGAGATCACCTCGGCGGCGCACAACGCACCGAGCCTGGTGCTCTCGACCGGCCCCATGCCGTGGGTGAGGCCGAAGAGGAACCCCGCGGCAAACAGGTCCCCGGCACCCGTGGTGTCGACGACCTGGCTCACCGCGGCTGCGGGAACCTCCTCGGGTCCCCGGGCGGTCAGGACGGTGGCGCCTTGCGCGCCCCGGGTCATGACGACGAGCAGTCCGGTCTCCTCGGCCGCCGCCAACGCGTCCTCGTACGAATGGGCCCCGAAGAGCATGGTGACTTCTTCCTCGTTCCCGAGAAGGATGTCCACGTCGTCGACAAGGAGATCGAGGAACTCCCGCTGATGGCGCTCCACGCAGAACGGGTCGGACAACGAAAGGGCCACCGAGCCCTCGGCTGCGTGGGCGGTGGCCGCGGCGTGACGCATCGCGTCCTTGGCGGCCGGCACGTCCCACAGATAGCCCTCGAGCAGGACGATGGAGGCACGGGCCACGAAGGACGCCGGGACACCGCTCGGAGACATTGTCGCCGCCGCCCCCAGGTAGGTCCCCATGGTGCGGTCGGCGTCATCGGTGATGAGGACGACGCAGCGCCCGGTGCCCAGCCCGTCGGCGGCCGCCGACTCGCTCAGGTGCGGCTCGAACTCGACACCGGCCGCCCGCAGATTCTCGGTATAGGTCCGGCCCACTTCGTCATCGGCCACGGCCCCGACGAAACCGGCCGTGCCGCCCAGCACGGCGATCCCTGCGGTCGTGTTGGCCACCGATCCGCCCGAAACGTAACGGGGGTCGCCCATGAAGTCCTGTACCGAAATGGCGGTAGCCAGGTCCACGAGTGTCATCGACCCCTTCTCCAGGCCGACTTGGGCCAGCTGCTCCTCGGTCGCCAGCTCAATCACGTCGAGCAGCGGCGATCCGATCGCCACCACGTCGAGGTCAGGGCTGTCGGGTTCGTTGGCTGATTGGGCTTCGGAAGCAGGCACGGAGCGAGAACCTACCCGCGGCACCGCGGGTAGCCTGCATGGATGCCTTCAGCTCCCACGTCATCCGTCGCGTCTGGCTCGGAACCGTTCCGTCTGCCACGGACGATCGAACCGGAGATCTACCACATCGAACTGGAGCCGGACATCGCCACGGCCACCTTCTCGGGCACGGTCCGGATCGACGCCATCGTCCATGAGACGGCAGAGGAGATTGTGCTCAATGCCGCCGAGTTGGCGATCAGTGACGTCGAGGTCCTGACGGCCGACGGCATCACGGTCCTGTGCAGCGTGCATTTCAACGACGAGCTCGAGCAGGTGACGTTCCAACCCGCTGACCTTCTCCCTCCGGGAGCCTGCACCATCAGCTGCCGGTTCAGCGGCACCCTCAACGACAAGCTGCGCGGCTTCTACCGCTCCACCTACACCGGGCTCGACGGTGAGACCCACACCATGGCGACCACCCAGTTCGAGTCGGTGGACGCGCGGCGTTGCTTCCCCTGCTTCGACGAGCCGGACCGCAAGGCGGTTTTCGAGGTCACCATGATCGTGGAGCCCGACCTCGACGCCATCTCGAACTCACCGATCGTCGGGATCGACCACGTCGGTGCCAAGCAGCGCATCCGGTTCGCCCCCACCATGAAGATGTCGACGTACCTGGTGGCGTTCGTGGTCGGGCATCTCGAAATGACCGAGACCGTCGACGTGGACGGCGTGCCGCTCCGGGTGGTCTGCACTCCGGGCAAGCTCCCCCTGGCCGAGTTCGCACTGGAGGTCGGCGCGTTCGCGTTGCGCTTCTTCACCGAGTACTTCAACATCCCCTACCCCGGCGACAAGGTCGACCTGGTCGCCATTCCTGACTTCGCCGCCGGTGCGATGGAGAACTTGGGCTGCATCACGTTCCGGGACACCGCCCTCCTCGTCGACAAGGACCAAGCGGCCCGCGCCGAGCTCGAGCGTGTGGCCGACGTCATTGCGCACGAGCTTGCGCACATGTGGTTCGGCGACCTCGTGACCATGGGTTGGTGGGAGGGCATCTGGCTGAACGAAGCCTTCGCCACCTTCATGGAGACGCTGTGCGTCGACGCCTTCCGCCCTTCATGGGATCGCTGGATCGGCTTTGCGCCCTCCCGCGAGGCCGCGCTGGCTGTCGATGCGCTCCACCTCACCCGTCCGATTGAGTACCCGGTGGGGCCGCCCAAAGAGGCGGAGGGGATGTTCGACGTGCTGACCTACGAGAAGGGCTGCGGCGTGCTCCGCATGCTCGAGCAGCACATCGGGGCCGAGGTGTTCCGCGACGGCGTACGGACCTACCTCAAGGCGCACGCCTACGCGAACACCGTGACCAGCGACCTCTGGGATGCGCTCGAGGACGCCAGCGGCGCACCGGTCCGCGACGTGATGGACACGTTCATACTGCAGGGCGGTCACCCCCTGGTCTCGCTGCACGGCGAGACGCTGAACCAGCAACCGTTTGCGCTGGGACCGGTGCCTGCCGGCGCCACCTCGTCCATCGGCAAGGAGTGGCGCGTGCCCGTGGCGGTGCGGGCGCTGCCGGCCGATGGCAAGCCCGGCGCACCGGTGCGGCACCTGGTCCTCGACGCCCAGCCCGAGCAGATCGCCGAGGCCGGACAAGGCCTCGCCGTCGTCAACGCCGGCGGCTGGGGCATCTTCCGGGTCGGCTACGAGACGGCGCACCGGACTTCACTCGCCGAGCACCTGCCCGAGCTCACGCCACTGGAGAGGGCCAACCTCCTGGCCGACACCTGGGCCACGACACTCGCCGGCCTCTCGACGCTCGAGGAGTTCCTGACCCTGGCCGCCCACCTCGGCGACGAGGCCGAGCCCGCCGCCTGGTCTCCCGTCGCCAGCGCGTTCGCGCTGACGAAGCGGATCACACCCCCGCAGCAAGAAGAAGCCCTCCACCAGGCCGTGCGAGCGCTCATCGGTCCCACGCACCGCCGGCTCGGCTTCGACGCCACCGAGGGTGAGAGCGACCGCACACCCACGCTGCGGGCGCTCGCCATCAACCTCATGGGGACGGTGGGCGCCGATCCCGAAGTCCGGGCGGAAGCCGCCCGTCGCTTCGATGCCTCTCCCATCGGCGGGGGCACGGGTGACCCGATCCCACCCGACGTTGAGTCGGCGACGCTGGCCGTCGTCTCGCAGCTTCTGCGGCCCGGCGACTACGACGCGCTGCTGGAGCGCTACCGGACCGCGTCGACACCCCAAGAGGAGATGCGCTCCCTCGGCGCCCTGGCGGGATTCCCCGACGTCGACCTGTGCCTGCGCACCTTCGACCTGGCCATGACCGAGGTGCGCAGTCAGAACGGGTTCGCCGTCCTCGGCTCGCTCCTGACCAACCCTGTCGGCAACCAGGCCGTGTGGACCCGGCTGACGGAGAACTGGGCGGCGGTGCTCGAGCGCTTCCCCAAGAACGCGCCCCGCGCATCATTGAGTCGATCCCGGCCCTCTGTGGCGACGCCGAATTCGCCGAGGAGGCGATCGCCTTCCTCGACGCCAACCCGATCGCATCGGGGCCGCGCCGGGTCGCGCAGTCGGTGGAGCGTCTCCGGGTCAATGTGGCGTTCGGTTCCCGCGAGAGGGCCGGCTCTGTCCGCGTCGCTGCGGGCAGCCGGCGGGCCCACGCCTTGATGGCCGGAATCCCGCCCGGCAACGACGCCCTCGACTCGGCGCGCGTGCAGTCCCTCTTCGAGACGGCCCGTCAGACCCGGGGGTTCATGCCCGACGACGAGGGCGAGGCGCTGTTCGCCGCCGCCCTGCGCGCCGGCCAGGCCGATCTCACGGCCGCGGCGCCCACGACCTTCGTCGAGATCGGCGCCTGGTGCGGAAAGTCGACCGTGTACCTGGGGGCCGCCGCCGAGGCCACCGGCGCGGCCCTGCTCTCCATCGACCACCACCGCGGCTCGGAGGAGAACCAGCCGGGATGGGAGTACCACGAACCGGACCTGGTCGACCCTGAGGCCGGTCGTCTCGACACGCTGCCGCATTGGCGCCGCACCATGACCAGGGCCGGGCTCGAGTCGTCCGTGGTCGGGATCGTCGGCGACTCCCCCACATTGGCGGCCCGTTGGGACCGCCCGCTCGCCTTCTGTTTCATTGACGGCGGACACGGCGAAGATCCCGCCTGGGCGGACTTCCGCGGCTGGTCGCCGCACGTCGCGCTCGGGGGCTGGCTGGCCATTCACGACGTGTTCCCCGACCCGGCCGACGGCGGACGCCCGCCCTACGAGCTCTACTGCGCCGCCCTCGACTCGGGCGAGTTCACCGACGACGGCGCCTGTGGCAGCTTGCGCGTCCTGCGCCGCATCACCCTGCCCGGCTGACGGTCACGCACCGTCGCCGCCGGCAGCGGGCCTCGTGTGCTGCGTTCAGCCGCGGGAAGAGCGTTGCGGCGGATCCGCCACGTTGCAGCCCTCAATGGCGTCGCCGCAGTGCGGCTCGGCCAGGTCGAGTGTGGCCGGCAGCCCTTCGCCTCGGAACAGCCCGGCGGCCGGACTCGTGTTGGACAACGCGTCGGCCGCCAGGACCATGGCCGCAAAGGTGTACGTGGTCCGCTCGTCCTTGGGGAACGTCTCGCGTTCGGGGAAGACCATGCCCGTCCAGTAGGACCCGTCAGGCAGGCGCAGGTTCTGCCCCGCCGTGAACAGTTCCAGCGCGGGTCCGTCCATACCGAGAGCGTCGAGCGTCAACACGCATTCTGCCGTTTCGGCCGCCGTCACCCAGTCGCCGGTGGAGACGCAGCGCACGCCCAGACCCTCCATGACGAACGTCGACCATCCGTCCGCAATGCGCTGGCGTCCGGCTTCGCCTTCGATCGCGCCGGACAGCATGGGGTAATACCAGTCCATGGCGAACTCGACCTTGGGAGCGAAGGCACCAGGGTGGTGCGCCACCGCGTGCCCGAGCCGTCCGGCCGCAAGCTCCCAGTCCGGGCGGTCCTTGGCCAGGCACTCGGCGATCGCCACGGCACACCGCATGGAGTGGTAGATCGATGACGAGCCCGTCAGCAACGCATAGCGCTCGGGCCGGCCGGTCGAGTCGCGAGACCACAGCACAGAGCCATCGGGCTGCTGGGAGCGAAGAATGAAGTCGATGCCCTTTTGAATCGTCGGCCAGAGTTCGCCCAGGAACTCGACGTCGCCCGTGATCAGGTGATGATGCCAGGCGCCGGCCGCCAGGTAGCCGCACACATTCGTGTCGAGCCGGAGGTCTTTGACCCCATCTCCCTGGTAGTAGTTGAACCAGCTGCCGTCGGGGAGCTGACGGCGGGCAAGCCAGCGATACGCATCGACAGCCTCGTCCACCAGGCCACACACGGTCAGTGCCATGGCCGCCTCGACATGGTTCCACGGGTCGCAGTGACCGCCTTCGAACCAAGGGATCTGCCCGTCATGGCGTTGCACCGCGGCAATGGCCTGACCCGTGGCGAGCACGTCGGCACTCGTGAGGACGCCGGGCACCCCGGGTACGGCGGCGGAACGGATCTCTTCGGTGGTCATGCCGCAGCTCCCTGGCTCGGTGTGGTTGGCCCCCTTCGTCCCGGCACGCCCCGGGGCAGCGTGGGCCGCGTGTCGTGCAGGTCCGCCACGCTGGTCGTCGGCTTGGTGAGATACAGCACCAGGCTCTTGCCGATGACCGGGCTCAGCATCCGGTCGGCGGTGCGCGTCAGGAACGGCGCCTTGACGATGTCCCAGACCAACACCTTGTGGTACGCCTCGACGGCCGGGTGAGAGTCGTTGGACGGACCGACCAGGCAGCGCAGCCACCAGTACGGCGAGTGCAGCCCGTGGGCGTGGTGGTAGCCCGTGGCTTCGAGCCCGGCCGAGCTGAGCCGGCGCTCCAGTGTCGATCGCCGGTAGATGCGCACGTGCCCTCCGGGCGTGTCGTGATACTCGTCCGACAAAGCCCAGTTGATGACCTCGGGCCCGCACCGCGGGACCGTCACCGCCATGGCTCCACCGGGACGGAGGACCCGGGCCAACTCGCGCATGGCGGCGGAATCGTCGGGGATGTGCTCGAGAACCTCCGACGCGATGACGCGATCGAAGGTCCCGTCAGCGAAGGGCAGCGAGAGCGCGTCGCCCTGTACCGCGGTCGCCGGGTGACCCGGGGCCATCTCACCCGTTTCGATCATGGCGGCGAAAGTGCCCCGCACCTGCGCCACCTCCTCGGGCCCGGCATCGAGTGCCACCACCGAGGCGCCCCGTCGGGCGGCCTCGAACGCGTGACGCCCGAACCCGCACCCGAGATCGAGCACGAGATCGCCGGGACCCACGCCGAGCCGGTCGTAGTCGACTGTCAACATCAGGCTGCTCCTCGCGCCAGTGGAGTCCCCGGACCGTCGGGCACGCGCCGACGGTGCGCCAGGCAGTGGGTCCCCGGCCATCAGGGCGTCGTAACAAGCGGCGGTTCCGGCCGCGGTGATCTGCCAGGTGAAGCGGCTGATGACCCGCTCGCGCCCAGCCGCACCGAGGCGCGCCCGCAGCGCCGGGTCGTCGAGCAGGCGAGCGATGGCGCCGGCCAGGGCGCCCGGGTCGTCCGGCGCCACGAGCAGGCCCGTCTCCCCGTCGGTGCCCACGACCTCGGGGAGGGCGCCGCCCGTCGTCGCCACGAGAGCGACCCCGCAGGCCATCGCTTCGATGGCCGGCAAGGAGAAGCCTTCGTAGAGGGAGGGCACGACCGCCACTTCCGCCTCGCCGTACAGGTGGGCCAGCTCGTCGTCGCTAATGCCACTCACGCAATGCACGGCGTCGGCCAGTCCCAGGCGGGCGATGGCCTTTTCGACCCGGCCACCTTCGTTGGGACGGCCGATGACGATCAGCTCGACGTCGCGCTCGGTCCGTAGCTTCGCCACCGCCTCGAGCAGGGGCACCAAGCCCTTCATCGGGACGTCACTGCTCGACGTGACCATGATGCGCCCGGGCACCGGAGTGACGTCGTCGAAGGGACGGAAGACCGTGTGGTCCACCCCGACGGGTACCACCGTCATCCGTTCGGGTGCCACGTCCATTTGGGCGGCGATGTCCTGGCGCGAATTCTGCGACACCGTCACCACGGCGGGGAGCGCACGCGCCACCCGTACCTGCATGCCGAGGAAGCCGAACCAGCGACGCGTGGTGAAGCGCTGCCACGGGTTCGTCGTATGCGAAAGGGCCAGCTCACGGTCAACCGTGATGGGGTGGTGCAATGTCGTCAACAGCGGCCAACCGTCCTCGACCATCCCCAGCATGCCGTTGCCCAGGCACTGGTTGTCGTGCACGACGTCGAACTCGTCGCGCCGCTGGGCCAGCAGCTGACGGGCTCGCAGCGAATAGGCCAGCGGCTCCCCGAAGCCGGCCGTGCACATGATGCCGAACTCGGTCCAGTCCTCCCGGGAGGTGAACTCGTTCCAGGCCGGAATGCGGAACGGATCGGGCTGGCGGTAGAGGTCGAGGCCGCGGACAGGCGTGAATCCCACTCCCTCGTCGAGCTCGGGCCAGGGCGGGCCGGCGAAGACCTCTACCGAATGGCCGAGGGCAACCAGCTCGCGGGTCAGGTGGCGGGTGTAGACGCCCTGGCCGCCGCAACGGGGGTTCCCCCGGTAAATCAGGAAGGCAACGCGCAAACCCCCAGGTTGCGGCGGTGCAGCGGGAATCGGGGCGGGCAGCTCAATGTGGCGAGAGCGCTCCCAGGACTCCTTTGTCTCAATCCACTTCTGGCGCGGCGTTTTAGGCAACGGATGTCCCGAAACGACTGACCATGACCCCCTAGCCTCCCCGAACCCCCTGGTCCTGCGCAAACGGCGCCTCGGACGAGCGCTCGACCCTCGCCCCTGGCCCCGGCCCCGTGGGCCGTCAAGCCAGGCCGAACCAGCCGAGCACCGTCAACACGACGTAGACGGCCGCCACCACGGCGACCGCGACGATGGCCAGTCCACCGAGCCAGCGTGCCACCGGCCCGTTGGCCGCCGCTCCGAGCAGCGAACGCCGGTTGGCCAGCACCAGGATCAGGATCAACGTCATCGGCGTAATGACACCTTCGAGCACCTGGGTGTTGAGGATCAGCGTGATGAGGTTGCCCGGGATCAGCACCACGGCGGCGCCGATCAGGATCTGGAAGGTGAAGATGCCCAGGAACACGGGGGCCTGCCGGAAACTCGACGAGACCGAGCGCTCGACCCCGATCGCCTCGGCCACGGCGTAGGACGTCGACAGCGGGACCACGGCGGCGGCCAGGGCGGAGGCGCCGAGCAACCCGATGCCGAACAGCGTCGTGGCGAAGGCGCCCGCGACCGGCTTGAGCCCCTCGGCGGCCGTGGTCGCCGAGGTGAGGGGACCCGTCCCTCCGATGGTCGCCCCCGTGGCGATGATGATCGACATGGCCACAATGGCCGCCAGGACGGCGCCGGTGATCGCGTCGACCCGTTGGAATTGGTAGTTCTCCGGCTTCACCCCCTTGTCGACGACCGCACCGGCCTCGTACAGCTGGATGTACGGGGTGATGGTGGTGCCGATGAGGGCGACGGAGAGCAGCAGGAACGACTTCGAGGCTTCGAAATGCGGCCACACGGTGTTGGCCGCGACCTGGTGCCAGTTCGGGTGGGCCAGCACGGCGGCGATCGGGTACGCGACGAAGACGAGAGTGAGCAGCAAGAAGATGCGCTCGGCGTAGCGATAGGACCCGAAGAGCACCAGCGACCAGATGGCCACCGCGGCGATGGGGACGGAGATGTAACGCGACACGTTGAACAACTCGAAGGAGGTGGCGATGCCGCCGAACTCGGTCACCATCAGGCCGACGTTGGCGATGGCGAAGGCTGTAATGGCAAAGGCGGTGATGCGGAGGTCGAACTCCTCCCTGATGAGGGCGGCCAGACCCTTGCCGGTGTACGTGGCCAGGCGTGCCACCATCTCCTGGACGATGACGTACGCCACCGTGATGAGCACCATCAAGAAGAGGGTGCGGTAGACGAACTGCGCCCCGGCGGACGAGTACGTGACGATGCCACCGGCATCGTTGCCGGCGGCAGCCGCGATCAGCCCTGGGCCGGCGGCGGCCAGGTAGATCAGCCACCGCCGCGAGACCTGCACTTTCATGACAGAAGGCGCGGAAAGTGAAAGCGGCCCTTGGTCGGGACCAGCGCATCCAACACGTCGTCCGCCAGGATGCGCCCGAGAGGGCACCCATCGTCGTCGACGACCACCATCGAATGGCGCCGCGCCTCGACCAGTTGCGCTGCTGCTTCGTTGGCCGACGTGTGGGGGCTCACCGTCACCACATCCTCGTCACCGAGGAGAGCAGACATCCGCGTATCGGTCGACGCGCGCAGGGCGAGCAATATGTCGAGGACGGAGACATCGTCCAACAGCCGGCCGTCGTCATCGACGACCGCCACGGCATCGAGGTCGGCTCCGTGCGCACGCGCTTCGGAGAGCCGGTCGACGACCTTCTTGACCTTCTCGCCCGATTTCGCTGTGACCAGCGCCGTGGTCATGATGCCGCCGGCCTCGTCCTCTTCGTACCCGAGCAGTTCGCGCAGTGCCAGCGCGGTCACGGCGGGGATGTGGCGGAGCACTTCGCCCCGCACGGCGAGCGGCAGGTCACGCAACGCGTCGACCGCCTCGTCCGGCTCCATGGCGCCCACAAGGCGACCGGCCTCGACAGGGTCGGACTCCCGCAGGAGTTGCTCGAGGTCCTCAGGCTGCATCTCCTCGAGGGCGTCGGCGGCCTCGTCGGGACCCAGCGCCGCCAGGAGCTCGCGTCGCTCGTCACGCCGCAGGTCCTCCAGCAGATCAGCCAGCTCACCCGGCCGCAGCCGGTGCAACCCTTCGTTCGTCTCCTTGAGGCGCACCTGCGTTGCCGCACCGCTCACGTCCTTGGCCGAATCGGTGAAAGGCTGAATGGCGGCCCAGTCGATGACGCGATCGGGCGTGGGGCGTGGGCGCCAGCGGCGGGGTCCGAGACGGCGCAACAAAGTGGCGTTGGAGACGTCGGCACCGACGAGCCGGATGCGACCGATGACCTCGGCCAGGTAGAGATCGGCGGCGCGAATGACCTGCACGCCCTCGACATCGACGAGCTGATGGTCGAGGACGTCCTTGGCCAGCAGCACTTCTCCGGAGCGGCGGATGACGTCGCGCAGGTCGAGCCGGGCCGACCGCAGGACCACCTCGGCGTGACCGATCCGGTCGATGGCGGAGGCCGGGACAAAGGCGAGCCGGCGCCCGACCCGGATCACGAGACCGCTGACCGGAGGGTACGTCTGCCCGTCGGCCCAACGAGCCACGACATCGTCCAACCGGCCGATCTCCTGGCCGGTCTGGTTTCTGACAGGGCGGCCCAGAAGACCGGCCAGAGAAACGATGGAGTCGAACACGCCTTCGGACGCGAGGATGCGACGCGTCCTGCGGCGCCGCTGGTGCGGCCGGCGTTCCTGATCGCGGGAACGTCCTGGAATCAAACGTGAGCGGCTCGGCGCGCTCGTCGACGGTGGCGTGGCCATGGAGCTACCTCCTGTGGCGTCCTTTTTGGAGCTCGGATCGGATGTCCGGCGGCACGGTGTGCGCACCGGAGGATCAGCGAACGGCGTCTGCCTCCGTGCCCGCCCCGCATTCGGGGCTCAGGCCAAGCGCGTGGAGCGAATCAGCGAGGGCACGGAGTGAGGCATGCGCCGACCGTTCTACTGGGGGGTTCGCCCCTTGCCATGGCCGCACCTCCTTCTCCGTCGTCCCTGTGCGGAAGGGATCACGCCAACATTCCGCCCGCCATCTTACCGACCTCTCCCCACGGCAGCTGGCCCGCCCGCGGTCGCCTACGGGCCGACGGGGCAGGTACCGTGCCCCTCATGGACCTGAACTACCCACCCGAAGCCGAGAAATTCAGGACCGAGATCGCCGGATGGCTCAAGGACAACCTGCCGCAAGGCTGGGGCGGACCCGATTTCTCCATGACGCCCGAGGAACGCGCGGCCTTCAACGAAGCATGGACGGCCAAGCTGTTCGCCGGCGGATGGATCTGCGCCAGCTGGCCGACGGAGTACGGCGGCAAAGGCCTGAGCCTCCTAGAACAGGTCGTGCTGAACGAAGAGTTCGCCCGTGCCGGCGCACCGCTGCGCGCCGACTTCTTCGGCGACACGCTCGTGGGCCCGACGATCCTGCAGTGGGGCACCGAAGAACAGAAGCAGCAGTTCATCGGAGGAATCCTGAAGGGCGAAATCGCGTGGTGCCAGGGGTTCAGTGAGCCGGACGCCGGGTCGGACCTGGCCGGCCTCAAGACGCGGGCGGAGCTCGACGGCGACGAGTGGGTCATCAACGGCCAGAAGGTCTGGACGACGCAGGCGCACTACGCCGACTACATCTTCCTGCTCGCCCGCACCGACCCCGACGCGCCGAAGCACGCCGGGATCTCCTACCTCCTCGTCCCCATGAAGCAGCCGGGCGTCGAGGTGCGACCCATCGAACAAATCGACGGCTCGGCCGAATTCAACGAGGTCTTCTTCACCAACGTGCGCTGCCCGAAGGACAACGTCATCGGCGGCGTCAACAACGGGTGGAAGGTCGCCATGACGACGCTCGGGTTCGAGCGCGGCACGTCGTCGACCACCGGGCACCGGCGCTTCCAGAAGGAGTTCGACCAGATCCTCGCCGAAGCGCGAGAACGGGGACGCGTCGGCGACCCACTCATTCGCCAGCGCCTGGTGCGGTCATGGTCGAAGATCAAGATCATGCAGATCAACGGCTACCGCACGTTGACCGATGTGCTCAACGGGACGCACACGACGGCCAAGTTGGGGGCGTGCAACAAAATGTTCTGGTCGGAGGCGCACCAGGACACGATGTTGCTGGCCATGGACATTCTCGGCATGGACAGCCAGGTCTTACAGGGCGACAACTTCTCCGACGCGCTTCTTCCGGGGGCCCGTCGGGCCAGGGCGGGCTACCCGGTCAACAACCTCCAGTCTCTGTTCTTCTTCTCGCGCTCGGAGACCATTTGGGGTGGTTCCGCCGAGATCCAGCGCAACATTGTGGGAGAGCGTGCCCTCGGCCTGCCCAAAGAACCCAAGGCCAGCTGAGCACTGCCGGCCGGTTTCCCCTACTCTGGGCCGGGTGAGACGACTGCTCGGACACAGCGAACGGGGTGAACGGCCATGTTGGTGAGAGAGTGCCTGCGGACGGCTCCGGTGACCGTCCCTCCCGGATGCACCCTGGAGGAAGCCGGCCAATTGCTGGGGAGCCACCGGGTCGGCTCGCTCCTCGTCGTCGACGGCGGACTGCTGGTGGGAATCGTCACGGACCGTGACATTGCCGTACGCGGCGTGGGAGAGGGAAAGCCTTCTTCGGCCACCGTCGAGACCGTCATGAGCGCCGATCCCGTCACCATTCAGGGCTCGGCGGACGTCTTCGCCGCTTTCGCGGTGTTCAAGACGGCCAGCGCCCGGCGGCTGCCCGTGCTCGAGGACACGGACCTCGCCGGGATCATTTCGGTCGACGACCTCTTGCTTTCACTCGTGGCCGAATTCGGCGCAGTGCTGTCGCCGGTGGCCCGGGAGCTGATCCACCCCGCCTGATCGCAGTGCCGGTCGAACGACCGGAAGCGAGCCGGAGATCCGAGGCTAAAGGCTGGGGACGTAGCCGCCGGAGCCCAGTGCGGCGCTCTCGTCGAGACTGAGCGAGTCGTCGACCCCACCCAGGACCTCGGTGACCCAGTCGAGACGCTCCCGCAAGATCCGCTCCACCCCGCCCGAGAGCGTGGCCGAACTGATGGCGCACGAGCTGCAGGCTCCCTGGAGCTGAACCTCGACCACCCCGGACTCGACATCGGCCCGGACCAGGACGAGGTCTCCCCCGTCGGCCTGCACGGCGGGTCGCATCAGGTCCATGATCCCCTGGAGCTTCTCCAGTCGTTCGGCCCGCTCGGCGTCGCTCAACTGGGACTGGGTGTCGGTCACCCCCCCATTGTGCCGTGCCCGGCGCCCGGCCCGTTCACCGGCCCGTCACGCAGCGGCGGCCGGCGCTGCATGGGGGTTACGATCCTGGCCAGGCGGCCCGCCAGGCCAGCCCGCCGAGCGAAAGGGAACGAGCCATGAGCGTGAAGGTTCTGGGAGTCTTCAAGGGCGCCAAGGAGACACGGGAACTGCCCGCTGGAACGGTGATCTTCGAGGAGGGCTCCACCGGCGAGGAGATGTTCGGAATCATTTCGGGCCAGGTCGAGTTGAGCATGGCCAATGGCCACTCCTTCCGCCTCGGACCGGACGATTCCTTCGGAGAGATGGCGATCGTCGACAAATCGGCGCGCAGCGCCACCGCGGTCGCCGTGGAGGATTCCACGATCGCCGTCATCGACCGACACCGCTTCCTGTTCCTGGTCACCGAGACGCCGATGTTCGCGCTGCAGGTCATGAGCAGCCTGGCCGAGCGACTTCGGGCCGCCCAGGCGGACCGCTGACATCAGCTGAGCCCGACCGGCTCGGGCGGGCCGCCCTGCACGACGGGGTTTGAGAGCTCGCCGATCCCCTCAATGCTGATGCGGACGGTGTCGCCGGCCGCCAGGAACCGCGGCGGGTCGAAGCCCGCCCCGACGCCGGCCGGTGTCCCGGTGGCGATGATGGTGCCCGGCTCGAGCGGGAACGCCGTCGTGAGGTACTCGATCATGTCGGCGCAGCCGAAGATCAGGTCCGCCGTGGTCGAGTCCTGGCGGAGCTCGTCGTTCACCCACGTGCGGATGGCCAGTGCTCCCGGGTCACCGAGTTCGTCACCCGTCACCAGCTCGGGGCCGCACGGCGCATGGCTCTCGAAGGACTTCCCCATCATGAAGGTGGGCGTCCTCCACTGCCAGTCCCTCGCACTCACGTCATTGATGATGGTGAAGCCGGCGACGACCTCCAACGCCCGCGCCGCCGGAACGTGGTGGCAGCGTGGTCCGATCACGAGAGCCAGCTCGCCTTCGTAGTCGACCATGTCCGACACGGACGGCAGCACAATGGGATCGCCCGGGCCGGCAATGGCGGTGCGCTGCTTGGTGAACCAGTACTGCCACTCGGGGGGCTCACGGCCCAGTTCAGCCACATGGGCCCGGTAGTTCATGCCGATGGCGAGGATGACCGGAGGATCGGGCACCGGCGCATGGCGCCGCACCGCTTCGAGGTGGTGCCGGGGAGCCGCGCCCGTCGCTGCCGCTCCGGCTCGCCTCAACCCTTCGGTGCCGAGCGCCAACAACTCGACCATGGTCGGCGGGAGGCCCGTGGCGGGGTCACTCAGGTCGACGATCTCGTCCCCGAGGATCAGGCCGGGCCGAGGACGTCCGTCCGCCAGGGAGAAGCTGGCCAGTCGCACCGCTCCTCCGCCGCCGCGTTCAGGCGGCCTGCGCCTGCGCCTTGAAGGCCTCCCAGTGCTTCGTGGCGTGGCGGGCCGAGAAGGCGCCGATGAGCTCGACGGCGCCGAAGAGGATGGCGCCGATGCCGATGAGCACGACCAACGCGGTGAGCGGCGCACCGGGATGGCGGATGCAGAGGAAGCCCAGCGCGACGGCGATGACGCCGCGGATCAGGTAGGCCCACCAATAGGGGAGGTAGTGGTAGCGGATGGAGTTGACGATGTCGAAGATCCCGAGCACCAGGAAGCCCCAGCCGACGAGGATCGCCACGATGTAGATGGTGATATGCGGCCAGACGAAGCCGACGATGCCGGCGCCGATCCACAAGAGACCGAAGATGATCAGCGGCCAACGTTGGCGCGCTGCCCGCAGACCGCCGATGAGCTCGAACAGTCCACCGGCGATGAAGAAGCCACTGGCGAGGTAGACGATGGCGTACACGCTGGCATGCCGGTAGCTGATGACGAAGAAGCCGAAGATCATGGCGATGATCCCGGCGGCCAGATACCAACCCCACGACTTCTCGAGTTGCGTGCTGACGACATCGCCGACCGCGATCTCGTCGTCTGTGAGTACGTTCGTCATGACTTCCCCCTTAGGCGAGTAAGAGCAGACACGTCTTTGCGATCGCAGCGTATCGCCGCGCCTAGGTCGACAAGGGGATGCAAGACCACAATGCATGCAGCGCACGGCTACCCCACGAGGCTCCGACCTCGGCCCAGCGGCCGGGGTCATCGAGAACGTCGTCGGCTTCCGCCCACAGCTCGTCCTCGACCGGCTTCAGTCTCTCCCGGATGGAGGGCAGCACAGCCGGTTCGGCCTCCACAAGCTGGCGCAGGGCGTCGGCGGCATGCCACAGGTCGTCACCGGAGAGCTCGAAGGGTACGAATGGCGGCGGACCGGCAGCACTGCGCGGGAAGGCCGGCACGTAGATACTGCTGCAAGGGCTGCCCGGCGCCACGTACACGCGCAGCGGCGCCCCGCCATCGGCCAGCTCGGCGATCATGGAGGCGGCCGTGACGCTCAGCCCGCGCACGTGCATGCAGACGGTGACCCCGTTCCCGTCGGCCCGCGCTCGACGCGGCGGCTCGTCGACCGGGCCGTCGGCACCCGGCTCGCCCCAGGGCCCTGCCCCGTGATCGCGCAGATGCGCCGCGGTGGCAGCCGATGTCAGCCCGCCAGAACCGGTCGAGGCGAGGAGACGTCGGCTGGCCGCCAGGCGGACATCGGCGTAGGCGGTGACTTCCTCGGCGTCTCGGAACCGGTCGAAGTCCTCGAGTGTGATCCGGTTGGAGATGGCCACCCCGGCAGCGAAGCGGGCGACGGCGAAGTCGGATCCCGCCGTCTCGAGCACGAAGGCTTCAGCCGGATCGGCAATGAGGAAGGAGGAGTCGTAGGCCTCATTGTGGGCGGCATCGGCGATCCCGCCCTGCCCGCATGTCTCGAGGAGGCCCGTCATCACTTCGACGGCCTCTGACGCGGTGCGGGCGCGCTCGAGCCCGAGGCGCACCAGGTCCATGCCGATCAACGCGGGCTTGGCCGCCGCCGCGTCGTGCGTCGTGCGGACGCGCTCGTTTCCGATGGCGACGCCGTACTCGTTGACGCCGTGCTCGGCCCCCCACAGCCAGGTGGGACACGAGAGAAACGCGGCGTGCGCGCCCGTGTCGCCAATCGAGAGGTACTGGGTACGCAACGTGCATCCCGCCGAGGAACGGCGGCCAAAGGGCCATGCGATCTGGACTTCACCGGGCGGGCGATCCGAATTCTTGGCGAACACCATGCCGCGCCGACCCGGGGCACAGAGCGTGTCGCACATGATTGCAGTGTAGGGACGGCGGAGGGCGGCGATGGATAGGGTTGCCACTCGTGGAACCACGCGCCGTCCTCACCCCCGACCAGATCGACCTCTCCGCGACCGAGTTCTGGGCCCGGCCCTGGGACGAGCGGGAGGGTGCCTTCCAGACGCTCCGCCGTGAGCGGCCCATGCCGTTCTACGAGGAGCCCGAGATCCCCGAGGCGCTGAGCTATGTGATTCCGAAGGGAAAGGGGTACTACGCACTCACCCGCCACGCCCACATTGCCGAGGCCAGCCGGCACCCCGAGATCTTCCAGTCGGGACGCGGCGCCACCTCCATCATCGACATGCCCGAGGAGATGCTCGACTTCTTCGGATCCATGATCAACATGGACAACCCGCGGCATGCCCGGCTGCGCCGCATTGTGTCCGCCGCCTTCAACCCGCGCATGATCAAGTCCATTGAGGATCAGATTGAGCTGCGGGCCGACGACGTGATCGACCGCGTGGCCGAGCGCGGCGCGTGCGACTTCGTGGTCGAGGTGGCGGCCCGGCTCCCGCTCGAGATCATCTGCGACATGATGGGCATCGGCCCGGCCGACTACGACACCGTGTTCAACGCATCGAACGTCATCCTGTCGGCCGGCGACACCGAGTACGTGGCGCCCGGGGAAGATCCGATGGTCGCCTTCATGAATGCGGCCCAACAGCTCAACCTCTTGATGACGGACCTGGCCACCTACCGTCGGGAGCACCCGACAGAGGATGTGACCTCGGCCCTCGTCAACACCAACGTCGACGGCGAGGCGCTGACCGACACCGAGGTGGCTGCCTTCTTCATTCTGCTCGTGGTGGCGGGCAACGAGACCACTCGCAACGCCATCAGCCACGGGCTGCTGGCCATGACCACCTACCCCGAGCAGCGGGCGCTGTGGCAGGCGGACCCGGCGGGCATCGCCGCCACCGGCGTGGACGAGATTGTGCGCTGGGGCTCCCCCGTCATCTGGATGCGCCGCACCGTGGCGCAGGACACCGTGCTCGGCGACGTCGAGCTGGTGGAGGGCGACAAGGTCATCATGTTCTACAACTCGGCCAACCGGGACGAGGACGTCTTCGCCGACCCCTTCACTTTCGACGTCCGACGCGACCCCAATCCGCACATCGGTTTCGGCGCCGCCGGTCCGCACTTCTGTCTGGGAGCCCACCTGGCCCGCCAGGAGATCGACGTCATGTTCCGCCACCTGTTCGAGCGGCTGCCCGATATTGAAGCCGTGGGCGAGCCGGACCGGCTGTTGTCGCCCTTCATCAACGGCATCAAGCACCTCGACTGCCGCTTCACCCCGGCAGCCTCGTCGCGCTGATCCGGCTCGGCGCCTCCGTCAAGTCTTCTTGTACTCGAGGAATGCCTCCAGGGCGCGTGGGCCCCATACGAGCCCCGGGCCGCCGTTCATGGTGATGCTGACGCCGATCATTTCGGCGACCTCCTCCGTGGTGGCACCCAGGCGCGCCAGATTGCGGCCGTGGGCGGCGATGCACCCGTCGCACTCCCGCGTGATGGCGATGGAGAGGGCAATGAGCTCCTTGGTCTTGATGTCGAGCGCCCCCTCGACGAAGGCCGCATCATGGAGGACGCCGTAGCCCGCCATGACCTCGGGAATGGCCTCAGTGAGCGCGCGGTAGGGCTCGCGGAGGTCGGCCTGGACCTGATGGAAGTGTGCTGTTGCCATGCCAGATGCTGGCACGCCGGCACGTTCAGCCGTTGCCGGCACCGCTCCTCGGGCCCTTGTTGCGGACCTCCTCGACGGCGGACATGGCCTGGCGCAGCTCGCCGATCCACTCGGCTTCGTGCTGGGCCACCAGGCGGACACACCAGGCCAGCGCCTCGCTGCGGCTGCGGGCCACGCCGGCATCGATCAACGTATCGAGCGCCTGGCGGTCGTCCATGCGGAGCCGGGTCATGACCGGCACCCCCGCCGTGGTGAACAGGACACGGGAATTCCCACACTCTGCGCCCCAGGACACGACACGGCGGAACGCCGGCTGCGCCTCGTCGGCGATGCGGATGCGGGCTCCACGGGTCTCCTCACGGAAGCCGCTGATGCGCGCCTGCTCGGCCACTCGCACCTCGTCCTCCCCCGCGCCTTCGGGGAGTTGGGGTGGCGCGAGCTTCCCGACCACCTGAATTTCGTCACTGTCGATGCCGATGCTCGGGCTCTCCGAGAACCAGGTGCTGGGCACCCGCCCGGCGAACCAGGCCCCGATCAACCGCTCCTGCTCGGGCCCCGAAGGCGGCGGGCTGGCCGAGCGCCGCCTCCCCCGCTGTGGTCCCCTTCCGCTGTCGTTGCTCGCTTGAGTCATATTACGAGATTACACGATTACCTCAGATGGTCAAGCGGAATCGGCTGCTGTTCACTCGAGCAGCATTTTGAAGCCGACGTGGGACGGCACGAACCCCAGCCGCTCGTAGAAGCGGTGGGCATCGGGACGGGCCGTGTTGGAGGTCAGCTGCACGCGGTAACAACCCAGTGCGCGGCCTCGGGCGATGGCCTCGCTCAGCAACGCGCTGCCCACCCCGGTACCCCGGTGATCCGGGTGCACGTGGACCGACTCGACTTCGGCACAGAGGCCGCCGTGGGCCTGCAGAAGGCGGAAGACGATGAGCTGGCAGACGCCGATGACGTCGCCGTCGAGATCCGCCACCAACACGACACCGCCGTTGTCGTCGTCGGCGATGTCGCGCCACGCGGCCCGGTACGGACCGAGATCACTGGGATCCTCCGTACTGGGCCGCCCGTCGGGGACCGCACCGAGCACCAGCAGCTCCACCATGCGATCGAGGTCGGCCTCGTCGGCGGGACGGATGACAAGACCGATGGGGGTCATGGGCGTTCCGTCCTCATCCGACCATTGTGACGCCGGCGTCGCGCCCTTTCAGCGACTGCTCTTGCGCTCCCGCAGCGTGATGGCCCGGCGGGGACAGTCCCTGGCGGCACGCCGGGCGGCGCTGACGAGCTCGGGCGGGAGGGGTGTCCCGTCCACGACCGGATAGCCCCACTCGTCGAGCGTGATGGCCTCGGGAAGCAGCTCGGCGCAGTAGCCGTAGGCGTCACAGGCGACCGGGTCCACGTGAATGCGGATCACGGTCGGGCCTCCGGCGCAGCCCCGGGGAAGCGGAGCTGGGACAGCCGGCTCCAGTGCGGGCACGGCGAGCCGGCGGCGTGCGCCGAGACGTCGGCGGCGAAGACCCCCAACGCGCTGCGCACCAGATGGACCGCACCGTCGGGATGGCGGCAGGCGCCGCGACCGTTGACCTCGTGCAGCCTGCGGTCGAGCCGGGCCAAAAGGCCCGGATCCACCTCGCCCCGGGCCAGCCGGGTCAGGTCGTCGGCGATGGCAGGCAGCCCGTAGACGCAGGGGCCGCACTGGCCGGCGCTCTGACCGGCCAGATAGGAGGCGATGCGGGCCGACTCCATGAGGCCGCAGGCGCTCTGGCCGAGCACGACGACGACGCCGACCCCGGCCGCGGCGCCGATCGCACGAAGCGAGAACGAGGCGTAGGGCGTGTCGAAGTGACCCGGGCCGACCCAGGCGCCGCCGTAACCGCCGACGAGGAGGGCCTGCGGCTCGCCGGTCGGCAGGGCCCGGCGAGCGATGTCGATCAGCGGTGTGCCCCGCTCGATCTCCACCACACCGGGGTGCTCCACCGCTCCGGTGACGGTGACCAAACACGTCCCCGGATCCTCGTCCAGACCACGGGAGCGGAACTCCGCCGGGCCGGTGCGGGCGATCATCGCCACGTGCGCCAGCGTCTCGGCGTTGTGTACCAGGGCGCCCTTGCGACCGATCCGCAGGGCGACGCCCTTGTCGGGCCGGAACGACGGGAGGGACCGGCCGGAGTCGATCCAGCCCACCAGCGCGGACTCCTCCCCGGCGATGAAGCGGTCCGGAGGATGCACCATCGTCTCGGGCGTGGGCGCGCAGCCTGCGGTGCGGCGCTCCTCGAGGGCGCGCCGCACTGCCATCGCCACCTGATGACGGCCTTCGGGCACGCAGAGCATCACCCGCCCCGCCCCGGTGGCGGCGGCCAAGAGCTGCGCACCGTCGAGTACCAGATGCGGGGAGCGGATGAGCAGGAGCTTGTCCTTGTCACTGGCCGGCTCCCCCTCCATGGCGTTGACCACGACGGTGCCGCCAGGTCCGGCCGGCCTGGGCCGCCGCGAGCTTCACGGCAGCGGGGAAGCCGGCCCCACCCCGCCCGGCGAGACCGGAGGCCTCCATCATGGCGACGAAGCCGTCGCGCCAGCCGGGGGTCGCGGCGGACGGCAATGGGACAGGACCCAGCGTTGCGACATGACCCGCCAGGTCGGTCGGGTGCCCCAGCAACCGGTAGCGATCGGTCGCGGCCAGGAGGCCACCGGCGTTAGGCACGTGACTCTCCCCTCTGGCGAGACGGCGTCAGTGCGAGATGCTTGGACGGCACGTCAGCCACTGCTGCATGGGCCTTCCTGGCCGAGGCCTGGCGCGACACCTGACTGATCCGCCAGAGCAGCGACACGGCAACGGCGAGGACGCATCCGGCACCGAGGGCGATGACCCAGGACTCCCCCGCATCGGTCCCCATCCCGAACGTGTGGGCCAGGGCGACGGGCCAACTCAGGTAGGCCAGCCAGTGGATGGCACGCCACGTCCCGGGACGCATGCGGGCTCGCAGCAGGCTGGACACGAAGACGGCGAGCATGAGGTCGAGCGAGAGTGCGCCGACGCCGACCCACAGCCGCCCATAGCTCGATGTGAACGGGATGACGACGGCGGCCCAGCTGATGTTGACGTACGTGTCCAGGACGCTGGTGAGCACGTGGATGCCGAGGAAGACCACGGCGATCATGGAAAGACGCCGGTGCATCTCTTGCTGCGCGAAGCCGGGCCAGTGCCGGGCCCGGGCCCGGGTCGTCGTCGTGATGCCGAGGACCATGGTCAGCGTCAGGAGGATCATCGCCACGAGGCCGCTGGCGCGCGTGGCGTACCAGAGCGAGGTCGAACTCATGCCGCCGTCTCCAGTGGCCACCCGTTGAGGAAGATGACCTCCCCGTCGGACCGCACGAGCCGTACCGCCTGCCCCAAGCGTGGCAACTCGTCGAGGGCCCGCGCCCCCCAGACGATGGCGGCGGTCGTCACGAGGTTGGCCTCGACGCAACTGGGGCCTGTGGCCGAGACCACGTCCCAGTAGGGCTCGACACAGTCCCCGGTGCGCGGATCGATGATGTGATGGACGTCACGGTCCCCCGCCTTCCATGTCCGGGTCGTGGTCCCTGAGCTCGCCAGTCCGCCGCGGCTGATGGCCACCACCTGGTCGGCCTCTGCGGGCGGCGTCGACGAGGCTCTGGCGATGCCGATCGCCCACCCGCCCTGTGGGGGCGGGCCGGCCACGGCGATGTCGCCACCCAGGCTCACCAGCGCGCCGCCGCCGATACGGCGGGCGATGCGGGCGGCGGCGCGATCGGCGGCCCAGGCCTTGGCCGTCGAACCGAGGTCCAGGCGGACGCCACGCGGAATGCGAACGGTGCGATGGCGCGGGTCGAGCTGCACGTGCTGATAGCCCACGACCGGACCGAGCGCGTTGGGCGCGGTTGTGGCGCGGGCCCGCACCTCGTCCAGGTCGGCGTCGTACCCGAGCGCAGCGAGAGCGTTGCCGACCGTTGGGTCGACGGCCCCTCCGGTCCTCGCGGCCGCATCGCACGCCACCGACAGCGCCTCGAAGAGCAGCGTGCTGACGGCGACCGTGCGACCGGCCTCGGCGTGCAGAGACTGCAGCTCCGAGTCGGGGCGGAACCTGCTGCAGGTGGCATCGATGGTCTTGAGCTCGGCGGCCAGGGCATGGGCAGCCTCGTCGGCTTGGGCGGGGTCCTGCACCACGACCGTCGCCGTGGTCCCGATGGCGCGGAACGAGCGCGTGGCGAGGGTGGGTTCCCGCACAGCGACCGGTTGCATCACGACGCACCCGATGTCACCGTGGGCGACGAGGAACTGCTCGTCGGGGTGCCGGTCGATGACGAGGATGACGTACCGGTGTTCCCCGTCGTGCCGGAATCGGCCGAGTTCGATGTGCCGCCATCCGAGGAGGTCTGGGTCTTCATGGAGCCGGTCGACTTCGACGAGGAGGATGTCGAGTCCGTCGAGCGCACAGCGCCGGCGCCCTGGCGGTCGTGAGCCACCACGACCCCCAGGGCGACCGTCGCGCCCGTGGCCGCGACGATCACCCCCCGCGTGAGCGTGCGCAACCGCGATTGGGTCCTGTCTCGGTCGGCGGGTGTGCTCGGGCTGGGGGGACTCTGGCATGTGGCGACGATCCTCGGTTGGAGACGAGCCCATCCGACCATGCCCGATTCGACGCCGACGCAGAACCCGCTGTGACGCTGCTGTGACATCGCTTCGCCACTGCCGGGCCCTGTACGGCGCCACCCCCGGTAGTGTCGCCCGGCGTCCGCCGGACGCGAGCAGGCAAAGGGGGGCCGATGGCCGAGGTCAACACCGTGCGAGGGCCGGTCGACGGAGGGCGCCTCGGACGCACCCTGATGCACGAGCACATCTTCGTGTTGAGCCCGGAAGATGGAGAAGACGGCCGACCAATGGGACGAGGCGGCGCAACGGTCCCGAGCCGTGACGAAGCTGCGCGACCTCAAAGAGCCATGGGATCGACACCCTCGTCGATCTCACCGTGATCGGGCTGGGCCGCTACATCCCGCGCGTGGCGGCCATCGCAGACCAGGTGCCGGAGATCAACGTCGTCGTCGCGACCGGTGTCTATACGTACAACGAAGTCCCCATGTTCTTCCACTTTCAGGGACCGGGAACCATCCTCGGGGGTCCCGAGCCGATGGTGGAGGTCTTCATCCGCGAGATCCGAGAGGGGATCGGCGAGACCGGTGTGCGGGCCGGCATTCTGAAGTGCGCGTCGGATCGCCCCGGCATCACAGCCGGCGTGGAGCGCGTGCTCAGAGCGGTGGCGCAGGCGCATCATGGCAACAGGCGTCCCCATCACCACGCATACCCCGACGCCCCCCGAGCCGTGGGGGCTGGAGCAGCAGCGCATCTTCAAGGAAGAAGGTGTCGACCTGACCCGGGTTGTCATCGGCCACAGCGGCGGCACGGTCAATACCGACTACCACCTGCGCCTGATCGAGAACGGCTCTTACCTCGGCTTCGATCACTTCGGCCTGCCCGGCATCACCTTGGAGGAGCGCGTCGACGCCGTGGCGCGCCTGTGCGCCCGCGGCTACGCCGAGCGGATCGTCCTCTCGCACGACGCCATGTGCTTCGTCGACTGGTTCCCCCGCGCCATGTCCGACAACCCTGGTGATTGGCGTTGGACGTACATCGCCGAAGAGGTGCTCCCGGTCATGCGGGCCCGCGGCATCAGCGACGCCGCCATCGACACCATGCTGGTGGACAACCCGCGCGCCATCCTCGAAGGCGGCACCCCGTACTGATGCAGTGGCAGGGGGCGTTGGCATGACAATGCTTCAGCCGGAGTTGGTGGCGCGGCTGGCCTCGTCGTTCCCCGACGCTGTGGCATGGAGGAACCTGGCGGATGGCGAAGTGCTCACGTTGGCCGACTGGCACAGCCACTCCAATCGTCTCGCCCACGGGCTCCAAGGACTGGGCGTCGGCCGCCGCGATCGGATCGGATTGCTCATCGGCAACGGGGAGCCACTGCAGTGGCTGGTTTCCTACCTGGGCATCCACAAGGCGGGGGCGGTGGCCGTCCCGCTCCTTGCCCGCCTGGGCCCGCGCGAGCTCTCCCGGATTCTGAAAGACGCCGGCGCGTCCGTCGCCCTGTGTAGCGAGGTCGTCCCCGAGGTCCGGTCCGCCGTCCGAGCAGTGGTGAGCACGGCAGCCGGCGCCGATCTGCGATGGGACGACCTGCTCTCCCCGGACGACCACGATCTGAGCCCGGCCAACGACCCGGACGAGGTCGCCGACATCGTGTACACCTCGGGGACAACGGGCAGGCCGAAAGGAGTCCTCGTGCGGCACGGCGGCCTCTCGACGACGGCGCGGGTGCCGTCGGCCTGGCTGGGCCTTGGCTTCCTGACGTCCTCGCCCTTCGCCACGACCAGCGGGTCGCTCCTCGTCACCGGCCCACTGCGCGGCGGCCTGACCGGCTGGTTCCTGCCGCACTTCAGCGCGGAGGCATGGATCACCGCGGTGGAACGGGATCGTCCCGTCTCGGCCTTTCTTGTGCCGGCCATGGTTGAGCTCATCGTCGCCTCGCCGCGGTTCGCGATGGCCGATCTCTCGAGCCTGGCGGTGGTGACGGTGGGAAGCGCTCCCATTGCCGCGGCCACCCTGCGGCGCTTCGGCGCCGGCCTCCCCGCAGGCGACGTCCTGTGCGGCTACGGCATGACCGAATTCGGCGCCGTGACGGCCGTCCCGATGGGCGACGATGGACGCCACCTGGGGTCGGTGGGCGTCCCACTCCCCGGTGTGGAGGTCCGGATCGCGGACGCGGAAGGCGCGACGCTGCCCGCGGGAGAAACCGGAGAGGTGACGATCAGGGGAACCGGCCCGCCCCGATCAGCCCTCGGGGATGATGAGGACACTCCGAGCGACGGGTGGTTGCGCAGCGGCGACCTGGGCTACCTCGACACCGACGGCCACCTGTGGATCGTCGGGCGTAAAAAGGAGATCATCATCCGGGGCGGCCACAACGTCGTGCCCGGTGAGGTCGAGGCTGCCCTCTACGAGCATCCGGCCGTCGTGGAAGCCGCTGTGGCCGGCATTGCGCACCCGGTCCTGGGTGAGGACGTGGCGGCGTGGGTGGTGCTGCGCGACGACACGTCCGACGATGCGTTGCGCACGTTTCTCCTGGGGCGGTTGGCCGACTACAAGGTGCCACGCCGGATTACCGTGGTCGACGTGCTCCCCCGGAACGAGAGCGGCAAGGTCGTCAAGTCCCTCCTGCAGCACCAAGTCGACCAGCCGTGACGACGACCTTTTCCACGTTGACCGTCGAGGAGATCGGCCGTGTCCGGCGCCTCACGCTGAACCGCCCGGATCACCACAATCCACTCACGCCCCGCTGCATCCGCGAGTTGCTCGCCGCAGTGCAGGAGGCAGAGGGCGACGCCGGGGTGAGCGTCATCGTCATCCGCAGCACTGGAAGATCGTTCTCCTCGGGCTATGGATTCATCGCCGAGGACACGGATCCGGGAGACTTTGCCCAGCACGCGGCGATCGAAGGGGACGTGACCGCCATGCTCGCCCTCGGGGACGGGTGGGCCCGCATCTGGAATTGCGCGCTGCCGGTCATCGCCCAGGTCCAAGGGAACTGCCTCGCCGGCGGGACCGATCTCGCGTTGCACTGCGACCTCGTCGTGGCGGCCGAGGACGCCTCCATTGGATTCCCGCCGGTGCGCTCCATGGGTGTCCCGCCCACCAACATGTGGCTGTACCACCTCGGCCCGCAGTGGACGAAGCGGCTCGTCTTCACGGGCGACACCGTCACGGGTACCGAAGCACGGGACATCGGGTTGGTGGTCGACACTGCCCCGGCCGACGAGCTCGACTCGGTCGTGCTGGAACTGGCCGAGCGGATGGCCCTTATCGGCCGCGATCTCCTCGTCGCCAACAAGAGGGTCGTCAACATGGGCGTCGAGCTGATGGGGCGGTCCCAACTGCAACGGTTCGCTGCGCTCAACGACGCCATCGGCCACAGAGCCCCTGAAGCGAAGGCGTTCTCCAAGCACATTGAGGAGGTCGGGTTGCGCCAGGCGGTCAAAGACCGTGACGCACCGTTCGCCCAGGTCCGGCCGCCGTCCGAAGAAGGCAGCTAGCTACACGTCGGTCAGAGACGTCTCGGTGATCCCCAGGGCCCGGAGCGTCCGGCCCAGGCCGAGGAAAGCCGACAGGCAAACGGTCAGGTCGAAGATCTCGGGGTCCGTAAACGAGCCGCGCAGCCGTTCGATGAATCCGTCGTCGATGCTCGTGTGGTCAGAGGCGAAGCGTTCGGCGTACTCCACGGCCAGGCGCTCCTGCTCGCTGAACCCGCCTTCCTCGGGAGTCCCCACCGCGCCGTAGAACGTCTCGTCGAGTCCCTGCGCCCTGACGGTGTCCGCCCGGAATCCGAGGCACACAGTGCAGTCGTTGAGTTGGGCGATCCTCATCCTCGCCGCCTCGCGGACACGCGTCGGAAGAATGCTCTTGTTGTAGGCCGCGTGGACGAAACGGGTCGCGGCCGCACCCAGCTCGGGCTGGAGCGACCAGATCTGTACCGCATCCCCGCCCTCGCCGGCCGGCACGTCCAAACGAGCCATGGGGTGACTGTATGCCAGTATTCGTCACTCGCGTGCAGAGGATCCGGGGTGACGGAAACCCGGGGAACGGAGACCAGATGGCGCTCATTCGCTACACCCTGGACTCGGTCCGCTCGTGCGTCTGGATCAGTGGACGGTCCAGCCTCCATCCGATCAACACGGAAACGCGCGGGATCACCGGTTGGGTCGAGGCGGCCACGCGAACTGACGGATCGCTCGACCTGGACCAGGCCGTGTCGGGTGAGCTGGAACTGGCGGCGGAACACCTCACGTCTGGCAACCAGCTCTACGACCGGGAGCTGCGACGCCGCATGGACGCCCGCCGGTATCCCACCATCGCCGGACGGCTCACCGACATCGCCCTCGATGGCGCGCACCCGAATTACCTGGTCACCGGAGAGGTCTCCTTTCACGGCAAGACGCGCAGCTTCGCCCATGGCATGCGGATCGAGGTGCGCAACGACGGCATCGCCCTCACCGGGGAGGACGTGTTCGACATCCGCGAGTTCGGCATGAAGCCGCCGAGCATGCTGATGGTCCGTGTCTACCCGGAGATTTCCGTGCGGGTGGAGTTGCTGGGCGTTCCAGACCAGTAACCGGTGTCCCACACGGTCGACGCGCCCATGCACGGGCCGTTTGACCGCTTCGGCTGCGGGTATCGACGCAAACAGAGACTGGCTTAGAGTCGTGACGCCGGCACCCGAACAAGGGGGAACCCATGGCGAACCATGATGTTGATCCGACAACCACGGACGCGGGAATCCCCGTCGCCAGCGACGAGCACTCGCTGACGGTTGGGCCCGACGGGCCCATTCTGCTGCAGGACCACTACCTGATTGAGCAGATGGCGAATTTCAACCGGGAGCGGATTCCCGAGCGCCAGCCCCATGCCAAGGGGGGCGGTGCCTTCGGCCACTTCGAGGTCACGGCGGACGTCAGTCAGTACACGAAGGCAGCGGTCTTCCAGCCCAGCACATCCACCGATACTTTGATCCGCTTCTCGACTGTCGCGGGCGAGCGGGGAAGTCCAGACACCTGGCGGGACCCACGTGGGTTCGCGTTGAAGTTCTACACGTCTGAGGGCAACTACGACATGGTCGGAAACAACACACCGGTGTTCTTCCTCCGTGACCCGCTGAAGTTTCAGCACTTCATCCGCTCCCAGAAACGTCGGGCCGACTCCGACCTGCGCGATCACGACATGCAATGGGACTTCTGGAGCCTGTCGCCCGAATCAGCCCACCAGGTCGCCATCCTGATGGGTGACCGCGGCATCCCGAAGTCATGGCGCCATATGAACGGCTATTCGAGCCATACCTATATGTGGGTCAACGCGAGGGGCGAGAGGTTCTGGGTCAAATATCACTTCAAGACCGATCAAGGCATTGAGTGCCTCACGCAACAGGACGCCGACAGATTGGCCGGCGAGGACGGCGACTATCACCGGCGGGATCTGTTCAACGCGATCGAAAACGGCGAGTTTCCGACTTGGACGCTGCGGGTGCAGCTCATGCCGTTCGAGGAAGCCGGGACCTACCGCTTCAACCCCTTCGACCTGACCAAGGTGTGGCCGCACGGCGACTATCCCCTCCACGAGGTCGGGCGTCTGACCCTCGACCGCAACCCGACCGATTTCCACTCCGAGATTGAGCAGGCCGCATTCGAACCGAACAACCTTGTGCCGGGAATCGGCGTCAGCCCCGACAAGATGCTCCTGGCACGGGTCTTCTCGTACGCGGACGCCCACCGCGCTCGCATGGGCGTCAACTACAAGCAGATCCCGGTCAACGCGCCGCGCTCGCCGGTCCACAGTTACAGCAAGGACGGCGCCATGCGGATGGAGAAAGTCGCCGACCCGGTTTACGCTCCCAACTCAAAGGGCGGTCCTGCCGCCGATCCGCAGCGCTATCCCTACTCAGAGAAGTGGGAGGCCGACGGCGAATTCGTCCATGCCGCCTACACGCTGCACCGGGACGACGACGACTGGGGGCAGGCCGGCACCCTCGTGCGGGAGATCATGGACGACGGTCAACGGGACCGGCTCGTGTCAAACGTCGTCGGACACCTCAGCGACAATGTCTCGCCACCGGTGTTGGAGCGGGCGGTCGCCTACTGGCGCAACATCGACAAAGCAATCGGTGACCGCATCGCCGATGGAGTGGGCGCCTCCTAGGTCCTCCGAGCGAGCTGCTCAGGACTCATCGGGCTCCGTCGCCGGCGGAATGATCCAGTGCAGGTGGTGCTCGGCCTCGAAGTAGCGCACCCAGATCTCCTCAATATCTTCAACGTGCTTGGTGCTGAGGTAGGCCTCCCGCGCCCACTTCTCCATTTCGGCGATCCGCTCGGCCGCCCGCTGCACCTCGTCGGCTGTGAGCGCCTTGAATTCCTGATGACCCGACATGACGTCCTGACCTCCAGCACCATCTGACCCGAAAGCTCTGCTGCCTTTGCATGAGCGATGCCCTTTTCGTGGCGTGAGCGTTGGATGTTATCGAACATCATTTCGACCCCGGATGCCTCTGCGAACTTCAACGCGATCACCTGGGAGAGGTCCAACCGTGGCTCCCCCTCTTCTACCGCCGGTTTGCGGGCGCCCACCCTGCCGCTGAACTGCGAGCCGCTGCGCGACACCCCGATGCACCTTGCAAGCCTGTGATGGCCACTGGCTCGGCCTATGGGGAATAGGCCAGTCAGCGCCCCCGGAAGGATTCGAACCTTCGCACACGGTTTAGGAAACCGATGCTCTATCCCCTGAGCTACGGGGGCGGGTTGCCACACGAATTTCAACCTTCGAGTGAGAGATTCCGCCAGGGCGACGGTGACCACACTAGTTCGGGGCGTTCCCCATACCCCTTGAATGGGCTGATCAGCACCGGTTCGACGGGTTTCGGCAGGCGCTCCTCGGGACCAGCAAGGCGCCGGTTTGGGAAGTGTGCCCCCGGATGCTCCGAAGGCTCTATTCTTAGGGCCGGGTACGCGGCCTCCGACAGAGGTCGGAGCACGTGCGTTGCGCTTCCGCCGTCCGGCCCACCCAAGTGATGCGCGCCTGCGCACGTACGTCCCACCCAAAGGAGCATGCAATGACTTCACCCGACCCCTTCAAGGTCGCTGACCTGTCGCTGGCAACGTTCGGCCGCAAGGAGATTGAGCTGGCCGAACACGAGATGCCCGGGCTCATGGCCATGCGGGCCGAGTTCGGCGAATCCCAGCCCCTGGCCGGCGCCCGCGTCACCGGCTCGCTGCACATGACCATCCAGACGGCCGTGCTGATCGAGACCCTCACCGCACTCGGTGCGCGGGTGCGCTGGTGCAGCTGCAACATCTTCTCCACCCAGGACCACGCCGCCGCCGCCGTGGCCGTCGGACCGAAGGGCACGGTCGAGGATCCCCAGGGGGTGCCGGTCTTCGCCTGGAAGGGTGAAACCCTCGAGGAGTACTGGTGGTGCACCGAGCAGGCCCTGCTGTGGCCCGGCGAGGGCGGCCCCAACATGATTTTGGACGACGGGGGCGACGCCACCCTCTTCGTGCACAAGGGCGTCGAGTTCGAGAAGGCCGGCAAGGTGCCGGACCCCTCCACTGCCGACTCCGAGGAATTCGCGGTCATCCTGACCGCACTGGCCCGCAATCTGGCCGAGGACCAGGGTCGCTGGACGTCGATCGCCAACGAGATCAAGGGCGTCACCGAGGAGACCACGACCGGCGTGCACCGGTTGGTCGACATGGCCAGGAAGGGCGAACTCCTCTTCCCTGCCATCAATGTGAACGACTCGGTCACCAAGTCGAAGTTCGACAACAAGTACGGCTGCCGGCACTCGCTGATCGACGGGATCAACCGGGCCACCGACGTGCTCATCGGCGGGAAAGTCACCGTCGTCTGCGGTTACGGCGACGTGGGCAAGGGCTGCGCCCAATCGCTGGCCGGCCAGGGTGCCCGCGTCGTGGTCACCGAGGTCGACCCGATTTGCGCACTGCAGGCGTCCATGGAGGGCTTCCAGGTCACCACGCTCGAGGACATTTTGCCGCAGGCCGACATCATCATCACGACGACCGGGAACAAGGACATCATCACCGCAAAGCACATGGCGGGCATGAAGCACCAGGCCATCGTCGGGAACATCGGGCACTTCGACAACGAGATCGACATGGCCGGACTGACCAACACGCCAGGGGTCGAGCGGGTCAACATCAAGCCGCAAGTCGACAAGTGGGTCTTCCCCGACGGCCACGCCATCATCATCCTGTCGGAGGGGCGTCTACTGAACCTGGGCAACGCCACGGGTCACCCGAGCTTCGTCATGTCCAACTCGTTCACCAACCAGACCATGGCGCAGATCGAGCTGTTCACCCAGACGGGCCAATACGTCAACGACGTGTACGTGCTGCCGAAGCACCTGGACGAGAAGGTGGCGCGTCTGCACCTCGACGCCCTGGGCGTGAAGCTCACGAAGCTGAGCCAGGAGCAGGCCGACTACATCGGTGTGCCGGTCGAGGGCCCGTACAAGCCCGACACCTACCGGTACTGAGGGCGAGGGGTTGTCAGCCCAGCGTGGCGGTGGCGATCACCGTCCCGCTGGGCGACACCACCTCTGCTGTGCGCATCGTGGCCGGGTTGACGGGGAGGGGTGCCATCCACGCCCCGTAGCCCTGGCGAGACTCGAAGGTCCCGACGGCATGCGTCACGCCGTCCTCGGTGACGACCACGCAGCGCACCGTCCCGTGCGCGCTCGAATCGTCCAGCGTCATCGACATCCACGGCTTGTCTCCGCCGAAGGTCATGACGTGCCCGACCGTCTTGCCGTTCGAGACCAGGGCGGCGGTCACCACATGATGTGATGGCGACTGCCCAGCCTGGTTCGGCGACGTCGAAGGGGACGACGTCACGCTCAGCCCTATGCCGAGCGCCAGGGCCACCGCGGCGACGCCCACCACGGCCGGCACCCAGCGCGACGGGCGGAGATGCCGGCGACGCCGGCTCGGCACCGCATCAGTCACACCCATCCGCTCGAAGAGCCGCACCTCGAAACCCAACGGCGGCTCCATGTCCGGAGCCACCTGCAGCACCGAATCGGCCGTGCGCGACAGCACCTCCAGCTCCTCGGCGCAGCGCGGGCAGGACTCGACATGGGACAGCACCCGCGACCGCTCGCGACCGGTCAGCACGCCCAGTGCGAGCTCGGCCAGCTCGTTGGCGTACTCCTCGCATCCCCGCTCTCTCACATCGTCACCCATCGCGCCCCTCACCTGCTCGACGGCCGCCCGCAACCTGATCAACGCAGTCCTGATCCGCGTCTTCGCCGTGCCGAGCGGGATCCCTTCGGACTCGCTGATCTCGAGCGCCGTCCTGCCGTAGACGGCGGCCAGCACGACGGCCCGGCGCTGTTCGTCGGGCAGCGTCTCGAGCGCGCCTCGGACGAGCTGGCGCACGTCACCGCGGCGGACCGCATCTTCGGGGTTGTACTCGGCGCTGGCCATGGCGGTGGCGGCGAAATCGTCCGGGTCGGCCGGCACGGAGCGACGGAGACGCAGTGCATCGATGGCCAGATTCCGGGCGATCGTCAGGACCCATGAGGTCACCGACCCCCGCCGCGGATCGAACACGGGGGCGTGGCGCCATACCCGGATCATCGCCTCCTGGGCCACGTCCTCGGCCAGCCCGGAGTCGCTTGTCATGGAATAGGCCAGGCCAAAGACCCGACGCTGGTAGCGCCGGGTGAAGGTGACGGCGGCGGACTGGTCTCCCAGTGCCATGCCGGCCAGGAGGGCCTCGTCGGACAGCTCGCCGCCCTCGGTCACACGAGATTCTCTCATCCACAGGTATACGGACGGGCCCACGCTGGGGATTCGCCAATCCCTGCCGGTGCCCCTGCCCGTATTCCTCCCGTGGCCACCACCAGCGCCGACATCCACGAAGGGGCTCGTCTCCGGATGCCTCGTATGGACAGCATCCGCGCCCTCTTGGTGATCGGCCCCGGCCGTTCCCGTCGCCCCCTGGACCTGGCCGCCACCGCCACCTTCGTCATCGGTGGAGCGCTCCTGGTCTGGTCCGCCTACGTCCACTTCCACCTCTGGAGCGAGGCCGACGGTTACCGCTCCATCCCCACCATCGGCCCCCTCTTCCTGCTGCAGTCGATCGCCGGGCTCGTCATCGGCATCGGCGTCGTGGTGGTCCGCCGGCTCTGGGCCGCCGTCATCGGGTTCGGGTTCGTCCTCTCCACCATCGCCGGCTTCCTCCTGTCGGTGGGCGTCGGGCTGTTCGGCTTCAAGGATTCCTGGGTTGCCCCTTTCGCCAAGGAGGCCTTCACCATCGAGATACTGGCTGCGGTCGTCTTCGCCGCCGCCGCCGTTCTGTGTCTCGTCGGATCGGTTCCCCACGCTCGCGCCGGCACCACCCCGGCCGGCACCGCGACGTAGGGACCACACCGGACCGGGTTCTGCGCCCCTCTCTCCCGGTGGGGCGCAGGCCCGGCTCGGGATGTTGCCGGGTTGCCGGTCCCCACTCTCAGGCCGGCGACGACATCAGCGGAGCCCGGCGAACAGGTCGTCCTCGGGGACCGGCGCCCCCGTCGAGTCCTGCACCCGCACGAAGCTCTCGGATCCCATGATGGTGCCGAACACGTCCTCACCCATCTTCAGGAAGAAGATGTTGTCGCTCTGGCTCGCGTGCGCGGCGAGCGACGCGTACTTCTGCTTGGTGAAGGCGCTGCAGTCGACCGTCGTCGTGATCAGCTCGTCCGGCGTCCCGAAGTCGGGGTTCTCCTGCACCTCTTCGGGCACTTCCATGCCGGCCTCGGCCATGATGTCGCGGAAGCCGTGCAGCCGCGAGCGGGCCATGGCCGTGTAGTAGAGCTTGGTCGGGACGCCCCACTCCGCAATCGCTGCATGCGTCACGCGGTTGGCCTGAATGTGGTCGGGATGCCCGTAGAAGCCGTTCTCGTCATACGTGACGACCACCTGGGGCTCGTACACACGCAGCAGCGCGGCCAGCCGGTTCGCCGCGTCCGGCACCGGTGTCCGCCAGAAGGAACCGGGGGCGTCGTTCTGTCGCCAGCCCTCCATCCCCGAGTCGTGGTAGCCGAGCAGCTCCAGGTGGGACACGCCCAACACCTTGCAACTGGCTTCGAGCTCGTGACGCCGCAACGGCACCACCACCGACTCGTCGTGACCCGGCTCGCCCGGCTTGATCCCTCCGGGCGCGTCCCCGAGCTCGCCGTTGGTGCACGTGACCAGCACCGTCCGCACCCCTTCGGCCGCGTAGCGGGCGAGGATCCCGCCCGTGCTGATCGCTTCGTCGTCAGGATGGGCGTGGACCGCCATGAGGGTGAGAGGCATGGGTGGCAGCGTAGGGGTCGGTCGCGGCGCCCCCGTCACGTCTGCAGGTCGCCCACCGCCTCCGCCAGTCGCTCCAGTTCGCGTTGCCACTCCCCGGGCGGCGCCATCGGGCGCACGACGAACTTGGAGAACCCGACCTCGAGAAACTGCTCGAGCTTTTGGCGCAAGCCGCCGCGCCCCACCGGGATGATCTCCTCCAGCGGACGGCCCCGGGCCCGCCGGGCCAACGGCGACGACGCCAACGTGCCGAGGTCCGTCCCCTCGGGCGCGTAGGCCAGGCTGACCCCGAAATGCTCCGGGCTGATGGCCCGGCCGTTCTCGCCCGCCACTCGGTCGATCACGGCCTTGCCCTCGGCGGCGTCGTCCGGCGTACAGAAGGCGGGCAGCCACCCGTCCGCGAGCCGTCCGCAGCGCTCCAGTGCGGCGGGGACGTTCCCGCCCAGCCAGACGTCGAAGGGATGCTGCACCGGTTGCGGCGAGACGGAGACGTCGTCGAAGGATCCGGCCGGACCCTCGTGGCTGACCACCTCGCCGGCCCACAAGCGGCGCAGCACCGGCAGCGCGTCCTCCATCTGCTCCGCGCGGGCCGCGCTGGAAATGACCGATGGCGCTGCGCTCGCCGCCGACCGCGAGACCCGGGACGAAGGTCACGAGGAAGTGGCCGCCCGAGAGCACGTCGAGCGTCGCCACCGCCTTGGCCAGCCAGACCAGGTTGCGCCCCGGCAGCAGCATGGTCGTCCCGACCTTGAGCCCCGGACAGGCCCCGGCGACCCAGGCCAGGCCGACCAGCGGGTCAGGCCCCGGCCGGGTGAGGACCTCGGGCAGCCAGAGCGAGTCGAAGCCGGTCGCGCTGATGCCCTGCGCCAGCGCCACCATGGCCTCGGGCCCGATGTCCTCGCCCGCCGGCGCTGATACCGATGCGGATCTTCACGGTGCGTCCTCCAGTGCAGCGATGGCCCGGGCCACCCCGGCGTCGTCGACGTCGTGGTGCGTGACGAAGCGGACGACTCCCGGCGCAATGGCATGGGCCAGGACACCCTGACCGTCGAGGTGCGCCAGCAGCTTCTCCGGCTCGGGGTGGGAAAAGGTGACGATGTTGGTGCGCACCGAGGCCGGGTCGAGCCCGCAGGCCGGCCAACGCTCGGCCACGGCCAGGGCCAGCCGTGCCGCCCGGGCGTGGTCCTGGTGCAGGCGCCCGACCATGTCCCCCAGCGCAATGAGGCCCGGTGCCGCGAGCACGCCCGCCTGGCGCATGCCCCCGCCCAGGCGCTTGCGGGCCAGGCGCGCCTCGGCCATCACGTCTTCGGGTCCGGCCAACAGCGACCCCACGGGCGCGCAGAGGCCCTTCGACAGGCAGCACATCACGGTCGTCACCGGCGCGGCCCACGCGGCGGCGGCAATGCCGCTCGCAACCTCGGCATTGAAGAGGCGGGCCCCGTCCATGTGGATGGGAACGGGCCCGGCCGCGTCGACCACCGCGTCCAGCCGGTCCATCGGCCACGGGGCGCCCGACGCGGCCATGTGCGTGTTCTCAATGCTGACGAGCGACACCTCGGGCTGATGGTGCGCCGCGCCGTGACGGGCCCACCGCACGTCGCTCGGCGTCGATCGTGCCGTCGGCGTCGTCGACCGCCACGAACTGAATGCCGGCGTTCAGCGCCGCCGCGCCGTACTCGTAGGCGACGACGTGCTGGCGCCGCCCCGCCACCACCGCCGTGCCCGGCTTCGTGAGCACCCGCAGCGCAATCTGGTTCGCCATGACACCGGAAGGCACGAACAAGGCGTCCGGCTTGCCGACCCGCGCCGCAAAGGCCTCCTCCAACGTCCGGACGGTCGGGTCCTCGCCGTAGTCGTCGTCGCCGACCTCCGCCTCCGCCATGGCGCGGCGCATGGCCGGCGTGGGTCGGGTGACGGTGTCGCTGCGCAGGTCGACCACATCGGGCACGCGGTCAGGCTAACGGCGCGCCGTTATCCTTCGGCGATGACCACACGCCCCGATGACGGGCCGGTGCCGCCCGACGGCACCGCGAGCATTCACGAGCTCCTCGACGTCGACATCCTCGAGGCCGGGCCTCAGCGTGTGGTCATGCGCATACCGGTCACGTGGAAGGTGCACCAGCCCTACGGCATCCTCCACGGTGGGGTCTCGGCCCTCCTGGCCGAATCGGCTGCCAGCATCGGCGGCGCCCTGGCCGCCGAGCCCGGTCGCAGCGTGGTCGGGATCGAGCTCAACGCCAGCCACCTGCGCTCCGTACGTGATGGCCATCTGACCGCCGAGGCGACGCCGGTGCGGGTCGGGCGCACCATCCAGGTCTGGCGCATCTCCCTCACCGACGACGAGGGACGGGCCATCTGCGAGGCCCGCTGCACCCTCTCGGTCCTGGGCACACCCGGAGGCGCCTCGGGGGCGGTGCACCAACCTTCGCCCGCTCCCGTTACCGAATAGTCACGCCCACGGCCACCGGCGTATTATGAGGGTGTGACCCCGGTAGGAAGTGGAGTACCGCGACCCACCCTGGGGTTCATCCTCCCCGCTACCACGCAGGGAGAACTCGTTGCAGAAGATGGTAGTACCCGGAGTACGACCGGAGCCGCTTCCGACGTGGCCGAGCTGTGCCGCCAGGCCGAGGCCACCGGGGCCGACTCCTTGTGGGCCGTCGACCACCTCTACTGGCCCCACCCCATTGCCGAGGCGTTCACCACGCTCGCCGTGGCAGCCGTCACGACCACCCGGCCCCTCCTCGGGACCTGCGTCCTGCAGCTGCCGCTCCGCCCCTCCTCCGTCGTGGCCAAGCAGGCCACCGCCATCCAACACCTCTCCGACGGGCGCTTCGTGCTCGGGTTGGGCGTGGGCATCCACGAGCACGAGTACGTGCGGGCCGGCGTCGACTACCGCCGCCGAGGCCAGCTGATGGACGAGGGCGTCGCCGGGCTCCGCCGTGCCTGGGCCGGCCCTGACGAGGGCGGCGCCGACTATGTGCAGGAGCCGGCTTCGGTGCCCGTTCCGCTGTGGTTCGGGGGCGCCAGCGCGGCAGCCCGCCGGCGGGCCGCCGCCGTCGGCGACGGCTGGGTGCCCCTCTTCCTCGCCCCGGACGAGTACGGGACCGCCCTGGCGGCCCTGCGGAGCGAGACGGCCGAGGCCGGCCGAGATCCCGAGGCCGTGCAGGCCGGTGTCGTCGTCTTTGCCTGTGTCGGCGATGACGACCAGGCGCCCGTCCAGGGCGCCCAGTGGCTGTCCGACCTCTACCGCCTCCCGCCCAAGGCGTTCCACCGCCACCTGGTGGCGGGCTCGCCCGAGACCTGCGCCGCCGCGCTCGGCCGCTACGCCGACGCCGGCGCCCGTCACATTCTGGTGATGGTGGCGGGCTCACCGGCCGTCGAGCATTTCGGGCAGTTGCGGGCTGCCTTCGTCAGAGAAGACCACCAGGCCCTTGCAGGAGCGTCCGCATGAACCCAACCGACGTCGCCATCCTCGGCACCGGCATGAGCGACATGAGCCGGCGCGACCAGGAACCCGACGCCATGGCCTATGAGGTGGTGCACGAGGCGCTCGGCGACGCCGGTGTCTCGGCCCACGAGCTCGGTCTCGTCATCGTCGGCAATGCGATGGCCGGTCGCCTGAGCGACCAGGGGTGCATGAAGGGCCAGACCTGGCTCAGCAAGGCCGGTCTCAGTGAGGTCGCCATCGTCAACGTGGACAACTCGTGCGCCGGCGGGAGCTCCTCGCTGCACCTGGCCACCATGGCGGCCATCGCCCAGGACCGGCCCGTGCTGGCCCTCGGCGTCGAGAAGATGTGGACCGGGGACCGGGCCGGCACCATCGCCGGCATTGAGGACGGGCTCCCGGCTGAATACCGGCACGACCTGCACGACCGCCGACACGCCGACGACAATCCCGCCGGCAGCATCCTGATGGGCCTCAACAACGGCTGGGCCCACCGTCTCATGGCCGAGGTCGGCGCCACGGTGCGCCAGATCGCCGCCGCCGCCGCCAAGGCCTTCGAGCACGCTGCCCGCAACCCGCTCGCCCAGTTCCAACGGCGCGTGACGCATCGACGAGGTCCTCGAGTCCCCCCAGGTGGCCGGCGTGCTGACCCGGCTCATGTGCAGCTCGTTCACCGACGGCGCGGCGGCGGTGGTGCTCGGCGGCCCGGCGGTCCCCGCCCCGGCCGCGGCGCCCCGTATCATCGGCTCGGTGGCGCGTTCAGGAAACGGCTCGATCGACTACCACGACCGGCTGGCGCAGGCCGCCGACGCGGCGTGGGAAGCCTTCGGGTTCGGACCGGGCGACGCCGACCTGCTCGAGCTGCACGACGCCACCTCCGCCGAGGAGCTCTTCGCGCTCGAGTCGCTCGGCTTCTTCGCGCCGGGTGATGCCGGTCCCGCCACCGAGGCGGGCGACACCGGCATCGACTCCCCCGGTCTCGTCGTGAATCCGAGCGGTGGCCTCGTCGGCCGCGGCCATCCGCTCGGTGCCACCGGCCTGGCCCAGGTGGTCGAGCTGGCGACGCAGTTCCGCGGCCGGGCCGGGGACCGCCAGGTCGCCGGGGCACGCATCGGCGTCGCGGTGAACACCGGGGGCATCATCTACGGGGACGCAGGGTTCGTGGGCATCCACGCCGTACGCTCCGGATCCACCGTGTGACGGGCATCAAAATCACAGGTTGGGGCATTGCGGTTCCCGACAAGATCGTCACCAACGACGACATGGCCGTCAACCTCGACACCAGCGACGCCTGGATAGTCGAGCGCACCGGCATCCGCGAACGCCACATCGGCGGCACGACCTCGGGCCTGGCCATTGAAGCGGCGGTCGCGGCCATGACCCGGGCCGGCAGGACTGCCGAAGAAATCGACAACCTGATTCTCGCCACCACGACGCCCGACGGGATCGTCCCCGGCACCGCCCCCAGCGTCCAGCACGGAATCGGAATGAAGGGCGGCGCCTTCGACCTCAATGCCGCCTGCTCGGGCTTCGTCTACGGACTCGTCACCGCGGCGGGCCTGATCTCCATCGGCTCCGGCCCGATCGTCCTGGTCGGCTCTGAGACCCTCTCGAAGATCACCGACATGGACGACCGCAAAATCGCCATCATCGTGGGCGACGGAGCGGGCGCCGTGGTGGTGGAACCCGTCGAGGGACCCGGCAGCCTGATCAGCTGGAACCTGAACTCCGACGGGTCCCTCAGGCACCTCCTCAAGTGCGAGCACGGGGGCACGCTCTTCATGGACGGCAAGGAGGTCTTCCGCCGGGCTGTCCGGGTGGTCGTCGAATCGGCCGAGCGGGCCATGGCCGATGCAGGACTGGGGCCCGACGACATTTCGCTGATGGTGCCGCACCAGGCCAACCTCCGCATCATTCAGGCCGCCTGCCAACGTCTCGGCATCCCCGAGGAGCGCACCGCCGTCGTCATCGACCGCTACGGCAACACCTCGTCCGCCTCCATCCCGCTGGCCCTCTACGACTCCCTCGAGACCGGCCGTGTCCACGAGGGCGACCACCTCCTCCTGACCGGTTTCGGCGGCGGCATGACCTGGGCCAGCGCCATCCTCCGCTGGAGCACATGACCCGGGCTGATCCGGCGCTGGTCATCCTGGCCGCCGGTCGGGCCCGCCGCTACGGCGGCTGCAAGCCGCTGGCGCCGGTGGGCCCCAACGGCGAGGCCGTCATCGACCTGGTGGCCTCCGACGCCGTCGCGGCCGGGTTCGGCACCATCGTCCTGGTCCTGGGCCCGAGCACCGGCCCGGCCATCCGCTACCACGTCGAGCGCACGTGGCCCGGGGCGGTCGACGTGCGCTTCGCCAGCCAACCGGCCCCGTTGGGCACCGTGCACGCCGTCCTCAGCGCGTCCGACCACGTGGGCGACAGCCCCTACGGCGTGGGCAACGCCGACGACATCTACGGCCGAGCGGCGTGCGCCCAACTCGTGACGCACCTCGAGGCGGACCCCGACGCCAATGCCCTCGTGGGCTACCGCCTCGACGATGCCGTGGTCGGGACCTCGCCGGTCACCCGGGGCATCTGCCGTGTCGCCGACGACGGCACGCTCCTCGGCGTGGACGAGCGTCGACAGGTGACCCGGACGCCCGAGGGAGGCTTCGTGTCAGGCGACGGCCGGGAGCCGGCCGAGCTCTCGCCGGACTCCCGCGTCTCCATGAACCTGTGGGGGTTCACCCCCGCCTTCCACAAAGTCCTCCAGGCCGCCATGGATGCCGCTTCGGACGCCTCAGAGGAGTCCGAGGTCCTGCTCCCCGAGGTGGTCGGCGAATCCCTGGCCACCAGCTCGTTCACCGTGCTGCCGGCACAGGGCCGCTGCATCGGGGTCACGCATCCCGACGACCTGTCCCTGGTCCAGGCCGAGCTGAACCGCCAGGTGGCGGCAGGCGAGCGCCCGGCCAGGCTCTGGGCCGCATTTTCCTGAGGATCTTCGCGGGAGAAGCCCCCCACGGCCGTTACCCAGACATGGGGAACGGAACGGAGTACGGAGGCATCATGGGCCCGGACGCGACGCAACCCCGAGTAACCGTTCGGCCGAAGCCTCCCGTGCTCCTCGGGGCCACGTCAACGATGGACCGCTGGCACCGCGCGGGGATCGTGTCGGACAATCCCCGCCCGAGCCGGCCCCGGCGGCTCCAGGGAAGCCACCGTGACACACCACGGACCACCTTCAGTCGGATCCTCTTGCCCACTCCAGTCACGCTCCCCTCGCGGGGCTCGCTCCCTTCCCTCGATCCCGCCTTGCAGCGTTCTCTCGGCTTCCCCCCGTTCCGCCTTGCGGCTTCCCTTCGGGCTTCCCTCGCTCCCACCTTGCGGTGCTCGCTTGAGGTTCGGTGGGCTGTCGTTTCCGAACTGGGGACACCTTGCGCCACCCAGCGACAAAGGGTCAATGGCGTATCGCGAAATCCCTATGTTCTCCCCATCTTTCTCAGCGTCATCCCCAAGAGCGACCACATCCATCCCCAGTTCTTCCCCATGGTGAGGCCGACCCGGCGACGTCGCGGCATCCTCGCCATCGGGCTCGCGCTGGGCGTCATCTTCGGGCTCGGCGTCATCGGGGCGGGGGCCCGTCGCGACGGCGGCGCTTCGGTGTCGCCGACGCAGTACCTCTCCACCGGCGCGCTCGGCGCGGCAGCCGGCGACACCGCTCTGGGCCTGCAAACGCCCTATTTCGACCCGCCGGCGCTCTCGGACCCGTCGACGCCCGGGTTCACCATCAACTCGGGCGCCGATCAGCCCGACCCGTTCATGATGCAGCAGGGCGGCCGCTACTACCTCTTCACCTCACAGGACAAGGTGCCCCAGAACGTGCCCGTCCGTTCCGGCACGTCCGTCGGCCAGTGGGGCGCCCCGACCGACGCGCTCCCCGACCCGCCCGCCTGGGCCGAGCCCGGCGTCATGTGGGCGCCCGACGTGGCGCAGTTCGGCCACCACTTCCTGCTGTACTTCACCTCGCAGCTCAAGGGCGTGTCGCCGTCGACGATGTGCATCGGCGCCGCCATCAGCACCGCCGTCGCCGGGCCCTACATACCGTCAGCGGTCCCGTTCATCTGCCAGCAGTCGCTCGGCGGTTCCATCGACCCCCGCGTCTTCGACGACGCCGACGGGCAGCCGTACATGATCTGGAAGTCCGACCAGAACGCACGGTCGAACACCGTCGACACGCAGATCTACAGCCAGCCCTTGAGCGCCGACGGGGTGCATCTCGTCGGGCAGCCGACTGCGATCTTCAGCCCGGACGAATCCTGGCAGGGACACATCGTCGAGGCACCGCAGCTCGAGCTGGTCCGCGGCGCCTACTACCTCTTCTACTCAGGCGGTTGGTTCAACCAGCCCGGCTACTCCATCGGGGCGGCGCGCTGCACCGGGCCGCTCGGACCGTGCAGCGACCAGGCCACCGCGCCGCTGCTCGGCTCGAACTCGCAGGGCCAGGGTCCGGGCGAGGAATCGGTCTTCGCCAACGCAGCGGGCCTGTGGCTGCTCTACACGCCCTTCAGCTCCACCCTGCCGCTTCCCGGACCGCCGCGGCCGGTCTCCATGGCCCACCTCGGCTTCGGGCCGTCCGGTCCCTACCTGGCCGCCCCGCTCGAGGTCTCCGGACCCAGCTGATCACCCTCCGGCCGCTGAGCCGAAGAACCGGGCGAGGCCGTAGTCGAAGATCCCGCCGTCACCGGCGACCAGCCAGTAGCCGCCCCCACCGGGATTGGCCGTCATGCCCACGATCGGCTTGGCGAGCGGCAGTCCGCCGGCGGAGCCCACGAATACGGTGTCGCCGTAGCTGAAGATCCCGCCGTCACTGGCCACCAGCCAGTAGCCACCGCCGTCGGGCGTGGCGGCCATGCCGACGATCGGCTTGTTGAGAGGGAGCCCACCGGTGGAACCGTAGAACTGCGCGTCGCCGTAGCTGAAGATCCCGCCGTCACTGGCCACCAGCCAGTAGCCGCCGCCGTCGGGCGTGGCGGCCATGCCCACGATCGGCTTGTTGAGAGGGAGCCCACCGGTGGAACCGTAGAACTGCGCGTCGCCGTAGCTGAAGATCCCGCCGTCACTGGCCACCAGCCAGTAGCCGCCGCCGTCGGGCGTGGCGGCCATGCCGACGATCGGCTTGTTGAGAGGGAGCCCACCGGTGGAACCGTAGAACTGCGCGTCGCCGTAGCTGAAGATCCCGCCGTCACTGGCCACCAGCCAGTAGCCGCCCCCGTCGGGCGTGGCGGCCATGCCGACGATCGGCTTGTTGAGCGAGACGGCCACCGGCAGAGCCCTCGAACGGCGCGTCGCCGTAGCTGAAGATCCCGCCGTCACTGGCCACCAGCCAGTAGCCGCCCCCGTCGTGACGTGGCGGCCATGCCGACGATCGGCTTGTTGAGCGAGACGGCACTCGGCGTCCCAGCCCGTGCTCGCCGCCGCCGGGGGCGGCGGGGGTGGGATCGTCGCACCGGTCCAACCGGCCGTCTGTCTGAGCAAGGGGAGGTTCACCTGCGCCGCGTCGACCTTGATGGCTCGATAGTTCACTTCGCCGTTCGGGAACCGAACGTCGGCGAGGACCCCGCCCGTGCTGTCCACCTCCGTGTAGCCCGAGAGGAATCCCTGTGCATAACCCCAGCCGACGATGCTGCTTCCCGAACCGATGGCGTTGGAGGGATCGGGCATCCGGCGGAAGCTGCCGGTCGCGCCGGCGCGCAACCCTTGGGGCTGGACGTACTGGTAGTCCAGTGTCGCGGTACCGGCACCTGCGTCAATGGCGTACTCGGCTCCGCGTGCCGCGCCGGTGCAATTGGTGTGGTCGTCGTAGATGCTCACGTCTTCGACGGCCGGGTTCGGCGTGGCGACAAACCGGGCGTCGTGTTGTCCGCAGAATCCCGACTCGAGGATCGCTGCCGATTGCGAGATGTTGTGCCGGGGTCGCTCTGCGCCGACTCGGGGTCATTCGGCGTGAAGCTCGTGCCCCCCATCTTCCAGATGACATTGCCAGTGGCGTGGTCGATCAGGAAGACGGCGTTGAGGTGACGCATGGAGACGAGCACATCGCCGAAGTAGGGGCTGGCAGTGTCTTCGTCCACGGCCACCGAGTTGCAGTGGTAGATGTCGGCGTACGGTGTGCCGTTGACCGAGTCCAGCAGCCACGGGGGTCCCGCATCGGGTTGCCCGCTGACGGTGTTGACCTCGTCGGGTCCGACGTGTGCCGCGGCATCCCATGTCCAGACGGATTGATTACTGGGATTCACCTCTTGCACGACGCAGCCCGCGATGGTGTCGTCCGCCGCCGAAGCCGGCGTCGTCGCGCCGCTGATGCTGTCGGACCCGGGCCCGAGGGCCGAGAGGTCGAGTGACTCGAGTGGGCTCGAGATCATCATCCGGTCGCCGTTCGGCAGCAGGTCGAGCTCGTGGAGGTCCGTCGGCGACACCGCCGCCGGGAGCGAGGAGGCGGTCTGCGTGTCGAGATTGAACGCCGTGTAGGCGTTGCCCGAGGTGCCCGTGCCGTAGACCCCGGTCCATGCGATGGTGTCGCCGCCCAGGGGTTCCACGTTGACGGCGCCACCGTTGGCGGCCGGAGTTTCTGATACCAGACCGGTGTGCCGTTCCCGTCGAGCACCATGGCGTAGTACGCACTGTCGCCGCTCGTGATGTTGCCGGTGAAGTAGTACCCCGGGTCCATCCCGGTGACGACGGCCCGGCCGATTGACCTGCAAGGCAGGGAAGTCCGGTGGGAGACAGCGGACCCAGTACTCGGTCTGGCCGAGGCCGGCATCCGCCGGATTGGGGGCGTAAATGACTGCCGCCTGGTTCGGTACGAGGTTCAGCGACACGTTGACGTCATTCCCGGAGACGACCGACGCCTGTTGGTTGGTTCCCACCGTGATCGGACCACCGCTCCCGGTGAACCCGAACGTGACCCGGTTGGTCCCCGCACCACAGCGCAGCGCGTAATCGGTGGTCGAGAGGCGAGAACGCCGGGGTCAGGCTCAAGGGAGCGCCCACCGTGACGTCGGAGAGAGACGCGCCGGACACCGTGACGAGCGCGTACGGACCGCTTGCCGCCGAGGCGGGCGCGGCGGTCGGTGCATGGTGGGAACAGCGACCGCTAACAACAGACCCGCAATCGTCCAACGTGCACGCGCCGAGCATCAACTTTCCCGTCGCTTCCCCATGGTTGCGTGCGAAATCATATGCATGTTGTCTTCCAGCCGACCGGTAGCGCACGCCGGCGCCGGTCGCGGCGGGTTTGTGGCCGCTCTCCACGCCCTTCAGCTCCACCCTGCCGCTTCCCGGACCACCGTGGCTCCGGGACGTCCGGTCCCTCCCTGGCCGCCCCGCTCGAGCTCTCCGGGCCCAGCTGATCGTATGCTTCCCCGCATGTTGCTGAGCCCCGAATGCGCCCGTGTGCTGGGCGCGCTGATTGAGAAGGGCCTGGCGACGCCCCAGCAGTACCCCCTCACCATCAACGCCCTCCAGGCGGCCTGCAATCAGACCTCCAACCGGGAACCGGTCGTCGCCTACGACGAGACCACGGTGCTCGCCGCGCTCGACGAGCTCAAGGACCGCAAGCTGGTGCGCTTCGTGCTGCCGTCGCACGGCCGCTCCGTCGTCCGCTACCGCCAGGTCCTCGACGAGACGCTGGCCCTCGATGCCCGCCAATGCGCCGTCCTGGCCGTGCTCCTGCTGCGCGGACCCCAGACCATCGGCGAGCTGCGCATCCGGACCGAGCGCATGGCGAAGTTCGACAGCCTCGACGAGATCGATCACGAGCTGGACCTTCTCCACGCCCGAGAGGAGCCGCTGGCCCACAACGTCGGGCGCCTGCCGGGGCAGAAGGAGGAACGCTGGGCCACGACCCTCGTCCCGGCTCCGGACCGCCGATCAGCCCCGTTCGCCGGCAGCCGCCGGATGATCTGCGGGCCGAACTCGAAGAGCTCAGGGCCGAGGTGGCCGACCTGCGCCACGAAGTGCAGGAACTGCGCACCAGCCTCGGCGGCTGATCACAGCGGTGTGACGTAGGCCCCCGAGATCCCGCCGTCGACGAGGAAGGTCGACGCCGTGATGAACGACGAGTCGTCCGACGCCAGGAACGCCGCCGCGGCGGCGATCTCGGTCGCCTCACCGAAGCGGCCCATCGGAATGTGGACCAGGCGCCGGGCCGCCCGCTCGGGGTCCTTGGCGAAGAGCTCCTGGAGCAACGGCGTGTTCACCGGCCCCGGGCACAGCGCGTTGACCCGCACGCCTTGCCGGGCGAACTGCACGCCGAGCTCACGCGACATGGCCAGCACGCCGCCCTTCGATGCCGTGTAGCTGACCTGGCTCGTCGCCGCCCCCATGACGGCCACGAACGACGCCGTGTTGATGATCGACCCCTTGCCGCGCGCCAGCAGGTGCGGCAGCGCGTGCTTGCAGCACAGGTAGACCGACGTGAGGTTGACCCGCTGCACCCGGTCCCAGGCCTCGAGTCCGGTGTCGAGGATGGAGTCGTCGTCGGGCGGGCTGATGCCGGCATTGTTGCAGCAGATGTCGATCCCGCCGTAGCGGCCGGCGACCTCGCCGTACAGGGCTTCCACCTCGTCGGAGGACGTCACATCGGCCCTGACGAACATGCCGTCGACCGATGCCGCCACTGCGCCCCCGGTCTCCTCGTCGAGGTCGACCACGGCGACCGAGGCGCCTTCGCTGGCGAAGCGCTCGCACATCGCCTTTCCGATGCCGCTGGCGCCGCCGGTGACGACGGCGACGCGGCCCACCAGACGGCTGGCGTACGGGGTTGTCTCGCTCATGTGATTCCTCCTGCCGATTATTCCGAGCTGATGAAGACGTTCTTCACGTCGCTGAACGCCTCGAGCGCATCGGGCCCGAGCTCGCGCCCAATGCCCGACTGCTTGGCGCCGCCGAAGGGCGTCCAGTAGCGCACCGACGAGTGCGAGTTGACGGACAGCGTCCCTGTCTCGACGGCCCGGGCCACGCGCAGCGCCCGGCCGACATCGCGCGTCCAGAGCGAACCGCTCAATCCATAGGGCGTGTCGTTGGCCAGGCGGACGGCGTCGGCCTCGTCCTCGAAAGGGATCACCGCGACGACGGGCCCGAAGATCTCGTCGGTGGCGGCGCGGGCGCCGGGGTCGACCGGTGCCAGCACGGTCGGGGCGAACCAGTTGCCCGGGCCGTCGGGGCAGCTGCCGCGGAAGGCCACGGGCGCATCATCGGGGACGAACGAGGCCACGCTGGCCAGGTGGGCCTCCGAAATGAGCGGGCCCATCTCGGTCTCCTCGAGTGTCGGATCACCGACCTTGACGCCGGCGACGGCCGGCTCGAGCAGTTCCATGAAGCGCTCGTAGGCGGACCGCTGCACCAAAATCCGCGAGCGGGCGCAGCAGTCCTGGCCCGCGTTGTCGAACACGCCGTAGGGCGCCCGGGCCGCCGCCAGCTCGAGGTCGGCGTCGGCGAAGACGATGTTGGCGCTCTTGCCACCCAGTTCGAGCGTGACGCGCTTGATCTGCTGGGCGCACCCCGCCATGACCGTGCGCCCCACCTCGGTGGAGCCGGTGAAGCAGACCTTGCGCACGGCCGGATGGTCGACGAAGCGCTGGCCCACCACGCTGCCCTTGCCGGGGAGGATCTGCAGGACGCCCTCGGGGATGCCCGCCTCCTGCGCCAGCTCGCCGATGCGCAGCGCGCTGAGCGGCGTCAGCTCGGCCGGCTTGAGCACCACGGTGTTGCCGGCGGCCAGCGCCGGCGCGAAGCCCCACCCGGCGATCGCCATCGGGAAGTTCCAGGGCACGATGATGCCCACCACCCCGAGCGGCTCGTGAAAGGTGACGTCGAGGCCACCGGGGACGGGGATCTGCCGGCCGCTGTGGCGCTCGGGTGCGGCGGCGTAGAACTCAATGACATCGCGCACGTTGCCCGCCTCCCAGCGCGCGTTCCCGAGCACGTGGCCGGCGTTGATCACCTCCAGGGCGGCCAGCTGCACGAGGTCGGCGTCGACGGCGGCGGCGAAGCGGCGCAGCAGGCGGGCCCGGTCCCCCGGCGCCACGGCACGCCATTCGTCGAAGGCGGCGGCGGCCTTGGCGATGGCCGCGTCGGTCTGCTCGGCCGTCAGGCTGTCGATGGTGGTGAGGACCTCACCGGTGGCTGGATTGCGGATGTCCACGCCGTGATCTTTGCCGATGATCCCCCGACCGGCACATTCCATGATCGCCGGTACAGTGCCAGGCCGTGCCCGACACCACCGTTCAGTTCAACCTGGCCAAGGCCTTCGACACGCTCGTCGAGACCCTGGCCGACCGGGAATGCATTGTGTGGCGCGACCGCCGCCTGAGCTACGCCGACCTGCAGGAGCGCTCCCGCCGCCTCGGCTCCTACCTGCACGGCCGCGGCCTGGGCGTGCACAAGGAGCGGGCCGACCTGGCGGGCTGGGAGTCGGGCCAGGACCACGTGGCTCTGGCGCTGTACAACGGCAACGAGTATCTCGAGGGGATGCTGGGCTCGTACCGGGCCCGTGTCGCCCCGTTCAACGTCAACTACCGCTACGTGGGCGAGGAGCTGCAGTACCTGCTCAACGACGCCAAGCCCAAGGCCATGATCCTCCACTCCTCGCTGGCCCCGACGCTGGCCGAGGTCCTGCCCACGCTGGACTCGCCTCCCGAGGTGCTGCTCCAGGTCGAGGACGAGTCAGGCAACGCCCTCCTCCCCGGGGCGGTCTGGTACGAGGAGGCGCTCGCCGCATCCTCGCCCGAGGGACCACCGGTGGACCCCTCCCCCGACGACCTCTACGTGCTCTACACGGGGGGCACGACGGGCATGCCCAAGGGCGTGCTGTGGCGCCAGCACGACATCTTCATGGCGGCCATGGGGGGCCGCCAGGTCGGCTCGTGGCAGGTCGTCACCAGCTACGAGAACCTGACCGAGCGGTTGGCATCGAGCTACCCGGTGCGCCTCATGATCCTGCCGCCGCTCATGCACGGTGCGGCGCAATGGGCCTGCTTCATGCTGATGGCCACGGGGGCCACGCTGATCTTCCCCGACGACACGCACCGGGTCGACCCGCCGGACGTGTGGGCCGTGGTCGAGCGCGAGAAGGCCAATTCCATGACCATCGTGGGCGATGCCGTGCTGCGGCCCTTGCTGCTGCAGCTCGACAAGCAGTCCTATGACCTCTCGGCGTTCTTCGCCGTCGGGAACGGCGGGGCGCCACTGACGCCGGCCGTGCGGGCCATGGCGGTGGAGCGCATTCCGAACTTGGTCATCTCGGACTCGGCCGGCTCCTCGGAGACCGGGGCGCAGATGCACGTCACTTCCATGGATGACGTCGAGGTGGGGTCCTTCCTGCCCGGCCCGGGCACGGTGGTCGTCGACGAGACGCTGTCCCACGTGCTCCCGCCCGGGCACGAGGGCAACGGGTGGCTGGCCCAGCAGGGCAATGTGCCGCTCGGGTATTTGGGCGACCCGGAGAAGACGGCACGTACCTTCCCCGTCATCGATGGCGTCCGGTATTCGATCCCTGGTGACCGGGCCCGCCACCGTGCCGACGGGCAGATCGAGTTGTTGGGCCGTGACTCGGTGACCGTGAACTCGGGTGGCGAGAAGATCTTCGTCGAGGAGGTGGAGCGGGCGATCGCCGGGCACCCTTCGGTGGCGGACGTGGTCGTGGTGGGGCGTCCGTCGGAGCGCTGGGGCCAAGAGGTGGTGGCCGTGGTGCAATTGGCGGAGGGCAAGGAAGCGTCCGCCGACTCCGTGGTGGAGGAGGCCTCGGCCCATATCGCCCGCTACAAGCTGCCCAAGGCGGTGGTGTTCGTCGATCTCATCCAACGATCCCCCTCGGGGAAGGCGGACTATCGCTGGGCGGCCGAGACCGTGGTCAAGGCGGCCGATGTCGGCCCGGGGCGTAGTCACGACCTCATCCGGATCCGGCTCGGGCCCGGACCCGGCGCCTTCGGGTTCCCCGGGGCCATCTGTCGTGACGTCGCGGCTGGTGTTACGACCTTTCACCGAGGTGGACCGGACCCCCTTCTTCGAGCTGAACACGCATCCGCTGGTGGTGGAATTGCTGGGCTCGTCGTCCAGCCGGGCCGAGAGCGACGCCATGATCGATCGCTTCAGCGCCGAGATGACCCGGGAAGGATGGGGCTTCTGGGCAGTGGAGGTGGCGGGCGGCGCCCCGTTCATCGGCATGGTCGGCCTGCACAGGATGTCGCCGGCGATGCCGATTGCGCCGGGGGTCGAGATCGGATGGCGGCTCCATCCGGATCACTGGTCCCACGGCTACGCCACCGAGGCGGCGAAGGCCTCGCTGGACTACGGATTCGGTCAGGGTGGTCTGTCCGAGATCGTCGCCTTCACGACCACCGTGAACGCCCGTTCGCAGGCCGTGATGGAGCGCATCGGCATGGTGCGCGATCCGGCCGGCGATTTCGACCACCCACTCCTGCCCGATGACAGCCCGCTACGGCGCCATGTGCTGTACCGGATCAGCGCACCGGCGTCACACGTCGCCCCTAGCGTGGCGCCATGAGCGAGAAGTCGACGCTGAAGCGATGCGAATGGGCGGGAAATGACCCCGACATGGTGGCGTACCACGACACCGAATGGGGCGTGCCGGTGCACGACGACCCCAAACACTTCGAGTTCCTGGTCCTCGAAGGGGCGCAGGCGGGCTTGAGCTGGTCGACCATCCTGAAGCGACGGGAGGGCTACCGCAAAGCCTTCGTCGACTTCGACCCGGCCAAGGTGGCCCGCTTCACGCCGGCCCGGGTGGAGAAGCTGCTCCTCAATCCGGGCATCATCCGCAACCGGGCCAAGGTCGAATCCACGGTGCGCAATGCGCGCCTGTTCCTCGAAGTGCAAGAGGAGTTCGGCTCCTTCGACGCCTACATCTGGGGCTTCGTGGGCGGGCGGACACTCGTCAACAAGTGGCGCCGGACCGCACAGCTGCCTGCGGTGAGCGCCGAGTCCGAGGCTTTCAGCGCCGACCTGCGCCGCAGGGGCTTCCGCTTCGTGGGACCGACCGTGTGTTACGCCCACCTGCAGGCCAGCGGGCTGATCAACGACCACCTGGTCGGTTGCTTCCGCTACTCCGAGCTCACAGGGTCCTGACCATCAGGACGCGGGCGCCGAAACGGCCCATGACGGGTTCTTCGGGTTCGATCCCGTGGGAACGCAAGAAGTCGTCCACCGAACCCCTCTCGACGAACCCCTCTGAGGCATAGAACGGGCCGTTCCACGGCACGTCGCGGTAGGTGGCGAGGGTGATCTCGTCGAAGTTCTGCGCTTTGGCCCACGCGCACCCGGCCCGTAGGAGGGCCCGTCCGATGCCCTGACCGGCATGGTCAGGATGGACCGAGAGCTGCTCGAGGTGCGCCCCGCCCTCCATGCCGTCGATGCGGCACAGGCCCACCGGTGGATCGCCGGCCACCAGGACGACGAGTGCATTGGCGAAGTCCTCCGGTGTGCCGGGACCAGGGAGCGGCCCGATGCCCAGGGGCTCGAACAGGGTGTCGGCCGCCGCTTCGATCCCAGGCAACAGGACCAGTTCATGGGCGCGCACCGGACGAATGATCGGCGGCTCCCGCAGCGGGGCCACATTGCGTTCCACGTCTCGACGGTAGACGTCCCGTCGCGTGTCGTTACGGACAGGCTCCGAAGGGATCGATGGACGAGTAGGACACGCCGAACTTCGCCTGCTCCGTCGCCGCTTGGCCCGTCAGGAGCCAGGAGTTGGCACTCTCGTTCATGTATGCCTGAGGGCACGCGTCGGAGATGGCGATCTCCGGCCCGTTCAGGCAGGCGTCTGGGTATTGGGGCGTCCCGTGGAGCAGGTCATGGCCTCGTGGCCCTCGGCGTACCCGGGGCAGTCGAGGGCGAAGCCCGGAGCCGCATAGGCCTGGAGGTAGGCCAGCGCGGCGGCGCAACCCGGCATGCAGTGGCACTGGCCGTACGTCGGCAGAGCTGGGGCGGCGGGTGCAGCCGTCGCCGAGGCCAATACAGCCGACGCGGGGGCGGCTGCGGCTGCGGGTGTCGGTGAGGGAGCCGGCGCTGGAACCGGAGCCGTTGTCGTGGTCGTCGTGGATGCCGTGGTCGTGGTCGTCGGAAGATGCGAGGGCGCCAGCGCTGAAGCGGACTGCGGCGCGCTGTAGTCAGGCGAAGAGACTGCGGCGGGCACCGCGTAGACGCCCCCGAGAACGAACACGGCGATGGACGCCATCCCGCTCATCCACACCCAGCGACGAACGCTCCAGCGCGACCGGCCAGCAGACGACTCCGAGCCTGTCCCAATGGCCGGGAGCTGCTGATTCTCGAGCGGGGCCATATGTGACTTTCGGCCTGGGTCGAAGTGCCCTTAAGCGGCTCCCGAAAGACAACGGCTGTTGAGCGGATTCTCGCCATGTGACCTGGGGTTATGGCGCAAGAATCCTGCGCGCGACCCATACCCCGGTCAGATCGGTGAACGTCCCAGGGGGGCCCATTAACGTTTCCGGTCGTGCGCGCCGCCGTTTGTCATGAGCTGGGCCCACCTTCCGTCCTGCGGGTGGAGGAACGTCCCGACCCCGATCCTGGGCCCGGCGAGGTGGCCGTGGCGGTCGAGGCGGCCGGCGTGAATTTCGTGGACGGCCTCTTCGTGGCCGGGCAGTACCAGATCAAGCCCTCCCTCCCCTTCGTCCCGGGTAGCGAGGTCGCCGGTCACGTGGTGGCGGTCGGACCCGACGTCCAGGGCGTGGCTGTGGGCGATCGGGTGCTGGCATCGGTCGGCCTGGGCGGTTTCGCGAGCCGCGTCGTCGTCGCGGCCGGCTCGGCCATCGTCCTGCCCGAGGGCTTGGACGCGGCCCGTGCAGCCACGTTCACGCAGAGCTACAGCACTTGCCTCTTCGCCTTGCGCGACCGGGCCCACGCTGCCCCGGGAGAGACCGTCCTCGTTCTCGGCGCCGGTGGCGGCATCGGACTGGCGGCCATCGGAGTGGCGCGCGCGCTGGGTTGCCGGGTGCTGGGTGTCGCATCGAGCGCAGACAAACGGCAGGCGGCACTCGATGCCGGCGCAGAAGCGGTTTTGGACCCGGCCACCGAATCAGTCAAGGACGCGGCACGGGCGTGGGCCGGTGGAACGGGCGTCGACCTGGTCGTGGACCCCATCGGCGGCGCGCTGGCCGAGCCGGCTCTGAGGGCGCTCGGCGACCGGGGCCGCTACCTCGTGATCGGGTTTGCGTCGGGCGACATCCCGTCGGTGCCGCTGAACCAGATCCTGTTACGGAACCGCTCGGTCATCGGCATCGACTGGGGTATCTGGGCCATGACGCATTCGGCCGAACAGCGGGCGCTGCTGGACGACCTCCTGGCCATGGTGGAAGCGGGCTCGCTCGACCCCGTCCGGCCGGCCGAGTATCCGCTCGACAACGTGGCCGGCGCGCTCGAGGACCTCCTGGGCCGGCGTGCCGTGGGGAAGATCGCGCTGGTGCCCTAGCCCTCGTGGCGTGCGGTGACGGCGGCCCAGCGTGGCGAGGGGCGCGACGTCATGACCCGGCCGCTCGGGCCGATGAAGGTGAGCTCCTCATTGGCATTCCCCGACATCGTCCAACCGTTTCTGTGCACCACGCCATGGTGATGACGGCACACGAGCGCGAGGTTCGGAAGGTCCGTCCGACCGCCCGGTTTCCAGGGCACGATGTGGTGCACATTGGTGAAGGTGACGTTCGTGCAGCCCGGGAACCGACACTGTCGGTCGCGCCGCATAACCTCGCGGCGCTGGGCGTCGGTCGGGAATCGCCGGTTCCGGCCCTCGTACATGGTGTGACCGACGTCGTCGTCGACCGCCACCACGATGGTGGCGTCGCAGGCGATGCGCCGTACCGTCTCGCCGTCGATCATCCCGTCCCGCTCCAGCTCGCCGAGGAGGTCCGTCGTCTCGCCTGAGTCAACGAGGTCGGCCAAGGGAACGTGGGCGACCACGACGTAGGGGCTTCCCGACGTTGCCAGGGTGGCTGAGGTGCCCGACATGTTCTGCACGAACCCATCGCAGCGGCGCTGGTCCAATGGCGTCTCGCCGTCGTCGGGGATGTCCCGAGCCCAGGCATCGACACGGGCTCGCGTCGCGGCATAGGGCTCGGGCGGGAGCTGGACCGTCATGGTGCGATTGGCGTCGTTGAAGCGGAGGGAACGTCGATCAAGGGCGTCCGAGCAGGCGGGTGAGCGCTCGGCCGTGCGGCGAGCTCCATCGGCCAGCTCCCGCACGCTGCAGCGGCGGGCCTCGTCCAACAGCTGGCGGTCGTTCCGTGGCGTGATCACGTCGGCGACGGCACGGACCTTGTCGAAGGAGATCTCGCCGGCACGCAATGCCCCGGCAATCCGGGGCGTGGCCCGAGTCTTCGTACCGACATGCGTGAGGGCACGGGCGGTCGAGGTGGCCACGCCATAACGCTCGACGACCCAGGACTGGGTCGAGGTCGCCCCCTCGTCTCGATACGACTCGGTCCGCTCCTCCTCGTCCAGCAGCTCAATGATCTCGCCCTCGGTGGAGGCCTTCACCTGGAAGAGTTCATCGAGCCGGGCCCGGCGCGCTTCTTTCGACAGCATCGACGAAGAACGGTCGGAAAGTTCAGGATTTGTCGATGCGCAAAGGAAAAACGAAGTGCTTGTTCTCGACCACCAGCGTGTAGTTCCCGGGCGCCACCCGGCGCATGCTGTCGGGTTTGGTCTGGTCCCACGACCCGGTGCCCGAGACGGTGGCGCCGGCCGCCAGCTGGGCCGAGCCGAGGGCGGGACAGTTGACGACCTCATTGCCGGGCCACACGTTGTGCCCATGAGCATCCAATATCTGGAAGCTCACCGAGCCGCACGGCCCGGCCGTCAGCGTCGTGGAGGTGGGGCCGAGTGCGATGCCCGCGTATGGCGCCGTGTAATTGCATGGCGTCTTGGCACCGTTGCGCACCGTGAACGAGACGTCGAGGGTCGCTCCCGGGTGCAGCGTCAGGGTATTGACGACGACCAGCAGACAGGGTCGTCTTCGAAGGACAATCCCAGAAGGTGGCCTGGCCGGTCTGAGCCAACTTGGGAGCCCTCATCAACGTCGTGCCCTTCTTCGGCGCCGCAGCCGCCGGGCCCGCCATGGTCAGCGTGATCGCCGCCGACGACAACAGTGCCGCCGACATCATCCACCACCGCCCTGACGCCCTCCCCATCCCCCAAGCCTGCCCCATCGGGGTCAGCCGATGCCGGGCAACCTCTCAGTCAAGGGATCTCACGTGTTCTCGCGCCCCAGCTTTTCGATTGTCGGAAGGATCTTGGCCGCCAAGAGATTTCCGCCGGCCAAGGAGAAATGAACGCCGTCGGGAGAGCGAACGACGACGCCATGAATGCTCGACGAGAATTTCCCTTTGGGACACACCATTCCGAACAGGTTCACGACCGACACCACCTTGGGGTCCGACGATGCCGCCTGATAGAGCATGTCGTTGTAGGTCCGGATGCGCGTCGGGTTGTCCTCGGGGTATCCCTTTCCGTCCGGAAACGTGCCGCTGTCGAAACAGGGGGTCGTCAGCAGCACGACGTGCGCGCCTCCCGCGCTGGCAATCTTGATGGCATTGTGCAGCTGGGATCTGGTGTAGTCGGCGAACTTCTGATGCAGGATGTCGGTCCAGTGTCCCCCGTAGTCGCGATTGGCGACTTCCCATCTTCCATCGAGAATCATCACCACTTTTGGCTTGTCGCTCTGGACCCAACCCTTCCACTGCTCGGGCCACGGCTCTGAGAGGTATTTGCTCAAGCCCGGGGGCGCCGGGTCTGGGCTGCACGGGTAGGGCATCTGTTCGATCACGTTGAGGTACTCCACGTGAACGCTGTCCGTTATGCCGCAGCCCACGATGCCGTCATCGTGGAGGTCGATGTGGTATTTCCCGCTCTCCTCCGAGAGTCCCAGACCCAATGTGGTCGCAAGTGAGTCCCCGAGGAGGAGCACTTGCACCGTCGACGTCGAGTGCCCTTGGCCACTGGCCTTGACCGTCGCGCTCGCCGGCTGAGGTGCCGAGAGTGTGGCGGCAGCGCACACCAGCGCGGCCGCGCTGAGCATGTTCTTACGAAACCGCCCCACCACTATTGCGGCAACGCGGGCCAACAGCGAGCACGCACCGTCGTTGGACCCATTCCTCGCTGAACACACATGGCGCGCAGGTTAACGCCTGTGGACGCAAAAGTGAGGTCCCCCCGGACTGTGGCGTCAGGAACTGAAGTGCGGGATCACCTCGGTGCCCATGAGCTCAATCGTCTGCAGTACCGACTCATGCGAAATTTTGTACGGGTTCACCAGGCAGAGCAGCAGGTCGACCCCGGCGGCCTCGTAGGCCCGACACGCCTCGAGACATTGCTCGGGCGTCCCCAGCACACAGGCGTTGGAGTCGACGAGGTATTCGAGGCTCAAGAGATCGAGGGTGCCATCGTCGTCGCTCTTCTTCATGTCGGCGGCGTACGAGTAGTTCCCAAGATCCTGCTTGCGCTCCGCCATCCAGTCCGTGAGCGTGGCGATCTGGCGGGCGCCCGCCTTGGGGTACCACTCGAACGACTCCCGGGCCTCGTCCCTCGCCTTCTCCGCGTCCGGACCGCACAGGGCCATGGTGAAGGTCGCTGCCTGGTTGTTCACGAAGGCCCCGATGGGCTGCGTGCACTGCTCGACGGCAGCCCGGTAGACGTCGATCTTGCGCTTGACCTCCGTCGGCGGCAGCCCGACGGCGAACGAGCACAGCCCGAGGCCGAGGCCGCCCACCTGGGCATGGCCGTCATCGGTGGTCGTGGCCCCCCACAGCGGCGGGTGCGGCTTCTGCCAGGGCTTGGGCTGCACCCGACGGCGCGGCATCTGCCAGTACTCGCCCTCGAATTCGTACTCGTCATTGGTCCAGCAGCCCACGATGTGCCCGATGGCCTCCTGCCACATCTGGCGGCTCTCGGCGGGGTCGATGCCGAAGCCCTCGAGCTCGGCCCGGGTGGCCGAACGGCCGGCCCCCATGTCGACGCGCCCCTTCGACAGCAGGTCGAGCACCGCCACCGACTCCGCCGTGCGCACCGGGTGGTTGTACGGCTTGGGCATGAGACGGACGCCGTAGCCGAGCCGGATGTTCTCCGTCCGCGAGGCGATGGCGCCGTAGAGGACCTCGGGATTCGAGCAGTGCGAGTACTCCTGCAGGAAATGGTGCTCGACCGTCCAGAAGGCGTGCCAGCCGTACTTGTCGCCGGCGATGGCCTGCTCCAGGGTGTTCTGGTAGGCGATGAGTTCACTGTCCTCCTCCCAGGGGCGAGGGACGGGGATCTCATAGAACAGCGCGAACTTCATGGCGTGGGCTCCCCCGAGACGATGGGACTAGAACGGTGCACTGCTCCTATCAGCCCGGGTCGCCCGGGCGCAACCAAGCGGAGGCGTCATGCGTGGATTGGATGGCCGGACCTACATCGTGACGGGCGCTGCATCGGGCATCGGCCTCGCCACGGCGGGTCGACTCCTGGCGGAGGGGTCCCGCGTCGTCGGGGCCGACCTCGCCCCGGCACCCGATCCACCCGCGGGGGACTGGCTCTTCACCCATGTCGACGTGGCGGATGAGGCGTCGGTCGTCGAAATGGTGCGCACCGCGGTGGACTTCGGAGGGCGCATCGACGGCATGGTCAACGCGGCGGGCGTGGCCGGAGGTGGCCCGGTGCACATGCTCCCCGTCGAGGAGTGGAACCGCGTCATCGCAGTGAACCTCACCGGCACCTACCTGACCGCCAAGCACGTCATCGGGCAGATGCTCTCGCAGCCCCCACGCGACGACGGCCAGCGCGGCTCGGTGGTGACGGTGGCCAGCATTGAGGGGCTCGAGGGCACGGCAGGCGGCAGCGTCTACAGCGCGTCGAAGGGCGGGGTGGTCATCCTGACCAAGAACATGGCCATCGACTACGCGGGGCGGGGCATCCGGGTCAACGCGGTGTGTCCGGGGTTCATTGAGACGCCGATGTCCGCCTCCGTGTTCGGACCGGGCATGGAGGCGACGCTGGCCGACATCGTCCATGAGCACAAGCTCGGCCGGCGCATGGGGCTGCCCGAGGAGGTCGCCGCCGCGGCCGCGTATCTGCTCTCCGACGACGCGTCGTTCGTGACCGGCCACGCGCTCCCGGTCGACGGCGGGTACACGGCGGGCCGGGACCATGGCGTGACCGACATGTTGGGGTTGTCCGGTCCCGAATGATTGACAGGAGCCCCTCGTGCGCTGATACTTAAGTCAGTGCTTAAGTATCAGCCGGTCGACGAGGTGTTCCGGGCGCTGGGCGATCCCACCCGTCGCGACCTGGTCGAACGCCTCAGCGGCGGCCCCGCCACGGTGAGCCAGCTGGCGCAGCCGCTCGACATGAGCCTGTCGGCCGTGGTCCAGCACCTGGCCGTCCTCGAGTCGTGCGGCGTCGTCCGCTCCGAGAAGGTCGGGCGTTCACGGACCTGCCGGCTCGAGCCGGTAGGCCTGCGCCTGGCCGAGGACTGGTTCGCCGGCCAGCGGGCCCTCTGGGACCGCCGGCTCGACCGGTTGGGCGAAGTCCTGGCAGCCGCGACCCCCGAGGAGCCCAAATGACCAACAGATCAACCGAACACGGAAGCTTCACCCTCACACGGACGTACCCGGTTGCGCCCGAGCTCGTCTTCGCCGCCTGGTCCAGCCAGGAATCGAAGGCACGCTGGTTCGGCGCTCCCGGGTACGAGCTCGACTTCCGGGTGGGCGGCACCGAGGTCAACCGCGGCGGTCCCCCGGGTGGGCCGGTGTACACCTACGAGGCCACCTACCGGGACATCGTGCCCGCCGAGCGCATCGTGTACAGCTACCTGATGGAGGCCGACGACACGTTGATCTCCGTCTCGGTGACCACGGTGGAGTTCGCCCCCGCCCCGTCGGGCACCACCCTGACCTTCACCGAGCAGGGCGTGTTCCTCGACGGCGCCGACACCCTGGCGATCCGCGAGAAGGGAACCGGCGAGCTTCTGGACGCTCTGGGCGCCGCGCTGGCCTGATCAGCCCAGCACCATCTGGCCGTCGGCGTAGTCGAGGACGATCCAGCCGTAGCGACGCAGCTGATCCGAGCCCAGCAGCCCCAGGGTGCCCGACAGGCTGATGGTGCCGAAGTTGGTGGAGCCGATGAGCTGGGGGTGCAGGGTCACCCCAGGAACGGACCACGGCCCGCTGTGCACGAGCGGGACGGTGATCACCGAGCACACCGTGGACTGCCGCTGGGCCAGGTCCGTGCTGGCCAGCGACTGCGCCCGGGCCACCCCTGACGACACGACGCTCTGCGACGAGCCGGTATCGACGATGAAGTCCCGTTCCCGGCCGCCGTCGAAGCGGACGGCCACGCCGAGCGAGACGTCACCCGGTGCCGGCGTCACCGTCAGGGGAACCGTCGATCCGTGCTCGCCCTGCGTCAGGGCGGCCGGAGGGGCGCCGAGGGGGCCGGTGAACGGTGACGACTGGGTCAGCGCTGCGCCTTCGGGACCGGGAAGCACCAGGGTCCCCGCCGCGAAGTCGATGCGGATGGCGCCGAAGCGGGACAGCACGTCCGAGCCGAGCAGGCCGACGGGCTCGCCTTTCCCTCCCATCTGCGGCAGCGTGGCGGCGGTGAGTTGCTGCGCGGACAGCGGGATCCCGTCGAGCGACCAGGCTCCCACCGAGACGGGCCGGGCGGTGCCCGTGCAACCCACGCCGGCGAACTCGGTCGCCGCACCGGCGCTGGCCAGCTGCAACCGGTGGGCCAGGCCGGCGTCAATGGTCGACTGCCCGGCCCCCGTGTCGAGGATGAACGGGTAGGGGCCGTGGCCGCCGATGCACACGTCGACCGTCTCGGCCACCTGCCCGGCCACCACGCTCACCGTCAGCGGCACCTTCTCCCCTCCACCGGGTTGCGCCGTCACGCCGTTGCAGCCCGAACCTGGCGGGGGAAGGGCGAATGTCACCTGCGGCTCCACATGGACAGGGACGGTGGCTTTCTGCCCAGGCCCGCTGACGAGGGCCGCCACGACCAACGCCAGCACGGTGACCCCGATGGCCACGATCGCGATGATGAGCAGCGGCCGGTGTCCGCCCAACGCGCTAGTGGCTGACGGCGACGCGGAGGGTGGCGATGCCCATGCGGGCCGCGAGGACCAGCACCGCCAGCGGGAGGGCGGCACGGCGCCAACCCTTGGTCGTCCGGAACGTGAAGCGGAGGGCGGAGCGGTGGTGGGCAACCATCATCCGGTAGGGGTGGCGCGCCGTGCTGAACCCCTGCACGTGGGTCACCTCCGCCGTCCCGGCGAAGCCCACTCCCCAGCCGGCGTCGTGCGCCCGCCAGCACAGGTCCGTGTCCTCGAGGTACATGAAGTAGGCCTCGTCGAAGCCACCCAGCTCCTCGAGCGCACTGCGCCGGGCCAGGAAGCACGAGCCCGAGACCCAGCCCGCCGGCGTCACGACGTCTCCCGGCGGCGTGCCGGGGTTGTAGCGGAGCGTGTACGGATTCTGCGGGTTGAACAGCGCCAGCAACGCGTGGCCGGCTGCGTCGGTGAAGGAGGGGAAATTACGCACCGAGGGGTAGATCTCGCCGGTCTCGGTGAAGATGCGGGGACCGACGAGCGCCCAGGCCGGCTCCGTTTCGAGCGCCTGACGCAGCGCGGTGAGGGCACCGGGGTGGACGACCAGGTCCGGATTGCAGACGAGGACCCATTCGGGCGGCGCCGGGTCCCCGGCCAGGGCGGCCAGACCCCTGTTGACCCCGGCACCGAAGCCCAGGTTGCGGCCCGGCCGAACCAACTCCACGGATGGCCCGTTCGGCAGGTCCTCGAGGATGCGGGCGGCGCTGCCTGCCGCCCCGTTCTCCACCACCACAATGGATGAGGCGCCGTTCTCGAGCAGGGAGCGGACACAGCCCTCGAGCAACGGCCCCGTGTCGTGGTCCACCACGACGGCGCCGATCGTGCCGGACACCCGGTGCTCAGTACTCCCGGGTGAAACGGAACTTCACGAGGGCCCGGAGCGCGCTGAACCCGTCGCGCCAGGTGATCTTCTTGCCTTCGTCGTGCTCGCGGCCCGCGTACGAAATCGGGACCTCGTAAATGCGGTGGCCACGGCGTAGCACCTTGGCTGTGATCTCGGGCTCGAAGTCGAAGCGGTTGGAGACGACCGTCAGTCCCTCGAGGACCTGGGAGTCGAACAGCTTGTAACAGGTCTCCATGTCCGAGAGCGTCGTGCGATACAGAATGTTGGTGACGACTGACAGCAACCGGTTGCCGAACCAGTGGAGCGGCATCATGTTCTTGCGCTCACCCGTGAAACGGCTGCCGTAGACCACGCGCGCCTTGCCTCGGAGGATCGGCTCGAGCAACCGGGGCCAGTCGTTGGGGTCGTACTCGAGGTCGGCGTCCTGAATGAGGATGAGATCGCCCCTGGCTTCGGCCAACCCGGTGCGAAGGGCTGCGCCCTTGCCCTGGTTCACCTTGTGGCGCAACACACCGCACCGTCGAGTCCTCCAGGGCCCCGAGGACCTTGTCGGAGCCGTCGCTCGAGCCGTCGTCGACCACAATGATCTGCAGTACCACCGGAAGCACCACGGCGCGCATGCGTCGGATGACCTCGGCCACGGTCGCCCGCTCGTTGAACACGGGGACGAGCACCGTCAGCGTCTCGTAGGTCCGGGGCTGGAACGGCTCACTCGCATCGCTGGCGGCGGTCACGTCCGTCTCTGTCACGTCAGGCTCCGTCATGTGTCGGTCAGTCTTGCACTCTGTCCGCGAAATAGTGGATTGTCCGCTCAATTCCTTCCCGCAGCCCGATCCGGGGCTCCCACCCGAGCTCGCGCCGGGCCAGGGTGATATCGGGGCAACGACGGGTCGGGTCGTCGGTGGGCAGAGGCTCGAAGACGATGTCCGACGCCGAGCCCGTCACCTCCAGGACGAAGCGGGCGAGGTCGAGCATGCTGCGCTCGTCAGGGTTCCCGATGTTGACCGGGCCGACCAGCGAGGAGTCGAGGAGGGCGAGGAGTCCTCGGATCTCGTCATCGACGAAGCACAGGCTGCGCGTCTGGCTCCCGTCCCCGTACACCGTCAATGGGTCGCCGCGCAGCGCCTGCACAATGAAGTTGGACACGACGCGGCCATCGCCCGCCGAGAGCCGCGGGCCGTACGTGTTGAAGATGCGCACAATGCCGACGTTGACGCCGTGGGTCCGGTGCATCGCCATGGTCAGGCTCTCGGAGAACCGCTTGGCCTCGTCGTAGACGCTGCGGGGCCCGGTCGGATCGACGTTGCCCCGGTAGCTCTCCACCTGCGGGTGCACTTCGGGGTCGCCGTAAATTTCGCTCGTGCTCGCCATCAAGAACCGCGCCTCGTGCTCCCGGGCCAGTTCGAGCAGCCGGCGCGTCCCCTCACTGCCCACGGCCAGGGTGTCGAAGGGGCGGGCGAGGTAGGCCGGCGGCGACGCCGGCGAGGCCAGGTTGCACACGGCATCGACGTCGGACCCGTCCGGCAGCTCGACCTTCTCGCTGACGTTGGTCACCACGAGGCTGAAGCGGTCGTGGCCGATCAGGTGGGCCACGTTCTCCCGGGAGCCCGTCGAGAGATCGTCGAGGCAGACGACCGTGTCGCCCCGCTCGACCAGGCGGTCGCACAGGTGCGAGCCCAAGAAGCCGGCCCCGCCGGCCACCACGACCCGGCTCACTGACGACCGATGCCCGAGTACTGGAAGCCCATCCGGCGTACGGCCGCCGGATCGAGCAGGTTGCGGGCGTCCACAATGGTGGGCACGGCCATGGCGGCCTGCACCCGGGAGAAGTCCAGCCAGCGGAACTCGTCCCACTCGGTCAGCACCACCAGGACCTGGGCCCCCGCCACCGCCTCGTAGGGGTCGGCGCGCAATTGCAGGTCGTGCAGGTCGGGGGCCTCGGATGCGGCGTCGACGGTGGGATCGAACGCCTGGACCGTCGCCCCCAGATCGGCCAGCCGATGGGCGATCTGCAGGCTCGGCGAATCGCGCCGGTCGTCCGTGTTGGCCTTGAACGTGAGGCCCCACACGGCGATCGTGACCCCGTCGGCCGAACCGCCACAGGCGGCCTCCACCTTGCCCACCACCCGCGACAACTGCTCGTCATTGGAGGCGATGGCGCCCGCCAGGAGCGAGAAGTCGTAGCCCGCCTCGCCGGCGATGTGGAGCAGGGCCCGGGTGTCCTTCGGCAGGCACGAACCTCCCCATCCGGGCCCCGGGCGAAGGAACTCGAAGCCGATGCGCTTGTCGTAGCCCAGGCCGAGCAGCACGTCGCGGGCGTCGGCCCCGACCTCCTCGCACAGGCCGGCCAGGGCGTTCACGAAGCTCAGCTTGGTGGCCAAGAACGCATTGGAGGCGTACTTGATCGTCTCCGAGGTCGTGGCGTCGGTCACGATCAGCGGCGCCCGCGTCGCCGAGAACAGCTCGCCCACCTTGGCCGCCGCCCGGGCGTCGTTTGCACCCACGACGATCCGGTCCGGGTTGAGGCTGTCGACCACCGCCGTGCCCTCACGCAAGAACTCGGGGTTGGAGACGACACCGATGTCGCTGCGGCCGATCACCCGCTCGACCATGTCCGCCGAACCGACGGGCACGGTCGACTTGTTGACGACGATGGCGCCGCTCTGCAGGTTGGAGGCGATCTCCTTGGCGGCCGCTTCGACGAAGGACAGGTCGGCCGAGCCGTCGGCGCTCTGAGGCGTCGGCACGCACAGGAAGACGAACTCCGCCCCGGCCACCGCGTCGACCGCCGACTCGGTGAAGGAGAGATTGCCCGCCGCCACGCCTCCGGCGACGAGCTCGTCGAGCCCGGCCTCCACAATGGGCATGCGGCCGGAACGCAGCGCCGACAGCTTGGACTGCTCACGCTCGGCCAGCACCACGTGGTGGCCGAAGTGGGCCAGCGTGGCCGCTGTCGGCAGGCCCACGTAGCCGGCGCCGATGACGGCGACCCTGTGGTGTTTCGTCTGGCCGTTGGTCATGCGGGGGCCAACTCTGCACGAAGAGCGGGGACCAGGCGAGCCAGCCCATCCTGCCAGTCCGGCAGGGCGGGCAATCCACTGAGGCGCAGCGCCATGTTGTCGAGCACCGAGTAGGCCGGGCGGGGCGCCAGGAGGGGTGGATCGAACTCGTGGGTCTTGATCGGCAGCACGCGCTCGGGGTCGGCACCGGCCTCGGCCAACACCGCCCGGACGAAGCCCCACCAGGTCGTGGCCCCGCTGTTGGTGGCGTGGAAGATCCCGGGCCGGCGGTCGAGACCGAGGGTGACGACTGCCGGCGCGAGGTCCGCCGTGAACGTCGGTGACCCGTGCTGATCGTCGACGAAGCGCAGCTGCCCCTCGCCGTCGGCCAGGCGCAACGCTGTGCGGACGATGTTGTTGCCGTGGGCACCGCACAACCAGCTCGTCCGGACGATGGTCGAACCGGGCCGGCACTCGCGCTCCCCGGCCAGCTTGGACGCGCCGTAGACGGAGGTCGGGCACGGGGCGTCCCACTCCCGGTACGGGCGACCGGACGTGCCGTCGAAGACGTAGTCGGTCGACACGTACACGACGTGCGCGCCCACCAGCGCGGCGGCCTCGGCGATGTGGCGGGTGCCGATGGCGTTGACCGCGTAGGCCGCATCGGTCTCGGTCTCGCAGCGCTCGACCGCGGTGAAGGCGCCGCCGTGCAGGACCAGTTCGGGGCGGAAGGCGCTGAACATGGAGAGCACGGCGTCGCGGTCATCGACCCGCATGGTGTCGATGTCGGTGCCCAGCACCTCGTGGCTCAGGCCCGGCCGGGGACCCTCCGGCCCGAGCAGCGCGCAGCGGCGGCCACCATCAGGGACACGACCGGCGAGGCAGTCGAGAAGATCGCGGCCCAGCTGGCCGTTGGCTCCGGTGATCAGGATGCGCATGTGCTCAGGTGCCCCAAGACCCCTCGACCACGGGCGCCCGGGCCAGCAGTGGCTCCCACCATTCCCGGTTGGCCGCGTACCAGGCCACGGTGTCGGCCAGCCCCTGCTCCCAGTCCACCGACGGCGCCCAGCCCAATTCCGACCGCAGCTTGGAGGAGTCGAGGACGTAACGCCGGTCGTGCCCGGGCCGGTCCGGGACGATCGTCTTGAGCGACTCCGGCTTGCCCAGGGCGTCGAGGATGCGGTCCGCCACCTCCATGATGGAGGCCTCCACGCCGCTGCCGACATGGTACGTCTCACCCACCCGGCCGCGGGCCAGCACTGCGTCGATGGCCGTGCAGTGGTCGTACACGTGCAACCACTCGCGCCGGTTCTCCGTGCTGGCGTAGAGCGTGAGTGCCTTGTCGTCGAGGGCCAGCGCGCAGAAGTGCGGGATCAGCTTCTCGGGGAATTGGTACGGGCCGTAGTTGTTGGCGCAGTTCGTGATGGTGATGGGGAGCTCGTATGTCTCGGCGTAGGCCCGCACAGCGTGGTCGGCGCCGGCCTTCGACGCGTTGTACGGGGTGCGAGGTCGGTAGGGCGAGTCCTCGTGGAAGGCCTCGTCGGTATCGAGCGGGAGGTCGCCGTAGACCTCGCACGTCGACACGTGGTGGAAACGCGCCACGCCAACCTGGCGGGCGGCCTCGAGCATGGTCTGGGTCCCGATGACGTTCGTCCGGAAGAAGAGCCCCGGGTTGAGCACCGCCAGCGAATTGTGCGACTCGGCGGCGAAGTGGACGATCGTGTCGATCCCCTCGCCCCGCAACACCCCTTCGGCTGCGGTCGGATCGCAGATGTCCCCCTGGACGAAGACGATCCTGTCCTCAATATCGGACAGGCTGGGTCGGTTGCCGGCATAGGTGAGCACGTCGTAGACGACGACATGGTCCTCGGGGTGCTGTTCGACCCAGTAGCGAGCGAAATTCGACCCGATGAATCCGGCACCTCCCGTGACGAGAAGGCGCATAGTGCGGAAGATATTAGCCCAGGCCCCCAGGCCCTTCCCGGTCCTGGTCGGGGCGGAGATGCACCACGTCGCCGGCGCTGATCGACCTCGGACCCGAGGCCGTTTCGACCACCAGGCGGCCGGCATCGTCGATGGCACTCGCCAGACCCGTGATCTCCTCCCCCGCCAACGTCACCCGAACCTGGCTGCCCAGCGTGGCGCACCGCCGCCGCACCTCGTCGGCCAGGCCACGTCGGCCCGCTCCCTCTTCGAGCAGCACGCAACGGGGCTCAAGGGCGCTGAGGAGACGATCCAAGAGGACCATTCGGTCCACCGGCTGCCCGTCAAATCGTCCAGGCAGGTGCCGTTCGCTTCAGGGGGCCCCGGCCAGGCCACGTTGATCCCGATGCCGACCACGACGGCCGTGAGGGTGGACCCGGCGAACTCCGCCTCGGCCAGGACGCCGGCCAGCTTGGCGCCCTCGAGCAGCAGGTCATTGGGCCATTTGAGGACGGGCTCGACCCCGGCCAGCTCCCGGCAGGCGTCGGCCCCGGCCAGGGCCACCGCCCCGGCGCACAGGTGCAGGTCGCTGCCGTCGAGCTGGGGTCGCAGGAGCACCGAGGCCAGCAGATTCGCCCCTGGCGGCGACTCCCAGCGGCGGTCGAGCCGCCCCCGGCCGGCGGTCTGATGGTCCGCCACCGCGACGAGTCCGGCGGGAGCCCCGTGGCGAGCCCGGTCACGGACCCAGGTATTGGTCGATTCGACCTCGAGGAGCCGGTGGATGTCCCACGCACCGGCCCACATGGCAGACACCATAGGGTGCGTGCAATTGTGAAGGTCCGCCTCAGGGAGGAAAGGCCAGCGTGATCCAGAAGGTCCTAATTGCAAACCGTGGTGAGATTGCGGTCCGGGTGATCCGGACGTGCCGCGAGCTCGGCATCGGCACCGTGGCGGTGTACTCCAACCTCGACCGGGACGCCCTCCACGTCCGCATGGCGGACGAGGCGTACGCCCTCGGCGGCGAGACGGCCGCCGAGAGCTACCTCAACACCGAGGCGATCCTCCATGCCATTGAGGAGAGCGGGGCCGACGCCGTCCACCCCGGCTACGGCTTCTTCTCCGAGAACACCGATTTCGCCCGGGCCATCACCGAGCGGGGCGTGACGTTCATTGGGCCGCCGCCCGAGGCGATCGAGGTCATGGGCGACAAGATCAGCTCCCGGTTGGCGGCAGAGAAGGCCGGCGTGGCCGGGGTCCCCGGTCGCTCCGAGCCGCTGACATCCCCCGACGAGGTGGTCGCCTTCGGGGACCTGCACGGATGGCCGGTCGCCATCAAGGCCGCCTACGGCGGTGGCGGGCGCGGCATGAAGGTCGTCGCGGCGGCGGAGGACGCGGCCGAGGCGATGGAGTCGGCGGCTCGCGAGGCCCAGGCCTACTTCGGCCGCCCGGAGATCTATGTGGAGCGCTACCTGACCTGGCCCCGCCACGTCGAGATGCAGGTGCTGGGCGACCAGCACGGCAACACGCTGTGGCTCGGCGAGCGCGACTGCTCCGCCCAGCGGCGTCACCAGAAGCTGGTCGAGGAGAGCCCGGCTCCGGACTTCCCCGACCATGTCCGCCAGGCCATGGGCACGGCCGCGGTGAAGGTTTCGGAGGCCTGCGGCTACTACAACGCCGGGTACCGTCGAATTCCTCTACGAGGACGGCGAGTTCTACTTCCTGGAGATGAACACCCGGTTGCAGGTGGAACACCCCGTGACCGAGTTGGTGACCGGCCTGGACCTGGTGGCCTGGCAGATCCGCATTGCCGCGGGCGAGAAGCTCGACCTGAAGCAGGAGGACATTGCGCGCAACGGCCATGCCATTGAGGTGCGGATCAACGCAGAGGACCCCAGCGGCGGTCGCTTCTCACCCTCCCCGGGCACCCTCACGTCGTTCCACGCCGCCTCGGGCCCCGGCGTCCGCCTCGATGCCGGCTACGAGTCGGGCGACACGGTCTCCCAGTACTACGACAACCTCATCGCCAAAATGATCGTGTGGGCGCCCGATCGCGAAGCGGCCCGTCGCCGCATGCTGCGCGCCATCGGCGAGACGACCGTCACGGGCGTCGCCACGACGCTTGCCGGCGCATGTGGCCATCCTGAGCCACCCCGACTTCGCCGCCGGCAAGCACTCGACCAAGTGGGTGGAGGACACGCTCGACCTGAGCGATCTGGTCGTCGATGCGGAGGGCTCGCCGGCGCCCGCACCGTCGGATGAGGATGTCCCCCTCGTGCAGCGCGACGTGACCGCGGAGGTCGACGGTCGCCGCTACTCGGTGCGGCTGTGGGTGCCCGACCTCGGCACGGCGGCCGCGCCGGGCCGGGTGGCCGGACGGCCCGAAGCGCACCGCCGCCGCAGCGGTGGCCGGCAGCGGATCGGGACAGGTGACGGTCCCCATGCAGGGCACGATCGTCAAGCTCCTCGTCGGCGTCGGCGATGTCGTCGAGGTGGGCCAGACGATCTGCCTTCTCGAGGCGATGAAGATGGAGAATGCCGTGGCGGCCGAGAAGGAAGGCGTGATCAAGGAGATCAAGGTCAGCGCCGGCGATTCCGTCGGTGCCGGCGACGTCGTGGCGGTCATTGAGTAGGTGATGTCTTCCGCCAAGGCAGACCGCTGCGGGGGTGGTTGACCGCCATCTGGACGAGCTCGTCGCACTGAGCCACTCGGTCCACGCCACACCGGAGCTGTGCTTCGCGGAGACCACCTCGGCCCACGCCGTGGCCGAGACGCTCCGGGCGGGGGGCCTTGCCGTCAACGAGGGCGTCTACGACCTCCCGACCGCGCTGGAGTCGAGGGCCGGCGATGGCGAGCTGGTCGTGGCCGTGTGCGCCGAGTACGACGCCCTGCCGGACGTGGGTCACGCCTGTGGGCACAACATCATCGCCGCCACCGCCGTGGGCGCCGGGCTGGCGCTGGCCTCGGTGGCGGACGAGCTGGGCCTGACGGTCCGGGTGCTCGGCACCCCGGCCGAAGAGGGCGGCGGTGGGAAGATCCTCATGCTCGAACGTGGCGCCTTCGCCGGCGTCCACGCCGCCATGATGGTGCACCCCTGGCCGACGGAGCGCCTCACGGGGAGTTGCCTGGCCGTGGCGCATTACGACGTCCATTTCAGCGGACGCGAAGCCCACGCATCGGCCGCACCCTGGGAAGGGGTCAACGCCCAGGACGCCATGACGATCGCGCAGGTGTCCATCGGCCTCTTGCGCCAGCAGCTGCCGCCGGGCGACCAGGTGCACGGGGTGGTCACGAAGAGCTCGTCCGCCGCCAACGTCGTTCCGGCCTCGGTCACGGCCCGCTACATGGTCCGCTCGCGTACGGCGAAGGGACTGGCGGCGTTGCGGCCCCGGATCGACGCCTGCTTCGAAGCGGGGGCACTCGCCACCGGATGCTCGCTCGACTACGAGGAACTGTCGCCGGTGTACTCGCACATGGAAGCCGACCCGGTCCTCCTGCAGGCTTACCGCGTCAACGCCGAGGCGCTCGGCCGGCATTTCGACGCCGACGACGACGGGACACCACTCCCAACGTTCTCGACGGACATGGCCAATGTCTCGCTCGCCGTCCCCACCATCCATCCCCTCATCGGCATTGAAACCAACGGAGCGGTCAATCACCAGCACGAGTTCGCCGCTGCCTGCATCACCCCATCCGCTGATGCTGCGGTGCGGGACGGCGCTATTGCGCTCGCCTGGACGGCCATTGACGCTGCCACGGATCCGGCACTGCGCTCACGGTTGCTCACCGCGTGACCACAGAGCACGCACTCCTCGAGGTCATTCCCGGGCACGAGGACTCCTTCGTCGAGGCGATGGAGTCGGCCAAGTCACACATCGCCGGGAGCCCCGGCTTTGTCTCGCTCCGGGTCGAGCGCTGCCTCGAGCGACCCAACTGCTTCTTGCTCCTGGTGGAGTGGGAACGCCTGGAGGACCACACCGAGGGGTTTCGGGGCTCGGCGCCATACGAGGAATGGCGCGCCGCACTGCACCACTTCTACGACCCCTTCCCGCTGGTGGAGCACTTCGAGACGGTGGTCACCGCCTAAATCGACGCTGTCACAGCACTGCAATCAGATTCCAAGCCGTCCGCCAGGTCCCTCCGAGGTCCGGTTACGGGCGGCCGGTCAGGCTCCTCCCATGCACATCATCACGCTGGAGTCGTGCCACAGCACCTGGATCTTCGATCCCCGCCAGTTGCGGTTCTGCCGCATCCTCAGGGGCATGCATCGTCGGATCTCGACGGAGTGGCGCCCCTACTGGGAGCTCGAGATCGATCCTCGGGCGAGGACCTTCGTCGTCTACCTGAACGAGACACGGACTCGCATCGTCCGGTCGTCCATCCACACAGAGTCCTGCCTCGCGTGTGGCGGGTCGCCCACGACCGAGATCTCTCTCGACGAGATCCACCGGGCCGTCGCCTGAGCTCCCGGGCCATGATGGCGCCGCTCCGGCCGGTAACGTCGGCGCTCAATGGACGACGTGCACGCCCACGCTGTCGAGGAGGCCCGGCTGGTGCTCGACGCCCGGCAGGAGCTGTACGGGGAGTCGGACCCCACGACGTTCGACGCCATGTTGGTGCTCGGCCGGGCGCTGCGCGACGCCGGCGACCTGCGCGAGGCGGCGCGGGTGCTGACAGCTTCGGTCTCCCTGCAGAACAAGGCGGCCGAGGACGACGATTTCCGAATGCGATGGACCGAATTCAACCTGGCCATCGTCCTCGACCGGCTCGGCGAGCGCGAGGCGTCCCGGCGGCTGTGGGAGCGTGTGCTCGCCTCGTCGGACCGTGACGAGGGACCCGACAGCGAACTCTCACGGCAGACGGCCATCAACCTCGCCATCACGCTGCGCAAGCTCCGCCTCTACGGCGACGAATTCCCCCTCCGGGTACGCGTGCTCGAATCGACTCGGCGCACACTCGGGCCCGACAGCCCCGAGACGTTCCAGGCCGAGATCGACCTGGCTCAGACACACCGCTACCTCGGAAACCATGCGTTGGCGCTGGACCTGTTCACCGAAGCCCTCGCCGGCCTGGAGCGCACAGGAGCGGATCAGCGGACGATCCTGTACCAGAAGTGGGCCATCGCCACGGAGTTGCTGGCACTCAAGCGGTCGAAGGAAGCCTCCGTGATGTTCGACGAGGTGGTCTCGGGCGCCACGGAGCACCTCGACCCTGACGATCCGCTCCGGCGGAGTGCGGTCCGTCAAAGGCGTGGGTACTGGCTGGTCGGCAAGTTCTCCGGGCGTGGACGCGGGCGTGGCGGCAAGACCCGGAGCGATGACACCGAGGGGTTGCTGAAGCCGCTCGATGAGTCTGACCATGAGCCCGAGGCGGGTGCCTTTGGGTGTTCCGGTCCTCGTGCCCTCGATTTCGTTGCGAGGAGAATTGGCGAGCGAATAATCAGGCGAGCGGGCCGACGAACATGTCCAGGCAGTTCTCGAGCCCGAGGATCTCGATGTCCGATCGCCGGCGCTGTTCCCAGCCGGGACGCCCCAGACGGAAGCGGATGGTGCGACCCGACCCGTCCCGCTGGTGGCCCCTCGCTTCGCCGTTCTCCTCGTACCCGACGGCGCGGGAAGTGGCGAGGGAGGAGGCGTTGTCCTCGAAGGCGCCGCTCAGCGCCTCCTCGGCGCCCAGGCCGGCGAAGGCCAGGTGGAGGATCGCCTCCCGCATCTCGCGCCCGAATCCCTGCCCCTGGTGGGCCCGCCCGAGCCAGGAACCCGTCTCGACCGAGCGGACGGCGTCGAAGTGCTCCGCCCGCAGATCCTGGACGCCGATGAGCCTCCCGTCGACGAAGACCCCGCAGGTCAGCGTCCAGTTGGACGGTGACCAGTGGGCCCGGTGCCTCCACATCCACTGCGCGGCGTCCCTGGCCCGGCGGCGTGGCTCGGCGTCGGTCCAGGGGACGGAGAACGGCATCGTCTCCGGGTCGTGGATCCCGCTGTCGATGAGCTCGACCAAGGCGGCCAGATCGTCCTCGCGGAGGAGGCGCAGCTCCAGGCGCGGGGTGCGCACGCGGAGGTCGAACAGAGGCCAGTACGTGGTTGTCGTGGGCCCCTCCCCCGCCACGGCTCAGCCCCCGGGTTGGTAGACGCCGAACTCCGCCCGCAGAACGTCCGATACCTCGCCCAGGGTGGCCATCTGCTTGAGGGCCGCCTTCATGGGGACGAGCAGGTTGCCCTCGCCCTTGGCCGTCTCGGCGACGTCGGCCAGGGCGCGGTCCACTGCAGCCTGGTCGCGCTCGGCCCGCACGGACCGGGTGCGGTCGATCTGAATCTGCTGCAGCGTCACGTCGATCGGGAAGACCTCGGTCGTTTCCGCCTCGGCGTCGGTGAAGCGGTTCACGCCGACGACCACCTTCTCGCCGTCGTCGACGGCCTTGGCGAAGCTGTAGGCCGCCGCCTCGATCTCCTCCTGCATGAAGCGGGCCTCAATGGCCGCCACCGCTCCGCCGAGCTGCTCAATCCGTTCCAGGTAGTCATTGGCCGCCTGTTCGACCTCGTCGGTGAGGGCCTCCACGAAGTACGAGCCGGCCAAGGGGTCGACCGTGTCCGCCACGCCGGACTCGAACCCGACGATCTGCTGGGTGCGCAGGGCGATTTTGGCGGCCCGGGTCGTCGGAAGACCGAGCGCCTCGTCGAAACCGTTGGTGTGCAGGCTCTGCGTGCCTCCGAGAGCGGCAGCCAGGCTCTGCACCGTCACCCGGACGATGTTGTTCTCGGGCTGCTGGGCGGTCAGGGTCGAGCCCCCGGTCTGGGTGTGGAAGCGCAACATTTTGGAGCGCTCGTCCTTGGCGCCGAACCGCTCCGTCATGATGCGGGCCCACATGCGACGGGCGGCGCGGTACTTGGCCACCTCTTCGAAGAGGTTGTTGTGCGCGTTCCAGAAGAACGAGAGCCGGGGTGCGAACGCGTCCACGTCCATGCCGGCCGCGATCGCCGCCTCCACATAGGCGATACCGTTGGCGAGCGTGAACGCGATCTCCTGCACGGCCGTCGATCCGGCCTCGCGGATGTGGTAGCCCGAAATGGAGATCGTGTTCCAACTGGGGAGGTTCTCCGCGCAATAGGAGAACGTGTCGACGATGAGACGCATGGAGGGGCGCGGCGGGTAGATGTACGTCCCGCGGGCGATGTACTCCTTCAAAATGTCGTTCTGAATGGTGCCGCGGATCTTCTCGCTCGCCACACCCTGCTCCTCGGCCACCAATTGGTAGAGCAGCAGCAGGATGGCGCCGGTGGCGTTGATCGTCATGGACGTCGTGACCTTGTCCATGGGGAGGTCGGCCATCAGGAGGCGCATGTCGGCCAACGAGTCGATGGCGACGCCCACCTTGCCGACCTCGCCCTCGGCGCGGGCGTGGTCGGAGTCGTAGCCCATCTGCGTGGGCAGGTCGAAGGCACACGACAACCCGGTCTGCCCGGCATTGAGGAGGAACTTGAAGCGCTCGTTGGTCTGCTCGGCGGAGCCGAATCCGGCGTACTGCCGCATGGTCCACAGCTTCGAGCGGTACATGCCCTGGTGGACGCCCCGGGTGTAGGGGAACGCGCCCGGCTCCCCCAGCTGCGTGGCGGGGTCCCAGCCTTCGAGGTCCTCGGCCCGGTAGACGGGCTGAATGGCGATGCCCGAGTCGGTCAGACGTTCGGGATTGTCCTGGGGGTCCTTCTTCTCCGCTGTCACGGCGACGAGCCTAGGAAGGATTAAGGCACCGGGGCGACACGGGGCAGACTATGGGCGTGGACGACACCCAAGAACCCGTTTTTTCGCACTTCGGCATCTGCGTGAGCGACCTGGAGCGCTCGCTGCGCTTCTACTGCGACGCCCTCGGCTTCGAGAAGGCGGAGTCGCACGCCATCGGATCCGAATTCGCCCGCCTGATGGAATTTCCCGACGTGGACGTCACGTCGCAGTTCATCCGCCGCGGCCCCACCGCCATTGAGCTCCTGGCGTTCAAGGAGCCGGCGCCGTTCGGCCCCCGCGAACGGCGGGCCGTCAACCAGCTCGGACTGACCCACCTCTCCTTCCGGGTGCGCGACGTGGCCGGCACCGCAGCCCGGATGGTCGAGCTCGGCGGCGCCATCGTCGAACCGAGTCGGACGACCATCGATTTCGGCGGGACCGCCCTCGAGTTTCTCTACTGCACCGACCCCGACGGGGTCCGCGTGGAACTGATGGACCTCGGCGGGTGATGGCCGGCCGTCGCGGCCTCGCGTGAACGCCAGCTCGTCCAGCTCCCGGTCGACGCGCACCGCTCGGCGCTCGTCCATGTGCATCCAACGAATGGCGACGGGGATCATCGGCCACAGCATGAGCGTGTCGCCGACGACCCACATGATGTCGCCGCCCACATGGAGGTCGGTGACGTAGGACAGGCCCCATGTCCTGTGGGTGGCGAAGTAGGCCGGAAAGAGCTCATGGCTGGCACCGGCCAGGGAGAGCCCGGTGAAGGTGTCGATCGGGATGGCCATGAAGAGGTAGAAGAACTGCAGCGCGGGGTGGAGCCGGTGTGCGTTGGGGTCGTTCCCGAAGATCTGCCGCCAGAAGAGGTACCCCACGAGCAGGAACGTCAGGTGCTCCGCGTTGTGCACGCTCTCCTGCGTGAGCGTGTAGTTGTACCAAACCGTCAGGTGGCTGATCGGGATCACGACGGCGTAGAGGATGAAGGCGACGATCGGGTTGCCGAAGAACCTGGCGACGCGGGAGCGCAACGCCTCGGTGACGACGATGTGCGCCGTGCCGGAGGTGGAGCAGAAGGCCAGCCGCAAGGGAGAGGCGACGGCGAACAGCGGGGCAGCCACCATGATCAGGATCAGGTGCTGGATCATGTGGTCCCAGAACAGCTCGCCGTCGTAGACCCCGACGAAGCTGAAGATGGCGATGCCCGTGGTGAAGAGCGCGCCGATCCAGGCGATCGTCTTGCCGACCGGCCAGGGATGGCGCGGGTGCAGGGCGTTGTTGCGCCGCACGCCCCACAGGTAGAGGCCGAGCGCAATGACGATCATCGCCACCGGGACGAACTCGAACTGCGTGGAGAAGAGTTGCGAGCCCCCGAGCGGGGGAAGTCCCGTGTCGGCGAGGAGGGCGATCACCTCAAGACGGTACCGCCGGTCTCAGCCGTGCTGCCAAATGCGCTGCTGCAGAGTCCGGGTGCCGTCGAGCGCGGCCTGGGTCAGGAGGTCCAGGTCCTCGCTCGTGAGGTGCCACCCCAGGGCTCCCGCGTTCTGCTCGGCCTGCTCCCGGTTCTTGGCTCCGGGGATGGGCACCGCCCCCTTCGCAATGAGCCAGGCCAGTGCCACCTGGCTGGGGGTGCGGTCGCCGTGCGCTTCCCCGATGCGCCGCAGCAGGGCAACGACGGTGTCCACCTCGGCCATGGGATGGGCCGAGAACGACCGGCCCTTGGGGGGCGGGTTGGCCGCCGAGTACTTGCCGGTCAGCCGGCCCTGCCCGATCGGCGAGTAGGCGAGCGGCACGACGCCCAGCTCGCGACAGGTGCTGATGAGTCCCCCGCGGAGCGGCATCGCCCGCAGAAGCGAGAACTCGATTTGGTTGCTGGCCAAGCGGCAGGCCGCGCTTGCGCAGGGCGGCGTCCATGGAGCGGGTCTCCTTGGCCGAGTAGTTCGACACCCCGACCGCGCGCACAAGGCCCTCGGCGTGGGCGGTGGCCAACGCCTCGGCCAAGGCGTCGTGCGAGCGCAGCGAGATCGGGCCGTGGATTTGGTAGAGGTCGATCACGTCGATCCCCAGCCGCTCCCGCGACTTGCGGGCGGCCGACAACAACGCGGCGCGCACGTTGAGCTTCCACGGGCTCGGCATGAACTTCGTCGCGATGATGAGGCGGTTGCGCACGGCCGGGTCGGCGGCGAGCAGGCGACCGATGATCCGCTCGCTCTCGCCGCCGCCGTAGACCTCGGCCGTGTCGAAGAGGACGACGCCCGCCGCGATGCTCGCTTCCCAGGCCTCGCGGATGGTCGCTTCCGTGAGGGACTGGTCGTAGCCACCCATGCCCCACGTGCCCTTGTCGCCCCAGGCCCACGTCCCGACGCCGAGCGGCGGGATGGCGACATCGGTGCCGGCCAGCTCGACGCGGTGGACGTCCCGGGGCGACGGGGCGTCGTTCATGGCGTCGCTCATTGCGCTGTCGTCTCGGCGGCGGCCCAGGCCAGGTGGGCCTCGACGGCGGCGCGCCACTCGGCCGCGTGCGTCAGCTGGGGCGAGTGGTAGGCGCCGGGAATGATGGTGAGACGGCCGTCCGCCACCTCGCCGGCGAGCGCGGGCGCCTGGTCGACAAGCGGGTGGTCGAGCTCACCGGCGATGACGGTGGTCGGGCAGGTGATGGACGGAAGGTCGGCCCGCAGCGAGCCGGCGTCCTCCGCCACATCGGTCATGAGCGCGGTGCCCAGGGCCTTGACGGCGTAGGCGTCCATGCCGGCGAAGATGGCGTCCTTCTCCTTGCGCCACGCGGCGGGCGTGGCCGCCTCAATGAGGGTGTCTTCGGGGCCACCGAGGCTGAGCGAGGTGGGCATGCCCCCGGCCGGGTCGAACCCGTCGATGAAGCCGTGGACGAGGTCACGGATCTCCTTGTCCGGCGGGAGGAACGACCACGCGCTGGTGTCCATGAGGATCAACGAGCGCACGAGATCAGGCCGGGCCAGGACGAGCGTCATGACGATCCGACCGCCCATGGAGTGCCCCAACAGGTCGACCGGCCCTTCGCCTACCGCCTCGAGCAGGGCCGTGAGGTCCGCCGCCAGCTGCTCGATGGTGTAGCCCTCGAGATGTCCCGGTCTTCGTCGAGAGCCCGTGCCCCCGATGGTCGAGAGTGACCACCCGCCGGTCGGCCGCCAACGCGTCGACTTGGAGCGCGAAATCGTGCGAGGAGCCCGTGTAGCCGTGCGCGAGCACCAGCGTTGGTGTC
>CAWACN010000039.1:0-100039 GCA_963780525.1 uncultured Acidimicrobiaceae bacterium | reverse complement strand
AATGGTCATCGTCGAGCCGCAAGCAGGCGAAGTACGCCGTTGGTTCGCCTGGGTAGAGGACTCCGTACATCCTGGATCCCCGGAGGGTTCCCATCCGTTCTTCGAGTCGACGAAGGCCTCGGGCGCACCGGCTGGTCCGCCAGGCGCTTGCGCTCGGGCCACTTGAAAGGGACTTTCGGTCAGAACCGTCGGAGCACCCGCGAGAGGGGATGGTAGGCACCAAACCCGACGTGCGGCCCTTTACCCCACAATCGCCGGGAAGGTGGGGTCGATTGGTACAACGGGGATAGTGCTCAGGAAGGGCGAAACTGTGCCAAGGGGCTAGCGTTCACGGGAATGTTGAAGAGCAGCCTTGGCGGAGGCTGGTACATCACTTCTGCGCTGGGACGCTCTTGCTCTCGGTCTTGAGCACTGGTGCTGTTGCGTTCGCACCCTGGGGTGGTGCGGCTATAACCCCGACGAGCCGGACCACCTTCGTGGGTGGCACGAATCCGAATAGCCCACTCTGTCGAAGGGCTCACAGCGAAATTTTGGGGATCCGTAAAGAGCACGGCATCATCCAAGTGCCGAGGTCGGGGAATTGGAGTCCCGCCTATCGGAGGTCGATCCTCGACGTCTATGCGATGCTCTCGCAGCTTTCTCAAGCCGTGATCGCCAAGGGCAGCAAGGTTCCTCCCCACGTCCTCGCTGCTTCCCATATGGCAGTCAAGAACATCCCGGTCCTAGAGGGGATCGTTCACAAGACAAACAACACGAGGGAGCTGAAAGCGTCGCCAAAGGTAACGCGCCGGTTCGTTCTCCTTTTCGCTCCTGTCCTTGGTGTCACTGAGTACATCGGGAAACAATGTGGCATGGCACAGGGGTCGTTTCCGCTGACTCCTGGGGCAGCCCAAATCAGCCCCACCACGAGCACCGCCGGGTAACAAACATCAGACCGGGAGCCATGCTGCTCACGGTGTCCCCTAACGCCGGGCAAGGGCTACGTCCAAGCTGTGCCGCTGTACAAGCGGAGGGTGGCCTTACCCGAACCAGCGGGGGCGATCGCCCGTCCTCGGGGCTGGTTAAGAACGGGATGTGAGCATTGTGGCGGGCCATCTGCAATGCTGCGGGGCCGTTGGGGCGGACCATAGGGAGGAATCATGTTCTTCAGGCGGTTGGCGATATCTGCTGTGGTGCTTGTGGGGTCGGGTTAGTAGCGGCTCCCGCTGGGGCTACGACACCAGCGCAGACCAAGTATCTGAACACCGTTCACAAGGCGGTACCCGCCACTAAATCGATCTCCAACCAGAAGCTCATTGGTGGGGGCAAGTGACATGCAAGATACTGAAATACGCCCCTGTGTCCGTTGAGGCTGGCGTACTTAACGAGTCGTCCAATGCGTTCCATCTCCCTCACGGGAAGGTGAAGGCAGTCCTTACGGCTGCGGCGGCAGCGTTCTGCCCTGCCCGCCTGGCGGCGGTGAAGGCGTACAAGGCTTCCCCATCGAAGGTCGCTACAGCAGCCCCCGCGAAGACGCCCACAACGGCTGCTCCCCCACCACAACGGCTCCGACTGCTCCGCCCCTGACGCAGCAGCAGCAGACTGCGGTAGCGTCAGCCAAGCAATACCTCGAACTTGAGGGCTTCTCGCAGGCGGGCCTCATCGCTCAGTTGGACTCGCCCGACGGCGGACAATTTTCGGTGAACGATGCGACCGTCGCAGTCAACAGTCTCAACGAGAACTGGAACGCCGAAGCGGTGCAGTCAGCCAAGAGCTACATGCAACTCGAACCCATGTCTTGTCACGCCCTCATCGACCAACTGGACTCGCCCGATGGCGCTCAATTCACGGTCGCTCAGGCCACGTACGGTGCGCAGCAGGCCGGAGATTGCGGGTGATAACGACGTTTCCGAAAGCAACTGACCGGGAAGCATCGGCCAAACGCTACTGGGAGGCCTTTCCGAAACCCGGGGACTCAGCCAACCTGCCTTCATGATCTGACCCATACGCCGGCCTGCCCCCATACGCCGGGTGAGTGGCGCGTAGGGTGCTCGGATTGCCTATGAGTTGACTGTGAGGGTGATGGTCTGGGTCGTCGATCCAGCCGTGCTTGATGCGGTGATCTTCACGGTGTAAGCGCCCGATCCCACCGAGGTTTTTCCTGCGATGGACCCAGAGGCCAGCGTGATCCCCTGGGGCAGTCCGGAGACCCGGACTTTAGGGTCCGGGTACCCGGTAACCGTGATCGGAAGGGGCGTCATGGCCACCCCCCTGGTGATCACGGCGGTGTCGATGGGGGCGATCACCGGCGACTGGTAGATGATCAGTACAAAGGACTGGTTGACCGGAACCCCGATCCCGTTGGTACCGGTAATCGTGATCCGGTAGACGCCACCGGCGTTCGGACCTGGCGTGCCCCCCAGTGTGGCAGTGCCGTTGGCATTGTCGGTGAGGGTTATCCCTGTGGGAAGGGTCGAAGTCGTGGTGATCGTGGGTGTCGGGTAGGCGTATTGGGTGGTGATCGGGTAGGTGAAGGAGACCCCGTCGTGGGCGGTGTACAGAGTCTTGGACTTGAAGACCGGGGCGTTGTCCACGGTGATAACGAAGCTCTGAGTGGCAGCCGGCTGACCCTTGACCGTAGCCGTGACGTTCGCCGCGTATGCGCCGGAATCGTGAGCCGCGGGTGTCCCCGAGATAGTCGCCGTGCCGTTGTCGTTACTGACCAGCCGAAGGCCTGCTGGGAGGTGAGACGCCTTGATGACGGGCGTCGACGTGCTACAGGTCGTCACCGTGAAGGTGAAGGGGACACCCGCGGCCGCCGTGGCCGAGCCGGTGCTGGTGAAGCTCGGCGGATCGCAACTTGACCCCATATAAGTGAACTGGTCGGCCGCTGACGTGTCGGTGACACCGGCTGAAGTGGTGACGGTCACGTTGACCGTGCCGGTGCCCACGGGCGACGTAGCTGTGATCTCGGTGGCCGAGTCAACAGTGAAGGTAGCCGCTGACGTCGAGCCGAACGAGACATTGCTGGCTCCAGTGAAGTTGGTCCCGGTAATGACGACCGCGGTGCCACCAGCCTCTGGCCCAGATGTGGGGCTGATCCCGATCAGTCCAGGGGCGGGTATCGACCCGGAGAGCGCAGCCAGGTGTGTTTGTAGCGCCGTCCCGTCGGGCGCCAAGGCATTGCCACTGCCGTCGATGAGGGCGTATGTGCTGTTGCCGTCATCAGAGTAAGTACTGCAACCAGGGGTGGGAGATCCAGGGTTCAGTTCCCACCAGCCCCAGGCGAGGTAGCTGACGCCGTTCTGATCGGCCCAGTTCATGTAGGCGTTGTCGAACCCGTCGTTTTGCGGGCCGTTAAGACAGTCGTATCCCTGGTCGAACTCCCCAGTCACCACCGGCCGTTCGGCTGCGACCGGGGCAACGATGCTGTTCCAGCAACTGAGGGAATCGCAGCTCTCGCCGTCGTAGTTGTGGAAGGAGGCCGCGAGTTGGCCGTCAGGATCGGTGGGCTCGTTGGCCAGCCACCCAGAGAGATCGTTGGCGTAACTCAGCCCACCCACCATGATCGGCTGGCTCGACCCGGTGGTGCGGATTGCATTCACAAGAGTTTGCATACCCACGGCGGTGTAGGTCTGGCTCGGGTTCGGGGTCTGGCCGTCAGCCGAGTCCGGAACGGTGCACCCGCCGTTCAGCCAGCATGACCAGCTCACAGGCCAGTTGGTGAATCCGTCTGCAGCCGGCGAGTACGGCTCATTGAAAATGTCGAAGACCACGGCTGAGTTGCTCTTGAAGGTCGTGGCCACCGAGGTCCAGAAGGCGGCCGAGTGGTTGTCGGGCATGGGGCGTTGACCGTCGGCCACCGTGGTCCCTGGTGCTGACCAGTGCAGATCCAATATGACGTAGATGCCGTCCGCGTTGAGTGCGTTCACCCAGTCTTCGATGGACTGTTGGTATCCGGACTGGCTGCCGAAGGAAGGCTGTCCGTTGAGACCGAGCCAGCAGTCCTCGTTGAGCGGCACCCGTACCGCATCGGCGTCCCAAGCAGCGATTGTGGCAGCCGTTTCTGCGTCCTGGGCCGGGCTTGAGCCTTCCAACCCTCCATAACCCCAGCCCTGTTCGCAGGCGTACTCGGAACCGGGCACATTCACGCCCGAGAGCCGGACGGTGAGTCCATTCTGGTTGACGAAGTGGTCGCCCGAGATCGAGATGGATAGCACAGGGCTGGCCCCGGAGACCGAAGGCTCAGACAGCACGACGCCGACAGAGAGCAGAGGAACGAGAAGGCAGAAGACGGTCACCTTGAAGGTAGACAGCTCCCTTAGCCATACAGCGGCACTTGAATAGTGGCGCCGAATGCGTCCAGATTCAAGGCGTCTCATTGTGGGTCCCCTCCGACCGCCCACGCGATGCAGGGTGCACCGTCGACAAAAGGATAGCTACCTGGCGGCCACCAAGTTAGGACACGCTGAAGGAAATACTACGCGAGATTCGCGAGCGAACCGATCTCAGACAGACTGACCTCGCCGAGGCGATAGATAGACCACAGTCCTTCATCAGCGAGTACGAGCGAGGCCCGCGTCGGCTGGACCTCGTCGAGCTCCGCGAGGTATGCCAGGCGTGCTGAACAACGCTGAGGAAGTTGGTCAATGGAGTTGACCCGCTTCGATGGACACAGGTGCTTCCATTTATGCATCGGTCCTGGTGCCCGCGGGGTCGCCCAGTACGCCGGGACGGTGTGACACCGTGCGGCACATCGGGGCTACCCCTTCGCCATTGAACCGTCCTGGGTTTGATGGAGGCTCCGGTTTATATGACTCCGACCAATTCCCGGTCGGTTTTCTCGGCGGCATAGCACCGCCTCGAACTCTGCTGGCGGAACGTAGCCGAGGTACTCATGGAGGCGCTCGGTGTTGAACCAGTGGACCCAGCCGAGGGTGGCCAGCTCGACGTCGCTCGACGGTCTTCCACGGGCCTTGTCCGGGGCCCGGATAGTTCGCTCTTGTACAAGCGCGTTGATCGACTCGGCCAGCGCGTTGTCGTAGGTCGGCCACGCGTGCCGATGGAGGGACGGCGCCCGATCTCGTCCAGGCGTCTCGGTGTAGCGGACACTGGAAGTGAATTGCGATCCGGCATCGGTGTGGCTGATCAGGCCTGTCGAGGCGGGTGCCTCGACGCCACCGGGCCATCTCGAGGGCGTCGAGGACCATGTCGGTGCGCATGTGCGCGGCGACACGCCAGCCGACGATCATGCGGGAGAAGACGTCGATGATGAAGTAGACGTAGGCGACACCCACCCAGGTGGCGACATAGGTGAGGTCGCTCACCCACAAGCCGGTTGGGTGCGGCGGCGGTGAAATCGCGCTCGACCAGGTCCGGGGCTCTGGTCGGCAGCCGGGTCGGGGCGGGTCGTGTTGACCTTCTTGCCCCGGCGGACACCGGCCACGACCGCCCAGCTGCCATCAGGCGGGCCACCTGGTCCCGGCCGATGTCGTTCCCGGCCCGCTGGGCGGCCCGCCACAGTTTGCGGACGCCATAGACGCGCGGTTCTTGGCTGCCACAGCGCGACGAGGACGGGCGCCGACAGGGCGTCTCGCAGCGGCCCGGGCCGACGGCGGGCGGGTCTTGGCCGAGTAATAGGTGGACGGGGCCACCTGCAGCGCCTTGCAGATGGGCTCGACCCCGAGCTCTCATTTTGTCTCGTCGATGAACGCCGACGATCACTTCCACGGGCGGTCGAGCTCCGCCTGGGCGAAATACGCCGAGGCCCTGCGCAAGATTTCATTGGCCCGCTTGAGCTCTCTTGTTCTCTCGCTCGAGTTCTTTGAGCTTTTCCCGTCTCCTCGCTCGTCAGCCCGGGACGCTCCCCGGCGTCGGTGCGGTTGCTGGTTGACCCAGTCCCGGATCGATTCGGTATGCACGCCCGAGCTTCTCGGCAGACTTCGTTGAGGCCGCCGTCGGTGCGGTTCCGGGCTCACGGCGCCACTCGAGCACCATGGCCACCGCCCGCTCCTTCAGCTCATGTGGGTATCTCTTGTGGCTTGGCATTGGCTCCATCCTCTCTCCGAGAGATAGAGCCTCCAAAATTCCCAGGACGGTTCACCATAGAGAAGCGAACCAATTGTCACCACACCACCTTGATCCGCACTGCCCCCGGTTGCGAGGTATCGACGACATAGGGTGAAGATCGCATTCAGAATACCTCTCATGTTTTCATGTGTGGCTCTGAGCGTTAACCGCCACCACCGGTTTGAAAGTAGAGACTGAGGCACGTGACCGTTGACAGAATGAGCAAGATAGTTTCAGGAGTCACGGTCGCGGCTGGACTGAGCACGACTTCGACGCACCCCTGACTGGGAACCAATCTGTAGAGAAGAAGTGTGTGACCAGAGTCGTCTACCGCAGACATAACGGCGGTGTTCTGGTTCCGACCGGAGACGGGAAGCGCGAACGATCGTTGGTCAGACAAGGTCACACGAGTTCCGGCCTTGTAGCTGAAGTGGAGTCCCTCCGTCCGTAGAACGGACTCTTCTCCTTCGACGGCTACCAGCTCCGAGACGCCGCTGAACTGCCGACCAGGAATCTTGTGGCCTAGCCGCTGCCAGCGGTAAGTCCGGTCCTGCGCCTTGATCACGACCTTGAGCCAGCGCCCTCCGAACCCTGCCCACTCGCGGGTTCCCAAAACGGAGCCATCGGCTGCCACGAGTTCAGAAATGCCGCGGAGTTCCCAATAGCGTCGTTCTCCCACCTGACGGAATGACAGATGGGTTCCCGGGAGATTGGGAAAATCGCGCCACGTCCTTTCCGCCTGAGTCTCGAGCTGCTTCGCGGCCTCTCTCTTCTGTGACCGAACTTTTGACCCACGACTGATAGGACCGCTCACGAGAGATGCAGGATAACTAATTGCAATCGATGACGACCTGCTTCGTCTCTCCGGGTGAGTTCCTAACGATGCTGCCGGGAAGGGGTGCCACCCTGCGGCACTTTCGGGCTAGGTGAGTTGCACCAAATGGTCCTTCAGTTGTGGCTCCTCCGGCGAGCGATTTCGTGGTCAACCCGTCGCTTTCCCCGGACTCCGCCAAACACCATCAGGGCGCCGAATCCGACGACGACGCAAAAGAGGGCGGTCCAGATCCCCCCAGCGAGACCAATGGCAACCGCCAGCACGATTGCGGCCAGAACGATGGCCGCGCCGACTGCCGCCAGATAGAATGACCAAAATTTGCAGTTGCTCAAGACCTGGTGATGACACACCCTGTAACCATTCAAGGTAGCGGAAGTCCATTCCGCTCATTCTCTCTCGTTGTGCAGCTCAGGGTCTCCCATACCGCCGGGACCGTGTGACGGTCCACCGTCTGTGGGATGCCAATGCCACAGGCTGAGTAATCGCTAAAGGGCCGCGTTGATCGTGCCGAACGCCATTCATTGGGGTGTCCTGCTATTTGCACTTTGGGAGGTAAGGGATCAGATGACTCGGAATCATGCCCTAGCCACACCAATTGAGACAGATGCGGCGGAGGCCCTGCTGAGGCGCGTCCGCGAAGCTGCAATCCAGTGGGATGAGTCGAATATGAAGGTGCAAGTCGAGGCCCGCGGGGCAATTGATATTGCGGCCTTAACGACTAAGGCGCTTCGCAGTTGCATCATGAACAACGTCGAAGCGACCATGCGCCTTCGGCTTCGGGTCAAGCGACGTTTGAGAACGGATCTGCTCAGCGACCTCGGGCAGATCGCGGCCTATGGCTATCTCTTTGGGCGAGAGTTATTGGGCACCATCGAGCGGTGCCCGGCTTACGTAACCAACGAATCTGATATCAACGAACAAGCGCAAAGGATCAACGAAGGAACGGCTTGCTGGGAGTTCGAGACGGTGTGGGGGGCGCTGGATTCAGCAAACCATAATCTCCTCTGTAACTTTCTTGCGATTGCAAGAAGAGAATCGACACTCTTTAGCTTGTTTCGGGAGGATCTTGCCCAGTCGGCGTTTCTAGGTATGTACATCTTTGGCTTTGCTTGCTCGATGTCGGAGGAGGCTGTCTTCGGTCCTTTCTAGCGAGGACGACGGCGTAGTTTCGATCCCAAGGCTAAATGTCCCCGTTCGCCGGGTAGATGCGCCGCTCAGTTGGGCGGCTCCGACTCCTGATCAGGCTCCTGTCTATCTCGGAAGATGAGTAGGGAAGCGACCACCCAGACGAGGACCAGGCCCAACCAAATCAAGAGCTGCGCCCACACATGCGTGAGGAGAAATGGGGCACCAGATGAGGCGCCGCTGAGTGGAGCGTATGCAATCCATCCGTCAGTGCTTCCGGCGGAGATGATCCAGCGTCCAACCCAGTACAGGGCAAAGGCGAGCCCGGCCACGATGACGACCCGCTGTCGGGAATTCATGCTGCGGAACCGCACCCTCAAAGTGTGTCAGATCAGCAACTGGCCTATCCCAGTACGCCGGTTATACATGTGATCCACCTCCTGGGATAGGCATCCGGGGGATCCTCCTCGGGTGCAAACCCGTTCAGGAGGTGTCAGGTGCAGTGGAGTCCGTCATTCGAGTGTCACGTCCGCCCCGACGGTGAACGCGTCTTCAGGATCGGCCATCAGCTGGTCGACGAGTTCTTGGAATTCGTGGTGGGGAGGGCCCGTCCGAACACGGTTCGGGCCTATGCCCACGACCTGAGCGTCTTCTTCACGGTGGTGGGCAAGGACCCGCTCGAGATCAGACCCAAGGACGTCATGGCCTTCGTTACCGCGCAGCGGCGCCCGAAACCCGGAGCCGAAAACGTGGTGCGCATCGCCGACGGTTCTGCAGGACTCTCGGCAGCGACGATCAAGCGTCGGCTGGCGGCGGTCTCGAGCTTGTACGGCTACCTGGTCACCCGCGACGACGTGGCGGTCAGCGCCAATCCCGTCCCTCGGGGCATTGCCACTCGTCAGAGCCGCTCACGGGGTGGTCGGGGGCTGCCACTGGTGCGCGGCGTGCGCCGGCTGCCGAGGATCCTCGACCCCGACGAGATCGACGCATTGATGGGAGCGCTGCGCACCGAGCGGGACCGGGCCATGACCCAGGCCATGGTGCTGGGCGGCCTGCGACGCTGCGAGGTGCTCGGTCTTCGCCTGGGCGATCTACGTCTCGGCGAGTGGCGGGTGTTGATCAGAGAAGGCAAGGGTGGCCACGAGCGTCTGGTGCCGCTCTCTCCCACCTTCTTCGCCACGGTGGCGCGCTACATGGACCACGAGCGGCCAGAGACGACGAGCGACGCGCTCTTCGTCGCGCTCAAGGGTGCACGCCGCGGCCAACCGCTCTCGGTGCCGGGATTGCAACAGATCATCCGGGATGCACGAGGGCGGGCTGAGCTGTCCCACGGCACCTGCCACGAACTGCGCCACACCTGCTTCACCCGGCTGCGCGAGGCGGGCATGGCCATCGAAGCCATCCAGGCCCAGGCCGGACACCGCTCCATCACCTCGACCCGGGTCTATCTCCACCTCAGCGTCGACTGGCTCGACGACGAGTACCGCCGGGCCGCCGAAGCCATCGAGGCCCAGGCGCTCGTGGGGATGGCCCAATGAACGCACTCGCGCGTTCGCAGCCTCTCCTTCAGCGTCGCCCGGGCGGCGGGACACCCGAAGTTACCTGGGCCGAGATCGCCCTGAAGGCACCGGTCATGGTCGCCACCATGGCCTCCTACCTGGACCAACTCGAAGTCTCGGCCCGACCGGGCACCGTGGCGGCGGCTGAGCTGACGTTGCGCTTCTTCGCCCACCGGGTGACAGACGTCGATCCGAGTTGTGTCTCGGTGGCGCGCATCAAACGGGCCAACATCGAGGACTTCAAGAGCTGGCTGATCAAGCGCCGGGGGAGGACCGGCAAGCCCTTGGCCACCATGACGATCCGGCATCGGCTCAGCACCGTGCGCACCTTCTTCGAGCGCATCATGGAGTGGGACTACGAGGACGCCCCGGCTCGCCTGTTCATCTACACGAGCGACTTCCCCGCACTCGACGAACCGCTGCCCAAGTTCTTGGACGACCCCACGGCATACAAGTTCATGGCGGCGTTGGCCGAGGACCCCAACCTGCGTCGTCGTCTCATGGTCGAACTGTTGGCCCGCACCGGGATGCGCGTCGGCGAGCTCGCCGGACTCCAAGACGACGCCGTGGTCCGCAAGGGTGACGGCCACCGCCTCCATATCCCCCTCGGCAAGCTGCACAACGACCGCTACGTCCCTCTCCTGCCGATGCTGGTCGACCTCATCGCCGAGTACAAGGCCGTGCGCGGGCGGTCACGCTCGGGCCACCTGCTTGAGCGTGACGACGGACGGCCCTTCGACCGGCGGACCATCCATCGCTATGTGGACCGGGTCGCCAAGCGCGCAGACGTCGGCCACGTCCATCCTCACCAGCTGCGCCACACCCTGGCCACCCAGTCCATCAACCGGGGCATGAGCCTCGAGGCGATCGCCGCCTTGCTCGGGCACCGCTCCATGGACATGACGCTGATCTATGCGCGCATCTCCGACGACACCGTCGCCGACGCGTACTTCAAGGTGACCGAAGCAGTCGAGGCCCAGTACTACGGACTCTCCGGCGCCGCAGCTCCTCAAGCTGGCGGTCCGGGCGCGCGGTCAGTGAACGACCACAACCGGCTGCTCGCCAACGGACACTGCACGCGGCCCGCTCTTCTCGGCTGCGCCTTCGAGAGCGTCTGTGAGCGGTGCGGCTTCTTCGAGACCGGACCCAAGTTCCTCACCATCTTGAAGCGCCAACGCAAGCACGCCGACGAACGTGGTCAGAGCGACCGTCGTCAGCTCTTCGACGGCCTCATCGAAGGAGTCGCCGAGGCCCAGTGAGTGTGCTTCCATAGGAGCCACCCCAGGACCTACGGATCACATGTATAACGCCGGCCTGGAGGCGCCCAAAGGGTTCGCTCGAGCAGGTTTCGTAGTACGATTGATAAGTGGATGAACTGCCATCTGCCTTCCGTCACGGGGTCTCGAGCGAGGACATTCAGCACGCCCTTCGAAACGCACTCGTGGTCGAGCAGGTCGATGAAGATCCGGACAGGTAACTCGTGCTGGGACCTGACAAAGCTGCTCGGCTTCTTGAGCTGATTGTTATGGACAGACCAGCTGGTCCCGCAGTGATCCACGCCATGGGCATGCGACCGCAATATCGGTCGCTCCTTGAAGGAGGATTATGACGAAGAAGACGAACGGCAAGCTGAAGGACGGCACTCCGATTAGCGACGAGATGATCGAGGCTATGGCCGATGAGGCCGAACGTGGGTACGACGTCGATTCCTTCAAAGAGAGAAACCGAGGCGGTCGACCACGCTTGGGTTCTGCGGTCGCATCAGTCGAATCGGTACGGCTAGATCCTGAATTGAAGCGCGACCTCTTGCTGCGAGCTTCAGATGAGGGTGTGAGTCTCTCGGAACTCATTCGCAAGGCGTTGCGGCAATACGTTGCTGCGTCATAGCTAGGTCATTTCCTGCTTCCATAAGTTCGTGGCGAGGAACTCCCGAGGGTGATCACGGCCCGAGGTAAAGCAGGTCGACCGTGATTCCGGCGTCGGGGACCTTCACGCTTCTGATCTCCGCCGGTTGTCCTTCGGATGGGGAGCATCGGGGTAGATGGAGCAGCCCATGGCCTCGACATGCGGAATCCGGGATCGTCACACTCTCCCCAGTCGTAGAGGGCACTGACGTCGCCGAGCGGCACGACTCAGGCAGATCGGCGGTGGTCAGCCTTCTCGGCGACCGATCGCCGGCGGTCCTCAATCATCTCGAGCATCGCTGCATCGTGCCGGATCTGCTCGGCACGCTCGTCAGTCTGCTGGTACCAGCCGGCAATCACCCGCATCAGTCCGTCGTGATCTCCGGCCAGCCAAGCGTCCGTGGGCGATCGACCTCCGAGCTCTTCGTGCGTACGGGCGTTCCACCATTCGTCCGAGTCGCCCGAAGAGCTCGCAATCCGATTTATGAGTTCGTCGGTCGCAGCTTGGCGGCGGGCCTGCTCGATCTGACTCAGCGGCGACGAAGTCACGAAGGCAGGCTACCGAGGGGTGCTTTTTGAGGGCGGACAAACCGGCAAAGATGCGCTCTCGACCATCGGGGTGTCGAAGGGTAAAGAGCGTTGCCTCAGATCGCCATCCCCGCGCTATCCCCGCGCGGCACCGAAGAACAGGGGATGACAGGGGATGCCAACGGCGACCAAGAAATATGGCCCAACCTGGAGATTTTCAGAAGCTCGCAGATCAGCGACTATCTCGAATTTCCGCCCTTAAGCGACTGGGGGTCAAGAGGTCCCGGGTTCAAATCCCGGCAGCCCGACCAAAGAAGTCCGGTTCAGAGGAGGTGCACAGCCGCCACGGAGCGGCTCTTGGTGTCTTCGTTCGTCGGAATTGGGTGCACTCGGTACGACGTCGGTGCCCGCCGGTGCGGCTAGAGCACTCCCGTATCTGGGTTGCGTGCTGTCACGCAATAGGTCATGCCCGCCGGGTCGGTCAGGGTTGTCCAGTACCGCATGATCCGATCCACGGACGCTCCCAGTGCCACATGGCGACTTGTCTCGCGTCCCACATCGTTGCAAGCGAAGTCCAGGTGAAGGTGGCCGCCACCTGGCTCGTCTTCGGACAGCCGCTGAAGCAGGAGTCGGAACGGCATGTGGGCGGGGCGGACGAGAACTTCAAACTCTGACAAAGCGCCAGCTCGTCTCTCCCATCCCGTCAGGCCCGTCCAGAAGGCTGCCTCCTCGAGATACTTTGTCGGGCCCGTGTCGACACATATCTGGTCGACGAGACTTCGAGATCGACCGTCCCAAGTTGCAGGAGGAGGGCGGTGCCGCTCGCCTCGATGTCGCACGACGCAGAAGGTCACACCGCCAGGTGAATGAAAGATGTTGATGCTTGGTCTGGCCTCGAGGAGGAGGGCACCCAGGGCCAATGCACGCTCAGATGTCTCGTCGATGTTCTCGGCGTGGAGGTCGAGGTGCACGCCCCCAGAACCATGTTCAACGCGCTGCACCCTGAGATAAGGATCTCCCGTCCTTGGAAGAAGGGTTGCGAATTCAGCAGACGAACCCCGGGAGTCGGACATGGTGGATCCGGTGACTGATTGCCAGAACCGAGCTCCGTCCTCGATCCTTGATGCCGGGAAGTCCAGGAAACCCGTCATCCAGACGATACCCATCTCAGAACGATACTGAGGGTTGCACGCGGCACCGAGAACGACTCAGCGTGCCCCCTTCCGGCGGGTTCGACACTCGCCTCGCTCTTCCTTCCTCTCAAATGCACGGTGTTGTGTGTTCGTTGTGTTTACCCGTGTCTAGGGTTCTCAGCCGGTGGAATCGTCCATAAGGCCTCCGCAGATCCTGGCGTGGCTGCGTCGCCAGTTGCTCGCACTCGAAGCGGCATGGCACGCAACTGGGGACTGCCTTGCGCCGGCTTGCCAGGAGAGGGCGATGCACTTCCCACCGTCGCGCTATTGCAAGGTCCATACGAGCTAGAACGCAAGTAGACGTCATCGTCGTGTTGGACGATGTCTTCTCTCAACGGCAGGAGAGAAGCGGGCGCCACAGATCGCCGGCTCCGACTTCACCCCATTTGGAACGAACTTTCGTTGGATGCTCAGTCCTGCGACGACATCGAATCGAGCATTGTCGCCATCTGTTGGTGGACGAGATTGACTGCCTGCAGTGGCCGAATCATCACCCGGAACTCGATGATGCGCCCCTCGTCATTGCACCGAATGATGTCGACACCGTTGACGTACTTTCCATCCATGGTGGTCTCGAACTCCAAGACAGCCGTATCTCCACTAATCACGCTTTTGGTGTAATGAAATCGCTCCGCGGAGTCAGGGTCCTCTTTGCGAGATGAGGCGCTTCCGGCGAATGTCTGACTCGCCGCTCGAAGATAGAGGCCGGTGATCTGCTTACCCCGCTGCGGTGTAAACACAATCGGGGAGTAGAACACGACATCGTCGTCAAGCAGATCATCCAGTCCGCCAGGGAGATCTCCACTCAGGTACGCGTGCCACTGTGCAACGACATGCTCAATCATTGGTGTTCCTTTTGTCGTGAGCGATGACACGGATCAGTGTCGAGGGCACCGTGCTCGAATACGACTCAATGTAATACCTGAGGGTTGGGACGGTTCGGAAGACATGCCCAACCGCTGGAGCGAATCACCAGGCGGTTGACCCAATCGCTGACTGGCGAGCGCCTCATGGGAAGTGGCGTCATTGGCGGCGATCGATCTGCACTCAATTCAGCCATTCGCGTTGAGGAGATTCGCTCCGCCGATGGTTGCCAAGAGGCCCACCCAGCGCAGCGCGCCTTCTCGACGATGATCCCGATCGGTCCACTGAGCCTTGGGCTTCCGGAGCACGACGAACAGCAGGGCCACACAGGCGATCCCGATTGCCATGAGCAGACAGCCGACCAGGGTCTTCATTAGATCCTCCCTCGATTGATGACGGGTGCAAGGTACCGAGGGGCGGTAAATCCCCGGTAAGGCATGGAGAGGAGGGGTGTGAACCCCTGGAGGGCGGGAGAACTTCGGAGGGTCACATCACGGGACCCACGCCCAATGCGACGGCCGAGCTGTGGCTCGAACTGGTGCACGGCGACCTATCGGAAGGTGCGTCCGAACTCCCGCAGCCCCGTCAGTCCCTCAATGTGCTCGGGACAGGCCCACACCCGCCACCACCGCACACCGGAAGGGGCGAACCATCTCCCGGTCCATGCGGGCGTCTCGAGGCAGTGCGCGGCCTGCCCCTGACGATCGTGGATCATTCTCCAGCACTGACCGGCCTGGGCCACGAAAGCGTTGGCGTAAGGGTCGCCGGGAGCGGGCATCACACTCATGGGACGTACTGTAGGGAAACCGTCTGACTTGGCTGGGAGGCCTGACAATGAGCATCGAATGGCTCGCGGCCATTGACGAACCTCTCGTGTCCGAGGTTCAGCTGGCCGACGGCTGGCACACGATCGTCGTTTCCAGCTTCACCGTGAGCCCGCAGGACGCCTCTTTCTCCTTCGACGAGACCGTGTCCCAGACCCATACGTCGCCACGGACCCGGGTGGTCGTAGGGCCACTCGAGCGCGGTGCTTGCGGTCGCGTTTGCGAGCTGACCAACGAAGGCGAAGGCTGCGGTGCGTGGAGGAGAGCCACCGTGAGCACCGGAACACCCGGCTCGCGCGGGCACCTGACGACAACTGCGACCGTTCCGCTCCCACGGGATGCCACGTTCTGACTTAGGCGAACATCCAGATCATCCAACCGACCACGACCCAGGGAACAACGGCGAGAACGAGCGCCAACGTCGCCCACCATCCAAAGGATGTTTGGGACGAGCCGACGTTGTTTGCTGGTGCGAAGAAACTCAGCTGTTCATTGAATGTGAGCCGATTGCGGACGTGTAGCGGCATGGGTTGAGGACGGCTCATTTCGCGATGAGCAGTGTTCACAGGTTCCGACCTCCTGTACAAGAGCTCCCGGCGGATCCACGAAGGCTACTGAATCCTGAGGATTTACACAACGAATTCACAACAGGGGTTCCAGGTCCGGTTGATTCCTTCAAGTTTCCGCCCAGGCCGTGTTGGCGCCGTGCCGGTCCGATGCCGCGGCGATCAGCACATCAGTCGGGCCACCACTCCAGTGGGGCAACCAGCCCGTCACTGACCTTCATCCAGAGCTCCGTCCGATGGTCCTTGCAGGTCCACAGTGAGCCCACCCGGCCTTCCGCATCGATGCCCGTTGCGTTGTGCACCCGGGTCAAGGCCCGGTCGCACCCGGCCCTCGAGCAGGTCCCGATCCGGTCGGCCATGTCCTGCTGCGCCCAGTCCTGCTCAAATGTCATCGGCTCCGCCCACCCTTGTCGAACAGAGAAAATACAGTGGTTTGGGACTCTCCGTTCCGGCGCCGAGTGATCACCACACGTTCACCCGCCGCTCACGATGGATTGGGGCGTTCCACAGATCCGGGCCCGCGGTCGCATGAATCCAAAGAGCCGGTAGTTTCGATCCACCGGGTCACGTTCAACCGCTCCACGTCAGTCACGAGTCGTGGCGGTACGTGACCCGGACCTGTTCCGCTCCTCGGACGACAGCGTCCCGCTGACACCCGCAAGCTGCACGCCGTCGCGCCCGCCGGCTCCAAGGGACGGGGGAGGAAGCCCGAGAGTGTCACGGCTTGGAGGCCGTCGAGCGTTCGGGGACCAGTCCTCTGGCGGCCGCCGCCCAGTGAGCCGCAGAAACCCACAATGGACGAACAATCCTCGGGCCAAACGGGCGTTGGAAGCACAATCCCAGGTCACAAGGCACGTTTTCAGCACAGCGGCTTGGGCATGGCCGTGAGAGAGGCGCCCGATGGCGTCACAACGAAAGGTCTCCAGTGGAGAATCGCCGCCGTCAACAACGCCAACCTGCAGGCTGGGCCGCCACGTATCAGCTCGCGGTGAGCACACCACCGGGTGGCGTGACTGCCGGGTGATCGACATCTCCATGCTCGGTCTCGGGATCAGCTTTGATCACCCCAATCCCTCCGAGCTGGCGGGTCGGCTCATTTCCGTGAACCTCCCCGGCAACGGAAGCTGCGTGAACGTTCGCCTCGAGGGTCAGGTCAAGAACGCGTCCGTCATGATGAGCCGGGACATCCGCGTCGGGATCGAGTTCATCGCGACTCTCCGAGACCGAGCAGGCCATCACGGCCGTGCTGAGCGTCATGAGCGACGTCCTCGTCGGTACGTGAACGCAACGACGACGATGCCCGCGTCGGACAGCGCTACCGCGGGTTCGTGGGCAGCGAATACTTCTCGAAGAACTGCCACATCGTCTCGTCCGCGTTGACGAGGACGATGCCCCGGCCCACGCCGGCCAGGATCCAGTTCTTCTGCGGCCCCGTGTTCAAAGTGCTTCCCGGCCAGACGTGACCTGAACCGGTGAAACGCCACAATGCGACTTCCGCGCCGGACCGGCAGTGCGTGTAGGTGATCGAGTGTCGCCGTCTCCCCGGCGGAGATCGACCCGGCGGCACCCACGATCTCGGTACCGGTGACGGGCTTCTTGTCGCATCCGTCCGCCTTGACCCATTGGTCGATCCCTTCCATCACTGAAAGTCGGAGCTGGGGATTCTTGTTCGGCGTCCCGTCGAACTTGGCAATCGGGTCGTCGACGCTGTGGAACTCCATGGTCGGGACCGAACGTGTCGGATGGATGACCGGGATCTCGACCTGGCCGGAGATGGACGAAATCGCGGCAAAGTGGCCCGAGGCCTCCGCTGCCATGGCGTAGGCCATCATCCCGCCATTGGAGATGCCCGTCATGTACACGCGCCTCAGATCGACGGGCGTCTTGGCCGCGATGTCGGAGATCACCTTGAGGAGGAATCCGACGTCGTTGATGTGCTTGGTCACCGGGAGGCCGCAGCACATCCCGGCGTTCCAGCCGTACTGCGCGTTCTTGGCCACCGGATCGGGTGTCAGCACCTTTGCGATGCGGGTTCCGTCGGGGTACGCCACCAGGTAGCCGTTCATGTCGGCGTTGGGATCCATGTCGGAGGTGATTTCCTCGAGCTGCCCATTCTGGGTGGCCCCGTGGAGGTTGAGCACCAGCGGCAGCGGTTGCCCGGATGCAGCGGCCGGCGGTACGTGGAGGCGGTAGTCGCGCTGCAGGCCGTCGAAGGTGAGTGTGAAGACGTAGGAGCCACTCTCCGACGCCAGAACCGGATGGGCCGTGGTCGTGTCGTGGTCGCTGCTGCCGCCAATCCCGCGCCAGAGAGCACCGTCGCCATGAGGAGGACGACGACAGCTGCGGAGACGCCGAGAAATGCTCGACGGCTTCGTGCTTTGCGGTCTGTCCGGTCGCCCATGCTCCAGCATCGCATGGCGACCGGCGAGGCGACTCAGGCCACCCGGCGCCGCCGGATCACCCGTCGTTCCATGTCGGTCGTCCCGCCCCACAGCCCGGTCAGTGATTCATCGCCCAACGCGTACTCCAGACACTGCTGGCGCACCGGACACGTTTCGCAAAGTTCCCGAATGGCCCCGTAGTCGGACTTGGGGCCCCGAACGAAATCAGCCGGCCCCTGTCCCCGACAAGCGGCCATCTTGTGCCACTCTGAAAGCATCCTTCCTCCCCGCAATCCCTAGCTCCGGTCAAAATGCTGACAGTGCCCTCCCGATCGAAATAGGGCCGACCGGACCCAAGCGACACAACAGACGCACAACGACATGACGGGTCCAACGGAAGGCGCTCTCCGTCCGTCCGGCGAGTGCCGCGGGTGCAGCGCGGTTGCGCCTCCGTGTCGCCCGCAATCGGACGACAATTCACGTTGCAACCCCTCGGAGTGGCGAAGTCGAAATGGTACGTTGCGCCGGCTGACCCATTCCCAGGCACGAGGGGGCGAACGAATGGTGAGACGGCACCACGATGGCGCGCTCGTTGCGCCGGGTTCGTTGCTGCGCGCCGCGCTCGCAGTCACGGCTGGACTGGGTTCCGCGCTGGTCGTCGTTGCTGCCGCGCCGCACCCTTCGGGAGCAACCGGCATTCTGCCCCCATCGAATCCCTCCGTGAACGTGACGCCTCAGGTCATGCCCCACTGCACGCTCACCCCCGTCGACGACACGAGCGCCGGATGCATCGATTCCGTGCTGCACAACATCAACTACGCCCGTTCGCTCGAGGGCCTCGGGCCCATGGTCCTCCCGAGCGGCTACGCCACCGACACCGTGCCCGTGCAACAGTTGATCATCGCCGATGAGGAGCGAGGCGACCGCGGCCTGTCACAGTTCACGGGCCTCGACCCAGCCCTCAATGCCGTGGCGCTGACCGCCGCGGCGAGCAATGCGGATCCCGCTCCGCCCGGGACCTACTCCGAGAACGGATGGGGATCGAACTTCGCGCTGGACTACACGCCGCTCGGGGCCGACTTCGCCTGGATGTACGACGACGGACCTGGCGGCACCAACCTCGAGTGCGCCCCGTCCGGCGGGTCGTCGTGTTGGGGCCACCGGGACAACATTCTCTGGCCCTGGGCCACGACAGGCACGCAGACGGCGCAGATGGGCGACGCCGACACGAGCTCGGGTCAGTACACCCAGCTCTTCGCCAACCAGGTGGACCCGGCCGACAGCGACATCGACCCTGTCACGCCGAGCGGGCTGCCGACGCCGTCGACCGCAGCCGCACCCGACGTGGTCCAGGTCATGCCCGCCTCCTCTTCGAACACGGCGGCCGGCACGCCGGTGACGATCGAGGGCAACTACTTCAACACGGCGACGACACCGCAGGTCTTCTTCGGCGGTGTGGCCGCGACCAACGTCCACGTGAACTGGAACGGCGAGCTCAGCGCCGACGCGCCGGCCGACCCGGCAGGCACCGCCAGGGACCAGGTCGTGGTGACGGTGTCCACCACGGCCGGTTCGTCCAGCTCCGCCGGGGTGGCCCAGGTCAACGAGTTCACCTACGCCCCGACGAACGCGCCGACCGTGACATCGGTCTCTCCGGCGTCGGGACCGGAGATCCCCTCGGGCAACGTGACGATCCACGGGACCAACTTCATCAACGGGGGAGTGGCGCCCATCGTCGACTTCGGGACCGTGGCCAGCATCGGGTCCATGACCTACGGCGGGACTTCGATCACCACGACCATCCCACCCGGCATCGACCCCGGCACCGTCAACATCACGGTCACGACGCCGGCCGGCACCAGCGCGGTCTCGTCGGCCGATCAGTACACCTACACGGGCAGCGGGAGCACGACCGCACCCGGCATCACCAGCGCCGACCACACGACGTTCTCGGCCGGCACCGCGCGCGGTCTTCAACATCACGACGACGGGGACGCCCGGCGTCAGCTCGGTCCGCGATACCTCCTTCAGTGGTTGCACCCCGTCGAGGCTGCCGGCCAGCGTGACCCTCGACTACACCGGAGGCACCACCGCCACTCTGGACGGGACGCCACAGCCCGGTGACGGAGGAATCTTCACCGTCTGCCTCGTCGCGGCCAACGGCGTCACGCCCGTCGCCACCCAGGCCTTCACGCTCACGGTCGATGCGCCGGCCGCCTCACCGCCCGCGTCATCACCTCCGCCTCCTCCGCGCGGCGCCCGCGCCGCCAACACGGCTATTGGCTGGTCGGATCGGACGGCGGCATCTTCACTTTCGGCTCGGCCCAGTTCTACGGTTCGACGGGTTCGATCCACCTGCAGCGTCCCGTCGTGGGCATCACACCGACGGCCAGCCGGGGCGGTTACTGGTTGGTCGCCTCCGACGGTGGCATCTTCGCCTTCGGCAATGCCGGCTACTACGGGTCCATACCGGGCAGTGGCCTGCAGCCGGCCGGTTCGGGCCTGCCACGCAGTCTGAACGCGCCCATCGTCGGCATGGTGCCGTCCTCTGACGGCGGTGGGTACTTCATGGTGGCCTCGGACGGGGGCGTCTTCGCCTTCGGTGACGCGCGCTTCGAAGGATCCTGCCCGGGCATCGGCGGCTGTCTCGGCGCGGCGGTGGCCGTCGTGCCCGACGCCACCGGCAACGGCTACTGGGTCATGACGAGCACCGGCGCGGTGTACCCCTTCGGCGACGCCACCAACTACGGGCAACCGGGCCAGCAGGGCTCGAACATCACCTCCGCCGCGGCAACAGCGGACGGCGGGGGTTACTGGATTCTGGACGGGGCCGGGCAGGTGTTCCCGTTCGGCGATGCCGCTGCGCTGGGCGGCATGCCGGCTGGTTCCGCCGGCGGCTTCGACCCGGCATCGGCCATTTTCGCCACCTCCGATGGTGGGGGTTACTGGGTCGTCACCGCGCTGGGCAAGGTCTCCTCCTTCGGTGACGCGCCGAGCGACGGCGACATGTCGGGTACCCACCTCAACGGTCCGATCGTCGCCGCCTCGGGATCGTGACACGCCTCCGGCTGGGCCGTTGGCTACATTCGGTGAGCAGTGGCGCGGATGTGCAGATGACCGGCTCCTCAGCGGGACCTGCGAGCGGAAGCAACCTCGGGCTGGCGACGTCCGAGGTCCGGCTCTCCGCGTACGACCCTGACTGGGCGGCTCTCGGTGCGCAGGAGTGCGCGTCGGTCCGGGCCCTCCTCGGCGACCTGGCGATCGACGTGATCCACGCGGGGAGCACGGCTGTTCCCGGCATGGCCGCCAAGCCGATCCTCGACATTGTGGCCGCGGTCGGGGACGGCGTGGCGATCGACGAGGTGGTGGGCCGGCTGGGCGCCACGGGTGCCTACGGCTACGAAGGGGACCAGGGCGACGACGGAGGGCTCCTGTTGGTGCGGGGCACCGGGGAACTGCGCACCGTGCACGTCCACGTCGTGGGAGTGGGCAGTCAGGCGTGGGTGGACTATCGCCGTTTCCATTCGCTCCTGGTCGCCGACAATGCGGCGCGGGAGCGCTACGAGTCGGTCAAGCGTGAACTGGCACAGCAGTACCCCCGCGACCGTCGGGCGTATACCAAGGGGAAGGGCGCGGTGATCCGCTCGCTGCTGGACGCCCCGCAGCGGTCGACGGGGGCACAGACGCACTGATTCGAACCTATGGTGGGGTCACGGACTGACCCCTCAGGGAGGGAAACATGGGAATCTTCCAGCGGGCCCACGACATTGTGCAGGCCAAGACCAACAAGGCGCTCGACGCGGCGGAGAAGCCCGACGAGATGCTCGACCTCTCCTACGAGAAGATGCTCGAGCAGATCACACAGGTCCGCCGCGCGCTGGTCGATCTCGCCGCGTCGAAGAAGCGGCTGGAGTTGCAGCAGGAGCAGTTCCAACACACCGTCGACCACCTGCAGGAGCAGGCCAAGCAGGCGCTGTCCGCCAACCGGGAGGACCTGGCCAAGGAGGCGCTGTCGCGCAAGGCCGCGGCCCAGCAGCAGATCGACGAAATGGAGCCGCAGCGCCAGCAGCTCGACGAGGAAGAGAAGAAGCTCACGACCACCCTCGACGCCCTGCAGAAACGGGTGAACGACTTCCGCACCCAGAAGGAAACCCTCAAGGCCCAGTACACCGCCGCCAAGGCGATCTCGGAGGTCGACGAGAGCACGGCCGGAATTTCGAAGTCCTTCAACGATTCCGGCGCCTCGCTGCAGCGGGCCCAGGACAAGATCGCCACCATGCAGGCACGCTCGGGAGCCCTCGACGAGCTGCTCGAGTCCGGCGTCCTCGAGGATGTCGGCGGCAGCACCGACGACATCCAAAAGGAGCTCGACCAGGTCGGCAAGGACGCGCAAGTGGACAACGAGCTGGCCGCCCTCAAGGCGCAGCTGGGCACAGGCGGCGCCCCGGAGCCCGATGCGCTCGCCGCCCCCGCCCCTGCCCCCGACGCCGCGCCGGAGGAGTCGACGCCGGCCTCGTAGTCCGGCGCCTCGCCGTCAGACGGGGGGCGTGCTCCCCACCAGGTCCGCCACGACATCGGCCAGGCGGGAACCGCAGTCCTCCTGGAGGAAGTGCCCTCCGTTCTCCATGGTGACGTGGGCTCGCCCGGACGCACCGGGCACGTGGGCCTGCAACACTTCGGCCCAGCCGCGGGTGGCGGGATCGCCGTCGGAGAACGCGGTGAGGAACGGGCCGTCGAATGCGGCCAGCGTCTGCATGGTGCGGCGGTTCAGGCCGGCGCAGGCGCTGTTGGGCGTCAGGCCCATCAGCAGCGGCAGCTGGCGCGGACCGGCGCAGAAGCTCTCGTCGGGGAACGGTGCGTCGTAGGCCGCCAGGACGGCGTCGGGCACGTCCGACACGGTGGCCCCCTGCACGAACAGGCTCGGCTGGAACGGCGTGAGTTCCTGGGTGAGGCGCTGGTAGTCGAGCAGCATCTGGGCCACGGTGACGGTGCCGTCCGCGTTGGCGTGGCAGGGCCATTCCAATCGGCCGGCCAGACCCGGGTCGGCGGTATGCAGCACCGTGTTGGCGGCGACCACACGGTGCGCCAGGCCGGGGACGGTGTTGAGGACGCCCAGCCCGAGCGGCCCGCCCCAGTCCTGGACGACCAGGGTCACCCGGGAAAGGCCGACGGCGGTGACGAACTGGGTCAGCCAGTCCACGTGGGCCTGCACCGTGTAGGCGGCCCGTTCCAGCGGCTTGTCGGAGCGACCGAAGCCGATCAGGTCCGGCGCCACGGCACGCAGGCCGCGCTCGGCCAGCCGGGCCACCACCGTCCGGTACAGGTACGACCAGGTGGGCTGGCCGTGGAGCAACAGGACCACTTCGGCGTCCGCCGGGCCCTCGTCGATGTAGTGCATGCCCAGCCCGTCAGGCAGCTCTGCCCGGCGCGGCGTGAAGGGATATCCGGGCAGGTCCCTGAAGCGTTCCTCGGGTGTCCGCATGACCTGCACGGCGCACATAGTGCCGTACCGCTGGCACGGAGGGGGCAGGCCTGCTGGACTCGGACCATGAGCGGGGAGGACTGCGATGTCGCGGTGGTGGGCGCCGGCCTGGTGGGGCTGTCCCTGGCCTACGAGCTGGCCTGCCTGGGGGCGAGCGTCACGGTGATCGACGCCGGCCATCCGGGGCGGGCGACGGACGCCGGGGCGGGCATCCTTTCGCCGCTCACCAGCGCGGAGACCGATGCCGCCCTGTGGCCCTTCCTGCGCCAGGCCGGGCTGCACTACCCGGCGCTGCTGGCCCGCCTGGCCGCCGACGGTGCCGCGCTCGAGGAGACCGGCTACGGCCGCTGCGGCATTCTCTCCATCGGTCTGCGCGAAAGCGAAGAAGAGTGGTTCGCCCCCTTTGCCGAGGTGGTGCTGCGCCGCTCACCCGGCGAGGTGGTCGAGATCACGCCGGAGGAGGCGAGCTCCCTCTTCCCGCCGCTCGGCCCGGTGCACCGCGTGCTGCACGCGCCGGCGTCGGCGCGGGTGGACGGGCGCGGCATGGCGGCCGCGCTCCGGCAGGCGGCAGTGGCGCGTGGCGTGGCCTTCGTCACGGGCGCCGCCCACGGCGTGCTGGCGGGTGCGAGCGGCACGCGCCATGTGGAGGCCGTCGAGGTCGAAGGGCATCAGAACGTGGCGTGCGGTGCTGTCGCCGTGGCGGGAGGAGCCTGGACGGCGGCGGTGGGCGAATGGCTCGGGACACGCCTGCCGGTCGGCCCCACCAAGGGGCAGATCGTGCATCTCGGTGTCGGGGCGGAGACGGGGGAGTGGCCGATCATTCAGCCTCTGCTCACCCACTACATCGTGCCCTGGCCCGGTGGCAGGGTGGCCTGCGGCGGCACGTTCGAGGCCGCCGCCGGCTTCTCCGTCAGCGTGACCGCGGCGGGGCTCCACGAGCTGCTCCGTGAATGCCTGACCGTGGCGCCGGGCCTCGACGGCGCGGACTACCTCGAGACGCGGGTCGGGTTGCGTCCCACGTCGGCGGACGACCGGGCCGTGGTGGGCCGGCTGCCGGGCTGGGGCAACGCCTGGGTGGCCACGGGACACGGGGCCAACGGACTGTTGCAGGGACCCCTGTCGGCGCGTGGGCTGGCGCACGCCATGGCCGGCGTCGACCCGCCGGCGGACGAGGCGCCGCTGCCGAGCACGTTCGACCCCGGGCGTTTCGGCTGATCCCGTGCACTGACGGCATATCCACCAGGGTGCGGCAGGACGCGGGGAGACTGTGGCCGTGCTGCACGGGACCCTGCGCCAAGGCGGCACCGACACACCCGCCACGATGGAAAACGTGCAGGCCGCCCTGGCCGGGAACGACTTCTTCTGGCTCGACCTCGACGACAAGGCGATGGACGGCTCCGTCAGCAACCTCTTGACCGACGAGTTCAAGTTCCACCACCTGGCCGTCCAGTCGGCCGAGCGCTTCAGGCAGCGGCCACGCATCGACACCTACGACGGCTTCGTCTATCTGGTGGCAAGGGGGGCCGACCCCGACAACACGGACAAGGCGGAGGTCCACTGCTTCTGGACCGACCGCTACGCCGTGACGGTGCACCGGGGGAAGTGCCCGGCGGTGGCGCACGTGCGGGAATGGCTCGGGAACCATCCGTTGAACACCGTGGCCTCACCGCAGCTCGTCGTCGTGTACCTCGTCGTGGGCGGGTTGGTCGACAGCTTCTTCCCCGTCCTGTCCAAGTTCGACGACAAGATCGACTCGTTGGAAGACGACATCTTGCAAGGCGCCGACCGAGGCCCAACTCGGCGAGCTGTTCCAGATGAAACGGTCGCTGATGAACATGCGCAAGATCGTGGCACCCGAGCGCGACATGATCGCCAGCATCAACACCGGCGTCACCGACGTCCCCGGCCTGACCGAAGAGGGGTCGCGCTACTTCCGCGATCTCTACGACCACCTGATCCGCGTGGCGGACCAGGTCGACAACTACCGGGACCTTCTCTCGAGCGTCATGGATACGCACCTCTCCACGGTGTCGAACCGCCTCAACGTGGTGATGAAGCAGCTGACGATCATCGCCACCATCTTCCTGCCGCTGAGCTTCCTCACCGGCTTCTTCGGCCAGAACTTCGGCTACCTGGTGCGCAACATCACGTCGGAGTGGACCTTCTGGGTCGTCGGCGTCGGGGTCGACATCGTCACCGCCGTGGCCCTCGTCGTCGTGTTCCGCCGCCGGGGCTGGTTGGGCGGACCGACCGTCTGAACGATCAGCCTCGGCCCGACGAGCAGGCCGGCCCGAAGGTCAGCCCGGGCCGGACGAGGGGACGGGCAGGCCCTGGGGCCGCTCGGCCGTGTGCGCCTCGTAGCCGGTCCACCAGTCCTCGCAGCCGTCGGGCACCGGGAAGCCGAGCTGCTTGCGCCGGTCGACCAGGGCGCGGACCGTCTGCTTGTGCTCGCGCACGAGGGCGAGCGTCCCGGCGTCGCTCTCCCCGATCCGCCCGACGGCCCAGAGCGACTCCTCCAGACGCCAGGCTTCGCGGCGGGCTTCGACGATGGCGTGCGTCCCGTCCGCGATGTCGGCCCGGATGGAGGCGTCACCGTCGGCCAGGAGGTCGGCGGCGCGCAGCCAGCCGTAGTCCTTGTTGATGCGCAGGAGCCCCGGCTCTATTTCGAACAGCCCCACCACGTCGACGACAGGATCCACCGTCGTGAGGATCGTTCCCTCGGGCAGGTGGATATTGAGATTGGCGATCTGGCGTTCCGCCACCCCGATCATCCCCATGGAGCGCAGCCCGATGTAGCCGGCGGGGGCAGCGGCGTAGTCCCGTTCGTCGCGGGGGAGCCGGAGCGGTACCGCCACCACCGCGATGATGCGGGTCGCCCCGAGGGACGCCGCGGCCGAGACCGGGACGATCTCGATGACCCCGCCGTCGACGTAGTCGTCGTCGGCCATCGGATGGGGTGGGAAGACCATGGGCACGCTGGCCGAGGCGATGGCGCCGTCGACAATGTCGACCGGGCCGGCGGACTCGGCCGGCGCGGGGGTGCGGGCATCGGACTCCACGAGGGAGCCGTCCTCGGTGACGTAGCGCAGGACACCGGCACGCAACGCGGTGACCGCCAGCCGCAGCTGCAGCCCGGGGCGGGCGATGAGCTCGGGGTCGACGGCCCTGACCCCGTCCTCGCTGCCGTGGCGGAGCGCGCCCTCCAGGGGGTCCAGGTTGAGGACCGAGCTGCCGCTGCTGCGCAGTTGCCGCCGCACCCGGGGCAGCCGGAGCCCGGCCCCGGCCACCAACCGGGCCAGGTGGCGCTGGCGCTTGCGCCGGGCCTTGCGGGCCTGGCGCCGGCCCTTGCGACCTGCGTCACAGGCCGGCACCACCTCGTTGCCGGCCAGGACGGTCGAGGGGGTCAGCGGGAAGGGCGGGCGGGTGCCCTCGGTGATCTCCTGGTGGATTTCGCGGCCGAGGGCGGTCCCGTCCAGCGCGCCGAGCCAGGCCTGCTTGCCGAACACGTGGTCGGTCTGGGTCCAGGCGAGGACGTCGCCTTCGATTTCGTTGACGCGGTCCTCGAACTCGGGAAGCGTGCGGGCCTGGGCCAGGACCGTGGCCGCGATGGCGCCGGCCGAGGTGGCGGTGATGATGTCGGGCGCGATCCCCTCGACGCCGACCAGGTACTGGAGCACACCCACCTCGAAGGAGCCCTTGGTGCCACCGCCGGCCAGGACGAACGCGGTGGGACCCTGGCGGGGTTCATTCGGCATCAAATGATTGTGGCACCGGCCGGCGGGCGCGGACAATGAGAGGTCGGCAACCGCTGTGCCAACACCGGCAAGAAGAGTTCAGCCGCCGGCGGCGGCCGTCACCACCTCGACCAGGGAACCGGCGCGGGCGGGCGTGGTGGCCCACTCCGAGCGCGGGACGACACAGCGGTCGACGGCGACGGCCACCCCCTTGGGGTCGGCCTCGGCCGTCAGCCCGGCCACGAGGTCCGCGATGGTGGACCCGGCCCGGACCTCGACCGGCTCGCCGTTCACCCGCAGCGTGAGCGCGCTCACGCGGGGGCGAGGGCCTCAATGAGCGGCGCCACCGGTCGGCGCCCGACGAGCGCGGCGACGGCGGCTGCGGTCAACGGAGCGAGCAGAATGCCGTTGCGGTAGTGCCCGACGGCGGCCAGCACGCCGTCGAGTGCCGTCCATCCGATGCGCGGCGTGTTGTCGGGCGTGGCGGGGCGCAGGCCGGTGGCCGCTTCGAGCAGCTCGAGCTCGTCGACGGCGGGGACGATGGCCCGGGCGTCGCACAGCAGCTCGTGCACGGCCCCGGCCCGCACCGCGGTGTCGGTGCCCCGTTCCTCGACCGTCGCCCCGACCACGACCGAGCCGTCGGGTCGGGGCACGAGGTACACCGAGCGCCCGTGCACCAGGCCGCGCACCGTGCGCGCCAACAGGGGGACCGGCGACGTGGCGTCCGGCGGCCCGAGCCGCAGGATGTGCCCCTTGACGGGGCGGAGCGGGGGGAGACCGGCCGCGGCCAGGCCGTCGATGGAGGGCAGGCCCGTCCCGGCCGCCAGGACGATGGAGTCCGAGGCGACGCGGCGGCCGTCGTCGAGGACGAGGGCGGGTCCACGCTCCACCGCGGTCACCCGGCCCTCGACGAACGTCACCCCGCCCTCGACGCAGGCCTGGCGCAAGGCACCGAGGAGCGCCCGGTTGTCGACCTGATGGTCACCGGGGACCTCGAGGCCGCCGCGCAGCGCCGGGCTGAGCGCCGGGACCAGGCGGCGGCACTCGCTGGCACTGCGGCGGTAGGCCTCGAGGCCGAGCGTGTGCTGATAGGCGAGCAGGTCGTCGAGGCTGGCCCGATCGGAGGCGTCGAGCGCAACGGTCACCGTGCCCGTCGTGTCGTAGCCGATGGCGAGACCGGTGGCGGCCTCGAGCGCCGCCGCGAAGGCGGGCCAGTGTCCGGCGCCCTCCACCAGCAGTGCGGTCAGGGCCGACTCGCCGAAATGCGCTTCGGTGACCGGGGCGAGCATGCCGGCCGCCACCCACGACGCACCGTCGCGCCCGGGGGCCGGCGCGACCACCGTCACTTCATGTCCGTTTCGTGACAATTCCCACGCACAGGCCAGCCCGATGACCCCGCCCCCCACGACCTGGACGCGCCATCCCATGTGACAAGCCTACGAGAGCGGTCGTGTATCCTGTTCTTTCCACTTCGGGCCAACGTCGTCCCGGTATCCGTTCAACTTCTCCTCACTCGGAAGGACGCCGATGGCCACTGGCCTCTACGACCCGGCATACGAACACGACGCCTGTGGCGTCGGCATGGTTGCCGATCTGAACGGCCGTCCCGACCACGACATCGTGGACCGGGGCCTCACCGTCCTGGAGCGCCTGGCCCACCGCGGCGCGTCCGGGGCCGAGGTCAACACCGGCGACGGCGCCGGCATCCTGGTGCAGATCCCGCACCGCTTCCTCTCGTCCGCCGCCGAGGAGGCCGGGTTCACGCTGCCCGACGCCGGCGGCTACGCGGTCGGCCTCGTCTTCTTGCCGACGGACCCCGACGACGCGGCGAAGGCCCGCACCGTCGTGGAGCACACCGCGGCCGAGGAAGGCCTGCGTGTCCTCGGCTGGCGTACGCGTCCCGACCGAGGACGGCGACCTCGGGCTCATTGCCAAGAGCGCCATGCCGCTCATTGAGCAGCTGTTCGTCGCGCCGGCCGGTCCCGGCGTCGACACCATGTCGCTCGAGCGTCGCGCCTTCGTCCTGCGCAAGCGGGTGGAGCACGCCGTCGACGACGTCTACTTCCCCTCGTTGTCCGCCCGCACCATCGTCTACAAGGGCATGCTCACCTCCGAGCAGCTGCGCCTGTTCTTCCCGGACCTGCGCCACCCCACCTTCGAGTCGGGCCTGGCGTTGGTGCACTCGCGCTTCTCGACGAACACCTTCCCGAGCTGGCCGCTGGCCCACCCCTACCGCTACCTCTGCCACAACGGCGAGATCAACACGCTGGCCGGCAACCGCAACTGGATGCGCGCCCGGGAGGCGCTGCTCGAGACGTCCCTCATTGACGGCGACCTTTCGCGCATCTACCCGATCTGCACGCCGGGGGCGAGCGACTCGGCCAGCTTCGACGAGGTGCTCGAGCTGCTGCACCTCGGCGGGCGATCGCTGCCGCACTCCGTCCTGATGATGATCCCCGAGGCGTGGGAGAACCACACCACCATGGACCGGCAGCGGCGGGCCTTCTACCGCTACCACGCGTCGCTCATGGAGCCGTGGGACGGCCCGGCCGCGGTCTGCTTCACCGACGGCACGGTCGTGGGCGCCGTGCTCGACCGCAACGGCCTGCGACCGGCGCGCTACTGGGTCACCGACGACGGGCTCGTCGTGCTGGCCAGCGAGGTGGGCGTCCTCGACATCGCTCCCGAGCGCGTCGTGCGCAAGGGCCGGCTGCAGCCCGGCCGCATGTTCCTGGTCGACACGGCCAAGGGCCGTCTCGTCGAGGACGAGGAGATCAAGGCCGAGCTGGCGGCGGAGCACCCCTACGGCGACTGGCTGGCCGAGGACCAGGTCCGCCTGGACGAGCTGCCCGCCCGCACCATGCTCACGCCGCAGCACGGCCGCGTCGTCACCCAGCAGCGCCTCTTCGGCTACACCACCGAGGAGCTCCGGGTGATTCTGACCCCCATGGCCCGCACCGGCGCCGAGCCGCTGGGTTCCATGGGCTCGGACACCTCCATCGCCGTCCTCTCGGACCGCTCCCGTCTCCTCTACGACTACTTCACCCAGCTGTTCGCCCAGGTGACCAACCCGCCGCTCGACGCCATCCGGGAAGAGCTGGTGACCTCGCTGTCGGCCACCATCGGCCCCGAGGCCAACCTGCTCGAGGCCAAGGCGGGCTCGTGCCGGCAGATCCTGCTGCCGCTGCCGGTCATCGACCGCGACGACCTGGCCAAGCTGATGTACGTCAACGAGGGCGGCGAGACGCCCGGCTTCAAGGCCTTCGCCATCGACGGGCTGTTCGAGGTGCGCGAGGCGGGCGAGGCGGGCGCACCGACCGTGGCCGGCGGCGAGTCGCTGCGCCGGGCCATCGACGACGTGCGGCGCCGGGTCTCGGAGGCCATCGCCGAGGGCGCCAACCTGATTGTGCTGTCGGACCGCAACGCCAACCTCGACTGGGCCCCCATCCCCTCGCTGCTCTTGACCGCGGCCGTCCACCACCACCTGGTGCGCGAGAAGACGCGGACCAAGGTCGGCCTGGTGATCGAGACCGGCGACGCCCGCGAGGTGCACCACATGGCGCTCCTCATCGGCTACGGGGCGGCCGCCGTCAACCCGTACCTGGCCCTCGACTCCATCGACGACATGATCTCCGAGGGCCTGCTCGAGGGCGTCTCGCCACGCCAGGCCCGCCGCAACTACATGAAGGCGGCCTGCAAGGGCGTGCTCAAGGTGATGTCCAAAATGGGCATCTCCACCGTCGCCTCCTACACCGGCGCCCAGGTCTTCGAGGCGATCGGCCTCGACGGCGCGCTCATCGACGAGTACTTCACCGGCACCGCGAGCCGTATCGGCGGGGTCGGGCTGTCCGTGCTGGCGGCCGAGGTGGCGACGCGCCACCGCCAGGCCCACGAGCCCCGCCCGACCGAGCGGGCGCACCGCGAGCTCGAGGTGGGCGGCGAGTACCAGTGGCGCCGCGAGGGCGAGTTCCACCTCTTCAACCCGAAGACGGTCTTCAAGCTGCAGCACGCCACCCGGGCCAAGCGCTACGACATCTTCAAGGAGTACAGCAGCACCGTCGACGACCAGGCCCAGAAGCTCGGCACGCTGCGTGGCCTGCTGCGGCTGAAGCCGGCGCCGGGCGGCCCGATCCCGATCGAAGAGGTGGAGCCGATTTCGTCCATCCTGACCCGCTTCTCCACGGGCGCCATGTCCTACGGCTCCATCTCGGCCGAGTCGCACGAGACCCTCGCCATCGCCATGAACCGGCTCGGCGGCCGCTCCAACACCGGCGAGGGGGGCGAGGACGCCGACCGCTTCACACCCGACGCCAACGGCGACCTGCGGCGCAGCGCGATCAAGCAGGTGGCCTCGGGCCGCTTCGGCGTCACGAGCGAGTACCTGGTGAACGCCGACGACCTCCAGATCAAGATCTCCCAGGGCGCCAAGCCGGGAGAGGGGGGCCAGCTGGCCGGCTTCAAGATCTACCCGTGGATTGCCCGCACCAGGGGATCGACCCCGGGCGTCGGGCTCATTTCGCCACCGCCCCACCACGACATCTACTCCATTGAGGACATTGCGCAACTCATCCACGACCTCAAGTCGTCCAACCCGCAGGCCCGCGTCCACGTGAAGCTGGTGGCCGAGGTGGGCGTGGGCACGGTGGCGGCGGGGGTGGCCAAGGCCCACTCCGACGTGGTGCTGATTTCGGGGCACGACGGCGGGACCGGCTCGGCGCCGCTGACCTCCCTGAAGCACGCCGGTATCCCGTGGGAGATCGGCCTGGCCGAGACGCAGCAGACGCTGCTGGTGAACGGGCTGCGGGACCGCATCGTCGTCCAGGTGGACGGGCAGTTGAAGACGGGCCGTGACGTGATCATCGGCGCGCTGCTCGGCGCCGAGGAGTACGGCTTCGCCTCGGCGCCACTGGTGGTCTCGGGCTGCATCATGATGCGCGTCTGCCACCTCGACACCTGCCCGGTCGGGATCGCCACGCAGAACCCGGAGCTGCGGGCCAAGTTCAGCGGCAAGCCCGAGTTCGTCGAGACCTTCTTCGAGTACATCGCGGAGGAGGTGCGCGAGCTGCTGGCCTCGCTCGGCCTGCGCTCGCTGGACGAGGCCATCGGCCGGGTCGACCTGCTCGACACCGAAGCGGCGGTGACGCACTGGAAGGCGGCCGGGCTCGACCTGTCGACCGTGCTGGCCGAGCCCGACGTGCCCGCCGACATGGCACGGCGCCAGCTGGTGGAGCAGGACCACGGGCTTGAGAAGGCGCTGGACCACGCCTTCCTGGACGAGTGCGCACCGGCGCTGGCCGACGCCACGCCGGTGTCGGTGGCCCTCCCCATCACCAACGTCGACCGCACGGTGGGAACGCTGCTCGGGTCCGAGATCAGCCGCCGCTACGGCGCGGCCGGCCTGCCCGACGACACCATCTCACTGACCTTCACCGGTTCGGCCGGCCAGAGCTTCGGTGCCTTCGTGCCCAGAGGCGTCACCATGCGCCTGTACGGGGACGCCAACGACTACTTCGGCAAGGGGCTCTCGGGAGGGCGGCTGGTGGTGCGCCCCCACGTCGACTCGCCCTTCGTGGCCGAGGACCAGATCATTGCGGGCAACGTCATCCTCTACGGCGCCACCGACGGTGAGGTCTTCATCCGGGGGCAGGTGGGGGAGCGCTTCTGCGTGCGCAATTCGGGCGCCACCGCTGTCGTCGAAGGCGTGGGCGACCACGGCTGCGAGTACATGACCGGTGGGCTCGTGCTGGTGCTCGGGCCGACCGGCCGCAACTTCGCGGCGGGCATGTCGGGCGGGATCGCCTACGTCTACGACCCGGGCCGGACCTTCGGGCAGCGCGTCAACCTCGAGCTGGTGGACGTCGAGCCGCTCGACCCGGCCGACGCCTTCACCGTGCGCTCCCTGGTGGAGCGCCATGGCGTGGAGACCGAATCCGCCGTGGCGGCCGCGCTGCTTGAGCACTGGGACACCGAGGTGCTCGAGTTCGTGAAGGTGATGCCACGCGACTACCGGCGCATCCTCGAAGCCACCCGGCTGGCCCAAGCCGAGGGCCGCTCGGTCGACCAGGCCGTCATGGAGGCCGCACATGGGTAAGAAGACGGGCTTCATGGAGTACCCGCGGCGACTGCCGCGTCGGCGCCCCGTGTCGGTGCGGCTGCGCGATTGGCGGGAGGTCTACGAGCCCTTCGGCGAGGACGAGACCAAGGAGCAGGGCGCGCGGTGCATGGACTGTGGCATTCCGTTCTGCCACGACGGCTGCCCGCTCGGCAACCTGATCCCGGAGTGGAACGACCTGGTCTACCGCGACGACTGGCCGGGGGCCATGGAGCGCCTGCACGCCACCAACAACTTCCCCGAGTTCACCGGGCGTCTCTGTCCGGCACCCTGCGAGGCCGCCTGCGTGCTCGGGATCAACGAGGACCCGGTCACCATTGAGCGGATCGAATTCGAGATTGTCGAGCGGGCCTGGGACGAAGGCTGGGTGACCCCGCAGATCCCGACCATCCGCACGGGCAAGTCCGTCGCCGTGGTGGGGTCCGGACCCGCCGGCCTGGCCGCCGCCCAACAGCTGGTGCGGGCCGGGCACCTGGTGACCGTCTTCGAGCGGGCGGAGAAGGCCGGCGGCCTCCTGCGCTACGGCATCCCCGAGTTCAAGATGGAGAAGTCGGTCCTGGACCGCCGCCTGGCCCAGATGGAGGCCGAGGGCGTGACCTTCGTGTGCTCCACGTCGGTGGGCGGGAGTCCCCAAGCTTCGTCCGGCGACGCGGCGGAGCCAGGGGAGGAGCGCGGCGTCGGCGCGGCGTGCGCACCCGACGTCACGGTGCGGCCCGCAGCCGAGGTGCGGTCCGCCTTCGATGCGGTCGTGCTGGCCGGCGGCGCCACCCTGCCGCGCGACCTCCCCGTGCCCGGGCGCGAGCTCGACGGCGTCCACATGGCCCTCGAGTACCTGAAGCCGTCCAACCTGGTGCAAGAGGGTGCGCTCCGCTCGTCTCCCATCAACGCCAAGGGGAAGCACGTCGTGATCATCGGCGGCGGCGACACCGGGGCGGACTGCCTCGGCACGGCGCACCGTCAGGGGGCCGCCTCGGTGCACCAGCTGGAGATCATGGCCGAGCCCCCGAGCGACCGGCTGGCCGACAACCCGTGGCCGCTGTGGCCGCTCATCCTGCGCACCTCCTCAGCCCATGAGGAAGGCGGGCAGCGCCTCTTCTCGGTGACGACGACGGAGTTCGTCGACAACGGATCGGGTGCCGTCAGGGCGCTGCGCGGCCACACCGTCGAGATGCGCACCGAGGACGGGCGCCCGATCTTCGAGGAGGTGCCGGGCTCAGAGTTCGAGATCGAGGCCGACCTGGTGCTGTTGGCCATGGGCTTCGTCGGGACGGAGCGCCACAACGCCGTGGACGAGCTCGGCATCGACGTCGGCCCGCGGGGCACGGTGGCGAGCGACCCCGACTGGGCCACCAGCGTCGACGGCGTCTTCGTGTGCGGCGACCAGACGCGGGGGCAGAGCCTGATCGTCTGGGCCATCGCCGAGGGACGCTCCTGTGCGGCAGCCGTGGACCGCTGGCTCATGGGCACCACCTCACTCCCGGCCCCGATCAGTGCCCGGGCAGGTGGCCCTGCGTTAGTCCCGACGGCCGCTCGGTACTCTGCAGCGCATGCCCAGAACCGATGCCAACGGGGTCTCGCTCTACTACGAGCTCGAGGGAACGGGCGAGCGACTCCTTGTCGTTTCGGGTACCGGGAGCGACCTGCGCCAGCAACCCCGGGTGAGCGACGGGCCCCTGGCCGAACATTTCGAGGTCCTGGCCTACGACCAACGAGGCCTCGGACAGAGCGTTGTGCCTCCGTGGCCCTACGCCATGAAGGACTTCGCCGACGACGCGGCGGCCCTCCTCGATGCCGTCGGGTGGGACGACTGCGGCGTGCTGGGCATCTCCTTCGGCGGCATGGTGGCGCAGGAGTTGGCCATCGGGCACCCGGAGCGGGTGCGCCGCCTCGTCCTGGCCTGTACCTCGGCCGGCGGGGAGGGCGGGGCCTCCTACCCACTGCAAAACCTGTTCGAGCTGCGCCCCGAGGAGCGATCGGCCCTGCGCATGGAACTGATCGACACCCGGTGGGACGAGGGGTGGCAGCTGGCCAACCCCGACCTGGTGCGCCTGCTGACCGAGCGCATGCGTCTTGACGATCAGGGTGTGACCCCGGTCGGTCTCACCAACCAGCTGGCGGCCCGGGCCGAACACGACACGGCCGCCCGCCTGGGCTCCATCGCCTGCCCGACGTTCGTGTGCGGCGGCCGCTTCGACGGCATCGCCCCGCCGGCCAACAGCGAGTTCCTGGCCGGCGCCATCCCCGGCGCCCGACTCGGGCTGTTCGACGGCGGTCACGGCTTCTTCATTCAGGACGAGACGGCCCTCCCGGCCATCGTCTCCTTCCTGGCCGAGGGCGCACCCGTGGACGTCGCGCCGTAGATTGCCAGCCATGAACATCACAGCGACACCGGAGTGGAGGGCGCTGGCGGCGCACTACGAGGAGATGTCGGCGCGACACCTGCGCGAACTCTTCGCCGACGACCCGGAGCGGACCGGCCGCATGACAGCGGGGGCCGCCGACCTCGTCCTCGACTACTCGAAGCAGCGCGTGACCGACGAGACCATGCGGCTCCTCATGGACCTGGCCGACGCGGCCGATGTCGAAGCGCACCGCGACGCGATGTTCGCCGGCGAGCACATCAACACGACCGAGGATCGTGCCGTCCTGCACGTCGCACTGCGCATGCCTCCGGGCAGCCAGCTCCGCGTCGACGGCCAGGACGTCGTCGGCGACGTGCAGGCCGTCCTCGGCAAAATGGGGGACCTGTCCGACCGGATCCGCAGTGGCGACTGGAAGGGCGCGACCGGCAAGCGCATCGCCGCTGTCGTGAACATCGGGATCGGCGGCTCGGACCTCGGCCCGGCCATGGCCACGCTCGCCCTGGCCGACGAAGCGCAGCCCGGCTTGACGAGCCGGTTCGTGTCGAACGTCGACCCGGTCGACCTCTACGCCGCCACCCAGGGCCTCGACCCCGAGACGACGCTCTTCGTCGTCAGTTCCAAGACGTTCACCACTCTGGAGACGCTGACCAACGCGGCAGCGGCCAGAGACTGGCTGCTGGCCGGGCTGGGCGATGCCGCCGGAGACGACGCCGTGGCCAAGCACTTCGTCGCCGTGTCCACCAACGCCAAGGGAGTGGCCGCCTTCGGCATCGACACCGACAACATGCTCGAGTTCTGGGACTGGGTCGGCGGGCGGTACTCCTACGACTCCGCCATCGGGTTCTCGCTCATGGTGGCCATCGGCAGGGAGGCCTTCGGCGAAATGCTCGCCGGTTTCCACGCCATGGACGAGCACTTCCGGACGGCGCCGACCGGTGAGAATCTTCCCGTGATTCAGGGGATGCTCAACGTCTGGTACAACAATTTCTTCGGTGCGCAGACCCATGCCGTTCTCCCGTACAGCCACCGGATGGCCCGCTTCCCCGCCTATCTGCAGCAGCTGACCATGGAGTCGAACGGCAAGTCGGTCAAGCTCGACGGTACGCCCGTGGACAGCCAGACGGGGGAGATCTTCTGGGGCGAGCCGGGCACCAACGGCCAGCACGCCTTCTACCAGTTGATCCACCAGGGCACCAAGCTGATCCCGGCCGACTTCATCGCCTTCGCCGAGTCCACCCACGACACGGGGGACCAGCAGGACCTCCTGATGGCCAACTGCCTGGCGCAGACCAAGGCCCTCGCATTCGGCAAGACGGAGGAGGAGATCGCGGCGGAGGGCACCCCCGCCTCCGTGGTGCCCCACAAGGTCATGCCGGGCAACCGGCCGAGCTCCACCATTTTGGCCCCGAAGGTCACGCCATCGGTCCTGGGACAGCTCGTCGCGCTGTACGAGCACACGGTGTTCGTCGAGGGCTCCATCTGGGGCATCGACTCGTTCGACCAGTGGGGCGTGGAGCTCGGCAAGGTCATGGCCAAGGAACTGGCGCCGATCCTGACCGACACCGCGGCGCCCGACCTCAAGGACCAAGACGCCTCGACGGCGTCGCTCGTCCGGCTGTACCGGGGGATGCGAGGCCGCGCCGTCTGAGGCGGCGGATCAGGCCCGCGTCTCTATGCCGTGGAGTGGTTGGCGCGGCATGAGCCCTCGCCAGGCGTTCGGAACGGTGCGCCCGAGGCGCCCGAGCTCCTCGAGACTGGCCTCTGCGAGTGCCTCGAGACGCTTGCTCCCCGCCGCGGTGAGTTGCAGGCGGACGACCCGATGGTCCTCCGGGTCACGCACCCTCTTCAGCAGTTTGGCGGCGACAGCCCGGTCGACCAGCCCGACGGCGCTGTGGTGGCGCAACAGGAGGTAGTCGGCCGCTTCGCCGACCGTGGGGCCCCGACGGTCCGGGTGTCCACGCACCGCGAGCAGGAGCTGGTGTTGCGCCGGAGTGAGACCCGCCACTTCTGCCTGCTGTTCGCTCCAGCGCAGAAAGCGGCGTAATCCGGTCCGCAGCGCCAAGAGGTCCTCGTAGTCGGCATCCCGCAGAACCATCGCCCTACGATACTCTCGTCTCACGACAGAGAGTGCGGACGCCGTGAAGAACCGGCACGGGCGGCATCAGGCTCCGTCATGTGGGCGCCCCGGGGTGGTGACCAGAGCAGGGGAGAGCTCGACGGGCCGTCTCACCTCTCCATTGCCGGACCCGCGACGAAGTGGCCGCTGAGGAAACCCTGAAGGGCGGGGGACCTCGCTTCCATCGGACATCCTCTGACCTGCTCGAACCCGGGCTCGTCGGATACCCGAACCGCGCCGACTTCGGAAGCCCGGCCCAATAAGCTGGCGTCACGTACTTCTACGGTCATGGCTCCTGGCTTTTCCTGGTCGTCTTCTTCGCCTTCTTCGCGATGCGGGCTTTCTCGTCGCGCCGCCGCCGCCCCGGCCAGCCGAGAGCCTTCGGGCCGACGGGTCCGTCACCCGGGTCCACCTCCACAACGCAACCCTCGGATCTCGACGACGGATCACCGGCCAAAGTCGCATATACCGGGATCGCTCCCGGCTGGCTGGTCGACCCGTCAGGCCGGCACGAGAAGCGCTACTGGTCGGGATCCGAATGGACCGAGCACGTCACGGACGGCGGTGTCCCGAGCTCCGATCCGCCTCCGGGCCGGGGTGAGAAGGCGTCCTAACCGGATCGGCCTGTCAGGCCGGCCGCGTCGCACCCACGAACAGCAGACGCCCGTACGCCGCGCCCACGGTCGCGGGGAACGCCTCGGCCCGCACGTCCGCACCGGTGTGCGGCGCATCGACCATGACGTCCTGGCCGTTCACCACGCCCACGAAGAGGCCGACGTGGTCGATGGAGCCCGACGCCGCCACCGAAGAAGACGAGATCCCCTGGCGCCAGGTCTGCACCCGGCGCCACCTTCGGGGTGGCGTTGTACTGGTCCTGGGCCACGCGGGGGAGTGACAGCCCCGCCACGGCATAGGCCGCCTGCACCAGACCCGAGCAGTCGAAGCCGACGCCGGGCGTCTCGCCGCCCCAGACATAGGGCGTCCCGATCTGGGAGAGGGCCCACGAGACCGCCAGCGCGCCGGCGCCCGAATCGACCGCGAGCGTCGAGGTGCCCCCGGTCGAGCCGGTCGACGCCGTCGCATAGGTCTGGGCCAGCGCCAAGACCTGAGCGACGTAGGAGGACGAGTGGTTGTAGTCGAAAATCGCACCCGATACATCAGCCCCTCCGGCTCCGCCGTTGGCGCACAGGAGCCGGGCCGCGGCGTAGACGGCGTCGGTGGGATCGTAGGGACTCGGTGGGTCAGCCCCATCCGGTGGAATCGGCTCGTCGTAAGCGGCGAACGTCGCCGGCTCGAACTGGAGAGGCCCTTCCGCACCGGCCGGATTTGCACCGCTGTGGACTCCCGGCAAGTTCGACTGGCCATTGTCCGACTCAATGGTGCCGATGGCGGCGAGAATGGTCCAGGGGAGTCCCGGGCAGGTGGCTGCCGCCTGCTGGTAGAGCGTCAGCATGGTGACCGGGATCTGGGCCGTTGCCGCCGACGATGCCGCCGGCGCGCCGCTGCCGATACCGAAGAAGGATGCCGCCGAAGCCAGAATGGCAACGCCAATCACCGCCACGGCCAGTCCGGCCGTCATTCCGGCAGCGGCAAGCCTCTTCACCAGAGCTCGCAGCGCCGATATCGATCAGCTGAGCGTGTCATGTCGGAGAACGGTCGCCGCAACTCCGATCGGGATGCCCACGTCGATCAGTCCCGGCCTCGTGGCGCAGACGCACGACTTGCTACACCCATTGCGTGGAGGCTCAGTTTCCGGACAGTATTGACTGGGACGGACCCCATGATTCCTGAATCCGCCCGAGGAGGGTGACGGTGGTTGACGCCGAGGTCCCGCAGACAAAATATGCACGAAGCGAAGACGGCTTCGACATCGCGTATCAAGTCTGGGGTCGTGGTGACTTGACCTTGGTCACTGTGCAGCCGGTGATATCGGCGATCGAACTGTCCTGGGAAGAACCTCGATTCGAGCGCTATCTGCGCGGCCTGGGTTCCATTTGCCGCGTGATTCATTTTGACAAGCGAGGTAGTGGGGCATCTGATCGAGTGGCGGGAGCCCCGACACTCGAAGAACGCGTGGACGACCTCCGGGTCGTGTTGGATTCCGAAGGGATCTACGACTTCGCGATCGACGGTGCCTCTGAGGGTGGACCGATGGCCGTGATGTTTACCGCGCAGTATCCAGAACGGGTCTCACGCCTCGTGCTGAGCAACACGACCGCGACGTTCCAGGGCAGCGAGGACTACCCGCATTTGTTGCCGGCAGAAGTGCAAGCGGACTGGATCGATGTGTGGTCGAAGTCATGGGGCACACCAGAAACGTTGTCCGTCCCGCTCTTCGCACCCGAGATGGTTCAAGATGTCAGATTCGTCCGGTGGCTCAACAAGTACGAACGAGCGTCTTCGACACCGTCCAATCTTGTTGCGATGATGGCCCTGAATTTGTCTCTCGACGTACGACCCCTCCTCCCAGCGATCCAGGTTCCGACGTTGGTCATCCACAACGCTGGCGACCCAGCTATTGGCCCCGACAATGGTCGGTATCTGGCTGGGCACATCCCGGACGCACGCTTCGAGCTGCTCGATGGAGCTGCCCACTTCCCGTGGTTGTGTGATCAAGACCGACATCTCGACTTGTTGTCGGATTTTCTCAACGGCAGTGAGCGGCGCGGGATAGATCGTGTGCTCTCCACTATTCTCTTCACGGATATCGTTGATTCCACAAAGACAGCAGCATCATTGGGGGATCGACGCTGGCGGCAGGTGCTCGACGAACACGATCGTTTGGCGAGACGTGAGTTAGCACGACACCGTGGGGTGATGGTGAAGAGCACCGGAGATGGCCTACTCGCAACCTTTGACGGTCCGGCACGTGGAATACAGTGCGCCCTGTCCTTGGTGAGTGAGATGTCGGGTATGGGCGTGCAACTCCGTGCCGGTCTCCACACCGGAGAAATCGAGCGGCGGGGTGACGACATCGGTGGAATAGGTGTTCACATCGGTACACCGGAGAAATCGAGCGGCGGGGTGACGACATCGGTGGAATAGGTGTTCACATCGGTGCGCGAATCGAAGCTGCCGCAGATCCCGGAGAAGTTCTCGTCTCCAGAACCGTGAAAGATCTTGTCGCTGGATCTGGGATTGACTTCATCGACCGTGGTGTCCGTGCGCTGAAGGGCGTACCAGACCAGTGGCAGGTGTTCGCCGCAACTCAGCCTGAACGCCAGCGCCATACGCCCTCTTCTCGCCCAACGACCGGCGAAGGGGGCATCCCTGACGGCATCGCCGTTCCCGACGGCAAGAGTTGACGCAGCGGGCGCAGATTCGAAGCCCGCAGGTCAGCGTTGGTCGGGTCGTCTTGCCCATTGAGAATGTCGCAGGCTCGAACGGCATGATGCCAACCGCTCCAGCGGAATTGGCACCACTGTGGACTCCCGGCAGGGTGGACTGGCCGTTGTCCGACTCAATGGTGCCGATGGCGGCCAGAATCGTCCACGGAACGCCTGGACAAGCGGCTGCCGCCTGTTCGTAGAGCGCCAGTATGTTCGCCGGGATGTTCGCCGTGGCGGCCGAGGAGGGCGCCTGTGCTCCACTCCCGAGCCCAGGAGCGAGGCGGCCGACGCCAGAATTGCCGTCCCGACAACGGCGACCGCCAGCCCCGCAGCGAGCACGCTGGCGAGAACGCCCCTCACCGAATGCTCTCGAATCCGACTCGGACCGTCGATGCCACGGCGGGGAACGGTCGGCCTCACGTACCCACCAGCACGCCGAAGGAACCGGCGTCATTGCTGGGTCACAAAGGTCTCGGAGCTGAGGTCGTCGACCCCCGCCCAGTACGCACCCAGCCTCAATAGGCGATTGAGTCCGGTCCGGTCCAGTTCAACTCAGGTCGGCCGCGGGCGATCGCTCTGTCAAATTCGGTTGCTTCGACCGAAGGTTCGAGCCCGACCTCGACCAGAGACTCACGGAGCCGATGGAATTCTCGTAGAGCTTCGACCTGCCGCCCGCATCGGTACAACGCCAACATCAACTGCTTGGATCGGCGCTCCCGGAGCGGCTCTGCGTTCGCCGCACGGAGCACGTCAGGGAACATCTCCAGGTGTTCGCCAAGTCGGAGCCTGCGCTCAATCTCGTCTTCGTCAGCAACAGCCTTACGCTCGTGCTCGTCCATATGCTCCCGCTTGGTCCCTGACTCACTCTTCGCTCCGATCCGGGGAGAGGCCACCCCACCTGGCGGTTCCGAGCCAAGCCAATGCGGGTGGGTCCGCCCAACTCGTTCTCGCGCGAAGTGCGCTCTACGACATTCGCCAAGGTGTGACTCTCGGGCGGCAGGCCGAGACGCGCCGCCGGGTCGTTCCGAGGGCCGGCGGTCTGGGGCAAGACGGGGACGAACTTGCCCAGTCGTCGCTGATGGTTGAGATCTTGAAGGCGTCAGTCCGATGCCAGCATCCAGCGGATCCCGAATCGATCGAGACAGACGCTCCAGTACTGACCCCAGGGCATGAGCGAAGGTGCTTGCTCTTCCGCGCCGGAGGCCAAGGCGGCGAAGAGGCGGTCAACCTCGTCGCGCTCGTCGAGTTGCACCATGACGGTGGTGTTGTTGCCGATGGTGATCTGCTGGCCCTGACTGGCGAGCATGTCAGTGGCCATGAGGACGTGCCCGTCGGCGATGGCGATCTCCATGTGCATGATTTTGTTTCGATCCTGCTCCGGCACATTAGGACCATCCGAGAAGGGCATATCACCGAAGCGGACAAACTGTCCGACGACTTCTCCGTTGAAAAGCTCCCGGTAGACGCTCATCGCTTCCTCGGCACAATCCTGGAAGTTCAGATAGGTACTGACATGCGCCACGGCTCATCTCTCCTTGCTCAGCATCGCACCCTAGTCTGATGCTGATCAGACACTTCGGAGTGTTCGCGGGCACCATTTCTCCAGGTGGATCACCATGAAAATGGCAGGTCCAGAGCGTCTACCGTGGCACGTGATGGACCAAAAAGAAGAGGGTTGGTACACCGACCCTTACGATCGCCACGAGCAACGTTGGTTCTCGGCGGGCAAGCCCAAGAGGCTCGTTAAAGACGATGGTGTCACTTCCGACGACCCTCAACCGACGGGCCCCCCAACCACCTTCCCCAAAAGGTAGAGACTCGCCCGAACCTCGGGCCAGCAGACCTTCAGCGTGCTGACGATGCCGAGCGTGCCCCTGATCTCGACCATGGCCAGATCTCCATGCGGCAAACGGACGCTACGTGCTCCTACGGGAGTCCGAGCGAATGGATCGCCAGGTACCTGAGGTTGCAGTGGTGGAGGTACGTATTCGCCTTAGCCGCATTCCTCGTTTTGATTGTCTCCTGGTCGCCTTCACTCACGGCAGCCGAAATCGGTCAGCGCTGCGGCTACCTCACCCTCTCCAAGCGGGGACGCGATGACATCTGCAGGTGTGCTCCGCATTGGGGCCGTTGCCGAAGCGTGTTGCCGAAGCGTGTCGCCGATTCGTTCGGACCGCGAGACCGGAAGAGATTCCACCCGAAAAGTGACGCCAACCCGGAGCACTGCGGCGCCCCAACCCGATGGTGGACGGGCTGATCCTTCCCCGCCGCTCCGGCTCTACGATCACAACCCGCGCTGTCGGGCCGACCGATTCACCCATTGCAGTGCACGTCAACAGGAGGTTGCGTGACCAAATACGCCGAGGATGCGTCAAACTTCGGAGCAGATGGACCCTTCTTCCACATCATCCGAGAAGGACTAAAGGGTCTCGCCGAGGGCGAGGATTACTTCGACCTACTGGCGGAAGATGTCGTTTTTGAGTACGTGATCTCAGTGCCCGGATATCCGAGGCGAGTCGAAGGCCGACAGAACATCATCGACTTGTACAGCGACTACGACAACTTCTTGGCCGTGCGCCACGCTGACAATCTCCGCGTCTATCGAGATCCTGTGGCATCGGTCGTGGTTCTCGAATACGAGGTACATGGCGAATCAGTGCAGACCGGGAATCCGTACGACAATCGGTTCGTCTCCATCGTCACGATCAGAAATGGAAAAGTGACGCGGTGGCGTGACTACCTCGATCCTGTGGCCGTCTTCACAGCTACAGGTTGGCCTACAGACCTCGGCTAGGACACCCGCTCCACGCCGCTGCGTTCAACGGGCGGACCCTTCCGCATGGCTGCACCTCAGCCGGCATACGGGGGCACCATGCCCCAGCGCTCGTCGTGCGAGCACGGCGAGCTTCTCCGTCCTAGGCTCGTTCTCAAGCGGGAGGTGAAGATGATGCTGGCAGATGTATTTGGGCCCGACATACTTGTCGTTCTTCTCGCAAATGCGTTGCCCCTGTGGGCAATTATTGATGCCCTCAGTCGGCCCGCAGCGGCCTTCTCTGCGGCTGGCTCGAACAAGACTGCATGGGTCATCGTGTTGGTGGTGGCCACCTTCATGTTGGGCATCGGCTTGTTCCTCGCCGGGTATTACCTCATCGGTGTTCGCAACAAGGTCCGCCGACAAATGCACGTCATTTCGTCAGAGGCGTAACGCACCCACTTCCAAGCAGCGGGCGGCCGCACTTATCCCCAAGAACATCGATCGAAGGTTTCTGCCGCCAGATCACTTCAGACTGATCCCACGCTGCCTTCTCGAGTTTGGGCCTCGCGCAAGGTACCGCACGGTGCCACCCCCCGGTGTACTGGGATACGCCTTTCGTGCTTCCGAGACTTCACTCACCCGCTATTTCTGTTGACGTAAGCGAATAGCCCCGACTGCCTCATCACGGACACCACACGGTCTTCGTCGGACTACTTCCGTGCATCGCTACTGTGAAGATCCACACGGGCGAGTTCCCGACGCCTGAGTACCCCGGCAAGGGTCCGCCGGGAAGTTCTCGGATCTGCCTTTGAAGCGACGTCAGTTGTGCCATCGTCACGCTGGTATGTGTTTCGGCCTGAATGAACCCAGTAGTGCTTGAGACCGGTGGAAGCTGTCGCTGAACAGAGTGAGGTAGCGAATCGACCACAGCCGGGCTGGTCGACGAGTCAAGCCGACAACAACGGTCACGGTCGATCCGCCTTGTTCTCGATGCAACGGTGATCAGCGACCGCGAAGAGTTGAGCCAGATGCCTGAAGAGCCACGTCCTGGAAGTTTCGTGCCTCAAGGAGGGTCCCCGTCGAAGGGGACAGAACAATCGTGACTTGTGTAAGTCCAGCTTGTGCCGTGAAGCCGAGACCACTGCTTGCGGAATGCGTCGATACGGTACCGAGAGCCGACACGCCTTTCATTGTTGCCATGGCATTCAAGAGTGCGGACCGGAATTGGGGCGAACCACCAACTGTGGGACCAACCAACAGGGCTACAGCCCGGCCAAAACCCGGATTTGCACCGGTCTCGCTCGAAGGAAGCTGATCGAGGCCCTTGATCCCTGTCGTACCTGCTTCAAGCTCTTGAGCGAGCGTGGTGGGGTCGGTCGGTAGAGACGAAATGTCGAAGGCACCGGTGCCACCGCCCACGGCGCTGCTTTGTGGCCCGCTGACCGTCGTGCATGACACGGACGGGCTGACCGGATTGACCAACAGACCCGCTGCCAACCACGCTTGCTGGTTGGCAAGGGAGGCGAACTGGGCGGCGCTGAAGGTGCTTTGCGTGCACGTGGTGCTCCTTGTATTAGACCACTCGTTGATTGTGGCGTTTACCGTGGCTGACGCATTCGGTGTCGATGTCGAACCCACCGTGAGAATGAGGGCATTGAAAGAGACCTGAACCTTCTGTTCGAGCCATTGGTTGTCAGCGGGCACCGTGGACGGTTGAGCTCCGGCGATTTGAGCGAGTGAACGAAGGTGGCCGCAGCTGAAGGACCGGCGCGGAAACCCGCCGTCGGCCAGAGCACCCCAACGAGCAGAAGGATTGCGACCACGAGGCCGAACGAGACGATCGGGACGATGCGACGGGTGCGCCGCAACGGCGGATCCGCTTCGATTCCGCCCTTGTCGATCTGCGCCCAGATCCGCTCGAACTCGGGCGATTCGTCGCCGGGAATTGCCATGAGATGGCCCGGATCGGAATCTCGAAGGAGAGTGTCGAGGTCTGCTTTCATTTCGGTGTCTCCAGGTCGAGGTCGATAGGAAGAGGATCGCGGTTGACGGATTCGACGATCCCGAGTCGCCGAGACAGCCGCTTCTTTGCTCGGTGCAGGCGGATCCGAAGAGCATTGGCGGAGCAATCAAGCACGGTCGCCGCCTCATGGTGCGACATGCCGTCCAATAGATGAGTTGCACCACCTCACGCTCACGTTTGGGAAGGTGCCGGACGGCTTCAAGGACCTCTGGAAGTGCCGACTCTGCCTCGATGAAGGACGAGTCTCGGGTTGCGAGGAAAGCCGAGACAGCAGGTGGCTTCGTCTTCGGTGACTTCTCTCGAACCTCGTCAGCGTGTTGCGGGCAACGCCGTACAGCCAGAGCCGATTGTCGGGTGGAGCAGGGACGTCATCGATTCGCCGCCAGGCTGCCAAGTAGGTCTCGGCAACGACATCGTCAGCATCACTGCCAGTGCCGAGCCTTCGAGCGACGTAGGCGCATATGCCACGGACACTCGATTCGTAGAGCGACCGAAAGTGAGATCCGGAGTCGACACCGCCCGCACGAAGACCCCCGTTGTCTAACCCCACGGTGCAGACATCCCCGGCAGACTCTGGAGTGTTTCAGATTTCTTGGCCCACCCTGGGATCCCGCGACATTGATAGCCACTGGTACCGCAAGGCGATGGCCCCACCTGGCTCTTTAGGAGACCGTCAGATTTGGCGTCGGGAACTCGAGACCGGGGTGGAGCTGGGAGAACTGGAGAACCAGAGACCGCCCAAGCAGGCCGGCGGGAGAGAGGACAGCGGAAACCCCGACCGAACAAATAGAGAGGCGGCCCGCCAACCCGGCGAACGGGTGGGTTTCGTTACCTCGGCGACGGTGTAACTGCGGAGGTGTCGATCGAACGATCACGGAGCTCCCAACTCGGACATTCCGCCGCCATGCCGAACCTTCACAAGTGCGATGACCGCCACCAGGCAAAGAGTTGTTCCGTTGGCGAGGTAGATGGGTGCGTCGTGTTGGAGGACGCCGTAGATGAACCACGCGGCGATGCCGATTCCGAGCATCGCAAGGTAGAGCCAGTGGAAGTCTCCCGCCTCGCGGGTGCGCGTCGTCTTGATCACCTGGGGCAACCAGCACACGGTTGTCAGGATCGCGGCGACGGTGCCGATCAACGTGATCACATACGCCTCTCTTCCTCGATTCGCCCGATCCGGACTCGGGCACTTCTGCAACGTAGACGAGAGCCGACCCAGATCGACGCCGACCTCGACGTTTCCGCCGAACCGATGCCAATGCGGCGAAAGAGGGCAGGCCACCGCGCAACAAGGTTTGCCTGACGAACACCGTCTTGTCAGACATTGTTCACGGTGCCCCCGTAGACTGGACGGGAGATCTGAGACGGCGGTCCCGGTGCGGAACAGCGAACCGGGACCGGCAAAAAGGAGGGCGCCATGTATCGTCCCTACATCCATCGTTTGGGGCGTACCGGGTTGTTGCTGACATCAGCAGGGGCTTTGGCTGCGTGCCTCGGGGCCGCGTCCTTTCTCGGGGGTGCGGGAGCCGCCTCGGCGGTCCGGCAGGACAAGGTCGTGCTGACCAACGCCAGCTCTGGTACAACGACCGTGGTAACCAAGGGCGAGGACGTGGTCGTCAAGCTGTCGAGACCGGGGTTCAAGTGGACGGAAGCTTCGGTGATGTCCGCAAGCCCGGTCTCCGTTCTCAAGAAGTTGTCGGGCCACGTGTCGGCCGACGGCTCCTCGGTCATCAAGTTTGAAGTCGTGGGCTACGGGACGGCCAGCCTGGAGGCCATCGGCAATGCGATCTGCGCGGCAAGCACCGCCGGCGGCGCATGCACCCCCATCTCTATCCTCTGGCAGGCGAACCTCACTTCTCCCGTAGTGGACCCACAGCTGCCTTCGAGTGACTGAGAAGGCCGGGCGGGACCCGAGCCACCGTATGAGTAGCCCACCTACGGCGATTCGGGCCACCCCCTGGAGACGGCGTCGCCTCCGACCGCCGTTCCACGACCATTGTCTTTTGCTTCAAGCTCCGTTAAGTTGATCGGTGGATCTCGTGTTGGGGGGGTGGCTGCAGCACGCTCCCGTGGACTTTCCCGGGCAGCACAAACTGACCGAGGTGACCACATGCGACGTCGAATACCACAGCAGCAGATCGACTTTCTCAAGGCCGTTCCGCTCTTCTCCGGATGCTCTCAAAGCGAGATCCGCACCATCGCTCAGCTCGGCACACCGGTGAGCATCGAGAAGGGGACGGAGCTGACCTCAACGGGCGCGCTCGGTCGGGAGTTCTTCCTGGTGCTCTCCGGAGTCGCCACTTGTCGACTCGGGAGCCGGCAAGTGGACCGGTTTACGACCGGCGGCTACTTCGGGGAGCTCGCGCTCCTTCACGGAGGCATCAGGACCGCCGACGTCGTCGCTGAGACCCCAATGGATTTGCTGGTGCTCGACCGCCGTGAGTTCCAAGCGATGCTGATGGTGACGCCGAACATCGGCGTCAAGATGCTCGACCGGCTTGCCGAGCGTCTCGCCGACGCCGACGCGCACTACCAGGACTCAGCCGGGCCGATCCCGGCCGGCGGCAAAGTGCCGGCATAGCGCGAAATCCCTATTTGTACTGAGCGCCGCACCACGTCACCGGGTTCGGTTCGCGCCTCCCAGCCCGGCGTGAGGAGAATGCTGGATTCAGAAACTGACTATTCCGCTCACCGGCCGAGTGTCAGACTTCCCTCATGGCGAGGTTCGAGCCAGAGCGACGGGCCTGGATCGGACGGGTTTCCTTCTTACCGCGTGATGGGAGTGGCGAGCATTCTGACCGCTGCCCCTGTCCTGGCCTCGTTACCAGTGCCACAGGCAGCGCAGGCGCAAGGTTCTGAGCTCGCCGCCACTACGTCTGGACCTAGGGGGGGAGTGGTCGACGGTGTGCCACTGATTCCCGCGTCAAACGAACAGCGAGGCGAATGTCGGACCTTCGCCGACAATCTCAAGAGGCCCGCGCCTTGCCCAGGATTGCTGCCCGATCCCATACCCGTTTCTCCAACCACGGCCGCCACACTTTGTCCGGGAGACTACGAAGCCTTCGGGGAAGGCTCCTGCGGACCGGCCGCGATTGAAGTCAACAGGAACCTCTTTGAACTCAGCCAATCCAACTTTCAGGTGCCTCCTTTGGTTACGTCGGAGTGTCCTTCGAGCAGAACAACGGAACTGTGGCCCCTGACACCTCGATAAGCGGTGGGCCGCTTGGTCACTTCGTGTTTATGGCCGGAACGGGTATGGAGAAGGGCTATGAACAAATCGCCGTACCAAGGGTGCACCACCAGTCCCGCCATATTGCCTACCCCTCGACCTGTCCAGCCCAATCCGTGTGCATGGACACTCCGCCAAGTTGTATCAGTGCGGAGACGCATCGAACTCGCAGACCCAGACTCAAATCGTAGAAGGGCACACTCTCCTTGTCTGGAACGACGGCGGGATTACGTGCGAAGTGAGTTTTCATGGGCACAGCCAGGTGAACGTCGATCTGGATGTTGCCGTCGCAGATGCAACCGTGATGGTGTCTCCTCGAAGACGGTGACCTCCCTTTTGAGTCGATCCCGAAATGAGTTGCCCATTCGTGGCGACACCTCCTGCCGGCAGACATCGCCTCACGGTTGCGGGATTCGTCGGTCAAGCCTCGCCACCTCACGGATCAGCTCACGGTCGGAGGGTTCCATGTCCTCTCAGCGGCTTTAGGGCACCCCTCGACAATTGGACGACCTTTGCGGCTCCGATCTCGTCCACGGTGTCGCGCCGGTCGACGTGGCGTCGCGCATGGGCAATAGCGGCATCCAGGTCGTCGAAGAGGTGCCCCTTGGTGTCGAGTTCGGCAAGGACGCCTGCCGTTGTGAGGATGCGTCCGTGTTCGGCTCTGGCGCCCTTGACGAGGACCGTGATCCCGCGCCGGTCCAGCTCGTCAATGATCCGGGAGAGGGCATCAGCCCCGGAAGCGTCGATGTAGGTCAGGCCCTTCAGCCGCAGGACGACGACCTGCACCCCCTCGACCTGCCGGAAATACTCGAGGAATCGGGGAGCGGCGCCGAAGAAGAGGGCTCCGTCCAGTCGGAACACGGCGATATGGTCGGAGAGCAGCGCCGTTGTGTCGACAGGACCATCGTGATGCTCGGCGAGTTCCTCCTGGGTGGCTCCCGATCCGGAGGCGATGGACCGCAGCGAGAGAATCCCGGCGACGACCAGGCCTACCTCAATGGCAGTCACCAGGTTGACTGCGACCGTCACACCTGCCGTGAGGACGAAGACAACCGCTTCAGAGGCATGGGCTCGAACGACCGACAGCACCCGGGCGTGATCGACCATCTTGACGGCCGTCATGACGAGAACGCCGCCGAGTACTGCGAAGGGGATCCGGGTGACGACACCCGAGGCAAGCAGGATGACCATGATGATGACCAGCGAATGCGTGATCGCCGCCAACCTGGTCCGGGCTCCAGCTCGCACGTTGACTGCCGTTCGGGCGATTGCCCCCGTGGCCGGCATCCCTCCGAAGAGCCCCGTGGCCACGTTGGCCAACCCCTGACCGAGCATCTCTCGCGTGTCCGAGGTGCGGGTCGAACCCGTCATGGCGTCGGCTACCCGGGCCGACAGCAGGCTCTCGATGGCTGCCAAAATGGCGACGGCAACAGCCGGTCCGGCCAGGTGGCGAATGGCGGATGGTCCCAGGTCCGGAATCCTCGGCGCGGGGAGGTGGTGGGGCAGCACACCGATGGTCGGAACGGAGAGTTGAAGGAGCACCGAGAGGAGGGTCACCACCACGACGGCCACGATTGAAGACGGAACCCGCTTCGTGACCCTCGGCCAGGCAGCCATCACGAGGACCACAAGGGTGCCGAGCAGCATGGTGGCCGACGCCGTGGTCCACGATCCGCGAGTGACGGCTTGCCAGGCCGACGTCGAGCACGGTCGACCCAGTCCCCTTGGCTTCGCCGAAGAGGAGGGGGACCTGTTGGAGTGCGATGGTGACGGCGATCCCGACTGTGAAGCCCTCGAGCACGGGCCACGGCACGAACTGGATGAGTCGACCGAGCCCGGCCAGACCCATGATCAGGACCAGGAAGCCGGCAACGATGGCAACGGTCGCGACCGCACCCACGCCGTCGTGGGCCACGATGGGCACGAGCACGACGGCCATGGCTCCCGTCGGTCCAGACACCTGGACGGACGATCCACCGAATACCGCAGCCACGATGCCTGCCACGATCGCCGTCACGATGCCGGCTGTTGCGCCCACCCCCGAAGCGACACCGAAACCCAGGGCGAGAGGGAGGGCAACGACGCCAACGGTCACCCCTGCCAGCAAATCGCCCCGCCACGAGCGATTTAGTCCCTTGTAGTCGGACGTACTCGGTAGGAGTCCTGCGGCCCAGCGCCACGTGCTTGTCATGCTGTGGCGCATCAGGCTCCTTCTAGATCCTCAAGGGCGAGGCGAGCCTTCCCGAGGGTGGCAGCCAATACGGTCCTCGCCGCAACCAGGAATTGTTCAACCGAGGCGTCGGCCAGTCGGTATGTGACTGCATTCCCTTTGCGGCTCGATTCGACCAGTCCGATCCGCTTCAGGACGGCTAGGTGCTGGGAAAGGCTGGATGGCTCGAGACCGATGTCGGCCGACAACGTGCTGACCGACTGCTCGCCGTCTGCCAGCAGTTCGAGGATACGGATCCTCGCAGGGTGGCCGAGGGCACGGAATAGCTCGGCCTTGGCGACATAGACGGGCTGACCCAGCGTGGAAAGAGGCATGGCAGCCACGGACGATGGATTCATAAAGTTCGCAATCCATTAAGTCACTCTTTGGAGGCCTAGGAGTGAGAGCCCCTGATATTTTGCCGAGATGGCGAGCTGGCCGACCCCGTCGCCCAAGGTGCGGGGGGTCAGGTCGAGGAAGAATTCCCGCCGTCACCTCGCCCGGCAAGAGGGGCTCTCCAAATCCCCTCGGTCAGGGTCAGACATCGCTCAAGGAGTCCGGTTCCACAACGATGTTGACCACGACCTTTCCGCGAGGATCTCGCACGGCGGTGGCCCTTCCCTTTTCGTTCGACGCCTTGAAGTCGGACGGAGATCGGGCCGCCGCCATCAATGAAGTTGCGCCACCAATTCTTCTGGTCAGGGAACTGAACCCCGATGGTCACTTCGTCTCCGCGTCTCTTATACCCGACGGGTGTTGTGAACGTCCGACTTGAACGCCGACCCGTGCACGTGATCACCGTCATCTGGCAAGCACACACCTGGGTAGTGTGCCCGGCGAAGTGGGGCAGTCATTGGTGCACGATGACATGGTCATCGAGGACACGCCGGATCGTCGCCAACGGCTGGACGGTATCGACCTTCAGGTCCACAGACATATCTGCGTCCCAGCTCTTGCGTGACTGCTCCACGTGGCTCCAGTCGAGTTCGTACCAGCCAGGGATACCTCGCTCTCGGCTATCGATGCGGGAGCGATGGAGCTCTTGATTCGAGCACTCAGTCATGACGACGAAGAACCGGGCTCCTTCCTCCGCGGCGAGCAATCGCATTGCCTCCACCTGTGGTGCCCTGGCCACACCGTCGAGGACCACCGACGACCCTCGCCGGAGTAGAGATTGGGCGAGGGCACGAAGCAGTGACCACCCAACACGCCCGTGGCCGGGTGGCTCCATAGCGTCCAATGCTGCCTGCATTTCTGGGAACGGTCGGAGGCCACTCATGGCCCAGTCGTGAGCGATGAGTGGAGCACCCAGCGCGTCCGCCGCCATCTGAGCAACGGTCGACTTGCCCGTGCCCTGTAGACCGGTCACGAGGACCAGGATCGGCTGACCCGCGTGGCCACGTTCTGCCCCCATGAACCCAAGGTCTCGTAAGAGAGCCCTCGTAAGCCCACCCATCTCGTCGACGGGCAACTCTTCGGGACGGAACCAACCCACCTCGGAGGTCTCATCTTCGTCGGGTCGAGGGCTTCCAGAGATCACCGTGGCGTCGAAGACCGTCACGACGTAAGCCGTCTCGTCCCCGTTCGGATAGGTAACGGCGTACTCGGGGCCCCCGAAGACGCCGAGGATGTCTCCCAGCTCGACTGTCACACCGGCCTCTTCCTCGGCCTCCCGGATCGCCCCGTCACGGGGAGTCTCATCCGGTTCGACCGCACCGCCGATCGTGGCCCAGTTACCGCTGTCGATCAGGCGTACAAGAAGAATCCGTCCCGCGTCATCTCGCGGCAGAACTGCCGTCGAGGGCAGCAGGAGGAGGTCATGGCCCACCTTCTCTCGGAGGTGGCGAACGTGCGGTGAGATCACAATGTCAAAGTAGCTTCGGGACCAACTTGGGTCACCCTTTCCCGGCATACGGGGCACCCAAGGCGGGCTGGCTACTACGTTTCGTCCGTGACCAATCCCGGGATCGAGTTCGTCTTGTTCGATCTTGGAGGCGTGATCGTTGAACTAGGCGATGTATCCAGCCTGCAGGAGATGGCGGCTTCTGTGGGCGACGAGGAGCAATGGCACCAGTGGTTGGCCAGTCCGTGGGTGCGTCGGTTCGAGAAGGGTGAATGTTCCGCGACTGAGTTCTCCACCGAGGTTGTGGCGGAATGGGGGCTCGATGTCGCCCCAGAGCGATTCTTGGAGATCTTCCGGGATTGGCCGATCGGCCCGTACCCAGGGACGTCGGATCTGTTAGCCGAGGTCCAGCAATCGGTGCAGATTGGATGCCTGAGCAATACAAACTCGATGCACTGGGAACATCAGACCTCTTTGTGGCCGGTCCTCGACATGTTTGACTTCCGCTTCCTTTCATTCGAGCTTGGGCTCGCCAAACCCGACGAGGCGATCTTCCACGCGGTCGCCGAGCGACTCCCATTCAGTCGAGACCGGATTCTCTACTTCGACGACGTTGCGGTGAACTCCGATGCAGCAAGGTCGTTTGGGTTTCGTTCGGAGCAAGTTAGAGGTATCAATGAGGTCAGAACGGCTTTACACAGCTTTGGAGTGCTCCCCACCTAGGCGAAGATGCGTGTCCCACCGTCCCGGCGTTCTGGGACACCCTCTCATCCGAATGATGCCAGGCGCCGAGGTGGGCTGGTCATTCAGAATCTGTCAGGATCGAAACATGGCTGAGCGCCCCATTCGGATTTTGGGCGACCCCGTACTTCGCTCCACGTGCAAGGAAGTGGAGTCCTTTGACCATGGCCTCGTAAGCCTCGTGGCAGATCTAGAGGAGACCGTGACCAGTCCTGGTCGCGCTGGCCTAGCCGCCAACCAAATCGGAGTGGTCCGCCGCGTCTTCTCATGGAACATCGGCGGCGAAGTGGGGCATATCGTCAACCCGGTGATCGAAGCCGAGGAAGGTCAACAGGAAGGCGATGGCGAAGAGGGCTGTCTGTCAATCCCCGGATTGTTTTACCCATGCCCACGCGCCGAGTTCGTCAGGGTCCGAGGGTTCAACCAGCACGGTGAATCGGTGGTGGTCAAGGGTGACGGATTAATGGCACGCTGCATTCAACACGAGGTGGACCACCTGAACGGCCGACTTTTCATTGACCGCCTGTCGGGGGCAGCACGCAAGCAAGCAATGCGCGATGTGCGGCTGCTCTCAGCTTCAGGCGAAGGTCAGTCGACGCCATCGGAACATATCTGGGGCTGATCGCCACCGTCCCGGCGAAGTCGGTCACTCTGGTCAAAGTCGCTCGGTCAACAACTGGGGGAACCGACGAGTGGAGGAGGGCGTGCGCCCGACTTAGAAGACCACCAGAACCACGAGCAACCCGAGGCAGGCAGCCAACACGCAGCTAGTAGTTATGGTCGTCCGCAACAAGCCGCCCAAAATGGGCCTTGGTTCTTCTGGTCCGGAGCGGTCGACTCTGGCAAGATCCATCATCAGACGTGAGGTTTCGGCGCCGGGCTTTGATACCTCCCTGAACAGTTTGAGCGCCCTGCGGGAGCCGGACAGACGATCCAGTGCCGCACCTACCCAGCAGCGTACGGGGCAGCGCGTTGGGCGGCGTGCAAACTGGATCACGTGCGAGTGGAGATCCATGTCCGGCCGAACGCGTCAACGCCCAATGTCGGTGGGGACTTCGACGGGGCCCTCATCGTTCGCGTCGTTGAGCCGGCAGAGGGCGGACGAGCGACCAAGGCCGCCCTCACGGCTGTGGCAGCAGCAGTTGACATGCCACGTCGCTCAGTGACGCTTTTGAGAGGCCCGAAGAAACGGAGGAAGCTGTTGGAGATTCAGACCTCATCCGTGGATGCTCTGCGCATCCAGAAAGCACTTGATCTGTTGCGTTCCGGGCAGACCTGAGTGACCTTGCCGCTCCGTCCCGGCGTTATACATGTGATCCGTAGGTCCTGGGCTGGCTCCTATGGAAGCACACTCACTGGGCCTCGGCGACTCCTTCGATGAGGCCGTCGAAGAGCTGACGACGGTCGCTCTGACCACGTTCGTCGGCGTGCTTGCGTTGGCGCTTCAAGATGGTGAGGAACTTGGGTCCGGTCTCGAAGAAGCCGCACCGCTCACAGACGCTCTCGAAGGCGCAGCCGAGAAGAGCGGGCCGCGTGCAGTGTCCGTTGGCGAGCAGCCGGTTGTGGTCGTTCACTGACCGCGCGCCCGGACCGCCAGCTTGAGGAGCTGCGGCGCCGGAGAGTCCGTAGTACTGGGCCTCGACTGCTTCGGTCACCTTGAAGTACGCGTCGGCGACGGTGTCGTCGGAGATGCGCGCATAGATCGAGCGTCATGTCCATGGAGCGGTGCCCGAGCAAGGCGGCGATCGCCTCGAGGCTCATGCCCCGGTTGATGGACTGGGTGGCCAGGGTGTGGCGCAGCTGGTGAGGATGGACGTGGCCGACGTCCGGCGCGCTTGGCGACCCGGTCCACGTAGCGATGGATGGTCCGCCGGTCGAAGGGCCGTGCCGTCGTCACGCTCAAGCAGGTGGCCCGAGCGTGACCGCCCGCGCACGGCCTTGTACTCGGCGATGAGGTCGACCAGCATCGGCAGGAGAGGGACGTAGCGGTCGTTGTGCAGCTTGCCGAGGGGGATGCGGAGGCGGTGGCCGTCACCCTTGCGGACCACGGCGTCGTCTTGGAGTCCGGCGAGCTCGCCGACGCGCATCCCGGTGCGGGCCAACAGTTCGACCATGAGACGACGACGCAGGTTGGGGTCCTCGGCCAACGCCGCCATGAACTTGTATGCCGTGGGGTCGTCCAAGAACTTGGGCAGCGGTTCGTCGAGTGCGGGGAAGTCGCTCGTGTAGATGAACAGGCGAGCCGGGGCGTCCTCGTAGTCCCACTCCATGATGCGCTCGAAGAAGGTGCGCACGGTGCTGAGCCGATGCCGGATCGTCATGGTGGCCAAGGGCTTGCCGGTCCTCCCCCGGCGCTTGATCAGCCAGCTCTTGAAGTCCTCGATGTTGGCCCGTTTGATGCCGCGCCACCGAGACACAACTCGGATCGACGTCTGTCACCCGGTGGGCGAAGAAGCGCAACGTCAGCTCAGCCGCCGCCACGGTGCCCGGTCGGGCCGAGACTTCGAGTTGGTCCAGGTAGGAGGCCATGGTGGCGACCATGACCGGTGCCTTCAGGGCGATCTCGGCCCAGGTAACTTCGGGTGTCCCGCCGCCCGGGCGACGCTGAAGGAGAGGCTGCGAACGCGCGAGTGCGTTCATTGGGCCATCCCCACGAGCGCCTGGGCCTCGATGGCTTCGGCGGCCCGGCGGTACTCGTCGTCGAGCCAGTCGACGCTGAGGTGGAGATAGACCCGGGTCGAGGTGATGGAGCGGTGTCCGGCCTGGGCCTGGATGGCTTCGATGGCCATGCCCGCCTCGCGCAGCCGGGTGAAGCAGGTGTGACGCAGTTCGTGGCAGGTGCCATGCGACAGTTCCGCCCGGCCTCGTGCATTCCGAATGATCTGTTGGGAGTCCCGGCATCGAGGGTGGCTGGCCGCGCCGTGCCCCTTTGAGTCCCGCGACGAAGAGCCGCGTCGCTCGACGTCTTGTGGCCGCTCGCGCTCCTCATCTCACCGCGCCACCGTGGCGAAGAAGGGTGGAGAAGAGCGGCACCAGACACTCGTGGCCACCCTTTCCTTTTTTGATCAACACCCGCCACTCAGCAACACCCAATCGCCCAGGCGCAGACCGAGCACCTCGCAGCGCCGCAAGCCGCCCAGCACCATGGCCTGGGTCATGGCCCAGGGTCGCGCTCGGTGCGCAGCGCTCCCATCAGCACGTCGATCTCGTCGGGGTCGAGGATCCTCGGCAGCCGGCGCACGCCACGCACCAGTGGCAGCCCCCGACCGCCCCGAGAGCGGCTCTGCCGGGTGGCGATGCCCCGGGGGACGGGATTGATGCTGACCGCCACGTCGTCGCGGGTGATCAGGTAGCCATAGAGGCTCGAGACCGCCGCCAGCCGACGTTTGATCGTCGCCGCTGACAGACCCGCCGAACCGTCGAAAATGCGCACCACATTCTCGGATCCGGGCTTCGGGGCGCCGCTTCGCGGTGACGAACGCCATGACGTCCTTGGGCCTGATCTCGAGCGGGTCCTTGCCCACCACGCTGAAGAAAACGTCCAGGTAGTAGCCATAGGCCCGCACCGTGTTCGGACGGGCCCTCCCCACCACGAAATCCAAGAACTCGTCGACCAGCTGATGGCCGATCCGGTAGACCCGTTCACCGTCGGGGCGGACGTGACACTCGAATGACGGATTCCACTGCACCCGCACACCTCCTGATCGGCTTTGCACCCGAGGAGGATCCCTCGGATGCCTATCCCAGGAGGTGGATGACATGTATAACCGGCGAACGGGGGCACCCTCGCACATATGACAATGGAGGCTCCTCTCGAGCGCTATGACCTTGCGTACCGGCCGGTCCAAAACCACTCCGCCGGTTGAACCGTTGAAGGCCGCATCGCCGTAACTGCAGATTCCGCCGCCGTCGGCGACGAGCTATACCAGTCGAAGTCCCGCGTCGAGACCATGCCCAGGCCATATGTGAAATGCTTGCCCGGCCGCCCTGCCCTTTGAGTTCAGGACCTGTCGAGCGGACGAGGAGCCGAGTTGCAAAAGTGCAATCGCAATTTTCTAGTTGGGCGACTGCGGTCCGCGAGGCTCCTCCTCCCCGCGTTCGCCTTCGTCTTAATCTCGACTTCTGGCGTTTCACTTCTCAGCGAGGCCCCGTCTGGAGCCGCTCCAGTCAGCAGTGCGAACTTCGTAAGCGGTCAGGGTGACTACCTCGGACAAGGAGCGCCGTACAGCTTTCCGACTGTGACGTACAATGGTCTACGCAACGGCTACCCCACGTTTACGGTCTCGAACGCGACCGATTCGTTTCAGGTGTGGTTTGCTGCACCGGCCGGACAACCGCTCACGCCGGGAACCTACAACGACGTGGAGGATTTCGATTCTCGCGATCCCGGATTCCCGGGTCTCGACGTCTTCGGCGACGGAAGAGGATGTAACACCACGCAAGGGAGCTTCACCGTTTATCAGGCCGTCTATGACGGATCGGGCGACGTTGAAAGCTTCTCGGCTCAACTCTTCGATCACTGCGAGGGGGCCTATCCGGCACTGATGGGCAACTTGTCCTACAACGCGACGACTACTCCTCCGCCGTTGCCCGCCGAAGCACCGGAACCTCCCGAGAGCGCAGCAGTCAACCTGGTGAATGGTGGAGGCCGCGGTACTGGCCGAGGGCTACACCTTCTCCATCGCCAAACCGAGCTCAATGGACAACCAGAGCGGGTACTACACAGGCTCGGGAGAGGTGGAATTCTCTCTACGCAACGAACAACAGGGATCGCAGCAGTTCGGGGTGTACTTCACTCCGCCAAGTGGAACACAACTGGCTCTCGGCACGTTTCCGAGCGGCGGCTCCAACGGGGCTTCCCTTTTCGTGCCCGGAAACGGAACATGCGGCCCGGTATTGAGTGGGAGCTATACCGTCGATGCGATCAATAGGACGCCCATGGCATACTGAATTCGCTTGCTGTCCAGTTTGAAGAACAGTGCAGTGGAGAAGGCGGATCTCTGTACGGCGAGATTCGCTACAACTCAAACTTCGGCATACCTTCTCTACAGAGTGGATCTGCTTCGAGCGCGTCGAGCACGCAGCTTGGATTCGACCAGGCCACTCTTGGATCTTACGTCGGGCCGATGGATGTGACCCTGACCAATACCAGCACGAGTATCGACCAAGTGACAGGTTACGAGTTCTCGGGCGACGACGATTTTGTTTTCGATAACTCACAGGACCAATGTGCTCAGCTGCTGGCGCCCGGCGCCTCTTGTTTGTTGGAGTTCGACTTTCTTCCCGGTGCACTTGGCGCGGGTACTGAGGTTGTAACAGTGCTCGATACATCCAACTCCGGACTCATCATCAACATGAGCGGTGTCGGTACGATTGGCTATTACCAAGTCACCGCCCAGGGGGCAGTCGGCTACACCGGTGACGCGGGTTTCTTCGGCGATTTGTCGAACACCCCGCTGAATAGACCAATCGTTGCCATCGCCCCAACCGGAGACGGTGGTGGCTACTGGCTCGTTGCCTCCGACGGCGGCATTTTCTCCTTCGGCGACGCCCAGTTCCACGGCTCGACCGGAGCGCTGCGCCTGAATAAGTCGATCGTCGGTATGGCCGCGACGCCCGACGGCGGTGGCTACTGGCTCGTTGCCTCCGACGGCGGCATTTTCTCCTTCGGCGACGCCCAGTTCCACGGCTCGACCGGAGCGCTGCGCCTGAATAAGCCGATCGTCGGTATGGCCGCGACGCCCGACGGCGGTGGCTACTGGCTCGTTGCCTCCGACGGCGGCATTTTCTCCTTCGGCGACGCCCAATTCCACGGCTCGACTGGAGCCTTGGCCCTGAATGAGCCGATTGTCGGTATGGCACCCATGCCCGACGGTGGCGGCTATTGGTTCAGTGCGGCGGATGGCGGCCTCTTCAACTTCGGGACAGCGCCCTTCTATGGGAGCGGAGTCTCGTCTGGAATCGGACAGGTCATCGGCATGGCCGCAGATGGCGACCCAACCGCCCAGGCGCGATCTGACCAACCAGAGATTCGGCACTTCAACAACGGCGAACCGTCAACCGGAATCCCGCAGGGCACGCCGCACTACCTCGGCTAGTCAGTTGCTCGCCAGCGACTCGCCGTGGTCTGACTCAACCGTGACGATGGCTGCCACACTTCGGCAGCTCATTCGCGGTCATTTCTACCTGTGGCCGCTTGTTGCGCTCGCCCTCCTTTTCGAGTCGTCGGAATCCACGTGTCATCCGAACTGGCCTACCCCTGCCCACCCGTGACGCAAGGAGGCACTCTGTCCCGACGTTCGCTGAGACGCATAGAGTCTCGACGCCACGCGGCTCCATCTTGGGGACCTGAGTCCTGTCGTTCGGTTCACATGTTCGTCACGATCTATTCGCGTGAATGTCATATGAGACGAACCGAACCGGAGGAGTTGTGCAAATCAACTCTCGATTCAATAGCTTGTGAGCTGACCAGCAAGCGGAGGTGCAGTGAAAGTTTTGCGTCGTAACGAGCAGAAAACCGCACGGGGGCCGGATGGCACCGCCAACCTCATCAGAGGGATACTCGGCGTCGAAGCCCCGGGGTCATGAAGCCCGTACTGGCCGCGTGGCGGGGCGTCGTTCGCGGCGAAGTGGCTCTCTGGCCGGCCGTTGCGGTAGGGGCAATCGTCTTTGCCGTCGCCCTCATTGTCGGGTCGAGGCGGGGTGACGTCAGAGTGGACATCGCAATGGCCAGCATGGCCGCCTTCCTGTTCGGTGTCCTCTTGGCCTTCACCATCGTTCGTACGCGCGAGCGGCTCGTTCTCGTGCAGGACCTCGTGGCCAAGAGCGACGCCGCCCTCCTCACCCTCCACGACGCGGTTGCGGTCTTCGACGACAGCAATCGCGACGAAGTCCGGGATCTGATCGACATCCACCTGACCGACCAGATCGACTACCGGCTCGTGGATTACTACCGGGCTTCGTCATCGTTTCGAGTACTCATCACGTGCGTTCTCGGCTTGCGCCCCAGCAACCCCCAGCAGGACGCTGTCTACAAGGAGCTGGTCGCCCGCTGCTTCGTTCTCGATAACGACCGCTCCTTGATCGAGGCGGCCTCGGGGCAGGCGATGTCCCAGCTTGAGTGGACAGGACTTCTCTTACTTTTGGCCGTCCTCCTGGGGCTGCTGGCTGTGCTCCCAGGGGGGACACCTCTGGGCTCGCTGGTGGCAGGGGTGATGGCGGGTGCCCTCGTGACGCTGATTGTCCTCCTCCGAAAGCTCGACCTTCTTCGCTGGCATGAAAAGGTGACGATCTGGGAGCCGACGACGAGGCTCTTCCGGAGCATGGGCCGCGATCCCTATGTTCCTCGGGAAGTCATCGACAGCGGTCGCTACCGACCCGCGGGTCGGGTCCGCGTCGTCGACTACCCCGACCCCTATCCGATTCGAGCGAACAAGATCGTCACCGTCCTCAATTAGTCCAGAGCCTCACACAGTACGGGATCCTTCGGCGTGGAGTGAGGCTGCGTGCATCCGAATGCGATGGACGCGGTCGCTGGCGACTTGAATCGCTACCCGAAGGGCACGGTCACCGGACCGGGCTCCGGTCGGTAAACGGCAAAGAAATCACGGTCGTCGGGAACGAGGTAGCGATCGGACGACTGATTCGGGTTGGGTCCGACCTGCGTCGGGTTGAGACCCGGGGGATTGTAGGTGTTGAGCGAATGCCATTCCGGGTTTATGTCGAACTCCATCGCCCGCACTGCACCGACGTGTTGAAGGATCTGCGCGATGCTGACGACGGTCTGATCGTCGGCCGCGACATAAATGAGGTTGCCTCGAGCGTCGATCCCGACGCCGGTGCGCCAGACGCGCGTGACCCCGCCGAGCGTGTACCCCCACTGGGGGCTGTTCGGGTCGGTGTTGAGAGTGGGATTCAGCTGACTGTTCCAGACGATCGGAGCCAGGCTCTGCCGGGCCCACGCGACGTCGGGGCCCGGGTTCGGGCCGCCGCTCCAATTCACAATGTCCACGCGGCCGTCCGTATAACCGATGAGTGTCGCGTTGCCGTCCTTCAGCGGTTCGTTCGTCTGCCCATTGTCTGCAGATCCGTTCTGGCCATCAACGTAGGTGAACCCGCCATTGAAGGTCGCCAGTAACCGCGTGCGCTGGCTGTAAGGAACCATCGCCGGTCCGCGCACAGCCGCGTTCGGTGGCTCATAGCGGCCCGGGTAATAGCCGAGCTCAGTCCGCGTATGGTCGAACCAGGCCACGTACGCCACGATCTGGGGGTATGTGGGGTCAGGACGATAGGTCGTGACCAGTATGGGTGGACCACCATCGAACGATGGGCCGGTCGGCTGCCAGACCCCCTCACCGGGAAGCGGGCTCGAGAAGACGGGCGTGATCGCCGGCGGCCATGCAATCGGCGCGGGGGCTGCGGGGGCCGTTTGGGCTTTGGGACGACCCGCACCCACCTTCGGCAAACTCTTCAGCTGCGGCCCACCCTTCTTGGGTGCTTGGCTGCTGTAGTAGATCTGCTCAACGTGGTCGGCCGCCCAGTTCCCGATGCCGAAGGGCACTTCATATCGCACCCATTCAACGCTGTTCACGCTCCATGAGAGGCTCGTGGGCCGCAGCATCCAGATCGTGTACGAAATGGCGGCCCACGACAGTACGACCACGACCGGCACAACGATGCATGCGCGTACGAGTCTTCTCCGGCGAGTGAGCCTCCGCTTTCGTCGGCGCCTCGGCACCCCGACGGCAGTTTCCTCTGGGATTTCCGGATCCCGAGAAGGAGTCGATCTTTCTACTCTGGCGTCGGGATCGAGCGGATCGTCAGCGAACTGGCGGCTGGAGGCCACTCCCTAAACCTTTATCCCCTCTTCAAGGGAGCGAGAGCCATTCCCACGCCCGGGGAATGAATCGGGCTCCGGAAAGCCGCTCTTTCGGCGGAGTCCGAAGCCCGACGCGTCTCCGCTCCATTTCTCAGGCCACTGGATCTCTGTACTGGTAACGCGTTCGGCGATAAGCAGGACCACGCCCAAACCCTGTACCTGCGGGGACACGTCCAACCCACTCAGCAGGACTCCTTCGGATGAGACCGTTGGCGGCAGACGGACTCCTCCAGATCCGTCTCTCCGCCTCAGGTTGTCCAGCGCCATCAGGCTCGCGAACCGGTCGGCACGGGTGCCGGCTGCAAGACCATTACCGGAATGCGACGGTTGCCGGCCCGCTGCGCGTAATGGTTGCGAGGGGGGTACACCGACACGTCCAGCTCCCAGAGACGCTGGCGTTCCTCACCCTCGGCTTCATAGGCGTCCATGTCGTGGCGCTGACCGCGAAAGGTGGTGCAACATCGCGGATTGGCTTTGAGGTTGTAGTACCAGGCCGGATTCTGTTGTTTGCCGTAATTCGAAGCAACGAGCACAAGACGATCACCGTCGGGTACCCCGACGAGCGGCAACGTCCGTGATTCGCCGGAACGGGCACCGATGGTCGTGAGCTCAATGATGGGTAGTCCGGTCAGGGCGGCCGAGAAGGAGTGGCGCCCGCCGCTGCGTCGCATCAGCGGACCATCGATGTGGTGCAGTACCCGTGCGAACAGCCACGCCATAGGCCGCGTTCCAGCCAGGAGTCGCATGCCACGCTGCACGGCATTGGCTTGGTCGAAACGCACCGCACCCGCGGTTTCCTCGACCATTGGGAGAATGTAGCCCACTGTGTGGTTTTCGATCGGCCCGAGCCCGAACGGCCGCCCCGAGCACGACCAGCCCACCGTCTGCCCGGCGGCAACGAGGTCCTTCATCCTTACTCCCTCGGACCGGGACCGAAGGTGGCACGCCGGGGAAGGGTCGGCCTGCCGCCGCCACGGGCGCGACAGGGCGCGGTGGTGATGAGCGAGCCGCAACGGTGCCGTGGGATAGAAACGTTGCATGGACGAGACAGAAGTGATTCATCTGAGGTTGGGGCGCGTCGAAGACCTGTTCCAGACGCCCGAGTGGGATGCCACGTCGTTGCGTGACGCCTTTGAACCAGGGATCGATTACTGCGTCAGCGAGCTACGCAGTCGCCGATCACGATCGCCCGTCCGCCTAGAGCTCAATCTCCCGGCATCCCAGGTCGACCCAGGGACTGCGACACGCCTCCGACGGGCGGTTTCCCGTTACTGCGAGGAACGGATTGGTCGCAATGACCGTCAGCGCCGAATTGCGCGGCGGGAGGCGTACTCCGCGCTCAAGGTTGGAATCCCGGTCGCTCTTGTGGGGCTGGTCATCGCCGTTGCGACGGCGGTGGCGCAAACCCAGGACGACTACACGCTTCCCAACCTTGCCGGTTGGGTCCTGGCCTGGGTGGGACTCTGGTATCCGCTCGACGCCATTCTCTTTTCATCGGTCGGACCAAAACGCGAGAACGATGCCTTGGCCCGATTGCAAAGTGCAGAGGTGGTCGTCACTCGTCCGTGAGTATCGCCCAGGCGCTGTGATGCACCACCGGATCCCGGCGTACGAGCACCGGATCCGTCCAGCGCTGCGTGACGGTGCCACGAGCGCTACCGAGAGCCGGAACTCTGCGAGGATTTGGAAGTGGGGTGGGAAGCGCTGGAGCAGTGGGGTGACGACGTCGCTCGGATGGAGCCGCTCACCGGCGGAGTAGCCAACGACGTATGGAGCGTGCGTGTGAACGGACAGCACGCGGTGGGTCGTCTCGGTACCAGGAGTGACGCCGATCTGAAGTGGGAGACCGGACTCCTCCGGTACCTCGACCGTGAAGGTCTGACCGTCCCGGTACCGATTCCGTCGGCGGACGGCCGGCTCTTCGCCGACGGTCTCGTGGTGATGACCTATGTGGAAGGTGGACCGCCCGAGACGCGAGCCGACTGGCGTCGCGTCGCTGACACGCTCGGCCAACTGCACGGGTTGACGCAGGGCTGGCCGCAGCGCCCGGGCTGGCGATCGTCGACCGACCTCCTGCACGCGGAGACCGGGACGAAGGTCGACCTCGGTGCGATGCCGGGCGAGGGCGTCGCTCGGTGCCGAGCCGCGTGGGCGCGGCTCACTGGACGTCAGACGTGCGTCGTCCACGGCGACTGCGACAACCCTGGCAACGTCCGCGTGACCGCGAATCGGGTCGCGTTGATCGACTGGGATGAGTCCCATGTCGACGTCCCCGACCTCGACCTGGTGTTGCCCTACAACGCCGCAGATCTCGACGACGCCGCGTACGACATTGCCGCGCAGGCATCGGCTGCTTGGGAAGCCGCCGTCTGCTGGGACGATGCCTACGCGGTCGGGCGGCTCGCCGAGGTTCGAGAGGCCTGAGCAACAGCCGGTCGCCTCAGGACGGCCGAGACCGACGGTGCCCCGGATGTCACGGCGTCCCGAGGTCACACTGGGGCACAATCTCCAAACGCGAGACGACTCAGGTGAGGAGCAGGTATGGCGAAGTCATCGACGCGGCTCGTGCTGATCTGTGGTCTTCCGGCCTCGGGCAAATCGACACTCGCTCGGCGCCTTGCATCGGGTATCCCCGCCATCAGGTTGGACAAGGATCGATGGGTGACTGCGCTGGGCGCCGATCTGTGGGATGAAGAGTTCCGCATGCGGATCGAACAGCAATTGTGGGTTCTTTCCCTAGAGCTCCTCGCCCGGGACCAGAGCGTCATTTTGGAGTGGGGGCACTGGGCCCGCGTTGAACGCGACGAGAAACGGCTTGCGGCGCGAGATCTGGGGGTGGGAGTCGAGCTTTATTACCTCTCCGAACCCCCGGAGGAGTTGATGGAGCGCGCGGAGCGTCGCATCGCGTCGGGCGAGTGGACGGCCGCCCCCATCACGCGGGCCCACTTTGAGAAGTGGGCGACGGTTTTTGAACCTCCCGACGAGGAGGAGATGCTGTTGTTCGATAGGCCCGTCGCACAGGGCTGACGTTCCCGACGTCCTCCATTGTCGGCCTAGCGGACGGACCCGGTGGGAACTACTGTTCGACGTCGTCGCCCACCGGACGAAGGAGAGGGGACCGCCGTGGAGGATTTGTCGTACCCCGCGTGCACGCGTGCGCTCTACGAGAGCGAGATCCTCGGGGAGATGTTGTTTCTCGCCCTTGTCCAGGAGGCAAAAACCCCGAGGGATCGTTATCACTTTGGCACTCTGCTGCAATTGGAGTCGGAGACGAAGGCCAGGCTGCGGCCTCTGCTCTTCAAGCACGGCGTGTCCCTTGCTGAGGTTGCAGATCTCTCTCTCTTGGAACTTGCAATAGGCGCATACCGCGACATGGAGTGGCGAGATTTCGTCGGGCTCAACGTGCCAGTCGTCGAGGACTTCCTGGCTCAATTCGAGGCCATCGTGAAAGTGGGCGACGAGGCCGATCGCGAAATCCTGGAGTCGATGGTTCGACACGAGGCCGCCATTCTCAGATGGGCCACCATGGAGCGGGACGGCATCGTCGAAGGTTCTCTCAATGCTGTCATTGCCGAACTGAACTACCCACTACCGGTGGCGTCGTAGCCGGTCCTGTCGCCGCGGAGCATGGGCCCGGGCGGATGGAGGTGCCAGTGCCAGAACCCACGCAGCCTGCAGAGCGGATGGCGGTGTGTTACTTCATTGTGTCCGATGACGTCGAACGATCCCGACGCTTCTATACCGAGGTACTCGGTGGTCGGGTGGTCTTCGGCCCCGAGCCGACCAACATCGCACTCGCCAACGGCTTCATCGTCATCAACGGCGGGGGAGGCCCCACCGACGACAAACCCACGATCACCCTTCAGACTCCGAGCGACCCCGACCGGGTCAGCAGCTTCCTCAACATCCGAGTCGAAGACATCCACGCCGTGTACGCCGAATTGAGTGCCCGCGGGGCGCAGTTCTTGACGCCCCCGAAGCAGCACCAGTACGAGACGCGGTGCTACATCCGAGATCCGGACGGTTACATCATTGAGCTGGGCCAGACCACCGACCCACAGGGAGACTGGTTGCCCGCCGACTGGCCTCGGACCAACCCTGGCGCCAAGTCCGACTGAGCCGGTTTCACCTCGACTCCCGAAGACATCCACCGCGCCTGACCTTGAGTGCGGCGCGGACCCACCGTGACCGGCACGGACACAGACCAGCCGGGCCGCCCCTCGGTTGCTCCGACACCGTCGAGCGCCCGCTCCGACCAGGGCCCAGCCTGACCGCCCGCCTTGAGGCTCGCATCGTCGCCCCACCGGGTATCTCCGCCGGCGGCACCGCTGCGCGGTCCACGGCGGGGAGCGGACCTTCGCCGACCGGCCTGGGCACGGCAAAGGCGCGTTCGTCATACTTGGACCATGCAAAGCACCATGCAGGACGCCCCGCTCCTGATCAGAGACATCCTGCGCCACGGGCAGCAGGTCCACGGCGACAGCTCGGTGATCACCGTCGAAGAGGGAGGGAGCCGTCGGGCCACCTTCACCGAGGTGACCGCCCGGGCCGAGAAGCTGGCCGCCGCTCTGACCCGGCTCGGCATTGAGCCGGGGGACCGGGTCGGGACCTTCTGCTGGAACAACCAGGGCCACCTTGAGGCCTACCTGGCCATTCCCGCCATGGGTGCCGTGCTGCACACCCTCAACATCCGCCTCCCGGCCGACCAACTGGCCTACGTCGTCAACCACGCCGAGGACCGCTGCATCATTGTCGACGCCTCGCTCATACCGCTGCTGGCCGGCATCAAGGACGAGCTCAAGACCGTCGAGACGATCATCGTGGTGGGGGAGGGCGAGACGTCGGCACTCGGCGAGACCCTCTCCTACGAACGCCTCCTCGCCGCCGAGCAGACCGGCTTCGACTGGCCCGACCTCGACGAACGCTCCGCCGCCGCCATGTGTTACACGAGCGGCACGACCGGCAACCCCAAGGGGGTCGTCTATTCGCACCGCTCCATTTGGCTGCACACCATGGCCGAGCAGGCCGCGTCGTCGGTGGGGATGACCGAGGAGGACCGCATCCTCATCATCGTGCCCATGTTCCACGCCATGGCCTGGGGCACCCCCTACGGGGCCTGGCTGGCCGGCACCGACATCATCATGCCGCAGATGTACCTGATGGGGCAGAGCCTGGCCGACGTCATCAACGAGCACAAGCCGACGCTGGCCTGCGGCGTACCGACCATCTGGAACGGCCTGCTCGCCCTCGACACGCCCATCGACTTCTCGCGGGTGCGCGGCATCACCGCCGGTGGCGCCGCGGTGCCGCAGTCCCTCATTGAGGCGTTCGAGGAGCGTTTCGGCGCCACCATCATTCAGGGTTGGGGCATGACCGAGACGAGCCCGCTGGCCGCCTTCGGCCTGCCCCCGGCGCGCCGCAAGGACGGGCACGACGCCATGTACTACAAGGTCAAGGCCGGACGCGTGGTGGCCGGGGTCGAGGTGCGCGTCGTCTCCGAAGGCGGCATCGTCCTGCCTAACGACGGCAAGTCGGTCGGCGAGTTCGAGATCCGCGGACCCTGGGTCACCGCCTCGTACTACAAGGACGAGGACCCGGCGAAGTTCCACGACGGCTGGCTGCGGACCGGTGACGTCGGCACGCTCGACACCCAGGGTTACATGACGATCTCGGACCGCACGAAGGACGTCATCAAGTCGGGAGGCGAGTGGATCTCCTCGGTAGAGCTCGAGAACGCCGTCATGGCCCATCCCGACGTGTTCGAGGCGGCCGTCATCGCCATCCCCGACCCGAAGTGGTCCGAGCGGCCCCTGGTCGCCGTCGTGCCCAAGCCCGGGCGCACCCCGGCGCCGGCCGACCTGCTCCATTTCCTGGTGGGCCAGGTGCCGCGGTGGTGGCTGCCCGACCAGTGGACCTTCGTCATCGAAATCCCCAAGACGAGCGTCGGGAAGTTCGACAAGAAGGTCATGCGTGCCGCCTACGCCGACGGCGCGTACACGGTGCAGCACACACCCCTGCCCCAGTGAGCGGTGAGGAAGCCCTGGCCGACTTGGCCGGGCGGCTCGACGTCGTGCTGGAGGAGCTGACCGACATGGCGCTCGACGCACTGCGACTGGCATCGGCCGGCGACCCGGACTCGGCCGAGACCGGGGAGGCCCTCGCTCTCGAGAAGCGCATCCTGAAGGCCCGCCGGGCTCTCGAACGCTGCGTCACCGCGCTGCGGGGCGGCTCCGCCTCCCGCGCGCTCCTCGACGACGGCGCCTGATCCTCCGGTCGGATGCGCACGTTCGTGGCCGCCTGGCCCGACGAGCCGACGCGCCGGCTCCTATCCGCCCTCGAGCTGGGGCACCCCAAGAACCTGCGTCCCGTCGGACCCACCCGCTGGCACGTGACCTTGCGCTTCCTCGGTGAGGTGACCGACGAGGAGGTGGGCCTCTTGGGCCCGGCGCTCCGCGACGGCGTGGCGGCACAGCGCGGGCCGCTCCAGTGTCGGCTGGGGCCCGCCACGGCCTGGTTCGCCCGGGTGCGGGTCCTGCAGCTCCCGGCGCGCGGTCTCGACGAGCTGGCCGCTGTCGTCGCCCGGGCCACGGCACCGATCGTGCCGCCGCGCGACGGCGAGGGCCTGCGTTTCAACGGCCACGTCACACTGGCCCGGATCAAGGGACGGCTGGGCCCCCAGGCCCAGGACGACCTTCAGGGGATTCCGTTCGACTCGACCTTCGCCGTCGAGCACGTCGACCTGGTGGCCTCCGAGCCCTCACCGCAGGGCCACGTCTACACCACGCTGCTCCGGGCGCCCCTCGGGAGGGGCTGACTCAGGCCGGGCCGGCGGTCAGGTAGGTGGTGATGGCCTGGGCCATGACGGCGGCCGCCGTTTGCTGGAACGACGGGGTGACGAGCAGGGCGGCGTCGGTGGCGTTGCGCATGTTGCCGCACTCAATGAGCACCTTGGGCACCGTCGTCAGGTTGAGGCCGGCCAGGTCGTTGCGGGGCTGCAGGCCGTCGACGCCGTCATAGGTGCTGACCGGCATCGGCGTACCGGCCACGAAGGCGTTGCGCAGTATGGCGGCGAAGGCGGCGGACGACGCGGTCACGCCGTCGTTCGGGCCGTCCGCGGTCGGTTCGAGCACGGCGAAGCCGCGCCCGTCGGCCGGGCCGCCGTCGGCGTGGATGTCGACCGCCACGTCAGCGTGGGCGTCGTTGATGATGGCGGCCCGCGTGGTCACGCACGGCCCGACACCGGCGTTGTTGGACCGGGTCAGCACGACCGTGGCCCCTTCCGCCTGCAGGTCGGCCTCCAGAGACATCGCCACGTTGAAGTTGAATTGCGCTTCGGTGTAGCCGCTGTCCGTCGCCGTCCCCGTCGTGTCGCACGACTCGGTCCCCGTCCCGTTGAAGATCGGCGCGTCAATGACCCCAGGGGCGCTGTAGTTGAGGCCGTTGTGGCCGGGGTCGATCCCGACCACCTCGCCCGCCAGCGGCTCGGAGCCCACGGCCAGCCAGTACCCGCCTCCCGACGGCGTGGCGGCTAGGCCTACCACGGGCCCGGGCAGGGCGGTGCCTCCGAGCGACCCGAAATAGCGGGCGTCCCCGTAGGTGAAGATGCCGCCGTCGCGGGCCACCAGCCAGTAGCCGGTGCCGCTCGGCGTGGCCGCCATGCCGACCACCGGTGCATCGAGGGTCAGCGCGCCGGCCGAGCCCTCGAAAGTCGCCCCGCCGTAGGTGAAGATGCCGCCGTCGCGGGCCACCAGCCAGTAGCCGGTTCCGCTCGGCGTGGCCGCCATGCCGACGATGGGCGCGTTGAGCTTGAGGGAGCCGGCCGAACCGGCGAAGGCGGCATTGCCGTAGCTGAAGATGCCCCCGTCCGAGGCCACCAACCAGTAGCCCCCGCCGTCATGGGTCACCGCCATGCCGACGATGGGCGCGTTGAGGTGGAGCGACCCGGCCGAGCCGAAGAAGCCGGCGTCGCCGTAGTTGAAGACTCCACCGTCGGACGCCACCAGCCAGTAGCCGTTCCCACTGGGAGAGGCCGCCATGCCGACGATGGGCGCCTGCAGCGGCAACGCCCCGGCCGAGCCGAAGAAGCCGGCGTCGCCGTACGCGAAGATGCCGCCGTCGCGCCCGGCCAGCCAGTAGCCGCCGCCGTCAGGCACCGACGCGATGGCGACGACGGGGGCATTTGCGTGGGCCACCGCGTTGGCGCCGACGGCCGTCGTGCCGAACGCCACGACCGAGTCGGCCGGGGGAGTGGCGGCCGCACCGGGGGAGGCGGGGAGCGACAGGCCGAGGCCGGCCAGCGCGAAGAGCGGAAGGGCGGCGGCCAGGCCTCGTCGGGCCCCCGGGGGCATCACCCCGTGCACTCGTTCACGGCATTGATGAGCTGGCGCAACCGGGCGTAGTGGAAGCGGTCGAAGCGCAAGGCCAGCCGGGGTAGCTCGGGATGATCGTTGCGCTCTGGCGGGAAGGCCCCGGCGCTGCGAATGTTGCCCCGCACGACAATGTCGGCGAAGCGGCGGTTGAGATCGGCCAGCTCGGCCTTGCTCGGCTGCAGCTGCATGCGCAGCACCAGGAGGTCACCGACCCAGCGGATGGAGTGGTAGTTGCGGTAGAAGCCCAGGATCTCCTCGGTGGCCTCCTCCAGCGTGTTGGTCACCTTGAAGAGCGCCTGGTCCTCGGGCGACACCCATCCGGCGTCGATGGCGGCCTCCTGGACGAAACGCAGCCAGGTGTGCCAGTAGGTCCCGCCGGGCGTCTCAATCATGACGACGGGCGCCGGTTCCGCCTTCCCCGTCTGCAGCAGGGTCAGCAGCTCGAAAGACTCGTCCTGGGTCCCGAAGCCACCGGGGAGGACGGCGTAGGCGTGGGACTCCTTGATCAGCATGAGCTTGCGGGTGAAGAAGTAACGCATCTCGACCAGCTTGGGGTCCTGCGCAATGAAGGGGTTGGCGTCGCCTTCGAAGGGAAGTCGGATGTTGACCCCGAAGGCGTGGTCCCGGCCCGCCCCTTCGAGCCCGGCCGCCATGATCCCCGGTCCGGCCCCGGTCACGACCATCCAGTCGGCTGCGGCCAACTTGGCTGCCAGGTCGCGGGCCAAGAGGTAGATCGGGTCCTCGGGCTTCGTGCGGGCCGAGCCGAACATGGTGACCTTGCGCACGTGGCGGTAGGGGCGGAAGACCCGGAAGGCCTCGGCCATCTCGGCCAGGGCCGTGCTGGCGATCTTCAGGTCGCCGACCGATGTGCCCTCATGGGCCAGGTCGCTCAGCGACCCGATCATGTCCTGCAGCTCGCGGGACTGCGCCGTGGAGAGCTCCTCGCCGCCGAACAGCTCCTCCGAGGCACGCTGGCGCGCCGCCGCCTCGGTCTCGTCGCTCACGCGCCGGCCGACGCGTACAGGGTGGAGCGCTGCACCAGGGGCCGCCCGATCGGCGCCACAATGGCCTCGAGTTCCTCGACGCCCATGCGCTGCCCGTGCTGGGCGCCCGCCGCCCGTGAGATGTTCTCGTCCATGAGGGTCCCGCCCAGGTCGTTGGCCCCGGCGCGCAACAGCTGGCGAGCGCCCTCGGCGCCCAACTTGACCCAGCTGACCTGAACGTTGTCGATGTCGCCCGCGTAGGCGATGCGCGCCACCGAGTGCATCAGCACGGTCTCGCGGAAGGTCGGTCCCCGCCGGGCCTTGCGCTGGAGGTAGATCGGCGTGGCCATGTGCACGAAGGGCAGCGGCACGAACTCGGTGAAGCCACCCGTCTCGCGCTGGAGGTCCCGGGTGCGGACCATGTGCCGGGCCCAGCTCACCGGATGCTCCACCGAGCCGAACATGATCGTGATGTTCGAACGCAGGCCCACGCTGTGTGCGGTGCGGTGCGCCTCGAGCCATTCCTCGGTGTTGATCTTGTCGGGGCAGATCAGGGCGCGCACCTCGTCGTCGAGGATCTCGGCCGCCGTGCCCGGCAGTGTCTTGAGGCCGGCCTCCTTCAGGCGGGTCAGGTACTCGGCCAGCGGGACCTCCGAACGCCGCGCCCCCTCGGTCACCTCGAGTGCGGTGAAGCCGTGGATGTGGATGTCGGTCGAACCGGCCCGTACCGCCTCGAGCACGTGCAGGTAGTAGTCCCCGTCGAAGTTCGGGTGGATACCGCCCTGCAGGCAGACCTCTGTGGCGCCTTCCTCCACGGCTTCGACGACGCGCCGCGTGATCTCGTCCAGCTCCAACAGGTAGGGCGCTCCGCGCAGGTTGAGCGAGAGCGGGCCCTTGGAGAAGGCGCAGAAGCGGCACTTGAAGGTGCAGACGTTGGTGTAGTTGATGTTGCGGTTGCGCACGAAGGTCACGTCGTCGCCGGCAATGCGGCGGCGCAGATCGTCGGCCACCTCGGCCACCATGCGCACCTCGGGGCCACGGGCGCTGAAGAGCGTCACGATCTCGGCCTCGCCGACCTCCTGGCCCAGCGCCACGCCGGCCAGCACCTCGGCCACCGCGCCACGGCTGGTGTTGACGAGGGCGCCCGCGCCGCGCCGCGGGCTGGTCCCGTCGAGCAGCAGGGGCGGCGACGCCTCGCCCCCCGAGCACCACGAGGCGTCGCGGGCCAGGCCCTCGGCGTCGGAGGCGTCCAGGACGGGGAAGTGCAGTGCCGGGTCGAGCCAGCGCGCCGGGTCGTGGGCGAAGGTCGGGTAGATCGGTCAGCCGGGGTGCCAGGGTGTGGCCCGCCGCTTCGGTGGCCTCACGCAGCGTGTCGAGCGCCGGCCAGGCCCGCTCGGGGTTCACGTGATCCGCCGTGACCGGCGAGACGCCACCCCAGTCGTCGATGCCGGCCGCCAGCAGCGGCCCGAGATCGTCGGAGAGGTTCGGCGGCGCCTGCACGTGGATGTCGGGCGGCAGTACCAGCCGGGCCGCCGCAATCGCCCATTGCAGGTCCTCGGGTGGGCAGGGCGCGGCCTTGAACATGGCCGTGCCCGCCTTCGGTAAGAAGTTCTGGACGATGACCTCCTGCACATGCCCGTGCCGGGCGTGCGAGGCGGCAATGGCGCGCAGGGCGGCCAGCTGGTCGGCCCGCGTGTCGCCGATGCCGACGAGGATGCCGGTCGTGAACGGGATGGCCAGACTCGCCGGCGAAGTCCAGCGTGGCCAGGCGCCGTGCCGGCACCTTGTCGGGGGCGCCCCGGTGGGCGTCGAGGTCCTCGGCCAGCGACTCCACCATGGTGCCCTGGCTGGCCGCCACCGGGCGCAGCGTGGCCAGCTCTGCCGGCATCGAGCGCTCCCGCGTTGGCGTGGGGGAGCAGGCCGGTCTCCTCCAGGACGAGGCGGCACATGGCGGCGAGGTAGTCCACCGTCGAGGCGTAGCCCTGCGCGGCCAGCCACTCGGCCGCCACGGGATAGCGCAGCTCGGGCCGCTCGCCCAGGGTGAAGAGGGCCTCGTGGCAGCCGGCCGCCTTCCCGGCCTCGGCGATGGCGAGCACCTCTTCGGGCAGGAGGTACGGGGCGGTGACGCGGGCCGGTGCCTTGGCGAAGGTGCAGTAGCCGCACTTGTCGCGGCAGAGCATGGTCAGCGGAATGAACACCTTGGGCGAGAAGGTGACCCGCCTGCCGTGGGCCCCGTCGCGCACGACGCGGGCCAGCGCGGTCAGGTCGTCGAGGGGTGTGGTGAGGAGATCGGCGTCGGAGAGCATTGCGGCCAATCTAGGGGGAGTCGGCGCGCGCGGCGCCGTCGACCAGCCACCGCGTGTGCCCGGCGTGGACACGGGCCGCGGGAAGGTCGTCACCACGGAGCAATGCGGCCACTGCCTCGGCCTTCGATGCGCCGGACACCGTGAAGACGGCGAGGCGGGCCGAATTGATGGCCGGAAGCGTCAGGGTCAGCCGCGGGTGCGGGTTGACGCCGTTGGGGTCCTCGGTCGCCAGCACCAGGACGCCCGGCTCGGCCTCGAGGGTGGGGGCGTTGGGGAACAGCGAGGCCGTGTGTCCGTCGGGCCCCATCCCGAGGTGGATCAGGTCGATGCCAGGACCCGTCACCAGGTCCGACAGCACCCGCTGGTAGGCCGCCACGCATCGGTCCACCGGGCCGACCGTCGGCATGGGTGAGAAGGACCCGACCCCGCCGACCCGATCGATGAGGGACTCTCGGATCAGGCGCTGGTTGGCGTCCACGTCATCGGGCGGCACCACCCGCTCGTCCCCGACGAAAATGTCCACCAGGGCCCAGTCGATGCCGTCGGCCGTGGCCAGCACCTCGTAGCAGGCCTGCGCCGTCGGGCCGCCCGAGAGCACCAGCGCGAAGCGCGGACCCGGGCGCGCCGCAAAGGCGTCGCGCACGGCGTCGGTGAAGGCGGGGGCGACGTCGTCGACCGGAGTGAGCATGCTGATCGGTGCTACGGCGTCGGAGTCCCGGTCTCCAGCCCCTGGCCCCCTGATTCGAGGGTCACGGCGTGGCCACCGAATTGGTTCCGCAGCGCGGAGAGCATTTTGAGCTGGAGCGAGTCGGGCTCCTGGGAGGCGAAGCGGGTGAAGAGCGACGTGGCGATCACCGGTGCGGGGACGCCACGGTCGATGGCCTCCTGGGCCGTCCACCGCCCCTCGCCCGAGTCGACGACGACGCCCTTGATTTCGTCGAAGCCCGCCCCGGGCCGCAGCGCCCGCTCGGCCAGATCCAACAGCCAGCTGCGCACCACCGAGCCGTAGCGCCAGATGGAGGCGATCTCATGGAGGTCGAGGTTGAACTCGTCCGCCTTGCCCATGATTTCGAAGCCCTCGGCGTAGGCCTGCATGAGCCCGTACTCCACGCCGTTGTGCACCATCTTCACGAAGTGGCCCGCACCGACGGGACCGACGTGGGCGTAGCCATCCTTGGGGGCCAGGGTGAGCAGCGCCGGCTCCACGACCGCCACCGCCTCCTTGGTGCCGCCGACCATCAGGCAGTAACCCTCCGTCAGGCCCCAGACGCCACCGGACGTTCCGGCGTCGACGAAGCCGATGCCCGTGCTCTCGAGCTTGTCCGCCAGGGCCTTCCACTCCTTGTAGTTGGAGTTGCCCCCGTCGATGATGACGTCGCCCTTGTCGAACAGGCCGGCCAGCTCCTCGACGGTGGAGTCGGTGATGTGGCCCGCCGGCAGCATCACCCAGACCGCCCGGGGCGAGTCCAGCTTCGCCGCCAGGTCGGCCAGGCTCGTCGACGCCTCCGCTCCTTTGGCGGCCGCCGCCTTCACGGCGTCGGCGCTCAGGTCGTAGGCCACCACCTCGTGCCCGCCCTTGAGCAGACGCTCGGTCATGTTGGCGCCCATCTTGCCCAGTCCGATCATGCCGATCTTCATGCGGGCTCCTCTCGGTTGTCCAAGGACACTGTGTGGCCCGCTCAGAAAGTAGCGGCTTTGTCGGTCAGCGACTGCAAGAGCTCGTCGAACGATTTGGCGAAGGAGTGGACGCCCTCGTCCTCGAGTGTCTGCTCCACGTCGAGCATGTCGATGCCGGCATCGGCCAGGCGCGCCAGTGCGGTGTCAGCCCCGTCGGGGTCGGCGTCCGCCGTCCGCCGCAAGGTGCCGTGCTCCTCGAAGGCGCGCAGCGTCGGCTCGGGCATGGTGTTCACCGTGGCCGGCGCGATGAGGTTGTCCACGTAGAGCAGGTCGGGGTAGCCCGGGTTCTTCGTCGAGGTCGAGGCCCACAGCGGCCGCTGCACCCGGGCCCCCTTGTTCCGCAGCGCCTCCCAACGGTCCCCGGCGAAGGTGCGGTGGAAGTGTTGGTAGGCGGACTGTGCCTGGGCCACCGCGGCGGTGCCGCGCAGACCGAGAACGGCGGCGTCACCCTTGTCCCCGCCGGCCAGGGTCTCCAGGCGGCGGTCGACCTCGGTGTCGACCCGGCTGACGAAGAAGGAGGCCACACTGGCCACCTTGGACAGCTCGTTCTCCCGGCCGGCGGCCACCAGCGCCTCGAGCCCGCGCAGGTAGGCCTCCATGACCTCGTCGTAACGGTCGAGGCCGAAGATCAGCGTGACGTTGATGCTGTGCCCTTCGCCGATCAGTGTCTCAATGGCGGGGACGCCCTCCTTGGTGGCCGGCACTTTGACGAGCAGGTTGGGCTGGGCGATGCGCGCGTGCAGATCACGTGCCGCCTTGAGCGTGCCCTCGGTGTCGTGGGCCAGTGCCGGCGAGACCTCGAGCGAGACGTACCCGTCCTCGCCGTCGCTCTCGTCGTAGAGCGGCCGCAGCATCCCCAACGCAGTGTTGATGTCGGTGATGGCCATCTCCCAGTAGGCGCCGTCGACCGTGTGGTCCTTCATGAGGGAGCGGAACTGGTCGTCGTAGGTGTCCTGCCCGCTGATGGCGTTGGCGAAGATGGTCGGGTTGGAGGTGATGCCGCGCACGCCCAACGCGAGCAACTCGGCCAGCTGGCCGCCCTCGAGCCAGTCGCGGCGCAGGTTGTCGAGCCAGGCGCTCTGGCCCCCGATTTCGTAGAGGTCCTGCAGTCGGGTCATTGGTACAGCTCCCTTCCTTGCGATGCGTCCGGCCGGCGGCGCGGCGCCGGTCCGGGGTCAGTCACCCGTGGCGGCCAGGAGGGCCCGGGCGCGCTCCACCATGTGCTCGGCGGTGATCCCGAACTTCTCCATGACGAGCGCGCCGGGGGCCGACGCCCCGTAGTGGTCGAACCCGATGACGTCGTCGGCGTAGCGCTCCCAGCCGAACGTGGCGCCGGCCTCAATGCTCAGCACCGGCACACCGGGTGGGAACACGGTGGCCCGGTAGTCCTCGGGCTGGCTCTCGAAGTGGTCCCAGGACGGGAACGACACCACCTGGGCCGCCACGCCCGATCCGGCCAGGGTGGCCCCTGCGGTCACCGCGTGCTGGACCTCGCTGCCGGTGCCGACCAGCACAATCTGGGGCGGGCCGTCGCTGTCGACGAGGACGTAGGCACCCCGGGGCACGCCGTCGGGTGCCCGCTCGGCGGTGGCCTTCGAGCACCGGGACGTCCTGGCGGGTCAGGACCAGGCCGACGGGGCCGTGCGCCTCGACGGCCAGGCGCCAGGCCTGTGCCGTCTCGTTGGCATCGGCCGGGCGCACGAGGCTCAGGCCGGGCATCGCCCGCAGCGAGGCCAGGTGCTCCACCGGCTGGTGGGTCGGGCCGTCCTCGCCGAGCCCGATGGAGTCGTGGGTCCACGAGTAGATGACATGGGTCCCGGTCAACGAGGCCAGGCGGACCGATGGGCGCATGTAGTCGGAGAAGCAGAAGAAGGTCCCGCCGACCGGCAGGACGCCCCCGTGCTGGGCCAGGCCGTTCATGGCCGAGGCCATGCCATGCTCGCGGATCCCGTAGTGGACCTGAATCCCACCGGGCGTCTCGCGGGATTGGATCTCCGCACCCTTGACCTTCACCCCGTTGTTGCCCGTCAGGTCGGCCGAGCCGGCGAGGAGGCCGGGCAGCTTGGCCGCCGTGGCGTCGATGCACTGGTTGATGGCATGGCGGGTGGCCAGCTCCTTGCCGGCCTCGAAGGCGGGCAGGTCGTCGGCCCAGCCGGCCAGCCCGTGTCCGGCCAGCGCGGCATCCCAGGCGGCCCGGTCGCCCTGCCAGGCCTCGAAGCGCTCGGTCCAGGCGGCGTGGCGCTCGGCCCCGCGGCTGATCTGCTGGCCGTAGAAGTCGCGCACCTCGTCGGGCACCCAGAAGGTCTGGTCCGTGGGCAGGCCCAGGATCTCTTTGGTCACCTTGATCTCCTCGGCGCCGAAGGGCGAGCCGTGGGCTCCCGCGGTGTCCGTCAGCTTGGGGGAGGGCCAGCCGATGTGGCTGCGCAGCACCAGCAGGGTCGGCTTGGCGTCGGGCCCGTCCGCCGGCACGTCGAGCGCTTCGCGGATGGCGGCTTCCAGCCCGTCGACGTCGTTGGCCATCTCACCGAGGTTGCGCACGCGCCAGCCGTACGCCTCGAAGCGCTCGGGCACGTTGTCGTCGTAGGCCAGCTCGGTCGGCCCGTCAATGGTGATGTGGTTGTCGTCGTAGAAGGCGAGCAGCCGGCCCAGGCCGAGGTGCCCCGCCAGCGAGGCCGCCTCATGCGAGACGCCCTCCATGAAGCAGCCGTCCCCCGCGATCACGTAGGTGCGGTGGTCGCACACCTCGCTGCCGAAGGTGGTCCGCAGCCAGCGCTCGGCGATCGCCATGCCCACCGCGTCGCCCACGCCCTGACCGAGCGGCCCGGTCGTGACGTCGATGCCCGCGGTATGGCCGGCCTCGGGGTGCCCCGGCGTCCGGCTGTCCCACTGGCGGAACTGGCGCAGGTCCTCGAGCGAGAGGTCGTAGCCGGTCAGGTGGAGCATGGAGTACTGCAGGATGCAGGCGTGCCCGTTGGAGAGCACGAACCGGTCGCGGTCGGGCCATTCGGGGTCGCGGGGGTCGTAGTTCATGATGCGGGTCCACAGCACGTGGGCCAGCGGGGCCAGCGCCATGGCGGTGCCCGAGTGCCCGGAATTGGCCTTCTCCGGTGCGTCCATGGCGATGCCACGGATCACGTTGATGCCGAGCTCCACCAACCTCGGATCCTGCACGACCGGTGTCTCCAACGCCATGGTCAAACCCTAACCGTCCCTCTTCGTCGGCCGCGAGGCCGTCACCTACTCTTCACCTTCATGGCTTCCCGTATGCAGGTGCCGCCAAACAGCGACCTGACCCTGGGTATGACGTGCGTCGACAAGTCCACCCCCGGCCGCTGCGTCTGGCGCATGCGGGCGGACGAGCGCTTCGCCAACCCGGCCGGGATTCATGCAGGGGGGCTTTCTCGGCGCCTTCGCCGACTCCTCCATGGGGGCGGCCGCCGTCACCAACGCCCGGGAACGCCGTGTCTTCTGCTCCAACGCCGAAATGAAGATCAGCTTCCTCGGCGCCGTGGCGCCCGGCGCCGAGCTGACCTGCACGGCCGAGGTGGTCTCGAGCGGTCGCCGGGTGGCCTTCGTCGAGGCCAGCATCGTCGCCCGCGTCGAGGGCCAAGAGGGGGAGCGGCTGGTGGCCCGGGCGACGTCCACCTACATCTACAAAGACCGCGACTGAGACGCCCGCCCGGGACGGTGTTTGCGTAAGACCGGCTCAGAGACCAGGATTGGTCGCTTCATGGCACCATCGTCGGACAACGGCAGTCACGGGCTGCGCAATGCGGGAGACGACGCCTTCCAGCTGACGGTGGACTACCTCAAGCAGGAGGTGGTCCAACCGCTGCGGGGTCTGGGCCGTTTCCTCTACATGGGGATCGCCGGCTCGTTCTTCTTGGCCTTCGGCCTGCTGCTCATTTGCTCGGGGTGCTGCGCCTGCTGCAGACCGAGACCGGCTCCGCCCTCACGGGCGATTGGTCGTGGGTGCCCTACGCGGTCACGGTGGTGCTCGGTGTCGGAGTGATCGCCGTGGCGGCCCTGCGCATTCAGGCCGGGCCGGGACAGGCCAAGCTGCCCGAGGTCATCGCCCGGCGCGAAGCGAAAGAGATCGAAGCACAGGAGGGAGCGAGCTGATGGCAGGCACGACCACGAGGGCCGGCGGCAACGGGCGCCTCATCACGCGGGATGACCTCCAGGCCGCCTACTCGCAGGTGATGGGCGAGGGCGAAGCCACCGCCCGCGCCGCCGCGCCCAGGGGGCTCGCCGTCGCCGGGGCGGTCGGCATTCTCCTCCTGACACTCGCCTTCCTGGCCGGCCGCCGCCGCGGTCGCTCCAAGTCCGCCGTCGTCGAGATTCGGCGGCTCTGAGGTGGACCTGCTGCTGCGGCGCTTCTTACGCGCCGGAGTGCGCCGTGGCGTGGCAGGCAACTGGTACTGGTTCCTGCTGGCCGGCGCCACCTTCTTCCTCCGGCGCGTCCTGAACGACCGGTCCAGCCCCGTGTCGAGCGTCAAGGTGTCGCCGGGGGAGCAGCTGCTCATTACGGTGCGCGACCGCAACACCCCTCCCGCCCCCGAAGCCTGAGGCCCGTGCCAGGGCACCTCGAGGCCGGGGAGCGGGTGCTCCTCATCGATCCCAAGGAGCGGCGCTACCTGCTCACGCTGGTGACGGGCGCCACCTTCCACACCCATGCGGGCGTGCTGGCCCACGACGACATCATCGGCGCCGTCGAAGGTTGTCGGGTCAACGGTTCGACCGGGCGCAGCTTCCTGGTGCTCCGACCCACCCTCAGCGACATTGTGCTGAAAATGCCCAGAGGCGCCCAGGTCATCTACCCGAAGGACCTCGGGGCCATCCTCATGGCGGCCGACATCGCTCCCGGACAGCGCGTGCTGGAAGCCGGAGTCGGGTCGGGCGCCCTGTCGATGACCGTGCTGCGCGCCGGGGCGTCAATCGTGGGCTACGAGCTGCGTGAGGACTTCGCCGAGCGGGCCAAGGCCAACGTCGCCGAGGCGCTGGGCGCCGACGCGCCGTACCGGGTGGAGATCCGGGACGTGACCGAGGGCATTGACGAGACGGGCCTCGACCGGATCCTGCTCGACATGCCGGAGCCCCACAAGGTGATCGCCGGCGCCACGGCGGCCCTGCGCCCCGGCGGGATCCTGCTGGCCTACCTGCCCACCATCAACCAGACGGCCCTGCTGCGCCAGGCGCTCGACGACGAGGACGCGCCCTTCGGCCTGGCCGAGACCCAGGAGGTGATGCGGCGGACGTGGCACATTGAGGCCCGTTCGGTTCGCCCCGACCACCGCATGGTCGGGCACACCGGCTTCCTCACCACCGCCCGGCGGCTCGACGGCTGATCGTCCGATGGTGGACGAGGCGTTCGACGCGTACGTCGCTGCCATCCCGCCGGCGCAACGACCGCTCTTCGACCGTCTGCACGCCATCGTCCTGGCTGAGCATCCCGAGGCCGAGGTCGCGCTGTCCTACGGCATGCCGGGTTATCGGGTGGGCCGGCGCCGGCTCAACCTCGGGGTGTGGAAGCACGACGTGTCGGTCTACGGCTGGCGGGGCGACAACGACGGCGGCTTCGTGGAACGCCATCCCGGGCTCTGGAACGGAAAGGGGACGATCCGCATCGGGCCCCGGGAGGCGGAGGGGATCACCGACGAGGAACTGCGGGGATTGCTCGGCGGGGCGCTGGCGCCCTGAGAGGAGCGGCTAGTCCCGCTCGATGAAGATGCACTCTCCGGGGCATTCCTCGGAGGCTTCGACCACGGCTTCCTCGAGTTCCGCCGGCACGGCCGCCATCCCGGCCGAGCCGCCCGGCTCGCTCTTGACGTCGGAATCTTCCTTCACGTAGGCCAAGCCGTCGTCCAGGAGGGTGAACACGGCGGGCGCGATCTCCTCGCACAGCCCATCGCCCGTGCAGAGATCCTGGTCGATCCAGACCTTCATGTACCTGACTCTCTCCCTTTTCCGCAGCCGTCCGACGGGCCACGAGGACCGTAGTGAGGCATGCCGCGGGCGGTCAACCTCGCCTTGCGGTCGCTCCCAGCGTACTCGGCCCGACCTGCCGGTCCGGTGCATCGGCGGTGTGCCCGCAATGCCGGCAAAACGCACCGGGGCGAGGGCTAGGGTGGCCGGTGGTGAGCGCAACCCCGGACGAAACCGCTGCCCAGGCCGAAGCGCTGCGCGCCGAGCTGGCCGACGCCGAGGACGAGATCCACGCGCTCCGTCGCCGGTTGCAGGAGAGCCCCGGCCGGGTGCAGGCCCTGGAGGAGCGCCTGCTCGAGTCAAAGGGCCAACTGGCCCAGGCCACCTCCCAGAACGAGAAGCTGACCTTCACCCTGCAGCAGGCCAAGGAGCAACTGGCGGCACTGCGCGAGGAGGTCGAGAAGCTCACCCAGCCGCCGGCGGCCTACGGCACCTTTCTCGGCATCAACGAGGACGGCACCGTCGACGTCTTCTCGAGCGGCCGCAAAATGCGGGTGAGCCTCCACCCCGACATCGACCCCGGGGCCATACGCAAGGGCAACGAGGTCGTGCTGAACGAGAGTCTCAACGTGGTGCTCGTCCGCGACGGCGAGTTCTCGGGCGAGGTCGTCACCTTGAAGGAGCAGCTCGAGGACAAGCGCCGCTGCGTCATCTTCGCCCGGGCCGACGAGGAACGGGTGGCCGAGCTCTCCGAGGACATGCTCGGCGTGAAGCTGCGCGCCGGCGACTCCTTGTTGATGGACGTGCGCACCCAGCTCCTCATTGAGAAGCTGCCCAAGCTCGAGAGCGAGGAGCTCGTCCTCGAAGAGGTGCCCGACATCACCTACGCGGACGTCGGCGGGCTCGACGCGCAGATCGAGGCCATCACCGACGCCGTCGAGCTGCCGTACATGCACCGCGACCTCTTCGTGGAGTACTCGCTCCCGGCCCCGAAGGGGATCCTCCTCTACGGCCCACCCGGCTGCGGCAAGACGCTCATCGCCAAGGCCGTTGCCAACTCCTTGGCCAAGAAGGTGGCCCTGAAGACCGGCAACGACAACGTCCGCAGTTTCTTCCTCAACATCAAGGGGCCCGAGCTGCTCAACAAGTACGTGGGCGAGACGGAGCGCCAGATCCGCCAGGTCTTCCAGCGTGCCCGGGAGAAGGCCGACGAGGGCATGCCCGTCATCGTCTTCTTCGACGAGATGGAGTCGCTCTTCCGGACCAGGGGCACCGGCATCAGCTCGGATATGGAGTCGACGATCGTGCCCCAGCTCCTGGCGGAGATCGACGGCGTCGAGTCGCTGCGCGACGTCATTGTGATCGGCGCCTCCAACCGGGAGGACCTGATCGACCCGGCCATCCTGCGGCCCGGCCGCCTCGACGTGAAGATCAAGATCGAGCGGCCCGACGAGGAGGCCGCCGGCCAGATCTTCAGCCGCTACCTCACGCCGTCCCTCCCGCTCGACGCCGACGAGGTCAAGCGCCTCGGCGGGGGAGACCCGTCCAAGGCCGTCCAGGCGATCATCGAACGGACCGTGGCCGAGATGTACCGCGAGGACGACGACAACCGTTTCCTGGAGGTCACCTACCAGAACGGCGACAAGGAGATCCTGTACTACCGGGACTTCGCGTCGGGCGCCATGATCGAGAACATTGTGCGGAGGGCCAAGAAGCTGGCCATCAAGCGGGTCATCGCCGGCGAGTCGGGCGGCATCCGGACCTCGGACATGCTCGAGTCCATCCGCCAGGAGTACAAGGAGAACGAGGACCTGCCCAACACGACCAACCCCGACGACTGGGCGCGGATCTCGGGCAAGAAGGGCGAACGGATCGTCTATGTCCGGACACTGCTCACCGAGGACCGCGAGGTCCACGGAGGCCGCTCCATTGAGCGGGTCGGTACGGGGCAGTACCTCTAGAAGTTAGGGTCACACCGTGGCCATCACGAAGGTCTGCGGCATAGAGACCGAGTACGGCATCCTTTCACCGGGTCCGGAGCAGAATCCGATCGCGGCATCCTCGGTGCTGGTCAACGCCTATGCGGCGGACGTCGAGCAGCAGATCGGCTGGGACTTCGAGGACGAGACCCCGGGCAACGACGCCCGCGGCTTCGCCCGCGAGGGCTCCCTCGCCCCCATGGTCGAGACGCACCTGGCCAACACGGTCCTCACCAACGGGGCCCGTTTCTACGTGGACCACGCCCACCCCGAGTACTCGAGCCCCGAGTGCCTGACGCCGCTGGAGTGCCTCATCTACGACAAGGCCGGCGAGGAAGTGTTGCGGCGGGCGATGGTGGCGGCGGCGCTGCGCATCCCGGACCAGCCCGCACCCATCGTCTACAAGAACAACTCCGACGGGAAGGGCAACTCCTACGGATGCCACGAGAACTACATGATGGACAGGACCGTGCCGTTCGCCAGGGTGATCGAGGGGGTGGTCCCGCATTTCGTGTCGCGGACGCTCTTCACCGGTTCGGGCAAGGTCGGATCGGAGACGGCCGCCCTCGACGCGGACACGGTGCAGTACCAGTTGTCGCAGCGGGCCGAGTTCTTCGAAGAGATCGTCGGACTTGAGACGACGCTCAAGCGGCCGATCGTCAACACGCGCGACGAGCCGCACGCCGACCCGAAACGGTTCCGTCGCCTGCACGTCATTGTCGGGGACGCCAACCTGTCGGAGATCGCCACCTTCTTGAAGGTCGGCAGCACCGCCATTGTGCTGGCCATGGTGGAGGACGACGCGGGCCCGACCCGCGAGCTCTCGCTCTCGGACCCCGTGCGCGCGCTGCACCAGGTCTCGGCCGACCTGACACTGAGGCGCCCGCTGGCCCTGACGGACGGGTCCACGGCCACCGCGCTCGAAATGCAGTGGGAGCTCTTCGGCGCGGCGCGCAAGTACGCCGAGGAGTTCGGCTTGGGCGCCCTCGGGGACGGCGGCGAGGTCGGTGCGCTCGTACTCGAGCACTGGGAGGCTGTGTTGTCCGGTCTGGAATCGGATCCGGCGTCTCTGGCCGACACCTTGGACTGGGTGGCGAAGCGGGAACTCCTACTCGCCTACCAGGACCGGCACTCGTGCGGCTGGAAGGACCCCCGGGTCGCTGCACTGGCGTTGCAGTATCACGACCTCCGGCCGGACAAGTCCGTGTTCGGCCGGCTTGCCATGCGCACGCTGGTCACGCCGGCCCAGGTCGCCCATGCCGTGGGCGAGCCCCCCACGGGGACGAGGGCCTGGTTCCGGGGCAAGTGCCTGGCCCGGTGGCCGGATGCGGTGGTCACGGCCAACTGGGATTCCCTCGTGTTCGACGTGGGCGCAGACCCCCTGCGGCGCGTCCCTATGATGGATCCCCTCAAGGGAACAGCCGAGCACACAGGCGACCTCCTGGCGCAGAGCACAGGACCGTCCGACCTGCTCAACCGGCTCAACTCATAGGCGAAGATCGCACGTACCACAGGACGGGGACACACAACGATGGCAGAACAGGAACAGAAGAGGAAGGGCTCGGGCACCCGGACGACCGAGGCCGAGACCGAGGTCGAAGAGGCCGCTCCGGCCAGTTCCGAGCGCGGCGAGAAGATCAAGGCCGAGCTCGACGACCTCCTCGACGAAATCGACGAGGTGCTGGAGGACAACGCCGAGGAGTTCGTGCGCAACTACGTCCAAAAGGGTGGGCAATAATCCCTCGTGGCCCTTCCCCTCTTTCCCCCGGAGCGTGATCCGGGGCCGGATTTCGTCGGCCTGCTGCGCATCACTTCGGGCCAGACCGACGCACCCGCCCGCACGCTCGACGCCCTGACCCCGGTGCAGGCACCCCACGGCACCACGGTGGTGGCCTTGCGCTACCTCGACGGGGTCGTCATGGCCGGTGACCGCCGCGCCACGGCCGGCAACATCATCGCCCACCACGCCATGCAGAAGGTCTTCCCGGCCGACCGCTTCTCCGCCGTCGCCATCGCGGGGACGGCCGGCATGGCCATTGAGATGGTGCGCCTCTTCCAGGTGCAGCTCGAGCACTACGAGAAAGTGGAGGGCGCCACGCTCTCGCTGGAGGGCAAAGCCAACCAGTTGGCCCAAATGGTGCGCCAGCACCTGCCGCTCGCCATGCAGGGCCTCGCCGTCGTCCCGCTCTTCGCCGGCTTCGACGTCGCCCGGACGACCGGTCGCATCTTCAACTACGACGTTACCGGCGGCCATTACGAGGACACGGACTTCCAGGCCACGGGCTCGGGCGGTCGGGACGCCCGCAGCACCATCAAGCTCGGCTGGCGGGAGGGCCTGGCCCGGGACGAGGCCGTCGACCTCGCCATCCAGTCCCTCTACGACGCGGCCGACGAGGATTCCGCCACCGGCGGTCCCGACCTGGTGCGCGGTATCTATCCGATTATCGCCATCGTCGATGCCGCCGGGTACCGGGAAGTCCCCGAGGACGAGGTGGCCGAGCGATTCGGCGCACTGATCGCCCGCCGGCAAGCGGAGCGTGCGTCATGAGCATGCCCTACTACGTGGCACCCGAACAGGTGATGAAGGACCGGGCCGAGTACGCCCAGAAGGGCATCGCCCGGGGCCGTTCGCTCGTCGCCACGACCTATGACGTCGGCATCGCCATGGTGGCGGAGAACCCGTCGCGCTCGCTGCACAAGATCAGTGAGATCTACGACCGCATCGCCTTCGGCGGTGTCGGCAAGTACAACGAATACGACCAGCTTCGCGTCGCCGGTATCCGCCACGCCGACACCAAGGGCTACGCCTACAGCCGCGAGGACGTCGACGCACGTTCACTCGCCAACCTCTACGCGCAGTACCTCGGCAATGTCTTCACCCACGAGATGAAGCCGCTCGAAGTGGAGATCCTGGTGGCCGAGCTCGGCGAGAACCAGAACCAGCTGTACCACGTCGCCTACGAGGGCACCATCACCGACGAGGACCGCTTCGCCGTCCTGGGGGGCGATGCGGAGACGATCACCGAGCGCGTCGGCGCAGCCTGGCAGGCCGACTGGGACCTGGCCGCGGCCGTGAAGGCCGCCACCGCTGCGTTGGGCGGCCCGGACCGGACCCTGGGCGCCGGCGACCTCGAAGTGGCAATTCTGAGCCGGGGCAACGGCCGGCGCACCTTCCGCCGCATTGAGGAAGAGGAGCTGGCGCAACTGCTGGCATAGCCGGCAGTACGGTTGGCCCGGTGGAACGCCGCATCTTCGGCATTGAGAACGAATACGGGGTCACCTTCACCCTGCGCGGGCAGCGTCGCCTGAGCCCCGATGAAGTGGCGCGGTACTTGTTCCGTCGTGTCGTGTCGTGGGGGAGGTCCTCCAACGTCTTCTTGGAGAACGGCGCCCGCCTCTACCTCGATGTCGGCAGCCACCCCGAATACGCCACGCCCGAGTGCGACCGCATCAGCGACGTCGTGGTGCACGACAAGGCGGGGGAGTGGATTCTGGCCCAACTCGTCACCGGTGCGCAGGCGCGCCTGCGCGAGGAAGGGATCCGCGGCGAGGTCTACCTCTTCAAGAACAACACGGACTCGGTGGGCAACTCGTACGGCTGCCACGAGAACTACCTGACGGAACGGAACGACGAGTTCAACCGTTACACCGAGGTGCTCATCCCGTTCCTCGTCTCCCGCCAGATCTACGCGGGGGCGGGCAAGGTCCTGCAGACAGCCCGCGGCGCGGTGTTCTGCCTGAGTCAGCGGGCCGAACACATCTGGGAGGGCGTCTCGTCGGCCACCACGCGCAGCCGGCCCATCATCAACACGAGAGACGAGCCGCACGCAGACGCCGAACGCTTCCGCCGCCTGCACGTGATCGTCGGCGATTCCAACATGAGCGAGTACGCGACGTTCCTGAAGGTCGGCACCACGTCCATCCTCCTGGCCATGTTGGAGGACTCCTCGACGGTGCTGCGCGACCTGACCCTGGAGAATCCCATCCGGGCCATCCGTGAGATCAGCCACGACATCACCTGCCAGCGCCGCGTCCGCCTGGCCAACGGGCGTGAGATGCGCGCGCTCGACATTCAGAGCGAGTACCTCGAACGGGCATTGAAATTCCGCGACCGGCGCGGGCTCTCGCCCGAAGAGGACCGGGCCCTCGACATGTGGGAGCACTGCCTCAAGGGGCTGGAGGCGGATCCGAGTTCGCTGTGGCGCGAGTGCGACTGGGTGGCCAAGCACCGGCTCGTCGAGCAGGTGCAGGCGCGTCACGACGTGTCGCTGTCACACCCCAAGGTGGCGATGGTCGATCTCATGTACCACGACGTCGACCGCAGCCGCGGGCTTTTCTACAAGCTGCAACAACGTGACCAGATGGAGCGCACGACCACCGACGAGGCCATCACCGAGGCCATGACCAAGCCGCCAGAGACGACCCGGGCCAGGCTCCGGGGGGCCTTCGTGAAGCGGGCCAAGGAGCGCCGGAGGGATTTCACGGTGGACTGGGTGCACCTCAAGCTGAACGACCAGGCTCAACGCACAGTGCTCCTGAAGGACCCGTTCAAGTCCCACGACGAGCGGGTGGAGCGGCTCATCCAATCCTTGTAGCGGCACCGTAGAGTGAAGGCGCATGTTGAATCTCGACCCAGGCAAGCTGCTCGTGATCGGCGTCGTCGCCATCATCCTCCTGGGCCCTGACCGCCTGCCCCAGGTCGCCCGGCAGATCGGCGGCGCCTGGCGCACCTTCAACGAGTTCCGCCACCGCATGGAGTCCGAGGTGCGCAACACCATGCCCGACCTGCCCCCGACCTCGGAGATCGCCCGGCTGGCCCGTTCGCCCTCCGCGTTGCTCAACCACCTGTCGAACATGGCGTCCGACGAGGAGCCCGACGGGTCATTCCAACCACCCGACCTGCAGAGCGAGAACGCCAACGCGGACGCCGCGGCGGACACGAACGGGACAGCCCCCGCCACCGTCCAAGCCGACGCGGAGCGCCATGAGAATGCCGCGCCCCCGCAGGGACCGGCGCCGGCACCCCCACCGGCCCCGGCACCGGCCCACGTCGAACGCCCGACCCGGGTCCCCAAGCCGTCGGGCGTGGTCGTTCCTGGCGACCCGACGCTGAACTAGGGCACAACCGTGGTCACGATTCCCTTCCAGGGCAAACGAAAGAGCCGTCCGTCCCCGGACAACATGACGCTGGGAGAGCACCTCGGTGAGCTCCGTCGGCGCGTGATCATCTGCGCCATCGCCTTCTTGGTCGCAGCAACCATCGCGGTCGTCGCCTACCAGCCGATCCTGAACTTTCTGCTCCGGCCGCTGTGCAATGTCGACGCATCGACCGTGCACCACACCGCAAAGGGAAGCTCATCCCTGCTGATCGCGTCGAACGGTTCCTGCAACCTGTTCGTGACCTCACCTCTCGACGGCCTGTCGCTCCGCGTGAAGATCGCCCTCTTCGGAGGCCTCGTTCTCTCGTCGCCCATTCTCCTGTTCCAGGTCTGGCGCTTCGTCACCCCCGGGCTGAAGTCGACCGAGCGCAAGTACGCCATACCCTTCGTGCTGAGCGCCTTCTTCCTCTTCCTCCTCGGTGCGGCGACGGCCTACATCACCCTGCCGCACGCACTGGGCTGGCTGAAGTCGGTGGGCGGTCCGAACCTGCAGGCAATTTACGACCCCATTCCGTACCTGGGCCTGATCCTCCTCATGATGACGATCTTCGGATTGACCTTCGAGTTCCCGGTCATCCTCGTCTCGCTCGAGCTGGCTCGCGTCGTGACACCGGCGCGCCTGCTGCGCTCGTGGCGCTGGGCCGTCATCATCATTGTGATTGTGGCCGCCGTCTTCACACCGAGCTCCGATCCCTTCTCAATGTTCGCACTGGCCGTCCCGCTGGTCGTCTTCTACTTTCTCTCCATCGGCATAGGGAAGCTGCTCGGCCGTTGACCGCGTTCCCGTGGCCCGTCCAGGGGGCGGCCGGGGCGGCGGAGTTCGAAGCCGAGCTCCCCTTCGCCCTCGATGAATTCCAGCACGAGGCATTCCACGCGCTTGACTCGGGACACTCGGTGTTGGTCTCCGCCCCGACGGGGTCGGGCAAGACACTGGTGGCCTCCTACGCCGTGCACCGGGCTCTGGCCGCCCACGGCAAGGCCTTCTACACCACGCCCCTCAAGGCTCTGTCGAACCAGAAGTACGGGGAACTGGTCGCCGCGTACGGGGAAGAGCACGTCGGGCTGCTGACCGGCGACACGACCCTGCGGCCGCGGGCGCCGGTCGTCGTCATGACGACCGAGGTGCTGCGCAACATGTTGCTGGCGGGCTCGGACCTGCTCGAGAGCCTGCACACGGTCGTGCTCGACGAGGTCCACTTCATCCAAGACCCCTACCGCGGTGGGGTCTGGGAGGAGGTGCTCGTGCTCTGCCCGGCCGAGGTCCGATTCGTCTGCCTCTCGGCCACCGTCAACAACGCCACCGAGCTCGGGGGCTGGTTGCGCTCGGTGCGGGGGGACACCTCGGTCATCGTCGAGCGTCACCGGCCGATCGTCCTGCGTCACCACTTCGCCGTCCACCGCCGGGAGGACGGCGAGACCGTGCTCTGCCCCCTGTTGCAGGACAACGGGCAACCCGGCGGTGAGGGCCTGCGCATCGACCAGGCCGTGCGCCGGGCGCTCCAGACCGGTCGCTCCGCGCACTGGCAGGGGCGGGGGAGAGGACCGCGCCTGCCGTACCGCGCGCCCCGGCGCACCGAAATGGTCGAAGAGCTCGAGCACCGTGAGATGCTGCCGGCGATCGTCTTCATCTTCAGCCGCGCCGCCTGCGACGACGCCGTGCATCAGGTCGTCCGCGATGGCGTTCGCCTCACCGACTCCGCCGAGCGCAAGGCCATCCGCCAAGTCGTCGAGCGTCGGGTCGAGCCGCTCGACGACGACGATCTGCGCGTCCTCGGCTACGACGAATGGCTCGAAGGCCTTGAGCGTGGTGTGGCGGCGCATCACGCCGGCCTCGTCCCGGTGTTCCGCGAGACGGTGGAGGAGTGCTTCGCCGCGGGGTTGCTCAAGGTCGTGTTCGCCACCGAGACGTTGTCGCTCGGGATCAACATGCCCGCCCGCTCCGTCGTCATTGAGCGCTTCACCAAGTACGGAGGGGCCGGCCGGGCCACGCTCACGTCAGGCGAGTACCTGCAGCTCACCGGCCGCGCCGGCCGGCGTGGGCTCGACGAGGAGGGCCACGCCGTCGTGGCGTGGTCCAGCGAAATCACCTTCGCCGAGGCCGCCCGCGTGGCCTCGGCCCCTCCACCGGACCTCCGTTCGGCCTTCCGGCCCACGTACAACCTGGCCGTCAACCTCATCGCACGCTTTGACCGGGAGACGGCGGCCGCCGTGCTGCAGAGCTCCTTCGCCCAGTGGCAGGCCCGGACACCGGACCTCCTGCTGCAGCAGCTGGACCACCGGGTCGCGGTCCTCGAGCACATGGGCTACCTGCAGGGCTGGAGCGTGACGCCGGCCGGGCGCGGGCTCTCCCGCATCTACCACGAGGCCGATCTGCTGATCGCCGAGGCGCTCGGGGCCGGCCTCTTGGCCGGGGCCGAACCGGCCGTCCTCGCCGGCGTCCTCTCGTCCGTCGTCTTCGAGCCGAGGCGGGCCCGCCGCGTCCCGGGCCACCAGAGCCCCCGACGTGAGAAGAACCGTCGCCCGCTTCAGGACCGGCTCGGCGACAAGCGCCGCTCGGAGCTGGCGTGGCGCAACGACGCCCTGGGCGTCCTGGCCGAGCGCATCCGCGCCACCGAGGAGCTGCACCTGGTGCCCCGCACCCGCCAGCCGGCGCCCGGACTGGCCACCGCGGTGGCTTCGTGGGCCCGGGGGGCGTCGTTCGCCACCGCCCTCGGGGTCGCCGCCCGCGATGTCGGCGAGCTGGCCCCCGGCGACTTCGTCCGGACCATGAAGTCGGTGGCCGACCTGGCCCAGCAGGTCTCCCACTCGGCTGTGGACACTGAGGTCGCCACAGCGGCCCGGGAGGTCGTCAACCTCCTCCTGCGGGGGGTCGTCGCCGGTGGTCTCCCGGGCCTCTGAGGCCATCCGCCACCGTCGCTACACCGTCGTTCTATGGTTACCCGGGCATGTTCCCGTACTCCGAAGAGCGGTTCACTGCCGACGAGGAAGCCGTGCTCCGGCGCTACGTCACCAACCTCGACCTGCCTGTCTTTGCCCTGGTCAACCTGCCGGAGGTCGTCAAGGGAGCTCTCTTCGCCCGCTACTCCCGCTCGCCCAAGAGCCTGCGTCGGCTCTTCCTCGACGAATTCGTGGGCGAGCTCGACATCTCCGGCGACGCCACCGTCGACGCCACCGTCGGACTGGAGCGCGCGGAGCAGCTCTACGAAAAAGTCTTCGTCGAATACGGCGACGATTCGGTCGCCCAACTCGGCGGTGTCCACCTCGCCTGCGAGCAAGCGTCCAACGTGTTGTCGAAGGTGCTCGAGTGGGGGCGTCTCATGGCGTACCTCGAGCAGTCAACGCGTTACATCGCCTACAACCAACGGCTGGAGAACGGGCAGTACCGCTATTTCCGTCCGCCCGAAATCCTCGACTCCCCACACGGCGCCCGCTTCGTCGGCGAAATGGATCGCGTGTTCGACACGTACGGCGCGCTCTTACCGCAGATGCAGGCCTGGGTGGCGGAACGCTTCCCCCAACAGTCGGGCGACAGCGACTTCGTGTACCGCCAAGCCACGCGCGCCAAGTCACTCGACGCATTGCGCGGCCTGCTCCCGGCGGCGTCGTTGTCCAACATCGGGATTTATGGAACCGGCCAGTCCTACGAGCAGCTGCTGCTGCGCATGCGCGCGCACCCGCTCCCCGAAGCCCGTCACTACGCGGACCTCATGCTCGAAGAGTTGCGCAAGGTCATACCCTCGTTCCTCCAACGCGTCGACATTCCCGCCCGCGGCGGCGAGTGGTCCGACTACCTCGCGTCCACGCGTGACCGCACGTCCCGGCTCGTGTCGCGCCTGTGGCCCGAACTGGGACCGCTCGAGGCACCAGCGCCCGGCGACGACGGTGCGCCCGAGGTGGCGCTGCTCGACTTCGATCCGGACGGGGAGGAGAAGGTCCTGGTGGCGGCCTGTTTCTCGCACCTCGGCTGCAGCGAGGCGGAAGCGGCCCGTCGGGTCCGCCAACTCGGCCACGACGACCGGGTCGCGCTGCTGACCGCGTACGTCGGCGATCGGCGCAACCGACGGCACCGACCCGGCCGCGCCTTCGAACGAACGGACTACCGCTTCGAGCTGGTCACCGACTACGGCGCCTTCCGCGACCTGCAGCGCCACCGCATGCTGAGCATGGAGTGGCAGCGGCTCGGCATCGCGCTCGGCTACGACATGCCCGAGCTCGTGGCGGACGCCGGCCTGGCTGATCGCTACGACGAAGCCATCGGCCGCGCCGAGGAGCTCTACCGTTCGCTGCGACCCGACTTCCCCGAACAGGCGTCGTACGTCGTGGCACTGGCGCACCGCATCCGCTACGTCATGCAGTTCAACGCACGCGAGGCCATGCACCTCATTGAGCTGCGCTCCGGCGCCCAGGGACACCCCGCGTACCGGCGGGTGGCGCAGCAGATGCACAGGGCGATCGCCGAGGTGGCCGGCCACCGCGCCCTGGCCGAGGCGATGACGTTCGTCGACCACGGAGCCACCGATCTGGAGCGTCTCGAATCCGAGCGCCGGGCGGAGCGCCGGCGGTCGGAAAAATCTGCAACCCATTGACCAGGAACTACCGCCGTTCCCCCTGGTAGGGACCCCCATCCGCTCCTTGACGAGCACCACCCTCGAATTGCCTAATGTACGGCGCAGTCCCCGACGCCCCTGAGGACGCTGCAGAAGCGCCGAAGCGCCGCTGCACAGCTGCAGGTGGGGACGTGCTGTGAGAGGCGGAGGTTGGCCCTGGGGGTCGAGTAGAGAACGTGTTGCTTGCCTGGGCATCCAGGCCTGTGAGATGGCGCCAAAGACCCCAGGGCCCTCCCGCCCCTCGGATTTGGAGGTCCCCGGCGTCGGACGGGGATCTCCTTCACAGCGATTGCAGAATCTCCTTCTCGGCGATCGAACGGTCCCGCGAACCGTCTATGCTCCGCGCCACAATGCCGACGAAGAAGAAAGCCAAGGCCGAAGAAGTGGTGGCGGAGGCCCCCGAAGCAGACGACGCGGACGTCATCGAGGACGACGACCTCGATGTCGATATCGATGATGACGACCTCGAAGAGGATGTCATCGTGGACGACGATGACGACGTGGTTGTCGTCGACGTGGACGACGAGGACGAAGAAGACGCCGAGCCCGAGGAGATTTTGACGCCGTCGCCCGCTGCGGTGGTCGAGAAGTCCGGCGAGGGCGACGAAGAAGAGGAAGAGGAAGAGCCCGAGGACGAGGACGTCGAGGCCAGCCTGGACGTGATCCTCAAGGAGCGCCTGGTCGTCGAGGACGAGCCCGAGGACGAGGAAGCAACCGACCAGGAGGACAAGACCGAGGGCAACGAGCGGGTCCTGCCCAAGCAACCCGACGAGTTCGTCTGCCGTTCCTGTTTCTTGGTCAAGCACCCGAGCCAACTGGCAGACGCGAAGAGGATGCTCTGCCGGGACTGTGTCTGAGAACGGTGACGCCGATGGCGGGCAGTCGCACAAGAGCCCGCTCCGCCGCACCTTCGACGTGTGTTGCAGCGCCCCGATCGGCGTCGCCGTGTCGGTAGTCGAGGAGATTCCCGAGCTGATCGCACAAGGACGGCGCCGCCTTGAGCTGCAGCTCGGCAACGCACTCTTCGTCGGCCGGTTCGTGGTCACCCAGAAGCAACGTGAGTTCTCGGCGCGGCTCGACGATCTCTTCGGCAACGGCGCGGTGCCGCCGGAGGAGGAATCCGACGCCACGACCGACCCCGAGCCGGCGCCGTCGGGCCCGGAACGTCCGGCACACGATCCGGCCGCTGCCGCCATCGTCGGGGGCGCACTGGCCGACTACGACACGCTGAGTGCCTCCCAGGTGGTGCGCCGGCTCGAGAGCCTGGGGCCCGAGGAGCTCGACGCCGTCCGGCGTTACGAGGGCTCCACCCGCAATCGTCGGACAATTCTGAACCGGGCCGGCCAGCTTCTCGACGAGCGGTCGAGCGGTCCGCCCGAGGGCTAGCGGCAATGGAGCTGGCCCGGCTCGCCCGCCCAGAGGACCGGCAGGCCTGTACCCGCCTGCTCTCGCAGGCCCTGGTGGCGGCCGAGTCGATGCGGGGCGGAGCGGCGCTCGTCGGGGACGCCACCACCGTCACGCTGCTGGACCGGTGGACCCAGCCAGGCGAGAGCGCCCAGCTGCTGGCGGGGGAGTACGAAGGGGCGGTCGTGGGCCTGCTGGCCGTCACGGCGGCCCCAGGGGCCCGTGGGGCGACCAACGGCCTGATCGAGTGCTGCTACGTGGAGGCGGGGGCCCGGGGCGTGGGCGTCGGCACGGCGCTCATGGACGCCGCCGTGGCCTGGTGCGCCGAGAAGGGCTGTGCGGTGGTGGACGCCCTCGCGCTTCCCGGGGATCGGACGACCAAGCAGCGCTTGGAGGGGTCGGGCTTCACGGCCCGACTCCTGACGCTCAGCCGCCGGTTGGACTGAACCGGCGCTCGGTGTTCACCCGGCGCGGTGGCGGCGGCGGGATACGGAGCCCGAGCAACTTGGCCAGGGCCGGCACCGCTCCGGCGGCATTACGAGCCGCCTGCTTGGCCACTTCATCGTCGGGGATGCCGGCGGGCTTGACGGTCCGTCGCACCGGCGACGCCACCACGACGTCGAGCAGACGCATCCAATCCTCGGGGGCGAGGTCGGCCGTCATCGCCTCCCCGGCGGACGCAGCCAGCCGCACCGCGAGTTCGGCCGGGAGGCGGGTGCCGGGCTCGGGCGGACGGATGGACGCTTCGACCGCCTGATGCACACGCCCGTCGTTCAGTGCGTTGGTGATACGGGCGAGCCACTCCTCGCGGAGGGCGGTGGTGCGCTGGTCGAGTGACTCCTGCAGCGCCTTGGCCATCGTCCGGCCCTCTTCGTCGAGGATCACCGTGCGCGAGGCCGCCACAACGGCCCGGAGCTCGCGCAGCCGGTACTCCTTGCCTGCCGTCTGCGCCACCGAGGCGCGGTCTTTCCAGTCGGCCAGCCGGACGACGGGCAACAACTCGTCGGCCATGGCCAGGAAGGCATCGGACGCCACCGGCGGAGTGCCGACCGCCTTGTTCGAAGCGTTCTGCGCCTCAATGGCCTGCCGCACCGCCTGCAGCCCGCCGCGGAGCAACTGCTCGGCGATCGGGATCTGCTCGGGCCGCAACGTCGCGAGCATGGCGTTGCGGTGCACGGTCGACGTGGGTGCGACCGGACGCTCGCCCCGCGCCGGGCGGCCGTCGCTCTCGCCGGGACGCCGCGCACCGGGACGACGAGGGCCGCCGCCACCGCGTGGCGGACGATCGCCGCCGCGTTCGTCGCCGCGCCCCTCTCCACCCGGGCCGCGGCGATTGCCGCCGCGCTTTGCGGGCCGGTCACCGTCGTCGTCACGATCGCGGCGCCGCTTGTCCGAGCCGGGAGCCAGGATCACCGACACATCGGGCGCACGCTTCGGCGTGCCCTTGACCTCAATGCGACCTTCGACCTTGTCGGGCGAGCGAGCCGGCTTCGCCGCAGTCAGCGAGAGGACCTCAATGCCCTCGAGGCCGACCTCCACCTCCGCCCGCAACACCGCACCGACGGCCTCGCCGGCCGGGACGAGGGCGCCTTCGACCGCCCCCTTGGGCTGCCGCGCGCCAGCGGCGCGCCAGGTCCATGACCCGTCGCCGCTCTTGCTCGTCAATTCAATGTCGATGTGGCGTGACATGCGGCGGACACGCTACCGCGCCTGGCGCCCCTCCCCGATGCCAAGGCGCGATTGCCATCCCGTAACATGGGCCACGACGTCCGCTGGACTGCGGGAGCCACCGGGACGGACCCAGCCCCACCGTGCTGCGGTGCGGATCGAGTCACGTCCCCTTCAGGAGGATCCACATGAGCGAGGACACCGAGCAGCCAGGGACGAATTTCGCTGCCGGCACACCCGAAGCAGCCCCACCGGCGCCCGTCGAGCCGCCGGCCACGCCGGTGGAGGCCACGCCGGTGGAGGGCTGAGCACGGGAGGGACGCCGACCCCCTCTTCCGAGCACCCGCCGCCGCCTCCCACAGCAGGAGCAGAAACCTCGGGAGCGACACAGGACGAGACCCCGGCCACCCCCGCCGCCGCACCGCCCACCTACCCACCAGCCGGTGCAGGCTCCTCGTACCCACCGCCCCCGCCCGGCTCATGGGCACCCCCGACAGCGACCGACCCCGGACCGCCCACCCCGGTCACCCCCACGGCGGTTCCGTTCTCCTACCCGCCGTCGGGCGACGCGACCTACCCCGGGCCCGGTCCCGGTCCCGCGGGACACAGCACGCCGGGAAAGCTCAGGGCCTGGCTGCCGGTGGCGATCGTGGCCGCCCTCATCGGGGGCGCCATCGGCGCCGGCGTCACCGCCCTGGCCAACAACAACAACGGCACGAGCAGTGACAGCGTCACCATCCACGAGAGCGCCGCCGCGCCCGGGGCCGCCGTGCTCAGCGGCAACGTCACCATCCCTCAGCTCGTGAACAAGGTCATCCACTCCGTCGTCTCCATCGACGTCAAGTCCAAGGGCAGCGAGGACGAGGGCACCGGGATGATCATCACCTCCGACGGTGAGGTCCTGACGAACAACCACGTCATTGAGCTCTACACCGAAGGCGGCGACACCGGCACCATCACGGTCACCGAGTACGGCCAGACCAAGGCACTCCCGACGACGCTCGTCGGCTACGACCAGTCCAAGGACGTGGCCCTCCTCAAGATCACCGGCGCGTCGGGCCTGCCGACCGTCACCTTCGGGAACTCGGGGAAAGCCGTCGTGGGCGACGCTGTGGTGGCGATCGGCAACGCGCTGGGTCTCGCCGCGGGAACACCCACCGTGACCCAGGGCATCATCTCGGCCCTGGGGCGCTCGGTGACCGCCGGGGGAGTGGGCACGCAGACCGAGACCCTCCAGAACATGATCCAGACCGACGCCGCCATCAATCCCGGCAACTCGGGGGGCCCGCTCATCGACACGTCGGGCCAGGTCATCGGCATGAACACCGCCGTCGCCGGCACCTCGAGCGACGGGACGTCCTCGCAGAACATCGGCTTCGCCATTCCGGCCGCCTCCGTCGAAGCGCTCATCTCCGAACTCCAAAAGGGCGGCCAGTCCGGCAACGCCGGCGGCTACCTCGGTGTCGACATCACGACGCTCACCCCGGCGCTGCGCCAGCAGTACGGCTTCACGCCCACCTCGGGCGCCGTGGTCCTCACCGTGGTCTCGGGGTCCCCGGCGGCCAAGGCCGGCCTGGTGCAGGGCGACGTCATCGTCAACATCAACGGCACGGCCATCACGTCCTCGGACGACCTGCAGAAGGTCGTGCAGAGCGCCAAGGCGGGACAATCCGTCTCCATCACCTACTACGTGGGTGACAGCAAGCGGACGACGACGGCGACACTCGGCAGCCAGGCCGAAGCCCAACAGCAACAGTCGACAGGGAACTCCGGCTCCACCACCAGCCCCTTCGGCGGGGGAGGCTTCCCCGGCTTCGGGAACTCCGGCAGTACCGGAGGAACGCCCTAGGCCCTAGGGGAACGCCCTAGCCGACGAGGGCGCCGGGCGGAATGTCGAAGTTCCGGTCCGGATGCGCCGGCGGGACGTTCATGGAGCCGTTCGGCGTCCACCCGCTGGACTCAATGTCCTCGAGCACGTGGGCCATGTTGTACGTGTCCTCCTCGTAGGAGAACTTCCCGTCGCCGGCGTAAATGAGGCGTGAGTAACCGGACTGGCGGTACGGCGTCCCGTCGGGCCTCGTCCGCGGCATGATCTGCGTCCACTTGACCACGACGTCGTTCCCCTCAATCGCCGTGAACTCAATGGGGAACTTCCAGTCCTCCATGCCCAACATGGAGTCCACCAGCCAGTGGGCGATGGCCTCGCGGCCCTCGATGCGCCCCCAGGCGCCGTCGATGTAGACCGCGTCCTCGGTGTAGAAGTCGGCCAGGACGCCGAAGGCGTCGGGCTCGAGACCCTCGTCGATGCGCTCGCGCAGCTTGTGGTAGCGCTCCACGGTCTCCTGGACCTCCTGGCGCGGAAACGGCATGTCGTGTCCCTCCCTCTCTACGTGTCGACCGCACGGTAGGCGATCAGGCACTGCTCGAGCTCCTCCAGCGCGGCGGCCCGGTCGGCGAACCCCCGGACCTCGACCGACTTCTCGGGCTCGAGGTCCTTGTAGATGCTGAAGAAGTGCGAGATCTCATTGCGCAGGTGCTCGGGCACGTCGCCGATGTCGTGGGCGTCGTCCCACTGCGGGTCGTGCTCCAGGACGCAGATCAGCTTGGCGTCGACACCCTTCTCGTCGCTCATGGAGAACATGCCGAGGATGCGCACCCGGACCACGCAGCCGGGGAAGGTCGGATCGGTGACCAGAACGAGCGCGTCGAGCGGGTCGCCGTCGCCGGCCAAGGTGTCGGGCACGAAGCCGTAGTCCGCCGGGTAGGTGGTGGCGGTGAAGAGGCGGCGGTCCAGCCGGATGACGTGTTGCTCGTGGTCGTACTCGTACTTGTTGCGGCTCCCCGTGGGGATCTCGACCACGACATCGATCGCCTCGTCGGGAGCGGCGCTCATGTGGGGGAGGGCGCCTCGTGGCGCCGGGTGGGGTCGATCGGGCTCATGATGCCGACGCTGTTGCCGTCGGGGTCGCTGACCACGGCGTAGCGGGCCCCCCAGAAGGCGTCGTAGGGCTCCTGCTGCACCGTCACGCCGTCGCCCACCAGGGAGGCCACCAGGGCGTCGACCTCGTCCCGCGTCTCCACCTTGAAACCGAGGACGGCCCCGCTGCCGCCGGACCAGCCCCGGTTCCACTTGGTGGCGAAGGTCACGCTGTCGAGATCCACGTCGAGGGGCGTGGTGTCGTCGTGGCGGGCCGAGACGTGATGGGCGTCCCAGACCGGGTCGGGGACGTCACCGAAATGGAGGCCGAGCCGCGTGTAGAAGGCGCGGCTCGCATTGACGTCGTGCACCACGAGATTCATCTGATCCAGGCGGATCGCTGC
>CAWACN010000038.1:0-61469 GCA_963780525.1 uncultured Acidimicrobiaceae bacterium | reverse complement strand
GAGCTGGACGAACCGGCCGTGGTGGACACCGTCACCACGACCTGGTCCCTGGCGGTGCCGGCCGGGTCAGCCGGCACATCGGCGCTGAGCTCGCCGTTCCAGTCGACGTGGACGTTGGTCGCGGCCACACCGCCGAAGAAGACCTGCGGTGTCGTCGCCGTGTTGAAGTAGTTGCCCTCGATCGTCACCGGCGTGCCGGCCGCCGTGTTCGAAGAGGAGGCGGGCATGACCTGGACCACGTCGGGCGGGGCTGCGGTCGACGGCGTCGGCAGCCCGCTCGGCGTGACAGGGTCGATGTCGCTGTCGGCCGGGTCCACCTGGTTGGCGAACAGCTGGGTGTACTGACCCGAGCTCGTGTCGGCGTCGCCCATCTGCGCTGTCTGCGTGCCCGTGGTGGCCCAGGGCCACAGAATGTTGTCCCGGTGACCCCAACACGACGACCCGCCGGACGGGGCGCACTCGAGGTTGGTGCCGCCGGGTCCGTCGTCGTACATCCAGGCGAAGTCGGCTCCCGAGCGGCGTGTAGTCCAGCGCGAAGTTCGATCCCCATCCGTTCTCGGAGTAGGTCCCGGGCGGAGCGGGATCTGCATTGCTCGCCGCAGCGGTCAATGCCACAGCATTGAGAGCAGGGTCGAGGCCGGTGAACTGTGACAGTCCGCGATCGCCTCGCTCCTCATCGGCGATGATCAACTGTTGCACCGGCACGGTGTCGGTGGCGTAGCCGCTTGGGAGGACCATCGGCCCAAGGCCCTCGAGCGACCGGGCGTAGTTGATGTTGTGCAGCACGGAATCGACGCATCCGGCGCTCGTGTCGTCGACGGGGGTGAGCGTGCAGTGGGGCATGACCTGAGGCGTCGCGTTCACGGAGGGATTCGATGGGGGCAGAATGCCGGTTGCTCCCGAAGACTGTGGCGCGGCGGCAACGACCACCGGCACGGAACCCAGTCCAGCCGTGACTGCGGCGCGGCGCGCAGCAACGAACCCGGCGCAGTGCCCGCGCCATATGGGTGCCGTCTCACCATTCGTTCGCCCCCTCGTGCCAGGGAATGGGTCAGCCGGCGCAACGTACCATTTCGACTTCGCCGCTCCGAGGCGTTGCAACGTGAATTGTCATCCGATTGCGGGCGACACGGAGGCGCAACCGCGCTGCACCGCGGTAGCGCCGGCGGACGGAGGGTGCCTTCCGTTGGACCCGTCACGTCGTTGTGTGTCTGTTGTGCTGCTTGGGTCCGGTCGGCCCTATTTCGATCCGGAGGGCACTGTCAGCATTTTGACCGGAGCTAGGGATTGCGGGGAGGAAGGATGCTTTCAGAGTGGCACAAGATGGCCGCTTGTCGGGGACAGGGGCCGGCTGATTTCGTTCGGGGCCCCAAGTCCGACTACGGGGCCATTCGGGAACTGTGCGAAACGTGTCCGGTGCGCCAGCAGTGTCTGGAGTACGCGTTAGGCGACGAATCACTGACCGGGCTGTGGGGCGGGACGACCGACATGGAACGACGGGCGATCCGGCGGCGCCGAGTGGCCTGAGTCGCCTCGCCGGTTGCCATGCGATGCTAAAGCATGGGCGACCGGACAGACCGCAACGCACAATGCCGTCGAGCCCTTCTCAACGTCTCCGCAGCTGTCGTCGTTCTCCTCATGGCGACGGTGCTCTCTGGCGCGGGATTGGTGGCAGCAACGACCACGACCACGACGCCGGCCCATCCGGTTCTGGCGTCGGAGAGTGGCTCCTACGTCTTCACACTCACCTTCGACGGCTTGGAGCGCGACTACCGCCTCCACGTACCGCCGGCCGCTGCATCCGGGCAACCGCTGCCGCTGGTGCTCAATCTCCACGGGGCCACTCAAAATAGCCAACTCGAGGAAATCACCTCCGACATGGATCCCAACGCGGACATCAACGGCTACCTGGTGGCGTACCCCGACGGAACCCGCATCTCCAAGGTGCTCACGCCTGATCCGGTGGCCAAGAATGCGCAGTACGGCTGGAACGCCGGGATGTGTTGCGGCCTTCCGGTGACCAAGCACATCAACGACGTCGGATTCCTCCTCAAGGTGATCTCCGACATCGCGGCCAGGACGCCCGTCGATCTGAGGCGCGTCTACATGACGGGCATTTCCAATGGCGGGATGATGGCCTACGCCATGGCAGCGGAGGCCTCGGGCCACTTTGCCGCGGTTTCGTCCGTCTCCGGCCAGGTCGAGATCCCGGTCATCCATCCGACACGTTCGGTCCCGACCATGGAGTTCCACAGCGTCGATGACCCCATTGCCAAGTTCGACGGGACGCCGAACAAGAATCCCCAGCTCCGACTTTCAGTGATGGAAGGAATCGACCAATGGGTCAAGGCGGACGGATGCGACAAGAAGCCCGTCACCGGTCCCGACATCGTGGGTGCCGCCGGGTCGATCTCCGCCGGGGAGATGGCGACACTCGTGACCTACACGCACTGCCGGTCCGGCGCGCGAAGTCGCATTGTGGCGCTTCACCGGTTCAGGTCACGTCTGGCCGGGAAGCACTTTGAACACGGGGCCACAGAAGAACTGGATCCTGGCCGGCGTGGGCCGGGGCATCGTCCTCGTCAACGCGGACGAGACGATGTGGCAATTCTTCGAGAAATACTCGCTGCCCACGAACCTGCGGTAGCGCTGCCCGACGCGGGTATCGTCGTCGTTGCGTTCACGTACTGACGAGGACGTCGCGCATGGCGCTCAACACGGCCGTGATCGCCTGCTCGGTCTCGGAAAGTCGCACGAACTCGATCCCCACGCGGATGTCCCGGCTGATCATGACGGACGCGTTCTTGACCTGACCCTCGAGGCGAACGTTCACGCAGCCTCCGTTGCCGGGGAGGTTCACGGAAATGAGCCGGTCCGCCAGCTCGGAGGGATTGGGGTGATCAAGGCTGATCCCGAGACCGAGCATGGAGATGTCGATCACCCGGCAGTCACGCCACCCGGTGGTGTGCTCACCTTCGAGCTGATACGTGGCGGCCCAGCCTGCAGGTTGACGGTGTTGACGGCGGCGATTCTCCACTGGAAACCTTTCGTTGTGACGCCATCGGGCGCCTCTTTCACGGCCTTGCCCAAGCCGCTGTGCCGAAAACGTGCCTTGTGAACTGGGATTGCGGTTTCAACGCCCGTTTGGCCCGAGGATTGATCGTCCATTGTGGGTTTCTCGCGCTGACCGGGTAGCGGCCTCCAGAGGACTGCTCCCCGAACGCTCTGAGACCCTCACGCCCTGACACTGTCGGGCTTCCTCACCTGTCACAGGCCCGGCGGGCCGACGGCGTACCGCGTGCGGGTGTCAGAGGGAGCGACGTCGTCCGAGGAGCAACTGGTCCGGGCCACGTACCGCCACGACTCGTGACTGACGTGGAGCGGTTGAACGTGACCCGGTGCTTCGAAACTAGCGGCTCTTCGGATTCATACGACCGCGGGCCCGGACCTGTCGGGCGCCCAATCCAACATGAGCGGCGGGTGAACGTGTGGTGATCACTCGGCGCCGGAACGAAGAGTCCCAAACCACTGTATTTTCTCTGTTCGACGAGGGTGGGCGGAGCCGATGGCATTTGAGCAGGACTGGGCGCAGCAGGACATCACCGACCGGATCGGGACCTGCTCGAGGGCTGGGTGCGACCGGGCCTTGACCCGGGTGCACAACGCAACGGGCATCGATGCGGAAGGCCGGGTGGGGTCATTGTGGACCTGCAAGGACCACCGAACGGAGCTCTGGATGAAGTTCCGTGACCAGCTGGTTGTCCCACTGGAGTGGTGGCCCGACTGATGTGCTGATCGCCGGGGTGTGGACCGGTACTGCGCCAACACGGACTTGGCGAAAACTGCAACGAATCAACCGGACCTGGAAACCCGGTTGTGAATTCGTTGTGTAAATCCTCAGGATTCAGTAGTCTTCGTGAATCCGCCGGGAGCTCTTCTACAGGAGGTCGGAACCTGTGAACACTGCTCATCGCGAAATGAGCCGTCCTCAACCCATGCCACTTCATGTCCGCGATCGGCTCACGTTCAATGAACAGCTGAGTTTCTTCGCTCCGGCCAACAACTTCGGCTCGTCCCAAACATCCTTTGGATGGTGGGCGACGTTGGCGCTCGTTCTCGCCGTGGTTCCCTGGGTCGTGGTCGGCTGGATGATCTGGATGTTCGCCTAGGTCAGAGCTTGGCGTCCCGTGGGATCGGCACGGTCGCAGTTGTCGTCAAGTGCCTGCGCCGGGCCGGGGTGTGCAGGCGCTCACGGTGGACCTCCTCGGCGCACTGCGGCCTTCGCCTTCGTTGGTCAGCTGGCAAACGCGACCGCAAGCACAGCGCTGAGTGGCCCCACGACCACCCGGGTCCGCGGGGACGTATGGGTCTGGGACACGGTCTCATCGAACGAGAAAGAGGCGTCCTGTGGGCTCACGGTGAAACTGGAAATGACGATCGTGTGCCAGCCGTCGGCCAGCTGAACCTCAGACACGAGGGGTTCGTCGATGGCCGCGAGCCATTCAATGCTCATTGTTCGGGCCTCCCAGCCAAGTCAGACGTTTTCCCTACAGTACGTCCCATGAATGCGATGCCCGCTCCCGGCGAACCCTACGCCAACGCCTTCGTGGCCCAACCCGGTCAGTGCTGGAGAATGATCCACGATCGTCAGGGGCAAGCCGCGCACTGCCTCGAGACGCCCGCATGGACAGGGAGATGGTTCGCCCCTTCGGGTGTGCGCTGGTGGCGGGTGTGGGCCTGTCCCGAGCACATTGAGGGGCTGACGGGGCTACGGGAGTTCGGACACACCTTGCGCGAGGTCGTCGGGACTTGTTCGAGCCACAGCGCGACCGTTGAAAGGGCTTGAGTCCGGTGACGTGACCCTCTGAAGTTCCCCCGCCCGCCAGGCGTTCACGCCCCGCCACTCCATGCGTTACCGGGGATTTACCGCCCCTCGGTACCTTGCACCCGTCAACATTGAGGGAGGATCGGATGAAGACCCTGGTCGGCGGTCTGCTCGTGGCAATCGGAATCGCCTGTGTAACCCTGATGCTCGTGGTGCTCCAGAAGCCCAAGGCTCAGTGGACGGATCGGGATCATCGTCGGGAAGGTGCGCTGCGCTGGGTGGTCCTCTTGGCAACCATCGGCGGAGCAAACCTCCTCAACGCGAACGGCTGAACTGGTTTCGGATGGTGGGCCTCTGGTCAGCAGTGATCGACTGCGCCCGGAGGAGCCGCGATCGGTTTTCTCGGCGGCGTGGTCGGGGTGTGTCCGTGGCCAGTTTGAAGTCCCCGCTGGTGGCCAGAAAAGTCCCCACCCCTCAGGATGAGTGATTCGGTTTTGGCGAGCCTAGGTTTTCCTCCCCTCGCGCGCTTCTTTCATGCGGAACGACTCGCCTTCAGTGACGACCAGCACGTTGTGATGCAGGAGGCGGTCGAGCAGGCTGACGGCCGTCGAGTGGTCGGGCAAGAAACGTCCCCAGTCTTCGAAGGGCCAGTGAGAAGCGACGCCGAGTGACCTGCGTTCATAGGCGGCGGCGACCAGTCGGAAGAACAGCTGGGCCCCGGTGTTGTCCATCGGTGCGAAGCCGATCTCGTCGATCAGGATCAGGTCGGCTTTGAGGATCTGCTCGAGGACGCGGCCCACCGAGTTGTCCGCCAGACCCCGATAGAGGGTCTCGACCAGTTCAACCGCGCTGAAGTAGCGCACCCGGAAACCGGCTTCGATGGCTTGGTGGCCGAGGGCGACGAGCAGGTGGCTCTTGCCGGTTCCGGCCGGCCCGACGAGGCAGAGGTTCTCCTTGGCTCTGACCCATTCGAGACCGGACAGATAGTCAAACGTCGCTTGTTTGACCGAGGAGGCGACCACGTCGAACTCCTCGAGTGTCTTGGTGACCGGGAAGGAAGCGGTTTTCAGCCGACTGGCGGCGTTCGACGCGTCGCGCGAGGCGATCTCGGCTTCGATGAGCGTGCGCAGGAACTCTTCGGGCTTCCAGCGTTGCGTCTTGGCCGTCACCAACAGTTCGGGTGAGAGCGCTCGCATGGCCCGGAGCCGCAGCCGACGGAGCCCGGCTTCGAGATCTGGCGGGAGGGCCGGAGCGTCGGTGCTCATGTTCCTTCCCCGATGGCGTAGTCAGCCAGCGAACGGGTCGGGACCAGCGGGAGCTCGACGATGAGGGCCTCTCCGGGTGCCGCAGGGCGCGGGACCCCGGTGCCCGCGGCGATGATCGATCGCACGTCGTGGGCCCGGAACCTCCCGAACGCGCTGGCCCGTTCGAGGGCGGCGAGGAGCACGTCGCGCCCGTGCGCCGCCTCCATCTGAGCCAGCTCTTCGAGGTCACCTTTGAGCGAGGTCATGCCGCGAGCGGCGGCGCACTTGATGAAGGACTCGGCCGCTGGGCCGAGGGTGCAGAAGGCCTTCTCCGACGCGGTCTTCGGCCGCACGGCCCGGGTCGGCATGGGCCGGGGCCCGCCATAGTGCTCGTCGAGAATGGAGGTCTCACCAGGTGCGACGAGGTCGTGGCTTGCCACGATCTCACCCAAGAAGATGATGAGGACCCTGCCGTCTTGGGCGACGAGCTCGACCTGGCGGCCGATGTGGACGTTGGGCACCGAATAGCGGGCCGAGCCGAAGCGGACACAGCTGAGTCGATCGACCTTGCGCACCACCAACTTGCCGATCTGGGCTCGCAGCTGCGGGAGAATGCCCATCAGTTCACGCTCTTTGTTCAAGCGATCGAAAGGGACGGCGCAGATCTCTGAGTGCATGACGGTGTTCACCTCGTCGCACCAGACCAGTCCCTTGTCGTTCGCTCTCGCAAGGTCGGCGACACCGAGCTCTTCGGGGATCATGAGATCGGACTTCGCGTAGCCGACCAGATTCTCGACCAAACCCTTCGACTCGGGGTCAGCCCCTTCGCAGAAGTCGGGCCGGAACCCGTAGTGGGTGGCGAAGCGCACGTAGGCGGGCGTCGGGATGACCAGTCCGGCGACGGTGCCACCTTTGAGGCACCCCATGCGGTCGGTCAGTGCCGTCTTCGGCACCGCCCCCAGGTATTCGAAGCACCGCGCCAACGCCGTCATGGTCGACTCCGCGCCCAAGTTGTCGGCGAAGTAGATGAAGCGGACCCTGCTCCAGGCCATGACGGCGCAGAAGACGAACAGCGGTCCGATCTCGCCCCAGTCAAAGACCAACATGTCGCCCGGCGACCAGATGCCGGGTCGCCGTCCCCGATGGTTGTCCCTGCGCCATTCGGCCTTGACCTCGGCCACGAGGCGGCGGAAGTTGCGCGGCGATCCCTCGTAGCCGGCCACCTGGGCGATCGGGAAGAGTCGTTTGGCCGACATCTTCCCCTTGGTCCGCTCCACCCGCTCGACGACAACGTCTCTGACGGCCTCGTAGTTGTGCGCTCCGGCCGGCAGCTGCCCCTTTTCGACGGCCTGGGCGTCGAGAACGGCGCGCTTCACCGTTTTGGGCGTCGTCCCGCACATCTCTGCTGCGGCTCGATAGCTGCCCGTCTCTCGATAGGCGGCATGCATGTCCATGTGTTCCCTCACTGATTTCATAGAGACGTCCCTTGGTCGGTGCGGCGGTTGGATTGCACCGCCACCGTCACCGGCCAGGGGGCCTCTTCGGTGGATGTTCAGTGAGGGGTGGGGACTTATCTGGCCACCAGCGGAGACCTATCTGGCCACGAGCGGGGACTTATTTGGCCATAACCGGGGACTTTTTCGTGGCCACGGACAGGGTGGTGTGGGGACATTCCTTGAAGGATCGAGGCGCTCGTCGCAGGCTCTCCGTCGAGCGGGAAAGGCCGGGGACGAATTCGCGAGCCCAGAAGGGATCGCACAGAACCGCGCCCCGACCAGTCCTTTCGAGTCGCGCTACCGGGAAAGTGGACGGAGAATCGCCCCAACCGTCCCAACACTCAGGCACTACATTGAGTCGTATTCGAGCACGGTGCCCGCGACACTGATCCGTGTCATCGCTCACGACAAAAGGAACACCAATGATTGAGCATGTCGTTGCACAGTGGCACGCGTACCTGAGCGGAGACTTCCCGGGTGGGCTGGATGATCTGCTTGACGACAATGTCGTGTTCTACTCGCCGATTGTGTTCACACCGCAGCGGGGTAGGGAGATCACCAGCCTCTATCTTCGAGCGGCGAGCCAGACATTCGCCGGAAGCAACTCATCTCGCAAGAAGGACCCTGACTCCGCTGAGCAATTTCATTACACCAAAAGCGTCATTGGTGGAGATACGGCTGTCTTGGAGTTCGAGACCTCCATGGAGGGAAAGTACGTCAACGGTGTCGACATAATTCGGTGCAATGACGACGGGCGCATCATTGAGTTCCGGGTGATGATTCGGCCACTGCAGGCAGTCAACCTCGTCCACCAACAGATGGCGGCCAGGCTCGATTCGATGTCGTCGGCGGACTGAGCCTCCAACAACAGTTCGTGCCGGATGCGCTGCACTCCGAGCCGGCGATCAATGACGCCTGCCTCTCCCCTGCTGTTGAGTCAAGACATCGTCCAACACGACGACGTCTCTTGCGTTCTAGCTCGTATGGAACTTGCAATAGCGCGACGGTGGGAAGTGCATCGCCCTCTCCTGGCAAGCAGGCGCCAGGCAGTCCCCAGTTGTGTGCCATGCCTCTTCGAGTGCGAGCAACTGGAGACGGATCCACGCCAGGATTTGCGGAGGCCATAGGGACGATTCCACTGGCTGAGAACCCTAGACACGGGTAAACACAACGAACACACAACACCGTGCATTTTGAGAGGAGCGAGAAGCTAGGAGGGTCTCGGACCCGGTGGTGCTCTGCCCATAGACCGTGTGGACGCGAGGAATCCGCTGATGAGGTGAGCACTCAAGGCAATGTTGGGCTGTTGACACACCCGGAGAGCCAGGAGTGCTGCAAGTCAGCGAGCCACGGCGTCGGCGTGCTGCCTCGGTCCCGGCGATACGGGGCAGGGGTCGCTGGCATTCGGAGATACCCCGCGATGACTTCGGTTCTCGTGTTTATTGTTGGCTCTTGCGCTTCCTCAGGGTCGTCCCGCTCGCATTCGTAGCTGCATTTGTGCTCGCCGCATCAACGAGTCCCACCCTCGAATCTGCTGCAGGAACCACGCACGCTGCTGACATCAAGACACCGGTTGAGGTCGCCATGGCCTGGTTCAGCGCAATCAATCATCGAAACGTCCACCTGGCCAAGAGCTACTTCGTGCCCGTCAAGGCGGGACAGACAGCCTGGGTAAAGGGCTACAAATCGAAAGGTACGCCCTTCACCGACGTTCGCTGCCAACCTCAAGCCTACGGTGCGCCGTACGGCCCGAATACTGCCAATGTCCACTGCACGTTTAAGGAGGCTCCCTCGCCGGATGAGGGTCAGCCCGACTCGTTTTGGACGGTGGGCCTTGTAAAGCAGCGCGACGGTCGGTGGCTAATCAGCAACTACGGGCAGCCCTGAGCAGTCGAGTCCCCTTCGCTTCCCTGCGAAGTGGGGCACCAACTGCCGCCGCAGAGACCTGAATATGATCTGCCCACACTCCTTCCCCTCCCCCCTCTTTCCTCTCTTTTCTTGGCCACCTCCCTTCTGACGGGCCTCCTTCAGGCCGACACTCCCCGGATGTGGCGACGGAACGCTGTGGTGCAGGCCGATCAGCAGGCTGACGGCCGTCGTGTGCTCTGGGGGCGCCGCAGTCCTCGAGGGCCGTGCGGCCGTGCCGAGGGACCGGCGCTCTCCGCGGCGACGTGCGGAGAAAATTGGGCACCGTTGTGGTCCATCGGGGCGAAGCCGATCTCGTCGATCAGATCAGGTCGGCTTTGAGGATCTGTTCGATCGCCCGGCCGACTGAGTTGTCGGCCAGCCCGCGATGAGCGTCTCACCAGATCGGTGGCGGTGAAGTAGCGCACCCGCTTGCCGGCGTCGACGGCGTGGTGTCCGAGGGCGACGAGGAGATGGGACTTGCCGGTTCCTGCGGGTCCCACCAGACACAGGTTCTCCTTCGCGCTGATCCACTCGAGGCTGGTCAAGTGTCGAAGGTGGCTCGGGGAACCGACGACGCGTCCACGTCGAACTCGTCGAGCGTCTTGGTCACCGGGAACGCGGCGGCCGCCATGCGGGCTCGCGCTTCGAGGCGTCGGCGAGGCGATCTCGGCTTCGACCAAGGTGCGCAAGAACTCCTCGGGCTGCCGACGCTGGGTCTTGGCCACCATCACAATTGGGCGAGAGCCGACGCATGGCACCGAGGCGGAGCCGCCGGAGCCCTGCTTCGAGGTCCGCCGCGAGTCAGGAGGTGTCGGCTCATCACTCGGTCCCCATGGCGTAGTCACCGAGCGAGCGCACCGCGACCGCGGGGAGGTCGACGATGAGCGCGTCACCGGCTGGCGTGGTCGGGCCACGCCAGTGCCGGCGGCGAGGTGGAGCGCACGTCGTGGGCTTGGACCGCCCGAACTCGACGGCGCGCTCTATGGCGGCGATGAGGGCCTCCTGGCCATGGGCGGCCTCCATGGCGCACAGCTCGACGAGGTCGCCAGCAAGGCTGGTCGACCCCCGCGCCGGGCCGCCTTGATGAAGTCCTCGGCGGCGGCCCGAGCGCAACGAAGGCCTTCTCCGCAGCGGTCTTGGGACGCACCGCCCGGGCGGGCATGGGCCACGGTCCGCCGTAGTGGTCGTCGCAGTGCCGTCTCACCTGGGGCGACGAGTCGGTGCTCGGCGATGATCTCGCCCAAGAACACCGCCATGACCACCCCGTCGGCCACCCGGAGCTCGACGGTGCGCCCGATGTGGGCCGTCGGCACCGAGTAGCGGGCCGAGCCGAAGCGGACACAACTGAGGCGGTCGACCTTGCGCAGCGCAACCTTGCCGATCCGTGCTCGGAGCTCCGGCAGCTGGCCCAGCAAAGGGCGTTCGATCTCGAGACGCTCGGCTGGAATAGCGGCGATCTCGCTATGCACCTGCGCGTTCACTTCGATGCTCCACGCCGCGCCCTTGGCATTGGCGCCCGCCAGGTCGGTGACGCTGAGCTCTTCGGGGATCATGAGGTCGGCCTTCACGTAGCCGACGAGGTTCTCGACCAGGCCCTTGGACTCGGGGTCCGCACCTTGACAGAAGTCCGGACGCGTCCCGTAGTGGGTGACGAAGCGCACATAGTCCGGTGTCGGAACGACAGCCCGGCCACGCTGGCGCCCTTCAGGCAGCCCATGCGATCGGTGAGGAGGGTTTTGGGCACCGCGCCGATCGTCTCCATGCACTCGGCCAACGCCGCCATGGTGCTCTGCGCCCCGAGGTTGTCGGCGAAGTCCACGAAACGGAATCGGCTCCAGGCCAGCACGGCGCAGAACACGAAGAGCGGGCGCGCTGCCCCAGTCGAAGACCAGCACGTCGCCCGGCGCCCACACCCCGGACGGCGCCCCGGTGATGGTCCACGCGCCACTTCGCCTTGGCCTCGGCCACCGCTCGGCGCAGGTTGCGTGCCGAGCCCTCGTAGCCGGCGGCTTGGACCACCGGAGCAGCCGCTTGGCCGAGATCCGCCCGTCGGTTCGTGCCACCCGCTCGGCAATGATGGCGCCCACGTCGTCGTAGTTGTGCGCGACGACCACTTCGGCGCCCGAGGCCGCCTCGACGGCCCGGGCCCGGGCACGGCTCGCCTCACCGTCTTGTCCGCGCTGCCGCAGATGGCGGCTGCCGCTCGAAAGGAGCCCACCTCTTGGTAGGCAGCATTCATGTCCATTCGTTCCCTCGCTGATTTCATGGAGGTATCCCCTCGGTCGGTGCGGCGGTTGGATTGCACCGCCACCGTGTCCGACCGGGGAGACCCTCATGTGGATGCTTCAGCGAGGGGTGCGGACTTCTCGTGGCCAAAAACGGGAACTTCTCGTGGCCATCAGGCGACTTTCATGGCCATAAGGCAGACCTCATCGAGTACAAAGGTGTTGGCCGGAGAACGATCTCCAAATTTCATCAGCCCTTTGTTGGGCCTTACCGACACTCGCCATGGACTTGTACCCAAGTACCTCCATAGATCTCATCGTGATTCCGGATTAGCTTGTGCTCTGGCCTGATTCCGGTGGCATCGATCTAGAGCAGGGGGCACCGTGAATATCAACCCGTACATCGTCTTGGGAAGCGCAATTGTCGGTTTCCTGGTCGGGCTGACCGGGGCCGGAGGCGGGGCGTTGATGACCCCGATGCTGATCCTGTTGTTCGGCGTCAAACCTTCGACGGCCATTTCGAGCGATTTGGTTGCTGCTGTCTTCATGCGCCCCTTTGGGGCCGCCGTGCATATCAGCAAGAAGACTGTGAACTTCCGGCTGGTCGGCTGGATGGTGGCCGGATCGGTGCCCATGGCCTTCCTCGGCGCTTACCTCCTCCATCTGATGGGACACGCCAAGGCATCGCAGACCAATATCGAGAAGGCGCTAGGCGCGGCGCTGCTCATCGGGGCGGCGGCAATGGTCATCCGCTTTCTCCTCGACAGGCGAGCCGGCCACGAGCGCAAGTTGGTGGTCCACGATCTCGTGGTGCGGCCGATCCCCACGGTGCTCATTGGCATGGTTGGCGGTCTCATCGTCGGAATAACCTCCGTCGGGTCCGGCTCCTTGATGATCGTGATGCTCCTCTTCCTCTATCCAATGCTGGGCGCCAACCAGTTAGTGGGCACCGACCTCACCCAGGCGGTCCCCCTCACAATCGCAGCCGCGCTCGGAGCTCTTGCCTTCGGGCACATCGAGTTTTCGGTAACCGCATCGATCATCATCGGGAGCGTCCCCGCCGTCATCGTAGGTTCGTTTATCTCGTCGCGGGCCCCGGATCGGTACATCCGACCGGCTATCACGTTCGTGATCTTCGCCTCTGGCCTCAAATATGTGGGACTGGGCTCCTCCGCGCTCGGCTGGGTACTGTGCGCGACGCTCCTCGCCGTCGCAACCATCTGGTTGGTCTATATGCGCCCTTGGCAGACCGGCGCTCCGTTGGGCGCCACCACCGGCCCCGAGGACGAACAGGACGAATCGGTCAGAGCTGATTCATCCCCATAAATGGGTTGGAGTCTGACGAGCTCCACCGGTCAGCGGATTTGGGAGGCAAGACGTCTCTCGAAGTACAACAGACCCACTTTGAGCAGCACCGAGTACTCACGCTTCACGGAGTCGGGCTGCCGGGATTTGAACCCGGGACCTCTTGACCCCCTTCGCGAGTTCGTCGCCGCCGAGTCAGATGGAGCAGGCCCGCCGCCAAACTGCGATGACAGACGTCTACCAACACCGTCACGAGTCGGGTCGAATCGACCTGCTGTACGTCGGGCCTTGAGGCATGACCCTCCTCGCCCCGAACCGGGCCTACTGGGGCAGTGGTGCCTCTAGTTGGTCAACGAGTAACCCAACCCGAGTCAGGCACATACGGCCGGTGGATGGTCTCTGGGGTAAGGAACAGCACCTTGCACGGAACGACAACCACTTGCCGGTGCCACATTCCCTTAGGGATTAGGCAGGCCTCGCCCTGTCGGAAATGACGTGGTTCCTGCTGGGACCCTTCAGGATCAGGACTCACAAATACATCGAGTTCGCCCTCTAGGAGGTACAGCAATTCGTCTTGCTCGGGGTGCATTTCCCATTCGTCACGCACCCCTGGGGACTCCACAGTGAGAACACCCACATGACGACCATCGAGCTTAACGGGTAGGAACTCGACCGAAGGTGTGGCCCGAATCACCGCTCCCGACGCAGACGCATTCACTCTCAAGAGGCTATCCACTGGATGCCTCACAGCCGGCGATCTGGGGCACCCTGGAGAGAGTCGAACATAGGGCGGCAAGAACCGGTCTCCAGTATCGTTTCAAGGGTGAGCGGACGGGCGCGCTATGCGAATCAGGCCCATAAGGTTCGCGTGACTGATGGTCATGAGGCCGAAGCCAAGGCTGCGCAGTTGAGCAAACGCCCAAACCGGATCGGACTCTTCATCCTCAGAGTGCTGGGTTTCCGAGGACAGGTCGCCCCGCCAACGAGCCAGAGAGGCCATGCCGGACCGTCTCACGAGCATCCCGGGCATCACGAGCACCCAGCGCTCGACAAGTAGCAGCGAGGGCCGACTGCTCGTTGACCGATCTGCGCCACCGTCCCGGCGGACGGGGGCAGTTGGGTTGGACCGTCCCGACTAGCTTCAGGCGCAGGAGACGGGAGGAAGCTGGTGGATTCAGCCGATGGGAGGAAGCATCGCCGACGGAACGGGTTACCACCTGAATCGCCCGAAGGACATTCCCTGCGCTATCGGTTCCTCTTCTGGCTACAGCGAATAACCAGAAGGTGGCCCAGAATGCCGCCAATGGCGACTGACGCCTTCAGCATGGTGCGCATAAGGCCCGTCTGCTGCACCCAGTCCCGGAGTACTGGCGCGCATTTCCAGGCGCCGCACTACCGGTCTGCTTCGCGCGTTAGGTATACCTCACCTGCCAGACGACCAGTGAGCGTGATTCAGTCCGTGAACTCCTCCGAGAGTTCGCGCCCATCGTCCTTCGCCCACTCCTCGACGGCCGACTGCCGCCAAAGTCGCGGAGCATCGGGAAGAACGAAGGCGCGCTCGGAGAATAATTGCCAGGTTCCCTCGGCAGAATAGGGCTGCTTGCTAGTTCGCTGCTCGTACAGTTCCACCAGCGACCGGCGGGTGTCGTCGTCCACTGGGATGACGTATTCGACCGGATCAGGGAAACCCTTCCGATTGGAGAGGACCGACGCCCGCTGCTTAGACACGCCCAGCAGCTCGGCGATCTCAGAGACCCCCATGAGACGACGCCGCTCGGTCACGTTGCGTCATGTTACTCGGATAAGGGCTGACTCCCCCGATTGACTGTGAATGTTGACGGTGTCTACCCAGGATCTTAAACTCCGATTGCATCGGGGCACTCATCGAGTGGGAGGACACAACATGAGAATCAGGAGAATCACGGGCGTACGAACGCAACTCAGCGTCGGGGGTCCGTTGCCGCAGAAGTCGGCGCGCACACTGGGCATGCGCTTTTTTGGTTCATGTGCCCTCTTCGTCACGACCCTCGCGAGTTTGATGGCAGGCGGTTCTCTTGCACTTTCGGATGCGGCCCCCGCAGGCGCGAGTCCCGCCGGGATCACGGTGAACTGCCCGGCCGACAATTTGGCGGATGCGATCTATTCCGCGCCCGCCGGCTCGACGCTCCTGGTGAGCGGAACGTGCACAGACAACTTCTACATCGACAAGAGCTTGACGTTGTCCGGCCCCGCAACGCTCGACGGAGGCGGCGTCCCAACTCAGTACGGGTCGACACTCAACGTCGCGGCTGGAACCGTGGTCTTGAACAACCTGGTCATTCAGGACGGTGTCGGTATCGACAACATCGGCGGTGGCATCTGGAACAGCGGTGCGTTGACCCTGAACCACTCGGCTGTGACGCACAACACCGCGGGTGTGGCAAGCGGCGTGTTCAACCAGGGTCAGTTGACCCTGAACAGTTCGACGGTGTCGAACAACACATCCACCTCGACCTATGGCAGCGGCGGCATCTTCAATTGTGGCGGCAACGCTAGCTTCGAGTCCTTCGGTCTCTGTACGGGTTCGACCAGCCTGACCCTCAACAATTCCATCGTTTCGAACAACGTCGGGGGGGCTGCTGGTGACGGCGGTGGCATCGACAACGACCTACAAGGCACCCTGACGCTCAACGGTTCGACTGTGTCGGGTAACACCACTGGCGGAAGCGGCGGCGGCATTCAGAACAACGGCACGGCGACGCTCATCAGTTCGAAGGTGTCGGGTAACGCAGCTAGCAATGGCAACGGGGGTGGGATCGAGAACAACGGCACGGCGACGCTCATCAGTTCGACTGTCTCGGGTGACACAGCTGGCACCTTCAACAACGGCGGCGGGATCGACAATGAGGGCACGGCGACGCTCATTGCTTCGGCGGTGTCGGGTAACTCAAGTGGCAGTACCGGCGGCGGGATCCAGAATGGGGGCACGGCGACGCTCAACTTTTCGACCGTGTCAGGTAACACTGGCGGAAGCGGCGGCGGCATTCAGAACAACGGTACGGCAACGCTCAACGTGGCCTTGGTCTCGAACAACTCTTCAACTGCAGGGGGGCAATTCTTCGGCAACGGTGGGGGGGTGTCCAGCGGGCCGTCCAACACGGACCAGACGACACTCAACTATTCCATCATTCGAGCCAACAGTGCGGTATTCGTTGGCGGAGGCATCTTTGCTGGAGGGGGACCGATGAAGATCAACCACAGCGTCGTGATAGGTAACTCCGCGGGCACCACGGCTGGTGGAATGCTCGTGTGGAACGGACCAACGATGGTCGTGAACAGCGCCTTTTCGAGCAACTCCGACCCGGGCCTCCTCCTCCCGGACACCCTGCCAGGCGTCTTGGTCGCCCCAACCAACTATCTCGGCCCCGGCAGCAACAACCCGAGCTTTACAACGACGCACTCGACGTACAGCTAAGGCGGCCCGACAGAGCGAGGTGCCGGTCTGCCACCATCGCGATCGTTTTCGACTCGGTGGCTTGGGTCACCCATGTAAGTGCCGGAGTAGGGCACCCCGGCCCGGCTTCAGGGATGGCCTCGACCTGCCCGACATGGCACCCGGACATACGCTGGCCGAAGCGGCAGAACCGCCGCGGACGGCGTTGTGTCTTGATCAGGTAGAGAAACTGCTCACAGGTCCAGCACGATGGCATTGGCACTCCGAGAGCGCCGCACTTCTGTCGACCTAGTCGCAGGCATGAAGCTGCACAGCGACCCTCTTCTTCATCCTTCAGCTGGGCCGAATGTCCTGGAAAAATCGTTCGAAGCGATCGGCGTCCGCCCGGCGGTAGGTCGAAGCCCTGGCAGCTGCAGTGGAACGGTGGCGGCCCTTCCTCCTGGTGCTCGCCCACTGCGGAGTGCGTCCCGGAGAAGCCCTCGCCCTCCGCCGGAGGCATCTTGACGACCCGGGTCGGTTGACCGCGGAGCGGGGCATGTCCGAGCACCGGGGCGTGCTGCTCGAGCGGGACACGAAGACACACCGATCCCGGGTGGTCGAGGTGCCGGCCTCCGTCTTGGCCGAGTTTGCGGACGCATGTCGAGCTCCGTGTCGGGAGCGACCCCGGCGCCTTGTTGTTCACGACGCCGTTCGGTGTTCCGGTGCGACTGTCGAACTGGCGGCACCGGGTCAGGGACCCCCTCGCAGCGGAGCTCGGTCTCCCCGGATGGGCGACGCCGTACCACGGCGGCGAGCCTCCCCGCCCAGAGCGGCGTGCCCGTGACAGCCGCAACCGCCTCCCTTTGCCACCACCCGGCCATCTTCCTGCGGACCTACGCCCATCCGTACCCGGGTGACCTGGGCGCCGTTGCCGACGCCATGGACGCAGCCCGGTTCGCCGTCATCGATGCGCAGCAACAGGACGACGAAGGAACCTCGAGTGTGCGGGCTCCGAGCTCTGTTGTCCGAGCTCTGTGGCGCCGCGTGGATTTCGCGGGGATGGCCCGACACCGCTGCCAAGAGGCAGAGCGGCACGACCTCTGACCTGCACTTTCGAGTCGGGCTGCCGGGATTTGAACCCGGGACCTCTTGACCCCCAGTCAAGCGCGCTAACCAAGCTGCGCCACAGCCCGCGTGTCACCCGGCACTTCGACCAGTGCGTATCCCGACGGCTCACCGGAGCGAGGTCGGAACCAGAACGACTCGAGGATGGTACTCCACCCCGATCCGGCGGTAGTCAGAGGCCGAAGTTTCCCCAGGTCCTGGGCGTTGCCACAAGGAATTGTGCTTAAGCGCCGCACAGGGAAGGCCGAATTCACGCAGGTGGAGACAATTCCGCGAGGCACGCAACTGGACCTGCTGCATTACGTCATTGAGACCCAGCGACTGGTGAACGCCGTCCCTGAGGCTGCGAGTGACCGTGCGCTCGAGGTCGTCCTAGACCGGGTGCAGACGGTGACAAATTCAGACGGAGCGGCCGTTGAGCTCGCCGACAAGAACGCGATGGTCCACCGGGCCGTCAGCGGGTTGCAGACCGATCCCGAAGGGACCCGTGTCGTGGGCCACCAGAGTCTGTGCGGGCTCTGTATGCAAGTCGGCATGCCGCTCCTGTGCCCCGACACCGAGACAGACCCGCGGGTGGACCCTGAATCGTGTCGGCGGGCGGGCATCCGCTCTATCGCGGTGGCACCGATTATGCGGGCCGGGGAAGCCGTCGGGGCACTCCGGGTCGTGTCCAGCGAAGCGGAGCATTTCGACGATGCGGACCTCGCCGTGCTGGAACTGATGGCCAACCTGATCACCTCGGGGTTGTCGACGACGTCCAAGCTCGAACGGGAGGCCGAACGCGCCCTGCGCGACCCGCTCACGGGGCTCGCAAACCGCTTCATCTTCATGGATAGGTTGGCCCATCACGGGTACGAGGCGCGCCGCTACGGCAGGCCCTACGGGCTCTTTCTTATCGGCCTTGACCATTTCTCCGTCGTCAACGAGTCACTCGGACAGGAGTGGGGCGATGCCGTCCTACGGTCAGTGGCCCAGGGCTTGAACAAAACAGTCCGAGGCGGTGACACCTTGGCCCGTATTGAGGGCGATCAGTTCGCCGTCCTTTGCGGCAATGCCGTGCGGTCCGTCGTCGAAGAGCGACTGAAGGGCCGCATTGAGTCTGTCGTCGCTGAAGTCAACAAGGAGCTCAGCTTGGACGGCTATACCCTGGCCGCCAGCATCGGCGTGGCCTGGAGCGCCGGGCCCGACACAACCGCCGAGGAGCTGCTCGCGCAAGCCCGCGCCTCGTTGCGGCACGCCAAAGGCCAGCGCTAGTTCGCAGACTCCCCCGGCAGTTCTTCGTTGCTCAGCCGATTTGGCGCAACGATGCCCGGAACCGCTTGGCGTTGTTTACATACTCGAGACCAGAGATCCGGATCATCGCCACGTCCGATCGGCCCTCGAGGATCTTGGCAGGCACGCCCAGCGCGAGCGCGCCCGGAGGGACAACCACATGGTTGGGGACCACCGCATTGGCGCCGACAGTCGCGCCGGTGCTGATGACGGCCCAATGGAGGATGACGCTGCCAGATCCGGCCAGCGACTCGTCCTCGAGCGTGCACCCTTCGAGGTGGGTGAGATGGCCGACTACGCAGCCGTCACCGATCACGGTCGGGAAGCCCGGCCCGGCGTGGACGACCGTGCCGTCCTGAATGGACGAGCGCGCGCCTACAGTGATCGTTCCGTAGTCGCCGCGTAGGACCGCGCCAGGCCAAATGCTCGACTCCGGGCCGATTGTGACGTCCCCGATGACGACCGCATCGGGGTGCACGAAGGCGTCGGCGTCAATGCGAGGTGCGACGCCTTCGATCTCGTAAATGGGCATGGCGAGCGACGCTACACGTGGCCGGCAACCCAGGTCACGCCCTGGCGACGACGCAGACCCGGTGAACAGCCATTCTGTCCGTGGGCGTCCACCCGTCGCGGCGTGTGTCTCATTGTCGCAGGTCGCGATTCCGGGACAGATTCTGGGATGAACCCGCTCCGGATTAACGCGGGAAGAATGAGTTCGCCCCTCGTTGCCGAAAGAGTGGCTGCGAGGGATCCCCGTGTGACTCCTACCCGGCACCATGGGGATGCGCCGACAGGTTGGTGCGGGTTCCGCAACGAGTCTGCTGCTTGACACAGAAGACTACATAAGTAGAGTTATGTGCCATGACCCGTTCGCGGCGTCCGTCTCCGCAGATGATCAGAGTCCTCCAAGCGTTGGCTGCTGATCCCGCGCAGTGGCGCTACGGCTACGACCTGGCCACCGAGGTCCACTTGAAGTCGGGTTCGCTCTATCCCATCCTGATCCGACTGGCCGACCGTGGGGTGCTCGAAACGTCCTGGGAATCGGGTCCACTCGGGCGGCCGCCCCGACACCTGTACCGACTCACCCCGACGGGGCGTGAGTACCTAGCGACGCTCGACGCCGCCCGGGCCGAACGATTCTTGCCGCGCCGGCGCCTGGGTTTGAGGGGGGCGTAGTGGACCTGTACTGGCAATGTTGCTGCTGATTGGCGGGGGTCGGCCGTCGGTCCTCGCCATCTTGCTGCTGAGTGGCGCAGGGGCAGTGCTGTGGAGTCGCGAGCACCCACCTCCAGACACGCAGACGGCACGACCCGACGGTCCGCTCCGCTTGTTGCTATGGGCGGTCGGTCTGCTCCCCGCCGACCGCGTCGATTGGGGCCAGGCGATGCTCGGCGAGTTGGACCGGATCGAAGGTAGTTCGGGGCGATGGCGCTTCGTTCTCGGATGCGTGACTGGCGTGGTGCTCCTGCCGCCATGGGGATCGGACGGACCGATGGTGGTACTGGTCGCAGCCGCGCTCGGCAGCGCCGTCGTGTTCGGCATTGCGTTTGTCCACTTCGGGCTGTTCACCAACCTGTGGAACTGGGCCATGCTGGCGGCACTGGCCGTGCTCGTGATGATTTCCCTCGTCACGGTGAGCGTGCAGCTACGCCGACCCGGCGTGGCTCGTCTGGGACTGGTTGGGGGCATCGTTGTCGCGGCGGCGTGGCTAGTGGTCTCCGGATTCACGTGGCAAGGCATCATCAGCCCGATCTATTCAGTGGGTGCGTGGTCCGGTCCGGCGGTGTTGATCGGGGTGCCATTGGTTGTGGGGGTGGGCGGCGCGTGGCGCAGCAAGAGCGCGTCCGTGGGCCGGCGCGCCGCTCGACTGGCCGGTGCCAGTGCCGGGCTGGCCATGTTCTTCATCGCGACGGTCGCGGTGGTGGCCATCGACGGAGGACAGCGCGACCCTGGAGCGGGGGTTAGCGGGGGCGTGAGCGAGTCCTTCTCCAACGTGGCGATGCTCTTCCTCATCTTTCTCCCCTTGGCGACAACCGCGGTCGGATGGGTCGCCGCGACAGCAATCGCCCGGTTCCGCTTTGTGGACCCGGTTCACCGGAGTTATGACGCCGTGAGCACGCCGAAGGCTGTTGCAGAAGTTGGCGAGGGAAGCCAGAGCCGAAGTACTGGCCGCTGGCTGCTCCTCTTAGCCGTGGTCGCGGTGGTCACCATGGCCGTCGCACTCTTCTTCGAGGCCAGATAGTCGAGTCGCTCGCCGGGTTGCCGGATACACCGAGCTGCGCAGAGATCACCAATGGCTCGTTGCACAGGACGGGACGGGTGTCCCAGCACCCCGAGTCGGGTGCCACCAATAGCGTCCTTTCAGATCCGAATGTTCCCGCTCCAGGATTGGAGACATTTGACATCACGATCACGGGCATCGCGGCAAATACACGGGCATTGGTCTCGGCGTCCGACGGCCTCGGGTCCCTTCTCGACAATTTCAGTCAAGCTCCAGTCCGTTTTCTTTGCAACCCGCTGCACTGACGATGCCATCTCCCACCCTGCGCCTGACGCCGGGAAGGAGAACTGCAGATGATTTCGGACGTGGCCCACGAATCGAGTGCGTCGGTGGAGGAGGCCGCTCAACGCCGCTCGGGCTACAGCGCCTGCGCGAACGGATCGAACATCCACACCAAGAAGCGCCTCTGGACAGATCCTAAGAACGTAGGGCTCGGTACAGTTGGAGCACCTTCAGGAGAGCCTGGGCCATAGCAACGCCCCGATTCACCCAGCCTCCGTTTCGCCGGCTGAGGGCCACTCCTTGTGGATCGCTGAGTGCTCGGATCGGCCAACTAGCCGAGCGAGACTGGCACCATGATCAGAAGCTCGTTGGATCGTCTATAGAACTCCAGGGACGGGCGCGTGACATCAACGAGAAAGCCAGCCTCGACCAGATCCGTTCGGAGATGATCGAAAATGCCAGGAAGCTCAGAGAGTTTGTTCTCCCAATCTCGCACCAATTTGCGCCCGTAGCGCCCGCCTGGCACTTCTGCGTGATCGAAACCCAAGTCGTCGGCTTGGTCGCCGTCGAGCCTCAGGCAGGCGTAGTACGCCGGGGGTTCGCCGGGGTAGAGGAGCCCATACATCTTGGAACCCCGAAGGGATTCCATGCGCTCTTCGAGCCGCATGAAGGCCTCGGGTGCTCCTTGAGGCCCACCAAGCGCCGGGACACGGGCCACCCGGAAGGGTTTTTCGGTTTGGACTGTTGGGCGACCCATCCGAACGATCGTAGACAGAGATTCCGACGAGATGCTCCCTTCCTCAATTCGCCGGGAGCCGGCGCACCTTGAGGGCAGGATTCAGGGGGACCAGTTTCTGCTCTCTGGCTGCAACTAAGGATGACATGCGACTTGAATCGAGATTCGAGTGCCACGTGCGACTTGTGATCCAGGATTAGGCGCTTCGCTGACAGTGTGACCGCTGCCTATCCTTGCGGAGCAGTTGAGATTGTCGATTGAGTTGTACAGACCAACCGCTTGAAGGGCACCTGCTGCATCGGATGGACTCATGCCCACAACATCGGGCACGACTACAACAGCGCCAGCTGTGGGGCCGATGGAAACAGCAAGGGTGATGACCTCGCTGCGTGGAACAGTCGCACCAGCATGCGGCGACTGTTCGAAGACGACACCGTTGGGAACATTTCCACTCGACTGAAACACGGTTCTGTTCTTAAGACCGCTCGCTTGAAGGCTCGCTGTTGCTTTGCCAGCCTCGAGTCCGAGCACGTTCGGAACGGCTATGCGAATCGGGTGTGAAGCAGAAGGCGGATTGCTTCGTCCGCCGCTGAAAGCGCCCTCGAGAGCCGCGAGACCGAGAGCAAGCGCGACGGCTACTAGGGCTCCAACAGTGGCCCACACGAGTCGCGAGGCATGGTTCGGCTGTTTCTCCGTCTTTCGATCCGCGATAGCGGCTGCGGCAATCTCCTCGGGCGTGCCCAGTCGTTCGAGGATTTGGCGGACACCCGTTTCGTCTTGGCCTGGAACTGCTGCTCGCGCCTCGCTTAGGTGCTCGCCGACCTGGGCGATGATTTGTTCCCGGTCGCTGCTGTGGACATCGCCAAGCGCGATTCGAAGTCGCTCCAAGTAATCGGCGCAAAGGGTGTCCAAGTCGTCAGACATCGCGTTCCTCCAGCTCGAGCAGGTCGTTGACTGTGGCCGCAAATCGTCGCCACTGAGCGATGAACGCTTTCAATGCGATTTGGCCGTCCCTCGTGATGCCGTAGTAACGCCTCGGTGGACCACTAGGAGATTCCTCCCAGGTGGCCTCGACTAACCCCTCACGATGAAGACGAGTGAGAAGGGGATACACCGTGCCTTCGCTCGTGACCAAGCCATCTGCCTCGCTCAAGGCGCGCGTAAGTTCGAGTCCGTAGCGGTCCTGATCGCGCAAGAGGGCAAGGACGCAGTACTCGATCGCACCTCGTCGCATCTGGGCTAGCAGCTTCTCAGTTCCGCCAGGTACCATGCAGAACATAGTAGCTATTGATGGCGCTGCTGGCAAGGTCCGCTATGTCAAGCGATCGGTTGGCAGGTGCCGCACTTCGCCGGGTTGGGGTCGTTGGCGACGACCTCGTACTCAGTCCCGGCGACCGGTGTAGATGGCGGTCACGAACCGTCGCCTCACGATGCCGCCTGGTAACTCCGTCGCGATTCGTTCCACCTCATCGAGAATCCGGAGTTGCTCTTCGGGAGAGCGCCGGATGACAGTGGCCATCGTTGCGTACAGAGCGCGAGCCTGAACCGGTGTCAGAACACAAGTCCACGTGATGATCTCGCTCTTGACGTCGTTGAGCCCGGCCCAACGAGTCAGGTCGCGCCGTCGGTGCGACTCGTCGAGCTGGAACGGCGGGCGGCCTGGTTCGTCAAATACACCTCGGGTCGCTGGCCCCAAGACGTCCTCCACGGCCTGGCTGAACCCGTCTGACTGATTGGGATCGCGAAACACGGTCCACCACAGCGCAACCCATCCTCCCGATGTGAGCCCGTTTCGGAGTTTGGAAAGGCCCAGCTCCTGATCGACCCAGTGAAAGGAGGTAGCACCCACCGCCAGGTCGAAATGACCAGGGGCGAGCTCGGCATCCTCAAGACTCGACGTCACTACGTCGAGACGAATTGAGGAAACGGTGTCGTGCAGGTAGGAAGCCATCGAGGGGTCCGGTTCTATGGCGGTCACGTAGGCCCCCGCTCCGAGCAGGCGTTGGGTGACCTGGCCTGAGCCAGGTCCGATCTCCAAGACCCGGGTTTTTGGGCCCAGGCCGCAGCGCTCCTTGAGGATTTCGTAGACGGCTTCCGGGTAGTCCGGCCTTCCGGTGCTGTAGCCGACCGGATTGAGGCCGAAGAGTCGTCGGCCCTCGTCTCGTCGCAACTCGCTGGCTGGCTCGCGCTCAGACACCGTCACACAGCCTACGGACCCGGTGGAGGGGTATCCCGTTCGCCGGGACGGTGTCACCGCGACCAATTCCGAGGCTGACAAAATGGATCGGTGGACCCGGCCGTCACCGATGTGCGCGCTGCCCTCGTTCGACAGTGGGAGAGGATATCGGAGGTCGTAGACACGATTGACCTCGCAGCAGCTAGCCGATGCAACGGGTGGACGAATCGAGAAGTCCTCGCCCATCTGTACGTTCAACCCCACATGGTAAAGAAATTCCTCAGCACCGCATCCGTCCGACAGGCTGAGGTGCAACTCTCGGAGAATCTCGCAGGGACGAAGTCATTTAGCGGGTTGATCAATGACTCTGCTCGCAAAGGCGCCACTCTGAACAAAGTTGGACTGCGACGTCCGCTGGCGGCGGTCCGCGATGTCGTTCTTGCGGCACCTCTCGACGCCACGATTACGACGTTGCAGGGCAACATTTCGGTGTCCGACTACCTCGTGACGCGTTGCGTCGAAGCAGTCGTACACGGGAGTGATCTGGCGCCTCCAGTGACCCCAGACCCCGTTGCAGAGGGAATCACTTCGGAAGCGTTTCTGGGTGTACTCGAGCTTTCTGCCCCTGAGTTGGTAGCAGAGGCACGGGCACTTCGGCCGGAGAAGTGGATCAATCTGGCTACCGGGAGAGCCAAGACAACTGGACCGCTAGGCGAGGCGATGCCAGTCATGGCGTAGTTGGCCGAGGGGGTGCCCATACACCGGGACAGTGGGACACTTCGGCACAACGGACCCAGATAGTTACCCGCACAGTTCGCTGTGAGGGATCGGCCTTACGGTCAACATCACCTTAAGAGGTGAGCCAAGGTGGCCGAGACAACAACTATGGCTCAGCAGTCCGGGGTTCTACCCGTTGCACTTCCGACGGACGTCGCGAGATCGGGCCTGGTAGGCCCGGCACCGACCGACGGCTGCCACCTCATTGTCCTCGGGATCAGCGGTGCTGAGACAGGCGGAGCCTCTTCGGTCACGGTCGTTCTGCGCCAAGGATGGTGCTCTGGCCAGGTGATTGCCGCGGCGACCTTCTCTGCAGGCAGCGAAGACATGAAATCCCTCGACCGTCCAGCCAAGTGCAACGGCCGGCTCTACGCCCAGATCGTCGGCTCGGGGATCTTCGCCGGGACTGCCCACGTCTTCTTCTGATCGATTCCCGCCACAGGGACGCATGCCAACGCAGGCCTTGGCCAAACGACGAATGGGCGGGATACCTGATTGGGCTCCACCGTACGGGTAGGCCGATGCCGATCGGGCTCGACCCTCTATCCCAGTTCGCCGGCTGGGTGCGCCTATCGCAACTGGGGGCCGTCACCGTTCGCCGGCTCGGTGTCAACAGCCGCCGAGCCCAGGAACTGCGCAAAGGAATCAGGTGTCTGGACGAAATCAAAGTCGCCGTCAATTCCTGCGGTTGCCAAGGACCAGATCGCATTGCAGCCGTATCTGGAGCCATCGAATGCCGGGGCATCGCCGGTGCCTCCCAGGAGACGGAAGGCTTCGGGTATCTCCAATGTGAGTGCGATTCCTCTGACGTGTTCTGGGTCGGAGGAAGAGCCCAGCTCCCGGCGACACTGAGAGCCGATGAGCTCAAACTGAAGGTTGCGACAGACCAGCTAAAGAACGCCTGACGCTGCAACGAGGCCAGTTCTCGGTAGCACCGGCCGGCTTCAGCATTCGACGAGGTCGGCCGGTGCTCGTCGGGTCGCCGAGGTCGTGGGTCCCAGTTCGTCTAGTAGACCGCCGGTCGCCCGCCGTGCCCGCCAAACGGGTCAGGAGATCGCTGGCATCCCAACCATGGCGCGGAACTCGTCAGTCGTATTTGTGACCGGGAATGGCTCACTCGGTACTTCGAGGCCCAGCCGGTCGCAGATGGGATCCCATCCGTCTGTCGCGGTCCATTCTAGGAGGCGATCGGCTGGGACACTCTGCCGAACCGCTTCGTTGTGCCGCTCGTACGCATCCATCATGACCACGGGATTGTCGAACGAATCGCTGAAGCGATCGCGTAGCAGCTGAACGACAGCAGTCATCCACGGCATCAAGTCGGGCGGAACCTTGTCAAACGACTGAAAAATCGTGTTGGATGCGCTGCGATACCACGATTCTGGATCTCTCACAGAAAGCAATACGAGCGCGTCGGGGTTGGCGGCCGACAGCTCGGGCCAAAATGAACACCCGGGCCAGTCGACAAGGGAAACGTAGCCAGCAGGCATCGCTGCCCAGTCAACGGGTCGGCCTTCGATCGCGTCGATCCAGCTGGGTGCCTGAGTCGGATCTCCGAGCACCTCGATCATGTGATGGCACGGGCCGCCTAACAACTGCTCGAGGGCAATCTTCAAAGAATGGGTGCCCGTACGACCCACTCCGGCACCTACGACCTTGAGCGTCATTTCCGTTCCGCCGATCTTTCGTGATGTGGATCAATGGCGATGTGACGCTACTGCCCATCGGGTTCGATGCATCTGTAGAAATACGGGAGGAATACTGGACAATCGACAACGCGTCCTTTGCCGCACGCCCCCGATCCATCCCTCCCCACGGTTCCAGCCTCGTTCGAGGGAACTCGTTCCGGTACCGATCGGCCGCCTGTTGCTGGAGTTCGTGCATCCTTTCGACCGTCGGTTGGTCACATCGGGAACTGCCCCCGATTGCCTGGTCAAGGGCGAGGTCAGAACCTGAAGCGTGTCAACCCGCCCGGCTCGGTGCCCAGTGTGACGATCACCGAATCTGGCTTCATGCGATAGACGTTCCACGGAGGTGCTCCCTGCGAGGGCGCGTTGAATGGGGCGGTGATACCTGTGCGGGTCTCGTCGAGTGTGGCGGGCCACCCCTGATCCGCCCACGCCTGGGCAAGGCGCGTGAGTGTGGCCGGGTCAGTTTCCCGCTCTGCCGCACCTTCGGCGACGACGTCGGTATCGAGTATCGAGACCGCGATCGAACAGCGCGGATCGCGGGCGACGTTGCGTGCCTTCCGGGTACCCGATCCGGTCTGGAACCAGAAGCTCCCGTCGAGCCAGAGCGCACCGACGGCGGTCACATGGGGGCTCCCGTCCCCGTTCAGCGTCGATAGCCACGTCGTGCGAGCGTTGTGAGCGTCTGGCGCCGGCGGTAATCCGGCAACGAGCTTTTCGAGGACGCTCTCCCAGTGAACCGGGGGCAGACCATCCTTCTCCCCCAAGTTGATGATCTCCATCACGTCCCCCTTGGTAATCCTGCCAGTCTGCTCAGTTATTGCGTCCTCCATGAGCTGCTCCGTCGTCGATGGGGGTCGCTTCATGGAAATCCTAAGGCAAGCTCCCAACGGTGCCCAGTACGCCGGACCGGTGGGACAGTTCGGCTCGACGGAGAAAGACATCGGCCGAAGTCGACGAGCGGGCCGAACGCCGTCGTCAACGTCGCGTCCACGAGGCCCGGTGATCCGATCGTCTTCCTCGGTGCCAGCGGGACCGGCAAGAGCCATCTGCTCATCGGCCTTGGCATGGCGGCCTGTGAACAGGGCAAGGCTGTGCGCTATATCACCTGCGCCGCCTTGGTCAACGAACTGGCCGAAGCAGCAGACGAACGCCGGCTGTCGCGACTGGTTGCTCGTTTTGGGCGCCTCGACCTGCTCTGCCTCGACGAGCTCGGCTATGTCCAGCTCGACGCCAAAGGAGCTGAGCTGTTGTTCCAGATCCTGACCGAACGCGAGGAGAAGGCATCGGTGGCCACCGCCTCGAACCTCCCCTTCTCCGAATGGGGTCAAGTCATCGGTGATCCCCGCCTGGTCGCCGCCATCGTCGATCGGCTGACATTCAACGCCCACATCGTCGAGACCGGGACCGAGAGCTTCCGACTGCGCTCGACCAAGGCCAAGCGGGCGACGAAGAAGGCGACCTGACTCAGCGCACCCGCTGCAGCGCCGCATTGTTCTGGGCCACGCTGAACAGCTCAGGATCGAAATACCTGCCGATCCATCCGACGTAGTCGTCGTGCTCGTCGTGCTCGGGATTGGCAATAGCCTCGAGGAAGTCCTCATAGCCACCGGTCCCGCCACAGTCTTCGGGAGGACAGGCCCGTTGGCCGTCGAGACAAATCGCGAACTTCAACATGAGCGGCACCAGATCGACCGACTCGACGACCACCTCGTGGCGCCACGAATCGCCGAAGTCGTACTCATAGAAGAACCGCATCGGAGCCTTGATCACATCGACGAAGGTGACCTCTTCGTCATCGATGTCCTCGGTCTCGAAGTCCTCGTCGGGTATGCCATAACGCTGGCCGTCGATCTCGAAGTAGTGCAGGTGATAGTCCTCCCAGCCCATGGCGGCTTGAAAGATCATGTGGAGCTTTGACAGCTTGATCTCACCAGGAACGAGCAGCCGACGCCAGATCGTCGGTGTGTGCTCCATGAGCGAGATGCGCACCTGCACCGCTGTCTTGATCGAACTCCGTCGTGCTCCGGCGGCCATGCCCGCAGAATAGGAGAGAGCCGAATCCCCAGCTCAGGGGTGGGGCCAAATCAGATGATCACAGTGGGGCCAATTCCGGTTGACATTTCCACCCGACGACAAGCTGACCGCTTCGTTGGGGCTCCGAGTCATCGCAGCAGACCAACCCGGCGTGGGCGGGTCGTCGCCTCAGAAGAACCGCAAGATGGTGAACTGGGGACAGGACATGGAGGAGCTTGCGGACGCCCTCGATTTGGACACATTCTCGGTCGCCGGTCACTCGGGCGGCGGACCACATGCTCTTGCCATCCCGTTTCGCTTACCCGATCGGGTAACCAAGATCGTTCTGGCCTCGCCGGTCGCACCGCTCGATGAGAAAGGCATGGCAAGGCTTCTCATCAACAAGGACCTCAAGCTGATTGCCAAGCTCCACTTCCTGCACCACATGATCAAGTGGGGGGCCGACTATGCGGGCAAGAAGGCGGAGAAGGACATTCCGAGCTTCGTCGAGGCGACCGCAGCAGATGACACATCGGACGCCGAGACCTTCTTGAAGGACCCGGCTCAGCGAGCGATGTTCGAGGCCTCCTTCACCGCCGGTATGCAACAGGGCGGTGAAGGAATTTACGAAATGATCATGGCCCTTTGGGACTGGGGTTTTCGGCCCGAAGATGTCTCTCATCACGTCGAGATGTTCTATGGGGATGCTGATGACATCCTCGACCCCAAGATGCCCCTCCACCTTGCGGATCGGCTCCCGGACTGTTCGACGCATATCTGGCCCGGAGCGGGCCACTATGGCTTCATTGACGCGCAGCGCTCGACAGAATTTCTCGGAGCGGCGTGTTGACACGTTGCCTCAAGAGCGGATTGCGCATCCACGCCCATCTACCATTCAGTGATGGCTGCGATCTGCTCATGCTGCGGCACCTCGGTCGATTGGTGGGTCAGGCTGCGGTCCCATCCTGACCTGCCGATATGTCACGACTGTCTGGACGGGTTGAATGGTCAGCGCAATGGGCAACTGCAGCTGGTCACCGGCTCGTGGTTTGCCACTGGGCCGGAGCCGATCTTCCGGGTCGCCGATGTGCCTCGCTCCGTCGCGTTCTACAAGCGCGCAGGCTTCGAGGTTTCGTTCCACGACGACTCCTATGCCTTTGCCCATCGGGACCTGGACCTCACAATTCACCTTGCCCTTGCCGAGCGCGGGGAGATTACAGGCGCCGGCGCTCTTTACATCCACTGTCAAGATGCCGACCGTGTCGCCATCGAGTGGAGAGAGGTAGGGATCGAAGTCCAGGGTCCGCAGAACGAGGACTACGGCATACGCGAGGGTTCGATTACCGATCCCGACGGGAATCTCGTTCGGTTCGGTAGTCCCACCCGTTAGCCAAATCACAGGGCCCGCACCGCCGGTTCTGTGAAATGCTTGTGGAAAGTTCAAATGAAGAAGGCCACCCACGAGAACCTTCCGGCCGAAAGTGCAGCCCTTGCAACCAGGGGCGTTCGGACTTCGGAAGTCGAAGAGGCCAGGTGGGGCTCGGTCACGAAGATTGAACTCCCGGGCGGAGGTCGGGTCGGTCTGTATCAACCGAGACATCCGACAGCGGTTCCGACACCCGCCAACTGATCTGTTCTCGGCTCGGAGGGAATGCGTCACTTCACGTTCAGGGCCACGGCCTCGCGGACGAGCGCCCTCAATGCGGTCTTGGGGTGGATTCTCCCCCTCGAAAAAAGCAATGGCGCGTACCGTGCGACTGTCCATGCGGGCGTTGAACAATTGCTTCGGATCCTCTATCTGGGCACCCTTCGGGAAGGTCAATCGTGCGGCGCTCTTGAGCATTTCGCCGATACATACAATGCCGTGGAGAGACCAAATAGCCACTCCTTCGGGCTTGGAAGGCTTCTTCCACTTCACTTCATCGGTGATGGGAGGGCCAGCGACGAGGACAATCTCCCGCAATCGGGACAAGGTCTCGCCTCGCCAGCCACCCGCGTGCCTGATGATTGCGTCGATCTCCTGAGAAATATTTCTCGCCATATCAACTCCGCTCCGGATGCGACCACCGTCGGCATCGCACAATGAACCCACTCTGAGCAACCCCACTTGCGCCCTCGTACATTGTGTCTGGCCCTTCGGGTCCGTACGCAAGCTGTAGCCAGTCGAGGGTGCCCCGGCCGCCCGTGCCTCCACTTGGGTGACGGGGGTACGGCGCATCCCGATTGCCTTTGCGGAGAAGGAGGAGGAGTACTGCTCCCTCTCTCCCCCATCGCCCGCACACGGCACCACCCATGGACCTGTTCGTCACCGTCGAGGTTGCGATGCAAGCGCCCGGACATAGCGGGTCCGTCGGCCGCCTGCGACAATCGACTGGTATGCGTTGGGTCTGCCCCGTCATCACGGCTTTGCTGGGCGGCGTCTGTGCACTCGTACCGATCGGCGTTGCCGCTGCGAGGTCGCTCGATCGACCGGCCATTGGCATGGCCGTGACACCCGACGGCCACGGGTACTGGGAAGTGGCGTCCGACGGAGGCATCTTCGGTTTCGGGGACGCGAGCTTCCTCGGCTCCATGGGCGGCAAGGCGCTGGACGCCCCCATCGTGGGCATGGCCGTGACACCCGACGGCCACGGGTACTGGGAAGTGGCGTCCGACGGAGGCATCTTCGGTTTCGGGGACGCGAGCTTCCTCGGCTCCATGGGCGGCAAGGCGCTGGACGCCCCCATCGTGGGCATGGCCGTGACACCCGACGGCCACGGGTACTGGGAAGTGGCGTCCGACGGAGGCATCTTCGGTTTCGGGGACGCGAGCTTCCTCGGCTCCATGGGCGGCAAGGCGCTGGACGCCCCCATCGTGGGCATGGCCGTGACACCCGACGGCCACGGGTACTGGGAAGTGGCGTCCGACGGAGGCATCTTCGGTTTCGGGGACGCGAGCTTCCTCGGCTCCATGGGCGGCAAGGCGCTGAGTCACGGGATCGTCGGGGTGGCCGCAGACCCACAGGGTGGCGGGTACTGGGAGGTGGCGTCTGACGGGGGCATCTTCAGCTTCGGGAAGGCCGGGTTCGCCGGATCGATGGGTAGTCAGCAGCTCAACGCGCCCATTACGGGAATGGCTGCATCCCCCGACGGCGAGGGGTATTGGGAGGTGGCGTCCGATGGCGGCATCTTCACGTTCGGGGCGGCGGGGTACATGGGATCGGTGCCCAATCTGCCTCCCGCCGGACCCCCCAGGATCGCGCTCTACGGGGACTCATTGGGGATGGAGGCCGGTCCAGACTTCTCTTACATTGCTCGGGCGGCCGGCGCTTCCGCGCTCGTGCGGACATACGGCGGCCTTGCCGTCTGCGATTGGCTCCCCACCATGACCTCCGACGCCACTCTCTGGCAACCCACCGCAGTGGTCCTCGAGTTCAGCGGCGATGCCTTTACGCCCTGCATGTCGGGAGCTGCCATCGGGACGGAGCAGTACTACCAGAGGTATGCGGCTGACGTGCAAGCGGCGATCGACATCTTTCGCCCCTATGGGACGGAAGTGTTCATCGCCGGTGTCCCTCTCGACGCTTCAGCTGCCGAGAATCAGAATGTCACCGACCTGGACCAGATCTATGCGGCCGCCGCCGCGGCCAACGCCGGTGTCACCTACATCAATGCGGGTCAGGCCGTCATGAACGATGGTGTGTTCACGTGGAACCTGCCTTGCCTTCCAAGTGAGCCATGCACAGGACCCACGGGAACGAACGTGGTCCGGGCGCCAGACGGAGTCCACTTCTGCCCGACCGGGCAGACGACCATTGAGGGCGACCTCGCCGTCTGTAACGTCTATTCGTCGGGTGCGTACCGATTCGCTGTCGCCATGCTGGCTCCGGCACTGGGTTCGTGACGTCATCCACGAGCCGGAGACGAGGAGACCGACAGCGCGACCGGCAGAACACGGAGACGATGCTCAGATGTGAGGTGGCCTTGTTGGCGTCTCGGGGGGATTTCGTCACGCGGGGCACGCACAAGTGCAGCCCGCGGCCTCTGAGATGAGAGACAAAGGCCCCGAACTCCCTGCCCGTCGGACCCCGTCACCTCGGGCGTCTTCCTCGCCTTCGCACGGCAGGAATCATGCCCTGGTACGCCACTACTCGGACACCCCTTCGGACGGCCATCCGCCGTCGGTTACCCGGATGATTGTCTTGCCGGGGGTGCGCCGGTCGGAGGTGAACGCTGCGGGCGCTTCGGCGAGTGGCCGTACTGCCCCGACGATCGGCTTGAGCCGTCCGTCCCTGAGCCTCTGTGCGAGGTCCGCGAGCTGGGAACGCTCGGCTTCGACGACGAAGAAAATGGCGCGCCCGCCCTTGGGCAGGACCGTGGGCTCCCTGATGGTGCTGACGAGCGTCCCGCCGGTGCGCACCAGCGCAGCCGATCGGTCAAGGATCTCGCCGCCGATCACGTCGAACGCCACGTCGACTTCGCCGGCGTCTTCCAGTTTGTCGGCCTCCAGGTCCAAGAAACGATGTGCTCCCAAGCCGAGGACGGGTGTCGCGATCTGTTGCCCTGCCCGTGCCGATGACGACGGCTCCGACCTCACGGGCGAGCTGCACGGCGATCGAACCGACGCCGCCCGCGGCCCCGTGGATCAGGACCGTCTGGCCCGTCGTGAGATAAGCGTGGTCGAAGAGTGCCTGCCATGCCGTCAGTCCCGAGATCGGCAGAGCGGCGGCCATGGTGTGGTCGATGTCAGCCGGAAGGGGAGCGAGGTTGCGGGCCTCCACCGCGCTGTACTCGGCCAGTCAGCGGAGGCGACTCGGTCGGGACCTCTGGGTGCGTAGATTGTGCTCCGGCGCACTGTTTCACGGACACCCAAGAGGTTCAATGGCAATCCTGACGTATGTGGCGATCGCATCACTCGACGGCTATGTCGAAGACGTGCAGGGCAAATTCGACTGGGTGGCTCCGGACGAGGAGGTGCACGCATTCGTCAACGATCTGGAGCGGCCAGTCGGCACTTATCTGTATGGGCGGCGCATGTACGAGACGATGGCCTATTGGGAGACCGACGACAATCGGCCCCTGGTGTACCAGGACTACGCGGAGATCTGGCGTGCGGCCGAGAAAGTTGTCTACTCCCGGACACTTGAGACAGTGTCCAGCAAGAGAACCAGAATCGAACGCGTATTCGACGCCGCTGCGATCAAGGGACTGAAGGAGAGTTCGCGGTCCGACATCGCCATCGGCGGAGCGGAGCTCGCGGGCCAGGCCATCTCCGAGGGGCTGGTCGACGAGTGCCATCTCTTCCTCGGGCCGGTTTTAGTTGGTGGTGGCAAGCCGGCCCTGCCCGCCGGGGTCCATGCCGAGCTCGAGCTGTTAGACGAGCGGCGCTTTCGTAACGGCGTCGTCTATCTCCGCTACCGCAACCAGAACTGAGTTGCCACTCGGGAAGCGCACGGTGTCCCCGTTCGCCGGTTATACAGGTGATCCACCTCCTGGGATAGGCATCCGGATTCTCGGGTGCATACCCAAGCAGGAGGTGTGCGGTGGAATGGATCCCGTCCTTCAGTGTCACGTCCGTCCCGACGGTGAACGCGTCTATCGGATCGGCCATCGGCTGATCGACGAGTTCTTGGAGTTCGTGGTCGGTCGGGCTCGTCCGAACACGGTGCGGGCCTATGCCCATGACCTGAGCGTCTTCTTCAGCGTGGTGCAAAAGGATCCGCTCGAGGTGCGGCCCAAAGACGTGATGGCCTTCGTCACAGCGCAACGTCGTCCCAAGGTGGGCTCGGAGAACGTGGTCCGCATCGACGGCTCGGCTGGTTTGTCGGCCGCGACGATCAAGCGTCGTCTTGGCTGCGGTCTCGAGTTTCTACGGCTATCTGATCACCAGAGACGACGTGGCGGTGAGTACGAACCCAGTGCCCCGCGGCATCGCCACACGTCAGAGCCGATCTCGAGGCGGTCGTGGCCTGCCGCTGGTGCGCGGCGTGCGCCGGCTGCCCCGGATCCTCGACCCCGATGAGATCGATGCGCTGATGGGAGCGCTGCGCACCGAGCGCGACCGGTCCATGACCCAGGCCATGGTGCTGGGCGGCCTGCGGCGCTGCGAAGTGCTCGGTCTTCGTCTGGGCGATCTGCGCCTGGGCGAATGGCGAGTGCTGATCAGAGAAGGCAAGGGCGGACACGAGCGCCTGGTGCCGCTGTCTCGCACCTTCTTCGCCACGGTGGCCCGCTACATGGACCACGAGGTCTACCAGAGACATCGAGCGACTCGCTGTTCGTCGCTCTCAAGGGCGCACGCCGCGGCCAGCCGCTCTCGGTGCCGGGCCTGGACCAGATCATCCGCGCCGCACGGGACGCGCCGGTCTGTCGCACGGGACCTGCCACGAGTTGCGCCACACCTGCTTCACCAGACTCCGCGAGGCGGGCATGGCCATCGAAGCCATCCAGGCCCAGGCCGGACACCGCTCCATCACCTCGACCCGGGTCTATCTCCACCTGAGCCTCGACTGGCTCGCCGACGAGTACCGGCGGGCCTCAGAAGCGATCGAAGCCCAGGCGTTGGTGGGGGTGGCCCAATGAACGCACTGGCCCGTATCCAGCCGCCGCTCGAGGTCCGTCGTCGGGGTGGTGGCACGCCCGAAGTCACGTGGGCCGAGATCTCCTTCCAGGGCCCCCGTCATGGTGGCCACCATGGCCTCCTACCTGGACCAACTCGAGGTCTCGGTCCGACCGGGCACGGTGGCAGACGCCGAGCTGGCACTTCGGTTCTTCGCCCACCAGGTGACCGAGGCCGATCCGACCTGTGTCTCGGTGGCTGCCATCGGACGACCCCACATTGAAGGCTTCAAGCGTTGGCTGGTGGCGCGTCGGGGCAACACTGGCAAGCCGCTCGCCACCATGACCATCCGTCATCGGCTCAGCACCGTGCGCACCTTCTTCGAGCGCATCATGGAGTGGGACTACGACGACGCCCCCGCTCGCTTGTTCATCTACATGAGCGACTTCCCAGCCCTCGACGAGCCGCTGCCGAAATTCCTCGACGACCCGATGGCAGCCAAGTTCATGGCCGCCCTGGCTCGAGGACCCCAACCTGCGCCGTCGTCTCATGGTCGAGTTGTTGGCCCGCACCGGGATACGCGTCGGCGAGCTCGCCGGGCTCTAAGACGACGCCATGATCCACAAAGGAGACGGTCCATCGTCTGCGCATCCCCATCGGCAAGCTGCACAACGATCGCCACGTGCCGCTGCACCCGATGCTGGTCGATCTCATCGGTCGAGTACAGGGCCATGCGAGGACCCTCGCGCTCGAGCCACCTCCTCGAGCGTGACGACGGTCGTCCCTTCGACCGGCGCACCATCCACCGCTACGTGGCGACGATCGCCAAGCGAGCCGGTGTGGGACACGTCCATCCGCACCAACTGCGCCACACGCTCGCCACCCAGTCCGGTAGGGGCCAAATTGCAGGGCATGACGGGCGGGCATGGCCGAGAAATGGAACTCAGCCGCCTCTGAGGCAGGCATGGCGGCCCTGGGAGCTGTTCGGGGGCTGCGAGGAGACCTGATGGCAGCCCAAGAGGCGCAACAAGCCGGAGACGACCCAACGGGTTTGGCACTGGTGCCTGGAGCCATGGGTCGCCCCATGCGGCGTGATTGGTCCCCTGCAGAGCAATATCAGGCGATTGCGCTGCTGGGCGCCATCGTTGTGGTGCTCAGCGAGGTGACGGGGAAGAGCGAAGAAGAAAGTCTCACCGAGCTTGAATCGAATTACCACGAGAGCATCCCCTGTCCCCGGGACCGGGCACCTCTCCGGGGAGAGACGGCCGGGCACCGTTCGGCGTTAGCGTGAACCGGTTGAGATCGCAGACAGCCACGCTTCGGAGGCCGCCATGTCCCAGGTCCGTGTCCATAACTTCTCCATCTCACTGGACGGTTTCGGGACCGGCGAGGGCTTGACGTTCGACGCCCCGTTCGGGCATGCCGGCCACCGTCTGCACGAGTGGGTGTTCCCCACCCAGTTCGGGCGCACGGTCATCATGGGCCAGTCAGGTGGGACGACCGGTGTGGACAACGCGTTCGCAGAACGCCTCAATGTCGGATTCGGTGCCGAAATCATGGGCCGGGGCAAGTTCGGCCCGCAGGCCGGCCCGTGGACCGACCTCGGCACTGACGACGAGTGGCGTGGTTGGTGGGGGCCTCACCCGCCGTTCCACACGCCGGTGTTCGTGCTGACGCATCATCCGCGACCGTCCATCGAAATGGAAGGCGGCACCGTGTTCCACTTCGTCGATGCCTCTCCGCAGGAGGCTCTCGACCTCGCCCGGCAGGCCGCCGGCGAACTCGACGTGCGCATCGGCGGCGGCCCGACGGTCGTCCGCGACTTCCTGGCCGCCGACCTCATCGACACCGTTCACTTCGTGTTGGTACCGATCCTTCTCGGCCGCGGCGTTCGACTGTGGGACGACCTCGAGGGCATTGACGAGCGCTACGACAGCGAGGCCGTCTCGTCACCCAGCGGTGTCACCCATCTGACCTTCACGCGTCGATGACCGATCCCCGGTCGTAATATCCAAGAACGGCAACTGAGGAGGATGAGGAATGGATGTCCGCTCGGCGAGGGATGTGGCACCAATTGTTGAACATGCCGGGACGGTGCCCGTCTGGTGGCTCATTCAGCCCGGCGAGCTGAAGGATTCGACCAGTGGCGGCTTTCTCGAGCTCGTCAGCGAGTGGGAAGTTGCCGGCGGCGGGCTCGTCGATCCCCACTCACATCCCACGCACGAGTTCTATTACATCATTTCCGGACGCGGCATCATGAAGATTGCGGACGAGGAGCAAGAGGTCGGACAAGGGGATCTGATCAGGATTCCGCCGAACACCGTTCACAGTATTTGGCCGTTGACGGAGAACTCCGGACTCAGGGGCCTCGCTTTCGCCGTCGGCATCGAGGGGGCCGGTCCGGTCGACTACACGAGCTGAGGCACAGGTGCGACCGCCGATCATTCACCTGCCCCTTTCACCGGAACGGTGGGATCCGGCACGAGTGCTGCGGTCGCGGGCCCTTGAAAGGCAGTTCCGTGATCCCTTGCCGCAACGGATCGGGAGACGCCTCCGTGGTGGTGACAACCCGTCGCAGCGAGGAGGCGAGCAACAGAGGTGAGCGAGGAGCCGATGTCCGGAGATGAGAGCACGCCTCTCCCAACGGTGGTGGACCGCTCGACGTTCCACGAGCGGCTGGAGGCGTTGCGGGCGAGGGAGAAGGCACACACCCGTGAAGGAGACGCGATCGCCGCCGCCCGCCGCCGGCTGCCCATGGTCGAGGTAGCCGCAGACAGCCCGTTGCTCGGGCCGCGTGGTCCAGTGACGCTGCTCGACGCGTTCGAAGGCCGGCGTCAGCTCGTTGCCTACTTCTTCATGTGGTGGCCGGGTCGACCTGCGGCCGAGCAGTGCGAAGGCTGCACGTGGGTGATGAGCCATGTGAACGAGCTTGCGTATCTGCACTCCCGCGACATCACCTTCGCAGTGCTCTGTCAGGGGCGGAACACCGCCTACGGCCCGGGTGATGCGCAGACGTCCTTCGACGAGAGCCTCAGGTACCGCGCCTTCATGGGTTGGGACATGCCGTGGTACTCGGCCCAGCCCTCGCTTGACTCGCTCCTCGTCGACCGCGAGCAGGGGCTGTTCCATCTGGTGTGCTACCAGCGCGACGGCAAGAAGGTCTTCGAGACGTACTGGACCAACCGCCGTGGTGCCGAGGCGCTGGACTACAGCTACGCGCTCATGGACCTCACCGTGTTCGGCAGGCAGGAGGACTGGGAGGACTCGCCGCCGGGCTGGCCGCAGCGCGGGCACGCGACCCGGACTCTGGGCGGGGCGCCCGAGTGGCCGATCCTGAGGGAGTGGCCAGGCGGTCGTCCCACCTCGCAATGGCAGCGGCTCGAAGCCGGGTACTCGGACGATCTGGGATCGACGGACGCTGGTGCAGCGCCCCCTCAGGACCACTGCCACTGATCCCTCGTGCGGCGATCCTCCGTCCCACGTAGGGGTACCTCCGGGGTTCTCCCTTCCCGATCGCTACAGAGAATGGCTGATCCACATGACGCCCTGGTAGCCGCGGTAGCCGAGGTAGATCACGCTGGCGATCAGCATCGCCTTGAAGTACCAGGGAATCGGCGGACGTTCCTGCTCGGCCAGAATCGTGCCGCACGCGGGGCACTCCCCTTCCTCGCCCAGATCCTCGTCTTCGACGAGCGTGTCGCATTCCTCACACCAGGCCATCAGGACCGGCCGCTCCTCACTTCCCGCCGATGCGCACGCGCAACTTCATCGGCGTCGCGCCCGAGGTCGAACTTCTCCCGGATGCCACGCTCGATGTACCGGAGGTACGTCTGGGGCAGCCGGCCGTTGGTGAAGAGCGTGAAGGTCGGAGGGTCGATGGCGCCCTGCACTATGTAGCGGATCTTGTAGCGCGGCGCGGCCTGGCGCAGCTGGAGCTCCTGCACGGTGCGGTTGAGCGTCCCTGTGGGCACACGCTGGTGGTACGCCGTGACGCAGTCGCGCAATGCGGGGAGGATGCGATGGACGCCTTTCCCCGAGAGGGCGGACATCTTGAGCACGGGCGCCGCGCCCAGGAAGGCCAGCCGGTCGCCGACGCCGGCCAGCACGTCATCGCGGTCGTCCACGCCCACCTTGTCCCACTTGTTGAGGACCACAATGGCCGGGCAGCCCGAGACGCCGATGCGCTCGGCCAGCCGTTGGTCCTGGTGCGAGGCTCCGATGGTGGCGTCAATGACCAACAGCGCGACATCGGCCCGTTCCAGGGCCCGCAGGGCACGCATGGTTGCGTGCTGTTCGGTGCCGCGGTCCGTCTTGGACGGGCGGCGCAGTCCTGCCGTGTCGATGAACCGCACTGGCCCGTCGACCGTCTCGACCACGGTGTCGATGGCGTCGCGGGTGGTGCCCGGCATGTCGTGCACGATGGCGCGCTCTTCGCCCAGGAGCTTGTTGAAGAGGGTGGACTTGCCGACGTTGGGCCGGCCGATGATGGCGACGCTCGGCGTGCCCGGGTCACGGTCTCCCCGGGCACTGTCCCGACCGCCGGCGGCCGGCGCCTCGGCGTCGTCCCCCTCCGGAAGGGGGACCGGCAGCAGTGCCACGACCTCGTCGAGCAGGTCGCCCGTGCCGCGCCCGTGCAGGGAGCTCACCGGGTACGGGTCACCGAGGCCGAGGGAGACGAACTCCCAGATGGCCGAATCGCGGCTGGCCCCGTCGACCTTGTTCACGACGAGGCGCACGGGTGGACCGGCACGCCGGATCACCTTGGCGGCCTCGAGGTCCTCGTCGGTGACACCGGTGGTCACGTCGACGACCATGAGGATCACGTCGGCGTCGGCCAGGGCACGCTCGGCCTGGTCGCTCACCTTGGACTCCAGGGCGTCACCCGCGGCGAGCCATCCTCCGGTGTCCATGATGGAGAAGGGGACGCCCGACCACTCGGCCGACAGCTCCTTGCGGTCGCGGGTCACACCCTTCTCCTCCTCGACGACCGTCGCCCGGGAGCCGACGATGCGGTTCACCAGCGACGACTTGCCGACGTTGGGGCGACCGGCGACCACGACCATCGGGCTCACGCGGCACATCCGGGCCGGAACGAGGTTCCGTCGAGTGCCCGGCGGAGCGAGGCCCCTTCCGTCGGCACCACCTCCACGTCCCTCGGCAGGTCCGCCAGGGTGAGCCCGTCGAGGAAGCGCCCCTCGTTGAGGCATGCGTCGGGCAGCAGGCAGCGGGACCCGTCAGGCACGTCCTTCAGTGCCCGGGCCACGTCCTCACCGGTGAGCAGGCCCGCCACCCCGATGTTCCCCCCGAAGAAGTCGTTGGCGATGGCATGCAGCTTGACGTCGTCACGTGGATGGGAGGCCAGGAGGGGCCCGAGGACCCGGGCGCCGTAGGTGCCGGTCAGCACCGTGACGGGACGGGCATCGGCGCCGGCCGCGACGGTGGGGAGCCTGACGGCCCGGTAGCCCTCGGCGGGGGCGGCGTCGACCGACGCGAAGAATCCATGGCGCACGCCACCGGGGCCGCCGGCGGAGGGACGGGTGAAGGCGTCGACGAACGCCCGCGCCATGCCGATGCCGTTCTCGTGCTGGGGGTAGCCGTCGTAGCTCCGGGCCGGAGGAAGGTCCCGCCCGGCCAGCAGGTAGTACTCGTCTGCCGCGTAGACCATCCGGTGGCCCAGGGCCGACTTGTAGAGCCCCTGCCACTCGCCGATGGTGTCGAGGACCCGTTCGGCTTCCTCCAGGGTGTGCGGGCGCATCTCGGATTCATTGGAGAAGCGGCTCAGCCCGAGCGGGACCGCGCCGACGCTCGACAACCCCGAATAGCGGTCCATGATGCCGGCCAGCGTGTCCTCCAGCGCGGCGCCGTCGTTGACGCCGGGGCAGACGACGATCTGGCCGTGCACCTCAATGCCACCGTCGAGAAGGACCTGCAACCAGCGCAGGCTGGTGGCGCCCTTCGGGTTGCGCAACATGTGCGCCCGCAACTCGGGGTCGGTGGTGTGGATGGACACGAAGAGCGGCCCGAGACGCTCGGTGAGGATGCGCTCTGCGTCGAGCTCGGTGAAACGCGTGAGGGTCGTGAAATTGCCGTAGAGGAACGACAGCCGGTAGTCGTCGTCCTTGAGGTAGAGGCTCCGCCGCATGCCCTTGGGCAGCTGGTAGATGAAGCAGAACGCGCAGTGGTTGTCACAGGTCCGGATGCGGTCGAAGACGGCCGAGGAGACCTCCACCCCGAGCGGCTCCCCCGCCTCCTTGTCGATCCGCACGACCCGGGGCAGCGGCGCGCCGGCGCGACGGACGAGGACGCTGAGATCGTCCGAGTCGCTGAGTCTCTGGAAATCGATGACGTCGCGCGGCTCCTGCCCGTCAATGCTGAGGAGCTCGTCACCCACGACCAGACCGGCGCGGGCTGCCGGCGACGCCGCGGTGACCGAAGTCACCGTCGGAGCTGACATGGACTACAGGTTAGTGCCGATAACCTGGACTTTGTGCCCGGAGTGGACCGAGTGATGCTGGCCGAGCCCCGAGGGTTCTGTGCCGGGGTCGAGAAGGCGATCAAAGCCCTGGCCTGGATGGTCCGGGTGTTCGAGCCTCCCGTCTACTGCTACCACGAGATCGTCCACAACCGGCATGTGGTCGAACGTTTTCGTGCGCAGGGCGTGATCTTCGTCGACGACGTGGCCGATGTGCCGCCCGGCGCGCCCCTGATGCTCAGCGCCCACGGGTCGGCGCCCGAGGTCGTGGCGGCCGCCAGGGCACGGGGAGGGGCCGTTGTCGACGCCGTCTGCCCGCTGGTGACCAAGGTGCATCACGAGCTCAAGGTGCGCAGCCGCAAGGGCTTCACCGTCCTGTACGTGGGCCACGCCGGCCACGAGGAGGCGGTGGGCACCATGGCGGTGGCACCGCAGTCGGTCCGTCTCCTCGAGCACGAGGAGGACCTCGAAGGCCTGGACGAGCTGGTCGAGGACGGCACGCCCGTCGCCCTGCTGGCGCAGACCACGTTGAGCCATGACGAGTGGCGCGGCCTCATGGAGGCGGCCCGGCAGCGTTTCCCCGACCTGTGGATGCCCAACCGCAGCGATCTCTGCTTCGCCACGACCAACCGGCAGGCGGCCCTGAAGGCCATTGCCTCGAAGTCCGATGCCGTCGTCGTCATCGGCTCGGCCAACTCCTCCAACACCGTGGCCCTCGAGAAGGTCGCCCGGGCGGGCGGCTGCCCGAGGGTGCTGCGCGTCAATGCCGCCGACGAGCTGCCCGAGGATCTCTCCGGGACCGTCGGCGTGACGGCGGGGGCCTCGGCGCCCGAGGCCTTGGTCGAGGAGGTCATCGCCCGCCTCGCTCCCGCCCGGAGGGGTGACCGAGGTGACGGTGACCACCGAGGACGAGTACTTCCCGCCTCCCCCCGAGCTCCGGGAGCTGCTGCGAGCCGTGGGCTCCATGCTGGGCTTCTTCGCCGGAGGGACCCGGCCCGGCCCGGACCGATCCTGCGGCCGAGGACCGGTCGGTCTCGGCGGCCGACGTCCTCGACCTCCTGGCCTCCTGAGGCTGGCCTCTTGAGGCCCAGGGCGCGATGATTGCGCCTATGACGTTCACCCGGATGGACGAGTCGACGAAAGCGCAGTGGGATCACATCATCGTCGAGTCGATGGAGCACCAGCCCCGCGTGGCCGACCGCGTGCTGGCCATGCTGGCCTCGCTGGAGGACATCACCGACGGTTTCGAGGTCGACCAGCTCGTCCACTCGCTGCAGACGGCCACCCGGGCCGAAGAGGCAGGGGCGTCCGATGAGGTCGTGGTGGCCTCGCTGTGCCACGACATCGGCAAGGCCGTCTCGGTGATGAACCACCCGCGCATCGCCGCCGAGATCCTGCGCCCGTATGTCGAGGAGGACACGTACCGCATGATCGAGGCCCACCAGGATTTCCAGGGCCGGCACTACTACGAGTACCTGGGCCAGGACCCTGACGCCCGGGACAAGTACGAGGGTGCACCCTGGTACGGGTTGGCCGAACAGTTCGCCGACGAATGGGACCAGATCAGCTTCGACCCCGATTACCCCACCAAGCCGCTCTCGCACTTCGAGCCCCTGGTCCGCCAGGTCTTCGCCACACCGCGATCGTTTTGAGTCCCGGACGCGGCGCCACCTCGGGCGCCGCCATTCACACCGACCCTGATCGCGCGCGCCGCGTCATTGAAGCCTCCCGCAAGGAGTTCGACACCCGTCATCCCGATGTGAAGCTTTCCCCTGTCGTGGGCCTGATCTGTGCCTACGAGGAGGAGGACAACATCGGGGCCGTCCTGGCGGCCATGCCGACAGAGGCCTGCGGCCTGGCGGTGACCACCCTCGTCGTGGTCGACGGTGGGAGCGACAAGACCGACCAGGTCGCCAAGGACTCCGGCGCGCTGACGTTCGTGCTGCAGGAGAACCTCGGGCACGGCTACGCCCTCCGCGTCGGCTACGCCCTCTGCATTGAGCTCGGTGCGCAGTTCGTGGTCACGCTCGATGCCGACGGGCAGAACGATCCCTCCGAAATTCCGGTCATGCTCCAGCCCCTCGTCGACGACACGTCGGACTTCGTCGTGGCCTCGCGCGTCCTCGGGCAGGACACCACGACGGACAGCTTCCGCAAGGTCGGCGTCCGCGTCTTCTCGTGGGCGATGAGCGCCATGGGTCACACCAAGCTCACCGACACCTCCAACGGCTACCGGGCGCTGCGCGTCAGCATGCTTGACGACGTGGCCTACCGGCTCGTCCAGCCCCAGTACCAGACGGCCGAGCTCTTGATCATCGCCATGAAGCGGGGCTGGCGGGTCAGCGAGCAGCCCACCGTGTGGCTGCCGCGGGCGTCCGGCACCACGAAGAAGGGCAAGAACTGGCTCTTCGGGTTCCGCTACGGGCGGGTGGTGTTCGGGACCTGGTGGAAGGTCCGCAAGGAGCCGCACCACCAGTAACGCGCTGGACGCCCAGGCGTCCGGGGCGACGTCAATAGCGCCCGGTCTTCTCCCGGGCCTCGTCGTAGACGGCCTGCAGCTTCGGGACGAGCGCCGCGGTGGAGGCACGCACGGCCGAGCGCGAGACGCGGCCACTCTCGGTCCGCTCGGGCGCCGGGATGGCCGGTCCGATCACAATCTGAATCGTGCGTGGCTTCGGGACGGCGCTCCCTTTGGGCATGGCCAGGTCGGACCCGCCGATCCCGATGGGGATGATCGGCGCGCCCGTCCGCGCCGACAGGAAGGTCGCGCCTTCCATCAGGTCCTCGACGACCCGGCCCTCCCGGCGCGTCCCTTCGGGGAAGAGGACGAGGAGCTCGCCGCGGCGGAGCACCTCCTCGGCGCGCTGGAGCGCTTCACGGTCCGCCGACTCGCGATGGACGGGGAAGGCCCCGACGGTGAGGAGCAGCTTGCCCAGCCACTTGTTGTTCCACATCTCGTCCTTGGTCATGAAGAAGAGCTTGCGGTCCGTGCAGAAGGCGGCGAAGCCGAAGTCGGCGAACGACCGGTGGACCGGGGCCAGAATGGCCGGCCCGGTCTCGGGGATGTTCTCGCGTCCGACGACCCGGGGCCGGAACCAGACCCAGAGCACGGTGGCGAAGAGCATCCGCTCGACCCGGTACAGCGGCGAACGACGGGGGTCGATCTCGAAGGGCTGGTGCCGCCCCGGCGCCTCCCCGCCCGTCTCGCCGGAACCGTCGGCCTCGGGTGATGATCCCGCTGGGCTCACAGCCACGACAGCACCTCCTCCACCACATCCTGCACGGTTCGACCGGTCGTATCGAGCCGGTGGGCGTCGGCCGCCTCGCGCAGGGGCGAGGCCTCCCGGGTCGAGTCGAGGCGGTCACGACGGGCCACCCCTTCGGGGGCTTCGTCGTTCCGCCGGCGGGCCCGCTCCTCGGGCGACGCCGTCAGGTACACCTTGACCGCTGCCTGCGGGAACACGACCGACCCGATGTCGCGCCCTTCGACCACCCCGCCGCCATGGGCGGCGACCCAGGCCCGCTGGCGCTGCACCAGGTGCTGGCGCACCTCGGCGTTGGCGGCGACGACCGAGACGGCGCGCCCGACCTCGGGCGAGCGGATGACGCCGGTGACGTCGCGCCCGTCAATGGTGACCCGGTCCCCCACCACAATGGTCGACGCCCCGGCCAGGGCCGCCACCGCCTCGCTGTCCTCGGGCGGCGTGCCCAGCTCGAGGGCCAGGGCGGCGACGGCCCGGTACATGGCACCCGTGTCGAGACGCTCGACGCCCAGCCGCTGGGCCACCGCCTTCGAGACGGTGGACTTGCCGGCGCCCGCCGGCCCGTCAATGGCGACCAGCAGCGCCCGCGGTGCCGCCGGCCCCGCCGCCAGTCGCTCGAGGTCGTCGGCGAAGGTCGGGTAGCTCGTCTCGACGGCCCCGAACCCGGTGATCAGGCTGCGCTCCCCCGGACGCGCCGCCAGCGCCGCAACGGCGGCGGACATGGCCATCCGGTGGTCGCCCTGGCTGTCGAAGCGCCCGCCCCGCAGCGGGCCGCCCAGCCCGGTGATGGCGAGGGTGTCCCCGTCAATGCGGGCCTGGGCCCCGAACGTCTCGACCATGTCGGCCACGGCCACGAGCCGGTCCACTTCCTTCACCCGGAGCTCGCCCACGTCGGTGAAGACCGTCGTCCCACTCGCCACGGCGGCGGCCACGGCGAGGGCGGGGATCTCGTCGAGCGAGGGGATCTCGCTGGCCCGCACCTCGGTGGCCGTGAGCGGCCCGGCCGTGGCCCGGATGGTCGTGGTGCCGGGGTGGCCGGCAATGAGCGTGATGGAGGCGCCCATGCGCCGCAGGACGTCGATGTAGCCGAGCCGGGCCGGTCCGTCGTAGACGTCGGCGATGTCGACGGCGCTCCCCGGCACGATGCACCCCGCCACGGCGAAGAAGGCCGAGGCGGAGGGGTCGCCGGGCACGGTGCGATCGACCGGCTTGAGGGAGGACGCCCGCACGCGCACAATGCGGCCCTCGCCCCAGGGCTCGACGGTCAGGTCGGCCCCCGCCTCCGTCAGCATCTCCTCGGTGTGGGTGCGCGTCGTGACGGCCTCGCGCACCGTGGTCGTTCCCTCTGCGGACAGGCCGGCGAGAAGGATGGCCGACTTCACCTGCGCGCTGGCCACCTTGGCGGTCCAGTCGATCCCGCGCAGCCTGCCCCCCGGACGCGCAGGGGCGGCGTGCAGCGAGCGCCCTGGCCCGTCAACACGGCGCCCATGAGCCCGAGGGGCTCGGCCACGCGGTCCATGGGCCGGCTCGACAGCGACTCGTCACCGATCAGCTCGGTCTCCCAGTCGAACCCGGCGACCAGTCCGGCCAGCAACCGCATCGACGTGCCGGAGTTGCCGCAGTCGAGCGGCCCGTCGGGCCGGTGGAGACGGGCCCGGCCGCCGTGCATGACCACGCTGCCGTCGTCGCGGCGTTCCGCCCCCGCCCCCATGGCCACGACGGCGGCCAGGGAGGCGGCCACGTCGGCACCGTCGGACAACCCGCGAATGACCGACGTCCCTTCGGCCAGCGCCCCGAGGAGCACGGAACGATGCGAAATGGACTTCTCGCCCGGCGTGCGGACGGTGCCCCGGCACGGCGTGCCGCCGTCGACGACGAGAATCCGCGGGGCCGTCACGACAGCTGCTCGGCCCGGCCCGGATAGCCGGCGGCCTCCACCGCGACGCGCAGGGTCTCGGCGTCGGCGTTGTCGACCACCAGAATCAGGACGCCACTGCGGCCCCTCGGCGGAGTGCGCGATCTCAATGTCGTAGATGCCGATGCCCGCCCCCGCCGCCAGCGACGTGATTTCCGCCAGGACGCCGTCGCGGTCGGGCACCGGGATGCGCAGCTCGGCCAGGTGCTCGGGCCGCACGGCGCGGGCGGGCAGGTTGCGCCGGGCGGCGCTGGCCTTCTGCAGCGAGTCGAGGATGGCCGGCCGGTCCTGCGCCGCCACGCGGTCGCGCATGGCGGATGAGGTCGGCCACCAGCCCGTCGAGCGCCGCCACAATGGCCGTCGAGTTCTCGGCGCAGATGTCGGGCCAAATGCCGGGATGGCCGGCGGCGACCCGGGTCATGTCGCGGAAGCCCCCGGCGGCCAGCCGCAGGAGCGTGCCGTCCTGCTCGGCCCCGTCGGTGGCGGCGTTCATCAGCGTCGCCGCCACCAGGTGCGGCACATGCGACACCACGGCCACGAGCCGGTCGTGGTCACCCGGGGAGAGGACGAGCACGTCGGCGCCGAGGCTCATGACGACGCCCTTGAGCCGGTTGAAGGCCTCCAGGTCGGTCGTGGCCGTGGGCGTCAACGCCCAGACCGCGCCCACGAAGAGGTCCGGATCGGCGCCGGACAGGCCGGTCTGCTCGGACCCCGCCATCGGATGGCCACCGATGAAGCGCGGGTGGTCGGACTCCCCCACAATGGTCGTCTTGACGCCGCTCACATCCGTCACGACGACGTCGGCCGGCCGGCCTTTGTCGTGCAGGACCCCGCGCGTCACCCCGGTCACCGCCGCGGCGGGCACGGCGACGAAGACCACCTCCGCCCCCAGGTCGTCGACGGCGGCGTCGATGACGCCTGCGTCGAGCGCAGCCTGCAGGCGTTCGGGGTCGGCATCGAGCCCGGAGACGTGCCACCCGCGTCGGCGCAACCCGAGCGCGATGGAGCCGCCGATCAGCCCCGTCCCGACGACGAGTGCCCGCCGGCGCGCTCCGGCCTCAGCCGGGGAGGTCATCGCGGAGCCCTTGGGCGCCGTGGAGGTAGATGTGCTTGATGTCGTCACGCGAGCGTGTCGTGTGCACATGGAGGAGCACCCTGATGCACAGCGGCTTGGAGCCGGGCACGGCGATCTCGGCCGCGCACAGGAGCGGGACGGCGCCGAACCCGATCTCCCGGATGGCGGTGGCCGGGAACGTGCTGGTGACGTCGGCCGTGGCGGTGAAGAGCACGCTGATGATGTCGTCCTCGACCAGTCCGTTGCTGGCCATGAGCTCGCGCATGAGCTCCTGGGAGCGTTCCGTGACCTGGGCCACCGTGTCCTCGTCGACCGTCGTCGCCCCGCGCAAACCCCTGACTGTGGGAGCAGCTGCCATGGCGGGTCACTCTACCGGCATCGCCCGGAGACCCAGTTGAGGGGCAATTCCTAAGGCTGGCTGGCCGCCCTGGGGCTGCCGGACGCCGCCGCGGCGGCCAGGGCCCGGACTTCTTCGGGCTCGAGGGCACGCCAGCGCCCCGGCGGCAGGTTCGGGTCCCGCACCGGCCCGATGCGGGTGCGCACGAGCCGCTGGACCGGATGCCCGATGGCGCTGCACATCCGGCGGACCTGGCGGTTCCGGCCCTCGTGGATCACGATCCGCAGCACACCCGGGGCGAGGACGCCGACCTCGGCCGGTGCGGTCATCCCGTCCTCGAGCTCGATGCCCTGGCGGAGCGAGCGCAGCGCGCCCGGCGCGGGCGTCCCGCCGGTGACCTCGGCCACGTATTCCTTGGGCACGCCGTGCGACGGATGGGTCAGCAGTTGCGAGAGCGCGCCGTCGTTGGTCAGGATCAGCAGGCCTTCGGTGTGCCGGTCCAGCCGCCCGACCGGGAACACGCGCGGCTCGGCGGGCACCAGCGTCATGACGGTGGGGCGGCCCTGGGGGTCGTCCGCGGTGGTGATGACGCCGTCGGGCTTGTTCAAGAGGTAGTAGACGAGGTCCGGCGCCACGGGGACCAGCGCGCCGTCGACCTCGACCCGGGCCGTCAGCAGATCGATGCGCCGCCCGAGCGTCGCCACCTCGCCGTCGACGCGGACGCGGCCGGCGGCGATCAGCTCCTCGCAGGCCCGGCGGGAACCGATCCCGACCCGGGCCAGGACCTTCTGCAGGCGTTCGCCCTCAGGTGCAGAGGCAGGCTCAGGTGTCGTCAGAGGACGTCTCGACCCCGAGGCCCAATGCCGACTGCAGGTCACGCTCGAGATCCCCGGCGACCTCGGGCCCGGGAAGGAAGTCCTCCACGGCCGGCAGCTGCTCCAGCGAGTCGAGCCCGAGCCGCTCCAAGAAGAGGTCCGTGGTGCCGAAGAGAGCCGGCTGACCCGGACCCTCGGCGTGGCCCACCACCTCTATGTAGCCCCGCTGCTCCAGCAACCGGCTCACGCCGTCCACGTTCACGCCGCGCAGCGCGGAGATCTGCCCACGGGAGACCGGCTGGCGGTAGGCGACGATGGCCAGCGTCTCGAGCGCCGCGGTCGAGAGCCGGTGCGACACCTCGCGGTTGGCGAAGCGCTCCACGTAGGGCGCCAGCTCCGGATGCGTCTGCAGCCGGGCGCCGCCGGCGATGCGGGCGAGGACGAAGCCCCGGTGCTCCTGCTCGTAGGACAGCGCCAGCTCCGTCAACACCTCCTCCACCTGCTCCACCGGCACTTCCACCAGTTCGGCCAGCAGTTGAGGGGCGATCGGCTCCACCGCCACCAGCAGAATGGCCTCAATGGTGCGGCCCAGCTCTGTGTTCTCCATCTGCGTCAAGCCCTCATCCCTCGTGCCCTCATTGCTCGTAACCCTCATCCCTCGTAATCGTCGATGGCGTAGCCGTCGAGCTCCGCCAGGCCGCGGCCGCTCGTCACGTCCGCCAGCCCCTCGTGCGCCACCCACGAGATGGCCAGGTCGCCGAACGTGGCGCCCTGGCCCAGCGTGACGCGTCCCATCTTGCACAACTCGAGCAGGGCCAGGAAGCGGACGATGACCTCAATGCGCGTGCGGCACCCCTCCACCAGCGAGCGGAAGGAGGTGGCGCGCTCGGAGTCGGGCACCGCAATGAGGTCCGACACGGCCTCGGAGACGGACAGCGTGTCCACGGTGACGTGGGACAGGTCGACCCGTGGCGCCGGCCGCTCGGCCGACCCCCGGAGGTAGGCCTGCGCCAGGTCGTCCGGCGTGATCCCGGCCAGGAGGTCGGGGGCATGGACGACGAAGTCGTCGTCGAGTCCCACCTCGCGCGGAATGGAGCGGGACGCCTGCTCGGCCAGGGCGACGAAGACGTCGGCCGCGGCGGCGTAGGCGCGGCACTCGAGCAGGCGCGCCAGGAGCAGGTCCCGCTCCTCCCAACCCACCAGGTCGTCGTCCTCATCGGAGGTCTCCAGGCCCGGCAGCAACTTCTGGGACTTGAGCTCAATCAGAACGGCGGCCACGAGCAGGAATTCGGAGAGCTGGTTGAAGTCGATCTGGTCGCGTTGCGCCGCCAGCACGCTGACGAAGCCGTCGATGACCGGCAGCAGGGGGATGTCGAGGATGTCGACCTCATGGGACGTGACGAGGTGCAGCAACAGGTCGATGGGACCCTCGAAACTTGGTGTCGAGACCGAGTAACCCACCCGGCGACGTTACCGAATCGGACGCGGCCTGCGGAACACCCCTGGCCACCTGCCAAAGCGCTCGCCGGGGCGCCCTACCATGGCGCCCCATGGATCGGGTCCTCTCCGGCATCGCACCGTCAGGGAATTTCACCTTGGGGAACTACCTGGGGGCCCTCCGGCACTGGGTCTCGCTCCAGGATGGCTACGACGGCTTTCTACTGCGTGGTCGATCTCCACGCCTTGACCACCGAGATCGAACCCGCAGCCCTCCGGGCCAACACGCTCGACGCTGCCCTGAACCTGCTCTCCATCGGGCTCGACCCCGAGCGCTGCACCCTCTTCGCGCAGAGCCACGTCCCCGAGCACCCTCGGCTCACCTGGCTGCTGGAGAGCACCATCACCATGGGCGAGCTCCGGCGGATGACGCAATTCAAGGACAAGGGAAAGGGCCAGGAGACGGCCCGGGTCTCGCTGTTCACGTACCCCGCGTTGATGGCGGCCGACATTCTGCTCTACGACGCCGCCGCGGTCCCGGTGGGTGACGACCAGCGCCAGCACCTGGAGTTGACCCGCGACGTCGCCATCCGGTTCAACCACCGCTACGGCGACACGTTCGTCGTCCCCGAAGCAGCCATCCCCGGGACAGGCGCGCGCGTCATGGACCTCCAGCATCCCGAGCGCAAGATGTCCAAGTCGGCCGATTCCCCGCTCGGCACCATCCGCCTGCTCGACTCAGAAGAGGAGATCACCAAGAAGGTGCGCAAGGCCGTGACGGACACCGACGGCGAAATGCGTTACGACCGCGAGGCCAAGCCGGGCCTGGCCAACCTGCTGGACCTGCTGGCTGCGACGACCGGGCGGACGCCGGTGGAGGTGGCGGCCGGCTACGAGCGCTACGGCGACCTGAAGAACGATGTGGCGGCGGCGTTGGACGCTCTGCTCCGACCGGTACGGGAACGCCGCGCCGAGCTCGAGGACGACCTGCCCTACGTCCTCGACGTGCTGGCGCGCGGTGCGGCGCATGCCCACGAGGTGGCGGCCGCCACGTATGCCCGGGCCGCCGACGCCATCGGCCTCCTCCCGCCGGGAGCCGGCTAAATCCCGAGCACGCCCTGCCACCAACTCGACAGCTCGTCGAACAGCCAGGTGATGGGGCCGTGGGGGTAGAGGAAGAAGTTCAACATGACCAGGCCCAGCAGAATCGGCATCGTGTACTGGCGGTAGCGCAGGTAGGTCGGCCAGTAGCGCGACGGCAGGAGGCGCTCGAAGAGCACCGAGCCGTCGAGGGGCGGGATCGGGATCAGGTTGAAGATGCAGAGCCACACGTTCACCAGGCCGATGTAGAAGACGATCTGCGCGCTGGTCGAGATGCCGCCGAAGGCCGGGAGCCCGGGACGGATCACCCTGATGAAGACGACGGCGGAGATGGCGGCGATCACCGCGTTGGTGGCCGGGCCCGCCAGGGACACCAGCACCCCCTGGTTGCGCGGACTGTGCAGGCGGCTCGTGTTGACCGGGACCGGCTTGGCCCAGCCGAAGACACCGGCGCCGGCCAACGACAGCAGCGCGGGGACGATCAGCGTGCCGACGGGGTCGACATGCGGAACGGGGTTCAGGGTCAGGCGCCCGGCCCTCTTTGCGGTGTCGTCCCCGAACGCGTTGGCCACCCAGCCGTGCGACACCTCGTGCAGAATGATGGACGGCACGATCACGCAGAAGACGATGATCTCCTGCTCCGAAATGTTGTGGTGCACGACGAGCACCACGAAGACCAGCACGCCGGCGATGATCCACAGCGCGCGCTTGGTCCGCTGGTCCATCGGACGGCGCCCCGAAGGGGCTCCGGGTGGCCGCACCTAGTGCTTGGCGGCGTCGGCGATGCAGAGGCGCGCGGCGGGCATGGCTTCGAGGCGGGCGGCGCCGATGGGCTTCCCGCAGACCTCGCAGAGACCGTAGGTACCGGCCTCGAGCCGCGCAATGGCGGCGTCCACTTCGTCCAGGGCCTCCCGCAACTCGGTGGCCAAGCGCTCGGCCTCGCCCCGCTCGGCCGTCACCTGGCTGGAGTCGGCGAAGTTGGAGTCGTAATTGAGGCCACTCCCCTGGTCGGCGAACCCCAGTTCCGTCAACTGGGCTTGCAAACCTGCCTGCTCAGTGCGCAGCAGGGCGGCAAAATCGACGTCGGCGGTCTCCGCCGTTGGAGCCTCGTTCGGCATGGGGTCATGCTACGCGGTCCCTCCCCCTCGGTGTTCCCGCCCGCGGGTGGGCGCCCTCGTAGGCACGGCGGAGGTGCTCGGCCGACACCTTGGTGTAGCGCTGGGTCGTGGCGATGGAGGCGTGGCCCAGGAGCTCCTGGACGACCCGCACGTCGGCCCCTCGTCCGAGCATGTGGGTGGCGCACGAGTGGCGCAGGACGTGCGGGCTGACCTTGTCGGCCAGGCCGACGCGGTCGGCGTACTTCTTGACCACACCGAAGACCCCGACGCGGCTGAGCCGTCCTCCACGGGCGTTGAGGAACACGGCCTCGGCATCGCTGCGGCTGGCCCACTTCTTCGGCTCGACCAAGGGCCGGCCCTGGCCCGAGAGCCACTCGGCCAGCGCGCGACGGGCGAGCGAGCCGATGGGGACGACACGCTCCTTGTTCCCCTTCCCGAGCACCCGCAGCAACGGCAGGTCGGATCCGTCGACGGCCGCCAGAACGTCGCCCAGGTTGAGGCCCACCACTTCGCTGACGCGGGCGCCGGTCCCGTAGAGCACCTCCAGGAGCGCCCGGTCGCGCAGGACCATCGGACCGGTCCCGACGACGGCGCCGAGCAACAGCTCCGTCTCCTCCTCGCTCAGTGCCTTCGGCAGCATGTCCGACACGGAGACCGAGGGAAGGTCAAGGGTGGGGTCGTCACCGCGCAGTCCCTCTTCGACGAGGAAGCGGTGGAAGCCTCGGAGGCTCGACAGGGCCCGGGCGACGGACGACTTGCTGCGGGTCCGGCGCAACAGCTCCAGGTGCGCCGCCACATCGGCCGACGTCGCCTGCTCCATGCTGCGGCCGAGGAGTCCTTCTTGGTAGGTCCCCAGATCGCGCCGGTAGGCCGCCAGCGTGCGCGGGGAGCGTCCCCGTTCCACCTGCAGCCAGGAGAGGAACTCCTCGGCGTCCCGGGGCAACGGTGCTGCCGTCACGGCAAGCGGCCCTGGTCCCGTAGGCGTTGTCGGGCCATGTACAGGCCCAGCACCGTGGTCTCGTCCTTGAGTGTCCCGTCCGCCGCCAGCGCGTCGATGTCGTCGAAGTGGATGGTCTCGATCGTCATGTACCCCTCCTCCACGCCCTGGGGCCGGCTCGGAACGGAAGAGAGCCCGGTGGCCAGGTAGACGAGGGTGCGCTGGTCGGAGATGCCCGGCGAGTTCCACGTCTGGAGGAGCAGCTCCCAGCTCGTCGCCTCCAAGCCGGCCTCCTCGGCCAGCTCCCGCCGGGCCGCGTCCTGCGGTTCCTCGTCCTCGTGGTCGAGTGTTCCGGCCGGGAGCTCCAGCACGAGGGCGTCGACGGCGGCCCGGTACTGGCGCACCAGGGTCACGGTGCCGTCCTCGTGCGCAGGGACGACGGTGACGGCACCCGGATGCCGGATGACGAAGCGCTCGAACGGCTTGTCGTCGGGGTCGAGGAGGTGGAAGCGATCCACCCGGAACAGCCAGGCCCGGAGGAGCTCTTCCTCCGAGACGCGGCGGAACCCCGGCACGGGCCTAGGTGACGGCGTCGAGGTCGAGCAGGTGAGGCTCGCGCCCCTCTGCCCGCTCAAGTGCCGCGGCCACGAGCTCGCGGAACAGAGGGTGGGCCCGGTCGGGCCGGCTCTTGAATTCGGGGTGCGCCTGGGTCGCCACCCAGTAGGGGTGCTCCTCGAGCTCGACGAACTCGACCAGCCGTCCGTCGGGCGAAATGCCCGAGCACACCAGGCCGACCGCGGCCAGCCTCGCCTTGTAGCGGTTGTTGAACTCGAAGCGGTGCCGGTGGCGCTCGGTGACGCCGAGCGTGCCGTAGGCCTGGGCCACCTTGGAGTCCGGCACCAGCGCGGCCTGGTACGAGCCGAGGCGCATGGTGCCGCCCTTTTCGGTCACCTCGGCCTGGTCGGGCATGAGGTCGATCACCATGTCCGGGGAGAGGCTGTCGAACTCCCGCGAGTTGGCCCGCTCCAGACCGGCCCGGTCGCGGGCCACCGAAATCACCATCACGTGGAGCCCGAGGCACAGGCCCAGGCACGGGATGCTGTGGTCCCGGGTGTAGCCCGCGGCGGCGATCATGCCCTCAATACCGCGTTCGCCGAAGCCGCCGGGGATCACGACGGCGTCGAGCCCCCGCAGGCGGTCCGTCCCGAGAAGCCCGGGCACGAGCTCGGCGTCGATCCAGTCGAGCTCCACCCGCGCCCCGTGGTGGAAGCCCGCATGGCGAAGTGCCTCGACCACGGACATATAGGCGTCGGGCATGTTGACGTACTTGCCGACGATCCCGATCTTCACGCGCCGCGACAGTGACTCCACCCGGTTGACGAGGGCCTCCCAGGCGGAGATGTCGATCGGGTGGGCCGTCTCGTCGATGCCGAGGGTGCGGCAGACGTACGAGTCGAGGCCCTGCTCGTAGAGGACGAGGGGGATCTCGTAGATGCTCGCCGCGTCGACGGCCGAAACCACGGCGTCGATGGCGACGTCGCACTGCAGCGAGATCTTGCGCTTCAGGCTCTCGGAGATGGGCTTGTCGCTCCGGCAGACGATGACGTCGGGCTGAATACCGCGGCTGCGCAACTCCGTGACCGAGTGCTGGGTGGGCTTGGTCTTCTGCTCGCCCGACACCAGGTAGGGCACCAGGGTGAGGTGCATGTAGCAGACGTTGTCCCGGCCGATATCCCGGCGAAATTGCCGAATTGCCTCAATGAAAGGGACGATCTCGATGTCGCCGACGGTCCCGCCGATTTCGACGATCACGATGTCGACGTCCTCGTCGGCCAAGCGCTTGATGCGGTCCTTGATTTCGTCGGTGACGTGGGGGATGACCTGCACGGTACGGCCGAGGAAGTCGCCCCGACGCTCCTTCGCGATGACCGAGCTGTAGACACCGCCGGTCGTGGTGTTCGAGCGCTTGGAGAGGTTCTCGTCGATGAAGCGCTCGTAGTGCCCGAGGTCGAGGTCGGTCTCGCCCCCGTCCTCGGTGACGAAGACCTCTCCGTGCTCTCCGGGGTTCATCGTCCCCGGGTCCACGTTGATGTAGGGGTCGAGCTTGCACATCGTCACCCGGAGGCCACGACACTTGAGGAGGCGGCCGAGCGAAGAGGCGGTGAGACCCTTCCCGAGCGAGCTCGAGACACCGCCGGTGACGAAGATGAACTTGCTCACGCCACCTTCGGCACGGCAAGGATCAAGTCGTGTGATCGGGGCACCTGACCACGATAATCGACGCTGACCGAACGCGCGGTGGACTACCGGCCGTGCGAGGCGCCGAGCAGCTCACGGGCATGGGCGCGGGCGGCATCGCTGTCCGGGTGACCCGAGAGCATGCGGGAGAGTTCGGTCACCCGATCCTCACCTTCCACCGCGAGTTGCCTTGGTCACGGTCCGGCCCCGGGACGTGCCCTTGACGATGCTGATCTGCGCGTCGGCCTGCGACGCCACCTGGGCCAGGTGGGTGACGACGAGGACCTGGCGGTCGCGGCCCACCTCGTGGAGCGCGTCGCCCAGGGCCAGGGCGGCGGCGCCTCCCACGCCGGCGTCCACCTCGTCGAAGACCATCGTCTGGGGACCACCGAGGCCGACCAGGCGGATGGCCAGCATGGCCCGGGCGAGCTCACCACCGGAGGCGGCGCGCGCCAGTGGCTGGACCGCCTCGCCCAGGTTGGCGCCCAGCGCGAGCTCAATGGGCTCCCCCGCCCCCTGGGGGGCAACGCGCACCTCCAGGCGGGCGCCGGACATGGCGAGGGCGCCCAGTCGCTCGGCGACCCGGTCGCCGAATGTGCCGGCGGCCCGGGTCCGGACCTTTCGCACGGCGGCTTCGGCGTCCGCCAATTCGGACAGGCGAACGTCGCGTTCGGCCTGCAGCCGGGCGGCCTCGCCTTCGGCGTTCTCGAGCGCCGCCAGCCGGACGGCGCCCTGGCGGCCGTAGGTGATGACGGCGCGACAGGTCCTCGCCGTACTTGCGCCGCAGCTCGGCCAGCAGGCGCCGGCGCTCCTGGACGTCGATCAGGCGTTGCGGATCGTCCTCCCAGCCCTCGACCTCGTCACGCAGCGTGCGGGCCAGATCGGACAGCTCCACGGCCGCGGCGGCGAGACGGGCGTGGTAGCTCTCGAAGGACTCGCGGCCGGCCAACGCGCCGCCGGCGCGGCCGAGGAGCTCCACGGCTCCCCCCTCACCGGCGGGGTCGACCAGCTCGAGCGCCTCGAGCGCTGCGTCCCGGTAGGCCGAGGCGTCGGCCAGGCGGTCCTCCTCCAGGCGCAGCGCCGCTTCCTCGTCGGGATCCTCCAGGTGGGCGTTGGCGATCTCCTCGACCTGGTAGCGCAGGACGTCGGCTTCGCGGGCCCGCTGCTGAGCATCGCCGCCCAGGGCGGCCAAGGCCTCGTCGAGCGCCTGCAGCTGGCTCCGGATGGCCCGGACCCGGCTCAGATCGGTCCCGGCGAAGGCATCGAGGACGTTGCGTTGCGCCGCTGGCGAGACGAGGGCCCGGTGCTCGTGCTGGCCGTGGATCTCGACCAGTTCGGCCGCCGCCTCACCGAGCGCGCTCAACGGGGCCATGCGCCCGTCCACCCAGGCCCGGGACCGGCCCTCGGCGGGGACGGAGCGGGTGAGGATCACCTCGTGGGCGGCGTCGCCGTCGCCCACCACGAAGCGCGCCTCGACCAGCGCCTCGGTGGCGCCGGTGCGCACCATGCCGAGGTTGGCCCGTCCGCCCAGCACCAGCTGCAGCGCCTCGACCACCAGGGTCTTGCCGGCACCGGTCTCGCCCGTCAGAGCCGTCATGCCGGGCCCGAAGACGAGGGTCAGGTCCTCAATGACACCGAGGTCGCGCACGTGGAGATCGGTCAGCACGGCGCGTTCACGGATCCTTGTGGGCGAGCAGGCGGAAGCGCAGAATGCCGCCGAAGGTCTGGGGCTCGTTGCGCACCACGCGCACGGGGCGCTCGGCCACGGTGCAGGTGACGGTGTCCCCCGGCTGGAGCCGCCCGATCTCTTGGCCGTCGATGACGAGGACGCCGGCCCGGTCGGGCGCGATCTCAATGGTGACTTCCTGGTTCTCGGTGAGCACCAGGCTGCGGTCGAGCGAGAAGTGGGGTGCCACCGGCGTCAGGACCATGGCACGGAGCGTCGGCGCCAGAATGGGACCGCCGGCGGAGAGGTTGTAGGCGGTGGAGCCGGTCGGCGTGGCCACGATGAGTCCGTCGGCCGAATAGGTCAGAGCGTCCTCGCCGTCGACCGTGGTGGCGAGGCGGATGGTGTGGCCGAAGTCGATCTTCTCGATCACCACTTCGTTGAGGGCCAGCTGGGACGTGATGCCATTACTGACGGAACGGTCCGAAATGGCCACGTCGAGCGCGCAGCGGTCCTCGACGATCGCCTTGCCCTCGAAGAACTTGGTCAGGGCGCCGCGCACCTGATCGGGCAGGAGGTCGGGCAGATAGCCCAGGCGGCCGAAGTTGACGCCGAGCACAGGGACGTCCTCGGTGGCGGCCAGGCGCACCACGCGCAGGAAGGTGCCGTCGCCGCCCATGCTGACGGCCACCGTCGTGCCGCCGAAGTCGACGTCGGCCAGCTCCACGTCGGTGCCCGCCTCGCTGACCCGGTCGGGCCCGCTGAACTGGAGGATGCGGGCGACGTCCCCCCGCTCGGTCAGCCAGGCCGAGGTGGCTGTGGCCAACGCGAGCGCGTCGGGGCGGTCGGGATGGACCAGGAAGGTGACGGTCGCCATCGGCGAAGAGCTCAGCCGGCCGGAGGGCCCGGCCGAAGTTGTCCGTCCGCCTCCGACACGGCGGCGCTGAGCAGGGCGGCGACCTCCCCTGTGTGTCCTTGCTCACCGAGTCCCGGCATCGGTGCCCTTGCGGGCGTGCACGAGGAACTCGACGTTGCCGGCGGAGCCGGTCAGGGGGGAAACCATCGCTCCCATGATGCCGGTTTTCGCGTCATGCAGCGCGGACGCCACCCCCTGGAGGGCGCTCAACCACAGCGCGGGGTCCCGGATCACGCCCTTGCCCCTGGACACCGCGGCCCGGCCGGCCTCGAACTGCGGCTTGACCAGGAGGACGAGGTCGGCCTCGGCTGCCGTCACCGGGCCGGTGAGGGCGGGAACCACGCTGCGCAGCGATATGAAGCTCAGATCGGCCACGACGAGTGGGCACGGCTCGTAAGCGGGGTCGGCCGCTGCGAGGTCCGCCACGGTCAGCGTCCGCACGTTGGTGCGCTCGAGCACCGTCACGTCGGGATTCTGGCGCAGGGACGGATGGAGCTGCCCGTGGCCGACGTCGACCGCATAGACGTGGGCGGCCCCATGTTGGAGCAGGCAGTCGGTGAAGCCGCCGGTCGAGGCTCCCGCATCGAGGGCGCGCCGGCCGGTGACGGCGATCGGAAAGCGTTCCAGTGCGGCCTCGAGCTTGAGACCACCCCGGCCCACGTATGGCGAGGGGGGACCCAACAGGACGACGGGCTCGTCCGGCGCCACCAGGCGGGCGGGCTTCTCGGCTCGGGTGCCCGAGACCAGGACGCTGCCGGCAGCCACGGCCGCCTGGGCCTCCTGCCGGGAATCGACGAGGCCACGTCGCACGAGCTCGGCGTCGAGCCGGCGGCGGGCCCCGCTGGTCAGCTGGCGGCCTTCTTGGTTGCCGAGTCGTTGGCCTCGGCAACCTTGCTGTCGTGGGACTTCTTGGCGTCGTCCTTCCCCTTGGACTTCGGCTTGGATTTGGACGAGCCGACTGGCGCCTTGATGCCCGGGAGCCGCGAAGGCGCCACCTTGGTGGCGGCGTCGCGGGCGCGGGTCGCTGTCTTGCCGGCCTGCGCGGTCACGTCCTTGGCGGTCTTGCCGGCCTGCGCGGAGACATCCTTGGCCGTCTGGCCTGCCTTGTTGGTGGCGTCCTTGGCGGTCTTGCCCGCCTTCGACGTCACGTCCTTGGCGGCCTGGCCGGCGCGGGTCGTCACGTCCTTGGTCGCGTTGCGCCCGGCCTGAGCCGTCCTCTTGAGGACCTCGGCCACCTGGTTGGCCAGCGACTCCAACGACTTGGGGTCGATCCGCTCCAGCTGGGCGGCCACCTCGTGACGCACGAGTTCGAGGACCTGCTCGCTGGACTTCTGGCTCCGCTCGACCAAGTTGTCGACCCACTCCTGTGCCTGGTTGCGCTGAATGTCTCCGGCGTTCACCAACTCTCGCACGATCTCCTCGGCCCGGCCACGGCTGACCTGTCCGAGGACCGTCCCCGCATCGAGGTACTTGCGTATGCGCTCATTGCTTGCCATTTCACAAGAGTATCTGAAGTGCTAGCTACTGGCAAGCACTTTTACGCCGTACCGCCGCCGGTTCGGGTGCCGCCGCTGCCGCCGCCGTCCAGGGCCTGCTGCACCAACCGCAGGAAGTCGGGCGCGATGGCCGCGGGGTCGGCATCGGGCGGGATCTCCCCCTTCTTCGTGACACCCGAGAGGACCAGGCCGAACGGAATGCCCAACTGGGCGGCCAGGGCGCCGTCGGTGGAAGGGCGGTCCCCCACCATGACCCGGAGATCACCGGCTGGGACGCGGGCACTGATGGCCTCGGCGGTGGGCCGGTGGGGCTTGCCCGCCACCTCGGGTGTCACGCCGCCGGCGGTCGTGACCGCGGCGAGAATCGCGCCGGCCCCGGGCACCAGGCCGTCTGGCGTGGGGTAGGTGGCGTCCTCGTTGGTGCCCACCAGCCGGGCGCCGTTGCGGACGGCGGTCACGGCAATGGTGAGGGTCTCGTAAGTGAAGCTGCGGGTCAGACCCACCACGACGGCGTCGGCCGGTCCTTCCGGTACGACACTGACGCCGCGGGCGGCCAGCGCCTCGAGGACGCCGTCGCCGCCGAGCACCACCGCGGTGGTGCCCGGAGCCAGCAGGCCGGCCGCCACGTCGGCCGAGCGCAACAGGTCCGCGTCGTCGGCGGTAATGCCGCAGTGCGCGAGTTGTCGTTGCAGCTCCGCCCGCGTGGGCAGCGCGTTGTTGGTGGCGAAGAGGACCCGCACTCCGACGCCACGCAGCCGGGCCACGGCCTCGTCCACGCCGGGAATGGGCCGGCCCGCGAGCCACACCACACCATCGAGGTCGACGACCCACGTGCCCCCGGGTGGTGGTGGCCACGTGGACTCGTGCTTCGGCACCGTTCCCGGGGTCGGGGTCGGGGTCGGGGTCGAGTCGGGCATCGGGGCGAGGCTAACCGGCTTCCCTAGACTCACCTGCCGTGGCCGAGTTGCAGATTGAGGGCGACCAACTGGTTGTGCACCTGCGGGCCCTCGAGAAGGCCGAAGGTGCGCACGGCGACATCCGGCTGCCTTTGACGGCGGTGACCGCGGTGCGCGCCGTCGACGACCCGTGGCCGGAGCTGCGGGGCATCCGCGCCCCGGGGACCGGGGTGCCCAACGTCATCGCCGTCGGCACACGCCGGGGCAAGTTCGGCAGGGACTTCGCTGCCGTGCACGGCAAGGGCCCGGCGGTGGTGGTCGAGCTCGACGGGGCTGCCTACGGACGCCTGGTCGTCACTCTCGACGAAGCAGCGGCACGGACGCAGGCGGTCGCGGCGGCGGTCGTGGCGGCGGTCGCGGCGGCAAAGGCGGGAGCGGAGGCGGTCGGCGAGGGCTGACAGGCCCGTGCGAGACGGCGACTCAGCTGTCGTTCCAGGGCGCCTGGAAGCTGATGGAGCGGGCGACGTCGCGCTGGGTGACGA
>CAWACN010000037.1:0-21014 GCA_963780525.1 uncultured Acidimicrobiaceae bacterium | reverse complement strand
CCGGACTCTCCGGTCCGGCGCCCAGTCACGTCACTCCCTGATGCCCGTCCCCGCGTTCGCGTAGGCCCGGGCCGCCTGGTCCTCCCACTTCCGCTCAATCTCACCGAAGTGCCAGATCGCGAGCGCAATGACCCACGTCGCCACGAAGACCCCGACAATGATGAAGCCAGCCCTGTTGATGTTGAACGTGGCCACGACCCTCCAGATCCCGCCGCTCCGATTCGTCTCCTGAGCAATGAGGCCGAGGATCTCGATGGTGCCGATCAAGACCGCGCCGAAGACTGAGAGGCTCGTAATCGTCAAGTTGTGATAGATCTTCCGGATGGGTTTCGAAAGGCCCATTCGTAGGCGGAGCCATGAGACACCCTCGATGGTGTCGAAGAGCCACATCCCCGCAGCAAGAGATCGGCAGCGAGAGCACGGCATAGAAGGGCAACCCGCCCACGACGGCAGAGCCGGCGAGCACCAGCAGGGCGACCTCGGAGGCGGTGTCGAAACCCAATCCGAACCGTGTCCCGACGGGATACATCTTCCCCGGGGATTCGACGGGGGCGGGTAACCGCCGAGATCCGGTTCATGACACCTCGCGCCTTGAGTTGGCGCTCCAGCTCAGCGTCGTCGTACCTCCTTGTCGCATCTCACGGCTCACCTTCATGATGGAGAAGAGGACAACGAGGTTCAGGAGACCGATCAGGAGGAAGGTCCCGGAAATCGACGTACCGACGATGCCGGTCCAGTGGTGCAGCGCTGAGTTGTTGTTCCGCACCGCTCCGTTCAGCGCCCGTATCCCGAAGTTCAACAGGACCGCGAGGACGAAGACGATCGTCGAGTGACCCAGCGAGAAGAGAAGCCGACGCTGAGGGGCCGCTCCCCGTCCTGAATCAGCTTCCGGGTGGTGTTGTCGATGGCCGCAATATGGTCGGCGTCAAAGGCGTGCCGCGTTCCCAGCGTGTAGGCAGGACGCCGGTCCCGAACCCGAAGATCGCAGTCTTGTTGAGGTGGTGGTGACCATGGAGCGCCAGGGCGAGCATGGCCCAGCCCATAATGTTCAGGCCGAGAACGGTCGCGGCCATCAGCCCCACCTTGGTCCACTCCCGGCGAGTCAGGCCGTTGCGAATCTTGCTGATTCGACCGGTGGGGCCCGCCCCGTCCGAGTACCCCTCGTGCGCGCCGGATCCAGACATATCGCTATTGCCACCGTAAAGCAAATGCGACACTATTGCAACAAGCTTTCTCGCCATACAGTGGGGTGATCATGGGTGTTCCGCTCGGCGCAGATGCCCCCCGGCGTGACGTCAGTTCAGTGGACGACGTCCTCGCCCTGGTCCGGGCCAGCGGCGGAAGGGTGACGAACTCACGGCGTCTGCTCCTCGAGGCCATCTTCAACGATCCTGGTCATCACAGTGCCGAGGACCTCGCCTCGATCGTCCAGGAGAAGGCCCCCGACGTGCATCTGTCCACCATCTACCGCAATCTCGAGGAGCTCGAGCGACTCGGTGTCGTCGTCCATTCACACCTCGGGCACGGTCCCGCCACCTACCACCTGGCCGCCGGTGCCCACTGCCACTTCGTGTGCGAACACTGCGGAACGGCATTCAAGGCACCCGACGAGTTGTTCGCCGGCCTGGCCGAGCGGGCGCAGAAGCAATACGGCTTCAGCATCGATCCCCATCACTTTTCCATCCTGGGTCGCTGCCGCAACTGCCAGTAAGACGACGCCGCGGTGTCCGCTCCTAAGGTTCGCTGCATGCCCGGGCCGGCCAGACCTGTCGTCGTGGCGGTCGACGCCACGCCTCTGCTGGGGATGCAGACGGGAGTGGGGGTCTCGGTGGCCGGGTTCATCTCTGCGGTGTCGGCCGATCCCACCGTGGACGTCGTCGCCTTCGGCCTCGAGCGCGACAGCCGGGCGGTCGCTGCCCGACGTGCTGCCCGGCACGGTTCGGGCCGGGCGGGTGATCCCGATCCCGGCCACCGCCTTGCTCCGGGCGTGGGAACGCTTCGACCACCCTGCGGTGGAGCGCTGGACCGGGCCGGTGGACGTGGTCCACGGCACCAACTTCGTCGTCCCGCCTTCCCCTAGGGCGGCCCGGCTGGTCACCGTGCACGACCTGACCCCGGTCCGCTTCCCCGAACTCTGCGGCCCGACCTCACTGCGCTATCCCGCCCTGATCCGTCGCGCCCTCGACCAGGGCGCCTCCGTGCACACCGTGTCGCAGTCCATGGCCGGCGAAATCGTCGACCACTTCCGTGTCGACCCCGCTCGGGTCCATGTCATCCACAACGGGCTGACGCCGCTGCCGCCTCCCCACTTGCGCGACGAGTCGGCGCCGCCGTACATCCTCGCCATCGGCACCGTGGAGCCGCGCAAGGGTCTCCCCGATCTGGTGGCGGCGTTCGATCGCGTGGCCGGCTCCGTCTCCGACCTGCAGCTGAACATCGCCGGGCCATCCGGGTGGGGTGAGGACGCGCTGGACGACGCCCGCAGATCTGCCCGGCACGCGGACCGGATCCATCGGATCGGATGGGTCGAGGACAGGAGCACCCTCATAGCCGGGGCGATGCTGCTTGCCTATCCTTCGCTGTACGAAGGGTTCGGCCTCCCCCCGCTCGAGGCGATGTCCCTGGGGGTCCCCGTCGTGACCACTTCGGCCGGCGCCATCCCCGAAGTCGTCGGTGACGCCGCCCTCGTGGTCGCGCCCCGCGACGTGCACGCACTGGCCGAAGCCCTCCTCGTGGCGGCAACGGACGTGGCGGCCCGGGAGCGACTGATCGCTGCCGGAAGGGAGCGCGCCCGATTGTTCTCCTGGGAACAGGGTGGCCGTGAGCTCGCTGACCTCTACCGTTCCCTGGCCGACGCCCGTGCCTGAAATCCCGTCCCGGCGGCATCCGCGTGCAAACATCCACCCATGCCGTGGGGAGCAGTGGACACCGTTCCCACCATGACGCCCGGTGCAGAGGTGGCAATTGCGACCGGATCAGGCCCCGCTCCCAATCTCGTCGAACGCTGGCGTCTCCGCCGCGGCCTGCTCCTCGAGGCCCTGGGCGAGGCGTGGCTGCCCTGGTTGACGGCGCGCGTCATCACGCTGTTTGCCCTCGGCCTGGCCAAGTACGAAGTGAAGCACTTCCACATCACCGACCCCAAAGCGGTGCTGGAGTCGCACGACGGGCTGTTGGGATCCGATGCCGGCTGGTACCAGACCATCGCCGCCCACGGTTACGGAGCACTCCCACGCTCGGCCACTCGATTCTTTCCATTGCTACCCCTGCTGGACCGCGGCCTGCACGACGTCACCTCACTGACGGTGGGCATCGCCTCCCTTCTCATCACGAATCTGGCCGCGCTCCTCCTGGGCATGGGGATCTATGCGCTCGTGCGGTCCGAGTGGCACGACACCCTTTTGGCGCGACGGGCGGTCTGGCTCATCATGTTGGCGCCGCCGGCGTTCGTTTTCGTCATGGGCTACTCGGAGGCGTTGCTCGTCCTCCTGGCCGTCGCCTTCTTCCTGGCCATCCGGCGCGGCACCTGGTGGTGGGCCGCTCTGTTCGGGTACCTGGCCGGAACCGCGCGGCCAATCGGTTGCCTGCTGCTCGCACCTGCGGTCATTGAGGTCCTCCGCTCCTGGTCCTCCGGCCGCTGGGCGCAATGGCCGGGCAAGGCCGCAGCCATCGTGTCCTCCGTGGCCGGCACGGCGACGTATCTCGCCTGGGTCAAAGACACGTCCGGAGGTTTTCTCGAACCGCTCAAGGTCCAGCAGCAGCAGGCCCATCACGGCGCCCTGACTGATCCTCTCTCCACCATCTACCACTCGCTCACCGCACTCGCCCACGGGCACCACATCGGCGACGCGCTGCATGTCCCGTGGATCGCCGTTGCCGCGGTGTTGCTCGTCGTCGCCTTCTGGCGCCTTCCTGCGTCGTACGGCGCTTTCGCCCTCTGCGTCGTCGTCGTGGCGTTGTCCGGCTCGAACCTCGATTCCTTCGAGCGCTACGCGCTGAGCGCCTTCCCGCTCGTGATGGCGGCATCCACCCTGCTCCGCTCGACGCGTGTCGCCATCGTCACCTACGTGCTCTCCGGCGCCGCCATGGCGCTCTACGCCGTGCTGGCCTTCCAGGGGGCCTACGTTCCTTAGCTTTGACCGCCGGGCGGATTCCCGAGGTGATCACCCAACTCCCGGGCCCCCGTGGGCGAAGATGGCGCCATGTCGTCCCGCTCCCAGCCGGCCGAGGGCGTTGCCCAGGCTCGGCTCGGTGAGCCGCGCTGGCCCATGGCGCTCGCGGTGGTCGTCACCGGCCTCCTACGGGCGGCACTCCCGTCCGAGCTCCGCAACGGGGACGCGGCGTGGCTCTTCCTCGTCCTCGTCGTCGGCCTCCTGGCCGTTCTCATCATCGGCGACCCGGGCCGAATCGACCGCGACCGGCGCTGGTTGCACAACCTGACCAGCGTCCTGATAGGGCTCATCTCGGTTGCCAACGCGGACGCAGCCATTCGGCTCGTGGTGGGCATCATCAACGTATCGAGCTTCACGCAGAACGCCAAGGTGTTGCTCGCCAGTGGAGGCGCCATCTGGCTCTCCAACATCATCACGTTCGCGCTCTGGTACTGGAACCTGGACCGTGGCGGCCCGGCCGCCCGCGCCGCCGGCCGGCACGTCCAGCCTGCGTTGATCTTTCCCGAAATGCTGCACCCCCAACACGTCGGAAAAGACTGGTCCCCGTCGTTCGTCGACTACTTCCACTTCGCCTTCGCGACCGCCACCGCCTTCAGTCCGACCGATGTGTCGGCCGTGAAACCCTGGATGAAGCTCATGATGATGGCCGAGGAGGCCATTTCCTTGGTGGTTGCCATTCTCGTGGTCGCCCGAGCCGTCAACATTCTGAAGTAACGCTCCGGGCCGTCATCCCGGGAGCACCACCGGATTCCAGGAACCACAATGGGACCATGTCGCTGGGCGTCCGGGTCGCCGCATCGGGAATTGCCGCACTCGTGACCGGGTGCCTCCTGACGTCGTGCGCCAACGCTCCCGCCCCAGCGAAGAAGAGGGCTGCGCACCACGTCCTCGCCACGACGACGACCACGACGACGACCACGACGACCACGCGACCACGCCGACGACCTCCACATCTCCGTCGACCACCACGACCCAGCCCGGTGTCCGCGTCCCCGATGTCATCGGTCTCAGGATCGCGGTTGCCCGCGCCGCCCTGCACGCCGCCGGGTTTCCGTCGGTGAGCCTCAACACGCCGTGCAACAAGGGCACGGTGGCCAGCCAGAGTGTCGTCGCCTCGCTCGCCATCCCCGGCAAAAGCCCCGATATGCGCGTGGGAGCGACGCCCCTGAGTCCCGGCGACGTCGCCCCAACTGGTGCGCTGATAGGGATCAACTGGTCTGGTTGCTTCGGCGGCGCCTCCGAGGTCCCCGCCGTCGTGGGGCTGCCGTTCCCCGCGGCGCGGCGGGCCATCCGTGCCGTGGGACTCACCTGGGCCTGTTTCTCGGTCGGCCCGACCGCGACCACGACGACGACCCATGCACCCAAGACGACGTCCACGTCGGTCGCAGCAACCACAACCACGACGGTCACGGTGGTGCAGACCGTGTTGACACAGAGCCCCGCCGCCAACTCGGTGCTCCACCCCGGCGCCACCGTCACCTTCACCATGGATCGCTGCCCCCAATGAACTGCGTCCGATGAGCGCTCGAGCCGGCGGCGGCCGGGGCGGTGGCAGGACACCGACAGGCGCCACGCCCGATCTTCTTGCCCTCTCGAGCGGACGTGGGCGCTGGGTGGTGGCGGCCACCGTCCTCGGCTCGGGCATCACCATGCTCGATGCGACCGTGGTCAGCATTGCGCTCCCCTCCATCGGACGCGACTTTCACGGCGGTGTCGGCACCCTGCAGTGGGTGGTCACCGGGTACACCCTGACCCTCGCCGCGTTCCTGCTCCTCGGGGGCGCCCTCGGCGATCGCTACGGACGGAAGCGGGTCTTCTCCATCGGGGTCGCCTGGTTCGCCGTGGCGTCGGCCCTCTGCGGCTTCGCCCCGACGGCGGGCTTCCTCATCGCCGGCCGCCTCGTGCAAGGGGTCGGCGGCGCGCTGCTGGCGCCGGGCAGCCTGGCCATCCTGCAGACGTCGTTCCGCCCGGACGACCGGGCCCGTGCCATCGGTGCCTGGTCGGGGCTGGGCGGCGTGGCCGGCGCCGCCGGGCCGCTCGTCGGGGGCTACCTGCTCGCCATCGGCTCCTGGCGCTGGGTGTTCTTCATCAACCTGCCCGTGGCGGCCGCCGTCCTGGTCATTACCGCGCGCCACGTACCCGAATCGCGCGACCCCACCGCCAGTGGCCGCGTCGACACCGTCGGCGCCACCCTGGCGGTGGTGTTCCTCGGCGGCCTGACCTACGGGCTGATTGAGGCGCCGACCCTCGGCTGGTCGGGCCCCGCTGTGGTGGCCTGCCTGTCGGTGGCCGTCGTCGCGCTGCCGGCATTCTTCGTGGTCGAGCACCGTCGGACCCACCCCATGCTGCCCCTGAACCTCTTCCGCTCCCGGCAGTTCAGCGGGGCCAACGGCGTCACCTTCGCCGTCTACGGCGCGCTCGCGGGTGCCCTCTTCCTGCTCCCCGTCGAGTTGCAGATCGTCAAGGGGTACTCGCCGCTCGAAGCAGGCCTCTCACTGCTGCCGCTCACGCTCGTCATGTTGGCCCTGTCCGCGCGCTCCGGTGCGCTCTCGGCCCGCATCGGACCGCGCCTGCAGATGACCGTCGGGCCGCTCATCGTTGCGGCCGGCCTCGTCCTCCTCGTCCGGGCGACCGAACCCGGCAGTTACTGGACCCAGGTCTTCCCCGCGGTCCTCGTCTTTGCCATCGGCCTGGTCATCACGGTCGCCCCCCTGACCGCGACGGCCATGGGCGCCGCACCTCCCGAGCACTCCGGCGTGGCGTCGGCCGTCAACAACGTCGTGGCCCGGGCGGCCGGTCTCCTGGCAGTGGCGGTGTTGCCGCTCCTGGCCGGGCTGACCGGTGCCGCAGCCCTCGAGAGCGCCAATCTGGCCGCCGGCTTTCGCACCGCCATGGTGATCTCGGGCATCACCTGCGCTGCCGGTGGGGTCCTGGCCGCCCTGACCATCCGCAACCCCCGCAGACCGCCCGCCGTCGGCGCCCCCGACCTCGTCACCGCCGCAACCGAGCCCACCTGGAATTGCGGCGTCAGCGGCCCCCCTGTCGTCCCGGCGTTGGCGGCCGCCGAGGAGCGGTGCGCCTGAGACCAGTGTGCGGCCGGGGCGCCGATGGGCAAAGGTAGGCCACATGCCCCGGCCCGCCCAGCCCGACGCCGTCCCCTCCGTGTTCGCCCCGGCCGCCCTCGGGCCCCTGACCCTGCGCAACCGCATTATGAAGGCCGCCACGTTCGAAGGCGTGATGCCCGGAGGCACGGTGAGCGACGCCCTGGTCGAGTTCCACCGCCGCGTGGCGGCCGGCGGAGCCGCGCTCTCCACGGTGGCGTACCTGGCGGTCTCACCCGAAGGCCGGACAGATCGTCACTGCCTGCTGCTCAACGAGGACACGGTGCCGGGCCTGCGCCGGGTGACCGACGCCGTCCACGCGGAGGGTGCGGCTGCGGCCGCCCAGATCGGCCACGCCGGGCCGGTCGCCAACGCCCGGTCCAACGGCGCCCCCGCCCTCTCACCCTCGGGCGGCTTCACGCCGATGGGCTCGCGCTTGCGCGCCGTCGACGCGGCCGGCATAGAGCGCATCACCGAGGACTACCGCCGAGCCACCCGGTTGGCCGTGGAAGCGGGCTTCGACAGCATCGAAGTGCACGTGGGTCACAACTATCTCCTCAGCGCGTTCTTGAGCCCCAAGCTCAACCACCGCGACGACCAGTTCGGTGGCTCGGTCGAGAATCGCGCCCGCTTCGCCCGCGCCATCCTGCGCACCGTGCGCGACGCCGCCCCCGCCGGGGTAGCGGTGACCGCCAAGCTCAACATGGCCGACGGCGTGGACGGGGGCCTGTGGCTCGACGAGAGCGTCGAGGTCGCCCGGCTCTTCGAGGCCGACGGCGCGCTCGATGCGCTCGAGCTGACGGGGGGCAGCTCGCTGGCCAATCCGATGTATCTCTTCCGGGGCGACGCGCCGCTCCAGGAATTCGGGTCCACGCTGCCGGGACCGGTCCGGCTCGGCTTCCGTTTCATCGGCCACCGGTTCTTGCGCTCCTACCCGTACGAGGAGGCATTCTTCCTCCCCTACGCGCGGCAGTTCCGGGCTGCGCTCTCGACGCCGCTCATCCTTCTCGGTGGCATCACCGGACTCCCCACCATTGAGATGGCGCTGGCCGAGGGGTTCGCCTTCGTCGCCATGGCCCGCGCCCTCCTGCGCGAACCGGACCTGCCGAACCGCATGCAGGCTGACGCCGCGACGACCTCGCTCTGCATCCACTGCAACAAGTGCATGCCCACGATCTACTCGGGCACGCGTTGCGTCCTGGTCACCAGCCCTCCGGGGTAGGTGGCCGCCCGGATGCCGCCTACGCCGCGACCGGCGGCCGGCGGCCGGCCCACGGAGCCGCCTCTTCGAGCTGGCCGGCCAGCGAAAGCAGTGTCTCCTCGTCGCCGAAACGCCCGACGAACTGCACGCCGATGGGGAGCCCGGCGTCGTTCCAGTGCAGTGGCAACGAAATCCCGGGCTGGCCGGTCACGTTGAACGGTGGGGTGAAGGGCACGTAGGTCGCGGCGCGGAAGAGTCCGGTCAGCGGCTCGCCCGGCGGCGAGTCGAACGTGCCCAGCGGTGCCGGGGGCTCAGCCAGTGTCGGTGTCAGCAGGACGTCGATGCCCTCGAAGTAGTCGGCGATCTGCCGGGTGATGCGCTGCAGCTCCTGCACCGACATGAGGTACTGGCCCCCGTCGATGGAGCGGCCGAGCTCAATGAGGGCCCAGCTGAGTGGCTCGACGTCACCCTCGGTCGCCGCACGCCCGACCCGCTGCTCCCAGTCCGCCATCGCCCAGGCGTTGCTGCAGGCCCACTGGTTGACGAAGTGTGCGGTGAAGGCGTCGCCGTCGACCGACAACGCCGCCTCCTCCACCCGGTGCCCGAGCGCCTCGCAGAGCGCAGCCGCGGCACGGACCGCCTCCACGCAATCCGCGTGCACCTCGCTCCCGGTGGGCGACGCCGTCATGACCGCGACGCGTAGCCCCGTCGGTGGCGTCGCCGCGGCAGCCGAGAACGAGGGGCCGCGCAACGGTGGAGCCCAGTAGGGATCACCGGGGACAGGGCCGGCTGTCGCATCGAGGATGGCCGCCGAGTCGCGCACCGAGCGCGTCACCACGTGCTCGGCCACGAGCCCGCCCATCATGTCGCCGTAGGCGGGGGCGCCCGAGATGCGCGCCCGTGTCGGCTTGAGCCCGACGAGCCCGCAGCACGAGGCGGGAATCCGGATGGAGCCGCCTCCGTCGTTGGCGTGCGCGACGGGCACCATGCCCGACGCCACCGCGGCGGCGGAACCGCCGGAGGACCCGCCGGTCGAATGATTCGTATTCCACGGGTTGCGCGACGGCCCGAAACGGTGCGGCTCTGTCGTGGGCAGAATGCCGAGCTCGGGCGTGTTGGTCTTGCCGCAGATGACGAACCCCGCATCGATGTAGCGCTGCGTCAGCGTTTGCGTGGTGGTCGAGTGGTAATCGCCGGCGAAGGCCAGGCCCTCGCAGAACGGCGTCCCCGCCAGCTCGGCGCCGAGGTCCTTCAACAAGAAGGGGACGCCCCGGAAGGGACCCTCGGGCAACGCGCCGGACGCCGCCGTACGTGCCCGGTCGAAGAGCTCGTGGATCACCGCGTTGAGCTCGGGGTTGAGCTTCTCAATGCGGGCGATCGCTCCGTCCACCAGTTCGGTCGGCGAGACCTCCTCAGTGCGCACCAGCTCCGCCTGCCCCGTCGCGTCCAGCCATGCCGTGTCGTCACTCATGGTGTGCACGGTAGCGATGCGGGTGACGGCGCGCCCGGCGGTTCAGACCGGTACGGCTCTGGTGGCCGTCTCGGTCTCCCTCACGGTCTCCGTCACGGTGGCGTCAGCCCCGATGTCGGGTCCCCGGCGGTGCGCCTGCGTCCGGATGGCGATGGCCTCGGTCACCGTCACGTCCGCGCCACAGGTCTGGCAGCGCCGGCGGTCGTCGAGCTCACCGCCACAGCTCCGGTGTTGGAGGATCATCGGCCGCTCACCCTCCAGCGCGTGACGGTCGCCCCACTGGAGCATCGCCACCAGGACGGGCCAGAGGTCGGCACCCTTCTCGGTCAGGCGGTACTCGCAGCGCAGTGGGCGCTCCTGGTACGGGCGCTTGACCAGGACCCCTTCCTCGACCAAGCGCTCCAGACGCACCTGCAGGATGTTGCGGGCCACCCCCAGGTCGCGCTGAATGTCGTCGAAGCGACGGATGCCCAGGAAGACGTCACGGATGATGAGCACCGTCCAGCGTTCCCCGATCACCTCGAGTGTCGACGCCACCGGGCAGTACTGCGTGGGGTAGTCCCTCTTCAACATTGTTCCAGCATAACCCACAATTCGGGTCAGTGGGTTGTTTTATACAACTATCTCCCTTAGAGTGAGTTGCGTGACAGAACTGCTAGAGAGCCAGCCCGTTGTGAAGCGTGCCAGGCCGGTCCTCACCTCGCTCATCGTGCTCACCGGCGTGTTCTTGTCCTCGCTCGACCTGTTCATCGTCAACATCGCCTTTCCCAGCATTTCGGCCAGCTACCACGGCGAGAGCCTGAGCTCCCTTTCCTGGGTGCTGAGCGCCTACACAATCGTGTTCGCCGCCGCCCTCGTGCCGGCAGGGCGCTGGGCCGACCGGGCCGGCCGGAAGCGGGCCTTCCTCCTCGGACTGGCCATCTTCACCACCGCCTCGGCGCTCTGCGCCCTCTCCCCGTCCCTCGGTCTCCTGGTCGGTGCCCGCGTCCTGCAGGCGATCGGCGGCGCCCTCATGCTGCCCACCTCGCTCGGTCTCCTCCTGCCGGCGTTCGGTCCGGAACGCAAAGGCGCGGCCATCGGGTTGTGGTCGGCCGTCGGCGGGGCGGCGGCCGCCCTCGGCCCACCGATCGGTGGCCTGTTGGTCCAGGCCAGTTGGCGCTGGGTGTTCCTGGTCAACCTGCCGTTCGCGCTGGTGGCGCTGGTGCTGGGTGTCCGGACGCTCGACGAGGTCCGGGACCCCGATGCCCAGAAGTCCGACCTCCTCGGGGCGGCGCTGCTGACCGTCGCTGTGGCCAGCCTGGTCGCCGGCATCGTCCAAGGCTCGGACTGGGGGTGGACGGGCGGGCGCATCCTCGGTGCCTTCGCGCTGACCGTCGCATCGGTCGCCGGGCTCGTCCTGCGCTCGTCCAGGCACCCCAACCCGATCATTGAGCCGGCCGTGATCCGCCACCGCGCCGTGGCATTGGCGGACCTGAGCTCGCTCGCCTTCTTCGGCGGTTTCGGTGCCCTCGTCCTGGGTGGTGTGCTGCTCCTCACCGGACTCTGGCACGAGTCGGTGCTGAGCGCCGGGTTCATGATCGCCCCCGGACCATTGCTGGCCGGGCTCACCGCATTCCCGGGCGGGCTCTTGGGCGCCCGCTTCGGCCATCGGGCCGTCGGCACCGTTGGCGCGCTGCTCTTCGCGGCCAGCGGGGTGTGGTGGATCACCCACATCGGCGTCACGCCGGACTGGGCCGGCGCCTACCTCCCGGGAAGCCTCCTCAGTGGCATCGGCGTCGGGCTCATGCTCCCCTCGCTCGGCGGTGCCGCCACGGCGCCCCTGCCTCCCGAGCGCTTCGCGACCGGGTCGGCGCTCTACGTCATGAGCCGCCAGATCGGCATCGCGCTCGGCGTCGCCGGGCTGGTCGCCATCCTCGGCGTCTCGACCGGGGAGGGCGCCGTGCAAGCCTTTCATCACGCCTGGATCTTCATGATCGCCTGCGCGCTGGTGGCCGGGGCGCTGCTGCAGGGCGTCGGCAACAAGGTCACCGAAGTGGCCGATGCCTCGCTCGAGGCGGAGCCGCACCCGTCGACTGCGGGTCAGGCAGACGTGCCGTCCCCGGCACCCGCCGTGCTTTCCCGGCTGGCCGCCGGCAGGTAGCCGGGGTTCGCCACCGACAATTGGTCCCGCGCCGACGCCGCGAGTGCGGGCGCAATCGACTCCCACCCGTCGTCGAGCACGCCCGACCGCAAGGCCGCGGCCAGCGCGGCGTCGTCACGGAAGCCGAGCTCGGTGACGCGCGCCGTGTGGGCGGCGGCGAACGAAGAACCGAGAAGGAGCTCGCGTTCGGCCACGCCCAGGGCGTTGCGCGCCACGCGGGCTTCGAAGCGGGCCCCGTCAGCGCTGCGCTCCAGCAGCCCTTCGAGGTATTCCCGCACCGCTTCGACGAGCTCGGCGGCCGTCGGGCGGCCGAAAGGGGGCGTCGGTCCGTCCGCCGGGACCGGTCCGGCGGTCGGCGGCGGCGGCGTGCCCAGCAGGGTGAAGAGATCCCACTCGCTCTCGCAGACACGCCGGCCGATGGCGGCCAGCTCGACCGACCGCGTGGCCCCGCTCAGGTGCGCCGAAGCCTGCAGGGCGCAGATGGTGGCCCACTTGACCGTGGCGTAGACCTGCCACCAGTGCACGCGCGCCGGCGTCATGGCGTCGCCGCCGGCGTCGGCGTAGGCGGCCAGCAGGTCGTCGAGCGCGCCGAAGCCGCCGACTTCGCCACTGCCGCCGAAACGCCACGCCGGCGCGCAGAGCCAGCCGATGTCCTCGGCCGGGTCGCCCGCGTGCGCCAGCTCCCAGTCCAGTACGCCGCGCAGCCCGTCGGGCGCGACCAGGAAGTTGCCCATGCGGTAGTCGCCGTGCACCGTCACCTGCGGCCCGCTCTCGGCGCGGTGGGCCGCCAGCCAGCGCACCCCGAGCTCGAGCGCGGGCCGGACCTCGCCCAGCGCATCGAGGAAGGGCAGCGGGTCGCCGAGCGGGTCCGCAGGCGGCAGGCCCTCGATTGTGGCCGGGTCGACCGTGTGGATGGCGGCCAGGGCGCGCCCGACCTGCTCGGTCAGCCCCGAACGGGCTGCGTCCCATTCGGCGTCGCGCAGGATTTTGCGCGGGATGGTCTCGCCCTCGAGCCGCTCCAGCACCAACCAGCTGGCACCGAGCTCGGTCCCGTCGTCGAGGGCCACGACGGAGGGCACCGGGACATCGGCTGCCGCGGCGGCCCGCAGCAGGGCGGCCTCCATCCGGACCCGGCCCTTCGGAGCGCTCTCGCTGCGATCCATCTGCAGGATGAGCGGGCGCATCGGGCCGCCGTCGGCCTCGAGCTCGAACGCGCTCGTCACCCGCGAGGCGCCACCCGACAGTCGGTGCAGGCCGTGTACCGTGCCGCCGAGCGCACGGCCCAACCCCTCCATCAGCTCCTCGTTGCTCAGGCGGGACGGCATCCCTACTCGACGGGGACGACAGGCCTCCCGCCGTCGTCGAGCTGGTGCAGGTACTCGCAGATGCCGTAGCCGGTCTGTGCCGGGCCGGCCGGGTCCTCATAGGTCCAGCGGGCCAACCCTTCGTTGACCATGGTGCCGCCGGCCCGGCCGATGTCCGCCACGCGCATGACGTCGCCGCGCAGCGGGTACGTCCGCCCCGTCTTGTCCACCACGTCGAGATGGACGACGCGTTGCGTCACGCCGTCCTCGGCCACTTCTGTACGCAGGCGCCACTCGGCCACCGACGTGGCCCGCCTGCCGTTCCAGACCCAGCCGCGATGCAGGTCGCCGGCGTCGGTGCCGAGGCGGATGCCGCCGAAGTGCATGTCCTCGCCGATGTTGATGGAGAACCAGCGCCACATTTTCGGGCCACCCCACCGACGCGGGCCCCAGGAGCGGTCCCGGTTGCCGTGGGCGCCCCGCCATTCGTGGGGCGTGCCATCGACGGTGAGCGTGCCCGTCCAACGGCCCGCCTGCTCAAGGTGGCCCTTGCCCACGGTTCCGGCCGCGGCAGCGGCCTCGGCCGACTTCGGCCCGCCGCTCGGTTGCCCGTCGGTGCCGATGGCAGGGGTCACCGCGTCAAAACGCACGTCCAAGGCGACAGGGACGGGGTGGGTGCCCGTCTCGCCGCGCCGGCACGGGCGCGCCTGCACCTCACCGTCCATGGTCAGCCGCCACGATTGCAGCGCCTCGACCATGTCGTAGCGCACCGTGCCGACTTCGAGCACGGAGTCGATCATCTCGTGTTGCTCTTTGACCCAGCGGTACTCACCCAGCTCGCCGTCGGGGAGCCAGAATGACATGCCGACATCCATCGTCCCCTCGTTGGGCCGAATGCCGACGCGGGTGAAGAAACCCGAGTCGGTGCCGGGGTCATAGGCGTTGAAGTAGTACGACTCGCTCCAGGCGCTGTCGCCCTCGACGGGGTGGGCCAGGTCGTGACGGGCTTCGAGGATCGGCACGGCTACACCATTGTCTGTCCGGCGCTCACGTTCAACGCCTCACCGGTGACGCCGCGGGCGGCGTCGGACAGCAACCAGACGATGGCGGCGGCGATCTCGTCCGCGTCCTGCAGGCGGCCCAGCGGGATTTCGCGGGCGATGAAGTCGGCCAGCCCGTCGGGGCCGCCCATCAGCGTCTCGAACATGGCGTCGCGGTTGATGAGGTCCGTGTCCACCGTGCCCGGGCACACGGCGTTGACACTGATGCCGGACGGTCCGAGCTCGAGGGCCATGGTCTGGGTGAGCAGAATCACCCCTGCCTTGGCGGCGCAGTAAGCGCCGAGGAACGGGAAGGCGCGCTTGCCGGCCTGGCTCGAGACATTGCAGATCCGCCCGCCCACGCCGGCGTCCACCATGCGACCGGCGCAGGCCTTCGACACCAGCCAGGTCCCGACCACGTTGACGTCGAGCACACGGCGGAACTCGTCGGCGGGGACACCGAGCAGCGGTCCCAGGCCGAACCCCGGGCCGCTGCCCCCGGCCACGTTGGCCACCAGCGTCACGGTCCCCAGCTCCTCGGTGGCCCGCGCCACCGCAGCCTCGACCGCCGCCTCGTCGGAGATGTCGGCCCGGAGGGTGATCGCCCGCACGTCGTGCTGGCGCAGCTCGGCGGCGACCGCCTCGAGGTCGTCGCCGCTGCCGGTGCCGTGGAAGGGCGCGTCGGCATAGGGCTGCGCGATGTCGAGGCAGGCCACATCCGCCCCGCCCCTGGCCAGGGCCACGGCGGTGGCACGGCCGATGCCTCGCGGGCGGGCGGCGCCGGTCACCAGCGCGATGCGCCCTTCGAACAGGCGCGCTGCAGCATCGTGTGTGAAACTCACCGGGCAAACGTAGCGACGAATGCGGGCGGCCGCGCTGTCCGTGGGGGTGGGCCCAGCCATGCGTGCGGCGGTGACGAGGGATGGACGGTTGGTGGTGGGCGACGTGCCCGAACCGGTCCCTTCCTCGGGTCACGTGCTCGTGCGTTCGCTCTCCGCCGGCATCTGCGGGTCCGACCTGCATGCGCTGGCCGACTTCCGTCACTTCACAGAGCTCATGGGCTCCGTCGGGGTGCCCGCGCTCAATCCGACGGCCGACTGCGTCTTCGGCCACGAGTTCTGCGCGGAAATCTTGGAGCACGGGCCTGAGACGGCCGGCACCCTCCCGGTCGGGACACGCGTCTGCTCGGTGCCCATCCTGCTGGGCCCGACCGGCGTGGAGCAGATCGGTTACTCGAACGCGTACCCCGGCGCGCTGGCCGAGCACATGGTGCTCCAGGAATTGCTCCTGCTCCCCGTGCCCGACTCGCTCCAGACCGACCTGGCCGCGCTGACCGAGCCACTGGCCGTGGGCGAGCATGCCGTGGGACTGGCCGGGCTCGCTCCGGGGCAGCCCTGCCTGGTCGTCGGCTGCGGACCGGTCGGGCTCGCCGTCATTGCCGCGCTCAAGGGACGCGGCCACGGCCCGGTCCTGGCCGCGGACTTCTCGCCCACGCGGCGCCGCCTCGCCGAGGCCTTCGGGGCCGATGAGGTCCTCGACCCTGCCCAGGGCTCGCCGCACGACCGCTGGTCCGATTTCGGCATCGCCCGCACCGTCATGGAGCGCATCGGGTCCGCCATGCTGGGCGCCACCGTCCCTGACCCCGTGATCTTTGAGGCGGTGGGCGTCCCGGGCATGCTGCAGTCACTGCTGGCGGACGCGCCGCCGCACAGTCGCATTGTGGTGGTCGGCGTCTGCATGCACAGCGACACCATTGAGCCCTTCATGGCTGTGACCAAGGAGATGGAGCTGCGCTTCTCCTTCGGCTACACCCCCGCCGAGTTCAGCGCCACGCTGCAGCGTCTCGCCGACGGGATGCCGGGCGCCGATCTCCTGGTCACCTCGACGGTGGACCTCGCCGGCGCGCCCGGCGCATTCGAGACGCTGCGCACGCCCGGCGAGCACGGCAAGATCCTGGTAACACCCTGACCGCTGTCCCGCTCGCCCCACTCACTGACTCTGGAGACCAATGACGACCATTGACGCCGACGGCCGCCTCAAGTTCGGGATCTTCCTGGCCCCGTTCCATCCCGTGGGCCAGAACCCCACGCTGGCGCTCGAGCGCGACCTGCAGCTCATTGAGCACCTCGACGCCCTCGGCTTCGACGAGGCCTGGTTCGGCGAGCACCACTCGGCCGGCTACGAGATCATCGCCTCGCCCGAGGTCTTCATTGCCGCTGCCGCGCAACGAACGAAGCACATCCGGCTCGGCACGGGCGTGTCGTCGCTGCCGTACCACCATCCGTTCATGCTGGCGGACCGCATGGTGCTGCTCGACCACCTGACACGGGGTCGCGTCATGTTCGGCGTCGGCCCGGGTGCGCTCCCCTCCGACGCCTTCATGATGGGGATCGACCCGGCCAAGCAGCGCGACATGATGGAAGAGTCTCTCGAAGCGATTCTGCTTCTGCTGGCCGGTGAGACCGTCACCATGGAGACCGAGTGGTTCAAGCTCGTGAAGGCGCGCCTGCAGCTGCGGCCCTACCAACGCCCCTTCCCCGAGGTCGCCGTCGCGGCGCAGGTGTCGCCGGCCGGGCCCCGTGCGGCCGGGCGCTTCGGCACGAGCCTGCTGTCGATCGGGGCCACCTCGGCCGGGGGCTTTGACGTGCTCGGCATTCATTGGGATGTCATGGAGGAGCGAGCCGCCGAGTTCTCCACCACCGTCGACCGCAACAAGTGGCGCCTCGTCGGGCCGATGCACATCGCCGACACCAAGGAACAGGCGATCGCCGACGTCGCCTTCGGACTGGAGGAGTGGGTCGACTACTTCCAGCGCGTGGCCGCGCTCCCCCTGGCGCCGAACACCGAGAACTTCGAGTCGCTCGTCGACGCGCTGAACGCATCGGGTTTCGCCGTCATCGGCACGGTGGAGGACGCCATCGCACAGGTGGCCCGGTTGCAAGTGCAATCCAAGGGCTTCGGCACCTTCCTCCTTATGGGCCACGAGTGGGCCGACACGGCCGCCACCCGCCATTCCTACGAGCTGATCGCCCGTTACGTGGCGCCCCGGTTCCAGGACTCGGCCGACTCGCTCACCCGGAGCCGTGATTGGGCCGCAGAGAACCGCCCCGAGTTCATCGGCGCCGCCGGCAATGCCGTCATGTCGGCCATTCAGAAGCATCACGAGGAGAAAGCCGACAAGGCGGCCACAGCTGGGGACAAGGCAGGAGACGAGACCGAGGAGAAGGTGACACCGAATGGCTGAGTTCACGCACGAACAGGTGCCGACGAACGGAATTGAGCTGCACGTGGCGGCGGCGGGGCCGGCCGATGGTCCTCCCGTCATTCTCTGCCACGGATTCCCCGAGCTCTGGTACTCATGGCGCCATCAACTGGTCGCGCTGGCCGACGCCGGCTACCGCGCCTACGCCCCCGATCTGCGCGGCTATGGCGGGAGCTCGCACCCCACCGAGGTGACCGACTACGGCTCGGACAAGCTGACGGGCGACCTCTGCGGCCTGCTCGACCACTACGGCTACGACACCGCCGCCTTCGTCGGCCACGACTGGGGCGCCATGGTGGTCTGGGAGATGGGACGGCTGCACCCCGGACGCGTGTCGTCGCTCTACAACATGAGCGTGCCGTACTCGAACGCTCCCGCCCCGCCGATTCAGATCTTCGAGATGCTCTTCCCCGACACGTTCTTCTACATGCTCTACTTCCAGCCGGTCGGTCCGGCCGAAGCCGAGTTCGAGGCCGACCCGCGTCGCTTCCTGCGCACCATGCTCTACTCGGCCGGCGCCGAGGGCATGGCCCACGCCGGGCCACTCATTTCGGACGCGCCGCGGGAGGGGACGCGTTTCCAGGACATTTTGACTGCCGGCGCCGGATGTGCTCCCGCCTTGGATCACCGAGGCCGACGTCGATGTCTACGCCGCGGCCTTCGAGAAGGGCGGCTTCTTCGGCCCCTGCAGCTTCTACCGCAACATGGATGCCAACTGGGAGCGCTCGCACGACATTGCCGCCTCCGTCTACACCATGCCGACCGGCTTCCTGACCGGCGTCCTCGACCCGGTGGCCCTGATGATGCCCAACGCGGCCGAGGAGATGGCCGCCGCGCTGCCCGACTACCGCGGCACCACCGTCGTCGACGGAGCGGCGCACTGGGTGCAGCAGGAGAAGCCGGCAGAGACCAACGCCGCGCTGCTGTCCTTCCTCTCCTCGCTGTGAGCAGCCTCGTCCCGCTGCCACCGCAACCGGCCGGCGCCGACTGGCCCACCGAGGAGTGGCCCACGGGCGAGGTGCCGCGTGGTGTCGACCTCGACCCGCTCCTCGACGAGGTCTTCGACGATGGCGGGCCGCTGGCCCAGACCTTCGCCGTGCTGGTCGTCTACGGCGGCCGCGTGGTGGCAGAGCGCTACCAGGGCGCGCTCGAGCACTTCGACCGCCCGCCCACGCCGGTGACGGCGGAGACCACGCTCCTCAGCTGGTCGATGGCCAAGTCGGTGCTGCACGCGACGGTGGGCCTGCTGGTCCGCGACGGCAAAGTGGACCTCGACGCCCCTGCGCCGGTTCCCGAGTGGGCCGACGCCGGCGACCCCCGCCACGCCATCACACTGCGCCACCTCCTGGCCATGCGCGACGGGCTCGCCTTTGCCGAGGACTACGTGGACGGCGACGTCTCCGACACCATTCAGATGCTGTACGGGGACGGCCAGAGCGACATGGCGCACTTCGCCGCCGATCGTCCCCTCGCTGCGCCGCCGGGCACGCGTTTCAACTACTCGTCGGGCACGTCGAACATCATTTCGGGCATCGTCGCCCGCACCGTGGGGCCGGGCGAACCGTACGCCCGCTTCCTGCACAGCCGCCTCTTCGGGCCGTTGGGCATGACGAGCGCCGACCCCGAGTTCGACGAGTCCGGCACGTGGGTCGCCTCGTCCTCCCTGTACGCCACGGCGCGCGACTACGCGCGCTTCGGGCTGCTCTACCTCCGCGGCGGAGTGTGGGACGGCTTCGGCCTGCTGCCCGATGGATGGGTCGACTACGGCCGGACCTGGGTCTCCGAGGACCCCGAGGACGCCAGCCCCTACGGCGCCCACTGGTGGGGCGTGGCCGGCGACACGCTCGGCACCTTCCGTGCCTCGGGCTACGAAGGCCAGTCGATCACGCTGTGCCCAAGCCTCGACCTCATGGTGGTGCGTCTCGGCAAGACGGCACATGAACGCGAGGAGAACCTCGTCCCCTGGCGCAAGGCCATGGTGCAGGCCTTCGCCCGCGCCGCGCTGAGGCGGAGGGTCAGGCGCTCTTCGGCGAGGCGACGAACACGGGGATCTGCCGGTCCGTCTTCTCCTGGTACTCGGCGTAGGGCGGGTAGGCCGCCACCCCGCGCTCCCACCAGGTGGCCTTCTCGTCGCCGCTGACCTCGCGCACCGACACGGCGAACGGCGTAGGACCGTCCTGAATCAGTACTTCGTCCGGGATGCGCCTCCAGGTTGTAGAACCACTCGGGGTGCTCGGGCGCCCCACCCTTGGAGGCGACCAGCGCGTACTCACCGTCGTGCTCGACGCGCATGACCGGGGTCTTGCGCACCTTGCCGCTCTTGGCCCCCCGGGTCGTCACCACAATGATGGGCAGGCCGGTGTCGAGCAGGGTGTTGGCCCGCTGGCCCCCGGAGGCCTCGTACTCGGCTACCTGGTCTTTGACCCAGTCGGATGGGCTGGGCTCGTAGTCACCTTGGAGTGTCGTCATGAGCCGATCGTAGAGGGTGCGGGCTACGGTGCGACCGTGCCCCGGGCGCCCATGACAACGGCCGACGTCCTGGCCTTCCATCAGACACTCTCCAACTGGGGGCGCTGGGGCGAGGACGACGAGCTTGGGGCTCTGAATCTGATCACCCCCGAGGTCACCGCAGCCGGAGCGGCGACGGTGCGCTCGGGCCGGACCGTGTCCTGCGCCCGGCCGCTCGATACGCGGCCCTCGGCCGACAACCCGCTCCCGGTGGCCCACCACATGACCGGCACGGCGACCGAGGGTATGGGGGCGGACTACTTCGCCATTTCGCCTCATGGCTTCTCCACCAGCCACATCGACGCGCTGTGCCACATCTTCCACGAGGGGCGGCTCTACAACGGGTACCCCGCCGAGGCCGTCACCGCCCATGGGGCGACCAAGCTGGGCATCCACCAGCTCCGCGCCGGCATCGTGACGCGGGGCGTGCTGCTCGACATCCCCGCGCTGCGCGGCGTCGACGCGCTCGAGCCCGGAGAGCCGATCTTCCCCGAGGACCTCGAGGCGGCCGAGAAGCAGGCCGGCCTGGTGGTGCAGCCCGGCGACGCACTGCTCGTCCGCACCGGACGCTGGGCCTGGCGACGCGCCAATGGGCCGTGGGACGCCGGCAGCCTGGCCGCCGGGCTCGACGCGTCGTGTCTCCCCTGGCTGCGCGGCCGCGACGTGGCCGCCCTGGGGAGTGACGGGGTGTCCGACGTGCTGCCGTCGCGCGTCGACGGGGTCGTCATGCCGATCCACACCGTCGTCATTGTGGCGATGGGCGTCCACCTGCTGGACAACCTCGACCTGGACAACCTGGCCACCGCGTGTGCCGAGGA
>CAWACN010000036.1:0-179159 GCA_963780525.1 uncultured Acidimicrobiaceae bacterium | reverse complement strand
CGGAGCCTGGCCCGGTTCGGTGCAGCGTTGGGTCAACGTGCGTGCGGTCAACGACCAGGCCTGCGAGACCTGCCTGGCCGACCATTTCGGGCCGCAGGTCGAGGAGCTCGTGATCGACAATGGGCACAGGGCCCACGCTCCCGAGCCCTATCTGAACTCGTCGGCGACCGGCGCCGCCATTGCCGCCGCGCTCGACAACTGATGAGCTGACCGCGCGGTTTTCTGCGCACCCCTGCCGCGGCGGACGGGACCATTCATCTGTCGATGCCGAAGATCAGTGATCCGATTGCTGCGGCGGCCTCACTCTCGAAGGAGGACCGGGCCGAACGCCTCAAGGAGCTCTTCCGCATTGACGCGGCGGCCCGTGGCGAAATCTCCGTCCTGCTGGGCGAGGTCGACCGGTCCGAGGATTTCCGTGGCGACGGTGCGACATCGACCGAAGCCTGGGTGGTGGAGTGCTTCGGGGTCTCGGCGGCGACGGCGCGCAGTCTCACCCATGTGGGCGGGAAAGCCTGGGACGTCCCGCACCTGGTGGGGTCGATGTGTGCGGGCGACATCAGTTTCGACAAAGTGCGCGCCGTCATCGACGTGGCCACCCCCGAGACCGAGCGGGAGCTGCGTGACCAGGCTCTCGAGTGCACGGTGCGTGAGCTCGCCGATGTGGCCCGGATGTCGGCCGTTCGAGGTACCAAGCCCGACTCGCGCCAGCAGCACCAGGGGCGCTATCTGCGCTTCAACGACGAGCACCGGACCATGAACGCCCAGTTGCCCGCCGAGTCCTACGCCGCGACCCGGGCCTGGATCGATGCCCTGGCTGCCATGGTGCCGGCCGACCCGGACACACCCTTGGACCAGCGTCGCTGCGACGGGCTCACGGCGATGGCTTCGGGCCCGTCCCCCTCGACCACCACGGCCAGCCCCTACTTCGTGGTGGTCCACGCCCCGATGGAGGCCCTGGTCGCCGAATCCGGTGACACGACCGAACTGGCCGGTGACCTCGAGCGGGACGGCCTGATCGACTGCGAGACAGTACAGCGCATCGCTTGTGACGCCACCATCGCGGTGGCCGTTGACGACGACGTCGGGCACACCATGTACGAGGGCAGGGCCAAGAGGTTCCCGACCCACGCGCAGCGCCGGGAGGTCACACGCCGAGACCGGCACTGCCGGTTCCCCGGCTGTACCAACGTGACCTTCACCAATGTGCACCACATTGTGGCTTGGAAACCGGGCGGCACGACCGATCTTCCCAACATCGTCCTCCTTTGCAAGCACCACCACGGCGTGGTGCACAGCGACGGCTGGTCCATGTCGGGCGATGCCAACGGGGAACTGCGCTTCGTCGGCCCGAGTGGCCGAGTCATGGCGTCGCGCCCTTCGGTACTTTGGACCAGGGTGACGGCCGGATCCCGAGCGTCGCGAGCGTCCATAGTCGACCCGACCCGACCCGATCCGATCCGGGAGGGGGGGTTACCCAGCCGGTTCCGCTTAGAGCGGCCGACCTTCGCCGCGCCATCTGTACGTCGCGGCGGACTGATGCACGAAGGCCATCGACTCGGGACCCATGCGGACGGTCCTTGCCACTGCGGTCGCAACCGAGTCACTCCGGTGGATCGCACCCAGCGCCCCGGTCCGGCAGCGGCCCCGTCCGTGCGCCATACTCATCAGGTGAGTCAGGGCGCAAACCGCAAGCGGCGACGCAAACCCAAGCGCACGCTCCCTCCCGTTCCCGACTACGTGCGCTACAGCGGCGGAGGCAGGCGGTACTGGAGGCTCGGCGGCCCACTGACCAAGGACCACGAGGCCGCGGCCAAGGCTGCGCAAGCCGCGAAACCTCCGAGCCGGCTCGGCCGTCTGGTGTTGCGCATGCTCGGAGGAGGGAAGAAGTCCCCTCCTCCGCGGTGACGGTGGATCAGGCCAGGCCCCCGGCCGTGCCCGACGGGCGCAGTTCGGCGATCGCCGAAGGCTGGGGAGCGCGCAGCGCAGTCTCGATCACCTCGGTGATCTCTGCGCCCACGAGCTCATCGCGCTCGAGCAGGGCATCACGGAGGGCCTCGACGACCTGCGGGTGCGTGGAGACGATCTCCTTGGCGGCGTCACAACTGCCCATGAGCAGCGTGTCGAGCTCGGCCCGGGCCGCCTTATCACCGAGAACCTTGTCAACGAGACTGCCCTCCATGAACCCGTTGCCGGCCGCGGCAACCGAAATGAGCGAGGTGCCCATGCCGCAGGCACCGATCATCTGGGCTCCGATGGAGGTGGCAGCAGCCAGGTCCGATGCCGGGCCTGTCGAGACCTCGTCGAACCAGTGCTCCTCGGCCACCATGCCGCCCATGGCGATCTGCAGGAGCGCGCGCAGCTCTTCGCTGCTCTGGGTGAAGCGCTCCTCGGTGTCGGAGTGCTGCAGGAGGCCCAGGGAGTCGCGGCGCTTGACGATGGAGAGCACGTCGAGCTGGCGCGTCTGGCCCACGAAGTAGGCCACGGTCGCGTGACCGGCCTCGTGGGTGGCCACGCGGTCACGCTCGTTCGGCGTGTAGATGGTCTCGTCGGTGACGCCGAGCTCGACCAACATTTTGGCCTCGGCGACGTCGGACATCGTCATGGCCGAGCGACCGTGCGTCAGCGCGATGACGAGGCCCTCGTCCATCAGCCGCTCCAGCGCAGCCGGTGAGTAGCCGAACGTCATGCCGGCCACGATGTCGACGGCGCCGTGCTCGTCGAGGTCAGCGGCGTGGGCCTTCTTGCCGAGGTAGTAGGCGATGATGTCGCCCCGGGCCCGCCGGCCCGGCAGGCCGAAGTAGATGGAACGGTCGAAGCGTCCCGGGCGGACCAGCGCCGCGTCGAGGTCGTCCTTGCGGTTGGTCGCTCCCACCACGAGCACGTTCGCCGGAACCACGGTCGGCTTGTGCAGCTTGCTCCCGTCGGGGAGGTAGCGGTTGAGCAGGTCGATCCAGGCCCAGGCCACGCGCTGACCGCGGGTCGGGGTGTCGAACGACTGCAGCTGCACGAGCAATTCGTTCACCACGCCGGAGACGCCCTCGGTCCCCCCGCCACTGCCCATGCCACGTCGACTCGCGCCGATGGCGTCGATCTCCTCGATGAAACCGATCGCGCCACCCTCTTTGCGGGCGTGCTTGCGCAGTTGCTTGAAGAAGGAACGGATTTTGCGGTTCGTCTGCCCGTAGTACATCGACTGGAAGGCCGATGCGGACACGAACAGGAAGGGGACGTTGGCCTCTTTGGCCATGGCCTTGGCCACGAAGGTCTTGCCGGTTCCCGGCGGCCCCTCGAAGAGCACGCCGCGTCGCGACGAACCACCCATGGCGTCGCGGAAGGTCTGGTGGGCCAGGAACAGATTGATGGAGCGCACCACCTCGGCCTTGATCGGGTCGATGCCCACCAGGTCCTCAAGACCGACCTCGGTCTCGCCGGGCCGGATGAGCGTGTGCGGCGACCGGCCGGCGGCCAGCAGTGGGGCCAGCATGACGGCGCCCAGCATCCCGATGATGAGGAAGATGGGGAGGATGGTGCCCAGCCCGTGCGGGAGGTGGACCGTGGGGAAGATGCCGTGGCCCGAAACCCGGCGGATCACTATCCAGCCGAGAACGAGGGCGGTGACCGCCACGAGACGGCGGAGGCGGGCCATCCGACGGCGCTCACGGGCCTGGGCCACGTCGGCACTGCCCAGAATGGTGTCGCCCACGATCCCCGAGACTGCATGGGTCGCGACGTTGCCGGGGCGTGGCGCGGCGGGGACCTTTTCGGCAGGCCTGCTCATGACCGACTCCGTTCACTCCCCCGAGGACGATTTCTAATTTAGAGAATCACACAGGGCATATGACCTTGCGAAGTGACAAAAGTCATAATTCAGTCGATTTGCCCCCCTTGAACCCCCATTTCGGCACTCGGGATCCTCTCGGGGCGGTGCCTGGAGGCCCGAGGTACGGCGGCTTTGGCGGAACGCCGCCCGGGCAGGGTTGAATGTGACGCGCCGTCAGATCGGCTGGCGGCGCCCGAGCCGGGAGCAGATATGGCCGAGACCACCCAGCGCAACGAGCACGAACTCCTCATCGGGGGCAAGTGGGTCGACGCGTCAGACGGCACCTACGAGATCGTCAACCCCGCCACCGAGGAGATCGTCGGCCTGGCGCCCAACGCCAGCGCGGACGACGCGTTGGCTGCCGCCGCAGCCGCCAAGGAGGCACAGCCGGGATGGGCGGCGTGGTCGGCCGACGATCGTGGCGCCCTCATGCGAGAGGCCGCGGCAGCCATCCGGGCCAAGTCCTCCGAGCTGCTGCCCCTCGTGATCGCCGAGACCGGGGCGACAGCGACCGTCGGCTCGCGCATGCAGGTCCCGGTCGCGGCGGACCGCTTCGAGCGTTACTCCCGCGACCCGCGGGCCGTCTTGCAGACGCCGCTCGTCCCCCAGACCGCGATGGCAACGCCATTGGCACCGGGCGGCATCATCGGCGCCATGGTCAATCGCCAACCACTCGGCGTGGTGGCCTGCATCACCTCGTACAACTTCCCCATGGTGAACATGGCGGGCAAGGTGGCACCCGCGCTGGCCGCCGGCAACACCGTCGTGGTGAAGCCGGCGCCGCAGGACCCGCTCGCCATTGTGGAGCTCGTCCGCATCCTCAACGACGTCGGCTTCCCCCCGGGTGTGGTCAACCTGGTCAACGGCAACGGTCCGGCCTCCTCCGCCGCCTTGGTGGATTCCGACGAGGTCGACTGCGTCAGCTTCACGGGGTCGACCCAGGTCGGCGTCAAAATCGGCGAGCAGGCGGCGCGCACCATGAAGCGCACGCTGCTCGAGCTCGGCGGCAAGGGCGCCTGTCTCGTCTTCGAGGATGCCGACGTGAAGGGCGCCATCGGCTGCATCGGCTCCACCTGGTCCTTCCACTCCGGGCAGATCTGCACCGCGCCGACGCGGGCGGTCGTCCACCGGAGCATCTTCGACCAGGTGCGCGACGGCCTGGTGCAGATGGCCGGCTACCTCAAGGTGGGCGACCCCACTGACACCGCCACCATCATCGGGCCGGTCATCTCGGCGGCGCAGCGTGGGCGGATCGAGGCCCACATTCAGACGGCCATCGAGGACGGCGGCGAGATCGTGATCGGCGGCGAGCGGCCGGCGGACCTGCCGACCGGCTTCTACGTGGCGCCGACGCTGATCACCGGGGACAACACCATGCGGGTGGCGCGGGAGGAGATCTTCGGCCCGGTCATCACCATGATCCCCTTCGACGACGAAGAAGAGGGCATCGCCATCGCCAACGACACCGAGTTCGGCCTCTACGACTACGTCTTCTCCAAGGACGGCGGCCGTGCCCTGCGGGTGGCCAAGCGGCTGCAGGCCGGGCACGTCGGGGTCAACACGGCGCAGCGCCACCACGACGCTCCCTTCGGCGGCTTCAAGATGTCCGGCGTCGGGCGTGACGGTGGCGACTACGGGCTGTTGGCCTACACCGAGCCGCAGTCCATCATTTGGAGCTCATGACCTGAGCGGTGCGTTTCTCAGCCCATCGTCTTGGCGCCGTCGATCGTCTCGCGGATGATGTCGGCGTGGCCGGCATGCTGGGCCGTCTCGGCGATGATGTGCAGGAGCACGCGCCGCGCTGACCACTCCCCCTGCTCGTACCACGGCGCATCCGGAAGCGGGTGCGAGATGTCGAGGGACGGCAGTGTCATGACCAGTTCGTCGGTGGACCGGGCACACTCCTCGTAACGCTGACGCAGTACGGCCATGGTCTCGTCCTCGGTCATGTCGAAGGTGGCGGCGTGATGAGCGATGCTGCCCGCATCGTCTCCCCCCATGGCCGATGCGCCCTCGGTCATGAACCTGGACCAGTTCTGTTCGGCCAGCGTCACGTGCTTTATCAGGCCCCCGAGGCAGAGCGCGCTCGCCGTGGGGCGGAGGCGAACCTGCTCCTCGGAGAGGCCGCGCACGGTCCGCAACAGGAGCTTTCGCTGCTTGGTCAGCGCTCCAATGAAGTCACGTCGCTCGACATCAGCGCTTCCGGACTGGTCGGTCATGGGACCACCGTACGCGCCCGGCCGCCTGTGGACTAAGAACAGTGCATGGCTACGTTCCCGCACACACCGATGCCCGCGCAGGGCCTCCCCCGCGACGAGGTGATGCAGCGGTTGATCGCCATGAAGCAGGACGACCAGGACTGGCGCGGCGGTCGAGTGTTCAGCCTGGTCTACTCGGCAGGCGACGACGTCCACGAGCTGCTCTCCGACGCCCTGTCGCTCTACAGCGCCGAGAACGGCCTCAATGTCCTGGCTTTCCCCAGCATCGGCGTGATGCAACACGACATCGTCTCGAACACCGCCTCGCTGCTCGGCGCCGACGACCCGGCCGCGGGTGGCTCCGTCGAGGGGTACCTGACCTCGGGTGGCACCGAGAGCCTGCTGCAAGCGGTCAAGACGGCCCGTGACGTCGGTCGGGAGCGTGGCATCGCACGGCCGAGCGTGGTGGCGGGCGAGAGCGCGCACGCGGCGTTCACCAAGGCAGCCGACTATTTCGACGTGGACTTGGTGCGCGTGCCGGTGGAAGCGGATTTTCGCGTCCGGGCCGACGCCCTGGCCGACGCCTGCACCGACGACACGATCATGGTGGTGGGATCGGCGCCGACCTACCCCCAAGGGGTGATCGACCCTATTGCCGAAATCGCCGCGCTGGCGCTGGACCGGGGGATCCTGTGCCACGTCGATGCCTGCATGGGTGGCTTCCTCTTGCCGTTCCTGGCCGAGCTTGGGCGGCTCGACGAGCCCTTCGACTTCCGGCTCCCGGGCGTGACGTCCATGTCGGCCGACGTCCACAAGTACGGGTACGCGTCGAAGGGTGTCTCGGTGATCCTGTACCGGACCCATGAGCTGGCCCGCAAACAGCTGTTCGTGACCACTGACTGGCTGGGTGGCTTCTACGCCTCGACGGCCATGGCGGGGACCCGGCCGGCAGGACCCGTCGCCGCGGCCTGGGCCGCGCTGATGCACATCGGCTACGACGGTTATATGGAGCTGACCCGCACCGCGCACGATGCGGCTCTGGCGTTGCGGGCGGGCATCGAATCGATCGATGGCCTCGAAGTGCGAGGCGACCCCCAGGCCACGGTCATGGCCTTCGGCGCCGCCGATCCCGAAGCCCTCGACATCTTCGCCGTCGGCGAGCGGCTGGCCGCCGACGGCTGGTACCTCGACCGGCAGAACCGGCCGGACTCGTTGCACGCCACGGTGCACGCCGGCAGCGCGGCCACCGTGCCTGGGCTGGTGAACGACCTGCGGCTGGCGGTCAAGGCGGTGGGAACGAGCCGAACCGATCGGCGCGACACCACCTACGGACAGAGCACATAGCGATCTCCACGGCATGGGGCTCGGGAGAGCCGGGCGAACCGTGGGCCAGGACGTCGGAGGTGGTTTGGTCCCGTCTATTCCGCTCCCTCCGGTGGAGACGGACGTCAGTCCCACCCGTCTCCGTCATGCTGCCCGTGCTCGTCCCCGAATGACTGATGCCCGATCACCTCTGACGTAACACTGGCTGTGTAGTTGGACGATGGCGTCCCGACAGGCGACAGAGTGACGGTGTTGGTGACCGCGCTCCCCGCTCGTGCGGTCACCGACACCCCAATCGCGATGTACACGACGCCGTGCGCATCAATGGCCTTCGTCGACGTGCATGTCAGCGTGTTGGCCGACGAGGTCGACACGCACTTGAATCCCGATGGGACCACGAGCGCGCCCTGGAGCTTGAGCCCGGTCGGTAACACGTCCGTCACCGTCAGCGTGCCGGTGGTGGCGGTCTTGGCTTGGTTCGTGACCGCGATGAGATACGCGTTGGGTGCGTTCGTCAGCATTTCTGGCAGACCGAGCATCTGAATCTTCAGGTTGTTCGTCGAGGTCGTCGGGCTGTTCACCGTCAGGTTCTGCGCCGGGGTCGACGTCGAGCCGGTGTAGGTGAAGTTGGTGTTCGACGACGAGGTGGTGGCCGGGGTGAAGGTCGCCGTGACCGGGTAAGGCGTGGTCGAAGCGGCCAATAGGGTTCCGCTCGTCGGGCTGCAGCTGAAGCTGGCCACGTCGGTGGTGCCGGCGGGCAGGGTCTCGCTGCAGAGCACCGTTGCGCCGCTTTGGACGCTCAGCGTCCCCTGCGGGTAGCCGTCGCCGCTCTGGCCGGTCACCGTGCCGGTGAAGGTCTCGGTGGTCTCTGAGCCATAGGTGATGGGCGAGGTGACCGCGTTGAGGCTGGTCGTGGTGGCCTCCGAGGCCGGGTTCACGCTGAAGCTCTGCGCCGGACTGGACGTCGAGCCTGAATAGGTGAAGCCCGAGTTCGAGGAAGAGCTCGTCGCCGGGGTGAAGACGGCGACCACATTCGAGTAGGTGCCCACGTTGAGCTGGCTGGCGGTCAGCGCGCAGCTGAAGGTGGCGGCGTTGGCACCACTCGCCGTCAGGTTGCTCGTGCACAGCGCCGTGCTGCCGCTGTTGACGCTGACCGTTCCCTGGGGGTTCCCGTTCACCGCTTTGGCCGGTCACCGTGCCGGTGAAGGTCTCGGTGGTCTCGGACCCATAGATGATGGACGAGGAGACAGCGTTGAGCGTTGTCGTGGTCGGCTGGGGCGACGTCGTCGGGCTGTTCACCGTCAGGTTCTGCGCCGGGGTCGACGTCGAGCCGGTGTAGGTGAAGTTGGTGTTCGACGACGAGGTGGTGGCCGGGGTGAAGGTGGCCGTGACCGGGTAGGGCGTGCTCGAGGCACCGAGCACGGTGCTTGACGTCGGGCTGCAGCTGAAGCTGGCCACGTCGGTCGTGCCGGCGGGCAGGGTCTCGCTGCAGAGCACCGTTGCGCCGCTTTGGACGCTCAGCGTCCCCTGCGGGTAGCCGTCGCCGCTCTGGCCGGTCACCGTGCCGGTGAAGGTCTCGGTGGTCTCTGAGCCATAGGTGATGGGCGAGGTGACCGCGTTGAGGCTGGTCGTGGTGGCCTCCGAGGCCGGGTTCACGCTGAAGCTCTGGCCGGGCTCGACGTCGAGCCCGTGTAGGTGAAGTCGAGGTTCGACGAGGAGGCGGTTGCCGGGGTGAAGACGGCGACCACATTCGAGTAGGTGCCCACGTTGAGCTGGCTGGCGGTCAGCGCGCAGCTGAAGGTGGCGGCGTTGGCACCACTCGCCGTCAGGTTGCTCGTGCACAGCTGGGTGGCCGTCGGGGTCCCGTAGGACACGCTGACGGTGCCCTCGGGGTTGCCCCCGCCGCTCTGGCCGTTCACCGTGCCGCTGAAGGTCTCGGTGGTCTCATTGCCAAAGGTGATGGGCGAGGTCAGCGCACTCAACGACGTCGTGGTGTTCTCCGACGCCGGGTTCACGCTGAAGCTCTGCGTCGGGCTCGACGTCGAGCCCGTGTAGGTGAAGTTGGTGTCGGTCGAAGAGGTGCCGGCCGGAGCGAAGACAGCATCGACACTGGCGTAGGTGCCCACGGTCAGCTGGCTGGCGGTCAGCGCACAGCTGAAGGTGGCGGCGTTGGCACCACTGGCCGTCAGGTTGCTCGTGCACAGCTGGGTGGCCGTCGGGGTCCCGTAATAGACGGTGACGGTGCCCTCGGGATTGCCGTCACCGCTCAGACCGTTCACCGAGCCCGTGAAGGTCTCGGTGGTCTCGGAGCCATAGGTGATGGGCGAGGTGACCGCGTTGAGCGACGTGGTGGTCGGCTCGGTCGAAACCGAGGCGCTCACTGTCAGGTTCTGCGCCGGGCTCGACGTCGAGCCGGTGTAGGTGAAGTCGGTGTTCGACGAGGAGACTGTGGCCGCGGTGAAGGTCGCCGTGACCGGGTAAGGCGTGGTCGAGGCGGCCAGCACGCTGCCACTGGTCGGACTGCAGCTGAAGGTAGCGGCGCTGGCGCTCGCCTGCCGGAAGGATTCTCGCTGCAGAGCAAGGTGCTGCCGCTCTGGACGCTGACCGTGCCCTCGGGGTTGCCGTCACCGCTTTGACCGGTCACCGTGCCGGTGAAGGTCTCGGTGGTCTCGGAGCCATAGGTGATGGGCGAGGTGACCGCGTTGAGCAACGTGGTGGTCGGCTCCGAGGCCGGGTTCACGGTGAAGCTCTGGCGTCGGAGTCGAGGTCGAGCCTGTGTAGGTGAATGCCCGAGTCCGATGACGAGGTGCCGCCCGGGGCTGAAGACAGCCACCACGCTCGGGTAGGTACCCGTGTCGAGCTGGCTGGCGGTCAGCGCACAGCTGAAGCTGGCCACGTCGGTCGCTGCTCGGCCGGCAGGTTGCTCGCTGCAGAGCACCGTTGCGCCGCTCTGGACGCTGACCGTCCCCTGCGGGTTCCCGTTGCCGCTCTGGCCGGTCACCGTGCCGGTGAAGGTCTCGGTGGTCTCGGAGCCATAGGTGATGGGCGAGGTGACCGCGTTGAGCGACGTGGTGGTCGGCTCGGTCGAAACCGAGGCACTCACGATGAAGCTCTGCGCCGGGGTCGAGGTCGAGGTCGTGTAGGTGAAGTTGCCGTTGGTCGAGGACGTGGTTGCCGGGGTGAAGACGGCGACCACATTCGAGTAGGTGCCCACGGGGAGCTGGCTGGCGGTCAGCGCACAGCTGAAGGTGGCGGCGGTGGCCCCGCTCGCCGTCAGGTTGCTCGTGCACAGCTGGGTGGCCGTCGGGGTCCCGTAGGACACGCTGACGGTGCCCTCGGGGTTGCCGTCACCGCTTTGGCCGGTCACCGTGCCGGTGAAGGTCTCGGTGGTCTCGGACGCCAGAGGTGATGGGCGAGGTCACCGCGTTGAGGCTGGTCGTGGTGGCCTCCGAGGCCGGGTTCACCGTCAGGTTCTGGGCCGGGGTCGAGGTCGAGGCGGTGTAGGTGAAGTCGGTGTTCGACGACGAGGTGGAGCCCGGGGTGAAGGTGGCCGTGACCGGGTAGGGCGTGCTCGAGGCACCGAGCACGGTGCTTGACGTCGGGCTGCAGCTGAAGCTGGCCACGTCGGTCGTGCCGGCGGGCAGGGTCTCGCTGCAGAGCACCGTGGCGCCGCTTTGGACGCTCACCGTCCCCTGCGGGTAGCCGTCGCCGCTCTGGCCGGTCACCGTGCCGGTGAAGGTCTCGGTGGTCTCTGTGCCATAGGTGATGGGCGAGGTGACCGCGTTGAGGACTGGTCGTGGTGGCCTCCGAGGCCGGGTTCACGCTGAAGCTCTGGGCTCGGGCTCGACGTCGAGCCCGTGTAGGTGAAGTCGAGGTTCGACGAGGAGGTCGGTCGCCGGGGTGAAGGTGGCGACCACATTCGAGTAGGTGCCCACCGTCGAGCTGGCTGGCGGTCAGCGCACAGCTGAAGGTGGCCGCGTTGGCGCCGCTCGCCGTCAGGTTGCTCGTGCACAGCTGGGTGGCCGTCGGGGTCCCGTAGGACACGCTGACGGTGCCCTCGGGGTTGCCCGTCACCGCTCTGGCCGTTCACCGTGCCGCTGAAGGTCTCGGTGGTCTCGTTGCCATAGGTGACGGGCGAGGTCAGCGCACTCAACGACGTCGTGGTGTTCTCCGACGCCGGGTTCACGCTGAAGCTCTGCGCCGGGCTCGACGTCGAGCCCGTGTAGGTGAAGTTGGTGTTCGGTCGAAGAGGTGCCGGCCGGAGCGAAGACAGCATCGACACTGGCGTAGGTGCCCACGGTCAGCTGGCTGGCGGTCAGCGCACAGCTGAAGGTGGCGGCGTTGGCACCGCTGGCCGTCAGGTTGCTCGTGCACAGCTGGGTGGCCGTCGGGGTCCCGTAATAGACGGTGACCGTGCCCTCGGGGTTGCCGTCACCGCTCTGGCCGCTCACCGTGCCGGTGAAGGTCTCGGTGGTCTCGGAGCCAAAGGTGATGGGCGAGGTCACCGCGTTGAGCGACGTGGTGGTCGGCTCCGGCGGGTTCACGCTGAAGCTCTGGCGTCGGAGTCGAGGTCGAAGTCGTGTAGGTGAAGCCCGGGTTCGACGACGAGGGGCCGCCCGGGGCGAAGGTGGCCACCACGCTCGGGTAGCTGCCCGCGTCGAGCTGGCTGGCGGTCAGCGCACAGCTGAACGTGGCCGCGTTGGCGCCGCTCGCCGTCAGGTTGCTCGTGCACAGCTGGGTGGCCGTCGGGGACCCCTAGTGACGCTCACCGTCCCTTGGGGGTTGCCGTCACCGCTCTGGCCGGTCACCGTGCCGGTGAAGACCTCGGTGGTCTCGGAGCCATAGGTGATGGGCGAGGTGACCGCGTTGAGCGACGTGGTGGTCGGCTCGGTCGAAACCGAGGCACTCACGATGAAGCTCTGGGCCGGGGTCGAGGTCGAGGTCGTGTAGGTGAAGTTGGTGTTGGTCGAGGACGTGGTGGCCGGGGTGAAGACGGCGACGACATTCGAGTAGGTGCCCACGGGGAGCTGGCTGGCGGTCAGCGCACAGCTGAAGGTGGCCGCGTTGGCCCCGCTCGCCGTCAGGTTGCTCGTGCACAGCTCGGTGGCCGTCGGGGTCCCGTAGGACACGCTGACGGTCCCTGGGGTTGCCGTCACCGCTTTGGCCGGTCACCGTGCCGGTGAAGGTCTCGGTGGTCTCGGACCCAGAGGTGATGGGCGAGGTCACCGTGTTGAGGGTGGTCGTGGTGGCCTCCGAGGCCGGGTTCACCGTCAGGTTCTGGGCCGGGGTCGAGGTCGAGGTGCCGTAGGTGAAGTCGGCGTTCGACGACGAGGTGGAGCCCGGGGTGAAGGTGGCCGTGACCGGGTAGGGCGTGGTCGAGGCAGCCGAGCACGGTGCCTGACGTCGGGCTGCAGCTGAAGCTGGCCACGTCGGTCGTGCCGGCGGGCAGGGTCTCGCTGCAGAGCACCGTGGCCCCGCTCTGAGACGCTCACCGTCCCCTCGCGGGTAGCCGTCGCCGCTCTGGCCGGTCACCGTGCCGGTGAAGGTCTCGGTGGTCTCTGTGCCATAGGTGATGGGCGAGGTGAGCGCGTTGAGGACCGTCGTGGTGGCCTCCGGGGCCGGGTTCACGCTGAAGCTCTGGGCCGGGCTCGACGTCGAGCCCGTGTAGGTGAAGTCGAGGTTCGACGAGGAGGTCGATCGCCGGGGTGAAGGTGGCCACCACATTCGAGTAGGTGCCCACCGTCGAGCTGGCTGGCGGTCAGCGCACAGGTGAAGGTGGCCGCGTTGGCACCGCTCGCCGTCAGGTTGCTCGTGCACAGCTGGGTGGCCGTCGGGGTCCCGTAGGACGACGCTGACGGTGCCCTCGGGGTTGCCCGTCACCGCTCTGGCCGCTCACCGTGCCGGTGAAGGTCTCGGTGGTCTCGTTGCCATAGGTGACGGGCGAGGTCAGGGCACTCAACGACGTCGTGGTGTTCTCCGACGCCGGGTTCACGCTGAAGCTCTGCGCCGGGCTCGACGTCGAGCCCGTGTAGGTGAAGTTGGTGTTGGTCGAAGAGGTGCCGGCCGGAGCGAAGACAGCATCGACACTGGCGTAGGTGCCCACGGTCAGCTGGCTGGCGGTCAGCGCACAGCTGAAGGTGGCCGCGTTGGCACCGCTGGCCGTCAGGTTGCTCGTGCACAGCTGGGTGGCCGTCGGGGTCCCGTAATAGACGGTGACGGTGCCCTCGGGGTTGCCGTCACCGCTCTGGCCGTTCACCGTGCCGGTGAAGGTCTCGGTGGTCTCGGAGCCAAAGGTGATGGGCGAGGTGCACCGCGTTGAGCGACGTGGTGGTCGCGCTCCGAGGCCGGGTTCACGGTGAAGCTCTGGGCCGGCGTCGAGGTCGAGGTCGTGTAGGTGAAGCCCGGGTTCGACGACGAGGGGCCAGCCCGGGGCGAAGGTGGCCACCACGCTCGAGTAGGTGCCCGCGTCGAGCTGGCTGGCGCGTCGAGCGCACAGCTGAACGTCGCCGCGTTGGCGCCGCTCGCCGTCAGGTTGCTCGTGCACAGCTGCGTGGCCGTCGGGGACCCCTCGTAGACGCTCACCGTCCCCTGCGGGTTGCCGTCACCGCTCTGGCCGGTCACCGTGCCGGTGAAGATCTCGGTGGTCTCGGAGCCATAGGTGATGGGCGAGGTGACCGCGTTGAGCGACGTGGTGGAGCTGACTGCCCCTCCGATGGAGTAGCGTATTGGTCTGAGCAGCGACGGTGTCCGAGGACGTCGTGACCGCCACGACATCGCTAGTCGAGGCCGTCGACGGGTTCGTGACCCCGGTCGCGACGACCTGGACGGCGGCGCCGGCGGCGATGGTGCAGCCGCCGGCACGGTCAGGATGACCGTGGCGCCGCTGTTGCTGGTGACCCAGTTGTTCAAGCCGCACTGTGTCGACGTCGTGATGTCTTCGAATCGTGTAGGAGCTGCTCGAGCTGAAGACCGTCCCGGCCGGGGCGGCCAGGGTGATCGTCGAGTAGTATCGGACGCCAGCGCCCCTGTCGACGAGGTTGTGAAGACGGTCGTGTAGGTGACGTTGGTCGCCGCGGGCGCCGAGGTCGAGAGACCGTCGACTGACAGGCGAGACCACCGCCTTGAGCCGCCGTGATGGCGTAGGTGTTGGTCGTTGGCCGGATGCCGTGTCCGAGGAGGTCGTGACGTCAACATGATCGCCGCGTCGAAGTCGTCGTCGGGTTCGAGACCCCGCTGGCCACGACCTGGACGCGTCGCCGGCAGCGATGGGGCAACCGCCGGCGACGGTCAGGGTGACCGTGGCGCCGCCGTTGCTGGTGACCCAGTTGTTCAAGCCAGCACTGCGTCGACCGTCGTGACGTCTTCAATCGAGTAGGAGCTGTTCGAGCGTGAAGACCGTCCCGGCCGGGGCGGCCAGGGTGATCGTCGAGTAGTTGGGCGCCAGCGCACCGGTCGACGAGGTCGTGAAGAGGTGGTGTAGGTGACGTTGGTCGCTCCGGCCGCCGTGGTCGAGAGCGCAACCGTGGGTGAGGACACGCGCCTTGGCCGCCGTGATGGCGTAGGTGTTGGTCTGTGCGGCAGCGAGATTGTCCGAAGAGGTCGAGACGGCCACGACATTACCCGCTTGAGGTCGACGTCGGGTTCGACACCCCGCTCGCCACGACCTGGACGGTGTCGCCAGCTGCGACGGTGCACCCGCCGGCGACAGTCAGGGTGACCGTGGCCCCACTGTTGCTGGTGACCCAGTTGTTCAAGCCACAGTTGCGTCGACTGTGGTGAGGTCTTCAATCGTGTAATCGCTGCTCGAGCTGAAGACCGTTCCGGCCGGGGCGGCCAGGGTGATCGTCGAGTAGTTGGGCGCCAGCGCACCGGTCGACGAGGTGGTGAACGACGTGGTGTAGGTGACGTTGGTTGCCCCGGCCGCCGTGGTCGAGAGCGCGACCGATGGTGAGGCAGGTGCCTGGGCCAGCAGTGATGGCGTAGGTGTTGGTGTGCGCCGTGGTCGTGTCCGAGGAGGTCGAGACGGCCACGAATGTCACTCGTGGAGGTCGGCGTCGGGTTCGTCACGCCGCTGGCCGAGACCAGCACCGTGGCGCCGCCGGCGATCGTGCCGCAACTGCCGCCGACCGTCAGCGTGACCGTGGCCCCGCTGTTGCTCGTGACCCAGTTGTTCAGACCGCACTCGTGCCGCTCGTGACGTCTTCGATCGTGTAGGAACTGTTCGAGCTGAAGACCGTCCCGGCGGGGGCGGCCAGGGTGATCGTCCCGGCAGTTGGCCGCCAACGATCCCGACGAGGTGGTGGTGAACCGGACGTCTGTAGCTGACGTTCGTCGCCCCGGAGGCCCTCGTCGAAAGGGCGACCGATGGGGAGGTAACCGAGTGGCCTCCGCTCCCGATGACGTATGCGTTGGTTTGGGCGGGCGCCGTGTCCGAGGAGGTTGAAACGACCAGGACGTCACCCGTCGAAGCCGTCGTCGGGTTGGAAACGTCGGTGGCCGTAATGAGGACCGTATCGCCACCCGCAATGGTCCCGCAGTAACCGTAGGGACTCAGGGTGACGGTCGCCCCGCCGTTGCTCAACCCTGACGTTGTAGAACCCGCACTGCGTCGCTGTGGTGATGTCTTCAATCGTGAAGCTGCTCGAGGTGAAGTCGGTCCCCGACGGGGCGGCCAAGGTGATCGTCGAGTAGTACGGCGCCAATGCTCCGGTCGACGAGGTGGTGAATGACGTGGTGTAGGTGACGTTCGTCGCCCCGGCCGCTGCCGTCGAGAGCGTGACCGACGGCGACGAGACCGCCTGCGGCGGCCGTGATGGCGTAAGTGTTGGTGTGGACCGCCGTCGTGTCCGAGGAGGTCGAGACGGTCAGGAAGTTCCCCGTGGAAGAGGCCGACGGGTTGGTGACCAGACTGGCGGTCACGAGGACCGTGTCGCCACCGGCAATTGTGCCGCAGCCGGTGGAGGTACTCAAGACGACTGTGGCACCACCGTTGTTCGTGACCGCGTTGTAGTAGCCGCACTGCGACCCCGTCGTCAGGTCTTCGACGGTGTAGGTGGTGTTCGAGGTGAAGTTCGTCCCGGCCGGGGCGGCCAAGCGTGATCGTCGAGTAGTACGGCGCCAGCGCTCCGGTCGACGAGGTGGTGAAGCGGACGTTGTACGTGACGTCGGTGGCCCCGCGCCGATGTCGACGACAGGGCGACCGACGGAGAGGACACCGACCAGGCCTGCCGTGATGGCGTAGGCGCTCGTCTGGGCCGAGACCGTGTCCGAGGAAGTCGAGACCGTGACGACGTCACCGGTCGAAGCCGCCGGCGGGTTGGAGACCTCGGTGGCCGTGACCAGCACTGTGTCGCCGCCGGCAATGAGTGCCACAGCCGCTGTAGGTACTTAATGCCACCGTGGCTCCACTGTTGCTCGTAATCGCGCTGTAATACCCGCACTGCGACCCCGTCGTCAGGTCTTCGATTGTGTAGTTGGTGCTCGTGCCGAAATTCGTCCCCGCAGGGGCGGCCAAGGTGATCGTCGAGTAGTAGGGGGCCAGCGCTCCGGTCGACGAGGTCGTGAAGCGGACGTTGTAGGTGACATTGGTCGCGCCGGCAGCCGTCGTGGACAGGGTGACCGTCGGCGAGGAGACGGACTTGGCGGTCGTGATGGCGTACGTGTTGGTGTGAACAGCCGTTGTATCCGAGGAGGTCGAGAGTGTCAGGGAATCGTTGCCGTCGAGGTCACCGTTGGGTTGGTCACCCCGTTGGCCGTGGCCAAGACGGTGTCGCCGCCTGCGATGATGCCGCAGCTACCACCGAGACTCAACGTCGACCGTGGCCCCGCCGTTGCTGGTGACCACGCTGTTCACGCCGCACTGGGTCGCCGTCGTCACGTCTTCGATGGTGTAAGTGCTGCTCGAACCAAAGACCGTTCCCGACGGGGCCACCAGGGTGATCGTGGAGTAATACGGCGAGAGCCTCCCAGTCGTCGACGTGGTGAAGGAGGCGCTGTAGGTCACGTTCGTCGCACCGGCCGCCGTGGTCGACAGGGTGACGAGCGGGGTGGTCGCCGCCTTGGCTCGCCGTGATCGCGTAGGTGTTGGTGTGCACCGCCGTGGTGTCCGATGAGGTCGTCACGGTCACGAAATCATTCCGTCGAGGTCGTCTGCGGGTTGGTGACCCCGCTCACGGTGACCAGCACGCTATCGCCGGCCGCGATGAATGCCGCAGGCGTCGGTCAGGGTGATCGTGTCGCCGCCGTTGCTCGTCCACTGCGTTGTAGTACCCGCAATTGGTGTCCGGTGGTGAGGTCTTCGATGGTATAGGCGCTGCCCGTCGCTGCGAAGTCCGTCCCCGCCGGGGCGGCCAGGGTGATCACCGAAGAGGGCGCCAGTGCTCCGGCGAGGAGGTGGTGAACCTGACGTTGTAGTTGGACATTGGTCGCGCCGGCAGCCGTTGTCGACAACGTGACTTGGGGTGAGGCCACCGCCTGGGCCGCCGTGATGGCGTACGTGTTGGTGTGGACCGCCGTGGTGTCCGAGGACGTCGAGACTGCCAAGCTGTCACCCGTCGAGGCCGATGTCGGGTTCGTGACTCCGCTTGCAGTCACCAGCACCGTGTTGGAGGCGGCGATGGTACAGCCGACTGTCAAGGTCAGCGTCGCTCCGCCGTTGCTCGTGACCGCGTTGTAGTACCCACACTGGGTCCCAGTCGTGAGGTCCATAACCGTGTAGGAGGCTCGGGGTGAAGCTCGGTGCCGGTCGGAGTGGCCAGGGTGATCGTCCCTGCGTCGACCGCCAGCGCCCCGGTCGACGAGGTCGAGAACGTGCCGGTGTAGGTCACGTTGTTCGCGCCGGCCGCCGTCGAGGAGAGTGTGACCAGCGGCGAGGCCACTGTCTGGGCTCCACCCCCTATCGCGTAGGTGTTGGTATTAGCCGAGACGCGTGTCCGAGGACGTCGAGACGATCAGGATGTCACCGGTCGAGGTCCCAGCCGGGTTGGAAACCCCGGTGGCCGTGACCAGCACCGTGTCGCCGGCGGCGATGCTGCAGTCGTAATAAGGGCTCAGCGTGACTGTGGCTCCCCCGTTGCTGACCACCACGCTGTCGTACGAGCAACTCGTCCCCGTCGTGACGTCTTCGATGGTGTAGCTCGTGCTGGTCCCGAAATTCGTTCCTGCCGGTGCCGCCAGGGTGATCGTCGAGTAGTACGGCGCCAGTGATCCGGTCGAAGAGGTGGTGAAGCGGACGTTGTAGTTGACATTGGTCGCGCCGGCAGCCGTCGTGGACAGGGTGACCGTCGGCGAGGAGACCGACTTGGCTGTCGTGATGGCGTAGGTGGTGGTCTGAGCTTCCGTCGGGTCCGAGGAGGTCGAGATGGTGAGGCTTTCATTGGTCGTGGCCGTCGGGGGATTCGAGACATCGTTTGCGGTGACCAGCACCGCATCACCACTCGCGATAGTGCCGCAGTAGCCGTACGGGCTCAGGGTGACGGTCGCACCGCTATTGGTCGTCGGGGAAGTCTCCAGGTCACAGTTCGTCCCCGTCGTGAGGTCTTCGATGATGTACGTGCTCGAGCTGAAGTCGGTCCCCGTCGGGGCGGTCAGGGTGATCGCCGAGTAATAGGGCGCCAGTGACCCGGTCGAGGAGGTGGTGAATGAGGCGGAGTAGGTGACGTTCGGTCGCTCCGGCCGCCGTCGTCGACAGGATAACTGAGGGGATTGACGGGTGCCTGAACCGCTGTGATGGCATAGGTGTTCGTCTGGGCCGAGAGGGAGTCCGACGAGGTCGAGACGGTCACGACCTTCGCCTGCCGTGGCCGTGGTGGGGTTGGAGACGCCGGTCGCGGTGACCTGGACCGTGTCGCCGCCGGCGATGGTGCCGCAATCGGAGTAGGGGTTGATGGTGGCGGTGGCCGCCGTCGTTGTAACGCGCCGTAGGTTTCAGCCCGCACTGCGTCCCTGTGGTGACGTCCTCAATGGTGTAGCGAGGTGTCCGAGGTGAACATCGTCCCGGTCGGGGCGTTCAGGGTGATCGCCGAGTAGTACGGCGCCAACGCACCCGCCGATGAGGTGGTGAACCGGACGTCGTAGGTGACGTTGGTTGCACCGGCCGCCTTGGTCGAGAGGCTGACCGACGGCGACGACACCGCCTTGGCCGCCGTGATGGCATAGGTGTTGGTCTGGGCCGAAAGTGAGTCCGAGGAGGTCGAGACGGTCAGTCTCTCGCTGGTCGTCGCTGTGGCCGGATTGGACACTCCGGTGGCCGTGACCAGCACCGCGTGGCCGCCCCGCAATGGTGCCGCAGTTACCGCTGTTGCTGAGTGTCACCGTGGCTCCACCGTCGGTCGTGCCTGTGCTGTAGGCCGAGCACTGGGCCCCGGTTGTGACGTCTTCAATCGTGTAGGAGCCGTCCGTATTGAAGACGTTCCCAGCCGGGGCGACTCAAGGTGATCGTCGAGTAGTTCGGTGCCAGCGCCCCAGTCGACGAGGTCGTGAAGGAGGTGGAGTAGGTGACGTTGGTCGCTCCGGCAGTGGTCGAAGAGAGGATCACCGACGGCGAGGAGACCGCCTTGGCCGCCGTGATGGCATAGGTGTTGGTCTGGGCCGATGGCGAGTCCGAGGAGGTCGAGACGGCCACGCTATTACCTGTGGAGGTCGTCGTCGGGTTCGTGACCTGGCTGGCAGTGACAAACACGGTGTGGCCGGCCGCAATGGTGCCGCAGCCCCCGGCGATGGTCAAGGTGACCGTGGCGCCACTGTCGCTCGTGACCGCAGCTGTACATACCCGCACTGCGTCGCCGTTGTGACGTCTTCGATCGTGTAGTAGCCGCTCGAGCTGAAGACCGTCCCCGCTGCGGCGGCCAAGGTGATCGTCGAGTAGTAGGGCGCCAGGCCTCCTGTCGACGAGGTGGTGAACGCGGTGGTGTAGGTGACGTCAGTCGCCTCGGCCGCCGCCGTCGAGAGAGTCACCGAGCAGCGTCGAAGCGACGGCTTTATCCGCCGTGATGGCGTATGTGTTGGTCTGTGCCGAGAGTGGTGTCCGAGGAGGTCGAGACCGTGACGGCGTCATTCCCGGTCGAGGTCGTTGCCGGGGTTCGACGACCACGCTGGCGGTCACGAGCACCGTGTCACCGGCTGGCAATGGTGGGGCAGGCGTTGGTCAACGTGACCGTGGCCCCGCCGTTGCTGGTGACCACGTTGTAGGCCCCGCACTGGGTCCCGGTGGTGACGTCTTCGATCGTCGTAGGAGCTGTTCGGACGCTGAAGCTGGGCCCCCGAAGGAAGAGTCAGAGTGATCGTGGAGTAATTCGAAGCCAATGCTCCGGTCGACGAGGTCGCGAACCGGACGTCGTAGCTGACGTTGGTGGCGCCAGCCGCCGTCGTCGAGAGGGTGACGGCGGGCGATGTGACCGCCTGGGCCGCCGTGATCGCGTAGGTGTTGGTGTGGATCGCCGTGGTGTCGGAGGAAGTCGTCACGGCTCACGGTGTCACCTGCGGAGATCGTCGACGGATTCGAGACTGCCGTTGGCGGTCACCAGCACGGCGTCGCCGGCGGCGATGGTGGAGCAGCCGCCGCCGATGGTCACGGTGACGGTCGGTCTCCGTCAGGGCTCGGCGACGGCGTCGTCGTAGCCGCACTGCATCCCCGTCGTTACGTCTTCGATCGTGTACGAGGTGTTCGTGTTGAAGTTCGTTCCCGCCGCGGCGGCCATCGTGATGGTCCCAGAGTCAGGCGCCAGCGACCCCGTCGACGAGGTGGTGAACGAAACTGCTGTAGGTGACGTTGGTCGCGCCGGCGGCGGTCGTCGACAGCGTGACCGACGGCGCGGACACCGATCCGCCAACTGCCTCCGCAGGCCCGGAGTTGACCACAAGTGCCGCACCGAACGACATGAAAGCCGCCAGGATCATTGCCACACTGGCCGCTACCCGCGAAAAGCTGCGCCCGATCGCCAAACGGAGCATGAGGACTCCCCTTTCGCCGTCGACCGCCCGGCTTCTCCCGATGCCACCCCAACGGTGAAACGAGGTCTCACTAGCGCCCCTGGCACCCCGCCAGTAGGCGTCACGGTAAAGGTTCTCCCAGTTGGCTGCAACAGGTATTTCCGAATTTCCACCTGACGCTCGCGGGGCCGCGGTAGGGACTGTTGCGCTCATTCCATGCAAAAACCCTGGACAATTGATATCCAACGGCCCGACAATTCGCTGGGGCGTCCCTCCACAATTCTGTGACAACAACGGGCAGAAATGCCTCCGGGACGGCGGCGGGCGCTTCCCTCGGGCGCGGCCGCGGCGGCCACCCTTCACCCATTCTCGAAGGCCCGGTACGGCTCGGGAGGCTGCCGCCCCGGCACCCGAACGAATCCCACCGACGAACCGATCCGCTCAGAGGACGGCCGTTAACACCCGCCGTGCGACACCAAGAATCGACGTCGCACTCTTTGGTCAAGCGTTAACACTCACATCGAGTTCTGCCTCGAGAGGGACCCACACTCGTGGCGCAGAGGACACCCCGAGCCGTCAGCCGTGACGCAACCCGATCCGGCCCTCCGGCCGCCCAACGCCGAGTATCAGCCGGGCTCCATGGAGAGCTCGTCGACGTAGCACCAGATCCAGTCCTCGCCCGGCTGGAAGGACTGAATGAGCGGGTGTCCCGACTCGTGGAAGTGCGCCGTCGCGTGCCTGTTCGGCGAGGAGTCGCAGCAGTTGACCTCGCCGCACGACAGGCACAGCCGCAGGTGCACCCACCTCCCGCCGATCTTCATGCATTCGCCGCAGCCCGAGGGTGTCTGCGGGTCGACGTCTTCGATCTGGTCCAGATGCGTGCAGGCAGCCATGTCCTGTCTCCTGTATCGGGTGGATTGGTCGGTCGGTCGCTCGCCTACGAAGCGGTCATGCCGCCGTCGACCGGGAGCACGGCCCCGGTCAGGCCCGACGAGGTCGGGCCGCACAACCAGGCGATCAATGCGGCCGGCTCTGCCGGCTCGAGCAACCGCTGCACCAGGTGGTGCGTGGCGAACTCGTCGGTCGACGGCAGGTCGTAGACCGCGGCCGACGCATCGAGCATGGGGCCGCGGGTCGAGCCCGGGCACACGACATTGGCCGTGATGCCGCTGCCGGCCAGGTCGGCCGCCAGGGAGCGAACGAAGCCGATGACCGCATGCTTGGACGCGCTGTAGGCGCTCAGGCGCGGCAGCCCCAGCACCCCGGCGGTCGAGGAAACGGCCACCACGCGTCCCTGCCGTGGCGTCGGCGCCTCCAGCAGCGCCGGCACGGCGGCGGCGGCCAGGTTGCGCACGCCCTTCACGTTGACGTCGAACTGCACATCCCACTGGGCGTCGGGGATCTCCCATGCCAGCGGGCCGCCGCTGATCACGCCCGCCGCCGCCACGGCAGCGTGGAGGCCTCCGAAATGCGTGACGGCCTCTTCGACCGCAGCCCTCATGTCCGACGCACTGCGCACGTCGCCGACCACCGTGCGCACCGCAGTGCCGTGGCGCCCGGCCACCGCCTCGAGGTCGGCCTTGGTCGAGAGTGCGTAGTCGAGGTCAGGGTCGTCGGCGGAGCGGTCCACCGCCACCACCTGCCACCCGCCGGCCACGAGGAGGTCCACCGTCGCCGAGCCCATGCCGCGCGCCGCCCCCGTGACAACGGCGGTCGGGCTCACGAGGGTGACCAGTGCCTGGAGACGGCGGCGGCCAGGTCTCGGACGAGGCCGTCGAGCAGCACCCGGCCCTCTTCGACGTTCGCACCCGTGGGATCGCCCAGCACTCCGTTCGACGATACCGGCCGCACCCCCTCGACGCGGAGACGTGGCAGCAGGGTGGCGATCGGTTCAGTGCAGCCCGGCTCGGCGAGGTCGACGCGCACGGCCGACGGGGTCGATGGCCAGCAACAGCGACGTCTCGGTGCGGCCGGCATGGGCGTCACCGCCCGGCGTCCTCGCCCGCCAGACGAGCACGTCGTCGCCCTCGGCGGCGCAGCGGTGCTCGAGCGAGACGAGGGCGTCCTCGTTGCCTCCGTGGGCGTTGACGAACACCACGCCGGCGAACGAACGCCGCGCCGAACGCACGAGCTCCATGAGGAGGCCGGTCAGGACCTCGTGCCCGATGAGGAGCGTGCCCGGGAAGTCGGCGTGCTCGCCGCTGGCTCCGTAGGGGACGGCGGGCGCCACGGTGATGCCCTCACAGCGGTCGGCCAGGCCCGCCGCCACGGCCCAGGCGATGCGGCTGTCGGTATCGAGGGGCAGATGCGGCCCGTGCTGTTCGAGCGAGCCCAGCGGGACCGCGAGCACCGTGCGGGCTCCGGTCGCCTCCACCTGGGGCCAGGTGGCACCGGCGAGCTCCACCCGCTCAGGCGCGGGCCGGCGTGCGGAAGCTGACGCGGACCGGCGTGGGCACCGGAATCGGCGTCCCGTCCCGGCCGACCTTGGAGTGCCCCACCAACGACTGTGGCCGCGTGTCCAGCGCGGCCAGCGCCGCCTCGCCGTGCCCGTGCACGCACTCGGGGTCCGGGCCGTCGAGGGGAAGGCCGGTGAAGAACTTGGCCGCCATGCAGCCGCCGCGGCAGGCGTCGAACGAGCCGCAGGACGCGCAGGCGCCGGCACTCTGCGGCTCCCGCAACTCGCGGAACAGAGCCGACTCACGCCAGACTGCTGGGAAGCCTCCGGGCCCGCGCACGTTGCCCGCCAGAAACTGGCGGTCGATGACGAAGGGGCAGGCGTACACGTCGCCGACGGGGTCGATCAGGCAGACGACCCGCCCCGCCCCGCAGAGGTTCAAGCCGTCGAGCGGCTCCCCGAGGGCGGACAGGTGAAAGAACGAGTCACCGGTCAGCACGCCCGGGCGCTCGACCAGCCAGTGGTAGAGCGCGCGCTGCTGCGCCGCGGTGGGATGCAGCGCGTCCCAGGTGTCGACGGCCCGTCCCGAGGGCCGCAGCCTGGTGAGCCGCAGTTGGGCACCGTACGAGTCGGCGATGGCAGCCAGCGCGTCGAGCTCTTCGACGTTCTGTCGGGTCACGACGACGCTGATCTTGAAGGGGCCGAAGTCGGCGGCCGCCAGGTTGTCCATGGCCAGGCGGGCGGCGAGGAACGAGCCCTCTCCGCGCACCAGGTCATTGGTGGCGGCCGTGGCCCCGTCAATGCTGACCTGCACGTCCAAATAGTCGAGTGCCGCCAGCTGCCGGGCCCGCTCGGCCGTCAGCCGGGTGCCGTTGGTGGAGAACTTCACGCCGACCTGGCGGTCGACGGCGTACGAGACGAGGTCGAAGAAGTCGGGTCGCAACATCGGCTCGCCCCCACCGATGTTGATGTAGAAGACCTTCATGTCGACCATGTCGTCGACGATGCCGCGCGCCTCTGCCGGCGTGAGCTCGTTCGGGTCACGTCGGCCCGATGAGCTCAGGCAGTGCACGCAGGCCAGGTTGCAGGCATAGGTGAGCTCCCACGTGAGGCAGATGGGAGCGTCGAGCCCGCGGCTGAATCGATCCTGCAGCGAGACCGGAGGGGCTGTTGCGTCAGCGGGCATCGATCACCTCCGAAGCGGCCAACCGGCCCAGGGCCCGGCGGTAGGCGTCACGCTGGCCTACAGGGACCAGCGCTTCGATGGCCTCGGCCGCGCTCGGGTACTCGCACAGCGACGAGACCAATTCGACCAGCGCTCGCGACTTCAGGAAGACGAGTCGGCGGTTGCCGTAGTGGTAGGCGAGGGCACCGAAGGACTCGTCGCGCAACGCGACCTGCGGGTTGAGCTGCCACGCCTGCTCGACTGCGAACGAGGTCCCCGCCGGACTCGCCTCGGTCACGCTCAATAGACGCCGCACATCCCGTCGATTGAGACCTCTTCCACCAGGAGTTCGTCGACGTCCTCTTCGGACAGCTCCTCGACGTCCTGGGTGTCTTGGTCTTCAGCCAGCATCCCGACCTCCTCTGGGCACGGGCCCAGCCTATCCCCGGCCCCGGACTGCCAAGATTGCAGCGTGGCCCGGCCCAGCGCACTCGTGACGCCGTCGATGCTGCGGCCTGCCCCCCCTCGGACCGCGACGCCGCTCCCCGGCTCCTTCACTTTGCGCGAGGACCCGTCGACCCGGGCGTTCGACGGCGGGACCGTGCTGCTCGGTGGCAGTCCTCTTCGCCTGTTCCGGTTGTCCGAGCGGGCTCGGCAACTGGCCGAACGCTGGAAGAACGGCGCTGAGGTCGGGCCGCGCCGTTCTGCGCAGATGTTGGCGCGGCGGCTGGTGTCCGGCGGCGCTTTCAACCCCGTGCCGACCTCGAGCAGCCTGGGGCCCTCCGACGTCACGGTCGTGGTGCCGGTGCGCGACCGGGCCGAGCAGCTCGACCGGTTGCTGGTCAGCTTGGAGGGCGAGGGTCTGGCCTGCATTGTGGTGGACGACGCCTCGGCCGATGCGGGCACGACCAAGGAGATCGCCGAGCGCCATTGTGCCGCCTTCGTCGGTCTGACCTCGAACGTCGGACCGGCCGGCGCGCGCAACGCCGGGTTGGCTGCGGTGCACAGCGCCGTCGTCGCGTTCGTCGACTCGGACTGCCTGCCCTCTGACGGTTGGCTCGGGCCGTTGCTCGGCCATTTCGACGACCCCCTGGTGGCGGCCGTGGCACCCCGGATCGCCGGCGCCGGAGCGTCGGGTGGCGGGTACGAAGCGGGGCGCACGTCGCTCGACCGGGGCGCCGAGGAAGGCGCCGTGCGATCGGGGAGCCGCATCCCGTTCGTGCCGAGCGCCGCCCTGTTGGTCCGGACTGACGTGGCGCTCGGACCCGACCTGTTCGACGCGGCGCTCCGCGGCGGCGAGGACGTTGACCTGGTGTGGCGCCTGGGCGAGGCCGGCTGGGACGTGCGCTACGTCCCGTCGAGCACGGTGGCCCATGAGGGCCCGGCCACGCTGAAGGACTTCTTGGCCCGCCGCGCCTTCTACGGGACGACAGCCGCTCCGCTGAGTCGGCGCCACGGAAAGGCGCTGGCTCCGTTGCACCTCTCTGGCTGGTCGCTGCTCGTGTGGGCCTTGCTGGCGGCCCGCCGGCCGGTGCTCGCGCTGACCGCGCTGTCGGCGTCCATCGTCGTGCTGGCTGCTCGGCTGCGAGGGCTCGTACGAGATCCCGTCGGCGTGGCCACGCAGATCGCCGGTCGGGGCACTCTGCGTTCTGCACTGCCCGCGCTCTCCTCGTTGACGCGGGCCTGGGCGCCCGCGTTCGTGCTGGGACTGGTCTTCCGCCGGACCCGGCGCGCCTCGGCCCTGGCCCTTCTCGTCCCCGCCCTGCATGAGTGGATTGCTGACCCTCAGGCGGTCGACCCCCTGCGGCGCCGTTGCGCTGCACGTGGCCGACGATGTCGCGTACGGCAGCGGGGTCTGGATCGGTTGCGCCCGGGAGAGGACATTGCTGCCGCTCGTCCCGCGGATTTCCTGGCGCGCCCGCGTGTGGTCGAAGCCGGCCCTACGAGCACCGGCGGACGAAACAGACTGACCCGTCACCCCTTGGCGAAGCGGAGCTGCCCCGCCTGGAGCTCCCAGTCCGACGCCGTCCAGAAAGCCACCCCGACCTCGTTGGATTCCACCACAATCGCATGCAGGCGCCGCGCCCCGAGCCCGGCCAGACGCTGCTCGGCCGCGCGCAGGAGCGCCTGCCCGAGCCCGCTGCGGCGTTGGTCCGCGGCGACCGCGAGGCGGTAGATGGAGCCCCGCCAGCCGTCCCATCCTGCAATGACCGTTCCGACAATGTGGCCGTCAACGTCGGCGACAATGAGGGCGCCCGGATCACGCTGCACCAGGCTCAAGAGCACCTCGGCCGAATCGGTCGACGTCGGGTGCGCCGCCTCCTCCCAGAAGGTCAGCACGCCCGCGACGTCGTCCGCGGTCGCAGGACGGGGCTCAATGGGCACGGGGCAATGCTAGGAACCCGGCAGGCGGGCCGGGTTCAGTCGTGGCGGCGCGCCTTGAAGACTTCGGCCCGGTAGCCGACGTCGACCGTCACGTCGCCCGAGACACCGAGGGCGTCCTGGAGGACCCGGCGGGCCGTCTCGAAGAGCCGTTCCCGAGCGCCGTCTTCCATCAGGATCACCCAACTGAAGGTGCCCAGGAGCCCGATCAGGTCGTCGGCTGTCAACGCCACGTCCCAGGTGATCACCGTCCGCTCGGGCTGATCGAACGGGAGTCCCGGGGGGATCTCGAGCACCTGGATCAGATTGTTCTGGTCACTCATCGCCGCCGACAGATCGGCTTGGCTCTGCTCGTCAATGCCCATCCCGGTAGCGCCCTCGCCCTCGCCCTCGCCCTCGCCATCGCCACGGAGGAGGGCTTGCGCCTGCGCGACGAGACCCGCGTCGGGGTCGGGGCCCGACCACATGACGGCAAGCGTGCCGCCCGGGACGAGCACCCGAGCGACCTCTTCGAGTGTCGGGACCGTGTCCATCCAGTGCCATGAGGACGATGCCAGCACGGCGTCCGCGCTGGCATCGGGAAGCGGAATCGCCTCGCCCCGTCCGGCCACCGCACGCGCCCCGGGGACCGCCTCGGCGAGCACGGCACGCATGCGGTCGTCGGGCTCCACGGCCACCACCTCGTCAGCCCGCCCGACCAGCAACCGGGTCAGTGCTCCGGTACCGGCCCCCAGGTCCACGACCGTGCCTACCGGCACCGCTTCTGGGAGGATCCAGTCCACCGCCTGCAGGGGTGGACCCGGTCGGTAGCGCTCGTAGTGGGAGGCCGCGCCGCCGAAGCTCGATGCACGCGCCGCCTTGGTTTCCGGGGAGAGGGGGGTGGGCTCAGGCATGGAGTCGACCCTATGTCGCCGCCCCCCCGCCTGCCCGAAGTGGGGCGCTTGCGGGCGCTCGCGTAGAGTTTCCCGGTTCCCCTCCTCACAACAGATTGCGTGTCGCGGGATACGTCCTACGGGGTGAGCAGGGACACGGGACAGCACGAGAGGTTCGCTATGGCAAACAAGTGGTTCGAGACAGTGGCGGAAGCCCAGCGGCGCGCCAAGAAGCGTCTGCCCAAGTCGGTGTACGGGGCGTTGGTCGCCGGCTCCGAGCGTGGCCTCACGCTCGAGGACAACATCACCGCCTATTCGGAGCTGGGCTTTGCCCCGCACGTGGCCGGCCTCGCCCAGAGCCGGGACCTGACGACCAAGGTGATGGGCCAGGAAATCTCGTTCCCGGTCCTCATCTCCCCCACCGGCGTCCAAGCCGTCCACCCCGGCGGTGAGGTCGCCATGGCCGCCGCCTCCGCCGCCCGCGGCACGGCCATGGGCCTGAGCTCGTTCGCCAGCATGCCGGTCGAGGACGTCGTGGCGGCCAACCCGCAGACCTTCTTCCAGATCTACTGGATCGGCACGCGCGACCAGATCGCCGAACGGGTCGAGCGGGCCCGGGCCGCCGGGGCGGTCGGGCTCATCGCGACCCTGGACTGGTCCTTCTCGCACGGGCGCGACTGGGGCAGCCCCACCATTCCCGAGACGGTCGACCTCAAGGCGATGCTGCGCTTCGCCCCCGAGGCCCTGGCCCACCCCGCCTGGCTGCTGTCTTTCGCCCGCACCAAGAAGTTCCCCGACCTGACGACGCCGAACATGGTGCCGAAGGGCCAGACCGGGGCCGACATTCTTCGGCGCCTACGGCGAATGGATGGGGACGCCGCCGCCGAGCTGGGACGACGTGGCCTGGCTGCGCGAGCAGTGGGGCGGCGCCTTCATGTTGAAGGGCGTCAGCCGGGTGGACGACGCCAAGCGGGCCGTCGACGCCGGCGTCAGCGCCATTTCGGTCTCCAACCACGGCGGCAACAACCTCGACGGCACCCCGGCCACCATCCGCGCCCTCCCCGCCGTGGCCGCCGCGGTCGGAGAAGAGATCGACGTCCTCCTCGACGGTGGGATCCGGCGCGGCGGTGACGCCGTCAAGGCCCTGGCGCTCGGGGCGAAGGCCGTCATGATCGGCCGCGCCTCGCTGTGGGGTCTTGCCGCCAACGGTCAGGCCGGAGTGGAGAACGTGCTCGACATTCTGCGCAGCGGTATTGAGTCAGCGCTCCTCGGCCTCGGGCACTCGTCCGTCCACGACCTGAGCCCGGACGACCTGGTGATCCCCGAGGGGTTCAGCCGCCACCTCGGCTGAACGCGGCCAAAGCTCCGGGGGGTGAGCGAATCGCATTGGGAATACCCCGGTCCGTTGGCGGTTGACCAGGTCATGACAGTACGAGCAACCTGGAACGGCGCCGTCCTGGCCGAGAGCGATCAGACCATTCTTGTCGAGGGGAACCAGTACTTCCCCGAGAACGACGTCCGGGTAGATGTGCTCGAGAAAAGCGCCTCCTCTACCCACTGCCCCTGGAAGGGGGACGCCAGCTACTACAGCATCGTTGTGGACGGCAATCGCAACGCGGACGCAGCGTGGTACTACCCGGAGCCTTACGACGCAGCCAGAGACATCAAGGGGTACGTCGCGTTCTGGAAGGGTGTCGAGGTGAGTGGAACGAACCAGGACACGCCTGAGATCCGACCCGCAGGTCGCTAGCTGACCTGCGCAGTTCGACGCGGCTTCCTCTCTGCTCGTCGAGCGTCCGCCCTCGCGCCGGTGGGAGCGCGTAGGGGCCGGATCCTCCGGTCATGACGCACGGTACCGACTCGACGGTTCTACGTCGCGGGCTCTTGCACCTCGTGGAGCGCCAGGAGGGATGCTGAGGTGCCTGCGAGCGCGAGCAGGCTGTCTTGGCCGATCTGCCGGATCAGACTGGCGCCGTCGAGGTAGACGCGCTCATTGACGATGCGGTCTCCCTCGAAGAAGAACACCGCGATGGCCGCGACCCGAAACGACTTGCCCGTCGGTGGCTGCCCGTAGAACTCGCCGGTGTTGGTCCCCAGCAGATCGAATTCGGCGATGACGGTGTCGTCATGGGCCACGTGGATCCGCAGGTTCTCGTGACGCTGATCGGGGAAGGCGGTCCGCTGGTTGCGGTGGTACGCCAGCACCTCGGCGTCCCCATCGTGGACCTGGCCGGTGGCCATGATTTCGTACCGGGCGTGACCGCCGAAGGTCGCCAAGCAGGCGTCCCAGTCGTGCTCGACCTCGGACCGAAAATGGGCCTCGAGAATCTCGAGACGGCGTCGTTCCACGTCACTGCTCATGTCCGCTCCACGGAGTGATTGCGACGGCGCCGCGCCAGACCGCAGACCGTCCTCATCCGACCACTATGGCGCCCGGCCTCCCGGCGCGCAGCTCAGCTGCCGAACTTGACCACGCCCCGCACAATGGTGCCGGCGGCCTGGTCCTCGTAGCCCTGCTGCACCTGGTCGAGCGAGTACTCCTGCGTGATGATCTCGTCGATCTTCAGCTCGCCCGCCTCGAAAAGGTTGAGCAGGTTGGGCACCTGCACCCGCGGGCTCTGCGAACCGAAGACGGTCCCGAGAATGGCCTGGTTGAACATGGCGAGGTTGAACAGGTTCAGCTGCACGTCCATCTGGTCGAACGGTGCGATGGCCGTCACCACGATCCGCGCGTCCTTGGACCCGAGGCCACACGCCTGCGCGATGAGCTCGCCCTTCAGCACACCCGGCGTCAGGATGACCACGTCGGCGTTGCGGCCCATGGTGAGCTCGGGCAGCATCATCTGCGCATCGAGGATGGAGGAAGCCGCGTGGGTGGCGCCGACCTCCTTGGCCTTCTCCTGCTTGAAGGCCACGGGGTCCACCGCGATGATGTGCCGCGCCCCGGCGATGCGCGCGCCCTGAATGGCGCCGGATCCGACACCACCGACCCCGATCACCACCACCGTCTCACCCGGCCGCACCTTGGCCCGGTCGACCGCGGAGCCGAAGCCCGTCGCGATGCCGCAACTGATCAGTGCCGCCGCCTTCATGTTGTCCCACGGATTGATCTTCACAAGCGAGTTCTCGTGCACCACCATTTCGTCGGCGAAGGTGCCGAGCTGCGCCATGCGGTTCAGGTCCTCGCCGGCGAGGTGATAGCGGTAGGTGCCGTCGCTGATCATGCCGCCCGCCAGAGTCATCATCCCGAGATCGCACAGGTTCTGTCGTCCGGAGGCACACCAGTGACACGTCCCACAAGAGGGGATGAACGACACAGCGACGTGGTCACCCTCAGCGACTTGGGTCACATTGGTCCCGACCTCGGTGACGATGCCGGAGCCCTCGTGGCCGCCGACCACGGGGAACATGGACTTCACGCCCATCATCTCGAGCACCTCGGGCGTCTGGCTGATGTCGCCGTTGCGCAGGTGCTCGTCGGAGTGGCACATGCCCGACCAGACCATCTGCACCCGGACCTCGCGGTTGCCCGGCGGGTCGATGTCGATCTCTTCCGTCTTCCAGGGCTCGTCGAGCCCTGTGCACACCGCTGCGCGCACCTTCGCCATGTCGCGATCCCTCCCTGAGGTTCCGTATCCCTCCAGTATCGCCCCCCACCCGGCCCGGGACAACCGGGGCCGGCGGTAATGTGCGCGCGTGGCTGTCCCTTCCGTGTTCACCGATATGGCGGCCCGGGTGCGCAACTGGGGAAGGTGGGGCCCCGAGGACGAACTCGGCACCCTCAATTTCATCGACGAGGCGGCCCGGCGGCGCGGTGCGGCGGCGGTGGTCTCGGGGAAGGCGTTCGGGCTCGGGCTGCCCTTGTCGGAGGCTGAAGGGATTCAGCTTGGATTCATCGAGGGGCGGGTCAACCCCACCCGCACCATGGTCCAGGTCAACCAACCGGTCAACGCCGAGGAGCCCGAGTGGGTCTGCTTCAGCGAGGACGTCCTCACGTTGGCCACCCAATGTGCCACCCATTGGGACGCACTGGCCCACGCCAGCTACGGCGGGGTCATCTATAACGGCTACCCGGCGTCCACGGTCACGGCCGACGGCGCCGCCCGGTGCGGTATCCACCGGCTGGGCACCGTGGTGAGCCGCGGCGTGCTGCTCGATGTCGCCCGTGCGCTGGGCGCCGACGGCGACGTCCTCGAGCCCGGCTACCCGATCATGCCCGATGACCTGGACGCCGCGGTCGAGTTGGCCGGCGTCGAGTTGGAGCCGGGCGACATCGTGCTCGTGCGGACGGGCCAGATGGTGCACCTCGCTCCCGATGCCCGCGACCTGTTGGCCTACACGTGGCCGTCGCCGGGCCTGACCATAGAGACGGCGGGCTGGTTCCATCGCTACGACGTCGCCGCTGTGGCCACCGACACCCTGGTCTTCGAGGTCTACCCGAGCCAGCACGACGACGCCTATCTGCCCGTGCATCTGCTGCATCTCGTGGAGATGGGCCTGACCCAGGGCCAGAATTGGGTACTCGACCCGCTCGCCGAGGACTGTGCGTCCGACGGTCGTTACAGCTTCCTGCTCGATGCCACCCCGTTGCCCCTGACCCAGGGACTGGGCACTCCGCTCAATCCGGTGGCGGTGAAATAGCCCGACGACGCGCCGTGGCGCCGCCCAGGACGGGGCCCGTACGCGGCCGTGTGCTTTCACGCGACGGGGTCTCGGCTGCAGGCGCCAGCCGTCCGGTGACGGCCCAGTGCAGCATGCGGGCCTGGGTGTCGATGAGGTTCCGGGTCCGGATCCCCCAGAACTCGAACCCGTAGCGGTGCGCCGACACGCTGGCGAACATGGCGACGAGTGTGCCGGCCACGGCCATGGGGTCGCTGCCCGCGGGTGAGCACGTGGCGCCGGCACCGGTGCCATCGGTCGAGGGCGACGCCGTGGCGATCACCTGGGCCAGCGCCACCGTCACCGCGTTGAGTGCCCGGACGCGGACGCCCCGCAGCTGCCCCTCGCCCTCCTCGGTCGCCAGATCGACCACCCGGAACACGGCACGGTTGTCCTCCCAGTAGCCGAGAAAGCCCTCGGTGACCGTCAGCGCGGTGTCCCAGCTGGCCGCCTCCGACCAGTCGCCGCCGACGAGGTCGGCCAACTGTCCGGCCTGGTCCACCATCCCCTCGGCCAGCACCTGAATGGCCTGCTCCACGTTGGCGAAGTACTGGTAGAAGGTCGCCGGCGAGGTCTGGGCCTGCCGTGCGATGTCGGTGACCTTGACCGAGCGCCAGGACGTGGTGGCCAGGAGCTCCACCGTGGCGTCCAGCAGACGCTGGCGGGTCTGGCGGCCCCGCTCGCCCGGGACCCGGCCGTCGGTGGTGGCCACCTGCTCGGCGGCGTAGGCGAAGGACTCGAGGTCGACGACCGTCGCGTCACGCCCGGTGCTTGGTCCTGACATGGCGGCCCAGCGTATCGGCCCCACCCCCGAAGACGCAGGTGGCGGTGCGGATACGCTGTCCCATATGGAGCAGACGCTGGCCCGCCCGCTCACCCGTGCCCAGCAGGCCCGGCGTCAGCGGGTGATCGACGCCGCCATGGCGTTGGGCCTCGAGGGTGGGTACGAGGCGGTCCAGATGCGTGACGTGGCCGCCCGGGCCGACGTCGCCATGGGCACGGTCTACCGCTACTTCACGAGCAAGGATCACCTGCTCGCCGCCACGCTCGTGCACTGGGTCGAGTTGCTCGACACGCGCATCGGGCAACATCCGCCCCTCGGCGACCACCCGGCCGACCGCGTCCTCGACGTCCTCGACCGCGCCCTGCGCGCCATGGGCCGCCAACCCAAGCTGGTGACGGCTGTGTTCACCTCGCTTTCCTCGCCGGACCCGGCGGCGGTGGGGTGCCAACAGCAGATCACCCTGTTGATGGAGGGGATCATTTCGCGCGCCATGGGCGAGCGTGACGTCCCCGACATGGCGGACCGGGCCCGCATGATCGGCCATGTCTGGTACTCGGCGCTGGTCGGTTGGGTGAACGGCTGGTCCACCATGGTGCGGGTCTACGACGAGCTGGCGGTGTCGGTGCGCCTCCTGTTGCCCGATCAGCTGGTCGAGCGCCGCACACCTGCCTGACCTGGACCTTCTACCGGTGTCGTTGACCGAATCGACGGGGGCACCCGCGCTATGGTCGCCCCGATGACCGTCGGCGCCACCTCCCGCGGGCTGCCTATAGAGATCACGGGACTCTCCAAGCACTTCGGGCCCGTGGTCGCCGTCGACAACTTGTCCTTCTCCGTGGAACCCGGACGCGTCACCGGCTTCCTCGGACCCAACGGGTCGGGCAAGACCACGACCCTCCGCATGCTGCTCGGCCTGGTGCACCCATCGGCGGGAACGGCGACGATCGCCGGGCAGAGCTACCAGGACCTGTCCAACCCGACGTCCAGCGTCGGTGCCGTGCTCGAGGCGACCAGCTTCCACCCGGCGCGCCGGGCCCGCACCCACCTGCGCATGGCCGCCCGCGCCGGTGGGCACGACGAGAAGCGTGCCGACGAGGTGCTCGAGCTGGTCGGGCTGACCGGTGACGCCAAGCGCAAGATCGGCGGCTTCTCCATGGGCATGCGCCAGCGCCTGGAACTGGCCACCGCCCTCATCGGTGATCCCGACGTCCTCATCCTCGACGAGCCGTCGAACGGGCTCGACCCCCAGGGGATCGCCTGGCTGCGCGACTTCATGCGCTACCTGGCGGGCGAGGGGCGAACCGTGTTGGTCTCCTCCCACCTCCTGTCCGAAATGGCCCAGACCATCGACAACGCGATCATCGTCTCTTTCGGGCAATTGAAGGCGCAGGGGACCCTCGACGAGATCACGGCCGGCATCACCGGCGTGGTCATGCGGGCCCGCAGCCCCGAGGCGGACCGGCTGGCCGGCGTCCTCACCCAGGCCGGTATCGCCTTCCGCCGGCTCACGCACGACGAAATAGCCATGGACGCCGTGACCCCCGAGCAGGTCGGTCCGCTCCTGGCGTCGAACCAGATCGTCCTGTACGAGCTGATCCAGGAGGGCGGCGACCTCGAGTCGGTCTTCTTGTCCCTGACCTCGGGGCTCGGTTTCGGCGACGTGACGGACGCACCATCGCAATGATCAACGCCCTGCGCGCCGAGTTCCTCAAAATGCGCACCATGCCCGGCGTGTGGGTGACCTTCGGACTGGCCTTCCCGTTGACGGTTCTCATCATTTTGGCCGTGCTGGCATCCGCCGGCGGCTTCTCGGGGCACACCTTCTACTTCGTCACCTCGTTGAGCCAGCGGCGCCAGCTGCTCGGCGCCGGCTTCTTCTCCATAGAGGTCCTGGCGCCGATCATCGGTGTGCTGTGCATCACCAGCGAGTACCGCCAGAAGACCATCACGACATCGCTCGTCCTGGTCCCGGTGCGCAGTCGGCTCCTCCTGGCCAAGGTCATCGTGACGGGGGTGTGGTCCATCTTCATTGCGCTGCTCGGCCTCGTGGCCGTCGCCGCCGTGGCACTGCCCTGGAACGCGGCGCTCGGCGGCGTCACCTCCCAGGTGACGGATCAGGTCGGGGCCGTCGTGCCGGGGCTGCTGGCTTCGGCCGTCCTCCTCGGTCTCTTCGGACTGGGCTTCGGAACGCTGGTGAAGAACCAGGTGGCCGCCATTCTGCTGACCATCGGCGGCACGCTGATTCTCGAGGGCATCCTCATCGCGCTGGCCAAGGCGATCTTCCATTACGACCTCAACTGGCTCCCCAATGGCGCAGGCGCCGCACTGGCCGGCGACATTGCACGGGGCTTCGGCGGCGGCAACGGCCATGAGGGGATCCGACTCCTGACCTGGTGGCAGGGCGGCCTGGTGCTGTTGGCTTGGGGGCTCGGGCCGCTGACCCTCGGTTACTTCACCACGTTCCGCCGCGACGTCACCTAGCTGCCCGACGACCGGCCGCCGCCGAACTCAGCCGGCGGTCCTCATGAGTGGTCCGGGCAGAAGTCGCTGCCGCCGATCTGCGTCCAGCCGATCGCCACGACGTGCTCGATCAGCTCGACGTCGACGTCGCCGGACTCCTCGCGCGCCAGCTCGTCCACGTAGACCACGCACTCAGGGTTGTCGCACAGAATCCGTTCGACGCGGACTCTCGTCATGGTGTCGTCCTTTTCTTTCCACGGTTGGACCGGATCGTCAGCGCAGAAGGATGCCACGGACATCGCATCGTCGGCGAGACGCCGGTGTCGCCTCAGCTGCGCAGGACGACGCCGGGGCGGGCCGCCAAGCCGTCGGCGGCCGGTGCACCATCGACCCGGATGGGCACACCGTTGACCAGCGTGTGGGTCATCCCCACCGGAGCGTCCGCCGTGAGGCGTTCACCGTCGGCGGGGAAGTCGCGCACGCGTCGCAACGGACCGGGACCGACCGTGTCGGGGTCGAAGACGCACAGGTCGGCCGCCTTGCCCACCTCCACCGTGCCCCGGTCGTTCAGGCCGTAGACAGCGGCCGGCTCGGCAGTCAGCTTGTGGATGGCCCGCTCCAGCGGCATGACCCCGCGCTCCCGCACCCAGTTTCCGAGGAGGTCGGTCGAGAAGCAGGCGTCACAGAGCTGCGAGACGTGGGCGCCCGAGTCGGCCAGGCCCAGCAGGACGTTGTCGCGCGGCAACAGCCAGGCGATGGCATCGGGGTCGTCGTTGGCCAACACCGACCAGAAGCGCGCCTCGAGGTCGTCGTCCAGCGACACGTCGAGCATCACGTCCAAAGGCGTACAACCACGTTCCTCCGCCAACACCGCCACGGGGTGATCGGCCAGCTCGGGATGACTGCGCGACTCCGCCACCGAAATGGCAGCCCAGTTCAGCGGGAAACCGCCCGCTTTGCCGCTCACGTCCTCCCACGCCGCCGCCCGCCAGGCCGGGTCGCGGTAGGCGGAGACGCGCTCGGACTTCGACTTGCCCATCAGGGCGGCGAAGGTCGGGCGCATGTTGAGGGTGAAGGGCTCGGAGAGGTTCATCTGGAAGACCAGGGGCCGGCAGGACACCTGCGGCCACACCTCGACGCCGTCGGCCCAGGCCGCGTCGTGTTCTGCGACGACCTTCTCGTGATACGGGTAGCCCTTCACCGTCAGCAGCGCCGTCCAGGTGAACGGTCGTCCAACTTCGCGCTGGAGCCCGAAGACCTCCTGGTTGGTGAAGACGCCGCCCGGAAGGAGCGCCACCACGCCGCGTCCGCACTGCTTGAGCGGCTGGAGCAAGGCCCGCAGCTCGGCCAGGTCGGCCACCCGGGAGGGCACCGGCCGGCCGCTGTCGCCGTTGTGGGTCGGTGACGCGCTCGAGGCGAAGCCGGCGGCGCCCCCCGCCATGGCATCGGCCACCACGGCCTGCATCAGCGAGATCTCCTCGTCGGTCGCCGGACGCTCGTAGGCATCCTCGCCCATGACATAGAGCCGCACCGCGGTGTGGCCGACGTAGCACCCGAAGTTCAGGGCCGACCCACGCGCCTCCACCGCGTCGAGATACTGCGGGAACGTCTCGAACTCGTTCCACGGCACCCCGGCGGCCAAGGTGTCGAAGCTCATGTCCTCGACGTGCTGGAGCGTGCGGGCCAGGAGCGCCACGCCGTCAGAGCGGATCGGCGCGATGGAAAAGCCACAGTTCCCCGCAATGACCGAGGTCACCCCGTGGAACGACGACGGTGTCAACGAGGGGTCCCAGAAGACCTGCGCGTCGTAGTGGGTGTGGATGTCGATGAACCCGGGGCTCACGACCTGACCGGACGCGTCGAGCACACGATCGCCCGCCAGGTTGGTCCCGATGTCGCTGATACGGCCCCGCGTGATGGCGACGTCGGCGCGGCTACCGGGAGTACCGGTGCCGTCCACCACCGTTCCTCCCCTGATGACGATGTCGGCGTGCATCGGCCCATCGTCGCAGCCCCCACGCCCCGTTGCACGCGCGATGGGGGAATCGGAGCAGTCGTCGGATACCGTGGGCAGGGAGATTACGGGTATTGGGGCCTGGAGGGCGCATGGCGGTTCGGTTTTTCAAGACCAAGGCGACCCAGCCCTCTGACGACTCCCTGCAGATCTCCGGGGCCATCGTCGCCCCTTCCGACGGCCCCTCCCCCGTCCAGCTCGTCGACGCCGGCCGGGCCCCGCACGGCCTCGGGGTCGTCCGGGACCAGTACGAAAGGAAAATCCGCAAGAGCCCGACCATCCGGATGGTGCCCAGTTCGATGATGGTCGATGGGCGGCGACTCCGCTTCGCCGTTTCCGACAACGTCGACGCCCACGGACCCGACGGCCCGGGGTCACCGCCGATCTGGGCGGTCAACATCCACGGGTATTTCGCCGGTGGCGGCATGTACTGGCGCGAGAGCGCCCGGCTGGCCGAGCAGCTGGGGTGGCGCGTCATCAATCCCAGCCTGCCCGGATTCGGCGGGAGCGACCCGCTCGACTGGTCGGACGTCTCCATGGAGAGCCTGGCCAATTCCGTGATGGCCATCGTCCACAAGGTGGACGCCGGGCCCGCGGTCCTCCTCGGACACTCCATGGGTGGCGCGGTGGCCGTCCAGTTCGCGCACGACCACCCGCGGCGCACGCTCGGCCTGATCTACCGCGACGGTGTGAGCACCCCGGCCTGGAAGGAGCGCCGCGGCATGCTGCCGACGCTGCTCTCGCCGTTCCTGCCCGACGTGACCCCCATGGTCGACATGGCCGCCGCCGTCGTCTTCGACCTGCCCGACCTCTTCCTCGGTCGCATGTACTCCACCGTGCGCGCCGTGCTGCCCGACATGCGCCAGAACATCCGCGCCATGTCGCAGACGCTGCCCGTCGGCAGCATGCTCATGGGCGTCGACCAGCGCAGCGAGGTGCGGCATCTCGCGGCCCAGGAGATGCCGATCCTCACCGAGTGGGGCTGCTTCGACCGCATCACGCCCGGGAGCACCGCGCTCGAATTCGCCACCATCGCACGGTCCCCGGTCCTGTGGGTGCCCGGCGGCCACAGCTGGATGCTGGCCCGCCCCCAGGGCCAGGCGGACATCCTCACGCATCTCGCCCAGGGCGGAACCTTCATCACGCAGGTGGACGACCGCTGGCGCCAGCTCACCCCGCGCGAGTACACGCTGCGCGCCGTGAACTGAGAACTGATCGGGCTGACGATGTCGTCGGCCGGCAGGTGAGGCCGCATTGATCGACCGTCTGCTCCAGCCTCTGCTCTCGCTGCACGGCTGGCCGGCCTACGCCCTCGTCGGCCTCCTGGTCTTCGCCGAGGCGGCCGTGATGCTCGGCTTCGTCTTCCCGGGCGAGACGGCCGCCATCCTCGGCGGCGTGCTGGCCTCGAAGGGCGGGGTGAACCTTGACGCGATCCTCGCCGTGGTCGTCGTCTGCGCCATCGCCGGCGACTCGGTGGGCTACGCCGTCGGCGAGCGCTGGGGGCCCAAGCTCTTGGAGCTGGGGCCCCTGAAGAAACGGCAGAAGGGCATCAACACCGCGCTCGACCAACTCAACCGCCGGGGCCCCGTCGCTGTCTTCGTCGCTCGCTTCTCGGCGTTCCTGCGCGCCGTGGTCCCGGGACTGGCCGGCCTGTCCTCCATGCACTACCGGACATTCCTCTGGGCCAACGCCGCCGGCGGTCTGTGCTGGGGCGTGCTCTACGTCCTCCTCGGCTACTTCGTCGGGCAGAGCGTCGAGAAGGCCACGGGCATCGCGTCCGACATCATCCTCGGGCTCATCCTCGTGGTGATCGTGGTGCTCGTCGTGCGCCACTTCCGTCGGGACAAGCAGGAGTTCGAAGGCTCATCCGAGTCGTCATCGGAATCGGACGCGGACGCGGATGACGCAGCCTGATCAGGCCGGCCCGCCCAGCACCGAGCGGTCTCCGGCCCGCAGCCCGGCCACGACCCGCGCGAACTCGCCCGCCGCATCGTCCCCCACGGCGTCGGTATCCATGAAGCGCACGGCGGCGGGGTCACTCCGATCCACGCCGAAGAGGCCGTAGCGCGGCTCGTAGGTCCCCCACTCGTAGTTGTCCATCAACGACCAGTGGAAGTAGGCGGTCACCGGGGCCCCCGACGACACGGCGTCGACCACCGCACCCAGGTGCTCGCGCACGTAGCGCGGCCGGTCCATGCCGTCCTCACGCGGGACGGCCCGCCCGTCGAGCGTGCGCGTCGCCATGCCGTTCTCCACGACCCACAGCGGGAGCCCCGGCCGCAGCGCGGACTCCGTCAGGCACCAGGCACGTAACGCCGCCGGATGCGATTCCACGTCCCAGTAGGCCCGGCCGAACGACCAGTCGCGCCCGCCCGCCGGCGTCCGTCGGCCCGGTACGCGCATGGCGTGGCTCGCCACCGGGTCGTACCAGTCGAAACCGACCGCATCCATGACGCGCGGCCGCGCCGACGCGTAGACGGCGTCGAGCACACGGCGGGGGGCGCTGCGCCGCGTCCTCCCGCGCAACCGGGCCCAGGCGGCACCGCGGCCGGGCTCGCGCACCGCGCCGTACGGGGAGACCGAGGCGAAGAAACGGCGGATCACCGCCTCCCCGGCGTGGCGCGGCGGAAAGGCGGCGTCGTGGACCGTCCGGCGCTCGTCCACGTAGCGGTCGACTTCGTCGGGATCGATGCCGGCCTCGCGCACCTGGAGCAGGTCGAGCAGCATGCGGTCGTGTTCGTAGATGGACGACGAGCTCGTGTTCACCGTGACCTCGGCCTCGGGCTGCACCGCCGTCACGACATCGGCCGCCAGCACGTGGGCGGTGAGGATGTTGTCGAGCGCGCAGAAGGCATCGGCGACGGCCATGCGGCGTCCGGGTGGGCACGAGCCTTCTATCCAGCCCATCAGCGTCACGATGTTCGGCTCGTTGATCGTCACCCAACGCCTGCAGTAGGGAGCGAGGGGCGGGAGTATCCGGCCGACGTGCCGGGCGAAGATGTCGGGCGAACCCGGCCGCAGCCAGAACTCCTCGCCGAGCCAGGCCGGGTGCGTGAAGTGATGGAGGGTGACGACGGGTTCGAGGCCCCGATCGACGCACATGGCGAGGATGGCGGCGTAGCGCTCGAGGGCGGCGTCGTCGTAGGCGCCCGGCCGGGGCTCGAGCCGGGCCCACTCGACCGACAGGCGGAATGCGTTGCAGCCGATGGCGGCGGCACGGTCGAGCGCTTCTTCGGGGTGGCGCCAGAAGTCACAGGCCAGGCCCGAGCGGGCGGCGCGGCCGGCGCCCTCCCAGGCGGCCCAGTTGTTGTGCGGCTCGCCGTCGCCGTTGTACCCGCCCTCGACCTGATAGCCCGACGTCGCCACGCCGATCAAGAAGCCCTCGCCGAGGAGGCTCTTCGGGGCCGGCACGGACGAGGTCATGGCGTCGGCCGCGGACATCCGCTCAGCTTGGCAGGGCTGCGGGCGTCCGTGCTGGGCCGGATCAGCGCGGCCGGGCCGCCGAGCGCATGGCGGCCAGCGCCGTCGACACGATGTCGACCTCGTCGCTGGCACGACGCACGAGCGACCGCACCTGCGGCTCGGTGGCATCACTCCCGGCGCGTACGGCGGCCGCCTGCACATCACGCGCGGCGCCGATCACCTCGGCCACCTGGCGGCGCACGTCGGCCCGGTCCGCCCCCGGCGGCAGGCGGCGCTCCAGCCGGAGCAGGCCGTCGAGCTCGTCGGCCACGCCCTGGAGCGAACGGCACACGGCCGGCAGCTCGGCCACGGGGGCGTCACGCGACTCGGCATGCGCCACGGCGATTTCGGCATCCTCGACGGCGACCCGCAGGCGCCGGCGCACCCGGGAGGCCGCACCCCGGCTCAAGTCCTCGGGCGTCGCCCGTCCGGCGAAGCGCTCTCGGCCCGCGCCCAGGAGCGCCAGCGTGGCCAGAAGGCCGCGCACCAGCACGTGCCCGTGCAGCAGCCGCCAGTGCCGGCGGACGTAGCTGCGGGCGACGAAGAACGTCGCCACCAGGCCCAATGCGACCACCAGACCGGCGACGAGGAAGAACTCGAGGACGTGGGCCACGAAGGTCACGGGACCAATTGCTACGCGGGGGAAGCCGGATTTCCCGGCGGTACCCTCGTGGGATGGAACCGGACGGATCCGGGGGCACCGAACGGACGCCGTCGTCGACGCCCGAGCCGTGGCGGCCCGGCATCCCCTCCATCAGGGAATACCTGCCCAGCCTGCTCTTCGGCGCCGCCCTCCCGATCGGCGTCTACTTCATCGTCCGCCGCCACGTGCCGAGCGACACCCAGGCACTGATCGTCGCCGGCTGCTTCTCCGTCGGCTACATCCTCATTCAGTTCCTGCGCCAACGGACCGTCGACGTGGTCGGGCTCGCCGTGCTCGCCGGCTTCGTCCTCAGCGTCATCACCTCGACGCTGCTCGGCGGCAACGCCTACGTGCTCAAGGTGCGCGACGGGTTCTTCACGTTGCTGTTCGGCGTGGCCTGCATTGTGACGCTCTACACCCATGACCGGCCCGCCTTCTTCTACGTCAACCGTTACCTCTCCGCCGGCACCGACCCGGCCAAGGTGTCCGCCTTCGACCGGCTGCACGACCTGCCGCTCGGCCGCCACACCTTCCGCACGCTGTCAGTGGTCTGGGGCATCGGCCTCGTCGTCGAGGCGTCGACCCGCCTCACGCTGGCCGAGGTGCTCCCCACCGGGACGTTCATAGCCGTCTCCCCGATCATCACCGGCAGCGTGATCGGCAGTCTCTTCGCCTTCACGGCCGTCTACACGAAGCGGACGCAGATTTGGTCCCTGTCGTCCGGCCCCGACCCCGGACACAGGTCCGGCGACGAAGGCGGGGCCACCCCGCCGCATCCGCCGCAGCCCTGACCGGGGCGACCGCACTCCGGTGACGTGACATAGCCTCGGCGCCGACGAAGGGAGTCCACTATGGCCGACGTAGTGCTGCGGGAACGCCAGGGGCATGTCGAGATCCTCACCATCAACCGCCCCGAGGCGCGCAATGCCATCAACGGGCCCGTGAGCCTGGCCATGTCCGGCTTCATGGACGAGCTGGCCGAGGACCCCGACTGCTGGGTCGTGGTGGTCACCGGGAGCGGCGACAAGGCGTTCAGCGCCGGCATGGATCTCAAGGCCTTCAGCAGCGGCGAGGGTGGCGACATCATGGGGGCCAGCGGCGGGTTCGGCGGGCTCACCCAGCGCGACTTCCCCAAGCCGCTCATTGCCGCGGTGAACGGGTCGGCCCTGGCCGGCGGTTTCGAAATCATGCTCTCGTGCGACCTGGTCGTGGCCGCCGAGCACGCCACCTTCGGCATCCCCGAGGCCAAGCGCGGCCTCATTGCCGGGGCGGGGGGCCTCCTCCGGATGCCCAAGCGACTGCCCATCGCCGTCGCTTTGGAAATGGCGATGACCGGCGATCCCATCGACGCCGCCCGCGCCTATGACCTCGGCCTCGTCAACCGGGTGGTGCCCTCTGGCGTGGTGGTGGAGGAGGCCGTGGCCCTGGCCGACCGCATCGCCGCCAATGCCCCGCTGGCGGTGCGTTACTCGAAGAGCGTCATGAAGCAGGCCGCCGAGGTCTCCGAGTCCGACGGATGGAAGATCAACGGCGCCGCGGTCGGCGTGGTCTTCTGCTCGGCCGACGCCATGGAGGGGCCGATCGCCTTCGCCGAGAAGCGACCGCCCAACTGGCAAGGCAAGTAGGCGCACATGCTGGCCCCTGCGCTCCTCACCATCCGGCTGACGCTCCACGTCCTGGCGGCCGCGGTCTGGGTCGGCGGCCAGATCGTGATGACGGGGCTGGTCGGTCCGGCCCGCGGCCTCGGGCCGAACGCCCCCAAGACACTGGCCCGGGCCTTCGCCCGCATGGCCTGGCCCGCCTACCTGCTCCTGGTGATCACCGGGATCTGGAACATCAGCGCCGTGGGCTACTCGAGCATGGACACGGCCTGGCAGGCCGTTCTCATGGCCAAGATCGCCGTGGTCGCCCTGGCCGGGGTGGGTGTCCTGCTGCACCAGCGGGCCACCACGAAGCGGGGCCTGGCCGTCTGGGGGTCGGTGGGAGGGCTGGCCAGCGTGGCTGCGCTGGTGATGGGCATCCTGTTGGCGGGGTGACTCCGAATACCTTCCGGCGACGGCCCGGTGTGAGGAACCCCCGCCCGGGAATGGGTCTAACCTGGAACCCAGTTCACCGCCTTTGGACTTAGGTGAAGGAGAACCAAATGCTGGCTGACGTGTTCGGACTCGATGCGATCTGGGCGATCGTGATCATCGCCATCCTCCTCTTCGGCGGAGCGGCCATCCCGAAGCTGGCCCGGAGCCTCGGCTCGGCCAAGACGCAGTTCGAGAAGGGCCTCGACGAGGGGAAGAAGGCGGGCACGACGGACAGCGCCGCCGTTGACACACCGGCACCCTCGGCCGAGGAGAAGACGCCCGGCGTCTAGAAGGGCCTGATGGGGGGCCATGCCGTCTGACATCCTCGCCGTCGCCGATCGCCTGTGGAATGGCGAGCTGTCGACGTCCACCTTCCACCCGGTCGACCACATCGGCGGATTCGTCGAGATCACTGACGGCGTCGGGTTCTGCCCCTCTTTCGCCAACGTCTCCTCGTTCGCCACCGAGGACGGCCTGCTGCTGGTCGACACCGGGAGCGCCCCGCTGGCCCGGATCGTCCACGACGACATTCGGGCTTGGAGCCCGGACCGCCTCAACACCGCCGTCTATTCACACGGGCACATCGACCACGTCTTCGGCGTGCCGGTCTGGGAGGAGGAGGCCTCCGCCCAGGGCTGGGCTCCACCCGAGGTCATCGCCCACCACGCCCTGCCGGCCCGCTTCGACCGGTACATCTTCACCGCCGGTTACAACACCATCATCAACCGCCGGCAGTTCGGCTTCACCGATCTGAACTGGCCGACCGAGTACCGCTACCCGGACCGGACCTACCACGACACGCTCGAACTCTCCGTCGGCGGTCTCGGCTTCTCGCTGCGCCACGAGAAAGGGGAGACCGACGACCACACGGTGACCTGGCAGCCCGATTCGCGGGTCTTGTGCTGCGGCGACCTCTTCATTTGGGCCTCGCCCAATGCCGGCAATCCCCAAAAGGTGCAGCGCTACCCCCGGGAGTGGGCGGACGCCCTGCGCCGCATGCTCCTCCTGGACGCCGAATTCCTCCTGCCCGGACACGGTTTCCCCGTCATTGGAGCCGACCGGGTCCGTACCGCCCTCACCGACACGGCGGACCTCCTCGACTCCCTGGTCGACCAGACCCTGGCCGTCATGAACGCAGGCGGCCGGCTGGACGACGCCATCCACACCGTGCGCGTCCCCGCCGCGCTGGAGTCCCGGCCCTTCCTCCAGCCCGTCTACGACGAGCCCGAGTTCATCGTCCACAGCGTGTGGCGCCAGTACGGCGGTTGGTGGGACGGCAACCCCGCCACCCTCCAGCCCGCACCCGAGCGGGCGCTCGCGCTCGAGCTGGCGGAGCTGGCCGGCGGTGCGGGAGCGCTGGCCGACCGGGCCCTCGAACTGCTCGCCACGGCGACCTCCGAGACTGATGCCGCCGGCGCGGAAAGGGCCTTGCGCCTGGCCGGGCACCTGGCCGAGCACGCCTGGTTGGCCCGGCCCGACGACGAGGGCGTGCAGCGGGCGCGCCAGCAGGTGTTCGCCGCCCGGGCGGCGGGGGCCACGTCGACCATGACGCGGGGCATCTTCAACTGGGCTGCCAGCCAGTCGGCGGCGCCGCCCGACGGCCACTCGCACTGACCATCGCCCGTACCCGACGATTTCCAATTTTTTTGCCGGGTTCGATAGTGTCGGCGCGGTGGACTCGTCGCTGACCAGCCCGTCTTCGCAGACACCCGAAACCCCAGCTCCCAGCGCCAAGAGGCCACGCCGCCGTCTGGCCGCCGTGGTGGTCGGTCTCGGGGCCCTCCTCCTCACCGGCTGCCAGCTCCCGACCTTCGGCGCCTACAAGGGCGCCACGTCGCAGGCCCAGTCCACCTTCCACCTCTGGCAGGGCTTCTTCATCGCCGGCATCATCGTCGGCGGCTTCACGCTCCTGCTGATCGTGTGGGCCATCTTCCGCTACCGGCGCCGCGCCAACACCGATCCGGACGCCCTGCCGGTGCAAACGCAGTACCACACGCTCACCGAAATCATCTACACCGTCATGCCCATCCTGATCGTCCTCGGACTCTTCTGGGCGACGGTCGTAACGGAGAACAAGGTCACCGCGGTCGAGCCCAACCCGGGCGCGGTCATCCACGTGTACGCCTTCCAGTGGGGTTGGGAGTTCGAGTACCCCAACGGCGTCAAGGTGATCGGGCAGACGACCGACGCCCCGACCATGGTGCTGCCGACGGGGCAGACGACGCGCATCTACCTGCGCTCCTACGACGTGCTGCACGGCTTCTACGTCCCCGAGTTCAACTTCAGCCGTTACGCCAGCCCCGGCTACTGGACCAGCTTCGACCTCAACGTCCTGCACAACGGCGTCTATCGCGGCCAGTGCACGCAGCTGTGCGGGCTCTACCACTCCATCATGTTCTTCAACGTGCGCTCGGTGTCCCCGGCGGCGTACGCCGTGTGGCTTCGGACCACCCGCGCCTTCCAGACGGCCCACCCCTCGTCCATCGGTCAGCTCCCGGCCACCCTGCATGCCAACCAGAACGGAACGGTGCCTAGCTACTCTGGCAATTCCGGCAGCGGGAACACCGGCAATTCAGGAGGCATCCTCTACGGTGACTGACGTCATTGCCCCACCGGGCGTCCGGGAGCACGAAGAGCTCCACCCCCAGCCGGCGGAGCCCGGACACGGCGACGGCGGGACGCCGGCGCACGGCGGGCACGAGGACCACGGCCCCACCGGCATCCTCAAGTGGCTGACCTCGACCGACCACAAGGTCATCGGGCTGAGCTACATGATCACGGCGATCGCCATCTTCTACATCTCCGGCGTCATGGCCCTCATCATGCGGCTGCAGCTGACGTCGCCGCACTCGTCGCTCTTGAGCTTCGGCCAGTTCAACGCCCTGTTCACCATGCACGGCAGCCTGATGCTGTACCTCTTCGCCGGTCCGGTCGCCTTCGGTGGCCTGGCCAACTACGTGGTGCCGCTGCAGATCGGGGCGCCCGACATGGCGTTCCCCCGCCTGAACGCGTTGAGCTACTGGCTCTTCCTCACCGGCTCCATCACCATGCTGATGAGTTTCTTCGTAGCCGGCGGAGCCGCCCAGTACGGCTGGGTGGCCTACCCCCCGCTCTCGGGCGCCACCGCCTCGCCGGGTGCGGGCCCCGACCTCTGGATCATGGCGCTCGCCCTCACCGGGTTCTCCGCCATCTTCACCGGCGTCAACCTGTGCGCGACCATCTTCTACCTGCGGGCGCCCGGCATGACGATGTTCCGCATGCCGATCTTCACCTGGAACATGCTGGTGACCGGGATCCTGATCCTCATCGCCTTCCCGGTCCTTACGGCGGCGCTGATCATGCTCTTCGCCGACCGCCACTTCGGGACGCACATCTACACGGCGGTGGGCTGCCACCTCGTGAGTGGCGCGCCCATGGCGTCGTGCGGCTCGCCGTTGCTGTGGCAGAACCTCTTCTGGTTCTTCGGCCATCCCGAGGTCTACATCCTCGCCCTGCCCTTCTTCGGCATCGTGACCGAAATCCTCCCGGTCTTCTCACGCAAGCCGGTCTTCGGTTACAAGGGCATGGTCTTCGCCACAATGGCGATCGCCGCGCTGTCCACCGGCGTGTGGGCACACCACATGTTCACGACCGGTGCCGTGCTGCTGCCGTTCTTCTCGTTCCTGAGCCTGTTGATCGCGGTGCCGACCGGTATCAAGTTCTTCAACTGGATCGGCACCATGTGGCACGGCCAGCTCACCTTCACCGTGCCGATGCTGTTCTCCATCGGGTTCCTGTTCGCCTTCCTCATGGGTGGCGTCACGGGCATCATGCTGGCCTCGCCGCCGATCGACTTCGCTGTCCACGACACCTACTTCGTCGTGGCCCACTTCCACCAGGTGCTCTTCGGCACGGCGGTCTTCGCCGGGTTCGCCGGCGTCTACTACTGGTACCCGAAGATGTTCGGCCGCATGCTGCGCGAGAGCCTCGGCAAGTGGCACTTCTGGCTGATGTTCATCGGCTTCTGGGTCACCTTCATGCCCCAGTACGTGGTCGGGCTGCTGGGTATGCCCCGACGTGTGGCTAGCTACCCGTCCAACCTCGGCTGGCAGAGCTACAACATCGTCTCGACGGTCGGTGCCTTCATCATCGCCATTTCGTTCGCCTTCCTGCTGGTGAACTTCTTCGTGTCGTGGCGCAAGCCCGTCCCGGCCGGCAACAACCCCTGGGACGCCCACACGCTGGAGTGGTTCACCACCTCGCCGCCGCCGCACCACAACTACACGCACCTCCCACCGATCCGCTCTGAGCGCCCGACGTGGGACTACAACCACCCTGACGCCCTCACGGTGCCCCACGGCCGCTCGGCCCACACGAACGGCAATGGCAATGGGCACGGGAAGACCAACGGTGACGGCAAGGGCAACGGGAAGGTGGCCGCGGGCGTATGAAGATCGAGTCGATTTTCCTCCTGTTCCTCGGCGTCTTCTTCGGAATCGTCGGGCTCGTCTACTGGTTCTGGGGCTACGACGACGGCGGCGGCGTGATGCTGCTCGGCGCCACGTTGCTCGGCTTCCTGCCCGGCCTCTACTACTTCTTCTGGCACCGCCGTTTCCACGGCCACAAGTTCTTCTACTGGGGCACGGTCCCCGCGGCAGGCGACCGTCCCTCTGATCGCGAGGACGCCGAAATGGCCGACGGCGCCGGGACGATCGACTCGTTTCCCGGATCGTCCATCTGGCCCTTCGTGCTCGGCATGGGCGCCTTCATGACGGTGCTCGCACTGGTCTTCGGGACCTGGCTCCTCTTCATCGGGGTGCCGCTGATCCTGACCGCACTGACCGGCGTCACCGCCGAGAGCCGCCGCGGCGGCACCGTCTGAACCAGCAGAGGCCGCCGGTAGCCTGACCCGGTGGCGACGACTGGCAGCGCGACGCAGCAGGGCCATCAACTCTCCCGGGGTCTCGTCGTCCTCATCGCCGTGGCCACCGGCGCGGTGGTGGCAAACCTCTACTACGCGCAACCCGTCCTGCATCAGGTCGCCGGGACGTTCCACTCGGGGCCCGGGCCGACTTCGACCATCATCACAGCCACGCAGATCGGGTACGCGGCGGGGCTGCTGCTCGTCGTCCCTCTCGGTGACCTCCACCCGCGCCGCAAGCTTGTCACCCGTCTCTTCTGTCTCAGCGCCCTGGCACTGATCGGCTGCGCGCTCGCACCGAGCCTGTGGGTGTTCGTGGTGGCGTCCATCCTCGTCGGCGCCGCCTCGGTGGCCGGGCAGGTCATGATCCCCTTCGCCGCCGACTTGGCGCCCGAGGAGGGGGGGGGGGGGGGGGGGCGGGGGGGGGGGGGGGGGGGGCGGCGCGGCGCCCCCGGGGGGGGGGGGGGGGGGGGGGGGAGAGTGGGTGGGAGACGGGGGGGGGGTTGGCTGGGGGGGGGGGGTGGAGGGGGGGGGGGGGGGGGGTGGGGGGGGGCGGGGGCGGGGGAGGCAGGGGGGGGGAGGGGCGGGGGGGGCTTGGTGGGGGGGGAGAGGGGGGGGGACGGGGGGGGAGGGAAGAGCCCGGGGGGGGGGGGGGGGGGGGGGGGGGGGGGGGGGGGGGGTCCCTGTTTCCCGGGGGGGGCGCTGGGGGGGGGCACGGGAGGGAGGGGGGGGGGGGGGGGGGGGGGGGGGGCTGGATACAGGGGGCCCCCCCGGCAGGGCCGCGTCTGGAGGCCGGGGGCACCGGGGAAGGCCAAGGCCCTTCCGGTGGGGGCGGGGACCCCACCGCGTGCAGGCCCGTGATCACACGCATTGGTAACTCAGCATGACGACGCCGGTGGTGGTGGTCTCGGCGCTGAGCAGCTGCAGGCGCCGTCGCGATCCTCGTCAGGTGAGCCGAGCCCCTGCATGACGCCGTCGAGCGTCACGAACTCAATCACATTGAGTTGGCGCATGGTCGCTCAGCTGTACCGGATGGACCCGGGCGTGGTGAGCTCCGTGCCCGTCTCCAGCCATGTCTTGAGGCCCGAGAGGATCATCGGCCAGCCGCCGTAGATCTGCGAGTTGGCGCCATCGCGCATCTGGTCGTGTGTGAGCGTCAGATGACACGAGTCCTCGCCCACCGTCTCGATCTCCCACGTCACCCGCGACACGCCCTCGGCCTTGACGTCGTCGTCCCACAGGGCGGCCATGGTGTGCACCAGGCGGCGCGGCGGGTCGACCTCGAGGACCTCGCCCTCTCCGAGGTGCACGTCGTGCTTCTTGACGTCGACGCTGATCGGCGCCCCCACCTTCCACTCCGAGTAGACGGCGGCGCCGAAGTTGTACTTGGCGCGGATCTCGGGGTCGATGATGGCCTGCCATAACCGCTCGGGCGTGGTCTTGATGAAGATCTCGTACACCTTTTCCATCTGGCTCTCCAGTCTTTCCTTGATCTCACTGAGCCCTGCCACCCAGGGCTCGGCGTACTTGCTGACCCAGCGGTCGTGGATGAGCCGGATCGGGACCGGGTTGAGGAAATGGAGCTTTTCGCGACCTCGACGCCTGGTCACCACCAGCCCGGCCTCTTCGAGCACCTTGAGGTGCTTCATGACGCCGAATCGCGTCATGGAGAACCTTTCCTCCAACATGCCCAGGGTCTGCCCGTCCTCACGGAACAACTCGTCGAGCAAGTCACGCCGGGTGGGGTCGGCCAGGGCCTTGAACACCTCATCCACGCCAGCACTATATGTGACCTTTTAGTCACATGTCAAGCGATCGGTCCGGAGCGGCCGACCCCGCTACAGGCGGGCGTCGAAGACCTCCCACGAGCCCGGGATCCCCTTGAGCTCGGCCTCGCCCATCGGAACGAAGACCAGGCTGCTTTCGGCGCACCCCTGGCGCACCGCCGCGGACACCAGCACCTGGTCGTTCCCGGCGCGCCCGCAGAGTCGCTGGGCGAAGTGCACGGCGAGGCCGGAGAGGTCGTTCTTGCCCATGCGAGCGACCTCGCCCACATGGACGCCGGCCCGCAGCACAATCCCGAGGTCGCGCACGGCGTCCATGCAGACCAGGGCGCACCGGATGGCCGGTTCGGGTTCGTCGAAGGCCACCAGGAACCCGTCACCCGTGCTCTTGACCTCGTGGCCTCCGTGCGCCACCACCTGACGATGCACGCGGGCGTTGTGCTCGTCGAGCAGCGCGGCCCAGCGAACGTCGCCGAGCGTTGCTGCCAACGGGGTCGAGTCGACGATGTCGGTGAACAACATGGCGGTGTGCATCCGATCGGCGAACTCCGTCCGGTTGCCGGTCACGAACTGCTCCACTTCGTCGACCACCGGCGTGCCGTAGTTGCGCAGGAAGAGGTGGTCCGTGCCCGGGACGAGGAGGACCAGCGCGCCCCGGGAATGGCACCTGCGATGTACTCGCCGTGGGTGGCGGGAATGCTCTGGTTGCCCTCCAGGTGGATCACGAGCGTGGGCGCGGTGATCGCCGGCAGATCGTGGCGGATGTCGTAGGTCCGGTTCATCACGAAGAGGTGCGCCAGCTGGTTGTGGCTGGTCGAGGCCAATTCGTACTGGGTCGGAGGCCATCGCCCCGGCGCGACGCGTACTGGTCCGAGATCTGTCCCCCGCCCCACTCCTTCTCGTAGCGTTCCCCCATCCGGTCGAGGATCCGCCCGCTGAATCCGATCGGAAAGTCGTCCGCTTCCTCAAGCCGTGCCCACGTGTTGCACAGGACGAGCTGGCGCACGTGGTGGCGGGTGGCGTAGAGCGCCGCGACGGCGCCGCCGTTGTGCGTCCCGAAGAGGATGGGATCGGTCATGCCCGACGCAGCAATGACGGCCTCCAGGTCAGCGACGAGATCCTGAAGTCGGCGGGACCGACAGGTCCATGCGGTCCGAATAGCCCATGCCCTGCTGGTCGTAGGTGACGAGCCGGGCAAAGCTGGCCAGCCGGCGAAGGCTCTTGGCGGTGGCCGGTTCCTCCCATTGCACCGACATGGCCATCGAGCCGCCGACGAAAACCATCTCGGGGGGCCCACGACCAGCCGTTTGGTAGGCGATGTGCAGGCCGTCGCGCACGACGAATGAACCTCAGGAGGAGCCAGCATCTCGTCAGGCCGCCCGGAGCCCTTCGACCGCCGCATCCGTGCAGTGTGGCATCCGACCACCGTGGAATGGAAACGCCAGGGGGCGACGCCGCGACCATTTTTCCGGCATGGCAATTGATTGTTGCACTATGGCTGCTGTCGTTGGCTTCGAATTTCCAGGAACCTCAGCGACATGCTGGCCGACGTCGACGGGCCGACTACAACGCCGTCCGGTGGGCTGTCGAGGCCGCCCAGACGGTGCGCGACGCCGTCGAGACGGTCGGGATTCTCGACCAGCTACACCGACGCCGGGGGGCAGAGGCCCGAGCGGTCCTTGACGCCATTCCGCCAGCCTTCGACGCCGCCATCCTCGCCGCGTTGGAGAGCGCGTTCGAACGCGGGGTGCCCGTGGCCCTCGAATGGGTGCAGGTCGACAGCGAGCCCATTGAAGTGCGGCTGTCCGAGGAGCCCCACGGCGACGGGAGCGGGTGCGCATCGGCTTCGTCTCACCCGACGGCCACACGTTCCTGCCCTCAGGGCGCGGTCCGGGGTCTCGCTCTTCTGACCTATGGACAATCGATGGTCTTGGTCACGCTGGCCGTGATGGACTGTCGCTCGGGCCTTTAGTCCAGGCGCTGGGATAGTCGCCTGAGACACCGGACGGCGAGGTCGTCTCGACCAGGCGGGCGGCCAGTGGCGTCATGGACGAGTGCGGGTAGGTGTCACGCTGGTCCAGTCGCTGGCTCGCCCAGCCCATCCAGAACACACGTTGAGAAAGATGTTCTGGAGTTGGCGGCGCCCCGGGCCGGCCTGAGCGATCGCAAACCAGCTCAGTGGGAGAGCGAGCGCGCCGGCCGGCGGCGCCATGTGTCGACGCATCCGGGCGAGCAGAACAGCACCATGCGGCCACGCACATCGTGGGCGATCTCCTGGGCCGTGTCCGCGGTCAGAGGCAATCCGCAGATGGGGTCGTGAGATCCGTCAGCGCCGCTCCCCGCCATGCTGACGCTCGAGGCCGGCACCGGCTTCTCGACCCCTCGCAGGTTGACGTGCGTCTCCGACACGACCTGACCCCAACTCGGCAGGTACTCCATGACCGCCGGAGCCGCCAGCGCTTCGCCCGCCGACGCCAGGTCGCACAAGCGCGCCGCGACGTTGACGCAGTGCCCGATGTAGTCGTCCCCCTCCATGAGGATCACGTCCCCGCAGGTGACCCCCGAGCGAATGGAGACACTCTCGATGGCGCCGACCTCGCGCACGACGTAGTGCAACTCCAGAATGGTCTCGAGAAGCGGCCTGGTGTCGACGCAGACCAGCATGACCCCGTCGCCGAGCCATTTGGCGATGCGCACGCCCCGCCGCGAGCAGATATCGCGCAGGAGGGACCGGAACGCGGTCAGCACGTCTACCGCACGCTCGTCCCCTTCCATCTCGGTCATCGCGGTGAATCCCGAGACGTCGACAAAGGCGAAGCTGCGATGCACCCGCACGTCGAAATGCTCCCATGTCGACTGTCTCCTGGCCCAATTTCCCGGGAGCGCAGGCACGGGATGGTTCCCGCGGCGCGGCCCTCCTACGATGGCGCCATGGGGGGACAGCTCGAGGGAAAAGTCGCCCTGGTCAGCGGGGGTGCCTCCGACATCGGACGCGCCACGGCACTCCGGCTGGCCGCCGCCGGTGCCGCCGTGGTGATCGGCGACGTGTCGGCCGAAGGCGCCGAGTCAGTGGCGGCGGAGGTGGGCGATGCCGGCGGGCGCGCCCTCGGCCTGCTCTGCGACGTCCGCCGCGAGGAATCGGTTGCCGCCTTCGTCCAGCAAGCGGTCGCCCAGTTCGGGACGGTCGACGCGGTCGATCACAATGCCGCCTGGAGCCACCCGCGACTCGACACCGATGCGGTCGGAGTCGATCTCGGCGTCTGGGAACGGGCGATCGAGATCACGACACGCGGCGCCCTGCTGCTGGCGCGCCACGCCATTCCCGTGATGGCGGCTGGGGGCGGGGGCTCCATCGTCACCATCTCATCGGGGACCAGCACCATCGGCGAGTCGACCCGGGTGGCCTACGGCGCGGCCAAGGCCGCACTGAACCAGCTGACGCGCCACCTTGCCGTGCGCTACGGCCGCGACGGCATCCGTGCCAACGCCATCGCCCCCGGCTTCATCCTCACCGAGACGGCCGCGACCCAAGTGCCGGCCGACATCCAAGTGCGTCTGGCCGAGGCCAATCCGATCCGCCGCCTGGGCACACCCGATGACATCGCGAAGGTCGTCGTGTTCCTCTGCAGCGACGACGCGTCCTACGTGAACGGCCAGGTGCTCCACGTCGACGGCGGACACCAGATCGCCGGGATGATGTAGGTGCCTGCGCCTGCAGCACGCCGAGTGGCGCTCGTCACCGGGGCCAGCCGGGGAATCGGCCGCTGCGCCGCCGTCGCCCTGGCCCGGCGCGGCTGTGACGTCGTGATCACCGCCCGCACGGTGCACGAAGGAGACGGGCGCGCGCATGCCTCCAGCACCTTGGTGCGCGACGAGCCGATGCCCATCGCCGGGAGCCTCGACTCCACGGCGGCGGAGATCGAGGCGCTGGGGCGTACGTGCCTCGCCGTGCCCATGGACCTCATGGACCGCGCCTCGGTCGAGAACGTGGCGGCGGTCGCGCTCGAGCGCATGGGCCGGGTCGATGTCCTGGTCAACAACGCCATCTACCAGGGGCCAGGCACCATGGACCGCATTCTGGACCTGCCCCTCGAGCTGGCCGAACGCTGCCTGGTGGGCGACTACCTCCATCCGCTGCTCCTGACCCAACTGGTGCTCCCGGGCATGCTCGAACGCGGTCAGGGCCGGCTGGTCAACATGCTGTCCGAGGCCGCCTTTACGACGCCGCCCGCTCCCGCCGGCGCCGGAGGGTGGGGCGTGGCCTACGCCGCGGCCAAGGCGGCCTTCCACCGCGTCACGGACATGTGCCATGTGGAGTTCGCCGCGCAAGGCATTGCCGCCTTCTCCATTGCACCCGGCCTCACCCTGACCGAGTCCATGCGGGCCTCGGGCATGGACGAGGTGCTCGTGGGGGCCGGTCACGTGCCCGCCCCACCCGAGGTGGCGGGCGAGGTGGCGGCCTGGTTGGGCGACGACCCCGACGCCCTGGCCTACGCCGGCCAGATGGTGTCGTCACGCAAGCTGTGCAAGGAGCTCTCGCTGGTGCCCGGCTGGCCCCCGCCTCGCTCCGGCTAGTCCCCTCGGAATCGCGGCAACCCCATCGGATTGGGGAAGGGCAGCAGACCCGGAGGCGGCAACGTCGGCGGCGCATGCGCCCAACGCACCGTCCAACTCTTCGAGGGCCTGGTCGCTGAGAAGGGCGTACGCGGGCTCGGCCAGCTCGTCGGTCAGCTCTTCGACCCGGCCGTGCAGGGTGCGACCGGCGTCGGTGACGCGCCCGTCGGCGTGCAACAGGCCAGCTCCGGCCAGCACCGCCACCGCGCCGTCCCATTCCGCCTCGCTCCAGCCCCTGTTGTCCCGCAGCACGTCGGGCGGGATCGCCTTCGTGCCGGCCGCCAACACGTGCGCCTGCACGCCGCTGAGGCCGTGAACCACCAAGGCCGCGACATGCCCGTCGCCGCGGTGCTCGCGCAATGTCGTGCAGGCCTGCCAGACCTCGCCGAGCCCCCCGGTTCCGAGCGCGGTGGCGATGTGGGGCCAGAGCGACCGGTTGGCGCCCGCCATGACTCGTCCCGCCCCGTCGCATCCCTCCGTGGCCCGTCGGAGCAGCGGCAGCGAGGCCAGCAGAGCGGAGCGGGAAGTTGTGCGGCACACCTCGCCGAGCGCATCCGCCGCCGCAATGGCGCGCACACGGCACAACGTCTCGGGCGCCACGGTCTCCCAGCACCCGGGCACGGCCTTGGCCACCATGGCGGGATGGAAGTTGAAGAAGGCAGCGGCGACGGGGGCGCTGGTGACGCGGCCGAGCGGAGCGGCCCGTGCGGCGAAGTACCCCGACCAGAAGCCGCGCAGCCCCGCCTCTCGGAGCGCGGTCCGACATTCCGGCGCGAAGTAGGTGACGGCGTGAACGGACTCGACGGCGACCCACAGGTCGCGTGCGGTGGGCCGGCCCCGCCGTGGGTTCAGCGGCTGACCTGCCGTGCGCCCGACGGCGAGCTTTCCGGTTGGCGGATGCCGCCGTTGCTCAGCGGCTCGATGTCGATGCGCACGGGCACCGGCTCGGGGTCGAGCTCTTCGCGCTCGTCGTCGGGACGGGGCGCCGAGGGCACCGTCGTGTACTCGCCCTCGGGGGACAGCGACACGATCAGCGCACGCTTGCGCTGCCCGATGTCGCGCACACCCTGCATCTCCCGGCACAGCTGGTAGGTCACGAGGCCGCAGATGATGGGAACGATGAAGAAGGCGAACCGGAAGAACCAGAGCACCACGTTGAGCGAAATATGGAAGAAGTTGGCCAGGACGTCGGTCGAGCTCGCGGCGAACAGCGTGAACAACATGGCGAAGAAGGCGACGCCGAATGCCGTGCGCTTGGGTCTGTCGCGCGGCCGGTCAAGCAGGTTGTGCATCGCGGTGTCGCCGGTGTATCTGGCTTCGATGTTGGGCCACAGCATGGCCAGGGTGAAGACGATGCCGGGGAACACGACGGCCGGCAGGAAGACTTCGAGTGGGACCGTATGGCCCCAGAAGGCCAGCTCCCACGACGGCATGATGCGCAGGGCGCCATCGAGCCAGCCCATGTACCAGTCGGGCTGGACGGCATAGGAGATCTTGGACGCGTCGTACGAGCCGAACTGCCAGATCGGGTTGATCTGGGCGAAGGCACCGAGCAGGGCCGTGGCCGCGGTGACCATGAAGAGGAACCCGGTCGTCTTGGCCATGAAGGTCGGGAACATCGGAGAGCCGACAACGTTGTTCTCGGTCCGGCCCTCCCCCTTGAACTGGGTGTGCTTCTGGCGCACCAGGAGGCCCAGGTGGGCCGAGAGCAGCCCGATGAGGACCAACGGAATTATCAAGACATGGATGATGAAGAAGCGCGGAATGATGATGCCGGTCCCCGGGAATTGACCGCCCCACAGGAACGTCACCAGGTAACTGCCGACGAAGGGGATCGACTCTGCGATGGAGTACCCGATGCGGAGGCCCGTGCCCGAAATCAGGTCGTCGGGAAGCGAGTAGCCGATGAAGCCTTCCAGAATGGCCAGGATCAGCATGTTGGCGCCGATGAGCCAGTTCAGTTCACGCGGCTTGCGGAAGGCGCCGGTGAAGAAGATGCGGCCCATGTGCACGATGATCGACCCGGTGAAGATGTCGGCCGCCCAGTGGTGCATCTGGCGCACCAGAAGGCCGCCGCGCACGTCGAAGGAGATGCCGACGGTCGACCGGTAGGCCTCTGAGACCCACTGCCCGTTCAGCGGCTTGTAGCTGCCGTGGTAGATGACCTGCTGCGTCGACGGGACGAAGTAGAGCGACAGGAAGACGCCCGTTGCCAGCAGCACGACGAACGAGTAGAGCGAGATCTCTCCGAGCATGAAGGACCAGTGGTCCGGAAAGATCTTGTCCAGGAAGACGCGGCCGCCCTTGGCCACGCCCAGTCGGTCGTCCAGCTCCCCGACGACCTTGCCCACGTGCCCGTAGGGGCCGAGGGCCTGCTTTTTGCTGCGCTTGGTGTCGGCCGCTGTCGTGCTCACGAGTTGCGCTCCCAGAAGCCGGGGCCGATGGCCTGGTCGTAGGGCGCCATGGCGATGAGGTAGCCGTCGTCGTTGTAGCCCAGGTGCATTTGCGGCAGGGGCCGGGGCGCCGGGCCGAACTGCGGGACGGCGCCGTTACGCACGTTGAACATCGACTGGTGGCACGGGCACACCAGGAGCTCGAGTTGCTGCTCGTAGAGGCCGACCGGGCAGCCGAGGTGGGTGCAGACCTTGGAGTAGGCGACGTAGCCGTCGGGAGTCCAGCTCTCGCGTCCCGGCTCGGTCGTGAACGGCTGGTCCGACACCCTGATGAGCACGGTCTGGTCGACCGCCTGCCCCTGGTCGGTGATGAACCCGGTCTGGGGGCTCACCGTGTCCTTGGGGTAGACGGTCATGATCCCGCCGACGACCAGCGTCTCCTTGCGTACGGGACGGCCACTGGAGTCCACCAGGACCATGCCCCTGCGCCAGCCGGTGGTCTCCAGCGAGGTCCCGGGCACGGGACCGAGCGAACGGATCAGGGGGAAGGCGGCGACGATCCCGAAGACGCCGGCACCCGCTGCGAAGAGGCCGCCGAGCACGCGGCGCCGCTTGACGACGACGGCGGAGCGCTCGACCAGCGCGGCCGACATGACGTCGCGCTCCTCGGGGGTCGAGGCGAGCGTGTGGCGCTCCTCGACGAACGGTCCCTGCGGCATGAGGTACTTGCCCCAGGCCGTGAGGCCGAAGCCCAGGGCGAACAATCCGAGGCCGAGAGCGCCACCGAAGATCCAGTCGCTCCAGTTCTGCCAGTAGGCGGCGCCGGCCACGGCGAAGAAGACGATGGCCAGGAAGAGGATGGCCGCAATGATCTTCTCGGTGCGCTCGGGGTTCCTTGCCGCGTCGCCCATGTGCGGGTCGCTCAGGGCGGCCACCGGCATCGGGACCCGCGTGCGCGAAGGCTGGTGATCGGTGTCGGTCACGACTGCTCCTGCCCGCTCTGGGCGAACTCTTCCGCCTTCTCCGGATCCGGGTGATGGCCGTCGCCGTCGCCGTCATCGGCGTGCTCGTCGTCGTCGTCATCCTTCGGCGAACGCTCGCCTATCCAGAAGCAGACGAGGGCGAGGCCGCCGACGCCGATGAGAAGGGCAACGAAGCCTTCCGCCACCGGACCGACGCCACCGAGCGCGAACCCACCGGGATTCTGCGGGTGCTGGAGCTTCTCGGTGACGTACGCGGTGATGTCGGCCACCTGGGCGTCACTGAGGTTCCCCGAGAAGCGCGGCATGTTGGCTGGTCCGGTACGGACCGCCTCGGCCACCTGTTGCGCCGTCACCTGGCGGTCCTGCAGCGACGGGGCGTTGGTACCGAAGGCCAGGGCGTCACCCGTTCCCTCAATGGTGTGGCAGGCGGCGCAGTTGAGCGAGAACAGGTCCGCGCCGACCGACTGGCTGGCCCGACCCAGGTGCGGGTTGGGCACCGCCGGGACGGAGGGGTCGAGGGAGTTGACCCAGGCGGCGAGCTCCAATGCCTGCACGGGCGTCAGGCGGGAGGGCTTGCGCTCGGCCTCGACCGCCTTGACGTCGGTGGCGGGCATTCGACCCGTGCTCACCCAGAAGTCGACGGTGGCGGCGCCCACGCCCTGCAGGTTCGGCCCGATGGTGGCCTGCCCGTCAGGTCCCACCCCGTTGGCCCGGTTGCCGTGGCAACTCGAGCATGTCTGGGCGAACAGCAGTTGCCCGGCCGAAATGAATGACTGCGGCGGGTTGGAGTACGTGATGGCCGTGTTGCCGTAGGAGATGAGATGGCCGTTGAGGCACGTCTTCGAGTTGCTCAGGAAGGGGTTCCCGGCGTTGGGCACCGCGTTGGTGACGCCCTTGACGTTGACCGTGCCACAGGCGCGCGTCGTGACGTGGGTCGGGTTGATCGAAACCTGGCTCGCATCCGCGTGGCCGCTCGCACTGGCGGTCGACGCCGGGGAAGATCATGGCGAGCGACGCCAGGGACGCCACGCCGAGAAGGCCCGCTGGCAAAAGGAACCGGCCGATCGTCGTCTTCTTGAGTGGTGCGCGCACGCCTCGCATGCCTACTTGAGAAGGAACAGGCAACTGTAGAGCCCGACCCAGACGATGTCGACGAAGTGCCAGTAGTACGAGACCCCCTGCACGGCCGAGAGCTCACCGGGGTCACCGCCGACGTCGCCGCGCATGCGACCGAGGAGGAAGACCATGGCGACCAGTCCGATGAAGACGTGCAGGCCGTGCAAGCCCGACATGATGTAGAAGAGCGACCCGTACGAGTTCGTGTACCAGCGCGTCGGGCTGAACAGCCACTCGTAAACCTGGTTCCCGAGGAAGGCCACGCCCAAGAAGATCGTCACGGCGATCCAGATGCGGGCCGACTGGCGCTTCCGCCATTCCACCTGGAACACGGCCCGCTGCATGGTGAAGCTCGAGGAGACCAGGATCAGAGTGAAGAAGCCGGCCCGCAGGGTGTCGAGGTCCGTGCCCGCCGGCGGCCAGGGCCCGATGGTGTTGGCCCGGATGGTGAAGAAGGCGGCGAAGAGGCCGCTGAAGAACATCAGCTCGGACCCGAGCCAGATCATGACGCCGATGGCCAGCATCGGAGGCCGGTCGTGGGTGATCTTTCCCTGGGGAGCGGGGGCCTCCGCCGAGAGAGCCTGGGTCACAGATGAATTTCTAGTCGACCGGGCCGCGACCACGCCAACTAGGAGGGGTGGGAATTATGGTTCCGGCCGGGGCTCCGAAGGCCCAGGTCAGCGCAACTCGACCGGGAGGGGCTCGGCGTGCAGCACGGCGAGCCGCCGCGTCGGTCTGGTGAAAGCCACGTAGAGGGTCCGCAAGCCCCTTGTGGTGGGCACCGGCGGGCCCTCGCGGGCGAGATCGTCGCCCACGGCGGCAATCAGCGAGGGCTCCACGACAATGACCGAATCGAACTCGAGACCGTTGGTCTCGTCGGCGGGCAGGACCACCAGACCCGCCGCCAGGCCGTCGCCCGAGGGATCCCGAGGATCGATCGGATTGAGGCCGGCCTCGTCGAGCCACCGAGTCAGCTCCGGCAGCATCACCGCGGGACCGAGAACGGCCACCCGGCCCGGCGCCACCGCCGCCACTTCTTCTCGGGCCAGTTCGGCCAGTGCCTCGCCCAACCCGAACCGGCTGGTGGCGACAATGCGAGGGGCAAAACCCGACTCGCGCACCGGTCGGGGCGGCCTGATCTCGGGCGCGGCGATGGCCAGGACCTTGGCAGCCAAAGCCACGACCTCGGCCGGGGTTCGGTAGCTCACCGTCAACTCGACCAGTCGCGGCGGGCGCTGAGGGGTCAGGTGGCGGGTGATGTCCTCCCACCCGCTCGGGGCCCACGGTCCGGTGGCCTGGGCGATGTCGCCCACCACGGTCATGGAGCCCGAGAGCGAACGTCGGGACAGCATGCGCAGCTGCATCGGCGAGAGGTCCTGCACCTCGTCGACCACAATGTGGCCGAAGGCCCGGATCTCGTCCTCCGATGCGATCGCCGCAGCCTGCGCCGGCTCGGGCGACGCGGCCAGGCCCTGGGGCCAGAAGCCCATTTCCGACGCCATCCCTTCTTCGGCCCGCTTGGCCTTCGCCCGTGTGGGTCGCCCGCGGCGGGGTCCCAGCAAGGTCCGTGCCTCGTCGATCAGGGCGGCGTCGCCGACGGTCCACTGCACCGTCTCGAGCGATGTGCTGCGCGGCCGGTACAGCCGCTGCACGTCCGTCGCGCTCAGAATCCCCTTGCCGGCGGCGGTGAGCAGCGCCCGGGCGCCCAGCAGATCGTGCAGGAACTCGTGGGGGGACAGGCGGGGCCACATGCGGTCGAGCGCTTCTGCGACCTCGGGCACCCGGCGGAGCCGCTGCGACAGGTCTTTCTGCTCCTCGGCCGTCGGCGCGTCCTCCGCCCCGTCGAGGCCGCTCCGTCCGAGCCTGGCCCGGTACTCGTCCGAGAGCGCGCGCAGGACCTGCGCCTCGACGAAACGCCGCCGGACGTTGTGCGTCCCCGGCCGGCGCCGCGCCATGCCCACGATGTCCTCGGTCAATCGGGCCCGCAGGCGCAGGACCCCGGCCCCGAAGGGGACCTCGACATCTCGGCGCAGCGGGCGCTGTCGGGTGCGCACGGCCCGGGTCAGCACGTTGACCATGCGCACATCGCCCTTCAACTTGGCGACCGCCGGGTCGTCGACGCCGCGCACGCGGACCTCGGGCACCAGTCCCGACACGGTGGAGAGGCTGACGCCGGTCTCCCCGAGGGACGGCAGGACCTGCTCGATGTAGCGCAGGAACAACGGGTTCGGCCCGACGACCAGCACGCCCTGGCGCTCCAGCGGGAAGCGGTGGGTGTAGAGGAGATAGGCAGCCCGGTGCAGGGCGACGGCGGTCTTCCCGGTGCCCGGCCCACCCTGGACGACGAGCACTCCGGGCAACGGCGAGCGGATGATTTCGTCCTGCTCGCGCTGGATCGTCCCGATGATGTCGCCCATCTGGCCTGTCCGCGCCTGGCCCAGGGCGGACAACAGCGCGCCGGGCCCTCCCAGCACCAGGCCGTCGGCCAGAAGGCGGTCCCCGCCGTCGCGGATCTGCGCTCCCCCGGCGCCCGCTGGTGCAGCGGCCCCGGCGCGTCCTTCGGGATCGACGAAGTACTCGTCTTCGAGGCCGAGCACCGCCCGACCCCGCACGGCGAGATGCCGGCGGCGCGCCAGCCCCTGCGGGTCGAGGCCCGTAGCCCGGTAGAACGGCTCCGCCACGGGGGCGCGCCAGTCGACGACCAGCGGTTCGTGGTCCGGGCCGGAGACGGCCAGCCGCCCGATGTGGAAGGACTCCCCCAGCAACGGGTTGTCAGAGGTCGACTCCACCTCGGGCTCCGGGAGCCGGTCGATCCGTCCGAAGTAGAGCGCCTGGTCGCCGATATCGAGCTGTTCCAGGCGGGCCAGGCTGGTCCGCACGACAATGTCGCGCTCGGTGCGCGACTGGAACGTGCCGCCCCGGCCCAGGTCGAGCACACCCTGCAGCATCTGCCGCGCCTCGCCCCGCATGAACTCCAAGCCGTCGTAGGCACGGTTGAGGAACTCCTGCTCATCCTGCAGATCTGGATGTTCGGGCACCTCTCCCCTTCCTCCCCCCGCCCACGGGGAAACGGTTCAGTTTAGACAGCTGACAATGCCCGGTCGGCCGGGGCCCCGGGGTGCGCCCACGTACGATGAGCCGGACCGAAAGGATTGCCATGCTCATTTCGACCATGAACGACATCCCCGGCTACAAGGTGACCTCGGTGCTCGGCGAGGTCTTCGGCCTCACGGTCCGGTCACGAAACGTCGGATCCCAGTTCGGCGCGGCCTTCAAGTCCCTGGCGGGTGGCGAGCTCAAAGGCATGACCAAGAATCTGCAGCTGAGCCGCGAGGACGTCGTGAACCGCATGGTGGGAGAGGCTGAGGCCCGCGGAGGCAACGCCGTGCTCGCCATGCGGTTCGACACCTCGGACATGGGCGGGAACTGGACGGAGATCTGCGCCTACGGGACCGCCGTCGTCATAGAGCCGATCGGGTGAGCCTCCCGACCGACGCCGGCACGGACCTCGTGCGGGCCTGCCTGCGAGAGCCCGTCTCACGGACACCGGTGTGGTTCATGCGCCAGGCGGGGCGAGCTCTGCCCGAATACCGGGCGGCACGGGGGGCAGGGTCCATCCTCTCGGCTATCGGCGACGCCGCACTGTCGGCTGAGCTCACACTGCAGCCGGTCCGGCGCTACGGCGTGGACGCCGCCATTTTGTTCTCGGACATCGTCGTGCCCCTCCACGCCATCGGCTTCGGGGTGGACGTGGAGCCGGGCCGGGGACCGGTCGTGGCCGAGCCGTTCCGCAGCGAGGCCGACCTGGAGCGGCTGCGGCCGTTCGAGCCGGCGACCGACGCTCCCTATGTGGCGGAGACGGCCGACCTGGTGCGCCGGGAGCTCGACGGATCGGGAGTGGCGCTGATCGGATTCGCCGGTGCGCCCTTCACCGTGGCCAGCTACGCCGTCGAAGGCGGGCCCTCGCGCACGTTCGCCAAGGTCAAAACCCTGATGCACGGGAACCCTGACCTCTGGCACAAGCTGACCGACCGGCTGGCGGCCATGGCCGTGGCCTCGCTCCGGGCGCAGATTGAGGCCGGGGCCCAGGCGGTACAGCTCTTCGACAGCTGGGCCGGCTCGCTCTCGCCCGACGAGTACGCCCGCTTCGCCCTTCCGTCCACCCGTGCGGTCCTGGCGGGCATCGCCGACCTCGGGGTCCCGACCATCCTCTTCGGAGTCGGCACCGGTGAGCTGCTGGCGCTGATGGCGTCTGCCGGCTCCGACGTCGTGGGCGTCGACTGGCGGGTCCCCCTCGACGAAGCGCGGCGGCGCGTCGGGCCGGGACTTGCCCTGCAGGGAAACCTCGACCCGGCGCTCTGCCTGGCTCCGTGGCCCGTCGTCGCCGAAGCGTCCCGATCGGTTCTGGCCTCCGCCAGTGGCGCCGGCGATGGCAGCGGCACGGGCCACGTCTTCAACCTGGGTCATGGGGTGTTGCCCGAGTCGGATCCGGGCATCCTGAGCGCCGTCGTCGAGCTGGTCCACGCGGAGACCGCGCGGACATGACGACGGGCGTGCTGCTCATGGCGCACGGCACGCCGGCGAGCGCGGCGGAGATCGCCCCCTTCTACACGCGCATCCGACGCGGTCGCCCACCCTCCGCCGAACAATTGGCCGAACTCGAAGGGCGCTACGCCGCGATCGGCGGTGTCTCACCTCTCACCGTCCGCACGGCCGCACAGGTTGATGCCGTTCGGCACGCGCTCGACCAGCGGGCTCCGGGCCGCTACATGGTGTCGTTCGGCGCCAAGCACACCGAGCCGCTCATTGAGGAGTCCGCCGCCCTCCTGGGAGCGGCCGGCCTGGAGCGGGTCATCGGCCTGGTCCTCACTCCTCACGGGTCCAGCATGGGCTCGCAGGAGTACCTCGAGCGCGCCGAGGCTGCGCTCGGCCCGACACCCTTCGTACCGGTGGCGTCGTGGTACTCCGAGGCGTCACTGGTCGCGCTCCTGGCCGCCCGCGTGCGAGAAGCAGCCCGCACCGTGACCGGCCGCACCAAGGTGATCTTCACCGCGCACTCGCTGCCCGAGCGGGTTGTCGAACGCGGCGACACCTACCCAGAGCAACTGGCGGAGTCGGCCCGGTTGGTCGCCGAAGCGGCCGGCCTCGACGAGTGGCTGGTGGCTTGGCAGAGCGCAGGACGGACCCCCGATCCCTGGCTCGGTCCCGACGTGCGAGACGTGGTGCGCGCCCTGGCGGCGGATGATCTGGCCGATGCCGTCGTCATCTGTCCCATCGGTTTCGTCGCCGACCATCTCGAGGTGCTCTACGACCTCGACATCGAAGTCGCCGACGTCGCGGCGGCACTCGGCCTCGTCTACGTGCGTACGGCATCCCTCAACGATGACCCCGCGTTCATCGCCACGTTGGCCGACGTGATCATCGCGGCCGACGGAGCAGCCTGACATGGCCGTCGAGCGGGTCGTCGTCGTGGGTGGCGGCATCAGCGGCCTGGCCGCGGCATGGGAGCTCACTGGCGGCGCAACACCCCGACCAGGTGCGCCGGCGGTCACCGTGCTCGAGGCTTCACCCCGACTCGGTGGCCCACTGCAGAGCGACGAGGTCGGGGGTCGCGTGGTCGATCTGGGGCCGGACGGGTTCCTCGGACGGCGCCCGGAGGCGGTCGACCTGTGCCGAGAGGTCGGACTGGCCGACGCGCTCGTGCCCGTCGCGGCCCGGGGTGCCTCGGTCTGGGCGCGCGGGCGCCTGCGTCCCTTGCCCGAAGGCCACGCACTCGGGATACCGACCCGGTTCTGGCCCACGGCGCGCTCCGGCATTGTCGGCGTCCGCGGTTCGCTCGGGCTCGCTCGTGACGCCGTCCTGCCCCGACCTGACGTCCGCGGGCCGATCGGGGACCGCGCCATCGGGCCCCTCGTGTCCCGCAAGCTCGGACAGCGCGTCGTCGACATGTTGGTCGATCCCCTCATCGGTGGGATTCACGCCGGCTCGGTCGACGACATGTCGGCCGCCGCGACGTTCCCACCGCTGCTGGCGGCCGCGCAGCGCCGAGGTGGCCTCATGCGGGCCCTCCGTGCAGAAGTGCCGGCGCCCGACCCCGATGGGCCGCCGCTCTTCTGGGCGTTGGACGGCGGCATGGCGTCGCTGGTCGCGCACACTGGCGGTGGCGTTGCACGAACGCGGTGTGGATGTTCGCACGTCCTCCCCCGTCGAGCGTCTCGAGCGCGCCGCACCGCGCGGCTGGACCGTGGCCGCGGTGGGCCGCGCCTTCGAGGCCGACGCCGTCGTGTTGGCGACGCCCGCGCCGGCGGCCGCGGCGCTCCTCCGCCCTCACGACGACGAGGTGGCAGGGCTGCTCGAGGCCATCGACTACGCCTCCGTGGTGCTGGTGACCTTCCGGATCGGCACCGGTGACGTCCCGCAGACGTTGCACGGCACCGGGTTCCTCGTGCCGCGGCGCAGCCCGCACAAAGAACGCGAGCCCTGGGCGGTGACCGCGTGCACGTACCTGGACCGGAAGTGGTCGCACCTCGGGCGTGGCGATGACGTCCTCCTCCGTGCGTCGCTCGGACGAGTCGACGACACCCGCCCCGGCGAGTGGAGCGACGACGAGGTCGCCGACCGCGCCTGGAGCGAGTTGGGCGCGCTCATGGGTGTGGACGGGCAGCCGATCAGCGCCCGGGTCACGCGCTACGCCAACGCCCTCCCGCAGTACCGCGTCCACCACCTTCTGCGGATCGCCGGTGTCGAATCGGCGCTGGCCCGCCTCGGCGGCGTGGCCCTGGCAGGGGCGGCCTACCGCGGCGTCGGCATCCCTGCCTGCATCGCCAGCGGCCGGGGCGCGGCCACCACGCTCACGCACTTGTGAGCAGCCTGTCGCGCCGGGGCCGTATCGCCATCCCCTCGGTCGCGGCGGGCATTCTCCTTGCGCTCTCCCTTCCCCCGTGGGGCTGGTGGCCGTTGGGTCTGTTCGGAGCGGGACTGCTCTACTGGCGCCTGGCCGGGCTGACCTGGCGGGCCCGAGTCTGGTCAGGATGGCTGGCAGGTCTGGGCTGCTTTGCGATCGGGCTCTTCTGGGCCCGGGCCTTCAACTGGTACGGCGCCGTGGTCCTCGTCCTCGTCGAGGCACTCTTCTTCGCAGCCGCCGCTGCAGCGACACCGGCACGCCGCGGACGTGCGCTGGCCTTCGTCGGTGCGTGCACGTTGGCCGAAGCCGTTCGCATGACATGGCCCTTCGGGGGGTTGCCGCTCGGCGGGGTGTTCCTGGGCCAGGCCCGGAGCCCGCTGGTCGAGCTCGCCCGCCTCGGCGGGCCCCTTCTCATCACGGCCGGCGTCTGGGCCGGCGGCGTGGTTCTGGCCACGGCGAGCAGAGCCATCTGGCCGTCCGTCAGCCGATACCGGGACGGGCGGGCCGGACGGCCGAAGTTCATCGGCACCCTCGTGATCGCGGCGGGAATCATCGTGTTGGCCGTCGTCGGCCTGGTCGCGCCCGACGGGGGCGCGCCGTTGCGGGCCGTGCGGGTCGCCCTGGTACAAGGTGGCGGGCAACGGGGTCTGAGCAAGGAGCAGATCTCGCCGAGCACCGTCCTTGCTGCGCAGTTGGCCGCAACTGTCTCCGTGGCCGATGCCCATACATCCCCGGACCTCGTGCTGTGGCCCGAGGACGTCGTAGCGCTCGACCGCCCGTTGGCCGGGTCGCCCCAGGCTGCGCTCCTGAGTCGGGTGGCCCGCCAACTCCACACGACGCTGCTCGTCGGAGTCACCGAACCGGCATCGACGACCTCGTTTCGCAACGAGATCGTTGCCTGGGGACCGCACGGCCACATCGTCGGCGTCTTCGAGAAAGTCCACCGGGTGCCCTTCGGGGAATACGTACCGCTCCGATCTCTCTTCGCGCATTTCGCCAACCTGTCCGGTGTGTCGACCGATGCACTGCCCGGTCATGGCACGGGACTGATGCGCACACCTGCCGCACCTTTAGGACTCCTGGTCTCGTTCGAGATCTTCTACGCCGGCCGCAGCCACCAGTCGGTCCGAGCCGGTGCCCAGCTGTTGGCCGTTCCCACCAACACGTCCTCTTACAGCACCTCCCAGGTCCCGACACAGGAGATCGCGGCAGCGATCGTCCAAGCCGTTGAGACAGGACGCGACCTGGTGCAGGCCGCCCCGACCGGATTCAGCGCTGTGGTCACCCAACGCGGCGTCGTTGTGCAGCGCAGCGCGCTCGGCCGGCGCCAGGTGCTCTTCGGCACCGTCGCCCTACGCTCCGGCTTCACGCCCTATGACCGCTGGGGCGATCTCCCCGTGCTGGTGCTCGCCGCGTTGGCGCTGGTCGTCGGCTGGGCCCGGCAACTGCAACCGCGCTACTCGTAGTAGCCGGAGTGGATGTAGACGCAGGGCACGCCGGCCGCCACGTACATGGCGTGGTTGGACGGGTCGTCCTCGAAGGCCAGTCGTAGGTCGAAGCCATAGGCCCGCAGGTCGTGCACCACCGCCTGCTTGAACTCGGTGACCCGGGCGTAGTCTCCGCGCGACCGCATGATCAGGAGGTCCCAGCGGAGGCCGTACCGCTGCAACCAGGCCAGCGTCTGGGACTGGACGCGATGGGGACGCCCCGTCAACAGGATGACGGCGAGCGAGGGATCGAGGAGTTCGAGCAGTCGGGCGATCTCCTCTATCACCGGGTCGTCACCACAGGCCTCGAAGAAGGCTGCCCAGTCCCGCCGCCCGCGGCCGCGGTCCAAGAAGTGCTGGCGGCCGGCGGCGTCCGACAGGACCCCGTCGATGTCGAAGATGACTGCCGCCCCGCCGGGGTGCGGCGTCTTGCCGCCGGGGTTCCAGGCCCAGTTGATCCGATCGGCCTCTGGCCGCGTCAATGCCCCGGTCTCTGGCCTGGTCTCTCGCCTGGTTTCGGGCACGAAAGTGGAGCCTACGGCGTCGCCGAGGTTCCGCGAGGGGGAATCCGCCCAATTGAGGAGGGGCCGGAGCCCTCGAAGGTGAGACCATGGACGGCGAATGGGACCCGAAGCTGAAACGGGGGTAGGAGCGGCCGAAGCCACGGCGACGGTCGGCAGCAGCGTCGACGCCGGAGTCGACGTCGACATCGACCGGACGGTCCCGGTGGCGCTCGGTCGGAGGGTCGAGGTCATCGGCGACCTCCTTCTTCCTCCCGAGCCGACCGACAGCTCGCGAGCGGCCTGCCGCGACATCGCCCGGCGACTCGACGAGTGGCAGGGCCCTGGCATCGTGGTCGTCTGCGGAAGGTTGGTGGCGCCGGGTTCCGCCGACGAGCCCGCCGTCGTCGTGGAGAAGCACGCTGCACTCACCGACGCGCTCGCAACGTTCGCCGCCCGGGCCGACTCACAGGTGATCATGGTGCTCCAACCCTCTGAGCACGATCCCGCACTTGTGCAGGCCCTGGAACGACACGGCGTCACGGTGCGAGACGGCGTCGACCTCCGCTGCGAAACGGGTGCGGGCACGCGCACCGTGCTCGTGCGGGCCGGCCACCCTCCACCCCGACAACAATCCACCCCTGGACGCCGCGCCTTCCGAGGACCGGCCGTGGCTGGCCGGCATGGAACGTCTGGACGATCCGAGACTGGCGCGCCGGTTCGTCACCTCGCGTGTGCTCTACCGCCGCCTACGCCGCTACTTATGGGCCCCACCACTGGCGCTGGCCGTGATCGCGCTCTTACTGCGCGTCGAGTTCGTCGTCGACGGTCTTGGCCGCGTCTTCCGGACGCCCCGGCAGCAGGACGCTCTCCAGCGCGCCTACGACGCCACGTGGGCCTCGCGCTTCATTGTGACGATGGTGATCGCCATCGCTCTCCTCGCCGTCCTCGCCCTCGTGGTCGCCATCACGTCGCGCGGCATTTGGCGCGCGCTCGGTGGTGAAGGACTGCCGGCGCCCTGGGCCGGCGGCATGTCGGGCGGTCGCCCCATCGCACACGAGCAATTGGAGCTCGACGGTGCGGATGCCCTCGACGCCACCCGGGCCGCAGTGGAGTCTGGGGTCTCGGGCGTCATCGTCGGCGGGGCCCTCGTCCCGGAGCTGACGCACCTCGACACGGGATTCTTTGCCTGCCCCGGCGCCACGTCCGAGGTCGTCCAGGAACACCGCGGCCGCCTCGGGCTCCCGCCGACCTTCCTGCACCACCGCCAGGAGTCCACCCTCGAGATTGAGACGGGGGCGGAACTGCACGTCCGCCTGCTGCTGGCTGACGCCGACCTCCCGCTCGCCACCATGGGCGAGCGCCTCGTTACCGCCGACACCGTGGTCAAGGGCAGATCCAAGGCGGCTGACGTCCACGCCGAGTTGGCGGCGAGCTGGCCGGGCGGCGCGTCGTGGCCCCCTGCGCCCGAGGTGGCCGCGGACCACATCCGCGTGCGCCGCATCCGCCGCCTGGCCGCCGTGCTGCTGTTCGTGGCCGGAGCGATCGACCTGCTCTCCTCGGTCACGACACCCCTACGCGAGCACTTGCACCTCATTGCGCAGTACCTGCCCGTTGCCGTGGTGCAGGCCGCCGGTGCGCTCACCGCCATAGCCGGCATCGGCATGATCATGCTCTCGCGTGGCGTGTTGCGGGGTCAGCGCCGCTCCTGGCTGGTCGCCGTGCTGTTACTTATCGCCTCGCTCGCCCTCCACCTCCTGCACGCCGCTGACATCATCACGCTCGTCGTCTGCGCAGGTGTCCTCACGCTGCTGATCGTGGAACGGGAGCGCTTCCGGGCGCAGACCGAGCGGGGCACGGTCGTCACCGCCTTCGTCATCATCGCCGTGGGCGGAGTTATTGCGGCCCTGGGCGGCTTCCTCGCCGTCGAGGTTGCCGGCCACGTCCGCCATCACCCGTTGCCAGGGTGGCCCGACGTGCTTCTGGGCTCGGCCGAGCGCCTGGTCGGCGTGGATTGGGTCGCCTTCCCGCCCACAATCGATCGCTACGCCTCGGTCAGCCTCCTGGCCGTGGGCATCAGCCTCGTTGTGGTGGCGCTCTATCTACTGACCCGGCCCGTCGTCGACCGTCGCCTCTCCTCGGGCCGAGCCGCCTTAGGCCGGCGCGCCGCCGAAATTCGGGCGCGGGACATTGTGCGTCGCCACGGCACCGGCACGCTCGACTACTTCGCGCTGCGCGACGACAAGCAGTGGTTCTTCCACCGCGACTCTCTCGTCGCCTACGCCATCTTCGGCGGCGTCTGCCTGGTCTCACCCGACCCGATCGGGCCGTTCTCCGAGCGCGCCCACGTCTGGGACTCGTTCCGCAACTACGTCGACCGCAACGGCTGGGGTCTCGGTGTCATGGGGGCCGGCGAGGAGTGGCTGCCGACCTACCAGGCCTCCGGAATGCGGTTCCTCTACATCGGGGACGAAGCGGTGGTCGACCCCCGGGAGTTCTCACTCCAGGGCGGCAAAATGAAGGGGCTCCGTCAGGCCGTCAACCGGGTCGCCCGCTACGGCTACACCGTCCGCTTCCTCGATCCGTCCCGCCTCCAACCGGAGGATGCCGCCCGCATGGCGGAGCTGATGGCCAAGAGCCGACGCGGCGAGCAGGAGCGCGGCTTCTCCATGATGCTGGGCCGTTTGTTCGACCGGCGCGACACCGGACTCCTCTTGACGTTGGTGGAGGGCCCGGACGGCGCACCGGTCGCCATGTGCCAGTTCGTACCCTCGCCCGCCATCGGTGGCTACTCGCTCGACCTCATGCGTCGCGACCCGGGCGAGCACCCCAACGGCCTGCTCGACTTCGCTCTCTGCTCGACCATCGACCATCTCAAGGAGATGGGCATGAAGGGTCTCAGCCTGAACTTCGCCGCGCTGCGGTCGGTGCTCGAGGGCGACAACGGCGACGGCGTCACCCAGCGGGTAGAACGCTGGGCTCTGCGCCGACTCTCGGGCGTGCTCCAGATAGAGACGTTGTGGCGTTTCAACGCCAAATACGAGCCGAGGTGGTTGCCCCGCTACATCGTCTTCGACTCGGCCGACCAGTTTGTGCCTGTCGTCGTGCAGATCATGCGCGCCGAATCCCTGACCGAGATGCCGGTGATCGGCCGCTTGCTGACCACCGGGGGCGCCAAGCGGTCGGGCCCGGCCGTGCCCGAAGAGGTTCTCGCCGCCCAGCAGCACCTCGGCGACACCAATGACGACGACGACACGGCATCGAGGGAAGAGGCCGGAACGGCGGTCCCGCGACCGTGAGCGAGTCCCTCTGCCCACGCTGCGGGCACCCCGGTGTGCACCATGGCCGCGGCGACACCGGGCCCTGCGAGGACTGCGACCGCTGCTGGTCCGACCAACAACGGCGGGAGCGCCCGCCACACCATGTGGGATTCGGAGGTGCACCGTGGCACTGACGATGACGGTGGCGGAAAGGGAGGCCTTTCTCGCCGGGTTGCACGTCGGCATCCTCAGCGTGGACGACCCGGGACGGGGACCTTTGAGCGTCCCCGTCTGGTACGCCTACGAGCCCGGCGGAATGATCAACGTCGTCACGGCCGGGCAGAGCATGAAGGCGCAGCGACTGCGCGCAGCGGGGCGGTTCTCCCTTTGTGTGCAGACTGAAGCCCACCCCTATCGCTACGTCAGTGTGGAGGGGCCGATCACGGCCCTGGACCGAGTCGGTCACCGCCGAGGAGCGACGGGCGCTGGCGCAGCGCTATCTCGGCGCCGAAGGCGGCGATCTCTATATCGCCGCCACGGCGGACCAGACGGAGGGCAGCGTCGCCTTTCGCATGACGCCGGAGCACTGGCGCACGTCGGACTATGGCAAGGTCGGCTAAAGGCCCGATCGCCGGAGCCGGGTGGTGCAGCTGACCGGGAGTCGAACGGGCCTCCTCGTCAATGGACGCCCTAGCCCACAATCCGCGGTACGGCCGGGTGAACGAGGTAGGTCCGGGAGTCCCGGACTCAACCCCGCCGGCGTTCATGTCGATCCATTCCAGGTCCGGCCTGGCGTCGCCAGCGATCACGACAGTGGCGACGGGGGCTGGCGGGCCGCTTGCGCCGGCCCGGGGGGCGCAGTGGCCCAAGCTGGGCAAAGATAGCGATCGGCGATGAGAGCGAGGGGAGGAACGCCATGAGCAATGGGCATTACGGGAGCACCACCGTGGCGGCCAAGCACGACCTCGCTGCGACCGCCGACGAGCGCCGGGAGATCGGCCGTCAGGCGCGGATCCTGGCGCCCCGCGCCGACCTCGGCGAGTGGGACGAACGGGCCCGCGGCCACAATCCGGTCGACACGCTCCTGGCCCAGAACCACATCCGGCTCCCCGAGCTCGCCGGGCTGCGGCACCAGCGCATGACCATTTCGCCGTGGAACTTCTACCGCGGTGCCGCCGCCATCATGGCGGCCGACCTGGCCTCGCGCCCGCACAGCCGCATTGAAGTCCAGCTCTGCGGTGACGCCCACGTCCTGAACTTCGGGATGTGGGCCACGCCGGAGCGCAATCTCAACTTCGACCTGCGCGACTTCGACGAGACGCTGCCCGGGCCCTTCGAGTGGGATGTCGCCCGCCTCGCCGCCAGCCTCGTGGTGGCCGCCCGGGAGAACGGGGTGAAGCCGAGCAAGGCGGATGCCGCCGTGACCGCGGCAGTCGACGCCTACCGGAACCGCATGCGGTACTACTCCACCCTGCCGCTGCTCGACATCTGGTACGAGAACACGCGCTTCGACCAGTTCATCGACTACTTCGAGCCGGCCGACCGCGGCCAGGTCAAGGTGCAGTTCGAGAAGAACAAGGAGACCCGCACCAGCCGCGGCGCCTTCGAGAAGTTGACCACCGAGCGGCGTGGGCGGGCGCGCATCACCCCCCAGCCGCCGCTCCGGGTGACGCTGGACGACGATGAGCAGGGCGACATTGTCGAAGGGCTGCTGGAGGAGTACCGCCTCACCCTCCAGGAAGACCGCCGGCGGTTGTTCGACCGCTTCACCCCGGTCGATGTCGTGCGCCAGGTGGTGGGAGTCGGCAGCGTCGGCATGGTCGTGTACCTCGTCCTGCTCGAGGGCAGCGCAACGGGCGACCCGCTCTTCCTGCAGTGCAAGCAGGCCGGGCCCTCCGTCTACGAGTCGTACACGTACGCCAGCGGCTACGAGAACCACGGAGCCCGGGTCATCGCCGGCAAGCGGATGGTGCAGAGCGCCACTGACATTTTCGTCGGGTGGGGCTCCATGGGCGGGCGTGACTTCTACGTCCGCCAGTTCCGCGACATGAAGCTCATCCCCACCACCGATCTCATCGCGCCCGTCCTGGTGGAGTTCGGCATCGCCTGCGGCAACTCGCTCGCCCGGGCGCACGCCCGCTCCGGCGACCCCGAGACCATTGATGCCTACATGGGCAAGAGCGACGTGTTCACGAAGGCCATGCGCCGGTTCGCCCGCCGCTACGCCGACCAGAACGAGCGGGACCACGCGGCACTGATCGCCGCCATCCGCAAGGGCAGGGCCGAGACCGTCCTCGACTGACCTTCCCTAATGGGGCAGGAACAGCAGGGTGGCGCGGTTGGCGAAGTCAATGAGGGGCTGCGGCCATACGCCGAAGAGCACCGTGACCCCCACGCACAGCGCGATGGCCAGGGAGCTGAGGGCCGGGACCGGCACGCGGGCGATGTCGTCCTCGGCGCCGTCGGCGTCGTCGCTGACCTCGTCGTCGAGCAGGATCTGCTCGTTGAGCGTGGTCACGGTGCCCGCAGCCGCGGCCGGGGTGGCCCAGGCCAACCCGCCGGCTCCGGCGTTGCCGGCCGTGACGTTGCCCCCTCCTCTGCCTGCGTCTGCGCCCGGAGACGACCGGAGACCCCGCCGTGATGAGGCCGCCGCCGACCATGCCGCCCTCGCCCCCCAGCTCGGCCGTGCCGCCGGTGCCGCCCTCGGTCTCGCCCAGCCCGCCCCCGGCGTACATGAGGACGGCGATCCGTAGGTAGAAGAAGGCGGCCACCGCGGCCGTCACCATGGCGATGACGGCCAGTGGTACCTCGCCCGCCCCGACGGCGGCGAAGACCACCTGCAGCTTGGCCCACAATCCGGTGGTGAAGGGCGCCCCGGCCTGAGCCAGGAGGAGGACGGCGAACGCCAGCGCCAGCATGGGCTGGCGTCCGGCCAGACCGCGGTAACGGGACAGGTCATGGTCCGCGTCGCCTTCGCGTCCGAGCACCGTCACGATGGCGAAGCTGCCCACGGTCATGAACATGTAGGCGAAGAGGTAATAGAGCGAGGCGCTGGCGCCGCGGGCCGTGCCGGCCGCCACACCGAGGAGGATGAACCCGGCGTGGTTGATCGACGAGTAGGCCAGCACGCGCTTCACGTCGCGCTGGCGCAGGGCGACGAAGGCGCCGAGCACCAGCGACAACACGGCCAGGCCGTAGATGATGGGACGCCAGTCGGTCTCAATGACCCCGAACGAGGAGAAGAGGACGCGCAGCAGGGCGGCAAAGGCACCCGCCTTGGCCACGGCCGCCATGAACCCCGTGACCGGCGACGGGGCGCCCTGGTAGACGTCGGGCGTCCACATGTGGAACGGCACCGCCGCCACCTTGAAGGCGAAGCCGACGATCATGAGGGAGAGGCCGGCCAGCAACAAGCCGTTGGTCAGGACCACGTTCTTCGACAGGAAGTCCGAAATCTGGGTCAGGTTGGTCGACCCGGTGGCGCCATAGGTCAGCGCAATGCCATAAATGAAAATGGCCGACGAGAACCCGCCGAGGATGAAGTACTTGAGGGCGGCCTCCCCCGAAGCGGCGCGCTTGTAGTTGAAGGCGGTCAGCACGTAGAGGGCGATGGAGAGGATCTCGAGGCCTAAGAAGATGATGATCAGGTCGTTGCCCATGGCCATCAACATGGCGCCGGAGGCCGACACCATGGCCAGCACGTGGAACTCGGCGCCCTGCATGCCTTCCCGGCGAAAGTAGCCGTCGGCCACCAGCGCGCTGAGCAGCATTGCGATGGCCACCAGCATGACGATGAGGACGCTGAAGCCGTCCATGACGACGGCGTTCTTCACGTAGGTGTGCGCCCCGTGCTGCTGCACGTCGGCCCACTGCCACAGCGCGACGCCCAGCGCACCGCCCGAAATGATGACCGTGGCGATGGTGGCCACACGCACCCGTAAGGGCTTGCGCACGAGCGAAGACAGGCCGAGGAGCAGGACGGCGCCGCCGATCATGATGATGGGCGGCAGGATGGCCAGCCACCGGATGGGCGGCACCGTGATGGAGTTCGACGCCGCGTGGGCGACGGCAACGTGCTTCGTGGCGAGCAGGGATGCGATCACTTGGTTCCCTCCACGCCCCGGACCGCGACCGGCGGCTCAGCGTGGCCGGTCGAGGACTCGACGTGCGCAATGAGCTGGTTGACCGACGGGTTGATGCGGTCGAGCACCGGCTTGGGATAGACCCCCAGGAAGACGATCAGGATGATCAGGGGCGCCATGATCAGCCGCTCAATGAGGACGAGGTCACGCGTCTTCTCGTCGGCCTCCCGCGGCTCGCCGTGGAAGACCTGCTGGTAGGCCCAGAGCAGATAGATGGCCGCCACAATGACGCCCAGCATGGCCACCACGGCCCACCAGCGGTGGGTGATGAACGTGCCCGAGAGCACCAGGAACTCGCCGACGAACTCGTTGAGACCCGGCACGCCGATGGAGGCCAGCATGACCACCGTGAAGACCGCGGCCAGCACCGGTGCCGCCTTCTGCAGCCCGCGCAGCTCGCTCGTCTGCCAGGTCCCCCGGCGCTGGTAGATGAAGCCGATGAGGATGAACAGCGCCGCGACGATGATGCCGTGGTTGAGCATCAGCAGAACGGCACCGGAGAGGCCCTGCGTGCTCAACGAGAAGGTGCCGAGCGCAATGAAGCCGATGCCGGCCAGTGAGGAGTACGTGACCAGTCGCTTCATGTCGCGCTGGGCACAGGCGACGATGGCGCCGTACACAATGCCGATGACGGCCAGCGTCAGGAAGAGCGGGCCCAGCGTCCGGGTGGCGTGGGGGAAGAGGTTGAGGTCGAAGCGGATGATGCCGTAGGTGCCCAACTTGGCGAGGATGCCCGACAGCAGGACCGAGCCCTCCTCCGGCGCCTCGGTGTAGGCATCGGGCGACCACGTGTGCAGCGGGAAGAGCGGCGCCTTCACCGCGAAGGCTGCCGTGAAGGCCAGGAACAGGAGGATCTCGGTCGACGAGGACAGGTGGGTCTGCATCAGCGGCCCGAGCTCGAAGGTCAGGTAGTGGTACTGCGACTCGTGGATGAAGGCGAGCGCCAAAATCCCGACCAGCAGGAAGGCGGAGCCGAGGAAGGTGTAGAGGAAGAACTTGATGGCGGCGTAGGCACGTCGCTGGTGGCCCCAGCCGGCGATGATGAAGTACGCCGGCACGAGCGTCAGCTCGAACATGAAGAAGAAGACGATGAGGTCGAGTGACAGGAAGCTCCCCATCACTGCCGCCTCGAGCAGGAGGATCCAGGCGAAGTAGGCCCGCGGATTCTCCCGGTTGCGCCCGAGAATGATGGTGAGCGGGAACAGCAGCGCGGTCAGCAGCACCAAGAAGATGGAGATCCCATCGACTCCGAGGTACCAGTGCACCCCGAGGCTGGTGCCGGTGTACTCGTGGTTCGAGACCAGCTGGAAGCCGCCGTCGTGCACCTTCATGGCGATGAGGGAGATCACGGCGATGACCGCCGTGGCCAGCGAGACGATCAGGGCCAGCGCGTAGACGACTTCCTTGTGCAGGGCACGGTCGAGGCTGAGCAGGCCGAGGGCGACGGCCCCGATGGCCGGCAGCACAATGAGCAGCGTCAGGAACGGTATGGAGTGTCCCATCAACCCCACCAGACCCGGCTCAGCATGAAGGCGATGATGAGGGCCAGGCCGATGGCGATCCCGAGCGCGTAGTTGCGGGCGTAACCCGTCTGCAGCTTGCGGGCCGCGTTGCCGGTGGACTTGGCCAGCTGGGCCGTGCCGTTGACGGCGCCGTCAATGATGCGGACGTCGATGACCCAGGCGCAGAACGTCGCCAGCCGCTGGGCGGGCCGGCCGATGATGGTGTCGTAGAAGTCGTCCCAGTACCAGACCCGCTGCAGGAAGGCCGGCTCCAGCTTGGGCTTGTAGACCTCTTCGCCACGCCACAGCCACCAGCCGATGATCACGCCGATGACCGCCGCCGCAATGTCGGCCAGCGCCAGGGCCCACTCGGCGCCGTCACCCAGGTGGTCGTTGTAGAGCGTGCCGGCGAACACGGGGGCCAGGAAGCTCGAGAGATTGTCCGTGTGCACCCAGGGCAGGTCCAGTGCGCCGGCGAAGAAGGCGAAGAAGGCGAGGACCACGAGCGGGAGCCGCATGACCCAGGGCGACTCGTGCGGGGCGTGCAGGGCCGGTTCTCCCTTGGGGCCGACCTTGTCGAAGCGCTCCTTGCCCCCGAAGGCCAGGGTCTCCAGCCGGCTCATGTAGTACGCGGTGAGGACGGCGGTCAGGAGGCCGAGGACCCACAGTGGCTTGAAGTGGGCGAAGGTGTTGTCCAGCACGTCGCCCTTGGCCCAGAAGCCCGAGAGCGGCGGAATGCCGGCGATGGCCAGGAAGCCGATGGTGAAGGTCACCGTCGTCCACTTCATGTAGCGGCGCAGCGCGCCCATCCGTTTGAGGTCCTGCTCGTCCTCGAGCCCGTGGATGACCGAGCCCGCGCCCAGGAAGAGCAGGCCCTTGAAGAACGCGTGCGCCACCATGAGGAAGACGGCGGCGATGTAGGCGCCGGTGCCGACGGCCAGGATCATGTAGCCGATCTGCGAGACGGTCGAGAAGGCCAACACCTTCTTGATGTCCTGCTGCGCGCAGGCGATGGTGGCCGCCACGAAGGCGGTGACGGCACCGATGACGGCGATGATCTCGGAACCCGTTGCCGTGACATGGAGCAGCGGGTTCATCCGGCACAGCAGATAGACCCCCGCCGTGACCATGGTGGCGGCGTGAATGAGGGCGGAGACCGGCGTCGGGCCCTCCATGGCGTCGGGCAGCCAGTTGAAGAGCGGGATCTGGGCCGACTTGCCGGCGGCGCCGAGAAACAGGAGCAGCACGGCGGCCAGGCCGACGCCGCCGTCGAGGTGGCTGATCTGTCCGAAGATGCCGCCACCCGGGCCACTCTCGTACTGCAGGGTGCCGGTCCGCTCGAAAATGAGGAAGATGGCGAGCAGGAAGCCGACGTCGCCGACGCGGTTGTAGATGAAGGCCTTCTTGCCGGCCGAGGCGGCCGACTCGCGCTGGAACCAGAAGGACACCAGCCAGTAGGAGCACACGCCCACGCCTTCCCAGCCGACGAACGTGAGCAGCAGGTTGTCCGCCAGCACCAGCAGCAGCATGGAGAAGACGAAGAGGTTGAGATAGATGAAGAACTTGGAGTAGTCCCGGTCGCCCTTCATGTACCCGATGGAGTACAGGTGGATGAAGGCGCTGACGAAGGTGATGAACATGCACATGGTGATGGACAGCGGGTCCACCAGCGTGCCGACAGGGACCGTCAGTCCGCCCACCTGGAACCAGGTGAAGTAGTTGTCCACCACCACCCGCCCGTTGTCGGGCAGGCCGAGCAGGCCGGCCAGCACGAAGCAGGCCACGACGAAGGCGCCTCCGATGGCCACCGTTCCCACCACGCCGGCCACCGGGTCGCCGATGCGGCGACCGAAGACCAGCAGGAAGAAAAACCCCGCGAGAGGCAGAAGCAACATGAGGTACGCGAGATGGACCATCGGTCAGCCCTTCAACGAGTCCAGGTCGTCCGCCACGGTCGTGTCGCGCCGGCGGAAGTTGGTCACCACGATGCCCAGGCCCACCACGACCTCGGCCGCCGCCACCACCAGCACGAAGAAGACGATCGCCTGCCCGCCGATGTCGTTGAGCATGCGGGCGAAGGTGACGAACGTGAGGTTGGCGGCGTTGAGCATGAGCTCAAGACACATGAACATGATGAGGACGTTGCGCCGCACCAGCAGGCCGATGGCCCCGATGGTGAAGACGATGGCGGCCAGCCCGAGGTACCAGGCTCCGGAGAGGCTCATGCCGGCAGCTCGCTCTCGGTGCCACTCGCGGTGGTGTCGCTCTGGTCCGGGTCGACCTCGACCGGCGGCCGGCGGGCCAGCACCACGGCGCCGACGACGGCGATGACGAGCAGGGCGGCGGTGGCCTCGAACGCGAAGAGGTAGGTGGTGAACAGCTGCTTGCCCAGCTGGGCGGGCTCCCCTGCCGGCGAGTTCAGGCCGGCGACGTGGCCCTGAATGGGCCCCACGACCTGCTTGGCGCCGGTGACCCAGTGCGACGTGGCCACCATGGCCAGGACGCCGCCGAGAGTGATGACGGAGGCCACAATGGCGAGGGGGCGCTGCCCGACCAGCGGCTCCACGGAAATGTCCTCGGCCCGGTCGACGCCGAGGAACATGATCACGAAGAGGAAGAGGACGACGATGGCACCGGCGTAGACGATGATCTGCACGGCGGCCAGGAAGTCGGCCTCCTGCTCAATGAAGAGCACGGCCACCCCGAAGAGCGTCATCACCAGGCTGAGGGCGGCGTGCACCGGGTTGCGCGACGTCACGACACCGATGGCGCCGACCAGGATGACCGCGGCGGAGGCGGCGAAGACCAGGATGTCGGGCCAGGTGGCGCGCGTGGCAGCCAACAGGGGCACGGCGTGGAGCATCGGTCAGTCGCTCCCCTCGACGGTCCCCGTCACGGCCCTGTCGGCGGCCGCGGCTCGCCGAGGCCGCCGCCGTCGCGGCGGCGCCGGCCTTGTCCGCCTTGGCCTCGGCCTTGGCCGCCTTGCGCGTGGCCCGCAGGTCCTTCATGCGGGCCCGCATGGCGTCCATCTTCTTGCGGTTGACGGCCGCCCCCTCCTTGGCCCGCCAGACGCGGCCCTGCATGCCGCGGTGGGCCAGGGGGATGTCCTCGTCGAGCAGGTGGGCCTCGAGCACCTCGCGCAGCGGCTTGGACCCGGTGGCCTCGTCGTCGCGGTGCGTCGACTGGCCGCCCTCGGGGGCGCGCACGCCGTAGCCGAGCTCGCCCTCCCACTGGACCTCGCCCTCGTAGGCGGCGTTGCCCGAGGGGGCGGTGGCGCGCATCCAGCCGGAGGTCATTTTGTCGTCGCCCTCGCGCCAGTCCTCCCACGGCAGCTTCTTGGGCGTGCCGTCGTCGTTCACCACGAGCTCTTCCTTGGTGTAGATGGCGTCGGAGCGGTTGGTGAAGGAGAACTCGAACAGCTTCGACTCGGTGATGGCCTCGGTCGGGCAGGCCTCCACGCACATGTCGCAGTGGATGCAGCGCAGGAAGTTGATTTCGTAGACGTAGCCGTAGCGCTCGCCGGGCGACACCGGGTGGTCGGGCGGGTTGTCGAGCCCGCGCACGTAAATGCAGTCGGCCGGGCACACGCCGGCGCACAGCTCGCAGCCGATGCACTTCTCCATGCCGTCCTCGTAGCGGTTCAGGACATGGCGACCGTGCTGGCGCGGCTGCTTGGGCTTCTTCTCGTCGGGGTACTTGGTGGTCACCCGCGGCCGCGTCAGGTGCTGGAAGGTCAGCTTGAAGCCGCCCAGGAAGGAGAGCTGGTCCTTGATTTCGTCGCCGACGCCCATCAGGCCTTCCCTCCCGAAACCGGGTCAGGGACCGGCGACAGCCGGGGCGGCCGTGTCACCCGGCGCCCGATCGCCGGAATGATCAGGTCCTCGTCGCCGCGGCCCTTGCCCAGCTTGGTGGCCCGCATGAGGAGGAACGAGGCGAGGATCACGACGGGGACGAGGAACAGTCCCGGCCCAGCCCCAGGCGACGATGCCGGCCACCAGGAGCAGCCACCCCAGCGTCATCGGGATGAGGCGCTTCCAACCGAGATCCATCAGCTGGTCGTAGCGGAGGCGGGGCAGGGCGGCACGGAACCACACGTAAATGAAGCAGAAGGCCACCGTCTTCAAGAGGAAGTAGATGATCGGCATGTAGATGGTCGCGCCGGGAATGTGGAAGATGTAGCCGTTGGGGCCGCCGAAGAACAGCGTCACGACAATGGCCGACATGGTGATGGTGTTCATGAACTCGGCCAGGTAGAAGAGGCCGAAGCGGATGGACGAGTACTCGGTGTGGAAGCCGCCGACCAGCTCCGTGTCCGCCTCGGTGAGGTCGAAGGGCGGGCGGGTCAGCTCGGCCGTGATGGCGATCATGAAGAAGATGAAGGGCAAGAAGCCCAGCCGGATGAGGTTCCAGTTCCAGAAGCCGTTCGACTGCGAGGCCACGATGGCCCGGGTCGAGAGCGAACCCGTCACCAGGACCACCATCACCGTGGTCATGCCCAGGGCGGCCTCGTAGGAGATCACCTGGGCCGACGCCCGCACCGAGCCGAGCAGCGGGTACTTCGAGCCCGAGGACCAGCCGGCCAGCATGACGCCGTAGACGGCGATGCCCGACATGGCCAGGACGAGCAGGATCCCCATGGGTGGGTCGGCCACCTGCAGCTCGAAGGTGTGGCTGCCGATGGTGATCACGCCCCCGACGGGAACCACGGTGAAGACCAGCACGGCGGGGATCACCGAGAGGTAGGGCGCCAGCTTGAACACGAAGGAGTCCGCCCGGTCGGGCAGCAGGTCCTCCTTGAAGATGAGCTTGGTGCCGTCGGCCAGCGTCTGCAGCAGGCCCCATGGCCCGGCCCGGTTCGGGCCCACCCGGCTCTGCATGTCCGAGATCACCTTGCGCTCGAACCAGATCATCAGCGCCGTGGCCACGAGCAGCGCCACGAAGGCGACCAGGCACTTGATGAGCAGGATCAGCCAGACCTGCCAGTTGAGGCCGAAGTAGAAGAGCGGGTCGCCGTTGCCGCTGTCCGCGCTGTGCGTCAGCAGCTGTGATCCGAGGGACCCGCAGAGCCCGCAGTGGAGAGGATGGCGGCGGCGGCGATCACACCGACTCCAGTCGCACGTCGGTCACCAGCTGGCGGCTGTCGATGAGCGTGGCCACCGCGTTGGGCGGCGCGCTCTCGCCACCGGGCACGTTGAAGTCGATGGCGACGACGCCCCGGGCCACGCCCTCGTCGGACTCGGCGGCCAGGATCAGCTCGCCCCGGGCCGAGCGCACCTTGACACGGTCCCCCGTGTGGGCCCCGAGGCGGTCGAGGTCGTAGGGATTGGCCCGCGCCACCAGCGTGGGCACGAGCGGGGTGAGCGACGGCGAGCCCGTGACCGAGCTGCCGGCGTCGTAGAGGCGGCGGCCCGACGTCAGCCGCAGGCTGTAGCTGTCGGCCTTGGGGATCTGCAGCGGCTCGGCCCCGCCGGTACCGGTCCCGGAGAGCAGGGGCGGCGGGCTGCCCAGTTCGGCGATGGTCTCGGAGGCGGGGTTGCTGGCGCCGGTGCCGACGCGTGGCGGCGCGCCCTGGCGCTCGACCGACTCGACACCCGGCAGGGCCATGGGGTCGATCGGGCTGACGTCGTCGCGGTGGTCCTCGTTGCCGCTGAGCGGCACGAGGATCCCGTCGTGCGCCACGTCGGAGTGCAGCACCTGCTGGGTCAGCCCGGCGTAGGCCGGCGCCGTGCGGGTCGAGCTCGTCCGAGAGGTCGTTGTCGCTGGCGAGGCCGAGGTCGGAACCGAGCGCGGCCGCGAGCTCGGCGGCGATCATCCAGTCGGGCCAGGCGAAGCCGGGCGCCGAGAGCTTGGGACCGAGGCGGCTGACCCGGCCCTCGATGTTGGTCGTCGTGCCGCCGCGCTCGTGCGTCACCGCGCAGGGCAGCACGACGTCGGCGTGCGCGTCGACCGACTCGGAGGGATGACCGGTGACGGCGACGACGAAGTGCCCGGCGCCGAGCGCCTTGGCGGCCACGGCACGGTCGGGGAAGTCGTCGAGCGGGTCGGCGCCGAGCAGCACCAGCGCGCGCACCGCGGCTGCCTGGCCATCGGTGCCGCCGTCGGCCTCACCCGCCATGGAGGCGAGGATGTCGGCCGTCGACAGGCCGGTGCTGGCGGGCACCGAGCCCCAGGCGGTGGTGAAGCGCTGGCGACCCGCCTCGAGGCTGATCCGGCCCGGCAGCAGCCCGGGCGCCAGGCCCATGTCGAGGGCGCCGAAGACGTTGCCTCGGCGCAGGGCCGGGAGGAACTTGGCTTTCGGGAGGGCGGCGGCCAGGACGCGCACCGCTTCGGCGGCGACCTCCCCGGACTCGGCGTAGGACGGACGGCCGGCCACGATCACGACGCCCTCACCGTCGGGGTGCGCGGCCAGCAGGCCGCGGGCGGTCTCGAGCTGGTCCGTCGTCACCGACGTCCCCTCGGGGTGCGTCCCCGAGCGTCGTCATCGCCGCGCTGTCGCCGGTCAGCGCCTGGGCGATCAACGGCGCGTCGCCCGGGCGGAGGCGCAACGAGGTGGCGGCCAGCGCGGTCAGCGCGGTCGGCGCCGGCGCGACCTCGATCAGTTGCGTGTCGCCGCTCGACCACGGCCTCGCGCAGGCGCAGGAAGAGGACCGGCAGCTCCTCGCGCAGGTCGCCGGCCAGCGTCAGGAGCACCGGCGCGGCGCAGGCCTCGTCGATGGTGGCCCGGGGCAGGCCCAGCACGAGCTCGGCGGGGAGGCCGTCGCCCAACTGGGCGTCGACCGAGTCGGTGCCGATGACACCCTTGGCCAGCTTGGCCCAGGCGTAGGCGGCCTCGTTGGTCAGGCGGGCGCCGCCGATGAGCGCCACCGCGCCGGCGCCGCCGGCGCTCTTGGCGGCGGAGAGACCGGCCGCGGCGGCGGCCAGGGCCTCGCCCCAGCTGACGGCGACGAGCTCGCCGTTCCTTGCGCACACGCGGCTCCACCAGGCGGCCGTGCTCGAAGCGTCCCGTCTCGCGCGCCTCGCCGAGGAACTGGCCTCGGCTCGCCCCGAGGCTGACGACCTGCGACGCCGTGGCCGGCACGACGTCGACGGCCTCGTCGGCCACCTCGGTCGGCTGCTCGGGGCCGTTGTCGACCTCGTCGCCGTTGACCGACTCGAAGGAGAAGCGGCCCTTGTCGCAGAGCCAGCCGTGGTTGACCGGCTCGGAGTCGATGCCGAGCAGCCGGGTCAGGCGGTTCTGCGACGACTGCACGGCGACCCGGCAGCCGACGGAGCAGGCGGTGCAGGTGGACTCGACCTGATCGAGGTCCCAGGGGCGGGCGGTGAAGCGGTAGGGCGTCGCGGTCAGCGCGCCCACGGGGCAGATCTGCACCGTGTTGCCGCTGAAGTACGAGGAGAAGGGCTCGGTGGGGAAGGTCGAGACCTCGACGCGGTCGCCCCGTCCGGCGAAGTCGATCTGGGCCTCGCCGGCCACGTCGGAGGCGAAGCGGGTGCAGCGGGCGCACTGAATGCAGCGCTCGCGGTCGAGCAGCACCAGGTCCGAAATGGCGATGGGCTTCTCGAAGTGTCGCTTCTCCTCGATGAAGCGGGTCTCGCCGGGGCCGTAGGCCAGCGTCTGGTCCTGCAGCGGGCACTCGCCGCCCTTGTCGCAGACCGGGCAGTCGAGCGGGTGGTTGGCGAGCAGGAACTCGAGCACGCCGTCCTGCGCCTTCTTGACCTTCTCCGACGTGGTGTCGACGACCATGCCCTCGCCCGCCTCGATGAAGCAGGCCGGCTGCAGGGTGGCGCCGCGCGGGCCCTCCACCTCGACCAGGCACATGCGGCACATGCCGACCGGCTCCATGCGCGGGTGGTAGCAGAAGCGCGGGATGTACGTCCCGGCCCGCTCGGCCGCGGCAATGAGCAGCTCGCCCTTCTTGGCGCTGACCTCGCGCCCGTCGAGCGTGAAGGTGTGCGTCCCGTCGTCCTTGGCTCGGCCAGGCGTCGGTCGGTCTTGGCCGTGTCAGTCAAAGGGACACCCCCCTTCCTTCACGTGCACCAGGAACTCGTCGCGGAACATGCGGATGCCCGACGCGATGGACGACGGGATCGACGGGCCGAGGACGCAGATGGTCGTCTGCTGGGGCGGCCAGGCCACGCCGGGAGAGATGTTGTCGCACAGGTCCATGAGGAGGTCCAGATCTTCCTCGCGCCCGTCGCCATTCTCAATTCGGTACATGATGCGCTCCAGCCAGCCCGACCCTTCGCGGCACGGCGTGCACTGGCCGCACGACTCGCGGGAGAAGAACTTGGTGATGCGCCAGGCGGCGCGCACCATGCAGGTGGCCGAGTCCATGACGACGACCGAGCCCGAGCCGAGCATGGAGCCGGCGTTTCCCACCTCGTCCTGGCCGAGCGGGAGGTCCACCTGGTCCGGGCCGAACCACGGGGCCGACACGCCGCCGGGGATGAACGCCTTGAGCGTGTTGGAGCCGCGGATGCCCCCGCCGAGGACGGGGGCGTAAATCAGGTCGCGGAACGTCGTCTTGACCATCTCGAGCTCGTAGTTGCCCGGGTTGCGCACGTGGCCGGCCAGCGCGAACAGGCGCGTCCCCGTGGAGCGGCCGGCCCCGAGGGCGGCGAAGGCGGCGCCTCCGTTGTTCACGATCCAGGGGATGTTGGCCATGGTCTCGACGTTGTTGACCACGGTGGGCTTGCCGTAGAGGCCGATGGAGGCGGGGAAGAACGGCGGCTTGATGCGCGGGAAGCCCCGCTTGCCCTCGAGCGACTCGAGCAGCGCCGTCTCCTCGCCGCAGATGTAGGCGCCGGCACCGGGGTGCACGACGACGTCGAGCGAGAAGCCCGAGCCGAAAATGTTGCTCCCCACCGCACCATGGGCGTAGGCCTCGTTCAGTGCGGTCTGCAGGCGTTCGAGGCCCAGGGCGAACTCGCCGCGCAGGTAGATGAAGGCCTGGCTGACCTGCAAGGCGTAGGCCGAGATCAGCACGCCCTCGAGAATCTGGTGCGGGTCGCCCTCAATGAGCATGTGGTCCTTGAAGGTGGCCGGCTCGGACTCGTCGCCGTTGATGACCAGGTACGTCAGGGGGGCCTTGGCGGGAGCAACGACCACTTCCGCCCGGCCGGGAAGCCGGCGCCGCCGCGGCCCAGCAGACTGGCCGCGTCGACCTCGGCCGCCACCGCTTCGGGCGTCATGGTCAGCGCCTTGCGCAGCCCGGTGTAGCCGCCGGTGGCCAGGTAGCGCTCCAGCGTGAAGGAGTCGTCGTAGCCCAGTCGTGCCGTGATGATCTTGGGGGCGTCGGTGATGGCCATCAGGCCTTCTTCTCCCCGTCTTCAGCGGCGGCTTGCGCGGCGGCGCGTGCAGCCTTCTCCTGGGCCACCGTGGCGCGCTCGGCCTTGATCGCATCGCGGTCGGCCTCCAGGCCCACGGTGCGGCGCACCCGCACCAGCGTGCCGTGGCTCGGGATGGTCTCGGCCAGGCGGCCGGCCCGGAGGTCGTCGACCAGCGTGTCGAAACTGTCCGGCGTCTGCGCCCCCACGTAGCGGTGGTTGACCTGCACGCACGGGGTCTTGTCGCAGTCGGCCAGGCACTCCGCCTCGTGCAGGGTGAACACGCCGTCGGACGTCGTCCCGCCGGCACGGACACCGAGGGTCGACTCGGCGTGCTCCAGCAGCTCGAGCGCGCCGCCGAGCAGGCAGGCGATGTTGGTGCACACCGCGACGGCGTATGTGCCGACGGGTTCGGTGTGCAGCATGTCGTAGAAGCTGGCGGTGCCCTGCACCTCGGCGGCCGTCACACCGCACAGCTCGGCTATTTCGCTCACGGCCTCGGGGACCAACCAGCCGTCCTGCTCCTGGGCCAGGTGGCAGAGCGGAATGAGCGCGGAGCGCTTCTCGGGGTAGAGCGCGACGAGCTCCTCGGCCCGCGTCCGGATGTCACTGCGCAGGTGGCTCAACGGTCCACCTCGCCCATGACCGGGTCGACCGACGAAATGACGGCGACGGCGTCGGCCATGGTGCCGCCGCGCAGCAGCAATGGCAGAGCCTGCAGGTTGACGAAGCTCGGGGCACGGATGTGCATACGGAATGGCTTCGAAGTGCCGTCGGAGACCATGTAGCAGCCCAGCTCGCCGCGGGGGGACTCGACCGCCACGTAGACCTCGCCCTCGGGAACCCGGAAGCCCTCGGTGAAGATCTTGAAGTGGTGGATGAGCGCCTCCATGCTCTCGTCGATGCGGGCGCGGGGCGGCGGCGTCACCTTGCGGTCCTGCACGCGAAAGTCGCCGGGGGGCATCATTTCGGCGATCTGGCGGATCATTTTGATCGACTCGCGGATTTCGTTCAGGCGCACCGAGTAGCGGTCGAAGTTGTCGCCGTACGTTCCCACGATGACGTCGAAGTCGAGCTTGTCGTAGGCCAGGTAGGGCATCGTCCGGCGGAGGTCCCAGGGCACGCCGGTGGAGCGCAGAATCGGCCCGGTCACCGAAAGTGCGAGCGCCTCCTCGGCCGAGATGTTGCCCACTCGCCTCGGTCCGCTCGCGGAAGATGGGCTGGCCGGTGATCAGTTCGTCGTACTCGTAGGTGCGGGCGAGGATGGTTTCGCAGATGATCTCGATGTCGTCCTGCCAACCGTCGGGCAGGTCGGCGGCGACGCCGCCCGGGCGGATGTAGTTGGTGTTCATGCGCAGCCCGGTCGTCTTCTCGAAGAAGGCGAGGACCATTTCGCGCTCACGGAAGCCGTAGATCAACATGGAGGTCGAGCCGAGGTCCCCACCGTTGGTGGCCACCCACAGCAGGTGCGACGACACCCGGTTCAGTTCGACCATGAGCATCCGGATCCAAGTGGCGCGCGGCGGTATCTCCACGTCCAGGAGCGCCTCGGTCGCCAAGGAGAAGACCAGTTCGTTGTGGAGCGGGGACAGATAGTCCATCCGGGTCACGTTGGTCGAGCCCTGGACGTAGGTCAGCTCCTCACCCTGCTTCTCCATGCCGGTGTGGAGGTAGCCGATGATGGGCTTCGTGCGCAGGATCGTCTCGCCGTCCAACTCGAGCATGAGGCGCAGCACACCGTGGGTGGAAGGGTGTTGGGGCCCCATGTTGATGATCGTCGTCTCGTCGTCACGGCGCTCAATGTCGATGTCAGACGGATCTGCGTAGCCGCCCTCAGGGAGGCGGAGGACCGCACCCACCTCCTGGCGCAGCTCGCCGGCGGCGGTGGTGGTGCGTGGCCGCAGGCCCTGAATACCCTCCGAGGTCTCCGCGATCAGGGCCTCTTCCTCGGCCTCGTAACGGGCCGCCGCCTCCTCGGGGGTCTCGCCCTCGTGGACGTCTGCGGGCCGGTGCGTGTGGTCGTGATCGCTCACCGGGGACCCGGTGCTTCCTTGAACTGCACGGGGACCCGCCCGACGCCGTAGTCCTTGCGGAGGGGGTGGCCTTCCCAGTCCTCGGGCATGAGGATGCGCGTCATGTCGGGGTGTCCTTCGAAAATGATCCCGACCATGTCGAACGCCTCGCGCTCCATGGAGTCGGCGCCCGGGTAGATCTCCACCACGCTGTCCAGGGTCGGATCGGACTCCGGGACCTGCACCCTGATGCGCACGCGCTGGCGCAACGAGAGCGAGAGCAGGTTGACGACGACCTCGAAACGCTCCGCCCCGGTTCCCTCGGGCAGGGAGCGGCCCGGGTGGCTCAGGTAGTCGACGGCGCAAAGGTCGCTGCACAACTCGAAGCCGGCGTCGCGAAAGGCGGCCACCATCTGCTTGTAGGTCTCGCGGCGCGGAAACGCCAGCTGATCCACCAGGCGGTCCGGCAGCCGGGGCACCTCGGGGAGCACGCTCGCTGGGGAGGCCACCGGCGCGGTCGTCGGGGTCGTCCCGGTCACCGCGGCGTGGCCACCCGCACGGCGTCGGGCACGGTCGGCACCCAGCCACCTGTGGCCTGCTCGCCGGCCGGGACGGAGGATCCAGGCCGTCGTGTGATCTCACCGGTTCGGATCTTCTCGTGCAACGTCAGAATGGCGTGCAGGAGCGTCTCGGGCGAAGGCGGGCAACCGGGGGCGTACACGTCCACCGGGACGATCTGGTCCACTCCCTGCACGATGGCGTAGTTGTTGAACATCCCACCCGTCGACGCGCACACGCCCATGGAGATGACCCACTTGGGCTCCATCATTTGGTCGTAGATCTGCCGCAGGACCGGGGCCATCTTCTGCGAGACCCGCCCGGCCACAATCATCAGGTCGGCCTGCCGCGGCGAACCGCGGAAGACCTCCATGCCGAGCCGGCTGATGTCGTAGTCGGCGGCCCCGACCGAGATCATCTCAATGGCACAGCAAGCGAGGCCGAAGGTGGCCGGCCACACGCTGTTGCGCCTGGCCCACTTGACCAGGTCTTCCATACGACCGGTCAGGAAATTGTGCTGCAGGTCCTCGAAACCCATCGGTCAGGCCGCCTCACCGGGCGTCTTCGACGCGCTGATGCGGGTGATCGTCGACTCGGACGTGCGGCTCGGGAGACCCGACTGCAAAGTCTTCGCCGGCCCCCAGGTGAGCGCTCCGTTGGAGATCAGATAGAGGAAGGACACGAAGACCACGGCGGCAAAGACGATGACCTCGATCAGGCCGAACGTGGCGATCTGGTGGAACACGACCGCCCACGGGTAGAGGAACACGATCTCAATGTCGAAGATGATGAAGATCATGGAGACCAGGTAGAAGCGCACTGGAAACCGCTGAGGTGGATCGTCGGTGGGGACGATCCCGCATTCGTACGGGGCCAGCTTGGCTGAGGACGGCTTTTTGCGCGGCGCCAGGATCGCTGAGGACACCAGCGAGAAGACGGTGAATGCGAGGGCGAGCACGCCCAGAATCAGGATGGGGAGGTACTGGACCACTGGGTTCCGTTTCTACCATGTGACTCCCAGGCCAGGCACATCCGCGCCGCTGGTCAGAGGCCCCGGCAGGAGACCTACGATGCCTTCGTGACCGCTTCCGACGAGACCCCCGGGTCCGGCGCCCCCAAGAAGGCGGCGCGGACGGCGAAGGCCCCCGCCAAGACCCCGGCGAAGAAGCAGGCCGCGAGCAAGAAGGCAACGCCCGCCAAAGCGGCCGCCAAGAAGACGGCAACCCCTGCGGCCCCGGTCCCGGCGAAGAAGGCGACCCGGTCTCCGCGTCCGGCCACTGCGGTTCCGCCAGCGCAGCGACCGGCCCCCGAGCAGATCCACGACGTGGTGGTCGTCGGCGCCGGCCCCTCGGGTTCCTCGTGCGCCTACTGGCTGGCCGACGCCGGCTGGGACGTCGTGGTCGTGGAGAAGAAGGAGTTCCCCCGGGAGAAGACCTGCGGCGACGGCCTGACGCCCCGGGCCGTCCGGCAACTGGCCGACATGGACCTCGAGGGCGCGCTGGCCGGATCGCACCGCTACGGCGGCCTGCGTGCGTTCGGCTTCGGCCGCTCCATCGACATGAACTGGCCCGAGCACCCGAATTTCCCGAACTACGGGTACACCATCACCCGGCACGACCTCGACGGCCTGGTGGCCGGGCACGCCGAGGCGGCCGGCGCGACCCTGCTGCAGGGCACCGAGGTCACCGCACCCGTCCTGGACGAGGGAGCCACCGCTTCGGGACCGTTGCCGGTGCTGAGCGGCGTGACCGTCAAGGAAAAGGGCAGCGGCACGACCAGGACGATCAAGGCTCGCTACGTCGTGGTGGCCGACGGATCCAACTCCCGGATCGGCCGCATGCTCGGCACCACGCGGCGGCGCGACCTCCCCATGGGCATGGCGCTGCGCGGCTACTACGAATCGGAGCGCCACGACGATCCGTTCATTGAGTCGCACCTCGACATCCGCGACGCCGAGGGCAACGTCGTACCGGGCTACGGCTGGATCTTCCCCATGGGCGACGGCCGGGTGAACGTCGGGGTCGGCCTGCTCTCGACCGACCAACGCTGGAAGGGTCTCAACACCAGCCACCTGATGGATGCCTTCGTTGATTTCGCCCCCGAGTCATGGGGGATCCGGCCCGAGACGAGCCTGGGGCCGCCTACGGGCGGGAAGCTCCCGATGGGGCTCTCCGTGGGCCCCCGGGCCGGCGGGAACGTGGTGGTCACCGGCGACGCCGGCGGCGCCATCAACCCCTTCAACGGCGAGGGGATCGCCTACGGCTACGAGACCGGCCGGCTGGCCGCAGCCGCACTGGGCCACGCCCTGACCGGAGAGGGCGAGCGGGCCCTGACGGACTATGACCGCGAACTGACCGCGGCCTACGGCCCCTATTACAAGGTGGCGCGGGCCTTCGTGCACCTGATCTCGAATCCCGAGGCCATGCGGCTGTGCGTCGGCCTGGGCATGCGTTCCGAACTGCTCATGACCCAGCTCCTGCGGATCATGGCCAATCTCATGCGGCCCGATGCCGCCGGCCCGGCCGAGCTCGGCTTTCGCGCCATGGAGCTCGTCTCCCGCCTGCTGCCCGACAACGACGGTCTGGAAAGCCCCGCCGCCTGAACGCCGCCGACCGAGCGATGCCGGCTCAGACGGACAGCCGCTCGGATCCGCCCGCCACACGCTGGAGACACGCCTTCTCTTCGCCTTCGAAGCCTTCGGTGACTCGGGCTGCTGCGACAATGCGGATCCAGGCGGGCGCTCCCCATCGCGTTGTCAGCTGACTTCGGCCGCCGCCTCCCCCGCCGCCTCGACGACACGGGCCAGGACGGCGTCGTCATGGGCCAGACCGGGGAACATCACCTCGTAGGCGCCAGGGGCCAGCGCGACGCCGCGGCGGAGCATGGCGTGGAAGAAGCGGGAGTAGGTCTCCCCCGACGCGATCGCCCGCGCGCTCTCGTAGTCCGTCGGCGGAACGAGGGGTCCGGCCTCGGCCGGGCCCACGAAGAAACCGACCAGCGGCCCGACTGTCGGCACCGTGACGGCCAGTCCGCCGCCGGCCACCGCCGACTCGAGTTCCTTGGCGAACAACGCGACCCGGGCTGTGAGGGCCTCGTAGTCGGCCGCCGTCACCGCGTCCAGGACCGCGAGGCCGGCCGCGGTGGCGAGCGGGTTTCCCGACAAGGTGCCGGCCTGATAGACGGGGCCGCCCGGCGCCAGCTCGGCCATCAACTCACGTCGTCCCCCGAAGGCTCCGACCGGCAGCCCACCACCGATCACCTTGCCGAAGCACCACAGGTCAGGCGTCACACCGGACCAGCCCGTCGCCCCCGCCGACCCGAGCCGGAAGCCGCTGATGACCTCGTCGAAGACAAGGAGGGCACCGGCAGCGGTGCAGGCGGCGCGCAGCCCCTCGAGAAACCCGGGCGCAGGCGCCACGAGATTCATGTTCGCCGCGACCGGCTCCACGATCACGCAGGCAACCCGTCCGTCGATGTGGGGGACCACGTTGTAGGGAACGACTTCTGTGTCGGCCACCGCGCCTGCGGACACGCCGACCGAGCCGGGCAGACCGAGCATCGCCACGCCGCTACCACCGCCGGCCAGGAGTCCGTCGGAGTGGCCGTGATAGCAGCCGTCGAACTTGATCACGCGGTCGCGCCCGGTGGCGCCGCGGGCGAGACGCACCGCGCTCATGGCGGCCTCGGTCCCGGAGGAGACGAGGCGCACTTGTTCGCAGCCGGGCACGCGTTCGCAGATCGCCTCGGCCAGCAAGACCTCGCCAGGAGTTGGCGCCCCGAAGGTTGTACCCAGTGCCGCTGCGGCCTGAATGGCCCCTGTCACCACGGGGTGGGCATGACCGAGCAAGACGGCGCCGTAGGACTGCACCATGTCGAGGTAGCGAGTTCCCTCGGCGTCGACCACGAACGCTCCCTCGCCCGAGACCACCGTGTACGGGGTCCCTCCGACGGAGGCGAACGACCGCACGGGCGAGTCCACACCACCGGGGATCACACGACGCGCCCGGTCGAACCAGGCCGCATTCGACGCCGCGGGCGGCGTCAGGCACCGAGCGCCTCGGCCACCTCTGCGGCGAAATAGGTCAGGATGAAATCGGCGCCGGCCCGCTTCAGGACGGTGAGCTGCTCGAGGGCGACCGCGGGACCGTCGATCCAGCCTGCAGCTGCGGCCGCTTTCACCATCGCGAATTCGCCGCTCACGTGGTACGCGGCCAATGGCACCGAGACCGCCGGGCGCACGGTGGCCAACACGTCGAGCGACGTCATCGCGGGCTTGACCATGACCATGTCGGCACCCTCGGCCACGTCCTGCTCAATTTCGGCCAGCGCCTCGCGCCCGTTGCGCGGGTCCTGCTGGTAGGCGCGGCGGTCTCCGCCCCCGGTAATCGTGACGTCGACCGCGTCCCGGAAGGGCCCGTAGAGCGCTGATGCGTATTTGGACGCGTAGGCGAGGATGGCAACCGAATGGTGGGCGCCGCCGTCGAGCGCGGCGCGTATGGCCGCCACCTGGCCGTCCATCATGCCGCTGGGCGCGACCACGTCCGCCCCGGCGTCGGCCTGCGCCAGTGCGATGCGTTGGTAGAGCTCGAGGGTCGGGTCGTTGAGCACTTCGCCGGAGGGACCGAGGATGCCGCAGTGCCCGTGATCGGTGTACTCGTCGAGACAGAGGTCGGCCATGAGGACGAGTTGGTCCCCCACTTCGTCGCGCACGGCGCGCAGCGCGACCTGCACAATGCCCTCCGGGTCCCAGGCGCCACTGCCCTGGGCGTCCTTCTGCGCGGGGACGCCGAAGAGGATGAGTCCCGGAACGCCGAGCGAGACCAGTCGCTTCGCCTCGACCACCAACGAGTCGAGCGAGTGCTGCACCTCACCGGGCATGGACGCGATCGGCACCGCCTCCGCGATCCCTTCCCGCACGAAGAGCGGGGCGACGAGGTCATCGGGCCCGAGGCGGGCTTCGGCCACCAACCGGCGCAGCGCCGGCGTGCGGCGCAGCCGGCGCAGCCGGCGCACGGGGAAACCCCAGGGTGGAGGCGCAGTGGTGGCGTCGACCATCGGTCCAGCCTACGGGCCGTCGTCCCCCCGGGGTCCCAGCTCCCCGATCAGCTCGTCGACAATGCCCTGGGCGGAGGCACCCCAGGCCTCGTGCACGTTGGCGAGCCCGGCCGCCCGCGCAGCGTCAGCCGTCGTCGGCCCGATGCAGACGACATGGGCCGGGACGGGCACCGGAAGGCCCTCCGGCGTGCGCAGGGCCAGAAACGCGTCCACGCCCGACGTGGCGGTGAGCGTCAATGCGTCGGCTGCGCCCACCCGGTCGAGCAGCGCCGGTTCGGGCGCCGTACGTGCCACCGTGCGGTACGCCTCGACGCGGTGGACGTCCCATCCCTTCTGGCCCAGCCCGTCGGGAATGGTCTGGGGCGCAAGGTCGGCGCTCGGGAACAGGACGCGCCGGGGGCCGGTGCTCGGCGCGTCGGGGAACTCCTCGACGAGCCCGCGCCCGCTGTGTTCCGCCGGCACGAGGTCGGGCTCCACGCCGGTCCGGCGGAGCGCGTCGGCCGTGGCCGGCCCCACCGCGGCCACCAGCACCGACCCGAGGGCCCGCGCGTCGCGCAGCGCACCCATGAAGCGGTCCACGGCATTGACCGACGTCAGGACCACCCACACGTTCTCCTGCACGGCGGTCGCCGCGGCTCGTAATGCGGCGCCGCCGTCCTCGGGCTCGACCTGACGCGTCAGCGGCAGCTCCAGCGCCACCGCGCCCGCCCGCTCGAGCGCGTCGACGAGACCGCTCGCCCGCCCGCCGGAGCGGGTCACCACCACAGTGCGTCCGGCCAGCGGACCATCGGGACCCGGCGATGCGTCGTGCTGGCCGAGCGCGGCCACGGGGCCGACGACGATGACGGCGGGCGGACCGAGCTCCACGTCGGCCAGTCCGTCCAGCGTCGTCCGCCGCACCTGCTGGGACGCGGTCGTCCCGCTGGCGATGACGGCGACCGGCGTCTCGGGGGCACGCCCACCCTTGACCAACGCCGCCGCAATGGCGGCCCGGGTGGTCATGCCCATCAGGATCACCAAGGTCCCGCCCACACGGGCCAGGGCTTCCCAGTCCTGCTCGCCGGTGCCGTCCTCGGCGCCCAGGCGTCCCGTCACGACGGTGACCGACGCCGCCACGCCGCGTTGGGTGACAGGGATGCCCACGGCGGCCGGGACGCCGAAGGCCGACGTGACCCCCGGCACCACCTCCCAGGCCAGGCCGGCCTGGGCCAGAGCCTCCACCTCCTCCCCGCCGCGGCCGAAGAGGAAGGGATCGCCGCCCTTGAGGCGGACCACGACGGCCGAGGCCCGCCCGTGCTCGACGAGCATGCGGGCGATCTCCTCCTGAGGCCCCGCGCCTCCGCCCGCGGTGTCGGGGTCCTTGCCGACGTCGATCACGAGCGCCGACGACGGCACCAGGTCGAGGACCGCCGGGCTGACCAGGCGATCGTGCAGGACGACGTCGGCCCGGGCCAGCAACGCGGCGCCCCGGCGGGTCAGGAGCCCCGGATCGCCCGGGCCGGCGCCGACGAGGTAGACGGTCACGGTGCTCGCGTCCAACAGGCCGTCGAAGCCCTCGATCGCCGCGCCGCCCTCCGTCGAGGAGGGCGCGCGCCACAGCCGTGCCGACCGCTTCAGGGTCCTCACCGTCACGGGCCAGATCGGATCACCGTATGTCCGTCCCCGCTGGCGAGGAGTCCCGAGACCCTGAGGACCGTCCGGCGCGAGTCGGCCGGCGTCGGCCGGCTCGGCGAATGCGCCGACGGGCAGCGAGCAGTTCCCACCGAGCGTCGCCAGGACGGCGCGCTCGGACCGCAGGGCTCTGTGACTCGGCTCGTGGTCGATGACGGCGAGCAGCGCCCTGGTGGCCGCGTCGTCGGCCCGGCACTGCACCGCAATGGCGCCCTGTCCCGCCTGGGGCAACACGTCGACCGGGTCGAGCACATCGCGCACCTTGTCCATCCAACCCAGCCGATCCATGGCGGCGACGGCGATGACCACGGCCGAGACCTCGCCCTCCTCGGCCACCGCGACGCGCCGGGCCATGTTCCCCCGCAGCTCGGTGAACACGAGGTCGGGGCGTAACGCGGCCAGCTGCGCCCGGCGCCGCGCCGACCCGGTCGCCACCAGGCCGCCGGCGGGCAAGCCGGCCAACGTGGCACCCACGAGGCCATCGCGCGGGTCGGCACGCCGCGGCACGGCGCCGAGCACGAACTGTGCCGACATCACCGACGGCATGTCCTTGGCCGAGTGCACGGCGGCGTCAGCGCGCCCCTGGGCGACGGCGGCCTCGACCTCGGTGACGAAGACGCCTTGGCCCCCGATCTGGTCGAGCGGCGTCGTGGCATCGCGGTCGCCCTGCGTCCGTACGACGACCGGCTCGACGTCGAGGCCGGGGTGGGCCTGGCGCAGGAGCTCGGAGACCAGCTCGGTCTGGCGCAGGGCCAGCGGCGAGCCGCGGGTGGCCAGGCGGAGGGTTCCCATGGTCCGACTATCCCATGGCCGCGACGACAGCGACTACAGGTCGAAGAGGATGCGCAGCGCCTCGACCAGCCGCTCGCCCCGGGGTGTCCCCGCCGTCTCCTTCAAGAGCACGGTCGGCTCGTGCAGCATTTTGGCCAGGGCCGCCCGCGTGGCGGCGTCCACGTGGTCCCACTCCTCCTCGCTCAGGTCGGCCAGCTGCGCCCGGTGGCGCTCCAGCTCGGCAGACCCGGAGTGTCTCGAGGCGTCCACGGAGCGAGGCGATGATCGGGGCGGCACCACGCTGGCGGCTGGCGCTGCGGTAGCGGTCGACCTCGGCGGCGACGATGTCCCGCGCAGCCACCGATTCCTCGGCACGATCGCCCAGCGCCCGCGCCACCGACACGCTCAGGGTGTCCATGTCGAGCAGTGTCACGCCCTCGAGGGCGGCCACGGCAGGGTCCACGTTGCGCGGGACCCCGAGGTCGATCACCAGCAGGGGGCCTCTGACCCCGGCGAAGTCCGAACGCTGAGCACGTGCGACTCGGCAGCGACCGCGGTCAACACGACGTCGGCGTCGGCCAGCTCGGCGGCGACACTGTCGAGCGGCGCCGCCTGCATGTCGAAGGTCCCGGCTCGCGGCCTGACGACACGAGGTCCTGCGCCCGGGTCGACCGAGCGGTTCACAACCACGACGCGCTGCGGTGCGTCGGCCGGCGCGATGTCCGACAGGGCACGGCAGACCCCGAGACCCATGTCGCCGGCGCCGACCACCACCACCCGGGCACCGCGCAATCCCGCCTGGCCCTCCCCCCGGGCGACGGTGACGGCGGCGTAGGCGAACGAGGTGGTGCCCTTGCTGATACCGGTCTCGGTGCGCACCCGCTTGCCCGTCTGCAGGGCGTGGCGGAAGAGGGCGGACAGGACGGGTCCCGCGGTGCGCTCCTCCTGGGCCCGCTCGAAGGCGCGGCGCACCTGGCCGACCACCTCGGTCTCACCGGTCACCACGGATTCGAGGCCCGAGGTCACCGAGAACAGGTGGGAGGTCACGTCGTCGTCGAAGCGGACGACGGCATGCGCTGACAGCTCCTCCACGGACCGGCCCGACTGCTCGGACAGCACCTCGTAGATTTCGGCCACGGCGTCATGGAAGCGGTCGACGACGGCGTAGACCTCGGTGCGGAGGCAGGTCGAGAGGACGACAGCCTCCTGGACGTTGCGCCGGTGGCTCAGGGCACTGAGCGCCTTGTGGAGGTCGGCGTCAGGGACGGCCACCGCCTCGAGCAGCGGGCAGCGGGGCCTGCGTGTGCTGGAGCCCTATGACGACGACGGACACTCGGTTCCTTCCTGGGTCGGATCACAATTGTGCCGGTCCTGACCTCCAGAGTGCCAGTCGCCGGCCCGGGCCGTGCGATCAGGCCCATTTAGGCGGTGCGATCAGGCCCGTTCGGGGCGTACCGTCAGGCCCGTGTGGGCCGTGCCGTCAGCCCAATCCCGAGTGCTGGGAAAGCCCCACCGAACGCATCGCCGGCCCATGCGCCCTGTCCGGCCCGGCCTCGTCGTCGCGCGCCCGGTAGAAGCCCAGGACCTGCAGCTCAATGGAGAGATCCACGTAACGAAGATGCACCGTCGGCGGAATGTTCAGGACCCGGGGGGCGAAGTTGAGCAACGAGGTCACGCCTGCCCGCACGAGCAGATCGGCCACCCCTTGCGCCGCCCAACCCGGCGTCGTGATCACCCCGATGTCCGGGCACTCCCCGTCTCGCAATGTGGCGAGATCGTCCATGTGGCGCACCCGCATGCCCCGGATCTCCTCGCCCACCACGGCCGGGTCGACGTCGAAGAGCGAGGTCACTTGGCAGCCCCGCGAGGCGAAGCTGGCTGAATTGGTGAGCGCACGGCCCAGGTTGCCGATGCCCACCACGGCCACCGACCAGTTCTCGTCGACCCCGAGGGCCCGGTCGATCTGGGCGATGAGGAATTCGGGGTTGTAACCCGAGCCCCGAGTACCGAAGGACCCCAGCAGGGAGAGGTCCTTCCGCACTTTGGCGGCGTTGACCCGGGCCAGCTCGGCCAGCTGTTCGGACGAGACGGTGCGCGAGCCGCCGCGGACCAGCTCGGCCAGGATCCGCTGGTAGATGGGCAGCCGCAGCACCGTGGCCTCAGGGATCCGCCTCTCGTCGTTCACTGCGACGGATGGTACCGAGGGCACTCCCGCTCGCACCAAACCGCCCCGGCGTGCCGAACCGCCACCGCACCGGGTGCCGTGCCCCCTTCACCAGGCCAGGACGACCAGCTCCCCCGCCACGACGTTGAGCCAATGGGCCGCTGATGCCTCGCCGGCCACCACGGCCAAGTGCCCGTTGGCGTCGACCAGCAGGCCGAACTCACCTTGCCCCAACTGACCGTACGCATCGACGCACTGCAGCTCGACGCCATCGGGCACGAGCGAGCGGGGCAACCCGTCGGGATCGGCGCGTCCCGACTCGAGACGGGCAGCCAACTCCACGCAGCCGGTCGACGGAAGGCCCGCCACGCGCGCATCGGCGACCGTTGCCGCCAACTGCAGGTTGCCGAAGCGGTCGACCCACGTGACCTCCGTGCGCAGGCAGGCGCGGCCGTCGTGCAGGCGGCCACCCTCGACGACGCCACCGATGAGGCGCACCAACGAGACCGGATGCACGGGCGCGCCCAGATCCCCGAGCGCCGCGCCGGCGCACAGGGCGGCTGCGGCCGGCCCGAAGAGATCGCGCCCGTCGAATGTCGATCCGCGGTCGGGCGGCGTCGCCGGGCGGGTCAGTTCCACGACATGCGCCACCGGTGCCTCGGCCGCCGCCTCCGCTGCGGCCACCAAGAGCCCGTTGTCGGGACCGACGAACCACAAGGGCGCGCCGGAAGGCGGCACGACCTCCACGCAAATGCCGCGTCGGTCCGTGCCGACGCCCGGATCGACGACCCCGAGCACCACTCCGGTCCCGAGGTGCGGAACCGCCCGCACCAGCGCATGGCTCCCGGCCCGGACGTCGAACGGCGGAATGTGGTGGGTGAGGTCGATGACCGTCGTCCCCGGCGCACGTGCCGCAATGACCGCGTGCACCACGCCGGCGAACTCGTCCTCGGTGCCGAAGTCGGAGAGGAAGAAGACGGTACGGGGGACCTCTCTCGTCATGGCTCGGCGCTCAGCGCTGCAGGTTGCGCGATCGCTCGGTGGCGGCCGCGACCGCCTCCATGAAGGCCGAGCGCACGGCGCGCGACTCGAGCGCCCGGATGCCCGCCGCCGTCGTGCCGGCCGGCGAGGTCACCATGGCGCGCAGCGCCTCGGGGTCCTGACCCGTCTCCGCCAACAGCTCGGCCGAGCCGCGCATGGTCTCGACGACGAGCGTCCGGCTGACCTCGCGCGTCAGCCCCATCTGCACGCCTGCCTCCATGAGGGCCTCGGCCACCAGGAAGAAGTAGGCCGGCCCCGAGCCCGACAGCCCGGTCACCGCATCCAACAGACGCTCGGGCAGGCGCACCACCGTCCCGACGGCCGAGAGGATGTCCTCGGCCCAGGCCAGGTCGTGCGACGTGGCGAAAGAGCCCCCTGAAATCGCCGTCACGCCGGCGCCGACGAGGGCGGGGGTATTCGGCATCGCCCGCACGACCGCAGGCTCGCCACCGAGCGCTGCCTCGAGCCGCACGCTGGGCACGCCGGCGACAATGGAGAGCACGCGGGTCACCCCGGCGACACCGAGGACCCGGCAGGCCCCTTCGGCCACGTCGGGCTTCACCGCCAGGACGGCCCCGACGATGCGCTCGCCCTCCTCCCCCAGGATGCCGGCCTCGGGGGTTTCGAGAATGCGCAACCCCGGGAACGACCCGGCCAGCTCGTCCCGGCGATCGGCGACCGGCTCCACCACGGCCACGTCCGCCAACTCGGCCCAGCCCGAGCGGAGGAGCCCCCCGAGGAGCGCCCCGCCCATCTTCCCGCCGCCGACGATAAGGAGGTTGGCCACGGACGCGACGTTACCGACCGCCGGGTCCTGGTGTTGCCGGCGCCGTGGTGTGACCGGCGCCGTGGTGTCAGCGGCGGGAGCGGCGGCGGTAGGTCGAGGGATGGGCCAGCGTCATGGCCGTCGGGAAGTGGTCGTCGGTGTAGACGACCGACGCCCCGGCAATGCGGTCCAGCTCGTCGTCGTCGATGAGGCGGGCCGGCACCCGGCCCACCAGGTACACGGCATCCTCGGTCCCGAGGGCGAAAGCCATGCCGAAGAGCGCACTGTTGCAGCGCAGGAGATAGGCGAAGACCTCCTCCTTGTGCTCCTCGGGCACGGGCATGAACTGCGCCTCGTGCCACAAGGTGCGCTGCTTGAGCGTGAGCCAGACCGTGATGAAGTCCTTCTCCTCGCCCTTGAAGCGGAGATACCACTGGAACGACGCGGTGCGGTCAGTCACCTCCTGGCGCTCGGCCGCCACCAGTGGCCCCTCGGCGGCCAGTTCGCGCGCGGCCCAGGCGTCGATACAGGCGACGGCGGCAGCCATCTCCTCGTCGGCGGGGAGATCGACGATCGGCACGGGGTCGCTGAACGCTCGGTCGGGCTCGGCTCGGCGGCGCGCTCAGCCGCACTCGACGAGGCGGCCCACGGCCAACTCGTCGTGCAGCTCGACCAGCGCGCGGGCGGCGGCCCGCCAGGTGTAGCGGCGGGCCCGCAGCACCGAGGCGGTGGAGAGCCGCTCGGACGCCAGCGGCTCGTCGAAGACCTGGCGCACCGCGGCGGCGTAGGCCACCGGGTCGGGCTCGTCCACCAGGTACCCGGTGCGGCCGTGGTCCACCAGCGTGGTCAGCCCGCCGACCGCCGAGGCGACGACCGGCGTCCCGCAGGCGGCGGCCTCCAACGCCACCAGCCCGAAGGATTCCGAGCGGCTGGGCACAATGCAGACGTCGGCGGCCCGGTAGTACGAGGAGAGCAGCTCGTGGGGCTGGGGCGCCACGAAGTGCACGTGGTCACGCACGCCACGGGCGTCGGCCACATCGTGCAGGCTCTGCAGTGACTTCTCGCCGTGCGGGCCACTGGGACCACCCACGACGACGAGCCGGGCCTGCTCGCCGCTGCTCTGACGCAGCTCGGCCAGCGTCTCGATGGCCACGTCTGCGCACTTGAGCGGTTGGATGCGTCCGACGAAGAGGAGGAGCCGCCCGTCGACCGGCAGACCGAGGGCGCGGCGGGCTTGCGGCCTGTGGCCGGGACCGAAGAAGGCGTGGTCGACGCCGGGCGGCACAATGCGGATGCGCCCCGGCTCGCCCCCGTAGAGGGACGCGATCTGGTCGGCCTCGACCGTGCACGAAGCCAGGACGGCGTCGGAGCAATTGATGATGGACGCCTCGGCCTCGGCCCGGCGGTGCGGCATGTCGGCCTCGACCTCTTCGGGCATCGACTCCGCCTTGACGCGGTCGAGGGTGTGAAAGGTGCACACCAGCGGCAGGTTCAGCTCGTGTTTGATGACGTGGCCCGACAGGCCCGACAGCCAGTAGTTGGCGTGCACGGAGGTGTAGGGCTGCTCGCCGGCCGCCGGCGCCCCGACCATGCGCTCCAGCACGCCCGCCGTGAACTCGTCCACGACATTGGGGAGCGACTCCTTGGGCAACACGCTGAGCGGTCCGGCGGGAACATGGTGCACCCGCAGCCCCGGCTCGACGTCGACCACGGGCGGCAGATCCGGAGACCAGGCCCTGGTGAAGACGTCGCAGGCCACGTCGGAGCGGGCCAGCGCCGAGGTCAGCTCACGGACGTAGACGTTCATGCCACCGCCGTCCCCGGTGCCGGGCTGGGCCAGGGGAGAGGTGTGGAGAGAGAGGACCGCGAGCCTGCGCATGGCGCTCAGAGCCTACCGGCGGCCGCGAAAGGCGCTCCGGCCAGGCGTGCGGGCAGCGTCGGGGCGATCAGAGTCGGGGTGTGAGGGTCGGAACGGGCTCGGTCGGGCGGGCACGGTCGGAGCGGGCAGTTCAAGCCGAGGTGACACGCTCGGCCGGGCCCGAGGGCTCGGTCGCGGCCGGCGGCACCGTGGACGCCGCCTCCGCGGCCTGCTGCGGCGGACCCGGGTCCTCACCGCCGGACTCGTGCGCACCGCGCTGCCGCTCCTCGCGCTCGTCCTCGTACTCGCGCCGGAAGGAGAGGTAGATCCGCACGAGTGCCTGCTTCTGCTCCTCGCTGACCGACTGGTCGGCCATGATGGCCCGGGTCAGGTCGGGCGTGCCCGAGGGCGGCTCGAGGATGCCCGCTTGCACGTAGAGCGTCTCGGCGGAAATGCGCAAGGCCTTGGCGATCTGCTGGAGGATCTCGGCCGAGGGCCGCCGCAGCCCTCGCTCTATCTGGCTGAGGTACGGGTTGGAGATCCCGGCCAGCTCGGACAGGCGGCGCAGCGACAGCCGGGCCGTTCCCCGCTGCTCACGGATGAACGAACCCAGATGGAGCCAGCGGTCTTTGGGGTCCGTGCTCACTCTTGCAAGCGTACCGCCGCAGGGGCGTGGCCGACGGGGCCCGGGGCGCAGGTCGCACGGCCATCGGACCCCGTGATGCTCCACGGGATCCTCGGTTGGGATCCGGCCCCCTTCGGGTATGGTCACGGCGACGCACCAAGACGACCACCGAGGAGATCCCGCCATGGCCGAATACACCCTCCCAGACCTGCCGTATGACTACGCCGCCCTGGAGCCGCACGTGTCGGCGCAGATCATGGAGCTCCACCACGACAAGCACCACGCCGCCTACGTGGCCGGCGCCAACCAGACGCTCGAGAAGTTGGCCGCCGCACGCGACAAGGACGACTTCGGCGCCATTGTGGGGCTGGAAAAGACGCTCGCCTTCCACATCTCGGGCCACGTGCTGCACTCCATCTTCTGGAACAACCAGAGCCCCGACGGCGGCGACAAGCCCGACGGCGCGCTGGGTTCGGCCATCGACGAGAACTTCGGCTCGTTCGACAAGTTCAAGGCGCAGTTCACCCAGGCCACCTCCACCATTCAGGGCTCGGGCTGGGGCGTCTTGGCCTACGAGCCGCTCGCCGGCCGCCTCATCGTCGAGCAGGTCTACGACCACCAGAGCAGCGTCGGGCACGGCTCGGTCCCGCTCCTCGTCTTCGACGCCTGGGAGCACGCCTTCTACCTGCAGTACAAGAACGTGAAGGCCGACTTCTTCGCCGCGCTCTGGAACGTCGTCAACTGGCCCGACGTGGCGGCCGCCTCGACGCGGCCAAGAAGCTCACCATCCCCGGCTGAACGTGACCCGCCCGGCGTGGGCCCCGCAGGAGCAGGCCCGGGCGACCGAACCGGATCAGGCCAGCGTCAGATGCTGCTCACACCTGCTGCGGGTGGGGTCGCGTTCGAGGTCGGCCTCGAGCACCGGCGCACCGCAGGTCTCGCACTGCCCGTAGGTACCATCGCTGAGGCGTTCCAGCGCCCGGTCGACGTCGTCGAGGACGGCAGCGGCCCGGGTCAGCTCGGATTCATAGCGCTCTTCCACGAACGTGCAGGGTAGCGGCCGGATCGTGGCGGCCGACGCTGGGCGGCGCTCCGCCGGACAACCCTGGTGGTTTAGGGGTTGCATCGCCAGGGCAGAGGTAGGGCAACCGGTATGAAAGGCCCCAATCCTCCGGAGGGAGAGCCCACGGCCACCATGCACACCGTCGACCCGCTGCCGGTCACCGCCACCCGCCGGTTCCCGGCCACCGCGACGTCCGTCGGTCAGGCCCGCCGCTTCCTCCTCGGTCAGCTTCCCGCCGCCGCCCGTGACGAGGACACCGACGAGCTGGTGCTGATGCTGTCGGAGCTGTCGACCAACGCGGTGCAGCACGCGGCGACCGAGTTCGAGGTGGCCGTCCAGGTCGCACCCGACGCCAGCCGGGTGCGGGTCGAGGTCAGCGACGGCTCCGTCGGCTTCCCCACGCCACCGCGAACAGGAATCGGACGCGCCGCACGGGCGCGGGCTGCACATTGTCCGCGCGCTGGCCGACGCCTGGGGCATTGAGATGCGGCGCGACCGGCCGGGCAAGACCGTGTGGTTCTCCATGCCCCTCTCTGCACCCGGCACCGACGGCGACCCGTCCCCGACGGAGCCGACGGATCGGCACCGGCGGCGTCGGCACCGCAGCGTCCGGCACTCGGCGTCGGCACCGGCAGCGGCAGCGGCATCGGCGCCTGCGGTCACGGCTGCGGCGATCGCCACCGCAGCCCCGGACCCGGCCTGGCCCGTCCAAGGCGTACGGGTGGTGCTCGACGGCCTGCGCGACGCCGTCGTGGCCACCGACGACCAGGGCACCATCCGATACGTCAACCGGTCGGCGGAGGAACTGCTGGGCTGGCCCCGCGGCGCCCTCGTCGGGCGCCCCGTCTACGACCTCGTGCCCGATTCGCTCACGGCGGCCGTCGGCGACGACTACGCCGCCTTCGTGCACTCGCAGGCCTCGGATCTGGTCGGGACGCCGCTCGACGTCGACATCAAGCGGGCCGACGGGACCGATGTCCGCACCGAGTTGGTCATCAGCATCTTCGACCACCCTCTGGCGGGGCCGGTGGTCGTCGGCATCATCCGCCAGCGCGACGAGAAGAAGCTTCAGCGCTGGTCGGAGTTGACGAGCGAGCTGCTCGAGATCCTCGCCGACGCGCCCGTCGACGAGCCGCCGGCCGAGCGCATCCTCTCGACACTGGGCCGGCGCCTCGACTGGGACGTGACGACGCTGTGGGCGGTCTCGGCCGACCAGGATCTCGTCTGCCGGCACGTCTGGACGCGCAGCGAGAACATCGCCCCCGCCTTCACCCGGGACAAGGCCGCGGATCCGACCAGCGGCAGCGAAGGCTTCCCCCGCTGGGTCCTCGAGCATGGCGAGCCCTTGTGGGTGGCCGATCTCGTCGCCGATCAGCGCTTCGTCTCGGACGCGCTCGTGCAGGACGGCCTGCAGAGCGCCTACGCCTTCCCTGTCCGCTACCACGGCACCACCGTGGGGATCGTCAAGATGCTGAGCCGCCACTCACGTGAGCGCGACCCCTCCGTCATTGAGCTCATGGATGCGATGGGCGAGCACCTCGGCGAGCTGCTGCACGCGTCGGCCCAGGCCGCCGAACGCGAGCACCTGGTCGAGGAGCTCCTCGAGGCACGGCGCCGCAACGAGTTTCTGCTGCTGGCCACCCAGGTCCTCTCCGAGGTCGTCGACTACCGCGACATGGTGGAGCGTCTGGCTCAGGTCTCGGTGCCGGTCATGGCTGATCTCTGCCTCATCGACATCGCGGACGAGGACGGCCAGATGCGGCGGATGGCGGCCTGGCACGCCGACCCGGACAAGCGGGCGCTCACCGAGGAGCTGCGAGCCTCGTACCCGGTCGAGCCCGGGAGCTCCCATCCGACCATTGAGGTGATCCGCAGCGGCAAGTCGATGTGGAGCGCCGACATGGACGACGAGTTCCTGCGGGCCACGAGCCACGACGAACGGCACTACGCCATTTTGAAGATGCTTGGTTTCACCTCCTATGTCAGCGTGCCGCTGCGCCTGCCGCGACGAGCAGGTCCTCGGCACTGTCACGCTCGTCTCCGCCGGGTCGGGGCGCCGCTTCTCCGAGAGAGACCTCGGGCTGGCCGAGCAATTGGCCGAACAGGTCAGCTCGGTCGTCATCCGGGCCCGGGACTACGACCGCGAACGCCGGATCTCACACGAGCTGCAGCGGCACCTGTTGCCCGACGCCATCCCGGCCATCGGCGGCTGGGACGTCGCCGCCCGCTACCGCCCGGCCTCCGTCGGCGTGGAGGTCGGGGGCGACTGGTACGACGTCGTCCCGATCAGCGAGCACCTGGTCGCCCTCGTCGTCGGGGACGTGGAGGGCCACGACCTCGGGGCGGCACGGATCATGAGCCGGTTGCGCCACACCCTCGGCCTGCTCCTGTTGGAAGAGCGGGCGCCGGGCAAGGCGCTGCAGCGGCTCAACCGCGTCTCGCTGGCCGGCGTCGACGGCCGCCTGGCCACCGCGCTGGTCGGCGTCCTCGACACCAGGACCGGTTCGGTCGCCTTCTCCTCCGCCGGCCACCCCTCCCCCGTCCGGGTGGAGTCGGGACAGGCCGAGGAGCTTCCGGTGCCGCCCGGTCCGCCTCTCGGCGTCGAGGACTGCCACTACAAGGACCAGGAGTTCCAGCTGGGACGAGGTTGCCTGGTGATGTTCACCGACGGGCTGGTCGAGCGGCGCGGCAGCCGGCTGGACGAGCGCTTCACCCTGCTCGAGTCCTCGCTGCGCGCCTCCCCCAGCAACGAGCCCGACCAGGTGGCCGACTTCGTCATTGATGCCATGACCTCGGGCGCGCGGATCTCCGACGACATTGTGGTGCTCACGGCCCGGCGCCAGGGAGACGAGCCCGGGCTGACCTGAGCCCGGATACCGCGGCACGCCCCCACTTCCCTAGTGTGACGGCGTGCACAAAGAGGGGGCCGTCGCCGCGCTGGTCGGGGCCCACGTCCCCGTCCCCTGCCTCGACGGCACCGAGCGTCCCTACCGCGACCTCGACTGCGCCGCCTCGACCCCGGCGCTGCAGTCGGTGGCCGACCGGGTCAACGAATTCCTGCCGTGGTACTCGAGCGTGCACCGTGGGGCCGGCTACAAGTCACGACAGGCCACTGCGGCCTACGAGGAAGCCCGCGACAGCGTGCACCGCTTTGCCCGACGGCCGGCCGGCGGCGAGGACGTCGTCGTGCTGGTGCGCAACACGACGGAGGCCATCAACCATCTGGCCTACCGGCTGGGCCTGGCCCCCGACGACGTGGTGGCCACCACGGTGGTCGAGCACCACGCCAACCTGCTCCCCTGGGCGCGGGTGGCGACGCGGCGCTGGGTCGAATGCGGGACCGCCGGCACCTTCGAGACGGCCGACGTCGTGCGGGTCCTCGACGACGGGCGCCGCCCCGCCCTGCTGGCCATCACGGGAGCCTCCAACGTCACGGGTTGGCTGCCCCCGGTCGAAGAGATCTGTGCCGAAGCGCACGCCCGGGGCATCCCGGTCCTGTTGGATGCCGCCCAGCTGGCGCCCCACCGCCCACTGCCGACGGGGCCGGACTTCGTGGCCTTCAGCGGCCACAAGCTCTACGCGCCGTTCGGTGCGGGCGCGCTGATCGGCCCCCGGGAGGTGTTCGAGCACGGCGATCCGTTCCTCGCCGGCGGCGGGGCGGTCGACCTGGTCGACCTCGACGAGGTCATCTGGACGGATCCGCCCGAGCGCGAGGAGGCCGGCTCACCCAACGTCATCGGCGCGGTCGCCTTCGGGCAGGCCATGGACGACCTCGAACGCATCGGCTGGGAGACCATCACGGCTCACGAGCAGGCACTGGCGACGCGCCTCTACGACGGCCTGCGCTCCATCGACGGCGTGCGCCTGCTCGGCCCGTGGTCCGAGCCCGGCGAGCACGACGGGCTCGCCGTGGCGGCGTTCACGCTCGACGGAATGCACCACGCCCTGGTGGCGGCCCGGTTGAGCGCGGAGTTCGGGATCGGCGTCCGCCACGGATGTTTCTGCGCGCACCCCTACCTCATCCGCCTGCTCGGCGTCGGCCGTGACGGTGTGGAGCGGGCGCGGGCAGCCGTGCAGCGCGGCGACCGCAGCGGTATTCCCGGTGCGGTGCGTGCCAGCTGCGGACTCGGGACCGACGGCGACGACGTCGACGCGCTTCTCGACGCGCTGCGCGCGCTGGCGGCGGGTCAACCCGCCCCCGTGCCCTACGTCCACGACGCCGTCACCGGCGACTTCTGGCCCGAGGGCGACGCGGCCGGATGGCGCGAGACCGACCGCCCCGCCGGCGCGGCCTGCGCCAGGGGTTGAGCGTGGGCGTGCGACGGCGTTGGCTGCTCGTTCCGGCACTGGTGGCAAGCCTCCCTTCCCTGGCGGCCTGCAACCAACCCGTCGGCGGCACGTCGGCCCACAACGTGGCGTGGGTCACGACGGGTGCCTCGGTGACATTGCCCGGGACGGATGTGACGCCGGTGAACCTGGCCCGACGCCACGTGGAGGCCAAGGTCACGGTGGGCAGCCTGCCCTCCGCGCTGGCCTACGCACCCGGCGGCAAGGACCTCCTCGTCGTCACGCAGGGCGACGACCAGCTGCACGAGATCGACACGACCACGCACCAGGTCGTGCACGAGGTCGGCGTGGGGGTCGAGCCGGACGCGGTGGCGGTGGCGCCCGGTGGCAGCGACGGCAAGGGCGTGGCGCTGGTGGCGAACCTCGATACGAACAGCGTGACCCCTGTCGATCTGGGCACGTGGCGCGCCGGCACGCCGATCGCCGTCGGAGCCGAGCCGGTGGCGATCGCCGTTGCGGTGACGGCCTCGGGTACCGCCACCGCCTTCGTGGCCGACTCCGGGAGCAACACCGTGACGCCGATCGACGTCGCCACCATGCAGCCCGGCGCGGCCATCCCCGTCGGCCCGACGCCACAGACCATCGCCGCCGCGCCCGGGGAGGTGCTGGTGGGCAACTTCGGCAACCGGACGCTCACCGCCATCAACCCCGGCACGTTGCGGGCGGGTGGGACCATCGCGCTCCCGCTGAACCCGACCGGCATCGCCGTGACGCCTTCGGGGACGACGGCCTACGTCTGCGGGGGCGCCGCCGTGGTCGCGGTGGCCGTGGTCGGTCTCACTCAGGGCCCGCCGGTGGCGTTGCCGGACGTGGCGCAGGGGATCGCGCTGAACGCCGACGGCTCGACGGCGTGGGTGACGCAACAGGCGGGCACCGTGATACCGGTGACGTTGGCCACCGGCAAGGTGGGCATGCCGCTGCACCTCGGCGGCCATCCGTCCGCCATCGTCATCGGCGCCGGCTGACCCACCCGTACCGTTGACTGGACGGCTCTGGGTGTCGGCGTTGGCGATTTCAAGTGGTGAACGCACCGACTTGAAATCGCCCCTGTCGGCACGCCGGCAACAGTCCGACTCTCCGCTCATCGCCGGGCCTGTTCGGGAACCCGGTCAATGCAGTCGACCCGTCGACCTACCTCAGACGAGGATGCGCTCGTCCGCCGCGCTCAGCCGACTCAGGCGCTGTAGACGGCCCGGGCCCGGAAGCGCAGCGGCCGCTCCGTCAGTTCCTCCATGTAGTGGGCCGCCCAGCCCGCCAGGCGAGCCACGGCGAAGATGGTGCGGCCGGTGTCCGGCGGCATGCCGGTCCCCCAGCTCAACGCGGCGAGGGCGAGGTCACAGTTGGCCAACGGCACGTTGTGCGCCGCGGCCAGCGCCGTGACCTCATGGAGGAGGGCGCCTGCGGTCCTCGCTCAACAACGGCTCGGCCAGGGCCAACAGCGCGTCGAATCGGGCGTCCCCGTTCTTGTAGACGGCGTGCCCGAAGCCCGGCAGCCGGCCGCGCTCGCGCAGGACGTCGTTCAGGGCCCGCGCCACGCCGTCGCGCTCGGCCACGACCAGCAGCTCGTAGGCCTGTTGGCTGGCGCCACCGTGCAACGGCCCGGCCAGGGTGGCCAAGCCGGCCAGAAAGGCGTCGTAGGGATCGGCGCGCACCGACGCGGCGATCCGCACGGCCATGGTCGACGTGGCCAGCTCGTGGTCGGCCATCAGGACCAGGGCGGCATCGACCGCGGCACCCGGTACGGCGGCGCCGGAGACGACGGCACTGAGTGTTCGGGGCCGCCGAGGCGGTCAGCCGTGCCGCAAGCCGCGTGGCAATGGACGCGTCGGGGTCCTTCGCCGGGCGGCGTCGGTCCGACGACATCGGTCAGCGCGGCGGCGGCGCGGCGGGCGGCACGGGCGACCGCCGACGGACGCAGGTCGGCCCGCAGTGGATCCGTCGCCCCGCACATCACGAGCGCCCAGCGCATGCGCTCGAGCGTGGGCGTCAACGGGCACGGACCGATGTCAGGTGCGCTCCAGTCCCCCACCTCTTCGGATTGCCACAGCAACTCGGCCACTTCCTCGAAGCTGTGCGCCCGCGCCAGGTCGGTGGCGGCCTGGCCCCGGTAGATCGGGCCGCGCCTCTGGTCGAGCTGGGTCACCCCGGTCGTGACGGTGGCGAGGCGCGTGGCCGTCTGCCGTCCGCCCCGGCTGCGGACCGCCAACGCCTCAATGGCGTCCAGGTCGAAGAGGCTGCCCCGCCGGGACGGATCAGGGTGGGACTCGAGCACGCCCCGGCTCACGTACGCGTACAGCGTCGGCACCTTGACGCCGAGCCGCCGCGCCGCCTCCTCGGTACTCAGCATGCGTTCCACGTCCCGATCTTACATTGACTTGATCAACGTTTACAGACGCAGGGAAGGAGCGTCATAGTGGGATGCATGGAAACCATCGTGCGTGATCTCATGACCTCTCCCGCGGTGACGTGCGCGGCGGACGACACCTTGGCCGGGGCGGCCCGAGCGATGCAGGAGGCCGACACGGGCTCTGTCGTGGTGACCGACGACGGCAAGGTCGTCGGCATCCTCACCGAGCGCGACCTCCTCCGGGCCGCCGCCGGCGAGGGCGACGCCGAGCGCGAGCACGTTCGCCTCTGGATGACCTCCCGCCCCGACGTCCTCGGCCCCGACGAGCGGGCCGACGCGGCGTGGGCCAGCCTGACCTCGCACCACTACCGTCACCTGCCGGTCGTGGAGGGTGATCGTTGCGTGGGCGTCGTGTCGCTGCGCGACCTCATGGCGGTGGCGCGTATCCGGCCGGCCGGCGAGTCCAGCGGCGAGGTCCCGGCAGGCCTGGAGGGCGTGGTCGTGGCCGAGACGACGATCGGCGACGTCCGGGGCACGGAGGGCTTCTTCCACTACCGGCAGTACTCCGCGGTCGAGCTGGCCGAGAAGCGCTCCCTGGAGGATGTCTGGCACCTCCTCTTCCGCGGTGAGCTGCCCGATGCCGCGGCCGCAGAGGCCTTCGGCGCAGAGGTGGGACGGCGCCGTGCGCTCCCACCCGGATTGAGCACCGTGCTGCCGGCCATCTGCCGGCGCGGCGCACCGCTCGACGTCTTGCGCACTGCGGTGTCGCTCCTGGCGGCCGAGCTCGGATGGCGTCCCACCCACGACATCGGGGCCGACGAGCTCTACGACCAGGCCCTCGGACTCTGCGCGGTGGTGCCGACGATTTTGGCGGCGGCCCACCGGCTGCGCCAGGGCGACGAGCCCGTCGAGCCGCGTGACGATCTGGGCTTCGCCGCCAACTACCTCTTCATGTTGACCGGCAGCGAGCCGCGCCCGGAGCACGCCCGGGCCATTGAGCAGTACATGATCCTGACCATCGACCACGGGTTCAATGCGTCGACGTTCACTGCCCGCGTCGTCACGTCGACCGGCGCCGACCTGGGGGCCGCCATTGTGGCGGCCATCGGTGCCCTGTCGGGTCCGCTGCACGGCGGCGCCCCGAGCCGGGCTCTCGACATGCTCGATGCGATCGGCACGCCCGACCGGGCCGAGGCATACATCCGCACCGCCGTCGAAGGCGGCGACCGCATCATGGGCTTCGGCCACCGCGTCTACAAGACCGACGACCCGCGCTCGCTCCTGCTGCGCTCGGTCACCGAGCAGCTGGGCGGGCCGCTCGTCGAGTTCTCCCAGTCGGTCGAGCGCACGACGGTGGAGGTCCTGGCGGAGCTGAAGCCGGGACGCCAGCTGTACACCAACGTCGAGTTCTACGCCGGCGTCGTCATGCACACCTGCGGGATCCCGCGTGAGATGTTCACCCCGACCTTCGCGGCGGGACGCACCATCGGATGGAGCACCCACGTCATGGAGCAGGCCGCCCACAACCGCCTGATCCGCCCGGCGGCCCGCTACGTCGGCCCGCCACCGCCCCAGCCGGTCCCGCTGCCCGCAGGCTGACCGGACCCGGTCAGCCTGCGCTTGGGACCTCCCAACCGGTGATGCCGGAGCGAAACCCGACTAAACTGGTCAGCGTTCAACGGTTCGGGAAGGAGCAGCTCATGGCCATCGACAGCGCCCCGGCGGGCGCGCCCAGCCGGGTCCACTCCCTGTTCTCATTCCCCAATCCGGTCAACGAGGTCTCGGCCCGCCTGGTGGCGGCCGGGGTCGTCGTGATGTGCGTCCTCACCATCGCCTTCGACCTGCGCTGGGCCACCATTGTGATCGCCTACGGCTTCGTGGCCCGGGTGCTGACCGGCCCGACGCTCAGCCCCCTCGGTCAGTTCGTCACGCGTGTCGTCACGCCACGACTCGGGATCGCCGAGCGCCCGGTGGCCGGCCCACCCAAGCGCTTCGCCCAGGGCATGGGGGTCGCCTTCTCCGTGACGGCGCTCGTCCTGACCGGACTCGGCTTTTGGACGGCCGCCGAGGTCTTCCTCGGCCTACTGGCCGCGGCGGCCTTCCTCGAGTCCGCCCTGGGCCTCTGCCTCGGGTGCAAAGCCTTCGCCGTCCTCATGCGCGCTCGGCGTGGTGCCCGAAGAGGTCTGCGAGCGCTGCAATGACATTTGGGGCACCCACGGAGCAACGGCCTAAGCCTCCGCGACCACGCGGATCGGCGGTCAGTCGTCGTAGATGAGGACGCCCCGGATGTTCTTCCCGTCACGCATGTCCTGATAGCCCTGGTTGATGTCACCCAGCTTGTAGGTGTTGGTGATCATGGAGTCGAGGTCCAACTGCCCGTTGCGGTAGAGCTTCAGCAGCTTTGGGATGTCGGCGTGGATGTTGGCCGAGCCGAAGATGCTGCCGACGACCTGCTTCTCGTAAATGGTCAGCAACATCAGGTTCATGGTCACGGCGGTTTCATTGAACGGGTGGATGTTGGTGACCACGACCCGACCCCGCTTGGCGGCCAGGTTGAGGATGGAGTCCATCAACCCGCCCGATCCGACCCCCATGGCGCAGATGACCTTGTCGCACATGTGGCCCCAGGTCTCCCGGTTGATCAGCTCGAACGCCTCTTCGATGGAAGCGGCCGTGTGGGTCGCACCGAACGTAGGAGCCAGGTCACGCTTGAGTTGCACCGGGTCGATGGCGAAGATCGTCTCGGCGCCGGCCAGGCGCGCGCCCTGCACAGCCGAGGCCCCGATGCCCCCGATGCCGATCACGGCCACGTGGTCCCCGGGCCGCACGTCGGCCGCGTAGACCGACGAGCCCCAGCCGGTCGTCACGCCACAACCGACCAGGCACGCCTTGTCGAGCGGGATGTCGTCGAGGATCTTCACGCAGGAGGCCTGGTTGACCACGGTGTAGGGGGCGAAGGTGCCGAGGCAGACCATGGTCGAGACGTCCTGCCCGCGAGCGTGATGACGCACGGTGCCGTCGAGCTGCTTCCCTGTCATGAGGATGCCGCCGACGTCGCACAGGTTCGAGTGGCCCGTCGCACACGGCGGGCACTTCCCACAAGCGGGGACGAAGCCGAGCACGACGTGGTCGCCCGGAACCAGGCCGGTCACGCCGGGTCCCACCTCCTCGACCACGCCGGCGCCCTCGTGGCCACCGATGACGGGGAGAGGGACGGGCATGTCGCCGGTGAGCAGGTGCTCGTCCGAGTGGCACATGCCCGAGGCGGCGAGCTTAATGAGGACTTCGCCCTCCTTGGGAGGGTCGAGCTCAATCGGCTCGACGCTCCACGCCTCACGGTCCCACAGAACAGCTGCCTCGGTTTGCACGATCCCTCCCACGGTCTGGCGTCGCAGCCACGCTAATGGGTGCGGTCGTGAAAGCGCGAAGTTCCTACGTCTCAGGTCCGGGAGGAACGCCGACGGCGCCCCAGAAGGGTGGCAGATTCGGGCCGTGATCGCCGCCCGGAGACGGCGGTGACCTCAACTCCGCTTCTTAGCCGCCTTCTTGGCGGCGGTCGCCTTTTTCGTCGTCTTCTTGGCGGCTTTCTTGGCCGTCGTGGCCTTCTTGGCCGCCGACTTCTTGACGGCCGTGGCCTTCTTGGCCGCCGACTTCTTGGCCGTCGTGGCCTTCTTGGCCGTCGACTTCTTGGCCGTCGTGGCCTTCTTGGCCGTCGATCTTCTTGGCCGTCGTGGCCTTCTTGGCCGTCGACTTCTTGGCGGCAGTGGCCTTCTTGGCGGTGGTCTTCTTGGCGGCGGTGGCCCTGCGCTTGGCGGCGGTCACCTTCTTCGCTCCGACCTTCTTGGCGACGGCGGCCTGCTTCTTGATCGTCTTCCTAATGCTCTTGGCCTTCTTCGCGGCCGACTTCTTGATGGGGCGCGCTCGCTTCTCCACACGTTCGGCTGCTTTCGAAGACCCGATCGCGGTCGCCGCTTCGCTCAAGCCCTTTCGGACCTTTGCACTCGCTGCCGCGGCAGCTGCCTCAACGGTATCGACCGCATCCCCGACTACCTCGGCTGCTTTCTCCGTCGTCCCTGACATGGTCGCCAAGGCTAACGTGTGCACGTCGCATGTCAACGGGAAAATTCGAATACGCGTCTGTGATTGCTCTCTGTTGGAACAGCCACGCGACCGAATGGTTTCAGCTCGGAAAGCAGGCCCTCGTCCGCCGGTGCACCAACCGCTTCAGGTGAATTCCTCATAAATTTCGCCCTCATTCGGTCGGTAGGTGCTCCCGCAACTTCGACAGGACCTCCGTCGTACGTTCTGCTCCCGACGCAATGTGGGGGACGATCGCTTCGACTCTCGGGTGAGATCCGTTACGGGCGAGCGGCTCCAATTGACGAGCCGCGTCCGAGACAAACGAAGCGGCCTGTTGGACTGCATGGGTCGCCGTCCCGGTCGAACCCTTCACTGCGTCCGCGACCACCCCCTGGGCATGAACGAGCGCCTGAGGATCCGGGGTCATCTTCTCGGCGAGGCCGTGCCCAGCCGAGCCGAGCCGGCGCCCGGCGTCACGACCGGCGGCGCGACCTCTCCGGATGGTCTGCTTGCCGGACTTCGTGGCCTGGGCCACGGCAGGCGTCAAGGTCTTGTGGGCCCGTCGAGCCTTCCGGCGACCCGATGCGCGGCCCACGGCCACGGTGGATTCGAGCTGCCGAGCCTGGCGTTTCGCCCGCCAGGCCAGGGACGGCTCACCCTCGGTATCGAACGCAGCCAATATGAGTCCACCCAGGAGGCCCACGTTCTTCAAGAAATGCATCCTCTGCTGGCTTCGGGTAGCCGGGTCGACTTCTTCCCAAAACCGATGACCGGCGTAGGTCGTCGGAACGATCGAACCGATCAGGGCGAACGCCGCCAGCCGCCGGAATTTCCCGAACGCCAACAATGCACCCGCGCCGACTTGCACCGCCCCGTTGATACGCACAAGCGCCTCGGAGTCAAGGCCGGCTATTCCGGCTTTCTCGGCCAACGGCTCTGTGACGGCGGCTGCTCTCTTGACCTTCCCTTCGGGGTTCCAAAAGGCGTCCCATCCCCCGACGACGAAGATGGACGCGAGAAGGGGGCGAGCAAGTCGACGAGTGAGTGCCATAGCCATTCCCTACCCGGATTTCAGATGGTTACCCATTGGCGACATGGTCCGCCTCAGGCTCCTTCTGGTGCGGATCGGCGTGCGCCGCTCTCGAGACGTTCCTCAGAATCATCGAGGATGGCCTTCGCCTGCTCCTCTGGGTCCTCGCTCTCCGCCTCCTCGGGTGGCCGCCCCTCCGCCCGTGTTTCAACATTCTTCGATACCGATTCCATGTCGACCCGTCCTTTCATGGACTAGCTTGCCCGTCCCTCGGAGGAGGCGATTCCCAGAATCCGTGGCATCGAATCGACGACTGTCCGTGGCCACGAAAAAGTCCCCGGTTATGGCCAAATAAGTCCCCGCTCGTGGCCAGATAGGTCTCCGCTGGTGGCCAGATAAGTCCCCACCCCTCACTGAACATCCACCGAAGAGGCCCCCTGGCCGGTGACGGTGGCGGTGCAATCCAACCGCCGCACCGACCAAGGGACGTCTCTATGAAATCAGTGAGGGAACACATGGACATGCATGCCGCCTATCGAGAGACGGGCAGCTATCGAGCCGCAGCAGAGATGTGCGGGACGACGCCCAAAACGGTGAAGCGCGCCGTTCTCGACGCCCAGGCCGTCGAAAAGGGGCAGCTGCCGGCCGGAGCGCACAACTACGAGGCCGTCAGAGACGTTGTCGTCGAGCGGGTGGAGCGGACCAAGGGGAAGATGTCGGCCAAACGACTCTTCCCGATCGCCCAGGTGGCCGGCTACGAGGGATCGCCGCGCAACTTCCGCCGCCTCGTGGCCGAGGTCAAGGCCGAATGGCGCAGGGACAACCATCGGGGACGGCGACCCGGCATCTGGTCGCCGGGCGACATGTTGGTCTTTGACTGGGGCGAGATCGGACCGCTGTTCGTCTTCTGCGCCGTCATGGCCTGGAGCAGGGTCCGCTTCATCTACTTCGCCGACAACTTGGGCGCGGAGTCGACCATGACGGCGTTGGCGCGGTGCTTCGAATACCTGGGGGCGGTGCCGAAGACGGCACTGACCGACCGCATGGGGTGCCTCAAAGGTGGCACCGTCGCCGGACTGGTCATCCCGACGCCCGCCTACGTGCGCTTCGCCACCCACTACGGGTTCCGGCCCGACTTCTGCGAAGGGGCTGACCCCGAGTCGAAGGGTTTGGTCGAGAATCTGGTCGGCTACGCGAAGTCCGATCTCATGATCCCCGAAGAGCTCGGTGTCGCCGACCTTGCGAGAGCGAACGACAAGGGACTGGTCTGGTGCGACGAGGTGAACACCGTCATGCACTCAGAGATCTGCGCCGTCCCTTTCGATCGCTTGAACAAAGAGCGTGAACTGATGGGCATTCTCCCGCAGCTGCGAGCCCAGATCGGCAAGTTGGTGGTGCGCAAGGTCGATCGACTCAGCTGTGTCCGCTTCGGCTCGGCCCGCTATTCGGTGCCCAACGTCCACATCGGCCGCCAGGTCGAGCTCGTCGCCCAAGACGGCAGGGTCCTCATCATCTTCTTGGGTGAGATCGTGGCAAGCCACGACCTCGTCGCACCTGGTGAGACCTCCATTCTCGACGAGCACTATGGCGGGCCCCGGCCCATGCCGACCCGGGCCGTGCGGCCGAAGACCGCGTCGGAGAAGGCCTTCTGCACCCTCGGCCCAGCGGCCGAGTCCTTCATCAAGTGCGCCGCCGCTCGCGGCATGACCTCGCTCAAAGGTGACCTCGAAGAGCTGGCTCAGATGGAGGCGGCGCACGGGCGCGACGTGCTCCTCGCCGCCCTCGAACGGGCCAGCGTGTTCGGGAGGTTCCGGGCCCACGACGTGCGATCGATCATCGCCGCGGGCACCGGGGTCCCGCGCCCTGCGGCACCCGGAGAGGCCCTCATCGTCGAGCTCCCGCTGGTCCCGACCCGTTCGCTGGCTGACTACGCCATCGGGGAAGGAACATGAGCACCGACGCTCCGGCCCTCCCGCCAGATCTCGAAGCCGGGCTCCGTCGGCTGCGGCTCCGGGCCATGCGAGCGCTCTCACCCGAACTGTTGGTGACGGCCAAGACGCAACGCTGGAAGCCCGAAGAGTTCCTGCGCACGCTCATCGAAGCCGAGATCGCCTCGCGCGACGCGTCGAACGCCGCCAGTCGGCTGAAAACCGCTTCCTTCCCGGTCACCAAGACACTCGAGGAGTTCGACGTGGTCGCCTCCTCGGTCAAACAAGCGACGTTTGACTATCTGTCCGGTCTCGAATGGGTCAGAGCCAAGGAGAACCTCTGCCTCGTCGGGCCGGCCGGAACCGGCAAGAGCCACCTGCTCGTCGCCCTCGGCCACCAAGCCATCGAAGCCGGTTTCCGGGTGCGCTACTTCAGCGCGGTTGAACTGGTCGAGACCCTCTATCGGGGTCTGGCGGACAACTCGGTGGGCCGCGTCCTCGAGCAGATCCTCAAAGCCGACCTGATCCTGATCGACGAGATCGGCTTCGCACCGATGGACAACACCGGGGCCCAGCTGTTCTTCCGACTGGTCGCCGCCGCCTATGAACGCAGGTCACTCGGCGTCGCTTCTCACTGGCCCTTCGAAGACTGGGGACGTTTCTTGCCCGACCACTCGACGGCCGTCAGCCTGCTCGACCGCCTCCTGCATCACAACGTGCTGGTCGTCACTGAAGGCGAGTCGTTCCGCATGAAAGAAGCGCGCGAGGGGAGGAAAACCTAGGCTCGCCAAAACCGAATCACTCATCCTGAGGGGTGGGGACTTTTCTGGCCACCAGCGGGGACTTCAAACTGGCCACGGACACACCGTGGGGTATCTGTCAACTTTGATGAGCCAGACCAGATCACGGTGCGCGGGTGGAGGAGGGTCGGAATGCCACAGCAAACCTGGAGCGCGAAGCGCGAGAGGCAGTACCAGCACATCAAGGGCGGTCTGAAGCTGCGGGGGGACTCGGAAGCCGAGGCCGAGGAGATCGCGGCGAGGACAGTCAACAAGGAGCGAGCACGACACGGCGAGTCGAAGACGAGGAGCAGGTCTTCGATGAATGACCTCTCGTCAGAGCGCCGCGGCGGCCTCCGCTCCCACCGGGGCGCCGGAGGTCGGACGAGAGACCAGCTCTACGAGGAAGCCAAGCGCAAGGGCATTGCCGGCCGGTCCAAAATGAACAAGGCACAACTCGAGCGCGCTGTCAGTCGATAGTTCGCACTGATCCGAAGAGGATCAACAGGCAGAGCTGTCAACCGAAGAACGGTCCGCATGACCATCACGTCAATCGGGTACACCAGGGTTATGCGACGTGATGCCACGCTCGAACGTGAGATCAAGATGGAAGCACCTATAGCACTGGCCCTGCCGGATCTGCGGCCTTTGGTTGGTGCAACGGTACGGCTTCCGGAGGAACGACTCACCACGCGCTACTTCGACACCAGCGACCGCCGGCTGTGGCTTCAAGGGATGACGTTGCGACACCGGACCAACGATGGCGCTGGCGACGGGGTCTGGACGCTGAAGCTTCCTCATGCCTCGACGGGCCCGGCGCTCGAACGGACCGAAGTCACCTGGCCAGGACCGAGCCACGAATTTCCGAGCGACGCCAGCGAGTTCTTGCGCGGCATCGTCCGCCGCCAGCCGCTCGGGCAGCTCACGATGCTCGAAACAACACGTCAGAGGCTTGTCCTTTGTGATGACAGTGATCATGAACTGGCCGAACTCGATGACGACATCGTCCGCGTGTCAAGTGGTCCCCGCCGGGGCACGAGCTTCCGTCAGGTCGAGTTGGAGTTCCGTGACGAGAGGTGGAAAGGGCGTCAGGTAGTCGAGCGACTCGAGAAGGCCGGTGCCCGCGTCGAGAAGGACACGAAATTGGCGAAAGCCATCGGTCTCCCGCGTCGTTCGACGAACCCTCCGGTGGACGACCGGTCCACGATGGCCGACGTTGTCCGAGCCTCACTCGGGTCCGGTTTGCAGAGGCTTCTCGACCATGATTGGAGGCTGCGACTCGCCTTGCCTGACCCAGCGGTTGACGATGTCCACCAGGCGCGCGTCGCGACGAGAAGGCTCCGCTCAGATCTGAAGACGTTTGGCGTCATCCTTGACCCACTCTGGCGCGACCACCTTCGGAGTGAGCTGAAATGGCTCGGTACGGTCCTCGGCGAATTGCGGGACCGAGACGTGCTCTTCGACGGACTCTCGCACCCGCCGGTCCCTGTCCGCCAACGGTTGGCCGTACAGCGATCTGAGGCCGGCCGTCGACTAGCCAAGGTTCTCTCGAGCGAGCGCTACATCAATTTGTTGGACCGCCTTCACGCCGGATCGGAGCGGCCGCCTATAACACCCGGTTCCGAGCACAAGGCGCAGAAGCTGGCGGTAGAGGTCGTGCCGTCACTGGTCGCTGCACGGTGGCGAGCGGTGCGACACCAGGTGCAGCGGGCAGGTCATCACCCCTCGGCCGCTCAGCTCCACCAGATCCGGATCAAGTCGAAGCAGCTCAGGTATGCAGCCGAGGCTGCGAGCCCAGTGATCGGCGCGCCAGCCCGGCGGACGGCATCGGCAGCTGAGCATGTCCAAACCGTCCTCGGTGAGCATCACGACGCAGTGGCTGCCGAGACCTGGCTCCGACACGAATGGGGGGAGGATGCGAGTGGGCATTCTGGCGCCGCGTCACCTGCCGTCTCGTTCGAGGCAGGCCGTCTTGTCGCCGAAGCCCGCCAACGCCAGCGAGAATCGAGGGAGCAGTGGACTGCCGCATGGCTCAGACTGCGCAGGCCGAAGCGCCTTCAATGGTTTTCCCACCAGGCGAGGTGACGGGCGCGACCCAGGCGGCAATGCCAACGCGCTGCTCCCTACCGCACCGATGACCTCTGGACATTCATGTCTTGACGGTGTCGAATGCTTCGGCCAGCAACGTCACTGACCTCATTCGACCTTGCGCAGTCGGCACCTGGTGCACCGTCACCAATTCGTCGGCACCTGTCAGCCGAAGAAAGTCATTGAGGTAATCGCGCACATCGCCCGGAGTCCCAGCCGCTGTGTAAGTGAGCATGTGATCCACCTGGACAGAGACGCCGGCGGCCAGCAACTCGTCCGCCTGTTCGTCAGTGACATCCTGCTCGCGCACACCCAGCCGCCGTCCGTGAAGGCTGACGGCTCGGATCCGTCGAATGTCCTGCAGCTGCTCGCGGGCCGCATCGGCCGTGTCCGCGGCAAGAACGTTCACCCCAGCCATGACGTACGGCTTGTCGAGCTGCTCGGAGGGCTGAAATTCGCTCCGATACGCGGCGATCGCGTCGAGAAGCGCATCTGGCGCGAAGTGTGAGGCGAACGCGTACGGCAGACCCAGTACTGCGGCCAACTTGGCACCGAACAGTGACGACCCGAGAATGTACAGCGGGACATGACTCCCCTTCCCGGGTATTGCGTCGACGCCCCGCACCCGGCTCTCTTCGCCGAGGTAGCCCTGCAATTCGACCACATCACGCGGAAAGTTGTCGGCCGAGCGCGGGTCCCGTCGCATTGCGTACATCGTGTTCTGGTCCGAGCCGGGCGCCCTTCCCAGGCCAAGGTCGATTCGGCCCGGGTACATCGCGTCCAATGTGCCGAACTGTTCGGCGATCGTGAGCGGGGCGTGATTGGGCAGCATCACTCCACCGGCCCCGAGACGGATCTCCTTGGTCTGGGCGCCGATGTGGGCGATCAGCACGCTGGTCGCCGACGAGGCAATTCCGGCGATGTTGTGGTGCTCGGCGTACCAGATCCGTTTATAGCCAAGCGCCTCCGCCCGCTGTGCCAGAGCCACGCTGGCCGCAAAGCTCTCGGCTGCACTCTCGCCACGCCGGATTGGGGCCAGGTCCAGTATGGAGAGAGGAACCGGGGTCATCGATTCGGCTTAGAGGTACTGCTCAAGGTCTGCCTTGATCTCGGAGGGGGAGACCGGTGGTTCGTAGCGCTTGATGACATTGCCGTCACGACCCACGAGGAACTTGGTGAAATTCCACTTGACCTCGTCGGTACCGTCCGCATCGGGGCGGATGTTGGAGATGGCCTTGTAGAAGTCTCCATATTGCGGCCCGAAGTCTCCTGGGGCCTCCGCCCGCAAGAAGGCATACAACGGGTCCGCGGTTGGTCCGTTGACATCTATTTTGGCGAACACCGGAAAGGTGACGTCGTACGTCGCCTTACAAAAGGCTTGAATCTCGTCATTGCTGCCCGGCTCCTGCTCCTTGAATTGATTGGAGGGGAACCCCAGGATCTCCAGCCCTCGGTCTTTGTCCTCTCGGTACAGTGACTCGAGGCCCTCGTACTGCGGAGTCAGGCCGCACTTGCTGGCGACGTTGACCACGAGCACCACCTTGCCTTCGTAGTCCGCCAGCGACACCTCATTACCGTCTGCTGCCGTTACTGCAAAATCGTGCACGCTTGCCATGGGACCCTTCCTCTGTCAGCTCACCCTCGACCCACCCACAGGCCACTTCTTCAAACCCCCTGTCGGGCCCATTCATTCCGCTGTGATCAGACTCGGACTTCGGCCGTCTCCGATGGTGTCGAGGTGTCCGACCGTCTGGCCGCCTTGGCGAGCAGCCCGAGACCGATCCCCAGCATCCACACGTCCTTGCTGATCGGGATTCCTGCCGGGGACGGCCACACGCTGCCCGGTTTCCGAAGCGAAGGCGTTCGGGCGTACATGGCAAGAAGGGATCCCGAAAACCCGGTCAGAGCAGCTCCGGCCACCGCATTCGGGACAAAGGGAGCGAGCAACAGCGCACCGGTGACCACCTCGCCGACCGCAAGCATTTTGAGAAACCGCTCCGGCGGGATCGATTGCAGGAACGGAAAGGCCCCGGCTGCCATCGCATGAACGCCCTCAGCTTGCTCCGCTGGTCCGTTCCACTTGTCCAACCCGGAGTGGAGTATGAAGCCGCCTGTGGCCACTCGTTCGGCCAGGCTGGACGGCAGCAATCGGAAACGCATTACGGACCTCTCTCTTCGGATGTCATGCCGGAAAATCTGCGTCCATGCTAAGAGTCAGCACCACCCACCGATCCGCCGGAAGACGTCGGCAGCATGACCTCTTTACGCTGACATGCGCCGCAGGCGATTTTTCGAGGCAACGGCCCGGTTGATGGAGACGCACAGGGTCCTGATGGTCTTGCCGCGCCGATGGGCGTTTTCTCGTCAGACTTGGGCAGAAGGCGCGTGGCCTCGTTGCTCAGACCCCAGATGAGCGCCTGGAGCACGGACGATCCGACTATCAACGCGACGGAGGATGCCCTAGCGCGACCAGGGCCATCGAGCCGGGGCCGAGACGGACGCGACGCCCGCCAGGCCAGCCAGCCAGCCAGCCTGAGGCAACGAACGGGGAGGCGCCAGGGTCGTTCTGGCGGGGCACGTTGGAGAGAGCCATATTTTGGGTCCGGTGTGGCGGCGGGACTACGGCCTTGCCTTGCAATATGGCCTCGATATCGACCGTCTGCGACGGTTCAATTCCACCCACCCCTCCCGGCCCCGCCGACGTCACGGGCACTAGTCGCCCCTCATTGGCGCATATGCGGGTTGGTGCGTACGGGAGAGGTCTCCCTTGATTTAGTACCAAATCCTGGCCGGACAGTTACCATCAGCACCCATGCTGCTGACGTTCGGTGCAGGTCACGGAATACGCCCCATCTGGATGGCAGGCGGTGTGTGCCGTCCCGTCGTCCTCACAGATCAATGACCAGTCCACCGTCAATCCTGTGGTTCCGGCGCGACCTACGCTTCGAAGATCACCCGGCGCTGGCCAAGGCGGCAAGGCTGGGTCCGGTTCTCCCCCTCTTCGTCCTCGATCCCGCGCTGATGCGCCCTGCAGGCCTGCCACGACGGGGCTTTCTTCTCAGAACGCTGCGCGACATGGACCACCGCCTGCGAACGCTCGGAGCAAGTCTCGTCGTGATCAGCGGCCGCCCAGAGGAAGTCCTTCCTGAGTTCGCGTCGCGGGTCGGGGCGACGGCGGTGCACGTGAGCGCCGACTTCGCTCCCTATGGGTCCGCACGTGACCTGCGAGTGGCTGAGGCTCTCAGTCCGGTCCCCCTCGTGGCGACCGGATCCCCCTACGCCGTGAGTCCGCCCAGGCTGACGACGAAAAGTGGACATCCCTACAAGGTGTTCACGCCGTTCTATCGGGCCTGGCGAGAACACGGATGGCCGGATCCGGCCTCGAGTGACCCGGGTCGCGTCGACTGGGTCTCGGCTCCGAGCGAAGCGATACCAGCTGACCCGGCGCTTCCAACAGACCTCGTACTTCCTTCGGCCGGAGAGAAGTCGGCGCAAGACGCGTGGCAAAAGTTCAGGGAAGAGCGCCTTCGGGGTTACCCCGCTGAGCGGGACCGGCCGGATGTCGACGCGACCTCTCGGCTTTCCACATACCTGCATTTCGGCGCACTCCACCCGCGCACGCTCCTGTCGGCTCTGGCGCCCGAAGACGAACGCTTCATGACTGAGCTGGCATGGCGCGAGTTTTATGCCGCTGTGTTGTGGTCGTGGCCCCAGAGTGCGCGCTCCACATTCGATGCCCGGATGAGCGCGCTGGCAGTAGATACCGGGCCGGACGCAGAAGGCCTGTTCGAATGCTGGGCCGAAGGCCGAACTGGCTACCCGATCATTGATGCAGGGATGCGCCAGCTGAAGGCTCAGGCCTGGATGCACAACCGGGTCCGGATGCTCGTGGCGTCATTCCTCGTAAAGGATCTCCACCTCGACTGGCGGCGGGGCGCCCGCCACTTTATGCGGCACCTGGTCGACGGGGATCTCGCGAGTAACCAGCACGGTTGGCAGTGGACCGCGGGAACGGGCACGGACGCCTCGCCCTATTTCCGCATCTTCAATCCTGTGACGCAGTCCAAACGATTCGACCCCGACGGTGACTACATTCGTCGCTGGGTTCCGGAACTCCGAAACGTCGCACTGGAGTACGTGCATGAACCTTGGCGCTCGCCAAGTCCACTCGATTACCTGGACCCGATCGTCGACCACGCCCTAGAGCGCAAGCGCAGCCTTGCTGATTATTCGCTCCTCCGGAGCAGTGCGAGTGGATCGAGTGGCCTCGACGACGTTTAGCGCAACGGATTCCTCGAGTCCACCGCCTGCGAACCATTCCGTGCCCGACGCGTGAGGGTAAGGCTCCGGAACGTTCACAGCTCCGTGGGTCAGCGGGAGGGATCTGGTCAACCGCGTTGACGTCCGTCCCGTCCGCCGGAGCCAGTGACCCCTCCGACAGCGGGTGGTTGGCCCGAACCATTCAGTCGCGTAATCGCCTGACTCGGACTCCTATGACGTCAACATCGGTGATGAAACTGAGGTCAAGTATTGCCACTTTGCCATTGAACACCTGTGCGACGAACTACGTTGCTGGGACGTCAAATGGCTAGCTTCGCGCGAAAGAGCTGGAGTCGGTGCGGGTTATGTACGGCAACTTCACGGTGAGCCGTGCCGCTACGATCGGGCGCGTGTTCGAAGCGCTCGGAATTGATCCGCCGGCGCCCGAGAAGCCCATGAAGCGTCAGGCGGATGATCTCTCCAGTCACTGGGTGGTTCGATCCAGGAGCGAGAGCGAACAAAGGCAGAGGGTCTGAGGGTCGTGGGCGAGGAGCTGGAGCAGCTAGACGCCGCGTGGCGCAGCTTTTCGGAGCGCATCAAGGCTGTCGGCGAGAGCATCACGGGAGACGGGTTTCCCGAAGACCCACGGTTGCGGGCCGAGGGCTATCGCTACGTCAGCCGGCTGACCAACCTCGCACACCAGATTTACATCGAATTCGGTGACCCTGCGTGGCCGTCGCTCTTTCGCGTCGGCGATGACACGATGCCTTTCGGGGCGACCAACACCGACAACAACTACTACCGCGCCATGGTCGACCCGGCCGGCGCATACCGAGTGTCGGGCGATGTCACCGGAGTGAAGGAGCTGCTCTTCTCTGTGCAGGATGGCGAGTTCGTCTTCGGCAAGACGGAAGTTCTGGCCGAACGGTCGCTCGAAGAGCTCGCCGTTGGCGATGACGGCTTCCTTGACCTCTTCCTCGGTGGTCCCGAGAGACCCAGCAACTGGCTGCCTCTCGCACCCGGGGCGGTCTACCTCAACGTCCGCGAGTTCGTCGGTGATTGGGAACACGACGCATTGGCAACCCTCTACATCGAGCGCCTCGACGATGTCGGTCCCGTCGGAAACCTCACTCCGAAGGGACACGCTGCCGCACTCAATAGGGTCGCCACGTGGGTCGAAGCCAGCGTGAGCCTCTGGAAGAGCTACGTCGCCGGACTCCGGTCACACCTTCCAGTCAACGAGCTCCAGCCACCGCACAAGCCCGTGGGAGGCGCTGACAACATGCTCCACGGGGCCGGACAGTGGGATCTCGGGCCACAGCAAGCGCTCATCGTCGAGTTCGAGCAGCCCGAGGTCACCTACTGGTCAATCCAGACGTACGTTCTCGACTGGATGGTCCCGCTGGACTTCGCCAACCGAGTGACCAGCCTGAACGACCGCCAGCTCAGGGTCGACGACGACGGCGTCATCCGGGTTGTCCTTTCACCGACGGATCCTGGAGTCCAGAACTGGCTCGACACCTCAGGATTGGGACAGGGGCTCTTCACGTACCGGTACGTACGGCCGACTACCTCACCCACGCCGAAGGTGGTGCTTATACACGCCGAGGATGCACGCTCCCACCTCCCAGCCTCGACGCCCCCGTTCCCGCTCGAACTCCGACGGGACCAGATCGCCGCCCGCCGACGGGGTGTCGCCCGTCGCTTTCGACGCTGAGGGTCAGGCGCTTCCAAGGCAGAGAGCCGGCATGACGCCGCTCCTGAACCAGCTGGAATGCAGTTCGGCCCGCGGCTGCTGAATGCAGCAGGGGCATTCGCCCCTACCGGTGAAGCGGTGGATCAATCGATGCTGCGTTCCGTAGCTTGTCGAGCTGCTGGCCAGCTTCGGACCCGTAAAACCCGGCGTCACCGAAGGCGAGATGCCGCCCTCGAAGGCCACCTCTAAGGAGCCGTTCCCATCTGGAGTGGTGGTCCTGTGCCGGCTCTCCTTAACCGATTTCAAAACTATGGAAGCGTGTCTTCGATTAGCTCAACTTCCAAGTCGCTGCCGCCTGATCGGCCTCACCTTCTGTGGGGGTGAAGGTCGCTGTGAACCCTGCTGATGATGCGGGTACTTCGAACATGATCCACCCGCTTGTGGTTCCACCGCGCGCGTTGCTGACTATTCCGACAGGGAAACCGGGACCTGATGCTGTGGCCTCAAAGTTCCCGTCATATCCTTGCCCAGTCGAGTCGTAAAGTTTGGCGTCGTTGTAAATGTCCTGTGAGACTTCGGCAGTGCCGGTATTTTTGAAAGTAAGAGCGACGGCGACGAAAATGTCTCCAGGGTTTTTGGGTGCGATGCCCTGCTCGGCTGCCTGAGCCGGATCTACAAACTGCGTCACAGTAAGGTCATAAACGGGAGCACCACCGTCCGAGAATGACGCTGTGCCGCCAATGGGCAATCGAGACGGCTGGGTCCTCGTCGTATTCCCGGTATTGTTCGCCGAGCCGCTGCCTTTCGCCGCGCCGCTGCCACTCGTGGAGCCGCTGCCACTCGTGGAGCCACTGCCTTTTGTAGAGCCTGCCGATCCAACCGAAACCGTGGTGGTCGTTGCAGCCACCTGCTTCGTAGTGTGTTTGCTACTTGCCGCGACACCTACGACGACTGCGATAAGAACGATGACTGCTGCCGCACACCCCCAAACGATCGGCCTTTTCAGCAGCGGTTTACCGGAAGAAGAGGGGTCCGCGGCTGCCATTTCCGCCGGTGATGACGGAGGCATGGGCGGGGCGATAGCGCCTGAATCAGCCGTTGATGACGCACCCTCCTTACTCACTTGTTCTGATGGGGCATCGTCATGGCGTGCCTCCTGCGAGGGATTCAACGAGGTTTGCCGAGGAAAAGAGGCATCTGTGGACGTAGCTAGTGACGGCTGCGCCGGCTCGGTTGGATACCACTTCCCGTCGGCCGCCAGCCACCGACCTTCGCCCTGGGATGTGTCGCTCATCGTTCCCCATTTCGCCATAGCGGTTCCGCAAATCGCCAGCCCTCGATCTCAAATGACGGAAGCGCCTGCTGATGGCTGCTCGCCGCCGCCGCAAGAGTGCCACAAAGAGTGCCTCGCTCCCGCCGACGTGTGACAGTTTTGGAAACTCCACCTCACCATGGGGGTGCCGCTCGAGGTCGTCTCCGACACGCCGAGTCAGGCTTCCCATCCGACTGACCAAGGATTTGCGGCCACCTTTTGCGCATGAGCTCAGGTTCGTGGGCCAGGATGTCGGACAACCGAACCAGGTGTCGGGGCCCATCCGATCTCTCGTCGGAGATCACCCGAATAGGAATTGTCGGGCCTCACCCGGACAACACAGAATTCGCTGGGCCGCCCCAGTCTTGCTCCCGGCAGCTTGAATCCAATCGATGGGATATCTCGCTGTTCACTGGACCTCGATTTCGAATCCCTACGATGATTCTCCGCCGGGACCACCGACCGTGGTTCGAATGAAGTGAGAAGCCGACACCGCTGCCGCACACCGCGACGAGCGCATCCGCGTCGACGATCCCGCGCAATGTTTGGAATTTCACGCGGATGAAAGCCGTGATGTTAGCTTTTGTTTCGTGGCGCCCACACCGATCGCAACGGTCGTCGTGGTCGCACGTGACCGGTGGTCGCAAACTCCTGCGACTCTCGAGACTCTGCTTGCCCGAACCGATCGGCGACATCGGATCGTCTTTGTGGACGGGCACGCACCTCGCCCTGTGGCTACCGCCCTTGACCGACTCTCCGCGAGCGGTCGGATCCGTGTCGTTCGCCGAAATCACTTCCTTGCTTCCAACGAGGCCCGAAATCTCGGTGCCGAAGGCGCCGAAACGGAGTGGATCGCATTCGTCGAAAACGATGTCATCATGAGCGACGGCTGGCTAGACGTTCTCATTGCTGCAGCGGAAGCCCGCGATGCCACGACCGTGTACCCGGTCTATCTCCAACCACAACGCGACGGCTTGTTCATCCACGGGACAGGATCGGATCTCGATGTCGCCGGCCCTGTTGGTGCTCGTCATATCCGCGAACACCAACACTTTGTCGGCCGGCACTGGCATGAGGCGATCGGCGAAATTGAACCTGCTCGGCACATCCAGGCGGAGCCCCACGCGATCGTCATCCGCCGCGAGATGCTTGAAGGGATGGGCGGACTCGACGAGGGGATTCTCTCCTGGTTTGACCATACCGACCTTGCGCTTCACCATCGGCGGCTCGGCGCGACGGCGTGGCTCGTTCCTGAAGTGACTTGCACGTATCTGGGGCCGGGTCCCATCGCGCTCACTGATCTTCCGAGCTTCGCTCTGCGATGGGGCGCTGACTGGTATCAACGGAGCCTTCATCACCTGTGCACGGTGTGGGGTCTCAATCCCGCTGACTCCGAGTGGGCGTTGCACTCCCGGTACCGGACTCATGTCCGTCAGAGCGTCCCGACCCCCTGGCGCAAGGTGAATGCAGTAATCGAAAAGGCTGCCACGCCATTCGAACACATTGCGGCGCAACGATGGGCTAGTCGCTCCGAAGCGGTTTCGGTTGTACCCGGTGCTTGCGAAAACGGATGACGCATCCAAAAGGGCAGGGCGAGAGCGCGGGCCACTCCACGCAAGAAGCTTCGAGCGGCAACAGCGGCGGCGTGACTGAGTAGCGAATCGCCGTTCGTGCCTGGTGGGATAGTCAATCCCATGCAGCAGAGGCGTGCGGACCGAACTGCCTTGTCAGGGTCCAGCGAGGTGGGGGACGATCACGACCGGAACGCTGGAATGCTCGACGAGCTCCAAACTCGTGCTCCCCAACAAGGAGCCCGAGTGCGCTCCGGAGCCACGAGTTCCGACAACGATGACGTCGACCGAATGTGGCTCCTCGCTCATTCGAAGCAGCGCAGAGCATGGGTCCCCGTCCATCACGAGCCAGTCGACCGCGGACGGATCCATGCCAAACCCGACGGCGATCTCACGAACCACTTCCTCATGCGGAGCCATATGTCCCGAGAGTCCCGCATGCTCCAAGAGCCCTACTGCATGAACAACCTTCAGCAAGGCGTGAGTGGTTGCCGCGAGAGTGGCGGCCCACTGAAGGGCGGCCTTGGAGTCGCCCGAGCCATCGAATCCCACCGCGACTCTGTCAATTGCGGTCACTCCTGGTACCTCCATCCTGTAGCACTGCCATCGCCAAGATCTGGGCGGCCTGGGCAGACGCGACGGCCTCTCGTCCCGGCCCTCCGTTCGTGGGGGGCTCGAGTCCTACTTCCACGTCGAGGAGGGCGCCCAAAACGGCCGTTGTCGATGAACGGAGTGCCCGAGCGTTGTACCCACCCTCCAGAAAGAGCGCCAGACGGCCCGGGCCGGGGGCGAAGGAACGCACCAGTCGAGCAAGCTGCGAATAGTCCCCCGTCGAGAGGGCGAGTTCGCCGAGAGGATCGGCCCGGTGGGCATCGAAACCACACGACACAAGGACCCAGTCTGGCGCAAAGCGTCCGATCACCGGGTGAGCGACCTGCTCGAACGCGCTGTGCACGATGTCACCGGTGGCACCCGGTGGTAGTGGGATGTTGACCGTCAGGCCGATGGCGTTGGGGCCTCCCACCTCCTGAGCTCTTCCGGTACCAGGGAACAGAGGCCACTGATGGGTTGAGACGTAGAGGACCCGGGGGTCATCCCAGAAGATGGACTGGGTTCCGTTGCCGTGATGGACATCCCAATCGACAACCAGTACCCGGTGACCCTTGGCTGCAAGTGCCGCCGCACTCACGGCAACATTGTTCAGCAGACAGAATCCCATTGCGCGGTCTGCTTCGGCGTGATGTCCCGGTGGTCTCGCCGGCACGAAGGCGACGCCATCGCCCAGGTGTTCCATGGTTCGGATTGCCTCTAGGCCGGCGCCGGCGGCGCGACGCGCCGCCGTGAAGGAGTCCGATCTGGCGTACGTATCGGGATCGATGTCTCCGCCACCCTGCACGCAAAAGCTCTCGAGTTCGCCGAGGTACTTTGCAGAGTGCACCCTCTTGAGAGAATCAAGGTCTGCTTCAGGAGCACCGACATAGTGGATGTCATCTTCGAGGTGGAGATCACGCACCCCGTCCATCACCGAAAAGATCCTGCCCTGCTGCTCAGGGTGAAGTGTGCCCCCGTCGTGGGCACTCACTCCCGTTGGACCAGCGACGATTAGCACTCCTGACAGTCCTTGGGCGGCCCGACCCCGGGGGGACGGCTGATTCGGCGGCTTTCGTCACGTGCGGCGAGCGCGACACGGTAGGACTCTGTGATCTCGATTCCGAAACGCAGCCAAACGGTCCCGTAATCTATTCTCGTTGAGACCTCGAAACCGGAGTGGTGGAACACGTCCAGCATGGGTTTGTTCTCGCAGAGGGTCTCGGCCACGAATGTGCTGATGCCTCGTTCCCTTGCAGCTCGCGCCAGCTCGTCGAGCAGGAGAGAGCCGAGGCCGTGGTGCTGGAAATCGTCGGCCACGACGAAGGCCACCTCCGCTTCTGAGGTCTCGGCGATGTGGTCGAACCGACCCACAGCGATGAGCTGTCCACTTCTTTCGACCACGAGGGCCAAGCGGTCCAGGTAGTCCACGGTGGTGAAGCGCTCCACTTCCTTTGCCGAGAGAGTTGGATGAACCGTGAAGAACCTCAGGTAGGTCGATCGCAGGGACAGGTGCTGGTGGAATTCCACGAGGCGTTCGGCATCATCGGGCCGGATGGGGCGCACGCTGCAGCATGTGCCGTCTGACAGGGTGACTTGGGCGACAAGATCGCTCGGATAGTTCGGTGGGGTGGTCAGCACAGACGTCAGCTTCCGGACCCGCCATTCGCGAAGCGCTGCGGTTCCTGACTCCCGAGAAGGAAGGTGCAGCCATCGCCCAGACTCCTTCGCTTCTGCATACTTCATGGTCGTGGCTGGGGGTCCCGTCGGGTAGGGACGTTGGTCCCCTAGGACTCAGGTCGAGGGTCACTTCTTCTTGGCCATGGCAGCACCACCGCGACGGCAGACTCGAATCGCAATCGCTCAGGACCGGCTTTTATCCGGGTCTACGAAGTGCACGAACCTCGAGACCCTGCGCCTGATCCGTCGCTCCAATCGCTCCGAGTGGCTCGTCGGGACGCGAGGTGTCTGCGCTTGGGGAGCGCGGTAGAACCGTGTCTTGGCGAATTCGACAAGCATCAGATAGATCACGACCATTCCGAAGAGGAGAAGAAAAAAGGTCGTCGGGAGAGGCGTAAAACCCAGCAGGTGAGCCAGTCCGGTGTAGGGCAGCAGGGCGCCGACGAGGGCCGCTCCGGTTGGCACAACGAGCATCGGCCAACTGGGCCTGCTCCTGAAGAAAGGGACCCGACGGGTCCGGATCACATAGATCACCAGGGTCTGGGTGGCAATCGACTCCACGAACCAGCCGGTCCGGAATTCGACATGCCCGGCATGCAGGACTGCGAGCATGACCCAGAACGTCAGAAAATCGAAAATGGAACTCACGGGTCCGAACACGGACATGAATCGGCGAATGAACGCCATATCCCATGCGGCAGGACGTGCCAGCGCCTCTGGATCAACTCGGTCGGTCGGGATCACAAGCTGTCCCGTGTTGTAGAGCAGGTTATTGAGCAGTATCTGTGAGGGCAACATCGGGAGAAACGGGAGAAAGACGGAGGCGCCCGCAGCACTGAACATGTTGCCGAAGTTCGAGGACGTCGCCATGAGCACGTACTTCATGGTGTTGTTGAAGATGCGGCGGCCTTCGATGACGCCTTCGGCCAACACCCCCAGATCCTTGTCAAGCAGGACGACGTCGGCGGCGTCCTTCGCCACGTCGGTTCCAGAATCTACCGATATGCCGACGTCCGCATGATGCAGTGCCACCGCGTCGTTGACCCCATCGCCGAGATACGCCACGTCTTTCCCGGTCCGGCGGGCCACCTTGATGATGCGGGACTTCTGTTCAGGTTTGATCCGTGCGAAGACTGTGGTGGTCGAGATGGCTGCTTCGAGCCCGTCGTCGTCCAGCGCCTCGATCTCTTCCCCGGAGAGCACGCCGGCGCAGTCGACTCCGATCTGAGAGCACACCTTGGTGGCGACGAGTCCGTTGTCCCCGGTGATGATCTTCACATCCACCCCGAGGTGCTTGAGCTGGGCGATGGACTGACCAGCATCAGCTTTGGGTCGGTCGGCGAAGGTCAAGAAGCCCGCCAGCTCCAGATTGACCTCGTAGGCTGCGGTTAGCGACGTCAGCCCTTGAGCTGGCCGTGTGGCGACGGCCACCACGCGGGCTCCCTCCGAAAAGAGTGCCTCCAGTGTCGAGGTGGCGCCTTCAGAGACGTCCTTGCAGTGCGCAAGGATGACTTCCGGAGCGCCCTTGACGACGAGGAGGGGCTTCCCTCCCGGGTCCTCGACCAGCACGGAGGCCGTCCTCCGCTCGTGATCGAACGGAAGCATCGTCTGGCGGACGTAACGGGAGGCAGCGACTGCAATATCTGCACCCGAAGCGGCACCTGGGGCGAGCCACAGGGCTTGGTCCAGCGTGTTCCCACCCACCGGGCCATGGTCAGTCACGGTTGCTTCGTTACAGACGAGTCCGAGCAACAGGGGGCTCTCGCTCTGCTGGCCGAGCGCGTCAAGGCTCTGCTCGAACGTGATCTGGCCTTCGGTGAGCGTCCCCGTCTTGTCAGTGAAAAGGATCTCGATATTCCCGAGGTCCTCGATGGCCACCAACCGCTTCACGAGGACCTTCTTTGCCGCCAGCGCCTTGGAACCCGCGGAAAGGCTTACGGTGACTATGGCCGGCATCATCTCTGGCGCGATGCCGACAGCGATGGCCAGGGAAAAGAGGAGTGCTTCGATGAGCGGCCTCGAGAGCGCCACGTTGACGATGAAGATGAACGCTGTGAGGGCAGCTGCCACCAGAAACAGGAACCGGGAGAACCTCGACAGCCCCACTTCGAATGCCGTCTGGCCCTGATGTTCGGACAGGCCGGCCGCGATCTTCCCGAAGGCAGTTCGGGTGCCCGTCTGGACGACGACGCCGACGGCTGACCCCTCGTGAACGATTGTTCCCATCAGGGCACAGCCAGACCGGTCGTCCCGATCGCCCTCCGAGATGGTCGCCGCAGCCTTGACGACCGGCAACGATTCCCCAGTCAGGATGCCCTCGTCGCATTCGCACTCGTCGACAGAGAGCAAGCGGAGATCGGCCGGAACAAGAGTCCCGATCCGAAGCACCACGATGTCACCGGGAACCAGCTCTGTGACGGGGATACGACACGTTTGGCCGTTCCTTCGAACCTCGGCGTCCTGTCGAATCTGCGCCCGCAGCGACGCCATGGCCATTTCGGCTCGATATTCGTTGAAGAAGCCCAGGCCGACGCTGAGGAGCACGATCGCTGCAATGATGACGGCGTTGGTGCCACCGCCCGTCAACCCCGACACGAGCGCCGCACCTAGGAGCAGGAGCAGAATCGGGTTCCGGATCTGGCGAAACAGGACGGCCGTGGCTCGCACGCGATGAACAGCGAGCGCATTTGATCCAAACCGCCGACGTCGCTCCTCTACCTCGTCTGTGGTGAGGCCTTCTTGTCGACTGTCGAGGGCCGCCAGCGTGTTCTCAGGAGAAAGCAACGCGGCTCGACCCAGATCGAATTCGTCGACCGTCGACCGCATTGCCATTGCCATCACGTGAAGCTCTACTGACTTAGAGCAACCTCGACGCCAACAGGCTCTCCGCCATGCGACGTCGACAGGTGCAGGGGCCGGACCAGGTCATGTGCCAAGTGTGGACCCGCGAGAACCAGTTCCGTAGGGACCAAGGTCCCCAGGTGCGTGACCTTTGTCTCTGTGGAAGGTCGCTTCTGCGTAAGTACATTCGAATTGAGGGTGACCCCAACGCGGGGACGACTGACGTGCCGGTGGCACGCCCTAGTGAGGGAGCTGGGAGACGAGAGGATGGATTTATCGACTGGCACAACTGCACATGTGCGCGTTGCGGAGACGCACATCTCGGTTCTTCTCTTCTTCGGCGACAGGGTCTACAAGTTCCACAAGCCCGTTCATTTCGATTTTCTGGACTTCAGCGATCGCACGACGCGGGCCGCGGACTGCCACCGAGAGGTCGAGCTCAATCGTCGATTGGCCCCCGACGTGTATCTCGGGGTAGCCGACCTCGTGATGGATGGCGAGCCGCTGGACCATATGGTCGTGATGCGCGCTCTCCCGGAAGCGCGCCAGCTGGCATCTCTGTTGCAGAGCGACCAGGGCATTGAGGCGTGGCTGGACCGCGTGGCGGAACTCCTGTCTTCGTTTCATCAGACAGCCAAGCGCTCTGCGGAGATCTCATCATGCGCCAGCCCCTCGGCCATAGAGCTCAAATGGAAAGAGAATTTTGAAGAGGTCACGAGGCTCGGCGCCTCCCCGTTGGACCCCCGGATTGAGGCAGAGATCAGATGTCTCGTCGTGCACTGGCTCGACTCACACCAGGCACTGCTCGAGAACAGAATCGCAGAGGGCCACATCTGTGACGGGCACGGTGACCTCCAAGCCTCGGACATCTACTGCCTTGACGATGGAATTCGCATTCTCGATTGCCTCGAATTCTCTGACAGGTTGCGCTGGGACGACGTCTGTGCCGACGTCGCCTTCTTGGCGATGGACCTGGAGCATCTGGGTTATCCGGATGCGGCTGCCATGTTCATTACGGCTTACGAGCGGAACTCAGGAGATCGCCTGCCGCCCACGCTCTTACATTTTCATATGGGTCTCCGTGCGTACGTGAGGGCCAAGGTGGCCTGCCTCAGCTCCGAACAGGACGTTGCCGTTTCGAATTCGGCTCTTGCGCTGCAGACGTTGGCCCTCAAACACCTCCGGAGCGCCCGGTCGGTAGTCGTCCTTGTGGGTGGACTTCCGGGAACCGGGAAGAGCACACTTGCCGCTGGACTGGCCGCCGAGACCGGGTGGGTGCTGCTGCGCTCGGATGAGATCCGCCGACGTCGATCAGTGGGCTCGGATCGTTACGCGCCCGGACCCCGCGCCGCCGTATACGAGGAACTTCTCACATCTGCCCGAGAGCGGCTCGAGGAGGGAGAGTCCGTGATCCTGGACGCGACCTGGATCAGCATTCAAGAGCGTGCACTTGCTGCACGACTCGCCGAAGACGCGAAGGCCGAGCTCGTCGCCTTGTGCTGCATATGTGACGACTCGATCGGCGGTGATCGCATCAGGCAGCGCCTCGCACGCGGCGACGATGTCTCGGAGGCAACCGTTGCCGTGCGAGATGTGATGGAGGCAGGGATGGACGAGTGGCCGTCCGCAATCGTCATCGACACATCTCGTTCCGGGGCATCGGTGAACCTCGAGAAGGCACTCTCGGGGTTGGTTCCCTCGGTAGCGCCTGGCGTTCTGGAGGAGCGATTCCATACCGCGAGTGCCGCAACAAGGACCAAGGTCCCAGAGCCACAGGGCCTTCTTCTCTAGCTCAACGATGGGCATTCAAGGTCCAATAGACGCAACGCCGTTCTTTGAGGTCGGCGCCATTTGCCGGAGCCAGCACCACGAAGAAGGAGGATGAGGGATGTCCAGCACCGCCAACGGTCCAGGAACGACCGCCGAGGAGCAGGTCTCACCCGACGAAATGGTCACAGTGAATGAAGTGATGCGCCGGCTTGATGACTGGAAGGCCCGCATCGACGAGCTCAGAGTCCAAGTGGACTTGGCAAAGCTCGACCTCCGTGAGGAGGCGGCGAAACAACTCGAACTGGCACGCAACGTAAACCACGTTGCTGCTTCGAAGCTTCGCGTCGCATACGAGGATGCTGCCTCCAATGCCGGAACATTGCGCCAGGGGGTGCACGAATTCCTTCACGACGTGGATGAGGCGTTCGACGCCGTACAGGCCGTGATTGCACGCGGCTGACGGATGCGCTCGCCAGGACCTCTTGAATAGATCACCCGCACATTCGCAAAATTCGAAGGGAGCATGATGATGACGGATGGCACGACAACCCCGTCGGCAAAGCCTCAGAATCAGGCTCCCGTCGAGCCTCTCGTTGTCGTTGGAGTTGATGGGTCTCCCTGCTCGTTGAAGGCGCTGGAGTACGCCGGAGACCAAGCTGCCCTCACGGGCTCGATCCTGCAGGTCGTCACTGTCTTCAACGGGCTACCGGGGTACGGCTTCACGAGCGGCCTCGACCAGGAGGGGGCTCTGACCGTTGTCCGTGATGCCCTCGACGCGGTTGGGAAGAGCCACTCCACCTTGCCCACAAAGGGCGAAACTGTCTACGGGGTCCCAGGTCCCGTGTTGGCCGACGTCAGTGAAGGTGCTTCGGCTCTCGTGATCGGGACCAGAGGACGCGGGCAGATGGTCGGCGCCGTGCTCGGGTCAGTCTCGGAATATGTGCTTCATCATGCGCACTGCGTCACCACGATTGTTCGTTGATTGACCGGCAAGTTCGTCCCTTTCGAGGACTTCCGGTGTGCCCGCGGTCATTGGCGTTCTGACCGGAATCGTCACACGGACCTCCTCGGTCGCGCAGGGCATCCGATCCATCCGTCGAGGGAGGACTCCCGTCCCTTGTCCTAAGGACCTTCCTCCCTAGGCACAAGGGTTACTGAGCAGGGAAAATGGTGCTGCATCTACGACAACTCGAGGAGGCCGCCATGGAATCCAATGCCCCAAGCGTCGAGAACTTCGACGAACGCCTCATCGTTGTGGGCGTCGATGGATCGGCATGTGCCACCCGCGCCGTCGAGTTCGCCGCTAGGCAAGCGGCCCAAAATGACTCGTCGCTCCTGGTGGTCAGTGTGTACCACGAAATGCCGGCGGCGGGAGGGTACGTGCTCGAAGGTGGGTTGATTCACGAGTCCGCCGAAGCCGTCGTTGCCGATGCCATTCGCCAGGCAGAGAACCTCGAGCCCAGCGTCGTAGTCAAGGGTGAGACCGTGCTGGATGCCCCTGGGCCGGCGCTCGCTCGACTGAGCATTGGAGCGATGGCTCTCGTGGTGGGCACGCGAGGACACTCCGAGGTTGCGGGGATCTTCCTGGGATCCGTATCCCAATACGTCCTGCACCACGCTCCATGCAACACGATCGTCGTGCGATGACCCGGACCGTGCTCCAGACACTCACACTCTTGGGGCGTCATCGAAGGACAGCCCAGGCTGCCAATGACACCGTCCTCGGCAAAACAGCACAAGGGAGGCAAGGTGAAGCTTGACCAACGAGGATCGGCAATACTCGGCGAGGACGCGTGCCGCGAGCACCTGGCGAGTGAGGCCACCGCGAGTGGCATCGGGCGAGTCGCAGTCAACGGTGATCCATCACCTCACGTCATCCCTGTGAACTTCACCGTGGTCGAGGGTGGGATTCTCATACGTCTGGGGCCCGGATTTGCCGCGTTTCATCTCGACGGATCAGCAGTGACCTTCGAAACTGATCAAGCCAAAGCACCTCAGCACACTGGCTGGAGTGTTGTGGTCGAGGGATTCGCCCACGTCGTCACGTACGATGACATTGCACGCCTCGGTGCCAATCTGCCGACCCCAATGGTCACGGCGCCGGGAATCAGAGTCTTCGAGATCGTCCCGTTCAAAGTCACCGGGCGCGCAGTCGAGCCCGATCTTCGAGACGAGCCTCGTGGCCTTACGGCCGACACCCCCGATGAAACAGAGAGCAAGCACAGCAACTTGCGACTGACACGGGAGAGCGCCCACGAGTTGGCCGACGCTTTGCGGTCGGCCCACTGGCATGTCGACTCGAAGATCGCCGATACGGACGATCCTGTGGTCCACGAGACTTTGCTCGAAAGACGCCGGTTGCTCGAGGGTCTGGCGGCGCAACTCACTGGTGCCAGTGGCTGAGCGCCTTCCGAAATTGCTCGAAATCTTTGCGAAAGTACCGCGGGAGCTGGTCGGTCGTGCGGGGCCGAAGGCCCTGCCCGCCCCGGCGAGACAGCAGCGGGGATAGGGATGAACACCATGTCGTCCTCAAGCGCCAGCCACTCAGGTACGCGTCGCCTATTCTCTGCCTCGTTCTCGAATCGCCGAGCGTCCAACTGCCCTTGTCGCTGAGCCCCTGCACAGCAAGCAGCCTGCGACATGAGCCAGTCGGATCATGCATTGGTGTCGTCCGGTGGAATCAGATCGGGATCGGGAAGGGCCGCTGCGTCAGCTCCCAGGTGCACCTCCTGAGGCCAGTCGACGTCGATGATGTAGCTGGTCATTGAAAGAGAGCCGTACGTATACCCGTCGACAAGGACCTCCGCTGTCGAGCCGGCGGCACCTGCCAACCCGGCCAGGTACAGAAGCGGTATGAAATGGTCGGGTGTCGGCACGGCGGCGCCAACGTCGCTGTGTTCCCGCAGCACAGCAATGCCTTCGGGTGAGGACGTCATGATGCGTCGCGCCGCCTCATCGAATCGCCGGGCCCAATCGAAGCCGCCTTCGGGTTGGCCCCAGTCCACTCGGTGCAGGTTGTGCACCACGTTTCCGCTGCCGACGATGAAGATCCCCCGTCGGCGGAGCGACGCGAGTTGAGCGCCAAGTTCAAGGTGGTACTCAAAGGGTTGTTGCGCGTTGATCGACAGTTGCACAACGGGGATATCGGCATTCGGAAAGGCGTGAACCAGCACCGACCATGTGCCGTGGTCGAGACCCCAGCTGTCGTGATCGAGGCCGACCCAGGTGGGCTTGACGACTTCGGAGACCTCTTCGGCAAGGGCTTCGTCACCAGGTGCTGGATACTGGACCGAAAAGAGCTCGTCGGGGAACCCGTAGAAGTCATGGATCGTCCTTGGGCGATGCATGGCGGTGACGGCCGAGATGTTGACGTACCAGTGGGCGGAGATGACCAAGATGCCACGCGGCCGAGGAAGGCGGGCTCCAAGGTCGCGCCAAGATTCGGTGTAGCGATTGTGCTCCAGGGCGTTCATCGGACTCCCGTGGCCGAGAAACGCAGCAGGCATCAACTCCGTCGTCATGCTGATCGGTCTACACCCTTTCGGTGGCTATGGCCACGAGAGCATCAGAGGCTCAACGGATGCGATCCGGGTCCTTTCATTCATCGGTAGAGCCATGGACCCTGGGCGACAGAACACAAGGTTCGCTCAGCGTCTCCATACCCAGTCCGTGATCGACGGATCGTCCTCACCGTGCTGTCGGGCGTACGCCCGCGCATCCACTCGGGCGTCTTGCATCCTTTGACGGACATGTGCGGCTCTCTCAGAGAGACCCGGCACACGGTCGATCACATCCATGACCAAGTGGAAGCGGTCCATGTCATTCATGATCGCCATGTCGAAGGGCGTCGTTGTGGTTCCCTCCTCCTTGTACCCGCGCACGTGAAAGTTGTGGTGGTTGGTGTGTCGATAAGCCAAGCGATGGATCAGCCATGGGTACCCGTGATACGCGAAGATCACCGGCCTGTCCTTCGTGAACAGCCCGTCGAATTCGACCTCTGGCAGTCCGTGAGGATGCTCTGTTTCATGGGACATTCGCATCAGGTCGACCACATTGACGACGCGAACCTTGAGCTCGGGAAGCGTCTCGCGAAGAATGGCCGCGGCGGCGACGGTCTCAAGCGTGGGGATGTCGCCCGCACAGCCAAGTACGACGTCGGGAAGATCCCCGTCATCATTGCTCGCCCAGTCGAAGATCCCAAGGCCCCGCGTGCAGTGGTCCACCGCTTCATTCATGGTGAGATACGTCAGTGCTGGCTGTTTGCCGGCGACGATCAGGTTGACATAGTCACGGCTCCGGAGACAGTGGTCTGCCACCGAGAGCAGTGTGTTCGCGTCCGGCGGAAGGTACACGCGGACGATCGACGGCTTCTTGTTCACCAGATGGTCTATGAATCCGGGATCCTGATGGGAGAAGCCATTGTGGTCCTGCCGCCAGACGTGACTGGATAGCAGATAATTCAGAGAGGCGATCGGCCGTCGCCATGGGATCTCCTTCGAGGTCTTGAGCCACTTTGCGTGCTGGTTCAGCATCGAATCGACGATATGAATGAACGCCTCGTAGCAGTTGAAGAGCCCATGGCGTCCGGTCAGGAGATACCCTTCCAGCCACCCCTCGCAGAGATGCTCGCTGAGCACTTCCATGACGCGGCCCTGTGGCGCCAGAAACTCGTCTCCTGGCACCGTTTCGGCTTCCCAGACGCGATTCGTCGCCTCGAACACTGCGGATAGCCGGTTCGAGATTGTCTCATCCGGACCGACGATCCGGAACGTTGAGGGGTTCTCCCTGATGACATCCCGGAGGAAGTTTCCCAGCACCCGCGTCGGCTCGACCGATGCGACGCCAGGCGTCTCGACCGTCACGCCATAGCGACGAAAGTCGGGAAGGTTCAGGTCGTGGAGTAGCAATCCTCCATTGGCATGAGGATTCGCGCTCATACGCCGGGTACCAGTCGGCGAGAGGGCCTGAAGAGAAGCACGCAAGCGGCCCGACTTGTCAAACAGTTCCTCGGGTCGATAGCTCTTGAGCCAATCCTCAAGAATCTTGAGGTGCCCGGGATTGCCCCGGACATCGGCCACCGGCACCTGATGGGCGCGGAACGTGCCTTCGACAGGGACGCCGTCGACCTCTTTCGGGCAAGTCCATCCTTTCGGCGTGCACAGGACGATCATGGGCCAAGCCGGTCGGGACCCCTTTTCGCCGCTTCGAGCGGCCGCTTGGATCCTGGCGATGTCTCCCAGGGCGTCGTCGAGTGCAGCGGCGAGTTGCTGATGAACAGCTGCGGGCTCGTCCCCACGCACGAAAATGGGACGGTGGCCGTAGCCCACGAGGAGGCTGGTCAGCTCATCGTCGCCCAGACGAGCCAGCACGGTCGGATTGGCAATCTTGTAGCCGTTGAGATGCAAGATTGGCAGCACCGCGCCGTCGCCAACCGGGTCCAGAAACTTGTTCGAGTGCCAGCTCGCAGCCAACGGACCGGTCTCCGCCTCCCCATCGCCGATGACGCAGGCGACGATGAGGTCCGGGTTGTCCAGCACCGCTCCGTAGGCGTGCACGAGTGAGTAGCCGAGCTCGCCGCCTTCGTGGATCGATCCGGGAGTCTGGGGAGCGACATGACTCGGGATGCCTCCCGGGAAGGAAAACTGACGGAAGAGTTTGCGTAGCCCATCGGCGTCCTGGCTGATATGAGGATAGACCTCGGTGTAGGTGCCTTCTAGGTAGGTATTGGCGACGATGCCAGGTCCGCCATGTCCAGGCCCGGTCACGTACATCACGTTCAGGTCCCGAGTCTTAATGACCCTGTTGAGGTGGGCGTAGATGAGATTCAAGCCGGGCGTCGTGCCGAAATGACCCAACAGCCGCGGCTTGACATGCTTCGGGAGCAACGGCTCCTTCAGCAGCGGATTGTCCATCAGGTAGATCTGACCAACCGAGCAGTAGTTAGCCGCTCGCCAGTAGGCGTCGATCAGCTCACACTCTTCATCGCTCAACGGGAGCTCAGCAGTGAATCGCTCCGCCGGACCGCTCACGGTCGAGCTACGGCCGGGCTGAGCGCCTCCCTCTACCGCCTCTTTGGTAACTGACGCACGATCCTGCGGACGTGCAGGCGCTGGCTCAGTCTTCATCGGGGGGCGGGCTGTGCACAATGACACGACCCGTCACAGTGACAGGAGCAATCTTCACGACGGCGTGGCGGTCACCGCCGGCCCAGGCTTCGAGGTCGAGCGACGATACGCGTTGCAGCTCGTCGGGATCAACGACTCGCCGCGCCGGACCGCTGACAATCACGCTCCAGCCCTCGCTGAAGGTCTCGTCTACCCGATCGATCTCGAAGCCGATCACGGGTAGCTGCGCGAGCACGTCGGCCTTTGCCTCGTCGGTACTGAAGATGATCTCCCCCTCTGTGAACTCGAAGTTCACAGGTAGTGCGACGGGCCCTCTCTCATTGGAGTACACGATGCGGCCGACGCCGCCTGCGCTCAGGTGAGCGTCACACTGCTCCCTCTCCAGAGTGTCGAGCGAGGGATGCCGCCCCGCTCTGCCTCTTCCGAGCGCCCGGTCGATGTCGCCCCCGGTCAGCGCGATCGGGCTCGTGTCCAAAGCGAACGCGATCAGATCGAGGGTTCCGGCGCTCAGGCGGGCGGCGGCATTTTGCTCGAAATACTTGAGGTAATTGGGATCGACGCCCACTCGCTTGGCCAGCTCGTCGGAGGTCAGGCCCAGCTGGTTGCGACGGTGGATGACCCTCCTGGCCAGGTCGCTCGGACCAGGGAGATTGGCCGGAGTGGATTGAGGATCGGCCGTCGTGCCAGCGGATTTCGATGGCGCTGCGGAGTGAGGAGTTGATGTCATGCCGTCCATTGTGATCCGCACCCGGGAGCCTCCATAGAGAGAAAGGTCCCGATGAAGGATGACCTTGGTGTTTCGTCCACTGAGGGCACGCCGAGGAGCCCCCGGTCTGGGAGCGGTGGAGATCGGGTGACGCGCCGGGCAAAGGCAACCCACCTTCTGGGGTCGATCCTCGTGCCGTGGGCCTAGCGGACGATCACAATGGGACAGTGGGAATGTCGCGCACAGAAGGTGCCCACCGAACCCAACAGCATTTCGCGAAAGCCGCCGTGGCCCCGGGATCCGACAACGAGCAGATCGGCTCCGGTGCTCAGCTCGACGAGCGCCGGTCCTGCTTCCGCTTCGCGCAGGACGGATGTGACGCTGACGTCGGGGACAATTGCTGCCACATGTGACACCGAGATGTCGGCGATCTGTTGAACCTGCTGTCGCACCTCATCGGGTGTCTTGGTGAAGACATAGCCCAATGCCATAGGAAACATCCATGCGGTCACGAGCTCGAGGGAGGCCGGTGATCGGACTGCTTCCGCAATGGCCCAGTCAAGCGCCTTGGTCGATCCATCAGATCCGTCGACGCCGACGACAAATTTTCGAACGGTCGCTGGTCGTTCAATCTCGGGCATGGCATGACCCCCTGGTTCGGGCCCACTGAGGTAGAGGCGGGTTCGCTGCATTCTGGGCACGCGGCGACGTCCAGCACTGTCGACACCCGCGTCCGCGTACCGGTGTTCTGCGCTTCATGAGGTCACCTTGTGGCTGGCAGCTCGGCGAAGGATCGCGACGACCCGTTCGGTGACGACCGGACCCGTGATATCACCAAGCATCCACGGGTCGGCAAGACGGCGAGAGCCCTGCCGACTCCACACGTCTCCCTTCCAGACGGTGAACACCCGACGCGCTTTCGCTTGCCACATGCGGACCTATCGACACCGACGACGACCCGGAGTTCACCGTCATCGTCCTCTGTACCCCTGCCACTCGTCGGCCTGGTCATACGGCGATCCTGCCTGGTCAGGGCAGGTGCCAACTAGGGACCTAAGTCCTGGCCGGCGAGGAAAGGGGTCCTGAATTCCGGCCAGGCCAACGCTCGGATCAGGACCAAAGCCCTCGGAGCCGCGGACGAATCTCCCTACGCATCCGGCGGCAATTCCGGCAAGGTCAGAACATGGCTCCGGGGTCCAGAACGCAAGAGCACGGCGACGAGGAGATACCTCTCTGCAATGGCACCTATGCCCTCGTCCGCCCTATCTCCCCTGACGACAGCCCTGCACTGGTGGAATTCCACCGGCAGCTCTCAGGTCGAGCCCATTTCCCCCGTTACTTCTCAGGGCAGCCTGTGCTCGAGTTCGATGAGATTCAGCGTCTGACGTGTGTGGACGGCTGGAATCGTGTCGCGCTCGTCGCCGAGACCGATAAAGCACTGATCGCCCTCGGACGCTATGCCCGACTCCCTGACCCGGGGCAAGCGGAAGTCGCATTTGCGGTTGCCGACGCGTACCAACACCAGTTCATCGCATCGGAACTGCTGTGTCGTTTGGCTCACGTCGCCAGGATGGCCGGCGTGTCACAGTTCAGAGCAGAGATTCAGCCTGAGAACGCGACCATGCTGGCCATCTTTGAAGAGGCTGGGTTTCCCGTCTCGTCCTCAACCCATCGCTCGGGATCCGTCGAGTTGACATTGGAAATTGCATCGAGTCTTCAACTGGCCTCGATCGCCCGGATCGCCTAGATCGGCACACGCCAGGTGACCCTGGTTCCGCCATCCGGCACCGCCTGAATGTCGAACGTTCCCCCCAACTTCTCGGCGCGTCCCCGAAGATTGGTCAACCCGAGTCCCCCACCTTCAGCGAGAGGAGCGAAGCCCACACCGTTGTCGACGACCTCGAGGATGACATCGTCGCCGGCGGTCAAGGTGACGAGCACTCGGGTCGCTCTCGCATGCTTTCCGACGTTCGACAACATTTCACGAAGTACCGACAGCAAGTGATCGGCTGTCTGTACTGGAATCGCATTGTCGATGGCGCCCTCGAACGTGAGGTCAGGACGGACACCGAGAGTCGGAGCCAACTCGTCCGCCAGGCCGACCACAGCTTGACGGAGGCCTCCGGGCAAGGCACTGTCGCCGAGCTCGAAGATCGTGGTGCGGATCTCGGTGATTGTGGCATCGAGGTCGTCCACTACCTTGTCAATGCGCTCACGTACGAGATCGAGATCCGGCAGACGCATCGCTCCCTGCAAGGCCATGCCGACGGCGAAGAGGCGCTGGACCACCTTGTCGTGGAGATCACGGCCGATCCGTTCTCTGTCGTCGAGGACGCTCATGGTACGAACACGATCGTGCAAGCGGGTGTTGTCGATCGCGATGCCGGCAGCCAGAGCGAGGGCTTCAGTGAGGGCTGCGTCCTCCTCGGTGAAATTCTCTGCTCCGACCTTGTCCGTGAGATACAGATTTCCGAAGACTTCGCCTCTCGCCCGGATCGGCACTCCGAGGAAGGATTTCATCGGTGGATGGTTGGCGGGGAACCCATAGCTGCGGGGGTGGGCGCCAAGATCGCTCAATCGCAACGGTGCGGGATCGGTGATCAGGAGGCCGAGGACGCCACGACCGGTCGGCCGAAGTCCGATGGCCCGCTCGTCCGGCTCGCCCAGACCGGCGGTCAGAAACTGTTCAAGCCCCGTCCGATCTCGATTGAGCACGCCGAGGGCTCCGTACTCGGCCTGAACCAGCGTCCGTGCCTCTTCGACCAGGTGACCTAACAATAAGGAAAGGTCGATGTCTGCCTCGATCATGAGCATGGCGTCCATCAGGCGGCCCAACTTCTCAGGATCGCGAATTCGATGGTACGGCACAGCCGCGATCGTACTCAGGGCCACAGAGCCAAGACAGGGGCAAGGCTGGAAAAGTGAACGCGAGGGGGCCCGGCGCTGGCACAATAGCGGAATGACGATCCGCGTGTTTCTCCTTGACGACCACGAGCTGGTCCGAGAGGGAATACGACTGCTGCTCGAGTCCGACGACGACATCGCGGTCGTCGGCGAAGCAGCCACGGCGGCCGAGGCCATGGACCGCATACCCCTGGCGAAGCCGGATGTCGCCATACTTGACGTCCGGCTCGAGGGCGGCAGCGGGATTGAGGTCTGCCGGGACGCACGATCGATGATGCCTGACTTGGTCTGCTTAATGCTCACCAGCTTCGCGGATGACGAGGCGATATTCGCCAGCGTGATGGCCGGAGCGGCCGGGTATGTGCTGAAGCAGATAAAAGCGCGCGACCTCATCAGCGATGTTCATCGTGTCGCGGCCGGAGAGAGCTTGATGGACCCGAGAATTGTGGCCCGGGTCGTGGAACGCATTTCGAATCCACCGAAGTCCGACCCGGAGTTTCAGGCGCTTACACCCCAGGAGCAAAGGATTCTCGACCTGATTGCCGAAGGTCAGACCAACCGGCAGATTGCCGAATCGATGTTCCTGGCCGAGCACACGGTGAAGAACTACATCACGGGCCTTCTCCGCAAGCTCAAGATGTCGAGTCGCACTGAAGCGGCGATCTATGCCACCAAGCTGAAGGTTGCAAAAGAAGCAGAGGAGAACCGGGGGCCTTAGTTAGCGCTGCGCCTCCTCACCCGACGAGGACGCCAGATCGATGCCAATGGCCGTTAATTCGCCTTCGAGCCGGGCGCGCTCCTCCTTGGGGTGAGAGAAGCGCCGGGTCGTGGTGCCAATGGCATATTCCTCGCAGACCTTAATGAGCGCTCGGTCGTAGGAGAGTTCAGCCGCCAGGGCGACGACAGCCGTTCCATTGGACGATTCGAGCATCTGCACTCGGCACACCTGCGCGAAGTCGATGAGTGCCGGACCGCTCAGTTCGTCGACCCAGTCGTTGAGGACGCTGGAGAGTATGTCTGCATACATGTCAGAACTCATCTCCTCGAAGAATGTTCGCAACCGTCGCGCTGTCGCCAAAACACCGAACTTGGCGCTCCAGACCTATGACTCGTGGGTCGATCCAGGTGGAGCGCCTTCATTCCCATGCCTTCGACCGTACGGAAAACGGGACGAGCAAGGTAGGGGCCAATGGTGTGGAGGCCTGAGGACCATGGTCCTCAATGCAGGCTTCGCTGCACACGGTCACTGAGCCTCACTTGACAGGACAGTGGTTCGAAGAGGTCTGCACCCTTCAACCCCGGCTCGCCTACCAACGTCCCTGCCGCTCAGGACATTGGTCCCTAGAGGATCCGGTGCCGCGCATCTCAATATCGAGATGACGCCGGTTCGCAGAGTCGCGAGCCATCCCAAAGGAGATCCGATGACAATCACGAGCCCTCGGCCCCCTGTCAAAGACTCGCCCCCCGCCGAACCGGGACTGTCGCCCAGAAATCAGAAGAAGGCTCATGCGTTGGGTCTCACTTCGGCAACCGGGCTGGTCATCGGCAGCATTGTCGGCACCGGCGTCTTCACGATGCCGGCAGTCATCGCCGGAGCGGGGACGATGGGTATCATTGTTCTCGGGGTCATTGCCGTGGGTGCGATGCTCTTGGCGGTCCTGTTCGGACAGCTCACGAAGCGCGTCCCCAACAGCGACGGCGGCCTCTACGCCTACTCTCGGCACGAATTCGGCGATTTCGCCGGCTACCTGGTCGGCTGGTGCTATTGGATTCAGGCGTGGGCCGGCAACGCGGCCATCGTCTCGTCCTGGGTCTTCTACGTCGACGCCCTATTCGGGTGGACGCATCCATCGGGAATGCAGAACTTCGGGATTGCCATGGTGGGACTGTGGGTGCCGGCAATCATCAACCTTGTCGGGATCCGCCAAATGGCCTGGTTCCAGAACGTCACCGTCGTGTTGAAGTTCCTCCCCCTACTGTTTGTGGGGATTGTCGGGTGGTTCTTCGTCGAGAACGCTCACTTCGGAGCGTTCAACGCCTCGGGTGGCAGCCTCTATTCGGGTATCGGCATCGCCGCCGGGGTGGCCCTTTTCTCCTTCATCGGCGTCGAGGCAGCGGCCATGACCGCCAAACGGGTCAAGAACCCCAGGGTGAACGTCATGCGCGCATCGATGATCGGTACTGCTCTGAGCGCTGTTCTCTACGTTCTGGTGACCGCCGTCGTGATGGGACTGGTCTCCCATCACACGCTGGTCAACACGGGCTCACCGTTCGTCAATGCCTTCCAGTCGATCTTTCCCCACGAAGCCTGGGCCGGAAAGTTCATCGCCGCCATCGCAGTGATCTCCGGGATCGGCGCCCTCAATGGCTGGACCCTGATCGTGACTGAGACGTCACGGGCCATCGCCCAGGACGACATGTTCCCACGGCCGTTCGCCTGGACGGACCGTAAGGGAACGGCCTGGTTCGGCATCGTCGTCGGCACCGCCCTTCCGTCGCTGTTGATGTTCTGGCGCTACAACACGACATCGGGGCTGACGGTGTTCACCTACCTGGTCGACCTGACTGTCGTGACGGTAGCCATCCCCTACTTCATGTCCGCCATCGCCCAGCTGACCTTCCTGGTTTCCCGTCGTCGCCGCGTCAACGGCTGGGCGCTCGCCCGAGACCTCGGAGTCGCTGGCGCCAGCGTCCTGTTCTCCATGTGGGTGACCTTCGCCTCGGGCTACCAGGTCGTCTACCAGGCGCTCGTCGTGATACTGGCGGGCCTGGTCCTGTACGCCTTCTTGAACGCACGTCGTCAGCGTCTTGGTGAGTCCGAGGAGCCAACGGAACTGTCCGAACAAGCCATGGCCGAGCCCGTCGCATCGGCCTGATCCGACCAGAACACGAAAAGAGATCACTGTGGATTTCCAAGTCGATTCAGAAGTGGGTCAGCTCCGGGAGGCGATCGTGCACCGACCCGGTCTCGAACTCTCTCGACTCACCCCGGAGAACATCGGCGACATGCTCTTCGACGATGTCATGTGGGCCAAGAAGGCGCGAGAAGAGCACGACGCCTTCGCCCAGGCCCTCCGGGACAAGGGCGTCCGCGTCCACTACTACGGGCAGCTGTTAGCCGAGACGCTCGAGATCGACGAAGGACGCTCCTTCGTACTGGACAGGGTGTGTACACCGGAAAATCTGGGCCCTTCGCTGGTGGGTCCCGTCCGGAAGCTCTTCGAGGACCTGCATGGCAAGCAGCTCGCCGACTACCTGGTCGGGGGTGTCCTGAAGGCCGATCTGCGCCCCAACGGGGCGCACAGTCTGAAGTGGGACATGTTACGAGCCGACGACTTCGTCCTGACGCCCCTCCCGAACCATCTCTTCCAGCGGGACAACTCTTGCTGGATCTACAACGGGGTGACCATCAACCCGATGGCAAAGCCGGCTCGTCAGCGGGAAACCCTGCACACCAGAGCGATCTACAAGTACCACCAACTGTTCGACGGCAAGTACACCGTCTACTACGGCGACGACGACAGGCCACACCAACCGGCCACGATTGAAGGGGGCGACGTCCACGTCATCGGCCACCGGACCGTCCTGATCGGCATGGGAGAACGGACAACGCCGATGGCCGTGGAGACAGTCGCCAAGTCTCTGTTCACCCATGACCAGGCGGACCGGGTCATCGCCGTCGAGCTGCCGCACAGCCACGCCTTTATGCACCTGGACACCGTGATGTCGATGGTGGACACATCGACCTTCGTGCTCTATCCGTACTTCGACGAGAAGCTTCGTAGCTGGACAGTGGCACCGGGGCAGGGCCCGAGCAGCCTGACTGTGACGCGGAATGAGGATCTCTGGCAGACGCTGGCCGAGGCTCTCGAAGTCGATCGGATCACTATTCTGCGAACGGACGAAGACATCCGCGCCGCCGAGCGCGAACAATGGGACGACGGGACGAACTACCTCGCCGTCACCCCTGGCGTGGTGGTCGGGTACGAGCGCAACGTCAACACCAACACGATGTTGCGCCGGAACGGGATCGAGGTCGTGACGATCGCCGGTGAGGAGCTCGGTCGTGGTCGCGGCGGCCCTCGGTGTATGACCTGTCCGATAGAGCGGGACGCCGCCTGACTGTTCTTCCGGGCTCCTTACACCCACTCGCCACTCGCAGGCTTTCGAAGGAGTAGGAAACGATCATGAACCTTTTCGGACGGAGCTTCCTGAAGGAGCTCGACTTCACCAAGGACGATTTCGTGTCGCTACTCGATCTCGCGTCCTCCCTACGGGACGAGAAGCGGGCTCATTATGAGTTGCAGCGACTCCTGGGACTGAACATCGCGCTGATTTTCGAGAAGACATCGACCAGGACTCGATCTGCGTTCGAGGTCGCTGCACATGATCAGGGTGCTCACGTCAGTTACCTCGGCCCAGGAGAAACCCAGCTGGGCAAGAAGGAGAGCATTCGCGACACGGCGCGAGTCCTGGGCCGCATGTACGACGGAATAGAGTTTCGCGGCTTCGCCCATCAAGATGTCGAGGACCTTGCGAAGTATGCCGGAGTTCCTGTCTGGAACGGCCTCACCGATCGGTGGCACCCAACGCAGATGCTGGCCGACTTGCTGACCATGCGGGATCATTCGCAGAAACCGCTTGAAGACCTCTCGTATTGCTACATCGGTGACGCTCGGAACAACACCGCAAACTCCTTGCTTGTCACCGGAGCTCTGCTGGGGATGGACACGAGAATCTGTGGGCCTCGGGCCTTGTGGCCTGACGACGACATCATTGCGGCCGCCCGCCACCTGGCGACCCGAAGTGATGCGCGGCTGAGGATCTCGGAGGATCTCGATGAAGCTGTGCTGGGGGCTGATTTCCTTTACACGGACGTCTGGGTCTCCATGGGAGAGCCGACGGAGACATGGGCGGCACGGATCGAAGAGCTGCAACCGTTCCAGATCTCGTCACGAGTCATGGCCCTGACCGAGAACCCCGGAACGAAGTTCATGCACTGTCTGCCGGCCATGCACGATCGCCAGACCGAGCTGGGCGAGGTGCTCTACGACAAGTTCGGACTGTCCGCGCTCGAGGTGACCGACGAGGTTTTCGAGTCCCCGGCCTCAATCGTCTTCGAGCAGGCCGAGAACCGCTTGCACACGATCAAGGCGGTCATGGTGGCGACCCTGGAGGAACCTCGCGAGCTGACCCAGTCGTGAAGATCGTGGTTGCCCTGGGTGGCAACGCCCTTCTCGAGCGAGGCGAAAGGCCGGACGCCGATATTCAAGCGCATCACGTCCGGCGTGCTGCCAAGGCCTTGGCCCCACTTGTCGAACAGCACAGTGTCGTCATCACTCACGGCAACGGCCCTCAAGTCGGCGTTCTGGCGCTCGAGAGTGAGACGGACGCCGCACTCTCTCGTCCCTACACGTTCGACGCCCTTGTCGCGGAGACACAAGGCCTGATTGGGAACTGGCTTCTGGCGGCAATCGAACACGCCGCTCCTGGCCATGAGGCAGTCTGCCTGCTGACGCGGACACAGGTTGACGCCACAGATCCCGGATTCGCCGTACCGACCAAGTTTGTCGGCCGCGTCTATACAGAGCGTGAAGCGGCAGACCTCGCCCGCCGCCACGGCTGGTCGATGCGACAGGACGGTGCGAACTGGCGCCGGGTCGTTGCGTCCCCCGAGCCGATCGGGATCATAGAGCTGGAGGAGATCCGGGCGCTGAGCGAGACGGGCCGGACGGTGATCTGCGCCGGCGGTGGAGGGGTTCCAGTCGTACGGGACGCGGATGGAGACCTTTGCGGCGTCGACGCCGTCGTCGACAAGGACCTCACCAGCTCCCTCCTGGCCGTTCACCTACAGGCAGATGCCCTCTTACTGCTGACAGATGTGGCCAATGTGCAGCGCGACTACGGCACGTCGAGCGCGCGTGCCATTGGGAAGACCACGGTCGGTTCCCTCGGTGAGATCGACTTTGCCGCCGGATCGATGGGCCCCAAGGTTCAAGGAGCCTGTCGTTTTGTCGCAGCAACCGGCGGCCTGGCAGCCATCGGGCAGCTGGCCGACGCCGTCCGACTTTTGAACGGCGACGCTGGAACCCTCGTTTACCCCAACTCACCTGCGGGACAGCACTGACCTCATTCACTCATTCCCAGGAGGTCACACTGTGACGACATCAGACATTCCCCGCCTGGTGGCGTTTACAGGACGACCCACTGACCACCTCGCCGGGACCAAGGTCCTTACCTGTCAGGACCTTTGCGCCCGTCCTATTTGGCTTCCACATCGTGACAATGAGACGAGATCTCCTCGCGAGGAGGGGTGAGAGCGAAGGAGGACGGACATGCAGCGAAAGGTGTTCGATGTATTAGCAAGCACCGCAGGGATTCTGATGGTGTTGATGCTCGTGATTGCTGGAGTGTTGTTGATGTGGGGCTACAGCTTCGCCAACTCCAACGTGCACAACCAGCTGGCCGAGCAGCAGATCACGTTCCCCAGTAAGGCGGCGTTTGCTCATCCCGTGGCGGGAAGCGAGATCACTCCGTCGATGATCCCCTCCGTGTCCCAGTACGCGGGACAAGAACTGACCACCGCTCAGCAGGCGCAGGTCTACGCGAACGACTTCATCGCGGTGCATCTCAACGAGATCGGCGGGGGTCTGACCTACTCCCAGCTCAGCGCGAAGGCCATGGCACTGCCCAAGGGATCGACGGCCTACGCAGCCGAGGAAGCGAAAGTGCAGACGGTCTTCCAGGGCACCACGCTTCGTGGACTTCTCCTCGAGGCGTATGCGTTCGGAACGATCGCCACGATCGCCCTCATCGGAGCCATCACCGCCTTTGTCCTCGCCGCATTGATGGCGATCCTTGTGGTGTTCGGGATTGTTCACGCTCGGAGAGTCTCTGAGAGCGCCGAGATCGAGGTGCACGCCCATCACGCCCAGACTGGGAGCCTGGTCCCAGCCTGAACAGGCTCGATCCGCCCGCAGAACGCTCCATCCAGTCCCGCAAGTCGGGACTGGATGGAGTCTCTCTGTGACGGCCACAGCGGATCGCAACCGGAGCAAGCGGGCCATCCATCCCTCAGATGGCGCCACTGCCCGCCTAGGACGATTGATGGACGTACGAAAGCGGAGGCGAGTCGCAATGGCAGAAATGGCCATACGTGCCGAGGGCCTCACGAAGCGTTACGGCGATTCGCTTGCGCTCGACTGCCTCGATCTGGAGGTACCACGGGGTGAAGTGGTCGGCTATCTCGGACCGAATGGTGCGGGCAAGACAACGACCATCCGTCTTCTTCTCGGACTCAGCCGACCAACGAGCGGGCGGTGCCAAATCTTCGACCTCGACTGTCAGCATCAGACCGTCGAGACCCATCGACGACGGCCTTCGTGGCCGGTGAGGCCAGCCTTTGGCCCTCCCTCACTGGCGCCGAGACGCTCGCCTTGCTCGGGCGTGTGCATGGCCGGGTCGATCTGGCTTATAAGAACGAGCTGATAGACCGTTTCGAGCTCGATCCGACGAAGAGGGTCCGTGCGTACTCAAAAGGGAATCACCAGAAGGTGATCCTGATCGCCGCCCTAATGGTTCGGCCTGATCTCCTCATCTTCGACGAGCCAACGAGCGGACTCGATCCTCTGATGGAGCAGGCGTTCCGACTCTGCATCGCAGAAGCTCGGGATCGCGGCCAGACGATCTTTTTGTCGTCGCACCTCATGAGCGAGGTGGAAGCCCTGTGCGACCGGGTTGGCATTCTGCGTTCGGGAAAGTTGATCGAGATGGGCACGCTGTCGGAAATGCGCCACCTGAGTGCGCTCAGCGTGGAAGCAACGCTCGACGGGCCGATCCCAGATCTTTCGGCGATCCCCGGCGTGAGCTCTGTGGAGATCGAGGGCCACGTGGTTCGTTGCCAGGTGAGGGGGCCGATTGAGCCACTGTTGAAAGTCCTCACCGACACCGGAGTGGCACAGCTCGTGAGCCGGGAACCCTCGCTCGAGGAGCTCTTTCTGGCGCTCTACGGCGCGATGACAATGCTCCCTGACATCGCAGTGCGGTCCCCGGCGAGTTCACCACTCCTGGTCGAACGATCAGCCGGATCGGTCGTCGCCCTGGTGACCGCCCGCAAAGCTGCTCGTTCGGGAGTCGTTTGGGGTCTTGTCTTCGGCCTCGCCATCGCTTCGTCGGAGATCAGCTACGTCAAGATCTACACCAGCGCAGCTCAGCGTGACGCCCTCGCCGCCGCCTACGGATCGAACAAGGCGATGAGCGCACTCTTCGGTCCGGCAACTCAACTCCAGACCGTGGGTGGCTTCACAGCCTTCAAGATCTCCATGACACTCATGGTCCTCGGCGCGGTGTGGGGGCTCCTGACCAGCACGCGATTGCTCCGCGGCGAAGAGGACTCCGGCCGCTGGGACCTCCTGCTCGCGGGCCTGACGACACGGCGGCGCGCGACCGCTCTGGCGATCGGCGGACTTGGGGCGGGAGCCGTCACACTTTGGATGACAACCGCCGTCATCACCGTCTTGTCAGGACGGAGCTCGAACATGCGGATCGCCGTGGGCTCCTCGCTGTACTTCGCCCTGGCCATGGCGGCTACAACTGTCATGTTCCTGGCCGTCGGGGCCGTCACCAGCCAGCTTTCGGCCACCCGCCGCCAGGCCGCCTCCCTCGGCGCCGCCCTCCTTGGGGTCAGCTACGCCCTCCGCCTGATCGCAGACGCCGGAGTGGGCTTCCACGGGCTGATCTGGGCTTCTCCGTTGGGCTGGGTCGAGGAGCTCCAGCCGCTCACCTCCCCAAGGCCTCTGGCCTTCCTGCCGATCGTCGCCTTCAGCTGCCTTGCTTGCCATTTGCGCGATCACCCTTGCCGGAAGGCGTGACGTCGGGAAGAGCATCGTGCCCGACCGAGCGCACGCACAGACCCATCTCCGACTGCTCTTCGGTCCGACGGGACTCGCCATCCGAATGCAGCGGGCCAGTGTCATCGGCTGGTGGGTTTCGATCGCCTTGTCCGCACTGCTCTTCGGGCTTATCGCGAAGTCCGCTGGTACCACCCTCTCCGGTTCGTCCGAACAGGTCTTTTCCAAACTCGGAGCTACGGGGGCCGGCGCGCCAGCCGTTCTCGGCGCCTGCTTCCTCATCCTCGCTTTTCTCGTCGCCTTCTTGGCCGCAGGCCAGGTCACCGCGGCCCGCGCCGAGGAGTCCGAGGGCAGGCTCGACAACTTGCTGACACAACCGGTCTCGCGTCCGTTATGGCTCGGGGGACGACTCTTGGTGACCTTGGTCGTCCTACTCGTGAGCGGAGCGACCGCAGGGCTCCTTACCTGGCTCGGTGCGGCAAGCCAACACGCAGGCGTCACCCTCACAACGCTGGTGGGCGCTGGCGTCAACCTTGTTCCTCCGGCCATCGTCGTGGCGGGGTTCGGAGTCCTTGCCTTCGGGCTATGGCCACGGCTCACGTCGATCGCCGTGTACGGGCTCCTGGGCTGGTCTCTCCTGATCGTCATCGTTGGAGGTATCGGCGCCATCAATCACTGGGTGCTCGATACCTCGGTGTTTCACCACATGGCTTCTGCGCCCGCCGTGGCTCCGAACTGGGAGGCCAACGGCATTATGACCGTGGTGGGAATGGCGTGTGCACTCGTCGGAGGATTCGCGTTCAGCCGGCGTGACATCCGGGGGGAATGAGCGCTTCGAGCGTTCGAGGGACTCAGGGCACGCCACAGCAACGCTGACCGTGAAACGCTTCGAACAGTCGAGTCCAAGGGAATCGAAATGATTATGGTTTCCCCGCGGCACCCTGGGATCGCGCAACCAGTGATTCGTGACACGTCTGCACCCCAGCACAGAAAACCTGTGCATCGGGGCACGTGACCGGGTCGCTGAGCACACCCAGATTCAGCTGGCCCTCGTACGAGAGCGCGGCCACGGCCAGACTCTGGTTTCCGGCGAGAGGAAGGATCGGAAAGGCTTCGACAAGCCTGGCACCGAGTGCGTAGAGCGGCACCGGCGGACCTGGAACATTTGTCACGATCAGATTGAAAAATGGCTGGTAGTGCATGATCCCGGCTCCCTTGGCCAGGATGTCTTGGGGGACTGGTTCGAGGAATCGCAAGAAGGAGGCGGCGGCCAGCGCCTGGTGATGGCGTTTGTCCTCGCCGACCTCGGCCGATACCGCCTTCAGCACGTCCAAGGCATCATCCAAACCGACGGGCAGCCGCACGAACAGCGCTGACACGCTGTTGCCCAGATCCCGACCTTCGGCGTTGATGAGACCCACCGGAACGAGGACCTGGATTTCACTTGTCTCCGTCAACTCTCCTCTGTTCTTGAGAAGGGCGTGCATGCCGCCTGCGACCAACGTCAAGAGGACATCGTTAATGGTGCTGTCGAAGGAGTGGGCCACCTCGTGCACCCCCTCCAAGGGCAATCGGACGAAATCCACCGCTCGTGCGGCGGTGATCGGTCCGTTCAGAGATGATTTGGGGGCCACGATGCGAGGTGTGACAATGGTGCCGAACGCTCGAGCGAGGTCGGCCAACTCTCCGGTGCGCCGAATTGGGTGCACAAAGGTCTCGATGTACCACTTGGCCGCTCGTACCGGTATCGCCCCCAAGCGCAGCAGATCCTCTGTTGCCGCCCGCCAGGCCGGCACGCGAGGGGATGGGCCCCAAGAGGCGACAGGCTCGTCATATGGGGGCGACTCGGGCGACAGGTCGAAGAGAACAGTGGCCAGCTCGGCGGCGGCCAGCCCGTCAGCCATGGAGTGATGGAGTCGCTCGACGAGAGCAACACGACTCTCGCCCAGACCTTCGACAAAGGTCAGATCCCACAATGGGCGAGCCCGGTCCAGCGGAACTGACATCAGATCAGCACAGAGCTGGCGGAGTTCCACCTCAGTGGCCGGCGAAGGGAGCCGACACGCGCGCACGTGCTCCTCGATATCGAAGTGGGGATAATCAAGCCATGTCGGTGGCGCTTGACCGAGGGGACTCGGGCTGGGTCGTTGCCGCAGCTTTGGAGCGAGGATCAACCGGCTGGCGATGAGACGGCGGATGTCGGCGATGCGGAACTTGCCCTGGCCGTCGTAAAGATGCCGGCCATCGAAGATTCCTACAGACGCCATGTGCAACGGCGTTGTTTCGGACTCCGCGTGCAGAAAGGAGGCGTCTAGCGCGGTAAGGGATTGTGCTCGGGTCACAGCAGCCTGCAGACGGAAGAGGGCGCAACTCGCCGAACCGCCTCTTCGTTGCGAAGGAGGCGGAGGACCCTCAAGAGAGTCGACTCAATCGAGGTCGTCGCCCTAACGGCATTGTGGGTTTGGGCACGATGCCTCATGATCATTCTCCACTCTTTGGCTCTTGATGGAAATATTTGGGCCACGAGCTGTCCTGGTGGAATCCAATCATGGCCTCGACTTGAAGAACCCAACCCTTCGGACACGAGATGTCCGGTTCTGCCTGGGCGGCCAGGGTGAGCTTAAGACCTCATCACCGAGAGCTCGAACCGGACCCAGGCCCGCAACGCCTGGCGGGGCACGCTGTCGGAGGACCGAGACGGCCGTCAGCTTTCGATGTTGTCAGGACGGCTGACCGTCACGACTGGGAATGAAATGTGTCGTGGATCAGCATGAGCCGCATCGACCAATACCCCGGTCGGGGCTCCGGAAGATCATGCCGGGTCCAGAGGAATCCAATCAGCGTCACGGCGGCAGCCGCAAGCCAGATGACCACCCCGACGGCCAGGACCCACGGTGGGAATCCAAACGCGATCTCAATGACGCCGGCGACGGCAACCGCAAGTCCGCCATACCCGAGTCGGAGAGCCCACACAGCCATCCTCCAGTGCACGTCATGCTGCAGCTCCACCGGCCTCTCCGTGCAGGGATTGTTCAGCCATCGGATGAACTTGTTCGTTGACTCTTGAGATTGGTCCATCGTCCTTCTACCGCCCCTTTCCTCATGTGTGCTCGAACGGCAGACAACTGAGTTTGTGTCCTACGTCGATGCTCAGCGATACAGGTTGAGCGAAATCACGGAAGATACGGAGAGGACCACTTCCCTTCCTTCTAAGAGTCTCTCCGGCGGAATTCCCGTTTTCGTTCGCATGATGACATCGGTAGTCGCCGCAGTCTTAGGGACAAACGTCCTGATCCCGCCGCATCATGAGAACTTCTTCAGCCGGCACGGTCGCGGTCCCGCCGACAAAGGACTTAGGTCCCGAGATGGAGGGGCTTTTGGTTCTACGGGTCGGACGCTCGATGCAGTCCAATAGAGCCAGACGGTGCCCGCCGTCCTTGATCAAGGAGGTCGTCATGAAGAGCATCCGAGGTCGCCGAGCCGTCGCCAGCACGCAGCGAACCCGTCGGCCCTCATTGAGTCCCTACTGCATGGACGAGACAGCCTTCACGCTCGCCGACATTCGTCGGAGTCGGGCGCTGGACACGTCGCCCGCCAAGGACTGAGTCCGAGCTCCCGTTCGACGTGCACTGCACTGGTGACGCGTCCCTATGACCTTCTTCGATCTCATCCTGCGCAACCTGTGGAAGAAGAAAGCTCGGTCCATCGGATTGCTTCTCGCGGTTGCTGTCGCCGTCATGACCGTTGTGGCGCTGGACGTCACCAGTAGCGGACTCGAACAATCGGCCGCCGCGATCATCTCCGTCGGCAAGGCCGATTTCACGGTGGCTCAAAAGGGCGCTTCAGACACGCTGTCGAGCACGATCGACCATGACGAACTGGCCCGGATCCGCCAAACGGCTGGGGTCCAGGGAGCCGTGGGCGTCCTTGTAGAGACCGAGCACATCAATGCACAGAATCCCGTGTTCATTGAGATCGGGATCCAACCCAGTGATCTGAGCGGGTTCGGAGTGAAGGTCGTCGCTGGACATAGCTATTCCGCCGCGAGCACCGATGAGGTCATGCTGGGCTGGACGGCGGCAGCCAATCTCGGGCTCCACGTCGGCGACCGCTTCCACGCCAACGGCACCATCAATACGGTTGTCGGGATCTATTCCACCGGTAACGCGTTCGGCGACGCCGGAGCGATGTTTCCGCTCCCTGCCATTCAGGGCTACAACCGCCTCCCCGGGATTGTGACCTTGGCCTTCGTCAAGGTGCAGCCCGGCTACTCCATCGCGACCGTGGCAGCCCGGGTGGCCTACGACCAGCCCCAGCTCACCACCATCCGAACTGCCAACCAGTTCGGGAGAGCAGACACGAACCTTGTGTACCTGCAGGCCGCGGTCAACGGCAGCACAGTGCTGGCCATCCTCATCGGCGCCATCATCGTCGGCAATACGATGTTGCTCTCGCTCTTCGAACGGACCCGTGAATTCGGGCTTCTCCGGGCCTTCGGCTGGACCCGTCGCCGGACGGTCGCCTTGCTGCTCGGCGAAAGCGTTCTGCTCGCCGTCGTCGGCGCGGGCATCGGTGTCGCCCTTTCCTTCGTCGTCGCGACGCTGCTTGCACAGCTTCCAGCCCTCAAGGGGATTTTGCACCCGAACTTCACAGAAGGGGCCTTTTGGCGCGCGCTGTTCACCGCGCTCGTCATGACTTTCTTGGGCGCCCTCTATCCGACCACCCGTGCCGCGCTCCTGTCTCCCCTGAAAGCGCTGAGCTATGAGTGAGGAGCCGCTTGCCGTAGAAGTCTGCGGAGTGACACGAGTCTTCCCCGGTCGTGTCAACGCACTGGCCGGAGTGGATCTGACCGTCGCCTACGGCGAGACGGTGGCTATCACCGGGCCTTCAGGCTGCGGCAAGTCAACACTCCTCCACCTCCTGGCCGCCATCGATTCCCCGTCCTCAGGCTCGGTCATGGTGACAGGGCAAGATCTGACACAGGTTCGTGACCTCAGCCACTACCGGCGTAATGAGGTGGGCCTCGTCTTCCAGTTCCACAATCTCCTACCCCAGCTCAGCGCACTCGCCAACGTGGAGATGCCTATGTTCGGTACCAGCCTTTCGACTCGCCAACGGAAGCTTCGAGCCCGCCAACTCCTGGCTCAGGTTGATCTTGCGGGATTCGAGAATCGTGTGCCCACGGAGTTGTCCGGTGGTGAGCGGCAACGTGTAGCCATTGCCCGTGCACTGGCCAACGATCCCCAGATTCTATTGGCAGACGAGCCGACCGGGAGCCTCGATTCGGCATCGACCAGGCGGTTCCTCGAACTGATTGAGCGGCTCGGCTCCGCTGGAATGACAATCGTTATGGTGACACACGCGGCGGATGTCGCCGCACATGCCCACCGTGTTGTCACGATGCGAGACGGACGGATCGTCGATTCGACACACGCGTTCGATCGCGATCGATTCGTGCTTGCGACTTGAGCGATCACGAGAGCCATGCCCAACCGACCGCAGATGCGGCTCTTTCTCGCCTGTCTCGGAGTTGCCCTGACTCTGGTGGTAGTCGTGCCGGCTTCGTCATCGGCGGTGTCCGACAGCCGCACGATTCGGGTCGGGCTCTTCGGTGACTCCCTTGCGGTGCAATCGGAACCCTACTTCAACTATCTCGTGCAGGCAGGTGGTAAGGCCAAGGTCACCGACTTTTCCTATGGCGGCACTGCCGCCTGTGACTGGATCTCAAAGATGGACAGATATGCTGGCACCGAGCGTCCGCAGGCGGTCGTGTTCGAATTCATCGGTAACACCTTCACGGCATGCATGAAAGGCTGCGTCTTCGGATCGCCGGCCGCTATCACGCTTTATTGCTCTGCCGTCTCGACAGCGATCAACGTTTTCCTCGGTCTGGGGGCACACGTCTTTTTGATTGGCACCCCGATCACTCTGTCCGAGTGGACCTCTCATGATTCGAAGTGGGACGCCCTTAACCTGGCCTTCGCCGCGTTGGCTGCCAAACATCCCGCTCACGTGACCTACGTCGACGCGGGAAGAGCAGTCGAAGGCCCACATCAGTCCTTTGTCTCGGCGTTGCCCTGCCTCTTCTTCGAGCCCTGCACCGGCCCGACAATCGCCGGAGCCAGGACGAACATTGTACGTTCGCCAGACGGGATTCACTTCTGCCCGAACCAGGTCGGCAACGCTGTAGGTGTCGTGCCCGGCTGCGACACCTACAGCTCTGGCGCGTTCCGCTTTGCCGCCGCAATGGCCGGCCCTGTCATTCGAGATTTCGGCCTGGCGACGACTCGGCGGAAGTGAGGAGATGAAGGCAAGTGGCACTGATCCTTGATGCCACCCCCACCGTCTATCTCTTCCACCCTCGGATGGTCGGGGTCGGGAGGATTCCCGAACAGGGGGGGCACTTTCCCGCTGACCGGGACGTAGTAGCACCTCGTGGCAGACCGGACAGAGTCTCGTACCTCGACAATCTTTGCCACGGTGGCACCCAGGGTGGAGCGGGGTCCTTCCAAGGATGCGCTCGTCGGCGGAGGCGGCGTCATTCCACCGTGGTGGGTCATGGCTTGCCTGGACGTAATCAGTTTCGCCGTGTACGCCGGTGCCATGGCGCAGGGAGGAAGACCGCGCGCCGTGACGTAAGGCCGAAGGTCCCCGGCGGGCCAGGACCTTCCTCCCTAGTTGTAATCCGTTCCTCGCCTTAGCGTCGTTCAGAGGCGATGTTCCGCTATCTGAGTCGTCATGACTCCGGCATCGGGCGGTCCGTCGTCAGGTTCTGATTCGACAAGGAGGAAAGAGTGACACTGACTGAGGAAGTGGTCGCCACTGCGAGTCCCGACCCGACGAAGGTCTTTGTGGCTCCAGGCCGGCCGGGCAGCCTTGTCAAGGTCGAGCCGCGGTATAACAACTTCATCGGTGGGAAATGGGTCGCTCCCGTCAATGGTCAGTACATGACGAACGTCAGCCCGGTCAACGGCCAGCCCTTCTGCGAGGTCGCGCGTTCCACCGCCGAAGACGTCGAACTGGCGCTCGATGCTGCCCACGCGGCCAAGGATACTTGGGGTGAGACCTCCCTGACCGAGCGGGCCGCCGTGCTCAACGCCATCGCCGACGCGATCGAAGCGAACCTCGAGATGTTGGCCGTGGCCGAGACGTGGGAGAACGGAAAACCGGTACGTGAGACCTTGGCTGCCGACCTTCCTCTCGCCGTCGACCACTTTCGCTACTTCGCCGGGGCCACGAGGTCTCTCGAGGGGCGCTCGACCGAGATCGACAAGGAAACGGTGGCTTACCACTTTCACGAGCCGCTCGGGGTCGTAGGTCAGATCATCCCCTTTAATTTTCCATTGCTGATGGCGGCATGGAAGATCGCACCAGCGCTTGCCGCGGGAAACTGCACCGTCGTCAAGCCGGCCTCGCCCACTCCGTGGTCGATCCTCAAGCTCGCCGAGGTCATCCAAGACGTCGTCCCACCCGGTGTGGTGAATATCGTCACCGGTCCCGGCGGCGAAATCGGCAAAGCGCTGGCTTCGAGTCCCCGCATCGCCAAGATCGGCTTCACCGGAGAAACGACGACCGGGCGGTTGATCATGCAGTACGCGGCCCAGAACCTGATCCCCTCGACTGTGGAGCTCGGCGGCAAATCGCCCAACATCTTCTTCGCCGACGTGATGGACGAAGAGGACGAATATTTGGACAAGGCGATCGAAGGCCTCGTGCTCTATGCCTTTAACAAGGGAGAGGTGTGCACCTGCCCGTCGAGGGCGCTCATTCACGAGTCGATCTACGACCGTTTCATGGAGCGTTGCCTGGCCCGGATCGCCGTGGTCCGCCAGGGAAATCCTCTCGACCCCTCAACCATGATCGGTCCCCAGGTCTCGGTTCAGCAGATGGAGAAGATCGCGTCATATGTCGAGATCGGGTCGCAAGAGGGGGCCACCTGTCTCATCGGAGGAAAGGAGGCTCATCTGGGCGGTGAGCTCGAAGGCGGCTACTACTACGAGCCCACCGTGCTCGAGGGTCATAACAGTATGCGGGTCTTCCAAGAGGAGATCTTCGGTCCGGTGTTGGCCGTCACCAGATTCGCCGACGAAGCAGACGCCGTCAGGATCGCCAACGACACACCGTACGGACTCGGTGCGGGCGTGTGGACCCGGAACGGAAACCTCGCCTACCGCATGGGCCGCGCCATCAAAGCGGGTCGAGTGTGGACGAACTGCTACCACCTCTACCCGGCCGGGGCCGCCTTTGGCGGGTACAAGATCTCGGGTGTTGGCCGAGAGAATCACCAGATGATGCTCGAGCATTACTCGCAGACCAAGAATCTCCTTGTCAGCTATGGCACGAAGCCTCTCGGGTTCTTCTAAAGGATCTGTGAACGGAGCACCGACGGCACCGGTGGCGGTGGCTTCGCCAGAGGGGGCTCGAGTCTGTAAGCCGCTCCTGGGGGGCAGGAAAGACGGCATGCAGAAGGTACTGCTGATTCGTCAATCATTCTTTCGACGGATGCCGAGGCCGGTTTGGCGGTTGCACGATTCTGATGTCGCGCAGCGCGAGCATGACCCGATCCGTTGGAGAACGTCTTGTCTTCCCTTGTAGCAGCACCACCCGACGCGATGACTGTTGAGCCGGGGCGCTCAATCGCCCTTTCCTTCCAGAACGTCACGCACCGCTACGGCTCGCGCGTTGCACTGGATGGGCTGGACTTGGAAGTCCTCCAGGGAGAGGTACTCGCACTTCTTGGACCGAATGGAGCCGGCAAGTCGACCACAATTTCCGCGCTTCTCGGTCTCCTCCGTCCGCAGGAGGGTCGGGTCGAGGTGCTCGACAGCGACCCGCGCCAAGCCGTGGCCGCAGGCCGAGTGGGGGCGATGCTCCAGTCCGGCTCAGGCATCGGCCTCCCTCCCGGCGCGCGCGTCGACGAGGCACTTGGCCTGGTCCGGCGGCTCTACAGACGGCCTGCGCCCCTCGCCCAGATCGTCGAGCGCGCGGATATCGGTTCTCTCCTGCGACAACGGACCGACCGTCTCTCGGGTGGACAGGCCCAGCGTGTCCGTTTCGCCATCGCTATTGCGGGCGACCCCGAAATTGTCTTCTTCGACGAACCGACTTCGGCTATGGACGTGGAGTCCCGCCAAGGCTTCTGGCGAATGATGCGCGATTTCGGGAACGAAGGCCGCACCGTGCTCTTTGCCACTCACCATCTGGCGGAGGCTGACGACATCGCCGACCGCGTCGTTGTGCTCAACCACGGACGAGTCGTGGCGGACGGCCCCGGAGCCACCCTCAAGGCAGCTGTGGCCACACGACGGGTCCGCTTCGTAATCGAACAGCCCGACCGTCCCGAACTCTCCGACCTTGACGGCGTCACCGAGGTGAGTGTCTGCGGCACTGGCGTCTCGATTGACTCGCTTGACGCTGACGCCACTATCCGCGACCTGGTGGGGCGCGGAGTGCAGTTCCGTGACCTCGAAATTACCGGCGCTGGGCTCGAGCAGGCTTTCGTCGCCCTCACAAGAAGCAGTGACACTCATGAGGTCAATGCTGTGATACCCCCACCGATTGCGTCCAACGGAGTCGCTGTTCGGGATGACCGGTGATGAATGCACCGGTCGGGCCGCCGACCCTGTCAAATCGCCGGAGTACGCGCGGGAGAACCGACGCCATGCCACGCGACAGCTGGCGGACCCGCCTCACACCACTCCTGGCCTTCTGCCAATTCGAGGTGGGACGCCTGCTGCGGAGCTGGAAGTTCCTCGCCATCACCATTGGCTTTCCGGTGATCTTCTACATGCTCTTCCTCGGCGACCACACCGCAGGCAAGGTGGTCGATGGCACCGTGCCCTGGCGCGTCTATTTGATGGTCTCCATGTGCTCATTCGGGGCATTGGTGGCTGCCCTCAACGCAGGCGGCACCAGACTCTCGATGGAACGAGCCTCTGGATGGGCCCGCCAGCTGCGTGTCACCCCACTTCCGGCGTGGTCCTACGTCACCACCAAGGTCATCGCCAGCATGTTCGTGGTGCTCCCGGTGATAATTTTGGTCGAGGCAGTCGGTGCAGGCTTCGGTGACGTCCGACTGGGTATCACGACATGGATAGGGCTTACCCTGTTGCTCTGGGCTACGTCCCTCCCCTTTGCCCTGCTCGGGGTCTTCATCGGCTTCTTGGTGACGCCTGAGGCTGCGTTTCCCGTCGTGACCGGGCTCATGTTCGTTCTCGGCTACTTCGGGGGTCTGTTCAACCCGGTTGACCAAATGCCCGGCCCGCTCCAGTTCATTGCTCACCTGATGCCGAACTACCACCAGGTCGCTCTGGCTCTGGCCTCTCTTGACGGTCAAACCCTGACCCTCAGCCACTGGCTGATCTTGGGCGGCTTCGTGGCGGTCCTCGCCTTGGCGATTGCATGGAAACACCGGGTTGAAGAGGCCCGGGGAGTCGCTTGAGTGAATGATCGCCATCGCGGAGACCTGAGCACGACGTGAGGACCTTCGTCGACGTCGTAAGGACCTTCGTCCCTACGGAAGGGTCCTGCGAGCGACCTACCGTGCTGTGAATGTCCGCCATGGAGGGTCCTCATGGAGTCCTGCCACCCGGTGGAGACGGAATCTGGCACTTGGTCGCGTGGGCTCTCGCCCCAGAGGCGATCTGTGGAAAGGTCATCGAATACGGGGCGAGACTCAGGATGTGGGCCGAAACGCCCCCCGAGGCTCGGTGCGACATCTGCCTGCAACGATCTGCGTCAGAATTGGCGTGAGGAGCAATGCGTCGTCGAATCGAATTGGCGCGGCCGCCAAGATCACCTTGCGCGGAGAATCCACCCCCGGACAAAGAAGGGACCTTCTTCCGTAGGCGGTGACCTCGCCAACCTTTACCGTAAGACGTTGAGGCACCGTCATCACGATCACGTTGATGCCGATCCTCGCGACCATTGAACGTGGTCGGGACGCACGAATCTGGAGGCCATCATGAAAGCATTGATCTACAAGGGCCCCGGCAAGAAGATCTGGGACGAGGTGCCGGATCCGAAGATCGAGCAACCGACCGACGTGATCGTAAAGATGGTCGCGACCACCATTTGTGGTACCGATCTCCACATCCTCAAGGGGGACGTCCCAGAGGTGGCAATCGATCGCATATTGGGGCACGAGGGGATCGGCGTCGTCACCGAAGTGGGCGAGGGAGTCACCCAACTCGCCGTAGGGGACCGAGTGATCCTGGCGTGCGTCAGTTCATGCGGGAAATGCTCGAATTGTCGCAAGGGCCTCTACAGCCATTGTCTCGATCCTGAGGGCATGGCCGGAATCGGCTGGATCTTTGGCTACATGATCGATGGGACCCAGGCCGAATACGTCCGAGTTCCTTTCGCAGAAAACTCGGTGTACAAGGTGCCGGAAGGCATGACCGATGCCGAGGGCATTCTGCTCTCGGACATCTTGCCCACCGGCTTCGAGATCGGCGTCCAGTACGGACACGTGGCCCCCGGTGATGTCGTGGCGATCATTGGATCCGGACCCGTTGGCCTCTCGGCCGTGATGACGGCGCGCCTTTACGGGCCGTCCAAGGTCATCGCAATCGATCTGGACAATTCCCGGCTCGCCCGGGCCGCCGATTTTGGTGCCACCAATACCGTGAATTCCGGGGACTCGGACTGGAAGGAGCAGGTTCTTGCACTCACGGACGGGTTAGGTGTCGATGTCGCGATCGAGGCAGTCGGCGTTCCCGAGACGTTCACGATGGCAACGGTCATCGTGCGCCCCGGCGGCAACGTGGCCAATATCGGCGTGCACGGCAAGTCCGTCGACCTCGCCCTCAACGAACTGTGGATCCAGAACATCGACATCTCTATGGGTCTGGTCAACACGAACACGCTCGGGATGCTGCTCAAGCTTGTGGCCGAACACAAGCTCCCTGCTGACAAGTTCGTCACCCATGAATTTTCATTCGACCAGATGCTCGAAGCGTACGAAGTCTTCGGGCACGCGGCCGATCACGATGCGCTGAAGGTACTCATCCACTAAAGACCGGCCGAGTTCCTGGAGTCCGGGTGAGCTCGTCGCGATGTTCGGAACGTGCCCAGACTCGCCACCGTCTCTCAGGAAAGGCCGAAAATTCCTTCCAGTGGGCCGCCCGGGTCTCGATCCCGGCACCTTGGGATCCAATAATTGGGACATCTAACGGTTCACAGAAGTGCGTTGCGGCAGTTCAGAGAGGGCGCGTCGTTCGGGCGAGTCCGTCGAAATGCACCGAAGATCGTTCCCTGGGCTACAAGATTGGCTGCAGTTCCGCGCTAGCAACTCGCCACCGGGTACACAAACATGGTCACCCGCTGTCGCCCGTGCGTCAAGCAGACCTTCGATTGCTCCCCCTGCCCCCGTACGGCACTTATGGGCTAGGGGCGTCCTGGGCGGCGACGGGTTGCTAGCTGTAGCTCAAGTGGTGAAGGGGGAGTGACCCGAGCACCCTGTCCACGATCCCACTATGCCGACGGTCCCAGGCTGCTGCTTGTCCGTCAACGGAAGGATCATGCTTCCGTTGACGGACCCGGATCTTTCCACCTTCGCTCGTGCTGACCGTGCCAGAGTCACCAATCCATGAAGGCGAGGGTCCGATGGATAGACCAACCGTTCCGACCGGGACATTGACCGCTTTGAAATCCAGCGTGTTGGTCGTACCGAACTTTGAGGGCTCAATATCGACCTTGACAGTTGAGAGCGTCTTGGACTTCCCGAAGATGTTGAGCTTTACGGAATGCCAGGTGATCCCTTCTGTGTTGGGCTGACTGGCGCTGATCACACAGGACGTATGGCCCACCTTGAGCTTGCCCACGACCGCCCCAGTCAGCGTAAAGGAGCCGCTCGACCTCTTGGCGTTGGTGGCCGAAGCCGAACCCACTGTCACCGAGAGTCCGAGCATGACTGTAAGGGCGCCAGCCGTCAGCGCGAGTTCCCCGCTACCTACCCTGTACATCACCATCTTCAACACGGCGCCGACTCTACCCCTGCCCCAGAACGCCGGGTCTGAGCGCCACCATGTGGCACCATCGGGCTACCCCTCAGCCCGACGAATCGCCCGGCGATATGAGGGCGATTGAGTGAACAAACCTCTTCAACAGCGTGAGATTCGCCGTTGTGTGACCGTGGGCGCTGGCGATGTAACTGATCCCGTCTGCTTTCCAAGCGATGGCGAGGTGACCGACATAAGCACCCTCTCCATGCATAGCAACTCGCTCGATGTACGGGCTGTCGTTCGGGCAGGTGAACTCGCTAGTGGTCCAGATCCCGATGCGTGCCGTCCCTATGGTTCTCCCGCCAATGCATGGCTTCAACGGATCATCTGTGAACCGGTGAGCCTCAAGAGTCATATGACCAACTGGTTTGCCATTGATTCCTGAGTAGCCCTTGGGCACATCGAACCCGTAGAACTCAAGGAAGAAAATGGAATACTGAGTGGCTCCGTCCACCCCGACACACGGGGGGAATGCGGGACGCGGCGCCGACGGGACGGGGGCACGACGTAGCACGACCCAAGAGCGAGGGTACAGTTGTGGACACGGCACGGGGAACCCCAAGCGAGTAGCTGCCACGACGCATTGGTCTCGCAATTGGCCCGGGGCTGGGACGAGTTTGGGGATTGCCCGCGACCTCTCGAGCGACGCAGTCGAGACGTTTTGAGCGGCGGCTGGGCCTGTGCACCACCCCAGGGTCGCACCGAGAACGCTAAGAAGAATGGTCGACAGTGCGAGCGTCACTGACGCCCGTTGAAATGTCTCTTCCCTGACTACCACGGACTTAGCGTATTGGCGGTCGGATACCCCATGCGCCGGCTAGGGGTACTGGTCAGTTGGGGGGGATCTGGCTCCTGATCAGAATCTTGCCTGTCTCGGAAGATGAGAAGGGATATCACTACCCATAGGAGAACCAGACCGATCCAGATCAGGAGCTGTGCCCAGAGATGAGTCAGTAGGAATGGCTCACCGGAGGAAGCTCCACTCAATGGTGCGTAGGCCACCCATCCGTTCGTGCTTCCTGCCGAGATGATCCACCGCCCGACCCAGTAGAGGATGAAGGCGAACCCAGCCACAACAACGACACGTTGTCGAGGGTTGAGGCTGCGGAGCGGCACTCTCAAAGTCTGTCAGATCGTCAATCGCCCCTGCCCCCGTTCGCCGGTTATACATGTGATCCACCTCCTGGGATAGGCATCCGGGGGATCCTCCTCGGGTGCAAACCCGACCAGGAGGTGTGCGGTGGAGTGGAGTCCGTCATTCGAGTCTCACGTCCGTCCCGACGGTGAACGCGTCTATCGGATCGGCCACCAGCTGATCGACGAGTTCTTGGAGTTCGTGGTCGGCCGGGCCCGTCCGAACACGGTCCGGGCCTATGCCCACGACCTGAGCGTCTTCTTCACCGTGGTGGGCAAGGACCCGCTCGAGGTGCGGCCCAAGGACGTCATGGCCTTCGTCACCGCGCAGCGCCGTCCCAAGCCCGGCGCCGAGAACGTGGTGCGCATCGCCGACGGTTCGGCTGGTCTCTCGGCCGCGACGATCAAGCGCCGGCTGGCGGCGGTCTCGAGCTTGTATGGCTACCTGATCACCCGCGACGACGTGGCGGTGACGGCCAACCCGGTGCCCCGGGGCATCGCCACCCGTCAGAGCCGCTCACGGGGCGGTCGGGGCCTGCCACTGGTGCGCGGCGTGCGCCGGCTGCCCGGATCCTCGACCCCGACGAGATCGACGCGCTCATGGGAGCGCTGCGCACCGAGCGCGACCGCGCCATGACCCAGGCCATGGTGCTCGGCGGCCTGCGGCGCTGCGAGGTGCTCGGTCTTCGCCTGGGCGATCTGCGTCTCGGCGAGTGGCGGGTGTTCATCAGAGAAGGCAAGGGTGGCCACGAACGTCTGGTGCCGCTCTCACCCACCTTCTTCGCCACGGTGGCGCGCTACATGGACCACGAGCGGCCACGAGACGTCGAGCGACGCGCTCTTCGTCGCGCTCAAAGGAGCACGCCGCGGCCAACCGCTCTCGGTGCCGGGTCTCGCAACAGATCATCCGCGACGCACGAGGGCGGGCTGAACTCACCCACGGCACCTGCCACGAACTGCGCCACACCTGCTTCACCCGCTGCGCGAAGCGGGCATGGCCATCGAAGCCATCCAGGCCCAGGCCGGACACCGCTCGATCACCTCGACCCGGGTCTATCTCCACCTCAGCGTCGACTGGCTCGACGACGAGTACCGCCGTGCCGCCGAAGCCATCGAGGCCCAGGCGCTGGTGGGGGTGGCCCAATGAACGCACTCGCCCGTTCGCAGCCTCCCGTCAGCGTCGCCCAGGCGGCGGGACGCCCGAAGTGACCTGGGCCGAGATCGCCGCTCAGGGCACCGGTCATGGTGGCCACCATGGCCTCCTACCTGGATCAACTCGAAGTCTCGGCCCGCCGAGCACCGTGGCTGCCGCCGAGCTGACGCTGCGCTTCTTCGCCCATCGGGTGAGCGAGCCGATCCGAGCTGCATCGTCGGTGGCGCGCATCGGACGGCCCCACATCGAGGACTTCAAGCGCTGGCTGGCCGCACGCCGAGGAAGGACCGGCAAGCCCTTGGCCACCATGACGATCCGGCACCGGCTCAGCACGGTGCGCACCTTCTTCGAGCGCATCATGGAGTGGGACTACGACGACGCCCCGGCCCGCCTGTTCATCTACATGAGCGACTTCCCGGCCCTCGACGAACCGCTGCCCAAGTTCTTGGACGACCCCACGGCATCCAAGTTCATGGCGGCGCTGGCCGAGGACCCCAACCTGCGCCGTCGTCTCATGGTCGAGCTGTTGGCCCGCACCGGGATGCGTGTCGGCGAGCTCGCCGGACTCGAAGACGACGCCATGGTCCGCAAGGGTGACGGTCCACCGCCTCCGCATCCCCATCGGCAAGCTGCACAACGACCGCTACGTGCCTCTGCTGCCGATGCTGGTCGACCTCATCGTCGAGTACAAGGCCGTGCGCGGGCGCTCACGCTCGGGCCACCTTCTCGAGCGTGACGACGGCCGCCCCTTCGACCGGCGCACGGTCCATCGCTACGTGGCCAGCGTGGCCAAGCGAGCCGGGGTCGGCCACGTCCATCCCCACCAGCTGCGCCACACCCTCGCCACCCAGTCCATCAACCGGGGCATGAGCCTCGAGGCGATCGCCGCCTTGCTCGGGCACCGCTCCATGGACATGACGCTGATCTATGCGCGCATCTCCGACGACACCGTCGCCGACGCGTACTTCAAGGTGACCGAAGCAGTCGAGGCCCAGTACTACGGACTCTCCGGGGCCGCACTCCTCAAGCACGGTCGGGCGCGCAGGTCAGTGAACGACCATCACCGGTTCCTCGCCAATGGTCACTGCACCAGACCCGCTCTCCTCGACTGCGCCTTCGAGAGTGTCTGTGAGCGGTGTGGCTTCTTCGAGACCGGACCCCAGTTCCTCACCATCTTGAAGCGCCAACGCAAGCACGCCGACGAGCGTGGTCAGAGCGACCGTCGTCAGCTCTTCGACGGCCTCATCGAAGGAGTCGCCGACGCCCAGTGAGTGTGCTTCCATAGGATCAGCCCAGGACCTACGGATCACATGTATAACGCCGGGACGGAGGCTATGAGCCTCAAGTGTGGAAGTCGGCTAGCCGCCGATGGAACCTCCATGTCTTTCCCGAATCGGTGCTCACGTAGAGAAACCTCTGCAAAGCGGTAGCTCGTACCTGGGCGCCGAATACAACAGCCTCAAGGGTCCCGCGTCTCGACCTCAGATCATCGACTCCGGCGCCAAAGACCGCCGTCCGCCAGTGAGCGCCCTCGTCGTAGGTAAGCCATATGACGTTGGCCCCGTGTGCCCAAAAGTAGGCGCCGTGTGGGGGAAGGACTCCGGAGCTAGCCACCACGCTCGCCCCTTGCAGCGCATTTACATGAAAGAGGGGACCATCGACCTTCCAGGCCGTTCCGCCATTAGTGCTGATCGCCGGATACGTCTGGGTGGAGCTTGGAAAGGTGGCCAGACCGAATTTCAATGCGCTGTTGTCCGATACGGATGCGGTCACATCGTTACGGGGCACTCCCGTACCGGCCGGCACGACACTCGGCACAAAGGGCGAAGCCTGAGCCGCATACGCGTTGGCATCCACAGTCTTATGAAGCCAGGTTGGCAAGGCGGAGGCGGCCGAGTCCGATCCTGCGGCGCTCGAAGGCTGACCCAAGGCGAGAGCGATTCCGCACGCCATGAGGACCACTGCCAGGAGGTCGGCACCGGAGCAGAACCGTCGCATACCAGCAATGATTCCACCATCCTCATCTGGAAGCTCGGAGCCTCGGGGGTGCCCCTATCGCCGGACCTGGGCGTGACTGAACGGCCCCCAGGGGGCGTGTGGACAACCGGGCGACGCCTATTCCAGGTCGGCAAGCTCAATAGGGTCAAGACTGAGCACCGGATGATTTCTGTCTCCGAACCACATGAGTAGTACGCCGTTTTCAACCACGGCATGCGGGGCAGGCACAGTTCGATGACCCGGCCACGGTTCGCCAGTATTTTCAGTTACAGAGTCTTGTAGCTCATCCATGGCCTTGAATGCGACGGCTGATATGACCTCGTGCTCGCCACCCTGGTCAAAGTAAGCCTCGTACGCCTGGCGGGCGTAGGTGCCGCTCGTTCCCCACCAAAGCATGTCCCCGTCGGAGATAACCCGATAGGACCCTGGTGCCACGGCATCGAGTCTCCCGGCCAGCAACTCTAAGAACTTCTCGACGTTCACCCTCCCATTATTCAACTCACTGAGAGTGCCCCGTATCGCCGGGTCTGAGCCATTATTGGCGAGGGCAACGGCCCTTTGAAGCGAAGGGACCCATGGACGAAAACGAGCGCCGGGCCTCCGCTGAAGAAGACGAGATCGAGCGCAAGCTCCTGCTCGGGCAGCACATGGAGCTATTTCCTGATGTGCTTGATGCGGTTGAGGTGGAGCCATTTCGGGAGCGAAGATGGAGGCAGCTCATGCTTGCTCTATATCGTTGCGGCAGAAGAGCCGAACCCTTGCGACAGTTCCAGCGGCTCAGGGATCTTTTGGACAAGGTTGGACGCAACCCGTCGGCAGAAACCGCGGAGCTCGAGCTAGCCATCGCGCACCAGAGACCTGAGCTGGACTGGACCGGTCCGGAATCAATCACCTACTGATTTGGTGGGATGTCTGAAGACTTAGGTGCGACTGCCCCCGTTGCCCGGATTGGGATGCCACCGCCCGTCACAACGGGGTCGACCCAGCCATGAGGTTATCCAGAGAGGTTTGGGGCTGACTCAATCCGATCAGCGGGAGAGAGGGCTCGCTTGTCGTGTTTGTAGGCGACTCTCCAAGTAACGCCAATAACGACTCCGGCCACGACGCCAGCAATCAGATATGGAATGACGGACGGATACGTGACCAGACAGTGCGGACCGGAACAGTTGATGTTCGCCCGGTATTTCTTCGTCATCTCGTAGCTGGAAAGACAAAACCCCACCCAGAGGGCGACTTCAATGACGATGGGTAGCGCAGCATGGTGCCGTCCCAGCGGTGTCACCGCGGACAAGATCAACTGCACGAGCACTATGAGACCGAGAACGAGCACGAATAGTCCAACGGTCGAGTTGGAGACGGCGTTGGGAACGGAGCGATGGAGCGCACTCAGAAACGGCGGAACCGACTGATAGGTGTTCCGGTCTGCGGCAAACTTACGAAGAGACAAGGCCGTCGCCCCGAGCGTAAAGGCCATGGCAGTCCACTTGAACCTAAGCAACCACTTCCCAGTCGGTGGAGGAACCGCCACGTCTCAAACAATATCCCGCTAGTCCTCAATGAGTTCCGTGAGGATCCCCATATCGCCGGACCTGGGCGCACCCTTCGCCACGATGGGGATACCTCTAGCGCCCGTTTCGCTGCGCTTTATGGGGCGCTCGTTCTGCTCGGATCTGCCTGTCTTCGACGGGCGCCGATCGGCAGATCGGGCGACTACGGCGACGGGGCCGCAGGCGGAAACCTGTAGAAGATATGGGGACGGAGCCAGTGTCCCCTTGGAACGTTGGGGTGCTCGAAGTCCGACGACGGATCGCGAATCATGCCGAGGCGTTCCATTACCTTCCACGACCGGACGTTGTCTGGGTTGGTGAAGGAAACGATCTCGTCAAGACCGACCTCTTCGAGTCCGTAGCGAACCGCACTACGAGCCGCCTCGGTCACGAATCCGTAGCCCCAGTGCTCGCGGGCTAGGCGCCATCCGACTTCGACCGCAGGCGTGAAGGGAGCGTCAAACGGCACTCGGTGCAACCCGACAAAGCCAATGAACGGCGAGTGGTTCGGCACCTCTACGGCCCATAGACCGAAACCGCAGTCGTCGAACTCCTCCTCGATGCGCGCCACGAATGCGTCGCTCTCCTCTCGGCTCATGCTCTTCTGCATGTGCGCCATTACGTCGGGATCGGCGTTGAGTTCGGCAAAGGGTGCTAGTGACCTGAGTCAGAAGTCATTCGCTGACAATAGGTAGCGAGGGTCTCGAGGATCTCGTCGGCGCTCTTGTGCCAGACGAAGGGCTTGGGATCTTCGTTCCACTGATCGATCCAGTGGGCGATCGATGCCTCGAGTTCCTTGGTCGAGCGATGTGTCCCGCGGCGCAACCATTTCGTGGTGAGCTCGGCGAACCAGCGCTCGATGAGATTGATCCACGAGCTGTAGGTCGGGGTGAAGTGCAGCGTGAAGCGCGGGTGGCGCAGGAGCCAGCGCTTGATCTCGGGAGTCTTGTGGGTCGAGACGTTGTCGACGACGAGGTGAACGTCGAGCTCGTCGGGGACCGAGCGGTTGATCAGGTTCAAGAACCGACGGAACTCTTCAGCCCGGTGACGCTCGGTCATGTCCGCGATCACGTGTCCCGAGGCCACGTCAAGTGCCGCATAGAGGTTGGTGGTGCCGTGACGCACGTAGTCATGGGTGCGCCGCTCGGGGAGCCCGGGGCGAAGGGGAAGCACCGGGGCGGTGCGATCGAGCGCTTGGACCTGGGTCTTCTCGTCGACGCACAAGACGAGGGCCCCATCGGGGGGATTGATGTAGAGGCCCACGACGTCGCGCACCTTGTCGACGAAGAGCGGGTCGGGGCTGAGCTTGAAGGTATCGACCAGGTGGGGTTTGAGACCGAAGGCCCGCCAGATCCGGCTGACCGCGCTCTGGCTCATTCCAGTCGCCTTGGCCATCGACCGTGTCGACCAGTGGGTGGCGTCGACCGGAGTCTCTTCGAGTGTCTTGACGATCACCGCTTCGACGTCGTCGTCGGAGATCGAGCGCGGGGTGCCTGGGCGCGGCTCGTCGTGGAGACCATCGAGGCGATTGGCCAGGAACCGACGACGCCACTTGCCCACCGTGTGCTCATCGAGACCCAGACGTTGGGCAACCTCGTAGACGTGTCCGCCCTCGGCGCACGCCAGAACAATCCGACACCGCAGCGCCAACGCTTGGGCACTCTTTGGTCGTCGGGCCCAGCGCTCGAGCGTTTCACGCTCGTCGTCGCTCAGCACCACTGGTTCGAGTACGGACCGTCGCATTGCTGCCTCCAATCGTCGCTGACGAAAGGCACAACGCGGCGCGACTGGAGAAAATTCCTCCAGCGCGATCTATTTCTGACCCAGGTCACTAGGTCTTCGGCGCGCCAACGCCGCAACACGAGGCGTTGAGTCCGCAGTGTCGGGCCCCTCGCATCGGACGCGAGGTCTCGATCGGGATACACGAGCGTATTTTGCCCGATCCCGCGTGATCTTGCGAGAGTTCGGGCCGCACAGAACCCACCAGCCCGGGTGCCCCACAAAGTGCATCCCCGAAGGACGTGCCACGGGTATGACCTAACGCCGTGACGGTGGGGCAGTCGGCACTTCGGGTACCAAGTTACCAAGGTCCGAATAGTGCAAAATGGAGTTCGTGGTCCAGGCGACCCAGGCACGTACATCAGCGGACGCTGAGCAACTCCCCGGCTCGTCATCATCGGCGCGGTGGGTAGCGGGTGGAGCAGCGGCTTTCATCGGCATCGCACTCGCTGCCCTAGGCACGGTTCTTGTCACACCTGGGCAATCGCTGGCGGTGCCGACCGCCATCGTGGCGGCCGTCGGCGGTGGGATCGTGCTGGTGTCATGGGTAGTTGCCTCGTTCCGGGCGAGACGACAGGCAGGCTGGCTACTCGCCGTGGGTACGGCGGCCGTGACTGTGTTGGCTTGCCTTTGGACGTTCGAGTTCGCGCTCCCTGCTGGTATCGAATGGTCGAACGCGACTGCACAAGCTCAGGACACCTTTAACAGGTTGCAGCACGCCTCTCACAGCAGCCGTGGAACTCTGCCCTCACAGCCCTGCACGGTTCACGACAGCGGTTCGGTCGGTCCACTTTCGGCGCCCTACAAGGAGTGCGCCGTTTGGACGCCGGTTGGTCATGCGCTGACGTTCGTCTCTCGCGGTCCGAGTACCCTTGGGGGCCTCGTCTACACCGACCGACCGTCGGCGTTTTTTGCAGACGAATGTGAGCGGCACTTGATCGGCAACTGGTGGATGTTTGCTCCTTCGACAACCTCCAATGGCGACCCCGGAAGTTGTTACTACGGGTACCAATTCCACGGCGGCCCATGAGCCTGGGGTGTCCCAGTACGCCGGGTCTGGGTGCACCCTGCGGCACCATGGGATACCCATCCGTGGACGCTGCTGGAACGCATTGGGCGGTCGGAGTGTCAGACTTCGAGGATGCCAGATGTGCGCTCGTGTGAGGGATTCGGTGCTTACAAGCGGGAACTGCTCGTCAGTGCAGCCGATGACATCAACGGTGTGTATGAGGCGTGGTGGCGGGCTAACGCATTGTTTCCAGAACGGCCCGTCTCGGAGCGACTTGCGATGGCAGAGCAAGCGATACGTGAGCTTCTAGCCGAGGGCCTCATCGTTTTGATTCGAGACGAAGATGGCCCTCAGGGGAGCGAGATCCCTCGTTCGGACACGGAGGAAGTTCTCAAACGAGTCGATACGTGGGAAGTCGCATACGAGGGGATCAAGGTCAACTTCACAACCACGAGCGCTGGGGAGAAGCTGGTGATGGAAGGCGGAACAACCGAAGAGGCATCGACAGGGCGATCCGTACGCCGGGACGGTGTGACAGTCCGGGCACATTCGGAGCTGAGGGTGGCCGCCCGCAAGAATGGTCAGGTGGAAGAGCTGAATCCCCCCGTCCTCATCGTTGACTTTCACTTCAGCGGACAAAGGGGCGAATGCGGAGTTGTCTACCTCCGGCTCAAGGGTGGAAAGCCGGAGCAGCTGGCGTCCGCCGTGGTTCAGGTCCTGGATCTTCAAAAGGTTGAGCTTCACGAGGGAATGAAGGTATGGCTAGTCGATCGGGATCGTGACATCTCAGGCCCAGGACTTGCGCCACTCGCTGCGACCATTCGTTGGCACGAGGACTCAGGCTGGGTCGCTGAATACCTGTGGGACGAGGCTGAAAGCCTCTGACCTCCGACTGCCCCCTATCGCCGGGCCGATGGGGCAGTGAAAGGTCGCTCCAGGAGTGGCCGGAAAGAAGAAGCCCATGGTCAGGAACCGCCCGAGCTCCAGACCTTGAAGTACAAGAAGACGGCCGGTGAGCTCGCCGCAACGATCAGAAGAAGCTCAGTCGTAATAGGCACATGCGGAGCCACGACCACCTCGAATCCGGACCCTCTCGCTGAGCGGAATCTCGCTATTCGATCCCCTTTGTCATCGACGGCCGTCATCACCGCGTTTGCGAGAGACGTCCCTCGGACGGGGAAGCGGAAGCGCCGCCCGTCTGGCAGCTCCATCGCCATCCTGGCGCGGTGATCGAAGTTCAACCCAGCGCCTCGAAGGATCGAAGCCCGGGTTTCGACATTCAGCCACTGGTACGACTGCCAAATATGGAAGGTTCGAGACCTCTTGTAAGTGGCCCCGCTTATCTCGACTTGCGCTGGGATAGCCCCCGAGGCTCCCTTGCTCGACGCCAACGCCAGAGCATCCTCGGAGCGAGTCAGTTCCCAGCCACGAGAACTGACTTGGCGGAGTTTTAGGTGGGTCCCGGCAAGTTCGGGAAACTGGTCCACGCCTCATTGCATTGTTGCTCGAGCCGCTTCAGTATCTGCTCAGGTGGTTCCGACGCCGTGGCGCCAACGAGCCGACTGTCTTCGGGGGGCGCCAACCGCCACATCGCGTTGGTGATAAATCCTTCGTACCAGCCGCTGCCAGTCGTTGACTCCAACCCCTCGGCCCCTAAGGAGGCCAACATCTCCAGTTCGCGGAAGAAGCAATCAACGGCATCTGAGTTATATCGACCCGACCGTGGGCTGCGCTTAAGCCTGCCCAGGTGCACCGGCTGCCCAGAGTCGAGCGCATCGGCCGCCGCATTCAGCGCCCGGTCCACCGCCTCTATGGGGTAGCCCGCGGGGTAACCCCAACGTGTGGCCTTGAGGAAGGTCACACGGCGAACGTCGGCTCCGTTCATCCCGACACCCTACGAACAATGCTGAGAGGTGACCCAGTACGCCGGAGGTGGGCCGTTCTGAACCATGCGATGCCC
>CAWACN010000035.1:0-23502 GCA_963780525.1 uncultured Acidimicrobiaceae bacterium | reverse complement strand
GGCTGACCATGTCGTCGGCCAGCGGCGCCAGGGCCGAGCACGTCGGCGTCACCAGGATGCGGCAACTGTGGAACAGCTCGACCAGGCGCAGGTTCATGCGGTGGTAGTTGTCGAAGACCAGCAGCAATTGTTCCGCCGTCGTCGCCTGGGCGGCCTCGACGTAGTGGCGCAGCACGGGATGAACCTCCTCCCAGCGTGGGTGACCCATGAAGGGTCGCAGGGTGCGCAAGGTGGCCGCCCCCGTCACGGTGAGAAAATCACCGACGGGGTCATCATCAAAAACAGAATCCAAAACAACGACCTCGGCGCCCAGTGACTCCAGCACCCCGACGGCGCGCTCGCAGGCGGCTGCCACCTCGCCGTCGACGGTGGCGTAGCCGAGGGTGGGGGCGTAGGCCACTCTGACCGGGACGTGAGCGTCGTCGAGGGCGGCCAGCCAGTTGGCCTCGGGCCGGGGGAGCGAGCGGAGGTCGGTTGGGTCGGGGCCGACGGCGACATCGAGGGCGAGGGCCACGTCGGCGACTCGGCGGGCCATGGGGCCGTTGGTCGAGAGGTCCGGCCAGCCCGGCGGGTTGGGGCCGCCGGAGGGGACGCGGCCGAGGCTCGGCTTCATGCCCGCCAGGCCACAGCAGGCGCTCGGGATCCGGATCGACCCGCCGCCGTCGGATCCGGTGGCGAGCGGCACCATGCCGGCCGCCAGCGCGGCCGCCGACCCACCCGACGATCCGCCCGGTCCTCGGGATTGGTCGAAGGGGTTCAGTGAGGGGCCGAAGATGCTGTTGGTCGTGTTACCCATCCAGCCGAACTCAGGCGTGTTGGTCTTGCCGACGACCACGCAGCCCGCCGCCCGCATCCGGGCCACGAAGGGATCGTCGACGGTGGCGGGCGGATCGTCGGCGTTGAGCGCCGAGCCGTAGGTTGTGGTGTAGCCGATGGCGCTGTGCAGGTCCTTGACCCCGAGCGGGATCCCGGCCAGCGGCCCGGGGTCGGCACCGGCGGCGATGCGGTCGTCCAGGGCGTCGGCCTCGGCCAGGGCCCGTTCGTCGTCGACGGCGACGAAGGCGTTGTAAGTGGGGTCGAGCCTCTCGATGCGGTCGAGTGCGGCTTGCGTCAGCTCGCGGGCGCTGACCTGCTTGGTCCGGACCGAGCGGGTCAGCTCGGCCAGCGATGTGGTGCGGAAGTCGATCTGTGTCATGTCGGTCGGTCCCCCGTCACCCCTTGTTCCTCCGTTGGTCTGTGCTTTTGGGCTCTTGTTGCCCTGGGGCCCAGATCCCCAGCCTTGCCTAGCTCAGCCGACGTCGCCCCGCCGAGCAAAATCCCGGCCTGCAGGGCCCGTTGCTGGGCCGGCACTCCGCCGGGTCGGTGCTATCCGGCGGACGGCGACAGACCGGCCACCGCCTCGGCCAGGTCGATACCGATCGGGATCACCGCCGGCGCCGGGACCGTGATGCCATTGTCGACGTAGCGCTGAATGTGGGCCCGGCACTCCGCCACCGATCCGTGCACGACGAGATCGTCCACCACCTCATCGGGGATGGCGGCCAACGCGCCCTTGCGGTCGCCCGCCTTCCAGGCGTCCCACATCGGCTGCAGTGCCGGGCCGCGTCCGAGCCAGCGGTGGAACTCGGCGTAGGCGTGCACGTTCAGGTACGCCGTGATCATCCGGCGGCCGATGGTTCGGGCGACAGCGGCATCCTCGGTCACGATGACGAAGATCCGGGCCACGATGGCGCGCGGTGCGCCCCCGGCTGCCTTCGTGACCTCCGCCACGGAGGTGGCGACGTCCTCGGCACTGAGCCAGTTGAGGATGGCGCCGTCGGCCTCCCGACCGGCCAGGTGCAACATGCCGGGGCGCAGAGCGGCCAGGTACACCGGCGGGAGCTGCTCGGGAATGCGGGCCAGGCGGAACCCCTTGACCTGGAACGTCTCGAAGTCCTCGGTCACCTTCTCGCCGCTGAAGGCCAGCCGCAGGAAGCGCAACGTGTCTCGGATGCGGCGGTACTGGTTCTCGAAGGCCAGTCCGTTCCAGTCGGCCACGATCACCTTCGACGAGGCGCCGAGGCCGCAGAAGAAACGCCCGGGCGCGGCATCGGCCATGGAGGCCAGGCTCTGGGCCAGGAGAGCGGGCCCCCGGGTGTAGGCGGGAGTGATGGCGACGCCCAGATTGAGTTCGGGCTCCCAGGCAGCCGCCAGCGCGAGTGGCGTGAATCCGTCGGAACCGTCCACCTCGGCTGACCACAGGTCTGTGTACCCGAGCTCACGGAGCCGGGCGAACCATTCGCGGTGGGCGTGCAGAGGGATCCCGTCGAAGGGGATCGTGATGCCCGGCCGGACGGGTGGGCTCATGCGCTGAGGTGCTCTTCCGCAGCCGGCGCACCATCCGAACCACCCGAAGCGGTCGAGGCGATGCCGATCGGATGGCTCGGCAGCGCCGTTGGAGCCGACTGAATCCGGGCCGGTTGAACTCGAGCCACCTGCATTCGACCCGATGGAGGATGGGCCGTGCTGGAACTCGGCGTCGTCGAAGGAAAGCGCAAGCTCGGTGGTCTCCTCATCGTCGCCACGCGGTACGGGGACGCCCCAGCGGTCCATGCCGGCTTCCATGTGCCGGATCACGGTCTCGATGACTTCGACCCGACCGTTGCGCTTGTTCTCCGACGAAATGACATCCCAAGGCGCCAGGGGACCGTGGGTCAGTCGCAGCATGTCGGCCACCGCCTCGTCGTACTGCGGCCGCTTTTCCCGGTTGCGCCAGTCCTCGTCGGTCAGCTTCCACGCCTTGAGCGGATCGTCCCGTCGTCGTTCGAACCGGCGCAACTGCTCCTCGTCGGACATGTGCAGCCAGAGCTTGATCACGACCATTCCTTCTTCGGCGAGTGAGTGCTCGAAGTCGGTGATCTCCTCATAAGCCCGCCGCCACTGCACCTCGGTGGCGAAGTTCTCCACGCGCTCGACCAGCACGCGCCCATACCAGCTGCGGTCGAAGATTGTCATGCCCCCCCACCCGGGCAGAGGCGGCCAGAAGCGCCACAGGAAATGGTGCCGCAATTCGTCGGGCGTCGGCGCGGCAAAAGGGGCCACGTGGACGTGCCGGGGGTCGAGCGGCTCGACCAGCCGCTTGATTGCGCCACCCTTGCCGGCGGCGTCCCAGCCCTCGAAGACGATGCAGACGGGCGGTCCGAGGATGCCGTTGTTGAGCTGACCGCCATTGATCAACCGCAGGTGCAGCAGGCGGCGCTGCGCCTTGCCGAGACGCTTCGCCTCCTCGTCCTTTGACAACTTCAGCGTGAGGTCGGTGTCCTCGAGTCGTGGATACGGCAACCGGGGGGCGGGGCGGTCGTGTTTCGAAGAGCCCGCTGTGTCGCCGCCGGCACTTTGGGAGCCGCCGTCGTGACCGCCGCCGTCGTGACCGGCGCTGTCGTGAGCGCCGCTGTCGTGAGCGCCGCTGTCGTCGGGCGAGCCGTCGTGGCTGCCGTGATCGTGCTTGCTCACGTTGCCTGTTGTAGCCGATCCACCAGACCCGCGGCGACCCCATCGGGTGTGACGACCGGGGCAGGGGAGGCGACCGGGGTGACTGGGATGACCGGGGTGACTGGGATGACATCGGCCTCGGCGGCCTGCACGACCCGGCGCACCAGCCCTCCTTCGCCGGCGATGACGAGGAGCTCCTGATTGGAGAGATGGCCCACCCGCCCTACCTTGCGCCCGGATGGATCGAAGATGCCGATGCGGGCACCGACGTATCGAGCTGAGTCGAAGGTCAGCGTCGCCACCGTCCCCCGGCCCTCGCACATCTGTTCGAGCTCATCCATGTCCAACCACGACTCGTTGTTGTACGACAACACGAGCAGGTCGCAGTCGACCGATTGCACCACCGACGCCAGCGCCGCCGGCATCGTCTTCTTCGAGTTGAACGCCGATCGTGTGGATGGGTCGCGCGAATCGAGCCGTTTGCGGGCGACGCCGTAGGCCTCGGGCGCGTCCCAGGCCACCAGCGTCTCCCACACGTGGTAGTTGGTGAAATACCGGTGTTGGTTGTACGGGGGATCCAGGTACGCCAGGTCGAAGTGTCCCAGTCCCGAGTCCGATTCCGACGGAGCGGTCAGCTCCACCGCGTCGCCTTGGATGGCGCGCCCCGGTCCCGAAAGCAGTTCCGGCACCCGCAGCTCCAGCGGCTTGGCCGAGCGGGGCGCCCACTGCTTGACGTAGGCCATCTGCACGCCGGTGGTCGAGTCGACGCGGTCCGCCGCCTCGATCAGAGACGTCAACAGGAGGGGGCACAACGGTGACCCCGCATACTCCGAGTCGATGGCGTCGCGCACGGCATCTATCCGAGCGGCGTTGTGCGGTTGGAAGAAGCGGGCCTGATGGCTGAACGTCTCGGTCACGTAGCCGGGCTTGCCGGGGAGGGCGTCGAGGCGGGCGATCGCCGCCTGCAGGGAGGCGGCATCGGTGACGGCGGCGTCGGTCTCGATGTAGGTGCGGGCGAAGGTGTGCGCATAGCGGGCGCTGTCCACGGCGGTGACGTGCACGCCCTGGGCCTTGAAGGCCTGGGCGACGCGGGTGGTGCCGGTGAAGAGATCGAGCGCGGTGCGGGCGCCGGAGGCCTGACAGATCCGCGTGAGGACCGGGACGAGGCGGCGCTTGGAACCGAGGTATTTGATCATCGGGGCCTCACGGCGCTCACGGCGGTCCACCCTACGATGGGCAGTCATGGTGCCTGGGGACCATCCAGAGAGTGCCGGGATGGAGCCAGTGGACCATCCGACGGTCGCCGAGCCGGGAGCGGGGACGGGGGCGGGGACCGGGATGGGGATCGGGGTCGAGCCTGCGGCTGATGTTGGCCCGGATGGGGCCGACTCGCATTGGGTGAGGTGGCACGGGGCGTACCAGGATCCGTCGTCGAGGTTGTCGGCGCGGTTGCGTGCGGTCCAGTCCATGCTGGGCGCCGCACTGGACGAGGTTCCCGCCGGTGCGGAAGAGATTCGAGTGGTGAGCCTGTGCGCGGGCCAGGGGCGCGACGTCATCGACGTGGTGGCCACCCATCCGCGGGGTTCGGCGGTCTCGGCGTTGCTGGTGGAGCAAGATCCGGCGCTGGTCCAGTTCGCCCGGACCCGGGCCGAAGCGGCCGCGGTCGCCGACCGGATCAGCGTTGTCGAGGGCGACGCATCGCAGAGTCGCCTGTACGCCGAGACCGTGCCGGCGGACGTCGTGCTGGTGTGCGGCGTGTTCGGGAATATCACTGATGCGGACATCACCCGCACCATCCAGGCGCTGCCTGGATGGTGCACCCCGGGGGGGCAGGTCATCTGGACCAGGCACCGCCGCCCTCCGGACCGGACTCCGGCGATCCGGGCGGACTTCGCGGCCGCCGGGTTCACCGAAATGGCATTCGTGTCGCCCGAGGGGACCATTCAGGCCGTGGGCCGTCACCGACTCGATCGGCCCGACGGCCCGGACGGGGTTGGATCGGTCGTCCCCTTCGATCCTGATCGGCACCTCTTCGACTTCGTGGGCGACGGAGTGAATCCCCTGTGAGCCAGGGCGACGCCGAGGCCCCCCAGCGCCACCGCCTCCACCCTTTGGAGCTCATGGCGGTGTCCTGGCGCACCGCCCGGCTGGAACCGGCCCGGGTGATTGTGCCGGGCCTCATCATCTTCGGACTCGACGCCGTTCAGGGCACCTTCTACACCGAGGTCGCCGTCGACCACCTGGGCGTCGGGTCCGTCATCGGGGCGGTCCTGTTCGCTTCGTCGGCCCTGGGGCTGACCTTCTACGCCGGCATGCTCGAGCGCCTGGTCGGCTCGGTGGAGCGCAACGAAGCGGCCCAACCCGTCCTGCAGGTGCTGCGGACGCTGCCGTGGGGGCGGTTGCTGCTGGCCGAGGGGATCCTGGTCATTGTGAGCGCGTTGGCCTCCGTCGTGCTGGTCGTCCCCGGTCTCATTGTGGGGACCCTGTTCGCCTTGGTCGGACCCCTCATCAACCTTCTCGACAGCTCCGTGCCGAGCGCATTCAGGCGCTCGCTGCGGCTGGTCTGGCCGCACTTCATGCTCGTCTTCTTGTTCATCACGCTGCCGCTGGCGGTCGAGCACGAGGTCGTGGTCTTTGTCGCCGAGCTGATTCCCCATGAGCACATCTGGGCCATCTTCTTGACGACGTTCATCCTCGGAGATCTCTTCGGCATGGCCTTGGGTCTCATGGAGGTGACCCTGGCCGAGCGGCTGGTGACCGGTGCGCAGGGACCCGGTGAAGGCCTACTGTCGGCGGACATAGAGCTGCGCGATCCACAGCCGTAGGGACGACCCGAGGAGGCCCACCATGGAAGAGACGATCCACGGAACCACGATGCCGGTGCTGGAGCTCTCGCTCGCCGACGGGGAGTCGGTCGTGTCCGAAGCGGGCGAGTTCTCCTGGATGTCCGACGCCGTCCAAATGGCCACCAACACCGGCGGTGGCATGGGCGGCAAGGGGATCATGGGTGCGGTCAAGCGCGCCGTCTCGGGCGCCAGCTTCATGATGACGACCTATACCGCGCAGGGCGGCGCCGGATCGATCGCCTTCGCGTCGAAGTTCCCGGGCCACATTTTGCCTATCGAGGTGGCTCCGGGGAACGAGTTCATGGTGCACCGGCACGGGTTCATGGCGGCCACCCCTGGCGTTGAGCTGTCGATGGGCTTCCAGCAATCGTTCAAAGGCGGCATTTTCGGCGGGGAGGGGTTCATCCTGCAGAAGATCGGCGGGACCGGGAAGGCCTACGTCGACCTCTCGGGCGAAGTGATCGTCTACGACCTCGCTCCGGGGCAGACGATGCGGGTGCACCCCGGACACGCCGGGCTCTTCCAGTCCTCGGTCCAGTTCACGACGCAGAAGGTGCCGGGATTGTCCAACCGCTACATGGGATCGGACGGGCACCACTTCGCGGTGTTGACGGGCCCGGGCCGCATTTGGCTGCAGTCGATGCCGATCGCGGTGCTGGCCGGCGTCATCGGCGAGTACATGCCCGACCGTGACGACCACCGCGGCGTCGAGGGTGCTGCCGCCGGCGTCGGGGCGGCCAAGGTCCTGGGGGACATGTTCAAGTAGTGGGTGGGCTGCGGTCCGTCCGCCGGAATCGGCCCGGCAGCAGGGCTCGGCGAGCTGTCCCGACGGTGACCGCGGAGAGTCAGGTGCCGTCGGAGGAGGGATCGGGCGTGGGCTGATTCCATTCGATCCAGCCGGCGCCGGTGCGACCATCGTCGGTCCGGCAGGTGATCATCGCCCGTGGAAACCGGCTGACCCGGCCGTCCTCGTCGTTGCGCAAGAGCACAGGGCCGAAGGCGACCGGCGTCACCTCGAGGCCCAACGAATCGCCGGCGGTGATGTCGATACGCCCCTTGGATGGGAAGCCGTGCTGCCCCAGATCCTCGGACACCGTCAGCGCGGTGGCCGGATGGGACTTGCCCGGCTCGCCCGGCTTCTGGATATATCCAAAGAACACGGGCATGTCCGGGATGCCCATCCGGATGTCGGCCAGATGGACCCGCGTGCCGTCCTCGAGACGGACCGAGCACCAGCACCATCCAAAGGCCCACCAGTCGCGCACGCCCCACGAGTGATCACGCTGGCCCTGCCCGTCGACGGTGAAGGTCTCGCCGCCGATTGCGACGGTGCCCGTGACGAGGCAGGGGATTTCGTAGCGGGTGGTCAGGTCGTAGTGGTAGGGGACGCCGTCGGTCGTCCACGTGAGGTCGAGGTCGAGCCGGGCCGGCGTGCCGCTCTGTTCGCCCTCCGCGTAGACCTGCTCGGGTGGGTCGATGAAGTGGGCGGGCGCGCTGGCGGCCAGGCGGAACGATTCGAGTGGGCGCACGAGTTCGATTTCAATCCGCTGGTCGGCGGTGTCGTCGGGGCCGATGGACGCCTCTGAGACCAGGCCGTCGCCCGACGGCACCGGGGCTCGATAGTCAGCCGAGCACAGGCCCGCGCGGTCCGGCCAGACGATCCAGGTCGTCCACCACGCCACCTGGCGGTTGGGATAGAGCCCTAACCGCAGCCAGCCGCCCATGGAGCCATCGGCCCGCACGAAGTCGCAGTAGTACGACTCGTTCCAGAGATCCTCGCCGTCGGGCGTGTGCCGTGCTTCGTCGTCTGGCAGGACGACGTGCTCCGCCGTCACCGATTTTGTCCCGGATGCATGGCGGAAGAACCTAAAGGACCGGGAACCTCGACGATGGGATCGTCGCGGTCGTCGAACTCGGTGCGGAGGGCTTTCGACATCACGGCGTGCTGGAAGTAGAGCGTGGTGATGTAGGTGAGTTCGAGCATGGCGACCTCGTCGAGGTGGCGCTGGAGCTCCGCGAAGAGTTCGTCGGGCACGCGGCCGTGGTCGTAGACGAGGCAGTCGGTGTAGGCCAGGACCGCCCGCTCGGCGGCGTCGTATGTGCCCTCGGGGGCGACGCTCCAGGCCGGGATGTGGGTGATCTGCTCTTCGGGCATGCCGAGCTCGCGCATGGACTTGGCATGCTGGCTGAAGACGAACTGGCTGGCGGCGGCGTACCCGGCGCGAATTTGGCCGAGCTCGCGCAGCTTCGGGTCGAGTGCCCGAGTGGGCGATTGGTACAGCCCGAACCCCTTGACGCAGTGGTCGAGGATGTCGGGGCTGAGCGCGAACACCGTCCACCAGTCGCCGGTGGTGCCGTCCCAGCGGCCCGGTTCGGCCACGGGATCGCGGCCCTCGAAGAGCCATTCGTACATGGTGGTGACGATGGGCGCAGTGGCTTCGTCTTTGGGGACCTGGCGCAAGCGGGGCATGAGGGGTGGTGTCGGTGTCGGTGTCGGTGTCGGTGTCGGTGTCGGTGGCGGTGTCGGTGTCGGTGGTGGCGGCGGCGGCGGCGTCAGGCCCGGATCGGCTGCGGCTCGGCCGCCAACTCGGGCTCTGCCGCCAGGTGGGCACCTTTGGCCTTGTCCGGAGCCTTAGCCGGAACGTGGGCCACGTCGGCGGGGGTGAAGTCGCGCAGAAAGCACGCGAACTCGAGCAGGATCCCGTCGGGGTCCTGGAAGTACACACTGCGCACGAAGACGCCCGGATGCACGTCATCGCTGATGCCCCATTCGGAGTCGTCGTGATTGGCGACCTCGGTGCAGGCGATGCCGGCGGCGACGAGACGCTCGCGGTACTCCTCGATCTTCTCGGGTGCCACGTCGAAGGCGACGTGGTTCATGGAGCCGACCGCGCTCGTCAGCTCACCTTGATCAGGGCGAGCCGCCGGCGCGCTGACGCCGGGCACGCCGTCGGGAGCGTCAGGGAACCAGAAGAAGGCGAGGTAGTCACCGCCGCCGCAGTCGAAGAAGAAGTGCTGGCCCATGCCGGCCGGTAGCTCGATCGTCTTGACCAGCGGCATGCCCAAGACGTTGGTGTAGAAGTCGACGGTGCGCTCCATGTCGCGGCACACGAGCGCGAGATGGTTGACGCCCCGCAGCTCGAATCCGCCAGCGTTGTCTGCCATGAGCTTGCCCTCCCTGAGCGGCCCCGCACGCGGGTGACGGCGGGCCGCCGGCCCAGGATAGGCCGCCGGGGCAATCTTGCCGCCGCCTCCGGCCGTATGACCCCCGAGCGAGCGCACGGACGAAGGGACCGCTCGACATGGCGGCACAGGCAGGCACGCACCGGGCGGAGTCGACGAGGTCCAGGCTGCGCCAGACGGGGTCCACGACGTCCACAAGTTCCAGGTGGCAGGAAAGCAGAGGGCAGAGGGAGTCCCGGCGCGCGGGGCCCGACACGTCTGGGGTCGGGCCATTACCGGGACTCCCTCCGCCTTCGGGCTGGCCGAGAAGTCCGGGTAGGGCGAGAAGTCCGGGTAGGCGAGACGTCAGGGAAGGTCGAGCGGGGGATGGTCGGCGGGGCCGTAATCAGGTGGCGGCGATGCCGACCATGGGCGCGTTGAGATGTTGCCCGCCCATGGAGCCGTAGAACTCGGCATTGCCGAAGGTGAAGATGCCGCCGTCTTGTCCCTGGAGCCAGTAGCCCGTGGCGTCGCCGTTGGTGGCCATGCCGACCACGGGCGCGTTGAGGGTCGTGCCGGCCATGGAGCCGTAGGGCGCCGCGTTGCCGAAATCGGCCACATTGCCGTTGGCGCTGACCAGCCAGTAGCCGTTGGCATTCTGGGTGCCCGCCATCCCCGTGATGCGGTAGCCGCCGGGCGCGAACGCCGGCTGCCCCTCATTCGGCGCGTCGCCGAAGTTGAAGACCTGACCGTTGGCATCGACCAGCCAGTAGCCGCCCGCGAACAGGCTCGTGGCGGCGGCCGTTACCGGATAGCCCAAGTTGTCGCTGGCGGTGGAGCCATAGAACGCGGCGTCTCCGAACGCGAAGACGCCACCGTCACTGGCGATCAACCAGTACCCTCCGCCGTTGAGTGTGGGCATCAGGCCGATGATCGGTTTGTTGAGTGTGATGCTCCCGGTCGAGCCGTAGAACTGCGCGTCGCCGTAGGCGAAGACCCCGCCGTCGCTGGCCACGAGCCAGTAACCGTTGCCGTCGGGCGTTGCCGCCATGCCGACCACCGGCTTGTTGAGGTGCAGGGAACCGGTGGAGCCGTAGAACTGCGCACCGCCGAAGCTGAAGATGCCGCCGTCGGAGCCGACCTGCCAGTATCCCGGTGCGGGCTTGGGCGCGACGGGACAGCTCGGGCTGGCCGCCGGGGACGCGGCGGGCACCGTTGGCGCCAGCGTCGGGACGGCCGGGTTGCTGCTATTTGGATGGAAGCTCAGGTCGGCCAGGTACATGGGACGGATACCGCAGCCCAGGTAGCCGATCGTCGAGCCCTGCCAGCCGGCCAATGCCATGATCAGCTGGTTGCCGACGGCATAGACGTCGGGCCCGCCGGGCCCCGACAGGCCCGGCGACGTGGTGAGCAGCGGCCAAGTGGTCGACTCATCGGTGCACGGCCCCGAAGGACCGGCGCAGCTGGCCCAACCAATGGCATACGTCGACGCGCCTTCGTCGCTGCCCGAGTAGAAGAGGTAGTAGCTGTCGATCGGCGGGTTGTTGCCGTCGGGCGTCTGTGTCTCGACCATGTCGGGACCTTCCACAATGCCGCTCTGCCAAACCTGGTCGTCGGACATCAATCGCGTCGGCGTGGCGTTGCCCGTGGGCAGGAAACCGGGCCCGAGCGGCAGAGACCACAACGCGGTGCTCACTTGCGGGTTCAAGTGATTGCCGTCGCTCTTCCAGATGAGATACGAGGCGCCCGTCGACGAATCCGTGAAGACGTCGGGATCGATGCTGCCTCCGAGATCCTGCGCGCTGTCGACCGTCGGATCGCTGTAGCCCGTGCCGTTCTGGCACACCACCGGTTGGGACTGGGAGTCCGTGTAGGGGCCCGTGGGGAGGATCGATGTGGCGACGCCGATGCACTGGTCGCCGGATTGGACTTCCGTCGCCGTGTAGTACATGACGAAGTCGTTGTCGGGGTTGTCACGTACGACGCTCGGTGCCCAGGTGTCCCCGGGCTTGGCCCACGACCCGACATGAGGCAGGACGGCCGGACCGTTCCAAGGTGTCCAGTTGATTCCATTGAGAGAGACCGCTGCCTGAATGTTGATCGTCTGGCTGGCCGAGGCGAAGTTCTGGGTGGCGAAGCCGTAGTAGACGCCGCCGAACTCGAGGATGCTCGGATCCGGGAAGTCGCTGTCCCGGACCGGGGCCCAGTTGGCGGCACTCGCCGCTGGGGCGGCCGCCACGCCGATGGAGGCCACGGTCCCGACAATGACGACGAGGGCGCCCAGTGTGGCGAGCGCCGTGCGACGGGCACGTGCCTTGGAGGCGCGGCAGAGGTCGGAGTGCGGTCCGCCACTGCGATTGAGGGGTGTGGGGAAAGTTCCGCATATGCGTCGGTGAGAAGGTCACTGTCCTCCAAGTCGGATCCGAGTTCGCCGTTCCCAACCGAGTCCGCGCCAGGCGCGGACGCCATGCTACAGAGGGAACGGGGGTCCGAACAGGCAGGAACCGGTTCGAAGGAAGTCAACGATGGTGTCACGGGGCATTGCGTCCATGTTGCGTTCATGTTGCGTCGACCGTCGAGGGCCGTTCCCTATAGGTTCATCAGGAGCAGCCGGGGCGACGGAAGCCGCAGACCGTGAGACCGCAGACAGTGCCACACGCAGACTGAGACAAGGACAAAAGTGACCGATCAACGCAGGCCCGTCGTCGACGCCGGATTCAAAGTGTTGAACCACATCCACAAAGGGGTGCTGCGCCTGACCGGCGGTCGTTGGCCCAAGCTGCTCTTCGGCATGCCGGGCGTGGAATTGCAGACCATCGGGCGCAAGTCGGGCGAGCCCCGTACAACCATGCTGACCACGCCCATCCATGACGAGAACCGGGTGGTCCTCATCGCCTCGAAGGGTGGCGATCAAAGAGATCCGCAGTGGTACCTCAATTTGGTCGCGAACTCCGATGTGAAGGTCACCATGAACGGCCAGACCCGTGCCATGCGGGCCCGGACGGCGGCGGCGGACGAGAAGGCGTCCATGTGGCCGGACATCGTGGCCGTCTACAAGGGCTATGACCGCTATCAGGAGAAGGCCGGGCGCGAGATTCCCGTCGTGATCTGCGAGCGACTCCCGACCTGAGCGAAGCCGGGCCGCAGCGAACCCGGCGGACGGTGGCGGTACGATGCGCCCGATGTCAATGGAGCCTGCCGGCTCAGCAGGTGGATCGATCGAAGGCACGGGGGACGGGATGGACGCGGTCCTTCGACCTGAGCATGGCCGTGGCGCAGCTGGCCTCCAACAGCACCGACCTGCACCTCATGCTCAAGCTGCTGGTGGCCCAGCTTTCCGACGCCTTGGGCGACCGGATCACGGTCGAGCGGGCCGGGCGCTTCCGCAAGTCCGACGAGATCAAGTCGGTACGCATCACCCTCGGTGACGACACGCTCGAGGCGACGGTCGAAGGCGGCACCGTCCGCTGCACCATCGGGCATTCCTCGGGCGGCATCCGGATTCGAAGCGAGAAGGTCGGTATCGATGCCTGGCTCACCCGTCTGCTGACCACGTTGCAGGCCGAGGCGGCCAACAGTGAGCAGACCCGCCTCGCGCTGGAGAACATTGTGATCGGAGGCCAATCGTGACCGAGGAAACGTCCACGTCAGGCGAGGCGGTATCCCCGCCATCGGCCCCGCCGCCACCGGTGCCCCGCGACCTCCCCAAGGACGCCGCCCACCGGCTCGAGGAACTCGAGAACGGCCTCTTCACCTCGGACTTGTCCGTCAACGAGTTCCTCCTGGTCAAGGAGGCCGGCTTCCATCCGCTCGGCTTCGTGATGGGCTCGTCGATCTACCACATCGGGCTGCAGACCCGGAAGTGGGGCCAGAGTCAGGAGCTGACGAAGCTGACCGAGGCCATGTACACGGCGCGCGAGCTCGCCATGACCCGGATGGAGGAAGAGGCCGAAGAGCTCGGCGCCGACGGCGTCGTCGGCGTGCGCCTCGATGTCAACTACTACGAATGGGGGAACGACTCGGCCGAGTTCATCGCCTTCGGCACGGCGGTCAAGGCGGAGGACGGGACCTCCTACCGCAACGTGGCGGGCAAGCCCTTCACCTCGGACCTTTCTGGTCAGGATTTCTGGACCCTCATGCAGACGGGCCACGTGCCCCAGGGTCTCGTCATGGGGACCTGTGTCTTCCATATTGCGCACCGGAAGTTCACGCAGGCGCTCGGCTCCATGGGTCAGAACGTCGAACTGCCCAACTTCACGCAGGCGCTCTACGAAGCGCGCGAACTGGCCATGACGCGTATGCAGGACGAGGCGACCCAACTGCAGGCGAGTGGCATTGTGGGCGTGCGCCTGGAGGAGAAGTCGCACCAGTGGGGCTCGCACACCATTGAGTTCCTGGCGCTCGGCACGGCGGTCACCAAGGGCAGCGGTGAGGTCACCCTGCCCAAGCCCACGACCATCATCTCCCTCGACAACTGATGCCGGTCGGGGACGAGTCCGCTGCGGACAGCCCACCGCCCGATGCCGTGACGACCACGGCCGGCGGGCCCGAGGGCGACCTGCCAGAGGCGGCGGTCCGCCGCCTGGAGGCCACCTCGTTCTCCTCGGGATTGAGCGTGCCCGACTTCGCGGCCTGTCTTGACCTCGGCCTGCAGCCGGTCGCTCTGGTGCAGGGCTTCTGCGTCATGCAGTGGGGTTGGTACGGGCCGAACTCGGGGACCATGCGCGGCATGTCGCCCTACATCGGTGGGCAGCAGACCCCGGGGTCCTATTCGGAGACCTACCGCTGCCCGCACGGCTTCGTCTCCAACGAGCACAGATCATGGGGGCAGAACCTCGAACAGCCCTGGGTGGAGGAGGCCTGGAACCAGGGCTACCACACGGCATACGGCCGCATGCTCGAGGAGGCCGGCACGCTCGGCGCCCACGGGGTCATCGGCGTGCTGGACCGCGTCTCCAACGTGGCCGACACCGGGACGACCGAGTTCCACTTTCTGGGCACGGCGGTGACGGTGGACGGTGGCCCGCCACCGGCCGGCGGAGTCCCCTGGAGCACGTACCTGGCCGGGCAGCGTCTGACCAAGTCGATCGAGGCGGGCTTCATGCCCATCGCCGTCGTGGCCGCCCTGGCCTCGGTGCGGGTCTGGGCCTACTGCATGACCGAGTACTACATGGAGGGCTCCATGGGCGGCTGGGGCAACAACATGGGGCCGGCGCTGGTCGAGCAGGTGGGCAAGGCGCACATGGCTTCACGCCAGCTGGCCCGCAAGCATGTGCGCCAGCAGCTGGAAGGCGACGAGCTGCACGGGGCGACCATCGACGTCGTCACCCGGGAGCTCTCCGCCGGCGATGAGGTCATCGACTGCACCCTGCGGGGCAACCGGGTGCGCCGCTTCAAGGACTTCGACCCGGTGGTGCTGCCCCGGCCGACGGTGCGCCTGTCGTGACCGCCGCCGGCCCGCACGCGGACACCGGTCTGGGCACCGCCCCCATCCAAGACGTCCGGGCCGAGATGCTGAAGGGCGCCCAGTCCCTGGCCACCCCGGCGCCGCCGTCGAAGGCACGCGGCATCACTTCGGATCTTTCCGTCGACGAAGCGCTTCTGCTGCACGCCGCCGGATGGGAACCGCTCGACCTCGTGTGCGGTGTCGCCGTGGTGTCGGTCCCGGTCGGTGTCTGGAACTGGGGGAGAGGTTCGATTTCGCTGGCGTCGGACGCTCACAATGCGGCGGTGGACCATGCGGCCGGCCTGTTGCGGGGGGAGTGCAGCAAGGTGCACGGGCACGGCGTGGTCGGGGTGCGGGTGGACGTCACGGTGAACCCGCACCATGTTGACGTCGAGCTGGTGGGCACGGCGGTGCGTCCTCTGAACGGCAAGGACAACAGCGGCCGGAGCCTCGATGCGGCGCTCGCCATGCCCTTCGTCTCCGATCTGTCGGCCCGCGACTTCACCCTGCTCCAGCGTGCCGGCTGGCTCCCCGTCGGGCTCGCCTTCGGTGCCAGCTTCGTCTACGCCCCGCGGCGCACCGCCGGCACGGCAATAAAGCAGAAGAGCCAGAACGTGGAGCTGACCAACTACACCGAGGCCATGTACTCGGCCCGCGAGTCGGCCATGGAGAAGATGCAGCGCTCCGCGCTGGAGGCCGGGGGAGAGGGTGTGGTCGAGGTCAAGGTCACCGAGGGCCCGATGCGCTTCGCCCGCCACGCCATCGGGTTCACGGCCTGGGGGACGGCCGTCAAACTCGTGGCCGAGGCGCACCAGTTCGTCCGGCCCCAGGTGGTCCTGCCGCTCGACGACGCGGTGGTCACCTTCGACGCGGAGAGCCTGCGCAGCAGCAGCCAAGGAAAGAGACGGAAGCGATGAGCACGCAGCAGGGGAACGGCGGGAGGAGCCGGGACTGGGATGCCTGGGCCCGCACCTTCGAGTCGATCGACGGGCCGGATGACTTCGCCGCGCTGTTCGCCCCGGGCGGCAAGTTCTGCGATCCGGTGACACCGTGGACCACGGACCTGCACAAGGTGGCCCGCGAGACTGACGCCATCTTCCCGGACTGGCACCAGCGGGTCGACCGCATCCGGGGCGGCGAGGACTGGGCCGTCTTCGAGTGGACGGGGACGGCCACCTTCCATCCTGGAGAGGGCAAGGCCGGGGTGCCCATCTCCATGACGGGCGCCACGGTGATTGACGTCGACGGCGACGGCCTGGTCACGGCGTGGCGCGACTACCTCGATACCAACGAACCCACCCAGCAGATCACCGTCGGCCTGGAGCGGGCCCTGGAAGGCGGTTGAGCTCCTCCATCGCCGGCCTCGCACCGCATCGAAGGAGGCGTCGGGCTATTGGGTCAGCGCCCCTCGATCCTGTTGCAGTTCGATGGTGTTGCCGGCCGGATCGTTGATCCAGATCTGCACCGTGCCCGCCCCCTGCACGGCCCGCTCGTAGGGGATATTGCGGTCGTCGAGTTCGAGGATGGCCTTGTCCAGGTCCTCGACCGCGATGCAGTAGTGGTTTCCGGTCGAGTCGATGGGCGTTCCCCGGGGCGCTGCGCCCACGACGTGCAACTCCTGATCGGACACGTGGAACCAGTGGCCGGGGACACCCGGGATGTCGGGGCGTTCCTTCGAATCCAACCCGAAGAGGTCGCCGTAGAACGAGACCATGTCCGACAGCGGGGCGTCGGCGCAGTTCACCGACACGTGGTGGAACCTCGTGATCTTCACTCGTCGCCTCCGCGGGTCGATGCGTTCAAGCCAACCGTCTGTGCGGGAACCGTACCGCAGGCGTCGGTTCGCTTCGGCAGGCGTCCGGGCGGCTCAGCCGTCCGCCTGGCCCGCCACCGCCTTCACGTGCGCCATCCGGGCGTCGTGGGCCTCGTCCAGGTCCTCGGCGGCCTTCTCGTCGCTGGCCATCTCTGCGTCGATGTCGGCGTCGGCCCACCCGATCACGCCCATCTCCTCGAAGGCCGACCGCAGCTTTGGGCCCCACAGGCCGATGTCGCGCAGTATGGGCACGATGCGCATGAACAAGAAGTTGCGGAACTCCCGCAGGGTTTCGCTGTTCTCCACGTAGACGCCGATTTCGGCCGGCAGCTCCAGGCGCTCCCACACCTCCTCACCGAGGAAGCGGTCCCGCATCAGGTAACAGGCCTCAATGCAGAAGTCCTCCCGTTCGCCGCGCTCGGCCTCGCTCAGCTCCGGGTAGTAGTCGCGCAGCGCCAGGCGCCCGAACATGACGTGACGCGCCTCGTCCTGCATGACGTACGCGTTGAGCGCCTTGGCCAGCGGGTTCTGTGCGTTGTTGCGGATGACGCCGAACGCCGCCAGTGCGAGCCCCTCAATGAGCACCTGCATGCCGAGGTACGTCATGTCCCACCTGCTGTCGGAGATGACGTCGTCGAGCAGCGCCTTGAGATAGCGGTTGAGCGGGTACACCAGCTGCACCTTCTCGTGCAGGTAACGGCTGTAGACCTCGACGTGTCGGGCCTCGTCGATGACCTGGGTGGCGGCGTAGAACTTGGAGTCGATGTCGGGAACGGTCTGCACAATCTTGGCTGTGCAGACCAAGGCGCCCTGCTCTCCGTGCATGAACTGGCTGAAGCGCCAGGCCTCGACATGCCGGCGCAGCTCGCCCCGGCGCTCCTTGGACATGTCATCCCACCACGGCGTGCCGAAGATCGGCATGATCTCGTCGGGCATGCCGACCGGGTCCATCAGGTCGACGTCGGTGCTCCAGTCGAGCCGGTCGCTGCCGATCCACTGGCGCCGCGTCCCCTTGTCGTACAGCCGCAGCAGTTGGTCCCGCCCGCCCGTGTAGTTGAAGTCGAACATGGTGGTCGACGGCGATTCGATGCCCCACCTCGGATCGAATGCGAAGTCCGGGTCCGTGGTGGTCGGGCTCGTGGTCATGGGACCCCCTTCGGGTCGACTCTCGGCACCCTGTGCCACCCGCGACGCTACCCCCTTTCAGTGCCTGGAGTCAGGTGTCAAGGGCTCGCTCAGCGAAAGTCGAACGCAACCTTGATAGCGCCGCTCTCCTGCTGGTTGGCCAGCACCGTGAAGGCCTCACGCCACTGTTCGAGGCGGAAGGTGTGCGTCAGCATGCCGGTCATGTCGATCCGCCCCTCGGAGGCCAGTTGCAGGTAATGCGCGATGCCGTGCTTGCGGACGCCCTCGACCTCCTCGACGCCGAAGGCGTTGGAGCCGACCCACGAGATCTCCTTGAAGTACAGCGGCGACCATTCCCATCGCTCGGGTGCGTGCACCCCGCTCTTGACCATGGTGCCGCGTTGCTTCAGGAGGCGGACACCGATTTCGGCTGTCTGTGCGGTGCCGACGGTGTCATAGACCACGTCGAAGCCACCGGGGTGCGCCATGGGCAAGGAGCCGCCCTCGAACCTGTTCAGGACGCCTCCGGACCACGCCGCCGCTTCCTCGAGCAATTGCTCGACCGGGAACGGGTCGACGACGGTGGCGCCGAGCCTGCGAGCCAGTGCCGCCTGCGCGGGCCAGCGAGCGGCCACCATCACCTCGACGTCGGGGTAGAGCGCCTTGATGATGGCGACGGCCGTGCTGCCCAACGCGCCGCCGCCGTACACGAGCACCTTGCCGCCTGGCGGCGGAGGATGACGCGTCACAGAATGCAGCGACACGGCGAAGGGGTCTCCGATGACGGCCACCTCGTCGGTCACGTCGTCGGGGACGGGGATGAGCATCGACTCGTGTGCGGGCAGATAGTCGGCGAAGCCTCCCGGCGCGTCCTTCGATGTCCCGGTGTGGATTCCTGCGGCAATGGGGCCCTGGGTGAAGTGCCAGCACAGGCTGTAATCGCCGTCCTGACAGGACGGGCACGGTGGGTCGATGCCACGTGGGCCGCAGGAGAGCCACGGGTTCAACACGACACGCTGGCCGACCTCGAGGGTGGTCACGGCCGGTCCGACTTCGACGACATCGGCCACCACCTCATGCCCGAAGACCGTCGGGAAGGTGAAGAACCCGTTCAGCGCCCCGTCGCCGAAGTCGTCCCCGAAGTCCATGAAGACCATTTTCGCGTCGGAGCCGCAAATGCCGGTCAGCCGCGTTTTGGCGACGCACCAGTCGTCGCGCAGCAACGTCGGCCGCGCAAGCTCCTCGAGGCGCATCGGGGTCCTGGACAGCCCCCGCATGAGGCTGTTGGACTCGTCTGGTGGGGTCCAGCGCTCACCGCGGACGCCGTAGAGCAGACCTTGCATTTCGTACGTTCCTCCCCCGAGTAGGCGTTCTCGTGTTTGCGTTCTTTGTCCGTTGCCGTTCTTTGTCTAGCCGCCGTGACCGCCGAGCAGAAGTTGGAGCGTGAGCACGGCAGGGTTGACGACTCCGTTATTGGTGTTGTTGTTGGCATGGCCCACTGCGATGAGAAGCGCCAGGAGGGCGATCCAGGCAAAGCCGACGACGATGCCGGCGATGGCCATGCCGTCACCCTTCTGCCCGCCTTTGGACTGCCTGATCTGGGAGCGGGAGATGAAGCCGAAGATGATGCCCAGTACCGCCGGAATGAAGAGGATGAATCCGGCGCAGCTACAGACCAAGCGCCGCGATGGCCAACCCGTTCGTCTTGGGTTGCCCGACCTGGTTGTACGGCGCGTAAGGCGTTGCGCTGCCGTAAGGGGCGGCCGCGCCATAAGGCGGGTATGAGGGAGGGGGTCCCGCCGTACGCCGGGGCCGAAGTCGGCCCTTGGGGCGGGTACGTCGGTTGTGCCGGATAGGTGGGCTGGGCGCCGTACCCGGGTGCGCGCCGTATCCCGGCTGGGCAGGTGAGGTCGGCTGCGTCGGTTGGGCCTGTGACGGATTTCCGCCGGGACGCATGGCGGGCGGACCGGTCCAGAGCTCAGGCGGGTACCACTTGCCGTCCGAGGCCATCCACCATCCAGGACCCTGTGAGGTGTTGCTCATGCCGTTCCCGTTCCGTCCGCGCCAAGGGGCCGCCTGGAGCATAGGAGGCAGGCTGCTGCCCGTGGCGTTCCGGAGCCATGACGCTCCGGTCGGCTCAGGCCCCGCGAGTGTCATCGCACGTACGGGCAGTGTCGGCAACCCGAATCGCAGCATTGGCCGCGGCGCGCCAGGTAGGCGGCGGTGAGGACCGTGTTGCCCGAGCGCGGGTCGACATAGCTGTCAGCGCCTGCCTCGAGGGCCGCGGTATGAGACCGGATGATCCGCGCAAAAGCGGGATCGTCGGGTGACAACCGGTCGGGATGCGGCTCCGTGAGGGGCCGGTCGGCCAGCTGTTCGGGAGGGGGAGCGTCCCGACTGTCGGTTGCGCTCACCTCGTTCTGCGGCTCGTCCATCGGACCAGGGCCGCAGAAGGCCGGTCCCGGGTGAGGGGACCGGCCTTGCGGTTCTACCTCTTTGCAGTCCTCTTCGCGGCCTTCTTGGCCGGGGCCTCGACGGGCCGGAGCCTTGCGAGCGGGAGCCTTGCGGGCCGGAGCCTTACGTGCCGTGGCGGCTTTGCGAGCCGGCGCCTTCTTGGCGGCAACTCGAGCCGGCGCCTTCTTGGCGGCAGCCGGAGCGGCGGACTTGCCGGCAGCGGCGACGGCGGCGTCGCTGGTCGGGTACGCACCCTTCACCAGCTTGGGCGCCGTGGCCGGGGCCAGGACCGCATCCTTGAAGGCCTTCACGGGCGTGATGCGTGCCTTCTTGGAAGCCTTGATGCGGATCGCCTCACCGGTGGCCGGGTTGCGACCCATGCGCGCCGCCCGGTTCACCTTGACGAACTTGGCGAAACCCGGGATGGAAACCGGCTCGCCCTTGGAGACGACGGCGGTGACGACATCAGTGAATCCGTCGATGACGGTGATCACGGTCTTCAGCTCGACGTCGGCCTGGACCGCGACTGCTTTTGCTAGTTCTCTCTTGTTCATGCCGCCCATTGTGGCCGACGCGCGCCTAGTGATGCACATCTTTCCGGGCACGAATGTAGATATTTGTGCCCAAAATTCGCTTTGAAGGTACTGAAAGGCGTCGGATCCAACGCCCGTCACGCGTCACAATGGCTCAACGGACGCCGCAAAACGGGCGTCGGCACGCGCCGTCGGAGCCCGTTACGGCGCCCATTGCCCCCAGTAGGGACGGGTCTCGTCGCGCTTTTCCATGAGGATGATCACTGTTCCCCATGGGTCCTGACACCAGGTTGTCCGGAGCCCGGCCACGTCTGCGATGCCGGCAGTGAGGAACTCGACCCCGCGACCCTCCAGCTCGGAGCGCGTCGTCAAGATGTCGTCACACAACATGCCGATATGGGTGATGCCGACCCTGGTGACAGCTGGTCTTTCCTTTTCCGGCGGAGCGACGTCCGACCGCCGGATACTCGATCAGCTCAAGAACGCGGTCGTCGTTCCCGAAGCCCACAATGGCCGCGTGGACGACCACCGGAGACGGGACGAGCTCGCCCATGTCGTGCTCGATTTGCTCGCCTTCCATGCGGTAGGGAGGCGACAGCACCGCGAGGCCGAGGACACTGGAATACCAGCGTGTGGCGGCCTCGACGTCGGGGACGCACACGGCCGTATGGGCGAATCCCGTCAGCACCGGTTCAGCGTAGGTCGAGGAAAACCGGGGCCGGGGAGATCCCGGGGTTCGTGCGAGTGAACCGGGCGGTGCGGGTGGAACAGGGCGGTGCGAGAGGAGCGGGACCGGCTCAGGTCCAGCGGGAGATCTCGTGCTGCAGCCGCTTGTTCCAGTGGTTGAAGTGCATCCGGCCGCGGCGGTCGAGCTTGCGCAGCACAATCACGCTCACGAACACCAGCGGCGCCAGGAAAGCCGAGAGGGCGCTGAGAGCGACCACGCGGACCCCGTTGGACGTGCCCCCTTTTTGTTTCACGCCCACAGTCGTACACCGTGAAATCCGTGCGCACCAGTCCATTTCGCACTAGGCATGGAGATTCGCACGAGGCATAGTCGGATGGAAAGGCCCAGATGAGCGATACTGAACCCCAGATGCAACTCGATGACGCAGGTGACGGCGGTTCTGGGCCAGAGCCGGAAACGGAAATGTCGGGGGCGGCAGCCGTGACGAAGAAGGGCAAAACGCGGCGCGGGCACCTGCCGCGCCGGATCTCGGCGTGGGTGCTTGTGGTGCTGGCCTCGCTCCTGATCCCCATCTCGGTGATTGCGGTATGGGCCATCAACACGGTCACGAACACCGACAAGTACGTCGAGACCATGGCGCCGTTGGCGACCAACCCGATCATTCAGCAGGGGCTGGCGAAGAGAACCACCGACGAATTGTTCACGCACACCGACGTGCAGAGCAGAATCACGAAGGTGCTGCCGAAAGCGGCCAAGCCCGTCGTGGCCCCGATCGTCGCGCAAGTGCACACGTACGTGGAGGGCTTGGCGCTCAAGGTCTTCGAAAGCCCGAAGTTCGCCAAGCTGTGGGATTCGCTCAACCGCCAAAGCCATTCGGCCGTGATCAACACCCTCACCGGCAAGCAGACGCCGCTACAGCAGAAGCTGGCCAAGGGTGGTCAGATCGCCCTCAACCTTTCGCCGGCGTTGGACAATGTGATCTCGAAACTGGACGCACGCGGCATCACGTTCTTCGACCCGCTGAGGACAGTCAGCAACCAGAGCGTGACCTTCACCGTCGTGTCGAAGGAACAAGTCTCCAAGTTCTCGGGGCTGTTCAACCTGATCCTCAAGTTCAAGTGGATCATCCCGGTCATCGCCCTCGTCCTGGCGATTCTGTCGGTGGCGCTCGCCATGGGGCGCCGGAAGGCACTGGTGCGCCTGGGCGTCGGCGTGGCGCTCATGTCCCTGCTGGTGCTGGGTGCCCTTTCGGCGGGGCGTGGCATCTTCATCGGGCAGGCCGCCGGCGGCGGTTTCAACGCGCAGGGTGCCGCGGCCGTCTGGGACACCGTGTTGCGATTCCTCAAGACCGACCTGCGCTGGACGCTGGTCATTTCGGTCTTGGTCGCCTTCGCCGGTTGGCTGGCCGGGCCGGCCCGCTACGCCGTGTGGATCCGCAAGACCTGCGCCAGCGGCGGGCGCTGGGTGGCGGCGCAGTACCGGGCGCTGTCCTCCGGCGCCGGTCGGGCGGCCGCTGAGTCGAGCCGGGTCCGCCGCACGGGCGGTTGGATCGTCGAGCACCTGAACGGCCTGCGCATCGTCGGCGTCGTCGTGGCGGGTCTCATTTTGGTCTTCGGCGGGAACCTCACTGGGTGGAGCCTGCTGGTGATCGTGTTGGTGCTCGCGGTGTATCTCGGGCTGTTGCAGCTGGTGGCCGCCTGGGCCCGCAGGGTGGCGCTGGCCGGCGGTGAATCGGGGAGCGATGACCCCATCGGGAGTGGCGGGAGCGGCAGCGGTGCTCCTGACCCCAGCGCTCCTGCCACGGTGCCCTCGGGCACGTCGTAGGGAGAAACCGCACCGGAAGGGACCTTGGTCTCTATTCGGGGCCGCCGCGGGCCCTCAAACTGAAGAGATGGCGGAAATTTCGGAGATTCTGGTGGCGGGAGGGTTGTTGGTGGCAGGCGTCGAGGCCTGGTACGAGTCGT
>CAWACN010000034.1:0-23840 GCA_963780525.1 uncultured Acidimicrobiaceae bacterium | reverse complement strand
CGAAGGCACCCGCCCGTTCCGGGTCGTCCCCCGCAGACGGGTGAAGGATCGCGTGCTCCCAGGCCAGGAATTGCCCCAAGCCGTCGGCAGGCAGGCCCATCAGATCCATGAAGATCGACGTGGATACCGCCACGCGAAGTCGCGCAGGAAGTCGCAATGACCCTCTCCTGCGATCTCCCCGATCAGTTCCACGCAACGCTCCCTGACCCTGTCCTCCAACCGCTCCATGGCCCGCGGCGCGAAGTGCGGCGCCAGCAGCTGCCGCCAGACGGTGTGCTCGGGTGGGTCGAGCATCTCGGGGATCCACCTGTACGGAGGGTCGGGGTCGTGGACGGTCACCACCGTGCTGGAGAAGACGTCCGGACGCTGCAGCGCCTCCCGGATCAGCGTCGCGTTCGTGAAGACCCAGAAGCCGTTCCCATAGGTGCTGCGCACGAAGGGGTGCTCGGCCCGCAGGCCGTCGATCTCCTCGGCGTGGGACAGGACCGCCCCGGTGCCTGCCTCGTTGAAGGCGCAGACCGGGTACCCCTCGCTCCATTCCCACCCCTTCCCCTATTGAGGACACTCTGTTGCAGAATATCGAACTTTGGGGCAGGGCCTCGCCAGCTCCGACGGGGCGGCACCCGGCGGGTGTGACGCCCGGACCGCCCCGATTACGGTGATTCTCGACCTTGATCGACCTCACGATTGGAGACGCCATGACCCTCGCCAACGACATCAGTGCACCCCTGCGCCACGCAGACCGATTCTTCATCGGCGGGGAGTGGGTCAAGCCCTCCTCAGAAGCGGTCATCGACGTCATCGATTCCGCGACCGAGGAACTCTTCTTCAGCGTCGCCGAGGCGCAGGAAGCCGACATGGCCCGCGCCGTCGGTGCCGCCCGTCAGGCCTTCGACCAGGGGCCCTGGCCGCGCCTGACCCACGCGGCAGCGGGCCGAATACCTGCGCGCCATCTCGACCGAGCTGCAGAAGAGGGCCGAGGACATCGGCCAGATCTGGCCGCGGGAGTCGGGCGTGCTCCACTTCATCGCAACAGCCTCCGTCGCCGGGGCCGCGGGGACCTTCGACTACTACGCCGGCCTGGCCGACACCTTCCCCTTCGAAGAGGAGGCCAAGCCGAGCATGGGCGGCCAGTTCGGGCTGCTGGTGCGCGAGCCCGTCGGCGTCGTGGGCGCGATCATCCCGTGGAACGCCCCGCTCAGCCTCATCACCTACAAAATCGCCCCCGCCCTGCTGGCCGGCTGCACCGTCATCCTCAAGGCCTCGCCCGAGGCACCCGGCGAGGCCTACGTGATGGCAGAGGTCGCGGAGGCGGTGGGTCTTCCGCCCGGCGTCCTCAACGTCGTGACGGCCGACCGGGAGGTGTCCGAGCTCCTGGTGCGCGACCCTCGCGTGGACAAAATCACGTTCACCGGGTCGACCGTCGCCGGACGGAAGATCGCGTCCATCTGTGGTGAGCGGATCGCCCGCTGCACCCTCGAGCTCGGGGGCAAGTCCGCCGCCGTCATCCTCGACGACATGGACCTGGCCACGGCGGCCACCACGCTCGCCCGCGCCGAATGCTTCCTCTCCGGTCAGGTCTGCTCGTCGCTGACGCGGATCGTCGTCACGCAGAATCGTCACGACGAGCTCCTCGAGGCACTGGCGGGCACGTTCTCCCAGGTCCAGGTGGGCAATCCCTTCGACGCCGAGACGCAGATGGGGCCCTTGGTGGCGGAACGGCAGCGCGACCGGGTCGAGGGCTACATCGCCAAGGGGCTCGCGGAAGGCGCCACCCTGGCCACGGGCGGTGGGCGGCCGGCCCACCTCGACCGGGGCTGGTTCATTGAGCCGACCGTCTTCGGCAACGTCGCCAACACGTCGACGATCGCGCAGGAGGAGATCTTCGGGCCGGTGCTGAGCGTGATCCCGGCGAAGGACGAGGCGGACGCCATCGCCATCGCCAATGACACGATCTACGGGCTCAACGCGTCGGTGTTCACCAACGACGTCGAGCGGGCCCGGGACGTGGCCCGCCAGCTCCGGTCCGGCACCGTCGGCCACAACGCATTCCGTACGGACTTCGGGATCTCGTTCGGCGGCTTCAAGCAATCGGGCATCGGGCGTGAGGGCGGGACCGAGGGGTTGCTTCCCTTCCTCGAGACGAAGACCGTGATCCTCGAGGGCCGGCCGGCCCCGTACGGCGACTGACCCGGGCGGCCGCCGGCTCGGGTTGGCGCACTGACACCCGCGTCAGGGAAGCTCCCCAGGTCGATCGCCGGCCTGCGGGCGGCACGCAAGGGGAGGATGCACGTTGTCAGAGATCATGAAGGGTGTTCGCATCCTCGAGGTCGCCGAGCACACCTTCGTGCCGGCCGCCTCGGCCATCCTGGCCGACTGGGGCGCCGAGGTCATCAAGGTCGAGCATCCCGAGCGCGGCGACGCCATGCGCGGGCTCGCCTCCAGCGGCGTCATGCCCTCCATGGGAGCCGTGCACGTGCTCCTCGAGCACTCCAACCGCGGCAAGAAGAGCATCGGCATCGACGTCAGCACGGAGAAGGGCCTCGACCTCATCTACCGGCTGGCCGCCACCTGCGACGTCTTCTTGACCAACAAGGTGCCCGCCGTCAGGAAGAAGCTGCACATTGAGCTCGAGGACATCAAGGCCCACAACCCCAACATCATCTACGTGGCCGGCACCGGCGCCGGCGAGCGCGGACCCGAGGCTGACCGCGGCGGCTACGACTTCTTGAGTTACTGGTGCCGGGCGGGCAGCGCCATGGGGACGACGCCCACCGACGTCGACTACCTGGCCGGGCAGCCCGGGCCGGGCTACGGCGACTCCATCGGCGGCATGACGATCGCCGGCGGCATCCTCGGCGCGCTCTTCCACCGCGAGCGCACGGGCGAGGCCCTCCCGCTCGACGTCTCGCTGCTCGGCGTGGGCATGTGGGCCATGAGCCCCGCCATTGCGCTGTCGCTCCAGCTCGACATGCCCTGGCGGCCCGGTCCCAGCAAGGGGGGCGGCATCAACCTCCCGAACCCCCTCGTCGGCACCTACCTGACCCAGGACAACCGGTTCCTGGCCTTTTCGTGCCTGCAGGGGTTCCGCTACTGGCCCAGCGCCTGCCGGGTCATCGGTCGCGAGGAATTGATCACCGACGAGCGTTTCTCCTCCCACGAGCAGCTGGCCGCCAATGCCGCGGCGGCACGCGCCATCCTCAAGGAGACCTTCGAGTCGGCGCCCCTGAGCGAGTGGCGCGAGCGCCTCGCCGACTTCGAGGGCCAGTGGGCCGTCGCCCAGGACAGCATTGAGGTCACCAAGGACGTGCAGGTCGAGGCCAACGGCTACCTCGGCCAGACCGCCACCGCCGATGGCACGCCCTTCACCCTCGTGACGACGCCGGTGCAGTTCTCCGGCGTGCCGTCCGCGCCCAAGCGGTCACCGGAGTTCAACGAGCACTGCGAGGAGATCCTCGCCGACATCGACTGCAGCGAGGAGGAGATGATCGAGCTCAAGGTGGCCGGGGTGCTCGCCTAATGCATCCCGCCCGTGACCCGCATGAGCGACCCCCGCACCACTGCCGTGCTCTTCGTCGAGTGCCAGCGCGGGGTCATCGGCGACCTCTCGGTGCTCCCCGCATTGGCCGAAGCCGCCCAGCCGGCGCTCGCCGCCATGGCCCGCCTCGCCGCCGGCGCCCGCACGGCCGGCGTGCAGGTCGTCCACCTGACCTATCTGCCCGTTGGCCGGCGGCCGCTCGGCCAGCCAGCGCTCCCCCCTCATGCGCGCCACCACGTCGACGGCGGCCTGGCGCGACTCCGACGCCGCCCTCGACATCGTGCCCGAGCTCGGTCTCGGCCCCGACGACCTGGTCCTGCCGAGGCACCAGGGCATCTCGCCGGTGCACCGGACCGAGGTGCTCGCGGTGCTGCGCAACATGGGCATGGACGAGGTCGTGGTGGCGGGCGTGTCGACCAATCTGGCCGTCCCCCTCGTCGCCGTCGGCGCCGCGGACGAGGACTTCGGCGTCACGGTGGCCACCGACGCCACCGTGGGAACACCGGCGGAGCACCACGCGTCCATGCTGCGCCACAGCCTCGCCTTCGTGGCCCGTCTCGCCAGCACGGACGAGCTGCTGGCCGAATGGTCAGCCTGATCCGGGCCTCACGACCCGGCCGGGGTCAGCCGGGCCAGGCGATGGCCTTGGTCTCGAGGTACTGCTCCAGGCCCTCGATCCCACACTGACGGCCGATCCCACTGTCCTTGTAACCGCCGTAGGGCGAGTCGGCGCCGTACCAGAGGCCGCCGTTGACGCCGATGGAGCCGGTCCGGATCCGTCGGGCGATGGCGGTGGCCCGCTCCTCCGACGCCGACACCACGCCACCCGAGAGGCCGTAGTTGCTCTCGTTGGCGATGCGGACGGCGTCGTCGTCGTCCTCGTAGGGGATCACGACGAGGACAGGCCCGAAGATCTCCTCCTGGGCGATGGTCATGGAGTTGTCGACGTCGACGAACAGTGTCGGCTCCACGAACCAGCCCTTCGGCTGGTCGGCCGGGCGACCGCCCCCGAAGACGAGCTTGGCGCCCTCTTCTTGACCCTTGGCGATGTAGCCGAGCACCCGGTCGCGCTGCTTGGCGCTCACGAGCGGTCCCATGACCACGGCGTCGCTCGAGGGGTCGCCGTATGGCACCGACGCCATGCCCGCAGTGATCAGCTCGACGCCCTCGTCGTAACGGGAGCGGGGCAGCAGGAGCCGCGTCTGCATGGCGCAGCCCTGGCCGCCGTGCACGCACACCATGGAGGCCATCGGGACCGCCGACGCGAAGTCGGCGTCGTCGCAGACGATGAGGGCCGACTTCCCACCAAGTTCCAGGAAGACCCGCTTCAGCGTGGCTGCACCCTTTTCCATGATCCGCTTGCCGGTGACGGTCGACCCCGTGAAGGAGATCAGGTCGACCTTGGGCGAAATCGTGAGCTCCTCGCCGACCAGGTGGTCTGACGACGTGACGACGTTCACGACACCGGCCGGGATGTCCGTCTTCTCGGCAATGAGACGGCCGAGCCGGGTGGCGTTCCAGGGCGTGTCGGGCGCCGGCTTAATGATGGTCGTGTTGCCGGTGGCCAGAATCGGGCCCAGCTTGTTGAGGGTGACCTCCAGCGGGTAGTTCCACGGCACGATGGAGCCGATGACGCCCATGGGCTCCTTGATGACGCCGCGGCGGCTCTTCATCCCCATCATCTCGGAGTCGGGAAGCGACCGCTCCCATTCGAACTTGTCGATCATGTCGGTCGGCCAACCGAGGGCTTCGTCGATCGGCCAGTCGACCTGCGCCGCGAAGGTCATCATGCGCGGCGAGCCGACCTCGGCGATGATCTCCTCGCGGTAGGCCTCCCGCTCCGCCTTCAAGGCGGTCTGCAGTTGCTCCAGGCAGCGCTTGCGGAACGCGTGATTGGTCGACCAGTCGGTCTCGTCGAAGGCGCGCCGGGACGAGTCGATGGCCCGCTGCATGTCCTCGGCCGACGCGTCGGCGACCTCGCCCAGCACCTCTTCGGTGGCCGGATTGATGTTCTCGAACCGCTTGCCCGATGCGGCCTCGACGAGCTCGCCGTCAATGAGCATGCGCACTTCGCCACCGGTTTGGTCGGCCATGATGCGCCCCCTTCCTCTGGAATCCCAGGCGACACTACGAACCGCTGCCTCGTCTGTGCAAGGTGACGGGCCGTGGCCGGGCGCCCTCGTGTGACGACGAGGTGACCCGGCATTTTTCTGGAAAGAGCCAGAATTTCTCGGAACCGTGTCGATCCGGCGGATCCCCGCTCGACGCTCTGCCAGAGTGAGGCGAACGACGCCCCAGCAGAGAAAAGGAGCATCACCATGCGATTCCTGGGCTACACGCTGGCCAACGAGGCTGAGATGCCGTCCGAGCCACCGCGGCCGGAGCTGTACGAGGAAATGGGCGCCTTCGTGGAAGGGGCGGTGAAGGCCGGCGTGATCGTGGCGACCGGCGGGATCGCCCCCACCGCACAAGGCGCCAAGGTCACCTTGCAAGACGGCGAATTCACCGTGGTGGACGGCCCGTTCACCGAGGCGAAGGAATTGGTCGGCGGCTGGGCCCTGATGGAGTGCCGGGACATGGACGAGGCCGTCGAGTGGACCAAGCGCTTCCTCAGCGTGCTCGGCGCCGGCGAATGCCGCGTCCGCCCCGTCATGTAAGTCGACCGACCCGGCGAGCAGGACCGGATGGTTGAATCGGTGGCATGCCGGCCACCGATTCGACCGCCGGCATCGAAGCTGTCTTCCGGCTGGAGTTTCCCCGGGTGGTCGCCACCTTGGCCGCCTTCGTGGGTGACCTCGGATTGGCGGAGGACCTGGCCCAGGACGCCTTGGTCGACGCGCTCCGGCAGTGGCCGCGCGACGGCACCCCGCACAACCCCGGTGCCTGGCTCACGACGGTGGGCAAACGAAAGGCCGTCGACCTCTTCCGCCGCAACCGCACGCTGGGTGAGAAGTACGGCCAGCTCGGACGCGAAATGGAGCGCGCGGCGTCCTTCCCTGCGGAGGACGACATCGAACTCGGCCCGGCATCGGAGGAGGAGATCGCCGACGACCGCCTTCGGCTGATGTTCGTGTCCTGCCATCCGGTGCTGTCCGTCCCGGCGCGCACTGCGCTCACGCTGCGCCTGATCGGCGGGCTGACGGTGCCCGAGATCGCCCGGGCCTACGTGGTGCCGGAGCCGACGATCGCGCAACGCATCGTCCGGGCCAAAAGGACGATCGCCGATGCCGGCGTCGCCTTCGAGGTCCCGCAGGGCGCCGACCTGGCGCCGCGACTGGCCACCGTGCTCCAGGTCATCTACCTGATCTTCAACGAGGGGTATTCGGCCACGGCCGGGGAGGACTGGCTGCGGCCCGAGCTCTGCGCCGAGGCCCTCCGCCTGGCCCGGGTGCTCTCCGCGCTCGCCCCGGAGGAGGCGGAGGTCCTGGGCCTCCTCGCGTTGCTGGAGTTCCAGTCGTCCCGTCTGCGCGCTCGCATCGGCCCGTCGGGCACCCCCGTGCTGCTCCTGGACCAGGATCGGCGGAGTTGGGACCGCCTGCACATCAACCGGGGCGAGGAGGCCCTGGCCCGGGCCGAGGCACGCACCGACCCCCGCGGCCCCTACACGCTGCAGGCGGCGATCGCCGCCTGCCACGCCCGTGCCTTCCGACCCGAGGACACCGACTGGGAGCAGGTCGTGTCGCTCTACGGCGAACTCGCCCGCACCGCACCGTCACCGATTGTCGAGCTCAATCGGGCCGTGGCGATCTCCATGGCGTCCGGTCCGGCGATTGCGCTGCAACTGGTCGATGAGCTGGTCGAGACGGGCACGCTCGAGCGCTACCACCTGCTTTCCAGCGTGCGCGGTGACCTGCTCGACCGGCTCGGACGATTCGCCGAGGCCGCGCTCGAGTTCGACCGTGCGGCGGATCTGGCCACCAACGCGCAGGAGCGGACGCTGTCCGAGGAGCGGGCCCGGGCCTGTCGCGCCGCCGAGCACTCCGACGGCGCCAGCCGTCACGACTTCCGACCGGACCGAAACCTGAACGAGTCGTCGCCCCTGCACCCACCAGGGCCGGAGCTGCAGCCGCACCGGGGGCAGGGTCCCGTAGACCAGCACGGCGCGACCCCGGGGCAGGCAGCGGAGGGCCTCGGGCGGCAGCAGCCGGCGCGGCGTCGTGGTCGACGTCGTCGAGCGTTTGCCCGTCGGATCACGCGTGATCGAGGGGTGCGATGCCTCTTCGTCGCCGATGAGCCGGCTGGCGTACTCGAGCGTGTCGGGATCGGCGATCCCGGGCAGGAACAGCTTGGCCCGGTGGTTGTTCAGCACGGTCGGGGCCCGGGCCCCGTAGCGGCCCCGCACCTGCGCCAGGTCCTGCCAGACCGTGACGATCTGGATCCCGTGCGACGCGCAGGTCGCCGCCAAGCCGTCGAGCTCGGGCAGCGGGGCGATATGTGCCGCCTCGTCCAGCACGACGAGCAGGGGTGGGTCCAGCGGCCGCCCCGACTTCGTGGCACTGGCGAACGCATGTGACAACACCGACTGGGTGAGCGCCGTGAAGTACCCGCGCAGCCGGCGCTGGTCATGTGCCGGCGCGCACAGGTACAGCGTGTTCGCAGCGCGCAACAGATGAGCAGGCTCGAAGGTGGCGGCGGCCGCCGGTCCGGGCGGTTGCTGGGCGAAGGGGGCGAGCACCGTCTCGGCCGTGGTGTAGACGGAGCTGCGCGTGCGGTCGTCACGACACCAGGTCGCCTCCGCCGCGTGCAGGACTTCGGGTGGCGCGGCGCGCTCCAGAATGGCGGCCACCTCGCCCACCTCTTGCGTGTCGACCCAGCGCACGACGTCGGCCATGGTCCGGCCGTCGAGGGTCGCCGCGACGAAGAGGGGGGCCAGGAGCTTTCCTGCTGTGGCGTACCAGAACTCCCCGTCGGCAGTTGTCCCTTCGCTCTTGGCCGCCTCGCACAGGTCGGCCGCGGCCCGGCATGCCTCACGCCATTCGCCGCAGCCGGTGAGGGGAGACCAGGTACTGGCCCGCGCGCCCGTCGAGGCCGTCGGGTCGATGCACCACACCTGGCCGAGCCGAGCTCTCGTCCCGAGCGTATGGCGGAGGAGATCGCTCTTGACGCTGGCGGCCAGCACGGGGCCACGCCAGCCCAGAATCGCCGGGACGGCCAAGCTCGTGGTCTTGCCGCTCTGCGTGGGTCCCGACCACGACGAGGGACTGGGCCGGTTCGGTGGCGAGGCCGGTGAGCCTCGTCACGCCCGGCAGGACACCGAGGAGCAGACGGCCCGGCGGAGCGACCCTCGGGGGCCACCCGCAGCGAGCGCAGGTCGCGCCACCGTGGCCCACCGAGCTCCCCGCCCGTCCCGACGTGCGCCCTTGGCAGTCCTCGCTCCGCCTGCGCCCTGCCAGGAGATGCCGGCGAAGAGTGCGCCTCCGAGAGCGATGGGCAGGACGAGGTCGGGAAGGCTCGCCACGAGCTAGCGCGCCGTCATGGCAGCGTCGGTGTCGACAATTGACCGCTCTGTCGCACTGAGCCGGTGCTGCACCAGGAAAGATCGTTGGCCGACCTTCCACAGGGCGATCCCCCGCCGGAGTTGCGGGAGGAGATCGGCCTCGGTGGCCGACAGCGAGAGGAGCTCGGCCGCGGCCTCCAGTTCGCCCGGCGACTGCGCGTAGATGACCCGGGTCTCCGAATCCGACAGGAGGCCCTGCGCCAGCGCCACCTGCTCCGAGTCCGACGCGCCGACGGAACGCAGGTCGGAAACCCGGTGCAGCACGGCGACGTTGGAGACGCCGAAGGCGCGTGACAACTTCCACGACGACTGCAACCAGCGCGCCACGCCGAGGTTCGACAAGATCGCCCACGCCTCGTCGACCACGAGGAAGAAACGGCCGTGCGCCGACGACGCCCCACCGGCGCTCGCGGCAGTCCGGGCCAGCGCCGCCTGCAACCAAGCGGTGGCACACGCCATCAGGACGCCCAGGGCCGCCGACGAGTACAGCGCCGACAGATCGAGGACGACGAGCGGCGAGGACAGATCCAGACCCGCCGTCGTCGGCCCGTCGAACATCCCGCGCAGGTCGCCGTGGACCAGGCGGCGCAGCTCCAGCGCGACGTCACGGCCGTCCTCGAGAAGATCGCGCTGTCCGGTGCGCAGCGAGTGGGCTGCGTCTGCGGTCGGCGTCAGCAGGGCCTCGACGACCACGGGCACCGTGGGCACCTCGGTCGCGCTGGTGGCCTCGGCCAGCGCGGCGCCCAGCGCGGCCCGCTCGCGTGGCAACAAGCTCCTTCCGAGACAGGCGCTGGCCAGCGAGGAGAGCAGCTCCATCCGACGGCGCCCGCTGGCGTCGGATCCTGCGTCACCCTCGACGTCGGGACCGGGATCGAGAGGGTTGAGCCGGATGGCGCCACCCGGCCGGAGGGCGACCGGACGGACCCCCCACGCGTCGGCCAAATCCGCGTACTCACCCTTGGGATCGACGACCCAGGCCCGGCGACCGAACACGGCCTGCCGCCACAAGAACGTCTTGACGAAGGCACTCTTGCCCCGGCCGATCTGTCCGAAGACCACCATGTTGGGATTGGACACCACGCCGGCCGCATAGAGCTCGAAGGGGTCGAAGACGAACGAGCCACCCAGCAGGTCGTCACCGATGACGACACCGCGGTGCCCGAGTCCCGCCTCCGCAATGAACGGATAGGCCGCTCCGAGGTTCCGCGTCGTCACCTGATGGGCCGGCATCCGCGGCATCCGCTCCCTCACGGCTGGTGAACGGTCGCCCCCTGCCGCCAGTGGCTCCGTTACCTTGACGAAACCGTGATCATGAGCGACCCGGATCATCCGCCGCCACCTCTGGTCGTGACCCTGGCCGCACTGACCGTCGTCAGCGGCTTCATCGATGCCGTCAGCTTCCTCGGCCTCGGACATGTGTTCACGGCCAACATGACCGGGAACGTGCTCCTGATCGGATTCGCCGCAGCGGGTGCGGCCGGGTTCTCCGTGACGGCCAGCCTCTGCGCACTCGGGGCTTTCCTTGTCGGGGCGGTCGCCGGCGGACGGCTCGCCCGGCGCGTTCCGTCCTGTCCGCAAGCTGCTCCTGGTCGCCATGGTGATCGAGGCGGCCTGCACCGCCGCCGCCGCCGTCATCGCCGGTACCGTCCCGGCCATCGGTTCGGGCTGGCCCCGTTATGCGGTGCTGGCCCTGTTGGCCGGGGCGGTTGGCCTCCGGAACTCTGCCGTCCGGCACGTCGGCGTCCCCGACATGTCCACCACGGTGCTGACCACCACCTTGACGGGGCTGGCGTCGCGCTCACGCCTGGCCGGCGGGACGAACCCGCACGCCCGGCTCGGCACGACGTCGGTCCTCAGCATGTTCGGCGGTGCCCTGGTCGGCGCCGTGCTCGTGCTCCACGCGGGAGCGACCTGGTCCCTCGCTGTCGCCGCCGGCATCGTCACCGTCACGGCCTTCTTCTTCTCCCGGACTGTCCCGCTCGAGGTCACCTCATCGTGATGGCTCTGCTGTTCGAGCCGCCGCTGACTCACTCGGACGACACCACGATCGCCCGGACACCGAGCCCATTTCACACGAGGCGCCCGTCCTTCGACAGGCTGCGCACCCGACGACGTTCTCGGCTCAGGGTGTGATGCCCGTCGGGAGACGCTTGGCCAGAGCCGGACTGGTCAGGATGGCCTTCTGCAAGTCTGCGTGACCGGCAGCAGACTGATTCTGGGCGATCAGCAACAGGCCCAGGTTGAAGGACGCGTTGGCGTTTTTCGGGTTCAGTCGGAGCAGCTGGTTGTACTCGAAGATGGCCAGGGTGGGATTCGTCGCGGTCTCGACGGTGGCGAAGTTGTACATGGCCGGTTGGTATGTCGGATCGGCCAGCAGGGCCTTGTTGTATTCCGCCACGGCATTGGCCGAGTCATTCTTCTGTTGGTAGACGTCCCCGAGGTCGTAGTACGCGTAGGCGTCGGCGGGGTCGGCCCCGGTCGCCCCGGCGTAGTCCTTCAAGGCCAGGGCAAGATTCCCCGATGCTTGGGCCCTGATACCCAGATTGATGAGCTTGGCTGCTGTGGCCTGAGGTGATGCCGGCGTATTTGTACTGGAGCAGGCCACCAGGAGCACACTCAACGTGACCAGGACGGGCGCCAAGGCTCTGCGGCCCCCCACCGCCATACGACTCAAGGGAACCTCACTACTCGTCGGCTCTCCCCAGCTCCTCGGTGCAGGCGTTCATCAACAAGACGCTCCGTCTTTGGCGCAGAGGGTGTCGAGCTTGGTGTTGAGCGTGTTCACCGTGGTGTTGAGCGTGGCAATGGCCGTTTGAAGCAGGATGAGTGTCGACTGGACCGGCGTGCCACTCGTTCCGACGTTGGTGTTGATGGTGTTCAGAGTGGTTTGCGCAGCTGACAGGCCGGCGGCACTGGCAAGAGTGCCGCCCTGGCCAAGAAGCGTGTTCACGCCGGTTTGAAGGAGTGCTTGCGCGGTAGAAAGACTGGTCAGAGTGGCCGAAGTGTTCGGACCCTGCAGTCCAAGTATCTGACTATTCAGAGCGCTTTCTGCGGCCTCAGCTCTCGTCACTTCAGTATTGAGATCCGCCGCGACGGTGCTGTCTGGCGGTCCGGCCGGTCCCTGGGGTCCGATGGCTCCTGCCGGTCCCTCGGGTCCGGCGGCTCCCGTTGCTCCCGTTGCTCCCGCTGCTCCCGTTGCTCCCGCAGGACCAGTAGAACCGACAGGACCCGCCGCGTTCGCTCCGGTTGACGATGCCATACCGACGACGGGTGCAGCGAGAGCTGAGTTGCCGGTCGATCCCTGGAAGGTGGCGTCACCGAAGGCGAAGATGCCGCCGTCCTTGGCCACCAGCCAGTAGCCCTTGCCGTCAGCGGTGGCGACGATGCCGGTGATCGGCGAGTTCAGGTGTTTTCCGGCCATGGATCCGTAGAACTGGGCGTCTCCGTACGTGAAGACACCCCCGTCGGATCCGACCAACCAATAGCCGCTGCCGTTGTTGATTTCGGCGACCCGGGTTGCCGAGGCCAAGCGGGTCGACAAGGTGGTGGTGTGGCTGGACGGTGGAGCTTGGGTGACGGCAAAGACCACTCCGACGATCGCGATGGCGAGCCCAGCGGTGAGGAACTTGCTTCGTCGCCCGAATGTGATGGGCACCGATTGTCTCCTTTGATGGCACACAAAAAGACCGTGTGTTTGAACGGTAACCGGGCACCGGGGAGGAAATCGGGATCGCAGTCGAAACGTCGCTCTCTCGGTGAAAGAGATGGGTAGGTCAGATTCCCCAAAGAAATTCCGATTCCGCGGCACTGAGTGGCGAATCTCACTCGCCGCGGTGACCCCTCCCATGGCCCCTGCCGGCCGCGGAGAAAAAGTCGCAGGTGCTTGCGCAACCCGAGCATTGCGCCGTCGTCCTCACTAGTGTGCCGGGGCGGCAAGCATGCCAACGAGAGGAGTCGCAATGCGCTCACTGCTTCGTTTCGGTGCCCTGGGCTGTGCCCTCGCACTGACCGCCCTGCCGCTGGCCATCGGTGGCGGGGGAACGGTGGCCGGCGCCGCCCTCTCCTCGCCCGCCACGGTCAGCGCGTCGAACTGGACGACGATGCCCAACACCAACACCACGGCGAACCAGACCAACGGGATGGCGGGCGTCTCCTGCGTGACCTCGGTCTGGTGCGTGGCGGTGGGCAACGGATCCAACGTGAATACCGACGCGGCGAACATCGAGCTCTGGAACGGCACGACCTGGTCGCCGATGACGTCGCCGACGGTGCCCGGTGAGAGCGACATCTACCTGGCCGGTGTGTCCTGCGCCACGACGTCGTTCTGTGTGGCCGTGGGATCCGTCGACACCACCAGCTTTGCGCCGCTGATCGAACAGTGGAACGGCACGACCTGGAGCGTGGTCCAGTCCAGCCCGCGTCGTCGACGTCGACCTTCCTGCCGGCGTGTCCTGCACCAGCGCGTCGTTCTGCATGGCCGTCGGCTAGATCGGGGCGGCCGGCGGCTCGGCCCTGGTCGAGCAGTGGAACGGCTCGACCTGGACGGCCACGACGCATCACGGAGCCGTTCAACAACAACATCCAGGTGTACGCCGTGTCCTGCACGACGCCCTCGTTCTGCATGTTCGCCGGCGACACCATTCTTGCCGGCTCGACCAACACCGTGCCGTTCACCAATTTCTGGAACGGGTCGACCTGGACCGGGACGTACCCTCCTCCCAACCTTCGCACGACCACCAACTACCACCTCTTCGGCGTGTCGTGCTGCCGGGACGAACTTCTGCACCGCCGTGGGGGAATCCAGACGGGGGCACAGCCGCCCACGCTGTACGGCCAGACCTGGAACGGGACGAGCGGCTCCCTGTCGGCCTGGACAGTGGTGACCGGACTCCCCGCCGTGTCCGGAGGGGCCAGTCTCGACAGCATCAGTTGCTTCAGTGCCACCTCCTGCACGGCTGCGGGCGAGTCCCAGAACTCGTTGGCCGTCACGTGGGACGGCGCGTCCTGGACGCTGCAGTCCACCCCGACGGGCCCGTCGACCTCCACCCAGAGTGCCCTCTACGGCGTCGACTGCCTGACCGACTGGGCCTGTGTGGCGGTCGGTGACTCATCCAACGGCCCGGTCAGCCTGCCCCTCGAGGTCTCCGCCCCCATCGCCCGCTCCGGCTACCGCTTCGTCGGCTCCGACGGGGGCATCTACAACTACGGTGCCGGCGCCCCGTTCCTCGGTTCCACGGGTGGCATCAAGTTGAACTCGCCCGTCGTGGGCATGGCCACCATGCCGGCCGGTGACGGCTACTACCTGGCGGCCGCCGACGGCGGGGTCTTCAACTACGGCTCGGCGCAGTTCGACGGCTCCATGGGCGGCAAGCCCCTCAACAAGCCGATCGTCGGCATCGCGGTCACCCCTGACGGCGGGGGCTACTGGCTGGTGGCCTCCGACGGCGGCATCTTCAGCTTCGGCGACGCCCAGTTCTACGGCTCCATGGGCGGCAAGCCGCTCAACAAGCCGATCGTCGGGATCGCCCCGACCCCGAACGGCAACGGGTACTACGAGGTGGCCAGTGACGGCGGCATCTTCACCTTCCCGATCGTCGGTGGCCCGCCCTTCTTGGGCTCGACCGGCTCCCTCGTGCTGAACAAGCCGGTCGTCGGCATGGCCGTCGCCTCCGACGGCGGCTACTACCTGGTGGCCAGCGACGGCGGCATCTTCAGCTACCCGAGCACGGAGCCCTTCTACGGGTCGACGGGGTCGATCCACCTGAACAAGCCGATCGTCGGCATGGACCTGGTCGGCAACGGCTACTACCTCGGCGCAGCCGATGGCGGCGTCTTTGCCTTCCCGACCACCAACGGGCCGCCCTTCTTGGGGAGCAGAGGCGGCCAGCCCATCAACGCCCCGGTGGTGGCCATTTCGGGTTGACCTCTCGACGGGCTGCTCCCCAGCGCAGCCCGCTGGCCTCAGTGCAGCCCGCGGCAGAGCGGGAGTGTGCAGGTGTAGGCCGAGGCCTGGTCGCCGTAGAGGCGGCGCAGCGCCAGCCGGCTCTGGCCCGCCGCGTGCTGCACGACGTCGCAGGCGGCCACCAGCTCCTCCTGGCTCGGCGCCGAGACGGTGACGTAACCCGAATAACGGAACGAGGCGTGCCCCTCGGCCAGTTCCGCCTCGCGCCGGGCGAGCACCTCGGACTGGCGGGCGTGCCGGGCGGTCGAGACGAAGCCGCCGCGCCGACGCAGTTCGCTGTCGGCCAGGTCGGCCGTCCGCGACGCCTCCACCTTGCGCACCGCAGCGTCGGGGCCGAGTGGCTCCATGACGACGGCCAGCGTCGAGCGGGACGAGCCGAGGAGGAGCGGAGCCAAGAAGTCGCTCCGCACCTCCGTCCGCGGCCACTCGGCCACCCAGAAGGTGGCGTGGACCATGGCATCGACCCGCACCTCGGACCAGCTCTCCTGCATGGCCATCGGCCAGTGGTCGAGCGCCGGTGCCACCCCGGCCGGAGTCACCTGCGGCTCATACGTGCGCAGCAGCTGGCGGGCCAGATCGTCGGCCGACAGGACGGACTCGACCTGCACGTCGGCATCGCCCAGCAACCGGGCGAGCGATGCCATTTCGCGGGCCAGCGTGGCGCAGCCCACCTCGACCGATTTCGTCAGCCGCACCTGGAGGGCCAGGACCACATCGTGGGCGCAGGTGTGCGAGTCCATGTCGGCCAACAGCGCGTCGTAGGAGGCGGTGCAGGCCGATGCCGTGCCGGGCACGGCCTCGGCGGCCACGTAGGACCGCAGCCCGTGCCCGTCGTCGGGAAAGGACGCCGCCACCCACTGCACCCGGTGCACCGGCGAGCCCTCGCGCGCCAACGAGGCCAGCACGGAGGCCCAGGCTCCGACCCGGCGATCCTGCTCGTCCGCCCCGAGCAGGGCGAAGCTCGCGCCTCGCACCGAGAGGGCCGCCGTCAGCGTGCCCCCGGCGCGGTCGTGCACGACCCCCATGTCCTGCCACCCGGCCCGCAAGAGGCGCATGCCGCGCAGCGCACCGATGCGACCGGCGCCACCCCGGACCCCGTTTCGGCGCGTCCCCCAGCACACGACGACCGGGAGCCATTCGTCGCCGGTCCGCCCGGCCACGGGCACCGTCGCCAGCGCGCCGTAGAGCACGAGGATGCCGACGGCCGCCGCCACCCCGAGCGCGTTGGGCTCCCAGCGCAGGACGAGCACGCCGAAGACGAGACCGACGGCCACGGTGATGATCTGCCCGGTCCGCCACCCCGCCAACGTGCCGCCGCGCTCGCGGGGGCCGAAGCGGTAGCGCGAGCCCCGCTCGCCGCTGGTGCTCATGCCTCAGGTCCCTGACCGGGAGGCCACGCCGGCGGCAGTGACACCACGGTCGGGCCCCCGTCGTACTCCATGTAGGCCCGCGGCTGCCCCGCCCTGTACCGGGTCATGAGGGCGCGACCGGGTGGGACGCCCTGCCACATCCAGGCCTCGTCGGGCGTCTCGGGGCCGATGCGGCGCCCCTTGGCGGACCGGGCACCGACGCGATCGGCCGGATCCGGCTCGAATCCCGTGGCGCGCCGGGGCCGCGGGCCGCCGCCGATGCCGACGCCGATCCGATCCGCCGTCGATCCCGGCGACTCCGGGCCGGCGTAGTCCAGCGAGCCGGGCCCGAAGACCGGCGCAGGCAGCATCGGGTTGGCTCCCTTGGACTGGCCGAGCGCGCCCGGGGCAAAGCGCTCCTCAATGTCCTCGGCTTTCAGGGTGCCCTCCATTCTGGGAATCCCCGTCCCCGTCTCACCGTCATCGCCACCGCCCATTCCGCGCCGCCCGATCCACCTGCCGCCGGTCGACCGCGCCGCCCGCCACCGCCGCCCGACCCGCCCGCGCCCGCCGCCAATCCCGCCGCGCCGCCTCCCGCCGCCGTCTGTGCCAGCAACCGGGAGTCGCCCAGTGCCCCCAGGCCTTCGTGGAGGGCATGGTTGGCCGCCGTCCGCGGCACGCGGGTCAAGGACGCCGTCCCCCGCTGGCGCAGCCCGTCCAGATGCGCCACCGCACCCGCTTCGACCGCCGGGATCATGCGCAGGATGGCGAAGGGCACGAACGTGGCCATGACCAGGAGCGCTCCGCCGGCCAGGACCGAGGAGAAGCCCGATCCGTGGTCACCCGTGCCGGCCGTGCCCGAGGACACCGCGCCCGCGGCCAGGCTCAGCGTCGCCACAATCACGAACTTGGAGAGGATCAGGGCCGTCAGCGTCTCAATCAGCCGGCGGCACCAGTGCGAAACCGCAGGCCAGACCAGCGTGGCCAGGGCCAGGGGCAGGAACAACACGGCCACGTAGACGGCCGCCGCCCGGATCAACAGCTCCAACCACAGCACGAAGGCCGCCACCGCGATCAGCAGCGCGACCAGCAGGAGCACGAAGCTGGCGATGGACGGGTCGGCCGCCGAGTCCACCAGCCCCGACGTCACCCCGTTGAGGAGGGAGCTGACGTCGGTGCTCGTGCCGCCGGCCACCGCGTCGCTCATGGCATCGGTGGCGGACAGGCTCAGGATGACGATCTGGACCGCCACCACCCCCAGCAACAGCGCCAGGGGCAGCTGCACCAGGAAGGTCCTGATCAGCTGGCCCGGGTTCTGCCGCACAATCGCCTGCAGCGTCGAGGCCAGCAGCATCGGGAGGATGACCACGCCGGAAAGTGCCGTCATCTGGCCGTAGTGGGTCTGGAACCAGCTCGCCCCCAGGTCCACCGTCGTCGTGGCGCTGAGCACGTCGCCGATCTGGGCGAGCAGCCACTCCGCACCGCTGGCCACCCACTGGCTGATCCCGCTCAGGACCGATTCGAAGCCGGCGGACGCGACGGAACCGCCGATGCTGCCCGCCTGGCAGATGGGGTTGAGTGCGTCGAGACCGGTGCAGCCGGCAGCCAGCATGGGATCGCGATCCGGAGAAGAGGGAGTCGGGAGGGCGGTCGAGGTCGGGGTCGGGAGGCCGAACCGGCGAATCAGTGCAGGTTGGTCCCGGTGTGGAAGAAGAAATTGATGATCGGCGGCGCGGCCCCGATCAGGAGGGCGGCCAGCCCCGAGACCAGCACGGCCCGGCGCCCGACCATGGACTGCTGGAAGTTCTGGGCGTGCACGCCCAACGCCCAGGCGGCGGCGCCGATCAGCAGCCCGGCCAGCGCGGCAATGAGCGCCCAGGCACCCAGCCCGTTCGTGAGTTCCTGCAGGGTCCCCCCGCCCGGGAGCGCGTTGACGCTCGGGTTCAGCGAGACATCGGCCAGGTGCCACACGACCATGGGTGCCCTCCAACGTGAGTTCGAGCGCCGGACCCTCCGGGACGCCCTTCGGCCGGAGAACGGTTCGCCCGACGGCCCGAAGAACCCGAAAGAAACGGGAAGGTAAACGCCGACGGACAGCCGGCGGTCGACGGCGCCGACCCGTGCGCGGCAGAAGGGCAGGTCAGGGCGCGCGTCCCACGCCGGCAGGCGAAGCGGCGGCGGCGCAATCCGCCACCCCTGATCGACCTGGTCGCCGTGCACGCTCCAGCCCTGTCATATTGGGTGCGTGTTGCTCAGTGGCCCGGGGGAAGTCAATTTCGAGCATGACCCAGGCGATCATCTTCATTGCGATCGCCGTCGCCGTCTGCGTCCTGGTCGGCTTCATCGCCGCCCTGCTCGGCAGGCGGTCCGGGCGTCGGGCGATTTCGCAGCGCCTGGCCTCCCTCGGCACCCGGCTCGGCCTCGATCCGCCCCAGGACGAGTACAACGTCGAGACCTCCCTCGCCTACCTGGAGCAGGTCACCGGCGGCGCGGCCCAGGCCGTGACCGAGTCGAGCTCGGACGCCATCCGACTGCGACGGTCGCTCGACACCCTCACCCAGGGCGTGGTGCTCTGCGACGAGAACGGCACCGTGATCTACCGCAACGGTCGGGCCAACGCCCTCATGGTCAGCCGCCACGGCGACGCCCTGGCCGCCCAGGCGGTGACCGACGTCCTGGAGGACGCCTGGCACGAGGGTTCCGCCGAGCGCACCCTCGACCTCTACGGTCCGCCCCGCCGCACGCTGCAGGTACGCGCCCGGCAGATCGACGACGGCCGCCGGCCGCTCGGGGTCATCGCCCTCATTGAGGACGTCTCGGAGCGCCGCCGGCTCGAGGAGATCCGCCGCGACTTCGTGGCCAACGTGAGCCACGAGCTCAAGACGCCGATGGGCGCCCTCGGGCTCCTGGCCGAGACCCTGGTCTCCGAGCCGGACCCCGACGTGGCCCAGCGCCTGGCCGGCCGTATCCACAACGAGGCCTTCCGGGTGAGCCGGATCATCGATGACCTCCTCGACCTCTCGCGCATTGAGTCCGAGGAGGCCCCGCCGCGCGAGCCCGTGCTGGTCAACCTGGTCATGGCCGATGCCATTGAGCGGGTGCGGGCCACGGCCGACCAGCGCGGCCTCGAGATCGTGCTCCACGAGCCCTCGCCCCCGGTCGCCGTCATGGGCGACCGCCGCCAGCTCGTCTCGGCCATGCACGCCCTGCTCGAGAACGCCATCACCTACTCCTACGACAACTCCAAAGTCGTGGTCACCGGCGCCGTGCAGCGCTTCAGCCCGACCCATCCCTCCTTCTCGGGCGACCTGGCCGACGAGGGCGACCGCCCCGGAAGCGATCCCGTCACCGGCGAGTACCCCGCCGTACTGCCCGATGCGGACGCCGTCGGGGACGACCGGGGACACCGGCGGGCAGCCGGGCGCAGACGACGCCAGGCCGACTCCGGCGCCGACACGGGGGAAACCGAGGCCACGACCAGCGCCGACACCCCCGCCGGCGGGACCGGGGACCTCGAATTCACCCCCGAGATCCTCGACCAGTACGCACCGCTGGGCCAGACCGCCCCCGGGGCCTCGGCCGCCACCGGCACCACTGCCCCTTCAATGCCCGTGCCTCCGGTGGTGACCGCCGAGGGTGACGCCGCCGGAACCGGCCCGGCGGACTCCAGCGCGGCCGGCTCCGCCAGTTGGCGCATTGAGGAGCGGGACAACGTGCGGCTCTCGGTGCAGGACCACGGCGTCGGCATCCCGGCCCGGGACCTCGACCGCATCTTCGAGCGCTTCTACCGGGTCGACCACGGGCGCAGCCGGAACACCGGCGGCACGGGGCTCGGCCTGTCCATCGTGCGCCACGTGGCCAACAACCACCAGGGCTGGGTCGACGTCGAGTCGCGTGAGGGCGAGGGCTCGACCTTCACCCTGGTCCTGCCCATTCAGGCGGAGCGGCTGGCGTGAGTAGGGCGACCTCGGGCCAGGCCTCGGCCGCCGGCGCGGGCAAGGCCGCCAAGAAGGCCGGCCGGCAGACGCCGGGCGAGGGCCCGGTCAAGGTCCTGCTGGCCGAGGACGAGGAGTCCTTCATTGATGCCCTGGTCATCGGCCTGACCAACGAGGGCTTCCGGGTCACCGTGGCCCGCGACGGCAACGAGGCCCTGCAGCTGTTCGACGAGACGACGCCCGACATCCTCCTGCTCGACCTCATGCTGCCCAAGCTGTCGGGCATCGACGTCTGCCGGGCCATCCGCACCCGCTCACAGGTCCCGATCATCATGGTCACGGCCAAGGGCACCGAGATCGACACCGTGGTGGCCCTCGAGGTGGGCGCCGACGACTACGTCACCAAGCCCTACCGCCTCCGTGAACTGGTCGCCCGCATGCGGGCGGTGCTGCGCCGGGCGCCGGGGGGCTCCGAGTCCGGCGACCTGGGCGGATCCATTGAGCTCGGGAGCGACGGCATCTGGGAGTCCAACGGGATCAAGGTCGACTTCGACCAGCGCCGCGTCTTCGTCCGCGGCGAGGAGGTCCACCTGCGGCGCAAGGAGTTCGAGCTCCTCCGCCTCCTGGTCGAGAATTCAGGCCGCGTCCTCACCCGGGACGTGCTCATCGACCGCGTCTGGGGCACCGACTACATCGGGGACACCAAGACGCTCGATGTGCACGTCAAGCGCCTCCGTTCGCGCATCGAAGCGGACCCCTCGACCCCCGTTCTCATCACAACCGTGCGCGGCGTCGGCTACCGCTTCGCCGCTGCGTAAACACCTCTTGCGTTAACGCGTTAACCCCTTCTTACGCTGCCCCGGCGCGTTGGGCGCGGCGCGCACGCACGCTGACCTGGTGTGTCCGCGATGAGGTTGCTCAGGCGAAGTGCAACTGGAACACTGAACACGGTCGCCGACTGTTGAGGATGGTTTGATCTTGTCAGTTGTCAGAAGGGCCGCCGCCTGCGTGGCACTCGCAGCGTTGGTCGCGTTTCTCCCGCTGACCCGGGGTGTTAACGCCGGTGCGGCTGTGGTTCCGCCCCAGAACCCGGGGGCCAACATAAGCCCCCCGCCAGGCTATTCAGGCCCGTGCGGGAGCCTGGCCGAGCCGAACCTCTACTGCCCCAGCGGCCTGACCACGGTGTACGGTGACCGTCAGGCCGAGGGCGTGAGCCCCATGAGCCTGCCCAGCAACTGGAACGTGTTAACACCACCTGAGCAGCTGTTCGTCCTGACCGACCTGGAACGGGTCGACCGTGGCATCGCTCCGATCGCCGGCCTCTCGGCCACCCTCAACTTCTACGCCCAGGCCGGGGCCGCCGCCGGCCGGGACCCGAGCTTCCCGCCCGGCACCGCCAGCGGGGGGTCCACGTACTCCTCGTCGCCCTCTCTCGGCGTGTCCCTCGCCATGTGGATGTACGACGACGGGCCGGGGGGCACCAACTTGGACTGCCCGCCCTCGGGTGGGGCGGGCTGCTGGGGCCACCGTGACATCATCCTCGGCCAATACGCCTCGCCCTCGCTCATGGGGGTGGGGTACGGGCCGTCGACGACCCAAATCTTCGTCGGGGGCGACACAGCGGACACCCCCTACTTCACCTGGGCCCAGGAGGTCCCACTCCTGCCCGTCGGCGTGTTCCCCGATGGCATCAACGAGTCGGTCCTGCCCGGCGCCACGCAGACGTCCTCCCTCCAGCTCTGGGCCTCGGGCGAGCCCATGAACGTGTCGGTGGCCCTCAGCGGCGGAGGGGGGGCCTTCCAGCTCGCCGGGTCGAACTGCAACCTGCCGGCCGGTGCGAGCTGCAACATCGCCCTGACCTTCACCCCGCCCTCGCTCGGTGCCTTCACCGCCACCCTGGTGGTGACCGGCCCCAACGGCACGCAGGACTTCCCGCTGCGTGCGGTCTCGAGTCACGGCTACAACCTGGTCGGCACCGACGGCGGGGTCTTCAGCTACGGCGACGCCCACTTCTACGGCTCAACGGGCGGGCTCGGCCTCAGCCAGCCCGTGGTCGGTGTGGCGGCCACCCCCGGTGGCGGCGGGTACTGGCTGGTGGCGGCCGACGGCGGGGTCTTCAACTACGGGGACGCGGGCTTCTACGGCTCCGTGGGCGGGCAGCCCCTCAACGCCCCCATCGTCGGCATGGCCCCCACCCCGGACGGCAAGGGGTACTGGCTGGTGGCGGCGGACGGCGGGGTCTTCGGCTTCGGCGACGCCCACTTCTACGGCTCGCGGGGCGGCCAACCGGTCGACGGACCCGTCGTGGGGATCGCGGCCGACGCCACGGGCCACGGCTACTGGCTGGTGTCCTCCCAAGGGGGCGTCTTCAGCTACGGGGATGCCGCTTTCCACGGCTCGGCGGGATCCCTCCCGCTCAACCGACCGGTGGTCGGGATCGCGGCCACGAGCGACGGGGGCGGTTACTGGCTGGTGGCCAGCGACGGGGGCGTCTTCAACTACGGCGACGCCAGCTTCCAGGGCTCCATGGGCGGCTCACCCCTCGTCTCGCCCGTGGTGGGCATCGCGGCCACGACCGACGGGAACGGGTACTGGTTGGTGGCCCGGGACGGCGGGGTCTTCAACTGCGGCGACGCGGGCTTCTTCGGCTCCATGGGCGGCCATCCGCTGGCTGCCCCGATGGTGGGGGTGACACCGGCGACCTGACCGGCGCGTCCGTTCAGACGTTCAGACGTTCAGACGTTCAGACGGTCGAAGTCGTCGGGAATGGTCACACCGGCCCCAGCCAGGGAGGCCGTGTCCACCTGCTCCCCGAGGTGCGTCAGGATCAGCCGGGTGTCGGGGTGGGCCGCGACGCAGGGCGAGGATGGCCTCCTCGTCCATGTGCGCGGTCGGGACCCCCGGTGGGGTGTGCCGCCCGTTGCACTCCACGACCAGGACGTCTGCCTCCCGTGCGAGCTCCGCCAGCCCGGCGCATGGCGTGACGTCGCCCGAATAACCCACGACCTGGACCCGGCCGCCACTGTCGCCTCGCTCGAAGAGGTAGCCGAAGCAACGCAGGTAGGGCACGTGGACGACCTCGACGCCCCGGAAGCGCAGCGGACCGGCCTGTTGCCAGCCCCCGTCCGCCTCGACGAAGCGCAGGTCGAGCCGGTCGTAGGCCATGTCAGTGACCGACCCGACCGCTCCCGCCTCGTTGAGCTGGCGCAGATGGGCCTCAATCCCCGGCGGCCCGACCACGTGAACCGTCTTGCCTCCGCCCAGCTCGGCCAGCGCCTCCAGCAGAAAGGGCCAGCCGAAGCAGTGGTCGGCGTGGAAGTGCGACACGACGACCACCTCCACGTCCTCAACCGCGAATCCACAGCGGCGCAGGTGCGGCAGCGCGGTCGGCGAGGGCTCCACCAGCACGTTCTCGTCCAGGACGAAGCTGTTCCAGTAGCGCCCCGGCGGAGCGAGGAAGTTGCCCGTCCCGAGGAAGGTCAGCGTGGTCATTGGTCTCGGGTCATTGGTCTCGGGTCATGGTTCTCAGGACACAGCTACCGGGTGTCGGCCAGGGACA
>CAWACN010000033.1:0-170233 GCA_963780525.1 uncultured Acidimicrobiaceae bacterium | reverse complement strand
GTTGTTGCTTCCTGGGTACTGACTCGTCGTCGGTCGACCACCCGGCAATGGTGTTGGGCCGCAATACGACCTGAATGCCGGATCGGGGACCAGTGTCTGAAGCGCTTTACACGTAAGGCACGTGCGGCCCGCCGGAGATCCCTTCCCGTCTGACGTGGAAACGGGTATGGATGAACTCCCTAGCGGCGCCGATCCTGTTCAGAGTCAGCCGGGCGTTCCCACCTGGTATGGCACGGCAGCTTTCACGCTCTCGGCCGGAGATTCCGCATCGGTGACAGTGACAGGGTTCGCGGCCCATCGAACCGTTGGAGCTCGCAGCTCCCGAGAGCACTGGCTGGCCGTAAAACGGCATTACCGTATTACAGCTATACTGTCCCCGTGAAGAGCGAGACGAACTTCGTCACTGTCCAGTCCCGCGGGGTCATCGCCATCCCCATGGCCATCCGGCGCCAGTTCGGATTGGACAGGCCGGGTGCCCAGGTCGAGGTGATCGAACGTGACGGCGAAATCGTCCTGCGCCCTCACGTTCCCGTGCCATCCGATCAGGCATGGTTCTGGGAGAAGCGGTGGCAGAAGATGGAACGTGAAGCCGACGAGGCGATCGCTGCACGTCGGGTGGAATCCTTCGAGAACGTGGATGAGTTCCTCGACGATCTCGATTCGTGAGGTTCGAACGTACCGATCTCCTCAAGGCTGATTACCGACGACTGTCGAAGGCGAATCAGGAACTCTTCCGACAAGCGGCTCGGGAGTTCAACGATGCATGCGACGTCTTCATGGACACCAGCGATCCGTCATTGTGGCCGGCCCGCCTCCGAGTGAAGCCAGTCGTCGACGCTCCGGGCGTCTTCGAAATGACGTGGAGCTTCAGTCGCCTTGATGGCCGAGCAACGTGGGAATGGACCACCTTGGCCGATGCCGAAGGATCGCAATACCCTGCGGTGCGGTGGCGACGATTGGGAGACCACAAGATCTTTCGTAATCCGTAGCGTTCTGCGATCGGACAAGCGCTTCCTGCGGGTGGTGTCGGCGAGGTTGGAGTGGTTCACTGGGGTAGCCCGAGGCCAGAGTTCGGTGACACCCTGGAGGCCATCGCTGACGGCGAGAACTCGTTATCAGAACGTCGAGGGCAACAGTACGTCGGTGCTCCAGGCGATCTGCCTGTTGCCCTGGTTCATCGGAGCCTCGACGATGCCCGATGGTGGCTGCAGAGGATTGTTGTCGACCAGGGTTACCACCCCGAAGTCGGACTTGATCAGCAGGGTTTGGCCGTTCAACGTGGTGTACGTCGCCTGGGAGACGGTGGGAGGTCCCAAGAGGGCACCCGTCAGGGTTGTCCCGGGGATGACGAGGTAGCTCAGGATCTTCTCGAGCCGGGCGGCACCCAGGCCCTGGAGGTACGTGACCGTCGCCTGCTCGGTGCGGCGCTCGGCAGCGGCAGCGCCTTGCCTGTGAGCTTACGGACGAACAGGACCCACGCCTCGTCGTCTGGCTGGAAGAAGGTTGCCCGGCGGGTGCCGTCGGCCAAGATCGAGAGCGGCCCACTCGGCTGGGCTGCCAACACGTCGTTCACGAGCAGCGCGGTGATGTGGTAGTCGAACTCATTGATGTCGAAGACACCGTCGTTCTCTTCCCCACCAGGAGCAAGCTCCGTGACGATCGAAGTCGTGCCATTGGTGCTCGTGTCGATCGGGGCAGGCGCCGGCAATGCGGGGGGAAGCTCGGGAGAGTCGGTGCTGTGGGGAAGGTTGGGAAGGTCGGTGTCGGTGGGAAGGTGAAGGACGAACCCGACAGCGGACGTGCCCGCCTGACGTTCGTGGTGGCGCCGGCAACGGTGACAGCGGTACCCACGACGAGGGAGCCGACGAGCAAGGCCGTTGCGATCACGGCCTTTACGAGCATTCGAGAACGGCGCATGGAACGAACCCCTCCTGGTCAATACCCGGGCGCGTCCTGCCCCCGTACCCCTTTCTTCGTCGGGGGGCGACGCCCGGTTGCACCCCAGGCTCCGAAACGTTGACAACGTCGGGTCAGCGCTATCAGACGAAGGCAAGGCCTCCAGAGATTGCCTGGGAAGGTTGGAGAAGGACCTGAATCAGCAGGATCACGATTCCGATCAGCAGACCAGCGAGGACCACCTGACCGTCCACCAGCCCGACGAAGCCTGCTCGTCGACCGGCGATGAATCCCCGGTAGCCAAGCGATGCTGTACCGAGCCACAGCGTGACCCGAATGGCGTCGGGAAATCTCTTCACCCGTGCAGTGAAAGCAACGTGTCCGCCCAGCGCTCAGGGACGAAGGCGCCCGAGATCTCGGTGCTGGCGCGGCCCCACGCCCTGCGTTGCTCGACGGTTGCCTGCGTCAGGGCGGTGAGTGCTGCGGCCAGACCCGCCGGGTCCCCGGCGGACACCGTGAACCCGTTGGCCGGCGTGGCCAACTCGCTTGCCACGCCGCATCCGTCGGACACCACCACCGGCAGACCCGCGGTGCACGCCTCCAACGCGACGACCCCCCACGCGTCGAACCGGCTCGGCAGAATCGAGCGCGCCGGCATCGGCGTACATGGCGGGCAGCGCATCCGGCTGGACGAAGTCATGGGTGATCGACGCCTGACGCTCCACGGAGGCCGCCGTCGAAGTCGCCGTGCCCCACCACGTGCAACGGCCACGGGTCGGCGACGAGACCCCTGTAGACCTCGTATGCCTGCGCCAAAATATCCGGTCCTTTTTCCGGGACCAGGCGACCGCAAAAGAGGAACGTGGGCTCAGCCCACCGGGCGGAGCTGCCAGCAGCGACGGAGGCGAACCGTTCGTGGTCGAGCGTGTACAACCCCGTGCAGATTGCCTCCGGCCGAAAGCCGAGTCTTCGGACGTACTCCGCGCTCCGGGCTCCGGGCACGAAGGCGACATCAAAGGAATAGGGTCGAATCACCTTGAACATGACCTGGAGCACACGCTGGCGCACCGTGCCGCACCAGCTGTAGTCGGTCACCATGACGGTGGTCGTGCCGTACCGCCGACGGGCCCGATGGAAGGCGCGCAACATGCCGATGTTCCGTGCTCCGACGACCGCTATGTCGGGCCGGTTCCGCTGGACCAGCTCGTTGACGAACGAGAATGGGCGGGGCGAATCGGCGATCATCAACTCAGCGCCGTTCAGGTCCAGTGCGGAGTAGTCGTACGGGCGCGAGAGGATCGGGGGGACGAGCCACGACGGTCACTTCGGCGCGATCGGCCAGCGCACGGATTCCGGCAGCCGCGTAGCCCGTGAGGCTGTGCCAGAGCAACAGGACCCGGGGCCGTGACGACGCCATCAGGCCACTGCGTGCCGAGCTGCCATCATCAACGGGCGACCGAGAGCAATGTGTCCGCCCACTGTTCGGGGCCGTAGGAGCTGGCGATCTCGCTGCTCACGCGCCCCCACTCCTTACGCTGCGCCGTACTCGCCTCCGTCAACGTTGTCGAGCGCGCCGGCCAGGCTGACCGGGTCGCCTCCGGACACCGTGAAACCATTGGCCGGCGTGGCCACGTCATCGGCCGCACCACAGCCGTCCGAGACCACGACCGGCAGACCTGCGGAGCACCCTTCCAACGCCACGACCCCCCACGAGTCGTACCGGCTCGGCAGGATGAGCGCGCCAGCGGCGCCGTAGATGTCGGGCAGGTCACCGGGCTGAATGAAATCGCTCATGATCACCCCCGGGACTTCACGGAGTCCGCCGTCAAAGGGACCGTGCCCCACCACCTGCAAGGGCCAAGGGCTGGCCACACGCTCCCGGTAGATCCGGTAGCCCTCGGCCAACACGTCCGGCGCCTTCTCGGTCACCAGGCGCCCGCAAAAGAGAAACCTGGGCTCCGTCCACCGGTCGGGACTACCGCCGGCCACGGAGGTGAAGCGGCCCTCGTCGACCGTGCAGGCTCGGGTCAGGACCGCTTCTGCAGGGAAGCCGAGCCGATGGGCGTACTCCGTCGCACGGGCGCCGGCCACCCAGACACGGTCAAAGGCATAGGGGCGAAGCCCGGCGAAGAGAACTTGCAGCGCTCGTTGGCGCGGCCTTCCCGTCCACCAATTGTCCGTGAACATCACCGTCGTCGTTCCGTACCGACGGCGAGCCTTGTGCAGCGCACGCCACAGCGCTGGCGTGTGCCCGATGCTGCATGTGACATCCGGTCGGGTTTGCTCCACGAGCTCGTCCAGTAAGGAGGAAGGCCAGCGCCAGGGTGCCACTCGGAGTTGCGCGCCGTTGAGGTCCAACGCGGCATAGTCGTACGGCGCGAGCGTGTCGGGCGGCCGAACCAGGACGGTCACGTCGGCCCGTTCGGCCAGCGCGCGGAAACCCGCCGCCCAATACCCCGAGAGGCTGTGCCACAGCAGCAAGACTCTCGGTCGCGACATCGCCGTCACGCCGAGGCCTCCCGACAGACCACTTGGGCCGACGCCCCATGGGTCCTGGGTCTCATGACCTTGACGTCCCGACACCGTGGACACACATCTTCACGGGTATCGGCCTGTGGTCCCACGCGCTGAAGGTACTACGGCGTTCTTTTCGTTCGTGGTCTCCCGGCGCGCCGTTCGCCAGGTCGTGCGGTAACGTCCCCAGCCAGAAATCTCGCTCTGAACTGGAGAAACAGCCAGGCGGTACGAAAGGGCCCATTGGCGTCGGGGTTACCCGACCCGATGCGGGAGCGCAACAGCCACGACGGCACCGAAAACAAAGGAAGTGAATCGCCCATGGCGACAAGCGAATCGCAAAAAGACAAGACACCTTCGCAGTTGATCGACGAGAGAATCAAGGAACTCGACGACTGGCGTGGTGCCATGCTCGGCAAACTCCGCTCCCTGGTCAAGGACGCCGATCCCGATGTCGTCGAGGAATGGAAGTGGAGAGGCGTTCCAACCTGGTACCACGACGGCATGATCTGCACGGGCGAGACCTACAAAGCCGTCGTGAAGATGACCTTCGCCAAGGGCGCGTCACTCAAAGACCCGTCTGGCCTGTTCAACTCGAGCCTCGAGGGGAACGCCCGGCGCGCCATCGATTTCCACGAGGGCGACAAGGTGAACGAGAAGGCGTTCAAGGCGCTCATCGGCGAAGCTGTCTCATTGAATACGTCCAAGACGAAGAGGTAACCGCAGACTCGGACGTCTCACCCGCCGTAGCGGTCGACCAACCCCTGCATCGCCGTACGGTACGCCCGGCTCATCTCCTCGAACGAGCCGTGGACGTCGACGCTGCGGCCTCGCGAGCGCCGGGCCAGGCTGAACTGCAGCGCTTTCGCCGACGTGGCGACCGAGCGGAACGCGTCGGCGACAACACTGAGGTCATCGGCACCCCTTGCTGCTGGGTCGTGCGCGGCCAGCCAATCGACGAACGAAGCGGCCAACTCCGCGCTTGCGCCGCATTGGCGGCACGTGCCGAAGGCATAGAGGTGAAAGGTTTCGATGTCCTGCCTTCCGAGCCAGGTGGCGTCATCCTCGAGGCGTTGCTCGAACCGGACCATGGGATCGTCGGAGGGGCGGCGAGCCACGTGCGCTCTCGTCAGCGCGAGAACGCCGTCGACGAGCTCGTCGGGATCACGATGCATCCGGTCGAGTCGGACGGTCTCCACATACGGAGGCAACGCGCTCGGGTCTTCGTAGCGCCCAAGGCGGAAGATGCCATCGAAATCGTCCCCGCCCAACTCGAAGTAGCCCGCATTGTGGAAGTACCCGAGATGTCGCTTCTCCCGGTCGATGCTGTTCGGGACCATGGCGCTCTTCACGTGGGCGAGCTGGTACGAGACACCTTGGGTATCAGGGAGGAACCAGGCGTCAGCATCCATGATCAGCAACCGACCGAGTTCGAGTTGTTCCTCGGCATGGTCGACGACCGGACGCCAGACGTTGAACTCGGCTACCTCCAGACCGAACAGCGCCCGAAGATCCTCCGGCGGGAACTTGAAAAAACTCCACTGATCGCCTTCGAAATCGGTGCTGATCGTGAACGCGGCGGCGGCCAGCGGATCGAGGGCGAGGGCGTGAAGCAGCTCGATCCACAGGTCGACGTAGCAGTTGGTCTCCGTCCACGTCCGCTCGCTGGCGTGCAGAGGATGCGGGTGATAGCTGGAGGGGTCGATTGCGAGCAACCGCACAGCGGTTCCCGTACTCACGGCCAGAGTCGGTCCCGAGGCGCTTTCGGCCAGTCCTCGGGATTGACCCCGTGCGTCCGCAGCAAGGCCAGGGTGATCCGGTCAAGGCCGAATCCGAAGCAACATGAATGCGCCACTTCGCCTTCGGCGGTCACAATGTCGTACGGCTCGCCGAAATGGTCCAGGTGGCAATTGGCCGAGGCGATCGCCGTCGGATGCTCAACGGAATTGACCGGCGTCACGATCTCATACTTCAGCGTCTCCGACCGTTGGTTCTCGGCCAGAATTTTCCCGACTCTGCCGAAGAACGGATCGTTGGCGACGACCGTCTCGACGGTCAGCCCGAGCGAGCTCAGGATTTCGGCGCCGAGCTGGAGCCAGCGGTCGCGGTGCGTCCGGGCCTGGTCGGCCTCGCCCACATAGACCAAGTCGTGCTGGCGGAACGACTGCATCCGGGCCGGGTCGAGACTCGGTTCGTGGCGGAAGCACCAGCCCGACACGTCGTAACGGCGCCCTCCCCCGGGCAGTGTGCCGGTCAGGGTCGGATAGAGCGGATGGCAGACCGCGGGACACAGGCTCACGTCGGCGGCCTGGAGGAGGTCCGTCCATTCGCCACCGGACTGCGCGAGGTCCATCAGTTTCTTGTGATCCTTGTTGTCTCCCTGAAAGGTCGACACCGTCCCGATCATGTCGGGGAAGGAGCCCAAGTAGCCGGACTGCTCCAGGACTCGGCGCGGCATGACCGGCGGGAATCGGTAGCCGATGGCTCCTTCGGACGACGAGACAGTCGCCACAATGCCTTCGATCCCCGCCACAATGGCCTCATACACCGAAGAGCGCCCGTAAATGCCGTCACTGGCCGTCGGCACCAGAACGCCCGCGGCGATCAGCTCCCCTCGAAAATCCGGCCCCTCGGTCATCGCTCCGGCCGCCCCTTCAATCTTCTTTGTAGACCAACAACATCTGCGCCGTATTGGAGTTGATTCGGTCGTTGTTGATCATCACGGCCGCGCCGTGGGCATCGCGAAGGAGCCTGCCCAGGCTGTAGGGCGAGTCCTCCCGGTAACCCGCCATGCCGCAGATGGTCATGGCCCGGTTGACGATGTCGACGACGAGTGTCGAGCTCGAAACCTTCAGCGAGTTCATCGTGATCGCAAACCGCATGCCGGCCAAGAAGTCCAGATCGTCGCAGCTGTCGTCGTAGCGACGGGCCATCCCGCGCACGAGCTCCTCCATCCGCTGGAGTTGGGCGACGAGCTCGGCCAGGCGCAAGGCGGACGGCGGCATCACACCGGGCTTTTTCCGGGCTTCGGCACGGACGAAACGACCCGCCTTGTCCGCCGCCGCGGTGGCCAGACCCAGCCACACCGAGCTCCAAAGGATGTGCGACACCGGCAGCATGGTGCGGCTCGAAATGTCGCCGTACGCGTCGTCGAGGACGAGATCGCTCTCACCCTCGGCAACGAGCCGGTAGCCGAGGCTGCAGGTGCCGCGGAAGCCGAGGGTGTCCCACCCGCTGATCGGCTCCAGGGCGAGACCCGGCGGTCGGCACAGCACGAGGACCTGGTCGTTCGGAGGACTTTCGGGCGATCGCCGTGCCGTCGCGAGGATCCCGTCGGCGTAGGCACCGTAGGAGATGACCGGCGCCATCTTCTCCAGGCGTATCGTCCCGGCAGCGTCACGCTCGACAGTGCAGACGCTCGACCGGACATCGCCCCCGACTCCGATTTCGGTCGTTGCCGATGCGAGCAGAAGTTCGTGCTCGGCCACCTGGGCCAAGTAGTTCCGGAGGAAGTCCGAACGGCCATGGCGCACCAGGCTGGCCACCTGAATCTGGTGCATCGCGTAGATCATGGCGGTCGACGCGCAGTGCCGCCCGAGCTCGAACACCACGTCCGCCGCCTCGCCGACCGTGGCACCAAGACCACCGAGCTCGGTCGGCACCAGGATGGAGAGCAAGGCCTCCGCACGGAGCGCGTCGAGCGCCTCGGTTGGAAATCGCGCCTCCCGGTCGACATCCGCCGCGGCAGGCCCGGCAACTCTTGCGCCGATCTGTCCGGCCCGGCCGGCGAGGTCCCTTACGGGCGCGTCCAACGTCGTCATGGCGGTCGCTTCCGACCTAGGAGCCGGTGAGTTCGCCGAGCGAAGTCCGGATCGCGGCAATCGACTCGAAGGTGCTCTTCCGCAGCATCGCCTCGGGGAACTCCGTGTCGAACTCGTCCTCGAGCGCCAGCATGACGTTGACACTGGCATGCGAGGTCATCCCTGCCTGGTACAGGTCGTCCTCGTCGCGCAGCTTCTCGACGTCCACAGGGAGGTGGCCGTGTTCGGCCAGAATGGCGCGGATCGCCTCGTCCATCAGTTGTCCCCTCCATCGTCGTCCGGGCACCGCGATGACCCGAATTGTCCAGGCGCAACAGCCTTCGAGCGGCAGAGCGCAACAACCACGGCCGCCGCCACGTCTCCTTCGTGGGTCAGGCTGACAGCCAGGTCAGCAATGCCCGCATCTTCTGCCAGGGTGGCCGCGTACCCACTGAGGGCCATGGTGCACCATCCCCCGGAGTGGCGTCGCACCTCGACCGAACGCCAGTCAGGCTGATGACCGATCGGACGGAGGACCTTGATGGTCGCCTCCTTCGCGGCGAAGCGTGCGGCCAGGCTGGCGGCTCGCACCTCCGGCGAACCGGAGCACGACTGGAGCTCGTGCTCCGTGTAGACGCGATTGAGGTAGCGAGACCCGAAGCTGTCCACGCTCTCGGACACCTGGCGGACAGCCACGACATCCGTTCCAACACGGATTGCCGTTCCGGTGCTCATTGATCCCGCTCTCCCTCTTTTGGCGTTCTCGATCCTTCCGGCGCCCGCGGCGGACGGGCGCGCCCGTCCTGCCGTGACCGATCCTGGCATCGCACCCCACGTCATGACGTCGACCTCCCGTTCCCGGCCAACGGCCGCCAAGGTTAACGCCCACAGACTGAACGCCCTGCCACTTCCGAAATGTGCGATTTCGCTTGCAATCAAAATGTCGGCGGCCGGGCGGGCTCCCTTTAACGGGATGTGCTTCTGGACCCCGATCAGCCGTGTGCTGGAATGGGATTATGGGGTCGGTGCGGCGGGACGCGGTGTCTCCGGATGTCCTCGCCGGATCCGTGTGGCAGTGCCTCTCGCTGAGCCCGGGACTGGCCGCGTCCCCGGCCGAACTGAGCGGAGACGATGCGACTTGGCTCCCAGCATCCGTGCCCGGTACCGCGGCAGGAGCGCTGCGTGGGCTCGGAGAGTGGGCGTGGGGGGACGACGATCAGAAACGCCTCGACGGCAGCGACTGGTGGTTCAGATGCCGGTTCGGGGCACCGGACGGCTCCGCTGAAGGGCCGTGGCGTCTGGAGCTCGACGGCCTGGCCACCGTGGCCGATGTCTGGCTGAACGACGAGCACCTTTTGCACTCGGAGAACATGTGGGAGAGGCACCGGATCGAGGTGGAGCAACTCTCGACTCACAATGTCCTCCTTCTCCGGCTTGGCCGCGCTCGAGCCACTCCTCGCCCTGCGCAGGCCGCGCCCACGTTGGCGCAGCCTGCTGCTGCGGTCCCAGAATCAGCGCTGGTACCGGACAACGCTCCTTGGCCGCGTCCAGGGATGGGCTCCGAGCGGGGCGCCGGTGGGGCCGTGGCGACCAATTCGCCTGCTGCAGACCGGCGCCCGTCCGGCCGTCGTGGAACGCACCGTGGTGGCGAGCTGTGACGGGACCCACGGCGTCGTCGAGCTACGCGTCCGGCTCGAGGGTGTCGGTACTGCCACCAGGGCCGAATTGCGGGTGGGGGAGCACCGCGAGGAGGTCCCCGTCGTCGATGACGGCGCCGGACACGTCGTCGCGGCAACGGTCAGGGTTCCCGACGTTGCCCGCTGGTGGCCCCACACGCACGGCGACCAACCGCTGTACGCGCTGGGTCTGCGCGTCCATGACGTCGAGATCGACCTGGGCAACGTGGGATTCCGCACGGTCGAGGTGGAGCGGAAGGACGGTGCGTTCACCTTCTCGTTGAACGGCGCTGCCATCTTCTGCCGTGGCGCGCTCTGGGTGCCACCGGACGTCGTCACGCTCCGGGCCTCGGAGGCAGCGCTCCGCCGAGTCATTGCAGCTGTTCGTCGACGCCGGCATGAATCTGGTGCGGATCGGCGGTTACATGTCGTACGAGGATCCTTTGTTCTGGGATCTCTGCGACGAACTGGGGATCCTGGTCTGGCAAGACTGCATGCTGGCCGGCTTCGATCCGCCCGAAGAGCCAGAGTTCGTCGAGAGCGTCCGTGTCGAGGTGAGCCAGCAGCTCGGCCTGCTTCAGGGGCGACCCTCCCTCGCGCTGGTTTGTAGCAGCAGTGAGACGCATCAGCAGGCGGCCATGTTCGGGTTGCCGAGCGAGCGCTGGCAGAGTCCGCTGCTCCAGGAGACCATCCCCGCCCTGGTCCAGGCGGTTGTACCCGGGGTGCCTTGCCTGGTCTCGTCACCGACCGGCGGCGATCTGCCCTTCGAGCCGGGCTGGGGCGTCGCGCACTACTTCGGTGTCGGCGCCTACCTGCGCCCGCTGAGCGATGCCCGCCTGGCGGGCGTGCGCTTCGCCGCCGAGTGCCTCGCCTTCAGCAATCCACCCGAGAAGGAAACGGTTGAGCGGTGTTTCGGTGGATCGGACAGCTGCGGGTCACCATCCGACCTGGAAGGCCGGGGTCGCCCGGGACAGCGGTACGTCCTGGGACTTCGAAGACGTCCGCGATCACTACGTCGGCCAGGTCTTCGAGGTGAATCCGTTCACGGTCCGGTACGCGGACCCGGACCTCTACCTGGACTACGGCCGGGCGGCGGTGTCCTACCTCATGGCCACCGTCCTGGCGGAATGGCGCTGCGCCCAGTCCACCTGCGCGGGAGCGCTTGTACTCAGCTGGCAGGACATCAGACCGGGCGCGGGGTGGGGTCTGCTCGACTCATTCGCCATACCGAAGGCGCCCTGGTATCGCGCTGCGCCGTGTGCTGGCTCCGGTGGCGGTGCTGATGACCGACGAAGGGCTCGCCGGCCTCCGGATCCACGTGCTCAACGACCGCCAGACGCCCGTCACCGGCCGGCTGCGCCTCACGCTCTTCAACATGTCGGGCGCGCCGGTCGAGGAGGCGGAGCGCGCCATCGACGTGGGAGGGCGCTCCGAACAGCAGTGGAACGCCGCCTCGCTTCTCGAAGGATTCCGAGACGTCACCAACGCGTACCGCTTCGGGCCCCCGACGTATGACGTGATCCGGGCCCGCCTGGAGTGCGACGAGGTGGTCAGCGAAGACTTCTACCTTCCGGCCGGTCCGGGGCGCCCGCGCGAGCCGGACCTCGGTCTGGAGGCTCGGGCCTCGCTGATCGGCGACACCTGGCAGCTCACCATCCGGACGCGCCGGTTCGCGCAATGGGTGGCACTCGATGTGCCCGGCTTCCTTCCAGAAGACTCCTGGTTCCACGTCGCTCCCGAGGGCGAGCGCACGGTTGTGCTCCGGCCTCGGGACGATTCCGGCGTGTCGCCGAAAGGCCGCGTGCGAGCACTGAACGGCCTCTACTCGAGCCCCATCATCCTCCAGGACTGAACGCGCCGATTCGCGCCTGGTCGTTCATGCGCGCTCGGGTACCTCGTCGAACTCGATCGTGACGATCGCATCGATCTGCGCACGTGCCGCCGCCAGGTCGGCGTAGCTGTCGACGGACCCGAACACCTCGCCCACGTTCGTCGCACCACCCGTCGCCCAGTCGAGTGCGTCGCCCTCTCGCTGGTTGCGAACCACGCTGGTCACGAACGGCAGAGCTGCCACCTCGTCGTAGCCGGTGACACCGGACAGCCGGGTGGCGGACATCGGCGGCTGGATCCACGCGAAATACCCGATCCGCGGCCAGGCGCCGCCGACGATGCGTGCCACCGCAGGCTCGGCCTCCATGTCCTGGCCCAGGGCCACACGGAACACCAACGGGAGAATCGACGGGCCTCCGGCCAACTCCATCAGCACCTGGACGTTGCCCCCGAGACGACCGTTGACCTCGACGATGCGGGGACCTTCGGGCGTGAGTTTCACGTCGACATTGACAAGGCCATCGGTGATGCCCAGCGCGCGTAACGCAGCCTCCGCCACCGAGAACACCTCTCCCTCGGTCGCAGCGTCGACATGGCTCGGCAAGAAGCACCCTCGACCACGGAACGGGGGTGCGTGGGCGAACTTTCCCGTGGTGGCCAGGCGCCACACCCGACCTTTCTGAGCCAACAGCTCGACGGCGAGATCGCTGGAAAACGGGCCGGCGGTGGTCTCTCCGGCGAGATACTCCTCGACGAGGAGACCACCGTCGTGGCCCCCGAATTTCGTCACCAGCTGCCTCAGGCCCTCCGCATCGTCGGCCCGGGCCGTCGCCATGCTGCTCGTTCCGAACCTCGGCTTCACCACGACCGGGTACGTGACCTGCGCGCACAGCGCCGCAACTGCACGGGCGTCGGCCTCGGGTTCGGGTGAGGGTGCCGGCACCTCCCAAACGGCAGGCCCCGGCAGGCCGGCATTTCGTAGCGCCAGCCGCTGGAGGTACTTGTCAGCCAGACGGCCAGCAGTCTCGGCAGAGTGGTAGGTCAGGGAGAGCCGTGCGGCGAGCGCTGCTGTCAACGGCATCCGGGCCTCCGCGAACGTGAGGATGCCGGAGGGAGCGTGGGGCGCGAGCGCAGCGGCAATACCAGCAGCATCGAGTCCCGCCCGGTCGACCACCTCGCCCATCCGTCGCAGGAGTCGCGCCAGTGGGCCCACGATCGGATCTGTGCCGTCGATCACCCACACCACCCGGCAGATCCCGCTGGCGGCTTCGGCCAACACCATCGGCGAAATCGATGCGGCGTCGTACACGACCGCGACCCGAGGGAGCGGCGGCGACTTCTGTCCGTCTTCCACTGTGCTCACCTTGTCCGACCCGGCTCCCATGAATGCATGCAACGTCCCCGCAGAACGGTAGCAACGATCGTCCCCGGCCCAGAGTCGGCAGGCTCCCGAACGGCGCCGCCTGTCACGACTCGATGGCGAGGCCGTCCAGCCAATCGGCGATGGTGCGCACCATGGACCCGCGCTCCCAATGCCGGTGCATCGGGTGATCGATGCCGGCCACACTGACAGACTCAATCGTTCCGCTCCGACGCGCCCGCCGCCATGCTCTGCCCGTGCGGTCCTCCAGATACTCCAAGCCGTCGTCGCCTTCCGCGAACACCGCGAGGACCGGCGTCCCGCGGCGCGTCAGTTCACCCAACCACTGCGCGGCGGGAGGTCGGCTCCCTACGGCGTCGAGCAGTGACCACAACCCGACGGAACCCAGCGTCTTGTTCCGGCGGATCTCGGGCAGCCGGCGAACGCGGGTCTCGGAGACGATGTCCGCCTCCACGGGATCGCCCGGCTGCCAATACATCTGAGGGTTGATGGCGACCACCCCGTCGACGTCGGTTCGCAGGGCGGCACGCAGGCTGATCCAGGCACCCGCGCAGAGACCGGCCAGGACGATACGCCTGTGCCCCCGCCTCCTCAGGGCGTCGACGACCTGGCCCACCTCGCCGATGCCGTGCTGGTCGTAGGGACGGCCCGGGGCGTGGCCCAGGTCGGGGCTTTCCCCCCAACCGGAGAAGTCCAGCCGCAATGAGGTGAAGTCCGACAGGGCAAGCTCCCGGGCGTACTCGACCCACGCCCGGCCAGGACCGACGTGCTGCTCCGAGCCCGAATTCAGCCACACGACAGTGGCGCGCGGAAGGGCGTGTCGGGCGCGTCAACACGCCGACGAGACCGGACGCCCCGAGCTTCACGACCTCTTCGTCCACGAGCCGTCCCCGCCAGGAGATCCGCGCGCTGGTCCACCGATCCGCATGGTTGTGCGCTCCGAAGTCGACCGTGCCGGGACCGACCCAGCGACAGATTTCGTCAACGATGTCGTCGGCCACGGTTGCGTACTCGGTCGGGCGGTCGAGGAGGAGCTCTGTCCCCGGGCGCACAATGTGGTCCGGTTCGACCCCCAGTGCCCGCAACCGGTCGAGGAGTGCGGTGCTGGCCGGCTTGTCCGGGCGGTCCACCACGAGCACACGAGCAGCCGGGAGGTCCGGCAGGGTCGCCAGGTCGATTGCCCCCAGTTCGCCCAGCGTCTCGGCCGAGAAGACGGATCCCGCCTGGACGAAGGCGCCGGAACGGGCGGGGGAGCCCGGCTCCTCCGGCACAGGCAGTCCGAGCAGCTGCACTTCACTCACGAAGCGACGTCCACGGACCACCGGAGCCCAGGCCACGACCGCATCGGCGCCGACGGCGCCCCCTTCGAGGAGGGCGAACGTGCCCCCGACGCGCAGCCCCATCACGACCAGCTCGGTGGCGCCCCAGCCGCGCAGGGCCTGGGCTGCCTGGCGGATCCCCGCCCTCCACGCCGCGACGCGCTCGGGGATCCCACTGATCGCCCGCCGAATCGCCGGTACCGTCGTAGTCGACACGGAGGACCTGATGACCGCTCGCGGCGAGGCGTTCGGCCAGAGTCCGCAGCGTGCGGTGCGCGCTCCAGTACTCGTAGCCGACCGGCGGTGCCAGCACGACACCTCGCGCAGACGTCCCGTCACGCGGTGCGGTGAGCCATGACATGAGGGGACGATCCGGCGGTCCGATCCACTGCCCCGTCGTCGCGATCGGGTGCCGATCTGTCGTCGCCCCGCTGCCGTCGGTCATCGCGCTCTTCACCGGACCCGTTCACGTGTCGCACAATGCGTCAGGAGGTCATCCACCCGGTCTCCTTCGCAAGCGCGCCGACGATACCCGACCGATCCGACCCTCAGTCGGCGCACCGCGGCGTTCTCGCTCTCAACCCCAATCGGACACCCGCGGGTGGCGCGCGTGCTGTCGGCGAGCCACGCGCTTGGACTGGTACATCGCCTCGTCCGCCTGCTGTCGAAGCCGATTGGGGTCGCCGTTCCTGCCGGAGCACGCGAAGCCCACGCTGACCGACGTGCGGACGCCCTGCACCTTGATGCGCGAGACGGCTTCCGTTATGCGGTCGGACACGCGACGAGCGATCGCCTCGTCGGCATCCGCCACGACGGCAAGGAATTCGTCACCCCCCGTACGGGCCAACAGGTCCCCGCCCCGTAGGACGCCAGCCGCGGCGCGCGCCACGGCGACGAGGATCTGGTCGCCGACTTCGTGCCCGTGCGCGTCGTTGATCAACTTGAGGTGGTCGATGTCCATGACGAGGATGCCCATCGCTCTCTCACTTCGATCGCCGCTCAGGTAGAGCGAGAGTCCACGCCGATTCGACAGCCCGGTGAGCGGATCGGTATTGGCCTGGATCTCGAGCTCCTGGTGGGCCACTGCGTTGCCCAGCGCGAGCTCGACCACATTGGCCATGGCGCGGCAGCGGGCGAGCGTGTCCTCCGAGAACGCCGTGCCCTGGCTGTCGACCTGGAACATTCCGTGGAGCTCCTCGTTCACCGTCACCGGGATGAGCGCAACGCGCGTGATGTCAAGCTCGTCTGTCACCGATCGCAACGTCGCACCCATGGAGGTCCGCTCCACTCTCGTGACCAGAAGCTCGCCGTTGTCGACCACTGCCTTCACGTAAGGATCGTCCCTGAGCAGGTAGCTGGTCGGAACAGTCTGCAAACCGTCGGCCACCGCCTCCTGGGTCACGACACCGTCGGCCACCCGCAGGTAAGAGGCGCCCCGGAACCCGCTGCCCGCCAGTTCGAACATGGCCAGCGTGCCTTGCGCAATCACATCCTTCGGGTCCCGCAAGGAGGTGAGGGACTGGGTCGCACCGTTCATGAGCCGGCCGAGCCGGGCCAATTCCGCCGAATCCCGCACCTTCCCTTCGAGGCTCTTCCGGAGGTGGTGCACGGTCATGCCAACCACCGCCGCGACGGCGGCCCACAAGAAGAGGCGGCGAAGATCCGTTGCGTCGCTGCTCTGCACCACCACACCCACGACCGCCAGGCTGAGCAAGGAGGCCCCGACGACGATCGCCGTGTAGAGGCCGGGGTAGTAGAGCGCCATCCCGAGGACGGGAAGCAGGACGACGGCAGAGAGTCCGCCGGCGGTGCTCTGCACGGTGGGGTCGGTGCCGCCCGAGATCAGCAAAAAGGTGACGGAGACCAGATAGCCGATGGTGGGGAAGAGGATGGCCCAGCGCGGAAAGCGTGACCACGGCAGCAGGATCGAAAGCGCGCACACGACGAAGATGGCCAAGCTGGCCCAGTAGTACCCCGGATTGGTGGGGCCCGATGGAAGGGCGGCGCTCGCTTGGGCGACTGCTGCGAGCCCGATGAAGATTGACGCCCGTAGGTAGATCCGACGCCGGGGGCTGCGGGCTCGTCCTCGCCCGTCGTCCTCTTCCATGGCGGCCTCCGCTGGCGCTTGCTGTTCGTGCGTTCCCTCAAGAACGTCGGTCGGTCACCCGGACCCCAGTAAGAGAGCCGGGGGGCGAATTGTCGAAATGAAGACTGCAACGGCGATTGGGAAATCGCCCGCCAGACGCAGGTAGATGTTCGGTCAGCCGCCGCCAGGAGTGGTGGATCCCGGTCCGGCACGGTCGTCCACCTGTCCCAGCGTCTCGCAGGAGCACTCCGAGAAACGGGGTCTGGCCCTTCACCAGCTTGCGCCCCGCCTGCTGCACGGACATCCACTCGACCCGATCGACCTCAGGAAACTCCCGGATGATGCCTGACCCTCGGGGCCATTCGAGCTCGAAGGTGTTGCTCGACGAGTGGGTGACGTCGAGATCCCCCTCCAACGCCCAGACGCTGACTCGCTTGCCACCGGGTTGGCGGAGCTCTCCGAGGAAGACGGTCGGGCCGCCGGGAGCAGGAAGGCCGACCTCCTCTTCGAACTCGCGGTGGGCGGCGTCGAGCGGCTCTTCGTCAGCCGAGTACTCGCCCTTGGGGACGGTCCAGGCCGCATCGTCCTTCCGCGCCCAGAAAGGTCCGCCCGGGTGCGCGAGAAGGACTTCGACCGCTCCCCGGGGAGAGATCCGGTACAGCAAGAGGCCTGCACTTGTCGCGCCCATGGGTGCAAGTCATCCTTCCACCGTGCGGCCGAAAATCGCGGGCGGGCCTGGGTCGCATGACACAGCAGACCGTCTCGACGAGCCCGCTTTCGTGAGACGCCAGGTCGTCGGCGTGACCGCCCGGCCGGGACCGCTGTCGCTAGGCTCTCGTCTCGTTCCGGAGGCCCAGGCCGGAGTCATCGGGGGCACGGGCTTCGGCCGGAGGATCCGGCCGAACTTCCAACTTCACATTGCACACTGCGAGATGAGTCCCCCCACTCCCGAGAACGACCCCGTCCAGAGGGGCCTGCACCAGCTCGGTCGGCAGATGGAGGAGGGAGCGGCGCCACCACCGGGCCCACCGGAGGACCCGGCGGAGAATCCGGTCGAGAAGGGCCTGCACGAACTCGGGCGTCAGATCGACGAGGCCAGCCGGGCGGCCCGACCCGGGAGGCGTGGACGGGCCGACCCGGACGCCGCACGTCAGGGGCCGGCCCATGCCGCCCGGAAGGGCCGGTCACGCAAGCGAACGGCGGCGTGGATCGGCGGGACTCTCATGCTGGTCCTGGTGCTGGTGGCGGGCGCTGCGGCCGGTTATGGCTGGTACCTCAATCATGAGATCCACCACATCGACCTCCGCAACCTGACGTCAGCGCCGGTGAAGGGCGACGACGCGGGCACGGAGAACATCCTCATGATCGGTTCGACCGACCGCTGCGCGCTCAAGGTACAGAACCCCGCCTACGGCTTGTGCTCGCAGGGCGTCAACGGCGTGAACAGCGACGTCGTCATGATCCTGCACCTGAATCCCGTCAACCACTCGGTCTCGATCCTCTCCATTCCGCGGGACCTCTTCGTCCCCAACGCCCGCTCCGACGGTGCCAACAAGATCGACGCCGCGCTCTACCAGGGCCCTGACCAGCTGATCGCCGCGATCGAGGAGGACTTCGGGATCCCTATTCAGCATTTCGTCGAGTTGAACTTCGACAGCTTCATCAACGTGGTCCAGGCTCTCGGCGGCATCAAGATGTACTTTCCCGAGCCGGTCTACGACGCCTATTCCGGCCTCAACATCCAGACGACCGGTTGCCTCCCGCTGAACGGCACGCAGGCGCTCCAGGTCGTGCGCGCCCGCCATGTCCAGTACAAGGGACCAGGGGTGACCTCGACCGACCCGGCCTCCTGGCCCCAGGAGGCGCAGAGCGACATTGCGCGCATCCGCCGGGACCACGAGTTCCTTCGCGTCCTGGCGACGGCGGTCAAGGCGAAGGGCCTCAGCAATCCACTGACCGACCAGCAGCTGGTCTCCGGTGTGGTCGGCCAACTCACAGTGGACTCGGGTTTCTCCGCCTCGGACATGATCAGCCTGGTCCTGGGATACCACGACGTCGACGTGGGCACCGCCCCCCAGCTCACCATGCCGGTCGCGGTGGACCAGTTCGGCAGCTATATGTACCAGGGTGGAAGCTACGGGGACATTGAATTCCCCGCCGAGCCGCAGGACCACAACGCCGTCGACCAGTTCCTCGGGCTGAAGTCGAGCAGCGAGGACACGTACGCCGGCGGAGCCCTCCCTTCGCCGTCGAGTGTGACGGTGTCTGTGCTGAACGGCTCTGGCACCTACAACCAGGCGACGACGACATCGCAGGGCCTGCAGGCACTGGGCTTCCACATCGGGACGATCGGCGACAGCCCACCAGTGGGCCAGGAGGCTGAGACCGTCGTGTACTACGCGGCGAAGACGCCGGCCGAACTGGCGGCGGCACAGTTGGTCGCCAACTCGCTCTCGGGCGCGGTCATCATGGCCATGGACCCGACGCAGGTGAAGGCCGGCTCACAGGTCACCGTCGTGACCGGTACCGACTTCTCGGTCAACGCGCCGCCCGCAACCACGACAACGGCCCCGGCCGGTGCGACCAGCACGACGACGACAATTGCAACTGGCAACAGCGGCAACGCCGGGAACTCGGCCGCGTTCCAGGCACCAACGGCCACGGTCGAGTCGCTGCAGCCCTGGGACCCTCGTTCCTGCACCGCCAGCGGGGGTGAAGGCCCCTGACACCGGTCGGTCCCCGACCGGTGGCGACCCGTCAGACGAAGATCTCTCCTCCGTTGGTCTCGAGCGCCTCTCCCGTCATGGCGGACGAGAGATCCGAGGCGAGGTAGACGATCGACCCGGCCACATCGGCGTCGCTGGGTATCCGGCCGAGCGGCACCCTTGCGTTCAGCTCGTCCACCACGACCTGGGGCGCCACACCGCGGCCGGTCGACGTCATGTCGATGTAGATGTCCACCGACGGGCCGGCCATCCAGCCCGGGACCACGGCGTTCACCCGGACCTTCGACGGGCCGAGCTCGTAGGCGAGCACCTTGGTGGCGGTGAGCAACGCGCCCTTGGAGATGGCGTAGCCCCCCTGCGCCGGTTGGGGCTGTCGCGTCACCATGGAGGCCACCATGACGACGGAACCACCGCCACGCGCACGCATGGCGGGCAGGGCGGCGCGTGTCATCTGTAGCGAGCCGAAAAGATTCGTGTCCATGATCTTCCGCCACTGGGCGAGGTCGACGTCCTCGAAACTCTGAAAGGCGTCGAAACGGAAAGCGTTGTTGACCAACACGTCGATGCCACCGAACTCCTCCACCCCGGCTGCCATCAGGCGGGCGCAAGCCTCGGGGTCGGTGATATCGGTCGGCACGGTGATGGCGCGAGCCCCGAGAGCCGAAACCTCCTCCAAGACCTCGTCGAGGGTTGACTGCCGCCGGGCCGCCAACACCAGGTCCGCCCCGTGCAAGGCCAGAGCCTTCGCCGCCTGCCGGCCCAGCCCCGGACCCACACCCGACACCACACAAACCTTGTCCGACAACAACCCTGCCCGGGCCGCGGCGGTTCCGTCACTCCTTGCATTCGTCATAGGCGCAGCGTAGGGCAGGAGTCGCTTCCGTATCCGCGCCGGTGTCACACGAGCCTGAGATGATCGGCGACAGCGTTGAACAAAGGAGAGTCATGGCCATTTGTTCGCACTGCGGTGGCGAAATGACGGAGGGGATCAGTTGCCTGACTGAACCAATGGTCATCGACGGCAGGGCTTACGCTCCCATCCCATGGGGCCAGGAGCTCCGTCCACGGCACCGTTTCGAACCCGAGGAGTGCCGCGACTGTGGCACTCCACTGGGCGGCATCCACCATCCCGGCTGCTGCATGGAGCGGTGCCCCGCCTGTCACGGACAAGCGATCGGGTGCGACTGCACGATCGAGCCCGATTGCACGTTCGAACCGGCCAGGACTGATCGTTGCCGGGCGCATGTGCTGCGACGTGTCGGCTGGCGCTGAGCCAACGACGCTCTGACATGACACTTGAGCAGGCGGACAATACGGGGACGGACGTCCAACCGGGACGGTTCCACGCCACGCTGCTGTGGTTTGCGCGCAACCCTAGGATGATCGAGCTCAGCCTGTTTGCCTTCGGTTGCCTTGTGATGGGCGTCTTCATGGCTGGCGCGCCGAGCTCGTTTCGTCCAACCCCGAACTTCAACGACTACCTGAGCTTCTACAAGCCGCCGGCGGCCAATCTGCTCGCGGGCAGGGGGTACCTCGGACTCAACGGCCATTTCGAATTGCATGACCCACCTGGCTACCCTCTGATTCTCGCCTTCGAATACTCAATCGCCGACATACTGCATGTTGGTCGAGAGGGCATGGTCAACGTGGCCACGGTCGTGATCCTGGCGCTCGCCGGTGTGCTCATCTATCGGGTCGGCAGGGCCATGTTCGGGCTGAAAGTTGGCGTCCTGACCGGCATTCTCTGGATCACCTACCCCATCGAAATGGAGATGGCTCCCTACCGGTTCTCCGAGGTTCCCTTCACACTCGTGCTGTATCTAACGGCACTGATCTTCGTGGACGGCTGCATCACCGGTCTACCCACCTGGCGGCGCATGACAATCGTCGGCATCTTCATCGGCGTGGACGCCCTCATACGGCCCCAGGCCATTTTCCTGATCGTCCCCTACGCGCTGGCGCTCTGGCTGCGGAGCCGGCAATTGCGAAAGGATGCCGATGCGGTCACCGCCGCACCGACTGGGCGGCGCTGGGGAGCTCTAGCCCTGTGCGGCGTACTGCTGGTGGCGTACCTTGGCACATTGGCGCCTTGGGAGGGCTGGGTGAAGGCGGAAACAGGCCAGACGGTGGCCTTGTCGAATGCCGGTCCGCCGAGCGTTGTCAACGGCCTCACTGTCGACTTCGACCAGGTGAACGAAAGGGGTCACGTTCACCTACCCGCGGATGTGATCGCTCTCGAAAAGCAGATTCTTGCCAACCAAAAGTCGCTCACGTCGATAGGCAAGATCGTCCACTACATGTTCGACCAGCTGCAATCGCACCCACTCGCAGTGATTGAGCTCTATGCAATAAAGGCGGGCCGTTCCTTCTACGGCACAAACTCCTTGACCCACGAGTCCGTGATTGCCGTCCTACAGGCGCCATATCTGATTTTGATGGTGGTGGGTCTCGTCCTCGCCTGGCGAGCAAGAGGGCTCCGCCGATGGCTGGCTGCCTTCGTCATTTTGGTGGGGGCGTACATGTTGCTGATGACCATTGCCGCGTTGTCGATCGTCCGGTACATGGGGCCGACCCTCGGGCTTCTCCTGCCCTTCGCCGCGCTGGCGCTGATGACCCTGTGGAACTGGTTTCGACGGCGCACCCAGCCTCACCAGGCGCAATGAGTGGCCGCATCGCACCCTCGCTGAGGGGGTGACGCACACTCCGTGGCGGTAAAGAGTGGAGGTGAAGGGACTCGAACCCTCGGCCTACGGCTTGCAAAGCCGCCGCTCTTCCAGCTGAGCTACACCCCCGATGTCTGAGACTGCCTGATTCGGCCTCCCGCTCGGGGCCACCATCGTAGGCCGGGTGGCAGGCCGGGCCTACGTTGGAGCGCCCCTCCTCAGCCCTTTCACCGGCGCCGGCAATCTCGTGCGCTTCAGGAGTTCGTGCGACGCGATGACGTAGGCCACGCAGACCAATCCGAAACCGGCGACACCCTGCTGGAGCGTGACCTGTGGCAGATACCAGGTCACCCACGCCATCACCGCGATCAGGACGGCGGTGCCGAGCCGAAGCGCCAGCAGCGGGAGCTTGGGCAGGCGGGACGAGACCACGCCGAGCGCCCCGAAGGCAAAGAAGGCCAGCATGAGTGGCGCCGTCAGCAGCCAAATGTCGCCATCGGTCAAGTCGCTGCTCTGGCGGAGTGTGGAGAAGGCGCCGAGGCCGACGGCCGCCCCGATGATGCCGATATGGAGCGGGAGGTGCCCGATCAGCCACCAGCGCTGGCGCCGTGGGGTGGCGGGCATCCTGGCCACGGTGAAGTCGTCGAAGTAGGCGATCCAGATGCTGCACACGACGAAGAACTCGAGGCAGACGATCGTGAAGTTGATCTCGTACAGGTGCCGGCCCGATCCCGACAAGGCGACCCGAATGAAGGACTCGCCGATGACGATGGTGGTGAGAGCGGCGAGGCGGTCGGCTAGATGCTCGAGGTTGTTCGCCGGACGCTCGACCCCCCGGTCGAAACGCCCGAACACGACCGGTCCCACCATGAGGATGCCTGCGGCTATCCAGAAGAACCCGGCGATGCGATGCGGCAGGAAGCCTGAGAGGGTCGCCAGGATCGCCGCGGCCAGAAAGGCGTTGCGGCGCGGAACAGCGAACCCGGACAGGGTGGGATTCGTACGCCGTGTGACTTCGTGGAAGACGGCGACAATGAAGAGGAGGACACCGACGATCGGCGCCAGCGGGTCGCGCCAGGGGATCTCCGTGTGGCTGCCCACAATGATCAGTAAGACCATTGTGAGCATCTGCGCGAACATCAGCCCACGGCGAAGCGTATTGGTCGATGGGTCTGCATTGACCAGAAGCGTGGTGATCAACCACACCCACCAGAGGACCGAGAAGATGACGACCGTCTTGAGGGCGGTCTCCCATGTCGGCTGGACCGAGAGGTCATGCGAGAACACGATGATGGCCGCCACCATGACGAGGTCGTAGAACAGCTCTAGCCAGCTAACGTTCTCGATCGAGTCAAAGGCCGACGACGTGCGCGGCATGGCAGCGACCATCACCTCGCTGCGTATCGGATTTGGAGACGGCGGTTCGGTCTGCACGGTCCTCCGTTGTCAACCGAGCCGAGGTTATCTTCACCCCCGATTGCAGGGTCTCCTCTGCGCTCGCCTCAGGCCGTTCCCGCCCGGAGCGCGGGCACCGGTAGGGTGCGGCCCCGTGGACGCACGGACCTTCCTCGGCATGCAGCCCATCGGCGACGACCTGCACTGGCGCATGCACGTGACGCCACAGCTCACGACTCCTGGGAACTTCCTTTTCGGTGGGTGCGCGCTCGGCGCCGCCCTCGTCGCGTTGGAGGCGGCGTCCGGGCGACCCACGGTCTGGGCCACCGCCCACTACCTGTCGTATGCACTCACCGAAGAGGACCTGGACTGGGATGTGACGCTGGCTGCCGTGGGCGGGCACGTGACGCAGGGGCGGGCCGTCGGGAGCGTCGACGGTCGGGAGATCCTCACCGTCAACGCCGCGCTCGGCAAGGACGAACTGGACGTCGGTGGTGTGTGGGTCGTACCGCCGGAAGTGCCCCCGCCCGATGAGTGCCCGCCCCGTTTTCTCCCGGAGTTCTTCCGCAACACCATCATGGACAGCGTCGAGGTCCGCTCGGCCCGGGGGCGGACCTTCGAGGAGATGGACGGTACTCCCGGTAGCCCGGATTCCGCGCTGTGGGCCAGAGTGCCCGGCCATCTGACGCCCTCGGCCGCCACCCTGGCCATCTTCGGGGACTACGTCTCGGGAGCGGTCTCTCAGCCCATCGGGCGCCGAGCCATGGGGCGGAGCCTGGACAACACGCTCCGCATGGTCCAGCTGAAGCAAACCGAATGGGTGCTCTGCGACATCCGCATGCATGCCCTGGTGGGCGGGTACGGCCAGGGCATCGCTTTCCTCTGGTCCGAGGACGGGGAACTCCTGGCGACAGCGAGCCAGTCCATCGGCGTCCGTCTCTGGCCGGAGGACGCCGTCCTGCCTCGCTGACCGGGGCGCGACGCTGATCGCCCTCCCAGAGCCGCGAAACTGTGCGCCATGGCCCGCCACGCGAGTCCCCGGAAACAGTGGCGGCCATCCGGCAAAGTCAGCGCCGTCGCGCTCGTCGCCTTGGCGCTCGTGGCCGCCGGGACGGTGTTTCTGGTGCTCGAAACGTCAGCGAAGTCGGGCCACCCGCAGCACCTGTCGGCCCCTTTGCGCCCCGCGGCAACAACCACAACGGCGTCCACCGCCCCGCCGACGACCACGTCGACGACCCGACCACCGGGGCCGGGCTTCAACGCCGGCCAGATCACGGCCGTCGGCGACTCGGTCATGCTCGACTATCAGGACCCGCTGAAGAGCGCGATCGCCGGTATCAACGTGGACGCCGCGGTCAGCCGTCAATGGTCCGACGGTGAGCAGATCCTGGAGTCGCTCAAGGCCGACGGTCAGCTGGGTGGGGATGTGATCGTCGGGTTGGGCACCAACGGTCCCATCACGGACACGGACTTCGACAACATGATGACGATCCTCAGTGGCGCGTCGCGGGTCGTCTTCGTGAACGTGCACGTCGATCGACCATGGCAGGATCCCAACAACGCGGTGCTCGCGAGCGGTGCGGCCCGCTACCCCAACGCCGTCGTGGCCGACTGGGCGACGCTGGCCGCCCAGAATCCGGGCTGGTTCGGCTCGGACGGTACCCACCTCGCCATCGATGGGACCGGCGCCGACGCGCTCGCACAGTTGGTGGCGACAACACTGTCCAACGGCTGAGCCGGCGAGCCTCACGTGGCCCGAACACCGGGAGGGTGGTGTAGCCTCAAACGTCCTCCAGGCAGGACATCGGGGGCTATAGCTCAGTCGGTTAGAGCGCAGCACTGATAATGCTGAGGTCGTAAGTTCGATTCTTACTAGCCCCACCCAGAGAACCACCCTGTCACCGGACGCCGTCATCGTGTCCGGCGCCGGTCTTCGGTCTTGTCTCCTGCCCGCTCGGGGCAGGCGACGGCCCTGCCGAGTCCGGGACGTGCTAGCGCTTTAGCGTTGGAGCCATGGACAACGGTGGCAACGGGGGACGCAAAGTTCCTGCCCACGCCCGCAAGCGAGGGGGCCTGCCACGGGAGAACGAGAAGCGGCTGGCCGACATCGGCCGCCAACTTCCGCCTCCGAGCGAGGACGAACTGGCCATCACGGCCGGCCTGCGCGCGTCCAGGCGTCGGCGGCGGGTGGTGGCCTGGGGCAGCGGCCTCATCGTCGTCGCCCTTTGCGCCGGCGCCATCGTCCAGTGGATCCGGCCGCTGCCTCAAACCACCCTGGCGGTCCAGCCCGTTCGCCTGCCCGGCACAGTCCCGACCTTCGCCTGGCCGAGCACGGGAGAGGCCGCGGCGACGGTCGAGGGCGTGGGGACGGTGGGCCAGGTCAGAGGTTCCCAATCCGTGCCCGTCGCCGGCCTGGCGGAGGTACTGGCGGCCTACGTCGCCCTGTCTGACCACCACTTGGCGCCGGGCGACGACGGGCCGGCGATTCCCGTCGCGGCCGACGCGCTGACCTCCTATCGGTCCGGACTGGCGAGCCAGGAATCCGAAGTCCCCATTGCGGCCGGGGAGACACTGACAGAGCTCCAGGTGCTTGAGGGCCTCCTCATCGACTCCGGCGCCGACATGGCAACCGTGCTGGCCGACTGGGACGCCGGCAGTGTCAGCGCCTTCGTGGCCAAAATGAACGCGGCGGCGAGCACACTTGGTCTCACATCGACACACATCACCGACCCCACCGGCGTGGACCCGGCCACCACGAGCACGGCGGAGGACCTGGTTCGCCTGGGCGAGGCGGCGCTGACGATCCCGGTACTCCGCCAAATCGTCTCACTGGGGCAGGCGACCCTGCCGATGACCAACGTCGTCTTCAATTTCGACTTCGACCTCGGGCAGGACGGGATCATCGGCATCAAGACGGGCTCCGACTCGAGCGCGCAGGGTTGCTTTCTCTTCGCAGCCCAGCAGAATGTCGGCGGCAAGAACGTCACGGTCGTCGGCGCCGTCCTCAGCCAACCGGGCGGAGCGCTCGGCCCCAACACCGCTGCCGTCGATGCGGGGGATGCGTTGGTGAAGAGCGTGTTCGGTGCCGTGCACAGTTTCACGCTGTTCGCTCAGGGTCAGCACGTGGCCAACCTTGCGGCCGCCTGGGGATCGACCGCTCCGGTGACGGTGGCCCAGCCGGTCACCGTGATCGGGTGGCCAGGCCTTGTTGCCACGCTCGCAGTGCGACGCGGGTCGATCACCGGTCCGGTCACGGACGGAGCCACCGTCGGGACGCTACGGGCCGGAGTCGGACTGAGTTCGACGCGCTCCGAGCTGCGGACGACTGCTCCGCTCGCGGGGCCCGGGCCGTGGTGGCGTCTCACGCGTTGAGAGAAGTTGGCGGATTACCGGGAGAGCCCGGCCCTCGCCTGCTCAATCGGATTGCGTTCCACCTGGTCGGGTAGTAGACGGGAGTTGGCGGCGGTGATCTGGGGATTCCGCCGCATCACACGAGGAGAGGCCACATGCAACAACGTCCCATCGGGAACAGAACGGTCAGTGCCATCGGATTGGGCGAAATGCCGCTCTCCATTGAGGGACGGCCCGACCGCCATCAGGCGATCGCCACCATTCACGCCTCGCTCGACGCCGGCGTCACCATCATCGACACCGCAGACGCCTACTCGCTCGGTGTGCAGGAACACGGCCACGGCGAGAGGCTCGTGGCGGAGGCCTTGGCGGCCTACGGCGGTCCGACCGACGACGTGCTGGTCGCCACCAAGGGCGGGCACCGGCGGCCCGGTGACGGCAGCTGGACCGTGCACGGCGATCCGGCCTACGTGAAGGAAGCCTGCGAGGCGTCACTCAAGGCACTCGGCGTCGATGCCATCGGCCTCTACCAGTACCACCGCCCTGATGCGTCGGTTCCGTGGGCCGAGTCGGTGGGTGCCCTGGCCGACCTGCTCGACGAGGGCAAGATCCTGATGGCAGGTGTCTCCAACGCGACCGTGGACCAGATCGACGAGGCCCAGAAGGTACTGAGCGGCCGTCTGGTCAGCGTCCAGAACGAATTCTCCCCTCGATTCCGCTCATCGGAAGGTGAGCTCGAACATTGCGAGCAGCTCGGGATCGTCTTCATCCCTTGGAGCCCCATGGGTGGCATCGGCCGTTCCGACCGCATTCAGGAAACCTTCCCGGCCTTCGCCGAGGTGGCCGCTGAGGTGGGTGCCAGCCCCCAGCAGGTGACGCTGGCCTGGATGCTGGCCAAGGGGTCTCGGGTGATCCCGATTCCTGGCAGCAGCCGGCCCGAAACGGCAATCGCCTCGCCAGCCGCGGCCGACATCACGCTGACGCCGGAACAGGTCGCGCGCCTCGACGCGTCCTGAGCACAATGCTCGCGACCGCAACGACCGACCACACGGGCCACGCGTGATCACGATCGCCGGCAGTGAGGTCACGGGTGCTGACACATGGAGCGCCGCCGACATCGGCGATCTCACCGGCCGGGTCGCCCTCGTCACCGGAGCCAATAGCGGCATCGGCTACGAGACGGCCCGGGCCCTGGCCGAGCACGGGGCGCACGTGATCATGGCCTGCCGCGACGACGAGAAGGCTCGCCGAGCGCGCGACAAGTTGGAGAGCGAGCTCGAGCGCTCGTCGCTGGAGATCCTCCACCTCAACCTGGCCGACCTGGTGTCCGTGCGCCGGGCCGCCGACGAGGTCCTGGCCGTACACGCCCGGCTCGACCTGCTGGTGAACAACGCCGGGGTGATGGGTACCCCCTACCGACAGACGGTTGACGGCTTCGAACTGCAGATGGCAACGAACCACCTGGGCCACTTCGCCCTCACCGGCCTGCTCCTCGACCGCATTGTGACAACGGCGCGGTCGCGCATCGTCACGGTCAGCTCGCACCTGCACCGGATGGGACAGCTCCGGCTGGACGACGTCGCCGGCACGGTCTTCCGCAGCACGTGGGTCGCCTATGGCACCTCCAAGCTGGCCAATCTGCTCTTTGTGGCCGAGCTCAGCCGCCGCCTGCAGGCGGCCGGCCTGCCGACGCTGGCCGTCGCGGCCCATCCGGGCTGGACGCGGAGCAATCTGGCCGGGAGCGGCGCTGCCCTCGGCAACAGCCGCGTGCGCCGAAAGCTCGGGCGGCTGGCCGGGTCCGTGCTCGGGCAATCGGCGGCGGGCGGAGCCCTTCCCGTGCTGTGCGCCGCCACCTCGTCGTCCGTCAGCCAGGGCGAGTACGTCGGCCCTGCCCACCTCTTCGGGCTCTACGGCCCACCCAAACTGGCGCGACCCTCGCGACACGCCCGCGATCCGCAGTCGGCGGCTGCCCTCTGGGCAGCGTCCGAGGACCTCACGGCCGTGCGCTACTCGGTCGACACCCCGGCCTGAGCTCGCCCCTGGCCGGGCACGGGCACTAGACCGTACCCATGCCCGGGACGGCCACCACAGAGGGATCCGAGGGGCGCAAGGCGGTCCACGACCTCTCCCGTTCGCCGACACGGACCGACACGACGGTCGCCGCCAACCTGCCCGAGAGCCGCCGCTACCGCGTCAAGCGCGTCCTGCTGGGTCCGCCCTTGGTCAGCGACGACCTCCACGGCCAGCGACTGGGCAAACCGACGGCTCTCGCCGTCCTGTCTTCGGATGTCATGTCCTCGTCGGCCTACGCCACCGAGGAGATGCTGCGCATTCTGGTGCCGATCGCCGGGTTGGCCGCCTTCTCCATCATCACGCCCATGACGGGCGTAATCCTGGCAGTGCTCGCCGTCATCACCGTTTGTTACCGCGACGTCGTCCGTTCCTATCCCAAGGCGGGCGGCTCCTACGTGGTGAGCCGGGACAACTTCGGCCCCAACGTCGCGCAGATCGCCGGCGCCGCGCTGCTGATCAGTTACACCATCACCGTCGCCGTGTCCGTCGCCGCCGGCGCGGACGCCATCGTCTCCGCCGTGCCCGCCCTGGGCAGGCCGTCGTGGGTGCCCGTGGCGATGAGTGTTGCATTCGTCGTCATCCTCGCCTTCGGCAACCTGCGGGGCATCCGCGAGGCGGGCCGGGTCTTCGCCATCCCGACCTACTTCTTCATCTTCAACATGGCATTGCTGATCGCCTTCGGCCTCGTGCGCGAGGTGGCGGGCAGCCTGCCGCACCAGCCGGCGCAGCCGGCAACGCTGCCGCTCGGGCATGCCAGCGGCGGGTTGATCCTCGGCGTCTCGGCCTTCTTCCTCCTGCGCGCCTTCGCCAACGGCAGCTCTGCCATGACAGGGACCGAGGCGATCTCCAACGGCGTCAGCATCTTCCGGAAGCCGCAGGCACGAAATGCCCGGACGACCTTGGTGCTCATGAGCACCATCCTCGGGGTCATGTTCCTCGGCGTGTCGGTGCTGGCCGCCCTCACCCACAGCGTGCCGTTCGTGTCGGGCACCCCGACGGTGGTCTCGGAGATCGGCACGCTCGTGTACGGCTCGTCGCCGGCCGGACAGCTCCTGTACTACTCGCTGCAGGCGGCCACCGCACTGATACTGATTCTGGCCGCCAACACGAGCTTCACCGGGTTCCCCTTCCTGGTCAGCTTCGTGGCCGAGGACTCGTTCCTGCCCCGGAAGCTGACTGTGCGCGGCCACCGGCTGGTCTTCTCCAACGGGATCCTGCTGCTGGCCGGGGCCTCCATCGCCCTGCTGCTGGCGACCGGTGCCAAGGTGGCGGCGCTCATCCCTATGTACGGCATCGGCGTCTTCACGGGCTTCACGATGGCCGGCGCGGGCATGGTGACTCACCACTGGCGCCATCGTGACCAGCACTGGCGCCAGCGGGTCGTCGTCAACGGTATTGCTGCTGTCGTCTGCGCCGTGGTGGTGGTCGTCTTCGCCGTGTCGGAGTTCACCAAGGGCGCCTGGGTGGTCGTGGTCGTGATGCCACTTCTCGTCTACGCCCTCATCACAACGAACCGCGAATACCGCGCGGAGGACGCCGTCCTCGAAGAGGGGGCGGCCGTCGAGGCGTGCGAGGCCAAGGTGCTGCGCCGGCACGTCGTGATGGTGCTCGTCGACCGCATCGATCTGGCCACGGCGCGGGCCATTCAATACGCACGTGCGCTGACACCCGATGACCTGCACGCCGTGCACTTCAACATCGACCACGACCGCACGGACCTGCTCATCGAACGCTGGCAGCGCCTCGGCCTGTCCCGCCTACCTCTCGACGTCATCGACTGCCCCGACCGTCGCATCGGGCGAGCCGCACTGGAGCTGGCGGCGGAGCAGGCCGACGGCGAGACCGAGGTCTCCATGGTTCTGCCCCGCCGTTCGTACGGGAAGACCTGGCGCCGGATCCTGCACGATCAGACCGCCGACCGCATCGTCGAAATCGTGAGCCAGCTGCCGCATGTGAACGCCACGATCATCCCGTTCCACGTCTCAGGTGGACTCCATGAGCCCGAGCTCGAGCTGGAGCACGTGGTGGTCCCCGACGCTCACGGGCGAGCAGCTGCGGAGTCCGCTGCGAAGAAGAAGAGCGCTCATGGACGACATGCCTTTGCGGTTCCGGGCACACGACCGATCGCCTCGCTGCAGTGGCGTACCCGGGCGCGCGTGGCCGGACGGGTCAAAACGATCCGCGTGCAGCCGTTGTCCGAAGTCCCGACGATTGAGTGCGTCGTCGTGGACGACAGTGGCGAGGCCATTACCTTCGTCTTCTTGGGCCGTCGCTCCATCGGGGGCGTGCGCAGCGGGACCCAGATGGTCGCCGAGGGGATGGTCGGCAAGCACAAGGGCAAGCTGGCCATGATCAATCCCACCTATGAGGTCCTGGCCTCTGCGTCAGACGGTGAGGACGCATGAGCGGCGAGCAGGTTGAGTGGAGGAGTCGTGGCCGGGCGTTCCTCGGCGGGACGACCTTCCAGTGGGCGCTGGCCGTGGCGGCGCCGATCGCCGTGGCACTCCTCCTCATTCCCGGCCGAAACCATCTGGACAGCGCCGACGATGCGCTCGTGCTCGTCGTGGTCACGGTGGCCATCGCCTCGGGTGGGAGCCGCATTCGGGCCTTCGCCGCGGCGATCGTCGCCGCGGCATCGTTCGACTTCCTCCTGACCCGTCCCTACGGCTCGTTCCGCATCAGCCGGTCGGCGGACATCACCACAGAGGTCCTGTTCGTCGTGGTCGGCTTGCTGGTAGGTGAGCTTGCCGCCCGGGGCCGGCGCGACCGCCTGGCCGCCGCGTCGGGGCGGCACGAGATCGCCCGCCTGCACGATCTGAGTCAGCGCATTTCTGGCGGCGAGGACCCCGACTTCGTTTTGATTGCCGTGGCCGGCGAACTCCGTGAGCTGCTCAGCCTGCAGGACTGTCGTTTCGTGCGGCAACAGCCCTCTGGCAAGGGAGCCTGGATCGCGGCGGACGGCACCGTGCGCCTCAACCCGCTGCGATGGCCGGCGGGGACGGTCGGGTTGCCGACGCGGCACGTCGAGCTGGCCGTGCGCGGCGGTGGTCAGGTCGTCGGGACCTTCATTCTGACCCCCACCCCGGCGACCCCGATCAGTCACGAGCAGTGTGTGGTGGCCGTGGCACTGGCCGACCAGCTCGGCGCCACCATGGCGACCCAGGGCTCCGGAGGCTGAGCCCGCCGGCTTCGGCGCGCCCACTTCGTCAGGCGGCGTGCCGGCCCAGAAACTCGGCGTGCAACGCAATCCGGTCGGGACGCAACACGCGCCCGAGGGGCCCGATCACCGTCCGCGCGCCTGCCCGCTGCAGCGCGGCAGCGGCACTCTGCGAGCGGGCCCCGCTGACGTAGGTGTCGTCGAGCAGCAGGACGAGCGTCCCGCGGAGCGCGTCCCGGTCGGGTGGCGACACCGTGAAGGCCGCCGGATCAGGTCGCATGTGGCCCACGGGCGGCGACCCGGCCCCAAGGCTGGTCCGGCGCAGCAGAGCCGGAGCCCAGCGCGCCGCGGGCCACACGCCGGCGACATCGTCCGCCAGGCCGGCGACGCGGGCGAGAGCCCCACCCTACGCAGGGTGGGGGCCCGGGACGGTGCGTCGACGGGACGAGGGTCACCACATCGATCGGACCGCCCACCGTGGTCTCGAGCCGACCACCGTCGTCGAGAAGGAACGCCCGCAAGAGCGTGCGCACCACGGTGCAGAAGTGCAGTCGGGCCTCGGCCACGGGCGACTCCTTGAAGCCGAGCAGGACCGTGTAGAGCGGGCCGGGCAACGGGCAGAGGCGGGCCGGCACGACCGGGGCCAGGGGCAGGCCGAGGCGGCGGGCGACCACCCGGCAGGAAAAGCAGACGGAATGACCCATCGCAGCGGGTCCGCGGCAGACGCGGCAGACCCCCGGACCGGGGTCAGGGACACAGAAGGGATCAGGCGGCGGGAGCGGGGTCGGGCCGATGCAGGAGAAAGGTCCCCGTGGCCCGGCTGACCAGCACGCCGTCGGCGTCACGCACGGTCGCTTCGCCGTACGCCACCTGCTTGGCCATGCGCGCCACCTCGCCGCGGAGCGTGAAGTTGTCGCCCTTCATGGCCGGGCGCATGCACTCCGTCTTCATCTCGAGCGTCCCCCGGGTGCGGGCCTTCCCCGGGAGGGCGGTGTTGATGGCGAAGTTCATGCAGGCATCGAGGACCAGGGAGTGGATGCCGGCCTGTGTGACCCCGTGAGGGTTGCAGGCGATGTCGGTCGGGGTGAAGGTCCCGTCGACCCAGCCGAGGTCCTCGCCGTCGACGCCGTAGGTCGTGAAGGCGCCGCCCACCAGTCCGATGATCGGCATGCCTCCGTCGCCCAGCCAACGGTCCATGTCCTTGCGCTGCCCGCTCATCGGGCCCCCGTGCCGCTCATTGGAGGCAGACCCTACCGGCAGCAAATCAGCTCGGCGCCCGGCACCCCGGAGAGGCGGGCCAGATCGCCTCCCGCGTGGTGCCGGGTAGAATGCACTCCGATCTGAACCGGCGTGGCGCCGATCGCCACCGCCGGATTTAGGAGGAGACACCATGACCACCGCCGTGATCGTCGACGCCGTCCGGACCGCCGGAGGCAAGCGCAACGGGAAGCTCCGCAACTGGCACGCCGTGGACCTGGCCTCCGAGGCCCTCAGGGCGGTGGCCGAGCGCAACCAACTGGACCCGGCCCTGATCGACGACGTGATCATGGGCTGCGTCATGCAGGTCTCCGAGCAATCCCTCAACATCGGCCGCAACGCGGTGCTGGCCGCGGGCTGGCCCGAGTCGGTCCCTGCCACCACCATCGACCGCCAGTGCGGCTCCTCGCAGCAGGCCATCCACTTCGCCGCCCAGGGCGTGATGGCCGGGGCCTACGACATCGCCGTCGCCGCCGGCGTCGAGTCGATGACCCACACCCCCATGGGCTCCTCGGTCGTGCGCGACTTCGGCTTTCCCTTCGGCCCGCGCATGATGGCTCGTTACACCGACAGCGAGGGCCACAGCGAGCTGAAGGGCCAGGGCATCGGCGCCGAAATGATTGCCGACCAGTGGGGCATTTCGCGCCAGGACCTCGACGCCTACTCCGTGCAGCAGCCACCAGCGGGCGGCCCGCGCCACCGCCGAGGGACGCTTCGAGAACGAGATCGTGCCCGTGGCCATCCACGACGACGAAGGCAAGGACACCGACGAGATCTTCTCCACCGACGAGGGCATCCGACCCGACTCGAGCGTCGAGTCGCTGGCCAACTTGAAGCCCGCCTTCAAGGAGGACGGCAAGGTGACCGCGGGCAACTCCTCGCAGATCACCGACGGCGCCTCGGCCGTGCTGATCATGAGCGAGGAGAAGGCGAACGCACTGGGCCTGCGCCCCCGGGCCCGCTTCCATGCCTTCGCCCTGGCCGGCGTGGACCCGATCACCATGCTGACCGGCCCCATCCCCGCCACGACGACCGTCTTGGAGCGCGCCAAGCTCACGCTGGACGACATCGATGCGGTGGAGATCAACGAGGCCTTCGCCTCGGTCGTGCTGGCGTGGGAGAAGGAGCACCACCCCAACATGGAGCTCGTGAACCCCAACGGTGGCGCCATCGCCCTCGGTCACCCACTGGGAGCGTCGGGCGGCAAGCTCATGGCGACACTCCTCAACGAGCTGGAGCGGACCAACGGCCGCTACGGGCTGCTGACGATGTGCGAGGGCGGCGGGCTGGCCAACGCCACCATCATTGAGCGGCTGGGCTAACCGGCGGCCGGCCTCACGGGGCCGTCGTCAGCGATAGCGGGTCGCCAGCAGGAAGCCGACGAAGATCGCCCCCAGGCCGATGACCAGGCCCCAGGGCGACCCGTGCGCCATGAACGGCAGGTGGGCCAGGTAGTTGACCGTGATGACGGCCACGCCTCCGATGAGCAGGATCAGGATCAGCGCGCCGTACCAGGGCGGGCTGTGACGCACGCTCTTGGGTATCGGCGCGGTGTAGCGCCCGCTCTCCTCGGCCGTCTTCGGGCGGCCGACTTTGGAGGCTGAGGTCCGGCCCGAGGCGGACTTGCCCTTCTTGGAGGCGCCGCCGGGTCCTTTGGTGCTGGTGGCCACGGGGTCAGAGGTTAGCCACCGCCGGCGAGGAGCTCCGGGCACGCCCGATACGATTGTGAGGGCATGGGACCTCGGGTGTTGGTCGTCGACAACTACGACTCCTTCGTCTACAACCTGGTCCAGGAGCTGGGCGAGCTCGGAGCCGAGCCGGTGGTCTACCGCAACGACGCCATTGACGTGGCGGGCATCCGGGCGGCACGGCCCGACGCCGTGCTCATTTCGCCAGGGCCGGGACGACCCGAGGACGGCGGGGTGAGCCTGGACGCCATTGATGAGCTGGGCGGGGAGATTCCGCTGCTCGGCGTCTGCCTCGGCCACCAGTGCATCGGCCAGTCGTTCGGCGGCAACATTGTGCCGGCCCCCCACCTGATGCACGGCAAGACCTCGGAGATCCACCACGACGGCCAGGGCCTGTTCGCCGGGTTGCCAGACCCGTTCGTCGCCACGCGCTACCACTCGCTGGTGGTGGAGCCGGATTCGGTTCCCGACGAGTTGGAGGTCACCGCCAGGTCGACCGACGGCGTGATCATGGGGCTGCGCCACCGCACCCTGCGCATTGAGGGCGTGCAGTTCCACCCCGAGTCGGTTCTCACCGCCTCGGGCCCTGCGCTCCTGGCCAACTTCCTCGGCCAGCTCGCCGTCCCCGCTTCGACCTGAGTCGACTCGGCGGGCTTCATCTGCCGGGCGGCCGTCGGGAGGCGCAGTGGCAAGGGCGGCGCCCGCGGTGGGCGGTGGCGGTGGGCGGTGGCGGTGGGCGGTGGCGGTGGCGGTGGGCGAATTCAAAACTATAAACAACGCTGTAGATAGTTTCGGAGAGCATGCGCGGCTCGCAGCCGGTGCACCCCCTCTAAGGCAGGGTCGTGGTGCTCGACGTAGTGGTCGACGACGGCGTCGTGGTGGACGTCGTCGTTGTCGTGGTGGTCGCCGACTGGCACACCGAAATGTTGACCGTGGTCCCGCTGTTGACCTGGGCGCCGGAGGCAGGGCTCTGGCTGTCGACGTTGCCGGGCTGGGCTCCGCCGGCACAGGTGGTGTCGAACGTGGTGTTGGCCACCAGACCGGCGCCCGTGATGGCCGAGGTGGCCGCGCTCTGGGACTGCCCGACGACGCCGGGGACCGAGACGCAATTACCGGTCGACACCACGAGGTTGACCGACGTGTTGGGTGGAACATTGGCGCCGCTCGCCGGGCTCTGCGAGGAGACCACCCCGTTGGGCTGACTCGAGCAGGCGGTGGTCTGGCTGCCCACGTTCAGGTTGGCCTGGGTGAGAATGCTGCCGGCGCGGGCGGGTGACTGCCCGATCACACTCGGCACCGAGACCGTGCTCTGCGTGCCCGAGACCGTCAGGGCCACCTTGTGCGTCTCGAGGGTCTTGGTCCCGCCGGCGGGATCCTGGCTGAGCACCGTGCCGACCGGTTGGTTGCTCGTCACGTTGTGGATCGTGTAGCCGAGGTTGGCGGCTTGGAGGAGCGCGATGGCCTGGGTGAGCTGCTTCCCCGTCACCGTCGGCACCACGACGGTCGGGATGTTCGGGCCGCCACTGACGACGAGATTCACCGCGGAGTTCTTCGGCACCGACGCGCCGGACTTCGGGTTCGTCGACAGGATCTCACCCTTGGTGGTGCTGCTCGCCCTGACGGTGCTGGTGCCCACCGTGAGGTTGTCGTTGTGGAGAGTCTGCGTGGCCTGGCCGGCGGTGAGCCCGACGACGTTGGGCACGGTGACGTTGTCACCGAACACTCCGAGCGAGCGCAGGAGGAAGAAGGCGATCACGGCCAAAGCCACCAGGAGCACGACCAGCAGAATGATGAGGTTGCGGTTGCGCTTCTTGCGCTCCTCGTCCTCCGCGGCTGGGCGATGGCGCGGCACCGGCGGGGACCGCCATGGTGCGGCCGGTCGCCATCGGGACGGCCTGGGTCGCCGCCACCACCCCCGTCATCACCGACGTCAGGCCCGGATCCGCCGCCTCCACCGGTCGCCCGTCGGCGAAGCGCAGGAGATCGGCCCGCAGTTCCTCGGCCGACCCGTACCGGTCGTCGGGGTTCTTGGCCATGGCCTTCATGATCACGGCCTCGAGCGCCGGCGGGACCGTCGGGTTGGCCTCCCGCGGCAGGACGGGCATGTCGCGCACGTGCTTGGACGCCACGGCCACCGGCGAATCCCCCGTGAAGGGCGGCCGGCCCACGGCCATTTCGTAGAGGACGACGCCCAGCGAGTAGATGTCGCTGCGCGAGTCCACCCCCTTGCCCTCTGCCTGTTCGGGTGAGAAGTAGGCGGCGGTGCCCATGACCGCACCGGTCTGGGTCAGGCTCTCCTCGGTGTTCATGGCCCGGGCGATGCCGAAATCGGTGACCTTGACGTCCCCTTCCGGGGTGATCAACACGTTCCCCGGCTTCACATCGCGGTGCACCACGCCGTGCCGGTGCGCGAAGGCCAGTGCGGCGGCGACGCCGGCGCCGATGGTGGCGATCTGACGCGGAGGCAGCGGCTGCGGGTCGCGCAGGACGGCGGAGAGGGGACGGCCTTCGACGTACTCCATGACGATGAAGTACGACCCGTCGTCCTCTCCCCAGTCGAAGACCGGGACGATGTTGGGGTGGGAGAGGTTGGCGGCCGCCTGGGCCTCCCGGCGGAACCGTTCCACGAAGGTCCGGTCGACGGACAGTTCGGGGAAGAGGACCTTGAGCGCGACCGGTCGCTCGAGCTGACGGTCCATGGCCCGGTAGACCTGGGCCATGCCGCCGCGGGCGATCAGATGGGTCAGCTCGTAGCGACCCGAGTAGATGCGCGGCGTCTCGACCGGTTCCATGGCGCCCAGGAGCCTACGCTGGCAGCCTTCGCCGACGGGGAATGAACGTTCCCGTCATGGCGCGGCTGTCGTCGGGGTCACGGCGACGGTCGTGCTTGTCGTCACCGGCGCGCTGTCGTGGTCGTGGTCGTCGGGGGCGGCTGCAGCGGGGTCGTGAAGGTCCGCCGCGGCGGGGTGGTCGTCGTGGTGGTCGTCGTGGTGGTCGTGGTGGTGGGGATGGTGACGATGCTGGCGACGTAGGCCTTGGCCGCGTGCAGCGACGGTCGCTGGACGCCCGTCTTCAACGGCCCGATGGCGGCTGGGGTCACATCACTGATCGTCTTGCCGGTGCGGTCCACCACTTTGGGGTGGAACCACAGCACCCCGCCGGGTTGTCCCTGTTTCACCACAATGTGCTCACCCTGCGTCGTCACGACCCAGTTGTCGTAGGCGTACCACTTCAAGACGTAATAGGCGGCCACCGGGACGGCGGCCACCAGAAGGATGAAGCCGATCACCCGCGGCGTGATGCGGCGTGGAATACCCAGGCGCCTCCGCCGGGCACCCCGGCTCTCCTTGCCCTCCGGCTTGTCGCCCGCCCGCCTGACCGGAGGCGGTGGCACCCGCGCCGTCGAGCGGGCCACGGGGACAGCGGCGCCGGCCGCGCCGGCTCCCACGAAGAACTCGTCGCTGCGCGGACCGGTCTCGGCCAGCGTGGCGGGCTCGTCGCCGAAGACGAAGGCGGGAACCGGGCGCCAGCGTCTCGTCCGGGCCGACCGCCGGGACGACGGCCGTCGCATCGGAGGACGGCGAGCCGGACTCCGTCTCGAATCCGGGGAGGGGCGGGGTGGCGGACTCGGGCCCCGGACTCCGGCGGGTCGATGTCCCCTTCGGGCAACGACTCCACCACCGGGACTGCCGCCGTTGTGGCCAGGGGAGCGGCGAGGGCGGCCACACCGAGGCTGAGAGGCGTCACCTTGGAGGCCGCGCCGTCGCCCTCCTCGCCCACCTGCACGTCGACGACGACCACGGTGATGTTGTCGGCGCCTCCGTGCCCGTTGGCCGCGTCGACCAGTCGCTGAGCCGCCTCGGCGGGGTCGTCGATCTCCCCCAGAATGGCGGCTATTTCATTGCTGCCCACCTCGTTGGAGAGCCCGTCCGAGCACAGGAGCAACCGGTCGCCCGTGCGGAGCCCAAGCTCCCACATGTCGGCGTCGACCTGGGAGGACACCCCGAGAGCACGCGTGAGGATGTGCCGCTGGGGATGGACCGCCGCCTCCTCCTCGGTCATTTCGCCCTGGCGCATGCGCTCCTCGGCCAGGCTGTGGTCGTCGGTGATCTGGGTGATGTCGCCCCCGGAGAAGAGGTAAGCCCGGGAGTCACCGACATTGGCCAGCGCCAACACGTCCTTGCCCCCGGTCCCGCCCACCAGCGCCACGGCGGTGAGTGTGGTCCCCATGCCACGAAGATCGACGTTGACCTGACTCTCGTGCCACACCGCGGCGTTGGCCTCCGAAAAGGCCTCGAGCAGTCCCTCGACGGTCGGTGCCCGTTCGAATGCCTGTTCGAGAGTCTCGACCGCGACACGGGCCGCCACCTCGCCGCCGACGTGACCGCCCATGCCGTCAGCGACGGCGTAGAGATTGGCGCGCTCCAGCGGCAGATCCTGGTTGACGTTGCGCACCCGTCCCACGTCGGAGGCGGACCCCGACCGCAACACCGTCAACGGGAGACCTCGAAGACGGTCGAGCCGATCTGGAGGAGGTCGCCCTTGCCCAGCCGCACGGCCTGCGTGATCTGCTCGGAGTTCACGAACGTCCCGTTGGTCGAGCCGAGGTCCTCGACCCAGAGCTGGTCGTTGCGGCGGAAGAGTCGTGCGTGCAGCGTCGACGTGTAGATGTCCTCGGGCATGGCAACGCCACAGCCGGGCGAGCGCCCGATGGTCAGCTCGTCGTCGAGGTCGTAGGTGCGCCCGGCGTGCTCGGGCGGCTGGACCACTTTCAGGTACAGCTGGCGCTTGCGGCTCCGCTGCGGCGGCGCAGCGAGGGCGGCAGCACCCGCGGCGGCCCGCTCCTCACGACGCTCCTGCCGCCGCTGTGAGCGGGGCTTGCGAATGGTGGCCGGGCTCATCTCCACCCACACGGCCCGGATCACACGCAGGAAGAAGAGGAAGATCAGCGCAATGACGCCCCATTGCATGATGCGGAGCACCGCATTGAGGTTCTGGGTGGCAATCAGGACCGCGACCGGACCAGGGGCCGTCACGACATTTCGAAGACGAGCTTCGTCGAGCCCACGCTGACCTCGTCGCCACTGGCGAGGAGCTGTTCGCGGACCGGGGTGCCGTTGACCCTGGTCCCGTTGGTGGATCCGAGGTCGGTGACGAACACGCCGTCACCCTTGCGACGGAGCTCGGCATGGCGCCGGCTCACGTTGGAGTCCGGGAGCACCACTTCACACTCAGGCAGGCGGCCGATGACCAGGGGCTCCGAGCCCACCGTCACCCTCCGGCCATCCGGAAGGACGAGCTCGGCCAGGAAACCGCCGTCTTCGCTCTCGTGCACCTCCGCCGTCACCGTGAATCGCCCCGGCTTCAGGCTGGCCCCCTCGAAAATCTCCACCTCGACCGGGCCCACGAAGGAGTAGCCCTCGATCCGCGCGTGCTCACGAGCGGCGTCAGCGAGTTCGCGGGAAAGGGCGTCGATGAAATTGGAGAAGCGGCCCACGTCGGCCGCCGAGAGCGTGACGGCGAAGGAATTGGGCGCAATGAGGCCCCGCACCCCCACTCGGCGGTGCAGGTCCATCTCGCGGGTCAACCGGCGGCCGATTTCGACCGGTTGGAGGTTGCTTCGAAATGGCTTGGCCAACGTGCCCTCCACCAGACGCTCGAGTCGCTCCTCAAACTGCTGGAGTCCCATGGTCTCCCAGAGATTACCGGTCCGACGCGCCCGGGAGGGATTCAGAGGGCGTCTGACCTGGTCGACCTCTCCCAGGAACGGGCCCGGAGAGCGGACTTTGGGGCCCGGCCCAGCGACTACCCTTGTCCGGTCACCCGGGCGAGTGGCGGAATTGGCAGACGCGCAGGATTCAGGTTCCTGTGTCCGAAAGGATGTGGGGGTTCAAGTCCCCCCTCGCCCACCGTTGTGCCGTCGCGGGTGGTTGCGGCACACCCGAACCCGCACGAACCCTCTCTCTGGGCAGACCGCTCCTCTGAGAGGTGCCTTTTCATCTGCTCGTCGAGCACGAAAGGTCGTGTCTGGGAGCGCGGAGCGGGACTGCACCAGTGACCGGTCCCGTCCCCGCCACGACACGGGAAACCCGGGATTCGTGGGCCCGGCCACCCGGCCCACTACCGTCTCCGGGCAGCAACTCACCGCCCGCGACGACTGTCGCGGGGTCCTAGGAAGCGTTCGTCGCCCTGTCCACGTCAACGAAGACAAGCGTGCGGTACCCGGTCCGGGTCGTCTACTTCGTCGAGGGGTATTCCTTCGGCGGCGTCGAGCGCCATCTGCTCGGTCTGCTCGACGAGCTGGACCGAGAGCGGTTCGAACCGATGGTGCTCGGCGTCATGGCCGACGAGCTCGTCCCGGAACTCGAAGCGCGGGACATCCCGCTCGTTCGCCTGGAGCGCATACGCGGCAACGGTGACGTGCGTGGGTTCACCTGCGCCTTCCGCGCCATCCGCAAGGCCCGACCAGTGGTGTTCCACGCCATGCTGTCCCACTCACACGCCGCCCAGTACGCCATCATGGCGGCCGTCGCCATCCGCACGCCGGTCGTGGTGACCACCGCCCATCTGCCTACACAATCCGAGAGTCAGATGCGGCGGCGACTCGGTCGCTTCGTCCTCCGCGGCGTCGACATGCAGGTCCTGCCCTCCGAATGGACCAAAGCCGAGCTCATCCGGCTGGACCAGCTCCACGGACGATCGCAGGTCATCTCGAACGGCATTGCGCCGCCCGCCTTCCTCGCCCCCTCCGAAGCCCGGGAGCAGCTGGACGTCCCCCTGGCCGCAACGGTGATCGGCGGCTCCATGCGCCTCGTGGACTGGAAACGACCGGAACTGATCACCGACGCGGCCCGCGGCCTTCCCGGCGCGGTCGTGGTGATTCTCGGCGAGGGGCCCGAGGAAGAGCGGCTGCGCGCCCTGGCGGACGGTGTCGATCTTCGGCTCCCCGGCTTCCGGCCCGATGCGGTCAGCCTCCTCCCCGCCCTCGACGTGTTCATCCATCCCTGCCCGACGGACAATCAACCACTGGCGGTCTTGGAGGCCCTGGCTTCCGGGGTCCCGGTGATTGTCGCCGACCAGGGCGGAGCCGCCCTGATGGTCGACGACGGACGCACCGGCCTGCGCGCGCCGGCCACCGCCGCGGGCATGGCCGCCGCAGTCCGTCGCCTCCTCGACGATCCCGAGCTGGCCGAGCGGCTCGCCGCCGCCGGGCGGGAGGAGGTGTTGGAGCGCTTCACCACGCAGGCGATGACGCGGCAGGTCGAGGAGCTCTACGAGCGGTTTCTCAATGCCGCCGGCGGCTGAAGACCGAGGAGGGTGTGCGCGGCAGCGCGCCAGGCGGGTGCCACTCGGTCTTCAGCGTCGGCAACGCCGGGGGGATCAGCTGGCGCTCACCCGTCGCTGACGCGACCGGCCTCCACCTCCATGGCGATGTCCGCCGGCGAGCCCACGGAGAGATCTTCGAGCGTGACGACCTTCGTCGACCGGTTGGGGTAGGGGTCGGGGTAGTCGACGACGCGGACCACCCCAGACGGTCGGTAGCGCCCGTCGACGATGACCTGCCGTGGCACGTAGGGATGCAGGCCCATGCTCCGGAACAGCCGGGTGGTCGGCTCCCAGATGGAGCTGCGCTCGTGCCAGCGCAGCAGGTCGAGCTTGCGCAGCAGCACGACGAGTGTGACCAAGGTCCCGGCCATTGCGCCGGCGATGAGCGCCCCCCACACCGTGCCGCCGGGCAGCACGACGATCACAGTCATGAGGATCAACAACAAGAGCAGCAGGCCGCTCCACTCAATGGGCTGCAACGACTGGCCGGTCGTGGACTCGATCTGAGCCCTGTTCGCCGTGATGTCGATGCACACATCGAGCAGGCTGCGGTACGCCTGCTCCTGTTGGAGCGTCTTGGGATCGAGCTCAATGATCGCTTCCGTCAGCGCCAGGTTCGACGGCGTCGCGAGGTGGTTGTCGACAAGGCGGTAGTCGATCTGGTCCGTCAGCTGACGGTCGATCATCTGACGGACTTCCTCTGTCTTGTCCACGGCGAAGACAGCCATCAGCTGAAGGATCGAGAGGAGCGACGCATTGTTGCGGCTGACGAGCGTCTGCACCACGGCGAGTCGCTCCGTCGTGCGCGCAATGGTGAAGGCGATCAGCACGCCGAAGAGGAAGGTGGCCATGCTGGCCAATGCCACGTCCACCTCGAGGTCGCCCCGGCTCGGCCCGACGCTATAGGAGGCGACGGCGACAATGACGCCGGCGGCCAGCGCGGGCCACAGCGTCGTCTCCCCTTGCAGCACGGAGACGGCGGCTTGCCGCAGCTTTGCAGGCATCTGGGTAAGGTAGCCGGGCCTCGGCGGGCCACTCCACCGTCCGTTGCCTTTTTTCCCCGCAGAACATGAACATCACATGAACCAGGCCGGCCGAGGCCTGGAGAGGCCCCGAGTTCCACCGGTAGCATTCGTGCCGTGTCCGACATGGTTGGTCTGTCGATGCATCTGCCGCTCGTCGAATTGCGCACCGGTGACGAAGTGGTCTCACAGGGTGGACCCAGCGGGGGCGTGTGGATCCTCCTCTCCGGGGCGCTCCAGGTCTTCAAGGGTGATGTGGCGGTCAACACCATCACCAAGCCCGGGGCCATCGTCGGCGAAATGTCGGTCCTGTTGGGCACCGACCACGGCGCGACCGTCGCGGCCACCGAGCCGAGCACGCTGCGCTACGCGCAGGATGGTCATGCCTTCTTGTTCGGTAATCCCGAAATCACGAAGCTCATCGCCGTCGGACTGGCCGAACGCCTGAACTTCGTCTCGACGTACCTGGCCGACCTCAAGGACCAGTACGGAGACACGACCGGGCTCTCCATGGTGTCCGAGGTGCTCTCGCACCTTGCGGAGAAGCAAGTCGTCACGGCCCGGCCCGGTTCGGCACGGGACCCTGACCCCGACTACTGACGTCGGCGCGCCTGGTGGGACGACCCGCCGGCGGCGTCAGAAGAGTGTGCGGGCAGGTGCCGCCGCGTCGCGCAGGTCGACCGACTCCGTCCCCATGATGGACAACCAGCGCGCCTGCTGGCGGCTCAGGTCGAGCTCCATGTGCGCCGGCACCTTGCCGATCTGGTGCCCGGCGTTGAAGACCCACGTGTGACCGATCCGGTCGTTCCACGAACCGTCGCTCTTGAAGGGTGATTCGTGGACGTGCCCGGCCAGCACGATCTCGGGCTGGAACTGCTCAATCCATTCCCGCAGATCAGCGTCGCCATAGTCGCGACGGCCCGTCCAGCACGTCGGTGAGCCCAGGGGCGGCCAGTGGTACACCCAGACCCAGGTCGCCGGGCGGCGTGCCGCATCGGCGGAAAGCTGGGACACGACGTCTGCCCGGCCCAATGGCCCGTCCCACCAGGGACAGATGGTAACGAGCATGTCACCGAGCGCGAGGGAGTCCCCGTCCGTCCGAATGTCGCCCTGCAGTTCGTGCAGCCACAGCGCCGACTGCTCGCCCGCGGCGTCCGGGCCGGTGAGGTCGTGGTTGCCCGAGCTCACGACAAGCCTTGTCGCGGCGGCGATCAATTCGAGGTACCGGTGGACGACGGCGCTCTGCGCGTCCAGGGGAACCGGCGAGTTGATATTGAGGCAGTCGCCGGCCAGGACGACGGCGTCGAACGAGGGGCTGGCGGCAACCACCCAATCCAACTGCGGCAAGGAATAGTGGAGATCAGAGACGAGGAGGATTCGCATGGGCGTGTCCCCATCAACCTAGGGGTGGCAGGCGGCCCAGAGCTGCACGGCGAGGGGACGACCTTGCATCAGGCCACCCCGACCGGCTCCTCGGTGAGCTTGGCCAGCTCCTCGGTGACCATCCGATCGTGCTCGGCCAGGTCGCGTCGGGCCGCCCGCGGGCTCCAGCGTCCCCGCATGAAGAACACGAGGACGGCGAAGACGAACATGCCAGCCAGGCAGACTCCCCACCACCGCTGCCACTCGCCCGGTGAAGCCTTTTGCGCCGGCACCAGCTTCTGTTCGGCTACCAGCAGGCTCGCCAGGTTCTGGGAATGCACGCCCACCTTGGTCTGTATGTCGGACTGGCTTACCGTCTGGCCGTTCTGAATGGCGGTGGCGAGGGGCTGGTACGCGAGCAGGCCCAGGACTTGAGGATTGCTCAGGCCCCCGGCGGCTGTCAGCGCCGTCCCGAGGTTGTGTGACGAATTGCATGCAGCGAGGAGCTTGGCCAGGGTCTGCGGTCCCGGCTCACCCGTCCCTTCCAGTCCGCTGATCACCGCTGCGGGCGCCGCGGTCGAGTTGCACGCCGCCGGGCTGGTGCTCGGGGCATACGGCTGGGCGGCCTGAATCGTCTGCAAGACACCCGCTGCCGTCTGGTTGTCGACCAACGTGGTCGAGGTGGTGATCACGTACGGCAGCACCAGGAAGGACAATGCGACCGTGATGCGCAATATCCATCCCCATATGGCCAGTCCCGACGCGGTCAGGGCGGGGTTGTGTGACTCGACCTGCTCCGTGTAGTTGGCCATCCAAGGGGCGTACGCGATGGAGATCGAGACCGCCAGCAGGACGATGACGAGAACATTGGCGTAATAGCCCGTGTGGGGGCGACCAGTTTGAACGATGAGGAACCCCAGCATCACCATGGAGCACACCGCCCCGAAGAGCATGAAGGGCTTGCGCACGCGGGCCACGTCCGAGAGGAAGCCCGCCAGGACGAGCCCGGCGGAGAGGGACGCGGCGAGCCATACGTTGATCCCGTTCGCCTGCGGAGTCGAACGGTTGTAGATGACGACCCAGTAGATGGTGAGCACACTCACCGAGGCGTAATAGAAGAGCAGGAACACCGAGATAGCGATGGACGAGGAGATCAGGTCGAGACGCATCATGGAGCGGATCGGATGCCTGGTCGCCTGCTCGACGTCGATCCCCATGGCGCGCGCCTCCACCAAGGCCCGTTCGCGCTCGCTCACCATCAACTGATCGCGCAGCTGCGGCGAGAGCTCGCGCAGGAAGAAGAACGCGATGATCACCACGCCGAGACACACCAGACCCGAAATGATGAACTGGTCCTGAAACGGCTTGAGGTGGTCCAGCGTGTGCGTCGCCACCAGGCTGGCGCACAGCGCGCCCATGGTGGGGCCGAGCGCCCAGAACCCCATGGCGACACCACGGCCCATCTGGGGTGAGAAGTCTCGCATCAGCGCGGGAGTCGAGACGAGGATGACGCCTTCCACGAACCCGATCACGCAGTACGCCGCGGCGAACCCCCACTTGTCGTGGATGTGGGGAATGGCGAGCAGCTGGACGAGCGCCACGACGAGCGTCCCGTAGATGGTGAGGTTGGCCCGCCCGATCCTGTCCGACAGGCCACCGATGAACGCGCTGAAGGCGCCTATCGCGTTCGAGACGACCAGCAGGTACAGGAAGAACGCGAAGGACATGTGGTAGTAGGGCAGCAGCAGCGGCGTGACCGCCCCCTCCACGTAGTACAAGTAGTAGAGCATGATCGTCGTCAGGACGACGATGGCCAGGTAGCCGAGCCGCGGCCACGTGTTCGGATAGTGGTGGAGCTGTCGCTTCCAGAGCGCGTTCCCCAGGCCTCGCTTCGGGACCGGCGTCTGTGCCGCTGTGGTGGTCATGTGGAACCCTCTTTCCCGCAACTCGGCGCGGCCGCACCGATGCTAGGACCAGGATCGCCTCCGGTGCTGGGGTTCTCCCTCGGAGTGATTTCGCCTCTCATGGCCGCGCGGGCGAATCGGCCCGCGCGGAGAGGGCGGCGGCCCGGCTGGCCACGTAGGCACCGAACAGCTCCGCAACGCGGTCGTGGCTGAACCGCTCCAACAGTGAATGGTCCAGGTGGGGGACGGTCTCCAGACAGACACCCCCTCGGGCGACGAGGGCGCCGAGACGACGCTGCTCCCCGCGGTAGATCCGGCGCGACTCGCCACTGCCGAGCATCAGCAGCACATCGGCGCCGGACTGCACCAGATGTTCGAGGGTATCCACCGGGGTTTCCTTCATCAACCACCGCTTGACGACCCACCACCCCGGAGTGGGCACCCAGCGGACCATGGAGCGGTACCGGCTGAGCGACGCCATCGCACGGGAGAGCAGCGGACCGGACCTCCCCCACGTCTGGCGCTCGTCCGACGCAGGCGTCTCCGACGGGGCGGTGCCATCGCTCCTGCCCCACTGCAAGAAGGAAAGGGCCGGATTGATCACGCAGATGGCCGCCACGGGTTCGGCAAGTCCGAGCTCAATTGCGTGATCGGCGCCCGAGCACACGCCCATGACGATGAGATCGCTGCCGTCAGCGGTCACGGCACGGTGGATGTCCCGCAGGTCCTCGAGCGCCCCGACGGGGAAGTTGCGCAGCTCTGAGCCACCCTCCCGTGTAGGACTGTCGCCCAACCCGTTGAGGTCGACCCGCAGAGAGCGCACGTTGCCGGACGCCGCGCAGGCGCGGGCGAGCTCGACCCACAGGCGACCCGGGCCGTGATGGGGAATCAATCCCACGTTGAGGAAGACGACGGTCGGAGCGGATGGCGCGCTGCCGTCCTCCGACTCGCTGAGCATGCCGAAGAGACGAGCCGGGCCGATCTCGAGTGCTCGTTCGCTGACGCCAGGCCGACCGGGCACCCGGTGCCGGGCCGACACTTGCCGGTCCGGCAAGGCGAGCCGTCCTGCTGGTCCGCCAACCTCTGAGAACCACGAGACGATCCGCTCCAGCGTCGGCACGGGGACGACGACCTCCTCGTCGAAAAGTGCCTCCTGCCCGGCTATTTCGGCCAGTTCGACGTGGGGCAGGCCCAGGCGGTCTCGCAACGCAGGTCCGGGCCTCCGCCCTTCGCGGGCCAGGACGAGCTCACGGGAAGCCAGACGCCGTTCGTCCCGAGCGATCTCGACGTGACCCAGAGCAGCGGCGGTCGCAGCAGAGAAGACCGTACCCGGCGCCTCGACCGGACTCTCTTCACCCGGAGGGGGCGGGAGAGCGGGCTGCTCGACCGACCAAGGGAGCGTGCGGCGAAAGGCAGCAAAGGCCGCCTGCTCTCGAAGGAAGGCGCGGCCTGTCGCGCACGCGTCCCAGAACACAAGATCGTCCACGGGCCCGCCCCGCTCCAGTTCGGCGGCAGCCAGCGTGGCGCCGAGACGGAGCCCGACCACACCGAGCCGGGGCGCCCCGAGGCCTCGGGCGTAATCGAGCGCGACCCTGATGTTCCCGAGCCACTCGTCAACCAGCCCGGGGTCGGTCCAGCTCCCCACCGAGTCCCCTGTCGCCGCGTAGTCCAACCGCAACGCAGCCCAACCGGAGTGGGCCAGACGAAGGCCCAACGCACGCAAGGCGCGCGCTGAATACGCCGCTTCCAATCCCATGCTGGGACAGATCACCGCAGCGCCGGTGGCCATGCCGTCTTCGGGCGTATGGAGCCACGCGAACAACGGCCTGTCCGAACTCCCGATCCACAACGGTACCGAGGTCACTCCGTCCGACGACGCGGCCTCAGTCGTCAACGTCCGAGCTCCGGTTGCGCGACGACGCGACGCCGCGCTCAGCTACCTCCCAGAGCCCCGTCACGGTGCCCCACATTAGTGGAGGCGGGCAGCGAACCGACCCAACGACGTCCGGAATTGCTGCATGAATTGCTGACGCTGAACGGCGGGAGCGGACACGAAGAGCACCGCGTAGAAGAGGATCATGAGGACGGCCCCGCTCAGCGCGACGACGACGACCCCGACGAAACGGCCGTGCGTATCGGCGAAGACAGTAGAGCCAGCCACCGCTCCGCCCTACGGCCCACGCCACAACGCCGGTGACGAGCGTGGGAAGGACGAGCGTCCGCGCCGCGCGCCAAGCCCGGTGTGCCAGCGAATCGCCCAACCACCGGTACGCCAGTGGCAACAGGAGAACGCCCTCCATCAGCACGACGCCGATCAGCGCAGCCTCGGCCATGCCCAGTGCGCCGTAGCGGGCCGACAGGATAATGCCCAGTCCGACGTGGATCACGGCCTCGGAGCCGAAGATGGCTGCCGTCAGCTTCGGGTGACCGGCTCCGTTGATGGACAACTTGAGAGCCACCGCCCAGGACTGCACCACGGCAGCGATGACGAGCAACCCGATGATCGGAACCGCGTCTCTGTAGAGCGGGCCGACCCATGCCTCGACCGCCGGACCCGCCAGAAACCCGATGGCAATGGCGGCCGGAATGCTCATGCCCAACACGAACCCCACGACCCCATCGATGGTCTCACGCAGGCCGGCGAGGTTGTCGCGGGCGATCAGGGTTCCCGCCTTCACGAAGAGCAGGCCCGTCCGTGGGCTCACGACCTTCAACGGGAGCTGTGCCAATCGCTGGGCCACTGCATAGACCGCGGCCGCCCGGACGCCTGCAGCCGCGCCCACGATCAGGACATCGGACAGAGTCAGGACCGCGTCGGCGACCTGACCGACGGAGTACCAGCTCGATGCCGTCGTGAATCGTTTGACGAGGCCGCGGTCGAATCCCCGGAACGAGAAACGGAACCATGGCAGCAGTCGGCGGACCATGATCAGTCTCGACGCCTGGCCCGCCATGCTCATCACGACGGTCACGACGCCGAGGGCGATGAGCCCGCCGTGGAGCCACAACACAATGACCCAACCGATCGCTTGCGAGACGGTGACACCGATCAGGCTGAAGTTCAAGAGGTCGAAGCGCTGCAGGGCGCTGAGGACCCCGCCAAAGGTGTCCAGCGGGATTGAGAGCGCCATGTCGAACGCGAGCAGCAGGAGCAGGAATTGCGCCTGTCCGACCATGCTGTTGGGAATGCTCGTGATGATGTCGGGGAGAAAGATGGCAAAGACCACGACCCCGGCAAAGGCCACGGCTCCCAAGACGGAGAGCACCAGGAACGAGGTGTTGAGAGTCCTTGCGACCTGTTCGTCGTCCTCCAGTTCGAGGTGCCGGCTGACAAACGCGATCGTGGCGCTGGCGAACCCGAGTTCGAGAATCTCGAGGAACGGGATGAGTGAGCCGATGAGCGCCCAGACCCCGTAGCGCAGGATGCCCAACTGGTGGGTGAGGATGGGTGTGGTGACGAAGCCGATCGCCACGAGGACCACCGCAATGAGGTAGTTCGTCGCGACGTTGCGACGAAAGGACACCTTCTTGCGATGGCCGCTCCCCGAAGGGCTCGGACTCTGAGGCTCGGACTCGGCCTCGGCCTCGGCCAACGTGCGCCTAGCCCGATCGAGCGAGGCGGCGGGACTTCACCGTGGGCTTCTCGGACCCACTCACCGCAGGGGCTCCGGCGTCCTCGTGGCCGTAGACCGGTGCCCCCTTGGGACGCCGCACCCTGTTCAACACGATGCCAACCACGTTGGCACCTGCAGCGCGGATTTCGGCCAGACCGTGTTCCAGGCTCTCGAAGGTGAACTTCCTGGCGTCGACCACGAGCACGACGGCATCCGCTTTGGCCACGAGGATCGTGGTCTCGGCTGCACCCGTGATCGGGGGACAGTCCAAGACGACCGTCCTGTCCGACTCGCGCAGCGCACGCAGGAGCCTTGGCATTTCAGCGGCCGCTATGTCGGCAGGATGTCTGTTCGGGACACCGGCTGGAATCAGCTCCAGGTAGCGGTTGCCCGTGGCGGCGAGGAGCTCGCTCGGCCCGCTGGCCAAGGCGATGTCGCTCACGCCCGGCGAGAGGTCGACATCGAAGATCTTGTGCAGTGTGGGCTGCCGGAGATCCGCGTCGACGGCCACGACGAACTGACCCGAGGTGGCGAGCGCCCACGCCGCATGCGAGACCACCGTGGACTTCCCCTCCCGCTGCTGGCACGAGGTGAACGCAATCACCGGATGAGTATCCTGGAACAGGACGTACAAATGGCTCCTGAGCTGCTGGAACGCCTCCACCCCGCGCTCGTCTCCCGCCATCCTGAACATGTCCGCCGGGTTCGCCCCGGCCCGGGACAGGGTCGGGACCTCGCCCAGGACCGGAATGCCGAGTCGTTCCGAGATCTCGTCGGCCGCGACGAAGCGTCGCAAGGCCCCGGCCGCCAGGGCAGCGAAGATGGCGGCGATGAACCCGAAGGCCACTGACGCGAGTGCCACCGTGGCGCGGGGGTTCGTCGGCTTGGTCGGGAGTTCTGCCGCGCCCAGTTCGGAGAGCACGAGGAGCGACCCCCCGTCGCGGTTCGTGACCTTCAGGACCCGGTCCGCCGTGGCATTGGCGTAGGCCTGGGCCGCACGAGGGTCTGTACTCGAGGCGCTGATCTTGACGGTGTTGGATGCAGGGTCCCCGGCTGCCGAAATGCTGACGGGTGCGCCGCGTAGATTCGCCGGGACCTGGTGCTGCGCCTGGGCGTCGATCGTTGCGTTCTGGGCTTCGACCGCGATCTGGGGGATCTCAATCTGAATGGCCCCGACATCGGCTCCGGGGTCGGAGGCACCTGCAGGCGGTTGGGCCAACAGGACCACGGAGGCGGAATACATCTTCGCCGGCAACACCGCGTAGGCCCCGCCGATGGCCAGGCACGCGAGGAAGGTGATGACAGCCACAATCCAATTGGCCCGCACCGTGCGCACGATCTGTCTTATGTCCACCGGGGCCCCTCTGTTCGAATCTCTTGAGTGACCACGAGATGCGATCGCTCCACACGTTCAATCCGCCCCTCGACCAAGGAGTGCCGCCGCACGTCTGCACGGCAGCGGCGGGCGCGCCCGCGCTCCTGCCCAGCCCAGCCTACGGGGCCGCCCAAGGCGCGGACGGCCACCCCCGCATCGGGTGGGGCAGAGACCGTCGGGGTCACGCCGGCGGGGCGCACTACGCCCACCTCGATCGTCCGGCCGACCGGCCCGAGCTGACCGCCTGGACCTTCCACTCCAGGGTCCGGGGTCGGCTGTCCAGCGACGTCACGCACGCCCGCAGCATGCCAAGGCTGATGCCCAACGGGGTGGCAAACCGATATTCGTCGAGGAGCGGCTCGAGCAATCCGGTGGCCAGGAGGCCGGAGAGGACGGCGACCAGGGCCAGCGCCAGCGCGGCGAGCCTGGGGTCCGTATGTCGGCGCCAGGCCCGCAGGCCGCCGACGATCGAATCGGCCAGCGCGAGGACGAAAATCGTCAGGCCGACGAGGCCCAATCGGAGCCAGAGGTCGAGCACGATGTTGTGCGCATACGGGATCGTCTCCACCGTGCGTGTCCCCGTTTCGAAAAAGGTGAACTGAATCCCCAGTCCGTAGCCGATAAAGAGATGTTTGGGAATCAGCGCTTCCGCCTGGGAGGCGAGGTTCAACCGGTCCTGGGCCGATTCAGCCTTTCCCTCGTTGTTGAAGAGGCTGTCGTAGGTCGAGGCGAGCGGGTTCTTCGGTGCCTGCCGATCCAGCGCGGCAGGAACGACGACCACGGCGATGCCGATCGCAACCAAGGCGAGCAGGACCAACACCACGTGTCCTCCCCGGGCGTGAAAGCGCCGCGTTGCTCCCTTACGGTGCGCGACGAACACGGCCACCAGCACCACCAGGACCTCCACGGCGAGATTCACGAGGACGGCACGCTGGTTGGCCAGCACCACGCTCACGATCACCGGGACCAACGCCAGCACGTGCCGGACCTTGACGGGCCCGGTGGCCAGGCGTGTCAGGAAGCAGGTCAGGCCGATCGCGAGGAAGAGCGCCGCCGTCTCCGCCCCGACTCCACCGAAATCCTGTAACGGGAGCAGGGGGAGGTTCGTGTTGATGGTGACGCCACTGATCTGCAGGAGATCCAGCAACGTGGCACACACCACGCTCAGGGTCCCGAGTTTGTAGAGATCGCCCCGCTCGAAGTACTTCCGCACCGGCACCCCAGCTGCCAAGGCGTAGGCGCCGACGATGTAGATGATGTCCTTCGCCTCGTAGATGTCCTGCGAGAACTGGTTGCCGTACAGCTTCCCCTCGATCATGCCGACGAAGAGCCAGCCGCCGAAGGCAAGCCACAGGGCGGCCGGAAGACCGATCCGAGTCGGTCTGCCCTTGGCGATCAGCCGGGCGATCAGTGCGAGTGTGATGTACACCTCGGGCAGGCGTAGTTGGGTCGCGCCCGAACCGGGGTGGAAGAGGCCGCGCGGAACCATGTTGGGGTCGGAGTAGATGGTGCCGTCCAGCACGAGCAGGCCCAAGAGCACCAGCGGAATGAGTTGCTCCTTGCCCTCGCGCTCCCAGCGGACGAAGAGCGAGATCACACCGACGGCCACGGCAAGCCCGACGACGACGATCAGAATCAGGAGCACGGTCGCACCGCCCTGAGCAGCGGCGCCAGCGCGGCGTCCCATGTGTGGTCCGCCACGACGGCACGGTGCCCGGCGCGACCCAGCATGGCGGCACGGGCGGGGTCGAGGAGCAGGTCCGCGATGGTCTCGGCCTGTGCAGAAGCCGTGTCGGCCACGACGACGCCCCGGCCCACCAGGTCCTCCATGCCTTCGCAGCCCACGGACGTCGCCACCACCGGCCGCCCGACGTCGAGCGCCTCCATGATTTTGAGTCGAGTCCCCCCGCCGGCCCGCAACGGCGCCACGACGACCCGGGACCGCGCCAGGAACGGATTCACGTCAACCACCGTCCCTGTCACCTCAACGTGCGGATCGGCCAACGCGCGCACTGCCGGGTCCGGGTCCTTTCCCACCAGAAGCAGTCGGGCCTCGGGCACCCGGGCCAGCACGCCGGGCCAGATCTCACGAACAAGCCAGACCGCGGCGTCGACATTTGGGGCCCAACCCATGGTGGCCACGAAAGCGACTATGGGCTCGGATGCCTCGGGCAACACCGCCGAAGGCTCGCGTGCGTTCGGGCAGACCAGGACGGAGCGCGGGGCGGCGACCAGTCTGGACCGCTCCTTTTCGCTGACCACCACGACATGGTCGAAGTCGCCCATCGTCCGCCGCTCCATCCGACGGAGGGCGGCGGCCTCCGCGTGGAAGAACGCCGCGGCGGCGCCGTGGCGGGCACGGGCGTAGCTGTCGACGAGGGCCGACTCGACGTTGTGGAGATCGAGGACCGACGTCTTGGCCGGGATATCGGGCACGAGCGGCACCATTTGCTGATATTCGACCTGCAACAGGTCTATCGAACACTCGTCGGCAGCTTTCCGGACGGCCTTGACCATCGAGGCGCTCCAGAATCGCCCGGCCGAGACGCTCTGTGCCGCCACAACTCCGCGGGCGACCCCCGTCGGCGTCACCCTCCACGGCACGGGGCGGACATCAATACCCAGGTCACGGAGGCCATCGGGGTCGCCATTGCCGTCGTCGTAGGCGCAGAGCACCACGTCACTGAAACCCGCGAGACGGCGGGCTATTGCGAGTGTCCGCTGGCGCCCTCCGTTGTTGTCGGGCAACGGGAGGAACTTGGTCACCATGAGCGTCCTCATCGCGCCGACCCTCCCGAACGATCGTTCGACGCGTGCCGGTCAGCGGTCGGGTGCCGTCGCAGTGCCGCGCAGGTCATCGCTCCACAGTCGACCACATGGTCGACCGGTCACCCCGCGCATACCGCACCATGCCCCCCAGCGCGACACCCTGCAGGAACATCACCTGCCCGGCTCCCGCCCACGCTTTGGTCAGTGCTCGGCGCGCCCCCGCTCCGGTCGAGTCCTCGTCGGCCGGTGCGCCGCCTGGCGCCCCGACGAGGATGCCCGCACTCGCGACCACGTTGGCCACCAGGAACGCCCGGGCCAGCGCGCTCGAACGGACCTTCGCGACGGCCATCAGCAGGAGGGTCAGGTGGGCGGCGGGACCGACCGTGTAACGAACCAGGCGGTGCCCCCACAGCTCGGCAGCGACGAGGCCGGCGGACGGCAGCAGTTGCCGACGACGCCTGGCCATGACATGCAGGGCGCCGGAAACGCTCCGTATGCGCCGCTCCCATGAGACCGCAAGCGTGGCCGCCGCGGGATCAACCGCACGGGCGAGCGGCTCGTAGGCGATCCGGTATCCCTGCTCAATGACGTCGAGCGCCGTCCAGAAGTCATCCGTGGCGACGTCAGGAGGGATCGGTCGCCACGCCTCGGCCCGGATGGCCGCCAACTCTCCCACCAGGCCGATCGTTGTGCCGAGCCGGTCCTCGCGCTGCTTGAGCCAGGATTCGAACCGCCAATAGATGCTCTCGCCGCCGCCGTCGTCGTCCTCGACCTTCTCCCCGGCGACCGCACCCACTTCGGGGTCGGCGAAATGCGCCACCGCGGCAGCGAGGGCGCCGGGCACAATGCGGTTGTTGGCGTCGCTGATCACGACGACCGACGTCGTGGCCTCGGCAAAGCCCCGGTTGAGGGCCTGGGACTTGCCCAGCCGCTCCGGCCCGGTGAGCGTCCGGGCGCCGGCGTGCTGCGCCGCCTCGGCCGTCTCGCGATCCCCGTCGGCAACGACAAGGATCTCCAGTGACCCCGGATACCCGTTGGCCTTGAGGTCTTCGACCTTTGCGGCGATCACGCCGGCCTCGCGATACGCCGGCACAACGACCGTCAGGTCGGGGACCGCGGCGGACCCGCCCGGATGGGGAGCCGGCGCCGGTCTCCTGCGGCCGCCCCGGGTGCGCCAGGCCAGCCACGCCGGGTAGAGCAGGTGGCCAGCCGTGGCTGCAGCCACCAAGCCACCGATGGCGGCCTTGGTCGCCAGGCGCGGCGCGGTCACTGCCGAACTTCCTCCGCGACGTTGGCACCGCGGCACTGTGTTGTCCCGGCCGGCGTGAACCCCGCGCGCCGGAGTGCGCTTGTAACCGCCGCTGGCTGGACGGGGTACAAGGAGAGATCGGCCGTTGCGCTCACGGGCCAGATGCGTTGATACTTCGAGGCGGCCGGGATCCGTTCGTCGGGAGCGAGAATCATGACGCCATCGCCCGGCCGGGCCTTGGCTGCAATGAAGCCGACGACCGTCTGGATATCTTCCGCGCAAACCGGATGGAGCGGATTCATTGTCAGGTGCAACCCGGCCGGCGGGGCGACGCTCCGCCCGGAGAGCACGCGCGCCACCGTGATGAGGACCCAGAGCGCCCCGACGGCAAACGTCACCGAAAGGCTGCGGAGGGCGATCTCGTAGTGGCCGAAGACGACGCACCCCCGCAGCAACAGGTAGTACAGCGCCACGTTCGCCTCGCGATGCGAGACTACGTCGGCAAACCTGTGCCAGAGCGCCGAGGGAAGGGTGGAGCTGACCGACTCGTCGAGGATGAGGCTGTGGGTTCCGAGAAACAGCGACCCGAGAATCGCTCCGAGCACGAGCTGCACCAGAATTGCCAGCCGCCACTGCTGTGACGTCATGGTGAGGTTTTCGTCAGGTGTGCGATCCGCCTGTAGCCCTTCGACGTCAACGGCCGTGTGCGTCGTCATCGTTCGAGTAGATGGGCGTGGTGCTCCCCACCTCGAGAAGGGCTTCTAGCGATGCCGGAGCTTACTCCCGGACCTGCTTGATCACGGCGCCCGCCGTGCGGGCCAGGATGATGAGATCGCCACTGACAGACCAGTTCTCAATGTAGTGATTGTCGAACCATGCCCTGTCCTCAATGGACGTGTCGCCGCGCAGCCCACTGACCTGAGCCAAACCGGTCAAGCCCACCGGGACCCGGTGCCGGTCGCTGTAGCGGGGCACCTCCTGTTCGAATTGCTCCACGAAGAAGGGTCGTTCTGGGCGGGGGCCCACCAGCGACATGTCGCCGCGCAGCACGTTCCAGAGCTGCGGCAGCTCGTCCAGCGACGTCTTGCGCATGATGGAGCCGATTTTGGTGACACGGTCGTCCTCGTCCACGCTCCACTGTGTGTCCGACTCGCCGTTCACGCGCATGGAGCGGAACTTCAGGACTTCCACCTCTCGGCCGTTCTTCCCGATGCGGCGCTGACGGAAGTAGATCGGACCGGGGCCGGTGAGCCGCACGGCCAACGCCAGCACGCCGTAGAGCGGTGCGAGCAGGAGCAGCATCAGCGCAGAGATGGTGGCGTCGAAGACCCGCTTGGCAATGCGGCCCGATGAACGCATGGTCGAGCGCCGCAAACGGACAAGGGGGAAGCCCCACACCATGTCGACGTCGCGCGGTGCCGCCTGCAGGCCCAGCTCGAAGAAACGGGGGATGATGTACATGTCCACTTCCGCGTGCTCGCAGGAGCGGATGACCCGGACCAGGTCGGGGTCACGGTTCACGCCGAAGGCGATCACCACCCGGTCGATGCGGTGGTCGCTCAGCACGCTGTCGAGCTGGTCAATCCCGCCGAGCACCGGACGGGAGAGCGATTCCTCGGCGCAGTCGTCCAGCAAGCCGATCGGGTGGAGCCCGTAGCTCGGGTTCAATTCGAGCGCATCGGCGAAGCGTTCCGCCACCGGTCCGGCGCCGACGATGAGCACCCGCTGACCGAGGGCCCCCCGAGTCCTGGCGCGCCGGATGCCGACATAGGCGACGGCCCGGCCGATCAGAAGGAGGGACAGGGTGGAAAGGCCCACCAGCACGAACGGACGGACGGACCGTCCGAATCCGTCCAAGGCCCCGATCACAGTGAGCGGCAGAGCAACCGCCGCCGCCACCGTGCCCAGGTCCCTGCTCACGCTGAGGGTGATGCGCGAGGCGTACTGGCCGCGCAGAACGCAGACCCCGAGGACTCCCAGCACGAACACGGCGACCGGCCACTGCAGCACTGCCGGCGCGAAAACCGCGACCGCCAGGGCGAGGACCAGGAGGTCCGTTCCGGCCACGACCTCACCGCTGGTCCGGGCCGCGAATCGACGGCGTCCGCGCGCCATCGATCCGGACTCAGACTGGGCCCACTGCCAATGCTGTAGGTCTCTTCCAATTGTGACCGACGACATACCTCTTAGCTCCCTCGCCGAGCGTTCTGCATAACCCCGGTACTAGCTGTAATCCGGGTACTCGTTCAAGTGGTCCGACGGCGGCCGCGAACCAGCACCGCGCCAACCCCGATCGCCACGACACCGATAACCGCCATCTCTTCAATGTCAGCACCGGTGAACGCCAGTCCGCTCGACGTCGACGCACTGACTGTGGTTGAAGCCGTCGTCGCCGGCGACGATGCTGTGTCCGTTGCCGCGGGCGTGGTGGTGATGCCCGTGTTCGACGTCGTGCAGCCTGTGTAGCAAGTCGTGTCCGCCCCTGCAGCCCCTGCCAGGAGCCCGCCAACGGGTACCGCCAGCAGCACGCCCAGAGCTGGACCGCAAGCTGCGGCGAGCACGCGCTGTGCCTTGGTCCTCTTCATCCTGATCTCCTCCACTGGTTCCGCTCGACGAGCGGTCGATCCAAGAGCTACTTGAATCCTCGACCGTTTCCCACAAACCCTTCAGTCGGAGGATGCGAAGCCGCCGCTGATCATCATTCCAGGCAATCCGGTCAAGGGGTTAGAGCCAAAGGTCACAATGCCCCGGTGGGCCGCGACAACTGCCAGACAATTCCGCCCGTCGACCCCCGTAAGCTGGGCATACGTTCCGAACTCCAAGAGGTGACTTCGCGGCGAAATCTCTTGGTATTCGGGCGTTTGATGACGGTAGGAGGCCGACCTTACCGCAGTACGCTCCCCGCGGTGAAAAGCGGCGAACCCGGTGATTCGAGCGCCGAAACCGGTGATCCGGACACCGAACCCGCCGACTCGAGCGGTGACCACTCCGCCGAGGCCGGGACGGGGGACCCGCCGGGGCCGAGGCGGTTCTCCAGACGGTGGAAGATCACCGCCGCCGTGGTCGCGCTCGTCGTGATCTGGGCGGCTGCCGCAGTCGTCGAGTTGGTGGTCGCGGCCGAGCACATCCGCCATGGCCAGGCGGCGGTGGAGTCGGCCCGGCAGGGTCTGTCGGCGGACGGCATCCTGTCCGGTGCGCCCGTCGAGTCCCTCCGCTCGGCCCAGTCGGACTTCAGCAGCGCGCACGGACTGCTCTCGTCGCCGCTGCTCTGGCCCGTCGACGTCCTCCCGGTTGCCGGCCGCCAGCTCCGCTCGGTGCAGGACCTGTCCGAAGCCGCCGAACAGGTGGCGCAGGTCGGGATCGGTGCGGTCGGTCGATCCCAGGCTCTTCTCCGCCTGCCCCATACGGCGGGACCCGACCGGGTGGCCGCACTGCACCAGCTCGCGTCGCTGGCCGCGTCCACCCACAGCGCCCTGGCCGGGGTCAATTTGGGCCCTGACCAGGCCCTTATTGGTCCTCTCGCCCGCGTGCACAACACATTCTCGACCGATCTGACGCAGGTTCGGACCACCCTGGCCCGGACCTCGGTGGCGGCTTCAGCGGCCGCCACCATTCTGCAAGGGCCCGGGACATACCTCCTCCTGGCCGGCAACAATGCGGAGATGCGCTCGGGCTCGGGCGCGTTCGAGGAGGCCGGGACGATCACCACCGGGAACGGCAACCTCCATCTGTCCGGCATGGTCCCCACCTCCTCCCTCACGCTCCCCGTGGGTACCGTTCCGGTCGGCGGCGACCTCGAGGCCCGGTGGGGCTGGCTCCTCCCGGGAACCGACTTCAGGAACCTGGGCGTGAGCCCGCAGTTCGACGTGAACGGCCCATTGGCGGCCAGCATGTGGAAAGCCAGCACGGGGCAGAGCGTCGACGGGGTCCTCGCCATCGACGTCGGGGGACTCCAGGATCTGCTCGACGTGACCGGCCCCGTCACCACGGCCTCGGGTCAGGTCGTCACTGCGTCCAACGTAGAGCAACTCCTGCTCCACGATCAGTACGTCGGCGAGACCTACACCTCGGATTCGACGGCCCGGACGGACGAGCTGGCGACGCTGGCGTCCGCCACCCTCCACGCCCTCGAGAACCGTCCCTTCAAACTGCACACGATGGCGGACGCGCTCTCCTCGGCCGCCGAGGGTCGCCATGTGCTGCTGTGGTCCGCCGACACGCGTACCGAGGCGGCCTGGTCCGGCGCTGGCGTGGCGGGACAGCTCCAGCCGTCATCGATCATGGCCGACATCATCAACCGGGGTGGGAACAAGCTGGACCAGTACCTGAGCGAGAACGTCTCCTTGAAGCTCACGCCCCAGGGTACCAAGACGGCGGGGACCCTGACGATGACCTACTCGAACACGACGCCGCCGGGACAGTCGCCCTTCATCGCCGGCCCCTTCCCGGGGCTCGGCACCCAGTACGGCGAGTATGTGGGGATCGCCACCGTGAACCTCCCCGGGTACGCCAGCGACATCACATCGCCGTCGAACAGCTCCGTCGTTGCGAGTGGTCCGGAGGGTCCCACCATTTTGGAGGGTGCCACTCTCGACATCCTCCAGGGTGCGACGCAGAGCGTCACCTTCAACTTCGTGCTGCCCGAGGCGCACGACTCCATGACCGTCGTGCCGAGCGCACGGATAGGGCCTGCGACCTGGCACGTCGTGGACCCGGCGGGAAGGTCCACGTTCCAGGACGACCAACCACGGACGATTTCCTGGTAGCGGGAACGCCGGGAACGATCTTTCCGCTGCCGCGGTCCGACTTCGATGGTGGCACCAACGCCAGTGGCGGTCAGCCGAAGTCGGCGGTGAAGGCGGCGAGGCTCTTCGGGAACGATCCTCCGGTGATCAACGAGTTGACGCCGCCAGCGTTGTCGTCGAAATAGGTCTCGTAGATCACGTTATTGGAGGGGTTCTCCATCCATGCGGACATCAGGTTGACGAAGGAGGGGTCGTCGCCGAGCCCGTGGCCGTCGCTGCGGATGGCGAGGCCCCATTCCGTGAAGGCCAGTGGCTTGCCATGGGTCGAAGCGAACTGCCGCGCCGACGTCAGCGCCGGCAACGTGGTTTGGGTCCAGGCGTTGGCCGGGGTCTGCGGCATCGCCCAGGACTGGTCGTAGGCATCGAGCCCGATGACGTCGACGTAGGCGTCGCCCGGGTAAGCCGCAGCCACCGAGTACCCCGCCTGGGTGAACGCAGCGGCATCAGGATTCCAGACGAAACGGAAGTGCTCACCGGACACGGATCGCATCGCCGTCACGATCTGCTGGAAGTACGAGACGAAACTGGCCTCGGCACTGGCCGACGTTGCGTCCCAGGGCACCCATGAGCCGTCGAACTCCCAGCCGAGCCGCAGGTAGGCATTCGACTGGCCGCCGGCGACCAGTGTCTGGGCCAGGGTCACGTAGGAGGAGTTGAAGGCTCCCGTCGCGCCTTGGGCCAGGGTACCCACGGCCGTCCCGCTCGAGTCGGTCGGAATGATGGGCACGCCCAGGGAAAGCGTGTAGCCGCTCCCCCGCCAGGGGGTGAGCAACCAGTTGAGGCTCCCGCCGGATCCGTCCATGCCCGACCAGCCGGCGTTCCCGGGGAGATAGTCGGTGGCGACGACCGGGGACGTCTCCGTCTCCCGGGCGAACGAGGTCATGCCGGACGGGTCGGCCGAGGCGACATAGGCCCCCTGCTGCAGCCCACTGGTCGACGACGCCGACGAGGTCGCCAGCCCGGTGGTCGGGTGGTGCCGGGGGCACGCGTCGTTGTGGTGGTGCTGTCGGCCGCACGTGTCGTCGTCGTGGTGCTCCGTCGGGCGGCGTGGTGATCGTGGTGCTCCGTGGCGGCGTGGTGGTCGTGGTGGTCGCTGGCGAAGAGCTCGGCTGAATGGTGCCCGCCGGCGTCGACGGTCCGAACCTCGTCGTGTTGCCGTCAGCGGTGACCACGGAATAGCCCGCCGCTGCCGGATTGACGATCAGGCCGTAGGCGAACGTCCCCTTGCCGGCCGTCGACCCGTAGTAGCCCGCGTCGCCGAACGTGAAGATGCCGCCGTCGAATGCGACGAGCCAGTAGCCGAGCCCGTCAGGGGTCGGAGCCAGCCCGACGATCGGCATGTTGAGGTGGATGGCGCCCGTCGAGCCGTAGAAGCTGGCGTCGCCGTAGTTGAAGATGCCGCCGTCGGAGGCGATGAGCCAGTAGCCGTTCCCGTCGGTGGTGGTCGCCATGCCGACGATGGGCTTGTTGAGGTGGATGGCGCCCGTCGAGCCGTAGAAGCTGGCGTCGCCGTAGCTGAAGATGCCGCCGTCGGAGGCCACGAGCCAGTAGCCCCTGCCGTCAGGGGTGGCCGCCATGCCGACGATGGGCTTGTTGAGGTGGATGGCGCCCGTCGAGCCGTAGAAGCTGGCGTCGCCGTAGTTGAAGATGCCGCCGTCGGACGCGACGAGCCAGTAGCCGTTGCCGTCAGGCGTCCCCGCCATGCCGACGACGGAACGCGAGAGGTGCAGGTTCGACAACGCCGGCGAGCCCAGCGCGGGAGCAGAGCCATGCGGCGTCACCGCACCAGCCGGCGTGACGGTCCAGTAACCACCGATCGGATCGGCGGCCATCATCATGCCGCCGCTGTAGCCGTTGGAGCCGTTGGAGCCGTTTGCACTGGAGGACGTCGCGGCGCCGGCGCTCCCACCGGACGGGAGCGCGGTCGCCACACCGAGGGCGAGCACGGGGAGCACCACCAAGAAGGCGATCGCACGTGCACAGACGGGCGTGACCGATCGCTTCCACTGAAATCGCCGCATCGTCCCCCCCGACCCGTAGACGACGGGACGCGAAGGCGACAAGCAGTTCGCTCGTTGCTGATTCGGCGGCCCGGCGAACTCAAGCGAGTCCCGTAGCTTTGCGTCCCCCCCTCGCGGAGGGTTTGCCTTTTTCGTTCCAACGAACGATGACCCGAAACGACAGTTCTGGGCAAGCGAAATTCAGCTATTTGCGCAAACGGCGTGAATCCGGATTGTGCCGCTTTTGTGCGGCCCTGCCGTTTGCCTTTCAGACGGCGGACGGTGCCGAAGCGCCTGCGGCGCGGCACATCATCTCCTGGTGGTCGCGGGAGAGCTCTGCGCGCCGGCCGCAACGGCGCGCATCACCCCAGATCCGCTGAGAAGGCCGCCAGGCTGTTGGGGAAGGAACCCCCCGTAAGGAGGGAGTTGACGCCGCCGCTGTTGGCGTCGAACAAGGACTCGTAGGTGACGTTGTTGGCTCGCATCCAGGCCACCATCTGGTTGATGAAGTTGGGATCGTCACCCATGCCGTGGCCGTCACTGCGGATGGCCACACCCCATTCGCCGAAGGCCAGCGGCTTGCCGTTGGACGAAGCGAACTGCGCCGCCGCCGTCAATGCCGGCAGGTCGGTGGAGGCCCAGGCGTTGGTCGGCGTCTGCGGTGTCGCCCAGGACTGGTCATAGGCGTCGAGCCCGATGACGTTGACGTAGCTGTTGCCCGGATAGGCGGCCGCCACCGAGTAGCCCGGCTGCGTGAATGCAGCCGCGTCGGGGTTCCAGACGAAGCGGAATTGCTCTCCGGCCACGGACCGCATCGCCGTGACGATCTGTTGGAAGTAGGAGGCGAAGCTGGCTTCGGCCGCAGGCGTCGTCGCAGCCCACGCCATCCACGAGCCGTCGAACTCCCAACCGAGCCGGAGGTAGGCGTTGGACAGTCCGGCGGCCACGAGCGTTTGGGCCAGGGTCACGAAGGAGGAGTTGTACGCTCCCGTCGCACCCTGGGCCAGCGTGCCCACGGCCGCTCCACCCGAGCCGGTCGGGATGATCGGGACTCCGATTGAGAGCGTGTAGCCGCCCCCGCCGTACTGCTGCGACAGATAATTCAGGCTCCCGCCCGCGCCGTCCATGTTCGCCCATCCGTTGCTCCCGGGCAGGTAGACAGTCGCGACAGTTGGCGACGTGTGCGTCTGCTGCGCGAAGGCGGCCATGCCCGACGGCGTGGGCGTCGAGTCGTACGCCCCCTGCTGCAGCCCGAACACCGACTGTGCGTTGGGGTTCAATCCCGGCCCGAACTGCACCGCGACGCCGTTGGCGGCCACGACCGCGTACCCCGCGGCGGCCGGATTGACGATCATGCCGTAGGCGTAGACACCCCAGCCGGCCGTCGATCCGTAGAAGCCGGCGTCGCCGAACGTGAAGATGCCTCCGTCGAACCCGACGAGCCAGTACCCGTCGCCATCGGCTGTCGGGGCCATACCGACGATCGGCAGATTCAGGCGGAGAGACCCCGTGGAGCCGTAGAAGGTCGCGTCGCCGTAGCTGAAGATGCCGCCGTCGGAGGCCACGAGCCAGTACCCGTTGCCGTCGGTCGTGACGGCCATGCCGACGACGGGTTTGTTGAGCGCGATTGATCCCGTGGAGCCGTAGAAGGTCGCGTCGCCGTAGCTGAAGATGCCGCCGTCGGAGGCCACGAGCCAGTAGCCCGTTGCCGTCGTTCGTCGATGCCATGCCGACGATCGGCTTGTTCAGGTGCATGCCACCGGTCGAGCCGTAGAAGGTCGCGTCGCCGTAGCTGAAGATGCCGCCGTCGGAGGCCACGAGCCAGTACCCGTTGCCGTCGGTCGTCGGGGTCATCCCGACGATCGGCTGCGCGAGCCGAAGGTTCGACAGTGCAGGCGACCCCAGTGCCGGAGCACCGCTATGGGGCGTCACCGCGCCTGCTGGCGTGACCGTCCAGTAGCCACCGTTCGGATCGGCGGCCATCATGATGCCGCCGCTGTAGTCGTTCGAGCGGACCGTGCTCGACGCGCTCGCCGGGCCCGTACCCGACGAGAACGCCGTGACCACTCCGAGGGCAACGACGGGAACCAACACCAAGGACGCGATTGCCTGGGCGAGCACGAGTGGGAGCGCCCGGCTCCGTCGGGATTGCCGCATGGTCTTTCCCCCTCGGACCCGCAGACGACGGGTCGCGAAGGCGACGAGCAGCGTGCTCATTGCTGATTCGGCGGCCCGGCGAACTCAAGCGAGTCCCGTAGCTTTGCGTCCCACCCTCACGGGAGGTTTGCCCTTTTCGTTTCACAAACGATGATCAATAGGTCGGCCCGGAAGCAGCCGACCCTTACCAAAGTTGAGCCGATGGTGTGATTCGGAGCTGTGTGCTCGCTGTGCCTTCCGACACGTGCTGCACAACAGCAGTTCAGACCGTGGGAGCGGCTCCCGATTCAGCCGGGACGAGCGGCACGTGCCACGTGAGGCGCGTGCCGCCCTCGCGCGACCGGCCGAGCTCGACATCGCCGCCGAGGCGCTCAGCCCGCTGGCGCAGGTTCTTCAGACCGAGGCCGGCCGCGTTCCCGTCGCCGAGGCCGTCGCCGTCGTCGGCCACGACCAGGCGCAGTTCCTCGCCGGCCGCGACGGTCACGACGACCTGCGACGCGTGCGCGTGCTTGCCCACATTGGTCAGGGCTTCCCGCAGCACTGCCAGCACCTCCTCGACCAGCGAATCGGTGACGACCGTGTCCACCGGCCCGCTGAACGAGACCTGCGGGAGCAGACCCAGCACCGGACGCAGCTCGTGCACGAGGTCGAGGACCTTTGGGTGCAGACCTTCCTTGTTGATGGTGAGCTCAATGTCGAAGATGGCCTTCCGGAGCTGGCGGATCGTCTCGTCGAGTTTCTCGATCGCCTCCCCGATCCGCATGACCGCCTCGGGCCGCTCGACCAGCCGGGCCGTCCCCTGCAACGACAGCCCGATGGCGAACAGGCGCTGGATCACCGAGTCATGGAGGTCCCGGGCGATCCGGTCCCGGTCCTCCGTCAGGGCCCGGTCGCGCACCAGGCCGTGCAGGCGCGCGTTCTCGATGGCGATGCCGGCGGCCATGGCGAGGGCGTGGACGAGCTCCTCGTCGTCCTCGGAGAACTCCGGAGCCGTCTTCTTGTTGGTCAGGTAGAGAATGCCGTACACCTCGCCGTGCACCCGGACCGGGACGCCGAGAAACGAGATCATCTGGGGATGGTGCGGGGGGAACCCGAAACTGTCCGGGCTCTCGGTCAGGTTGGCCAGGCGGACCGGCTTGTCCTCCCGGATGAGGGCGCCGAGCACGCCCCGTCCGGTGGGTCGAGGACCGATGGCGCGCTGTTCTTCATGGGTGAGCCCGACCGTCAGGAACTGATCGAACGCCTGCCCGTCCTCGGTCAGGACACCGAGCGCCCCGTACTGGGCGTCGACGAGGTCACGGGCCTCTTCGATGATCCGCCGGAGCACCACCGGCAGATTCAGCTCGGCATCGAGGATGAGGATCGCCTGCACCAATCGGCGCAGCTTGGCGGGATCGTCGATCCTGTCGAAGGGCTGCACGGCTCGTCAGGATAGAGGCGGACCAATCGTGCGTGTGGCGGGCCGCGTTGCAGGCGGGTTGCGCCGCCCCCGGTGAGGGCCGAATGCGACCGGGAGCGTGGCAATATTGGGAAAATGACGATTCGGGTCTTCCTCCTCGACGATCACGAGCTTGTGCGGACCGGGCTGCGCACGCTCCTCGAGGGCGAGGACGACATGGAGGTCGTCGGCGAGGCTGGGACGGCAGAGGAGGGACTCCGGTCCATTCGCGAGCTCGCGCCCGACGTGGCCATCCTCGACGTCCGGCTCCCGGACGGCAATGGCATCGAGGTCTGCCGGGAGGTCCAGTCCCTGACACCGCAGGTCCGCTGCCTCATGCTGACCTCGTACTCCGACGACGACGCTCTGTTCTCCTCCATCATGGCGGGCGCCTCGGGCTACGTCCTCAAGGAGGTCGGCGGCGGCGATCTGTTGGGCGACATCCGTCGGGTCTCACAGGGCATGTCGCTCTTGGATCCGGTGCTGACCCAGGAGCTGTTCGACCGCCTGCGCAAGGATCAGGAGGCGGAATCGCGCCTCACCGTCTTGACTCCCCAGGAGCGCAAGGTCCTGGAGCTCATCGCCCAGGGGCAGTCGAACCGCCAGATCGCGGAGCAGCTCTTCCTGGCCGAGGCGACGGTCAAGAACTACGTCTCGAGCCTGCTCTCCAAGCTCGGCATGCGCCGCCGCACCGAGGCCGCCGTCTACGCCGCTGTCCTGGCTGAGCGCAAGGCCCTCAATCCCAGGTCCTGACCACCGGACGCCGGGACTCGGACCCGGGTCCTAAGCGACCTTGATCCGGCGGTTGTCGTCGAGCGTCCGGAAGTCCACGCCGACCTCGCGGAGCCGATTCTCCAGGCGCTCCCGCTCGACCAGGGGATTCCCGAACCGCTCCGGCTCTGTCTCAATGCCCATGGCGGTGCAGAGGCGCAGCAGCATGCGGTCGTGATCGAGCTCGAGCGCCAGATCCTCCGTCATGATGTGGTCGCCTTCGCCTCCCTGCTCGTTCATGCGGCGGCGGGACTGCAGAAGAATCACGACCAGCTCATCCTTGGAGACAGGCAGGGGTAGCGGCTCCACGTCAGCACAAAGTCCGGCAAGCAGCTCGCTGTAAATAGACATCGCTCATAATTTTGCCGGAATTGGGTTCCGCCAATAGGGCCGATACTCCTGTTTCCTATAGAGCCGATACTCCCTATCGGGCCGCGTCAGCTCCCGACAGGCTTTCGACAAGCCGGGCCACCAGGCACGAAGCGGGCTGCGCCAGGCACGAACCCGGGTGGCTCAGCGCCGGCTGACCCGGGTGGAACGGTTGGCTCGGGCCAGTACGTCCTCGGCGGACTCCGAATCCTCCGCCACGGCGACACCCAGGGATGAATGGAGCCGGATCTCCTGGCCCCCCACGATCGCGGGCTCGTCGAGGGTGTGCTGCAGCCTGCGCAGAAGGGGTCCCACCACGTGCTCGTCGGTCACGGTCACGACCACGACCAGCTCGCTCCCGCCGACCCGGCCGACTGTGTCCTCCGCCCGCAGCACCGAGGTGAGGCGTCCGGCCACTTCGCACAACACGGTATTGCCGGTCGTGTAGCCCAAGTCCAGGTTGATCTCACCAAGATTGTCCAGGTCGATGTGGCAGGCCACCACTTCGCCCCCATGGCGCCGGCGGCGGGCCAGGGCCTGGGTCAGACGATCAATCAGGAGCAACTGGTTGGCCAGTCCCGTGTGTGGATCGGCCATGGAGAGCTGCCAGAGCTGGTCGTATTGCCCCCGGGTCGGCTTTCCGGACCCGGGGGTCTCGGGCCCGGCTGCGCTGAACTCCTGCAACATGGACTCGACGCTCTTGGGCGTCCCCACGGACGAGGGTCCGGGGGCTCCTCGATCCTTGCGCTCGGGCTGGACTTCGCGCGCATCGACCTGCTCGCCGGGTCCGACCTCGCCAAGCTTCTTCTTGGCTCGCCTCACGCAATCCCCCTCCGATACAGACTTCTCACTCTTATCGGTCTGTTTCGGTCCGAACAGAGCCGGAAGTCACCAGATGGGCTCCAAACGTGCGTTCGCCGCCGGGCACGCCAAGCAGTGCAGAACAAACACCAGTTTACCCGGCCGCACTCGCGCCGGCGCGAGGGCCGACGTCGATCGCCATCCGGCTGGACCCGCTCTGACCAGGAGAAAGAGGTCGGATCCGGCTCGGGACACCGCCCCGCTGCGCTAACCTCGACCTGCAGCCACGTCGCCCTGTCGGGCCCGGTCGTGGCCGCATCCGCGGGGCCATCCGGTCCCGGCATCACCGACACGCGACGAGCCGGAACCATAAAGTCATCCGCCCCAGCCGAGAAGACGAGAGCACCTGAGCCCGGGCCACCTCCGGGAGCACCCCGATGACTGCACCGGCCACCATGGTCGCCGATCCCGAGGCTCTCGAAGCCCTGATCACCGAGGTGACAGCCCAGGACTCCTACGGCTTCGACACCGAATTCCACACCGAGCGCACCTACGTGCCGGACCTGGCTCTGATTCAGATCGCCTGGGCCGACCAGGTGGCGCTGGTCGACCCGCTCGCGGTCGACCCCGCCCCGCTGGCCCGGGTCTTCGGTGGGCCCGGTGTCGCGGTCGTCCATGCGGCGTCGCAGGACCTCGACGTGCTGATGGCCGCCTGCGGCGTCATTCCCGCCACTGTCTTCGACACCCAGATCGTCGCCGGCTTCCTCGGTCTGTCCACGCCTTCACTCGCCCGGCTGGTCGACCAGATGCTCGGCGTCTCGCTCCCCAAGGCGGACCGCCTCTCGGACTGGCTCGTGCGGCCGATCCCGGAGCGCCAGATCACGTACGCCCTCAACGACGTGGCCTACCTCTTGGAGCTCCGCGACGTGCTCACCGAGAAGCTGCGGGCGCTCGGGCGCCTGGAGTGGGCCCTCGACGAGTGTGCGCAAGTGCTCGGCGAGCGCACGTCCGCCCGCGTCCCCGAAGAGGCGTGGTGGAAGCTCGGGGACATCCGGGGCATGTCGCGTCGCTCGCGCGCGGTGGCGCAAGAGGTGGCGGCGTGGCGCGAACGAACGGCCGCCGAGTCCAACCGGCCCCGCCGCATGGTGCTGTCGGACCTGGGACTCCTTGCTCTGTCGCAGCGCCCGCCCAAGAACGGCGACGAGCTGCGGGCCACCCGCGGCATCGACGGACGCCATCTGGCCCAGGGCCGCGCCGCCGCCATCATGCGGGCGGTCGAGCGCGGCCTCGAGCTCCCGCAGGACCAGATCCGGATGCCCTCGGAGGGGCGCGACACGCCGGCACCCCCGGCCGCAGTGGCCGTGTGCTCAGGCCTCGTGCGTCAGATCGCGGACGACCTCGACTTCGACCAGGGCCTCCTCGCCACGCGAGCGGACATCGCCCAGCTCCTCTGCGGCGACCCGAGCCGGCTCGATACAGGGTGGCGCCGCGCCATTGTCGGGGACCCCTTGCGCCGGCTGATCAGCGGTGAGATCGCCGCCGCCTTCGACGAGCGCGGTCACCTCGTCATGGAGGAGCGCTCCGGGAAGGCGCTCCCGCCGACCACTTCACCTAATTGATGAGCTTCTCCCGCCCCTCCCAATAGGGCTGGCGGAGCTTGTACTTCTGCAGCTTGCCGGTGGCCGTCCGGTCCAGCGCGTCACGCAGCTCCACGCTCGTCGGAGCCTTGAAGTGGGCCAGCCGCCCCCGGCAGTGCGCGATCAGCTCCGCCTCGCTCACTGTGGACCCGTCGCGCACCACCACCAACGCCTTGATCGTCTCGCCCCACTTCTCGTCCGGCACGCCGATCACGGCGACCTCGGCCACCGCCTCGTGCTGGTACAGGCAGTCCTCCACCTCAATGGACGACACGTTCTCGCCGCCCGTGATGATCACGTCCTTCTTGCGGTCCGAGATCACGACGTGCGCCTCGTCGAAGTGGCCGCCGTCGCCCGTGTGAAACCAACCGCCGCGCAGCGCAGCCTCGGTCTCAAGCGGCTGCTCCCAGTACCCGGCGAACACGTGATTGGAACGCGCCAGCACCTCGCCGTCCTCGTCGATGGCGATCTGCACTCCCACCGCCGGTGCTCCGGCCCGGCTGAGCAGATGCGACCGCTGTGCTGCGTCGAGCGTGTCCCACTCCGCCGGGCGCCCGGTTGATGGTCAGCAGTGGCGCCGTCTCGGTGAGGCCGTAGATCTGAATGAACTCCCACCCCAGCTCGGACTCCACCCGCTCGATCGTCCTGGACGGGGGTGGCGCGCCGGCCACGACGATGCGCACCGTGCCGCGTCCGGGAATGGCCCGGCCCTCGGCGGCACGGGCCTCCACCGCGCCCAAGATGGCGGCCACCACTGCCGGGGCACCGCACAACAAGGTCACGCCGTACTGCTCTATGCGTGTCAGGATGTCCTCACCGTCGACCTTGCGCAGCACGACGTGCGTGCCTCCCATGCCCGTGACGGCATATGGCATGCCCCAGCCGTTGCAGTGGAACATGGGCAGCGTGTGCAGCAACACGTCCCGGTCACTCACGCCGGTGTGCCAGCCGAAGGTGGCGGCGTTCAGCCAGCAGTTGCGCTGCGTCAGCTGCACGCCCTTGGGTCGCGCCGTCGTGCCCGAGGTGTAGTTCACCGAGCAGGCGGCGTCCTCATCGGGTGTCCAGGCCTGCGGCGCCACGCCGTCTGGAGCGGGGGCGAAGAGAGCGGCGTCGTCACTGCCGTCGAGACAGAAGCGGTGTGCCACCTTTATGGAGCCGACCTCATCGGTCAGATCCGGGTCGTACAGGAGGACCGACGCGCCGGAATGCTGGACGACATAGGCGATTTCGTCGGCGGTCAGTCTGAAATTGATGGGCACCAGCGTGCGGCCGTACCCGCTCACCCCGAAGTAGGAGGTCAGGAACCGCCCGGAGTTCGGGCTGACGATCGCGACCCGTTCCCCGTGCTCGACCCCGAGGTCGTCGAACGCCAGGGCCATGCCACGCGCCCGGGCCTCGAGTTCACGGTAGGTGACCGTCCCGAGGGACCCGGCGGCCGCCGGTTCGTCCACCACCGCCGTCCGGTGCCCGTAGACCAACGCGGCCCGGTTGAGAAAGTCGGCCACAGTGAGTGCGACCCGCATGCCATCCCCGATCTGTGTTGCTTCACCCCACTCGCCGCCCTGACCCTATCGGACGGCCCGCGCTGCGCTCCTCTAGAAGTGCCCGAGGACGGGGTGGGGCACGTAGGGCTTCTCCAGCGCGGCGATCTCGTCCTCGGACAGGTGTAGTTCCTCCGCCGCCAGCGCGTCCTTCAGGTGTTTCTTCTTGGTGGCACCGACGATGGGCGCCGACACCCCGGGCTTGGCGAGCACCCAGGCCAGCGCCACCTGTGCCAGTGAGACATCGCGGGCACCGGCCACCTCAGCCACGGCGTCGACGACGTCGAAGTCGGTGGGCTGGTCGTAGAGGTAGTCGGTGAACGCGTCCGTACTCGAGCGGGTCGTGTGGCGGCCGCCGTCCCGGGTGCGGGTCCCGGCCAGCACTCCGCGCGCCAGAGGGCTCCACGGGATGCATCCCACACCCTGGTCGAGACAGAGCGGAATCATTTCGCGCTCCTCCTCGCGGTAGACGAGGTTGTAGTGGTTCTGCATCGAGACGAACTTTGTCCAGCCGTGCGCCTCGGCCGTGTATTGCGCCTTGGCGAACTGCCACGAGAACATGCTGCTGGCCCCGATGTAGCGGGCCTTGCCCGACCGGACGACGTCGTGCAGCGCCTCCATCGTCTCCTCAATCGGCGTACGGGGATCCCAGCGGTGGATCTGGTACAGATCCACGTACTCCATGTCGAGACGCTTGAGCGATGCGTCAATGCCCGAAAGGATGTGCTTGCGGCTCAGCCCTCCGCCGTTCTCGCCAGGGCCCACCGGCATGAACACCTTGGTCGCGATGACGACTTCGTCCCGGCTCAGGAACTTGGGTACCAACCTCCCCGTCGCGACCTCGCTCGCCCCGGCGGAGTAGGCGTCGGCGGTGTCGAAGAAGGTCACACCTCCCTCGACGGCGGCCTTCACAATCGGCTCGGCGGCATCCTCGTCAATGACCCATTGCCGATCACTGTCGTTCCCGAAGCCCATCATGCCGAGACAGACCCTCGAGACCCGTAGCCCGGACGTTCCAAGATTCGTGTAGTTCATGGCTGACCTCGCTTGCGCCGAGACGCGAGCGCGCCGGCGCACGCATGCTTACCAGCCTGGGCCCGGGCTCCGAGCGTCCCCACGCCATCTGACTCGGGCGGCACCTGGCCGTTCGTTCAGGGGCAGTGGTTCGCGGAGGACGCCCAGTGGTGGGTGCACCATCCGCCGTCACCGTGCCCCGTTCCACCATGACCGTCGCCGCTCCCGCTGTTGCCCGTCGTACCGGTGTTGCCGGTGCCGCCCGAGCTTCCACCCGTCCCGGTGTACCCACCCGACCCGGTGTACCCACCTGTCCCGGAGTTGCCCGTCGAGCCGGTGTTCCCAGCCGTACCCGACGAACCCGATCCCTTGCCGCCTGTTCCGCCGCTGCCCGTGCTGCCGCTTCCACCGACCGGGGCGGCGCCACCGGAGGCGGACGACACTGGGATCGTCGTAGTGGTGGTGGACGGGGGCGTCGCCGTCGTGCTGGTCGGCGTCGTGGTCGTGGTCGTCGTTGTGGTCGATGTCGAAGTGCCGGCCCCTCCCGCCGCCGGCGCGGGCGAGCCCGTCCCGACCACGGTCAGCGTGGCGATCGGTGCGACGTTCGGGCTGGGCGGTGACGGCGTACTGACCACCGTGGCATTCCCCTGAGCGGACAAAGCGCTTCGGGCGGGCGCCGGCCCGGTCTCACCGGACTGGCTGACCGTTCCCACGGGGGCTGTGCTCGCCGGGCCAGCAGAACCACCGGCGTTTGGAACCGTTGTCGTCGTGCTACCGGACGAAGCGACGGGGCCACTGGCGGAGAGCACGCTCTGGGCCATCGGACCCGCGCCGATGCTCAGGCCCGCGACAACAGACAGGGCCGCCGCGACCACCGCTCCCGACGCAACGAGACGGCTCCGGACGAAGTACAGCTTCGACGCCCTGATCGGCTCTTGCACGACGGCGCGCCGTGGCGCCTTGGGAAGCGGGTGTCCGAAAGAACGCGACGTAAAAACCTCTTCCAACGTCGCGTGATCGTTTGCATCAGCCCACTCGGGCTTCGACCCCCCCATGCTCCTCCACAACAATCGTCTGTCAGGCAGGGCTCTTGCCTCTCGGAGTCCAAGCCCCGAGGTTCAGACGCCCCCTCACGTCCAACCATATAGGGGAGGGCCCAACGTGAATACCAGGAAACTGGAATGTGGTCGGGAATTGATTCGAACCGTCGTATCGCGTTTGAATTCCCGAGTTTTGCGGCACTTGTCATGCATCATTTGCGCGGTGTTTTGTGCGGTTGTCACGACGTTGTGGGACGTGATCGCGCGCGACCCTCATGACACTTCGCGCGCACTCCGCCGCGTGCGAACGACTGACGCGAGGTCAGCAATCAGCGTGCAACCCAACGGCAACGTGCTGTTGTGTACGAGGTCGTCGCGCCCAACGCCCGGTCGACCGAGGAGAGGTCACCGCTCACCGCACTGGTCGCACTGCTTTTGCCGGAACCGTCACGGGAATGGCGCACACCGAGTTGGTTCGCGAGACCCGTTACCAACGATCCGACAGCGGGCACCGTGCTGCCGACCAATGCACCACCCGCAAGGCCTTCGAGACGACACCTCGCTGGAGTGCATCCGAAGGTGCTCAAGAAATCGCGAACCCACGCCGCTGCACGGGCCGCTGATCAACCAGCGATGGGTTCGACGGTCGGGCCCCGCGCAGTCGTTGCAACCGCGGCCGCTCCCGTCATCACATCCGGCGGTCGGCCGCGCGCCCGCACTGCCGGGTGTGGTTCCGGCTACCCCTGTGAACGGCGGAAGTAGCGGCTCAGCGTCTCTTCTTGTTGCTGGTACGACGATCCGATCCCCGAGCCGTAGAGCGAGGTCGGCTCTTCGAGCATCCGCTCGAACGTGAGTTTGCAGACGGCCTGGCCGTTCTCCACCATGAATGGCACGTCGTGGGCGCGCACCTCGAGCGCGGCGCGGGAGCCCCGGAAGCCTCCGGTCGGATCGAACCCGAAGCCGGGGTCGAAGAACCCGGCGTAGTGCGTGCGCAGTTCGCCGCTGGTGGGGTCGTAGGCCGTCATTTCGGCGGCCAGGTTGGGCGGAATGCTGACCGCCTCGTTCGACATCAAGAGGTAGAAGCGCTTGGGGGACAGGACCAGGCGGTCGCCGTCCTCGCGGAACACCGGATCCCAGAACGGCATCGGATCAACCTCGGTTCCCGAGGTGAGGTCGAGGAGCGGCGCACTGTCCCGCGTGCTGTGCCCCACCTGTCCCCGCTCGTCACCTCGAAGATCGAGCCCGAGAAAGAGGCCGTTGGACAGGACGAGGTCGTCGACAGGCACCGGAGCGCCGGACCTGTAGAGGATCGGCTCCTCAAGATGCGTCTGGCGGACCTCGTCGTCGCTGAGCCACGGCCGGCCGATGGAAAGGCGGAGCTGGTTGAGGGTGAGGTCCTCACGGACACGGACGGCGAAGGACAGCGGGACCACCTCGAGGTAAAGCGGCCCTGAGTAGCCGGGCGCCACCTCGTCGAATCGGTCGCTGTTGTCCGTAATCACCCTGGTGAACACGTCAATCCGTCCGGTCGAGCTCTTGGGGTTCGCCTTGCCCCGCAACCCGGCCGGCAGGTCGAGGCGCTCCTTCAGCTCAATGAGGTACGGGCAGCGCGCTTCGAGCATGGCCCCGTCACCGCGGAGGTCGATCTCGTCGAGGATGTAGTCCTTCAACTTGCGTTCGACCGAATCGGTTCCCGGCAAGAAGCTGCAGCGGATACGGAGTGCCCGCTCCCCGAGGCGCAGATCGAGGCTGGCCGGCTGCACGTTGGCGTCGGGGATGTTGAAGCGCCCGGCGTCGATGTAACCCGCCCTGATGGCCCGCTCGAGGAATTGGCCAGGCAGCACGCCCTCGGAAGTCGGTTGCAGGTTCAACACGTCGGCCGTCGCTGCGGGTCGCGTCGTCGTCCGGGCACATACAGAGCAAAGCACGTGGCGCGCCCACGCGAAAGCATCCGGCTGGGGATTGCCTCGGGCACAGCCTGTGGATGACTTGGGGAGAATTCGGAGGACATAGGGGTTTCGTAGGAAGGAACTGGTATCCACAAGGACGGTGTCCAAACCTCCTTTGGGCGCCCCGGCCTCCCGGAAACCCTGAGATGGAGGCGTGGGCATAGCTGTTCCCGGCATCGCCCTCGTGCTAGAGAGGGACCAACAGCGGTCGACTCGACGAGCCTTGTCGGCGGAAAGGGGGTGCGACCCGGTGCCAGCAGCATCCGCGCACACCTACCCGGACCAGGCTGACGAAGCCGGGGGGCTCTCCCTGCAGGTTCGGCCGATCAATCTGGTGGACATTGGCCGGGCCCTGGGGGAATCGGCCAGGGCGGAGAGGCTGGGCGATATCGCCATCAGGGCCTGGAGGGACGATCTCACGGTGATTCGTGACTCTCTCAGCTACGCCCGGGCCATCCTCGCCGCCGACGTGGCGATCCTCGCGGAGCGGGCGGCGCGGGGCGGATCAGCAGGGAATCGTCGACGAGCTCCCGAGCGACGCTGGTTGCGTTCCACCCCGGAGGCCGAGTGGCCCGAGCACGGCGAGGTCGACCTCGATCCGGACATCGACGAGGGCCTGTTCATTCGCACCGATCACCTGTTGGCGGCCCATCGGGAGATGGCCCGGGTGGACCTGGCGTCATCGGCGGCCCGGATCCGCGTCCTCGAGCTCGTCGAAGAACAGCTGGCCATGCTCACCGAGCGTCAGGCAGCGGTCGAAGCCCGTTTGCAGCAGATCAGAACCGTGATCTTCCGGCGCTACCGGGACGGAGTGGCGTCCGCTCAGGACCAGCCTGCCTGAACACGGCCGCGAGGCCGTCTCCCGCGTGCACGACCAGCGAGTTTTGATGGAAAGCCCGCCTTCGGCGTTAAGCTGACGGGTCGTCAGATTCGGCGCCCGGCAGCCGCCGTTCGTGCCCGCTCACGGAGGTCCCATGCTCGACTACGTCATCCGATCAGGCACGGTCATCGACGGGACCGGTGAGCCCGGCCGCCTGGCCGACGTCGGCATACGCGACGGCCGGATCGTTGCCATCGGGCAGATCGACGAGACCGGCGCCACCGAGTTCGACGCGGGCGGTCTCATCGTCATGCCCGGGGTGGTCGACCCACACACGCATTACGACGCGCAACTCTTCTGGGACCCCTTGGCCTCGCCCTCCAACGTGCACGGCGTGACCACGGTGATCGGGGGGAACTGCGGGTTCACCCTCGCCCCCATCAACGCCGAGGACGCGGACTACATCCGCCAGATGATGGCCAAAGTGGAGGGGATGCCCCTGGCCGCCCTGGAGAACGGCGTGCCGTGGAACTGGTCCACGTTCGGGGAGTACCTCGACCGGCTCGAGGGTCGGCTCGGCGTGAACGCCGGCTTCCTGGTCGGGCACTGCGCCCTGCGCCGGAAGGTCATGGGCGCCGACCGAGGCGAAGAGGTGGCGACCGACGACGAAATCGCCGCCATGCGCGCGCTGTTGGCGGAGTCCCTGGCGGCCGGAGGGCTCGGCTTCTCGTCGTCCCAGTCCCGGACCCACTCCGACGGCGACGGTCGCCCCATCAGTTCCCGCTACGCGGATCGCCGCGAGATGCTCGCCTTCTGCGAGGAGGTGGCGGCCCACGAGGGCACCACCCTCGAATACATCACGAACGGCTGCCTGGACTCGTTCAGCGACGAGGAGGTCGACCTGATGACCACCATGAGCGTCACCGCCCAGCGGCCGCTGAACTGGAACGTCCTGACGGTCGACGCCCGCTCGACCGAGAAGATCGCGCACCAGCTGGCCGCGTCGTCCGCCGCTGCTGCCGCCGGTGGGCAGATCGTCGCCCTGACCATGCCGACCGTCGTGCCCATGAACATGAGCTTCCGCACCCACTGCGCGCTCTTCCTCATTCCCGGTTGGGGTGAGGTCATGGGACTCCCCGAGGCCGAGCGGATGCAGAAGCTGGCCGATCCCGCCGTGCGCGCCCTCCTCGACGAGCGGGTGCACAGCAAGGAGGCGGGGGTCTTCCGGGGGCTGGGTCGCTGGGGCACCTACACCATCGGGGACACCTACTCGCCGGCCAACGAAGGATGCGCCTTCCGCACCGTGGCGGACATCGCGGCCGAACGGGGCACGGCACCGTTCGACACGCTCCTCGACATCGTCCTGGCTGACGATCTGCGCACCGTCCTGTGGCCCAACACCGACGACGGCGAGGATTCAACCTGGGAGCTGCGCGCCGAAATCTGGTCCGACCCGCGCGCCATGGTCGGCGGTTCCGACGCCGGTGCCCACCTCGACCGCATGTGCGGCTCGAACTACCCGACCGCCTTCCTCGGCGACTGCCTGCGCGGCCGCAAGCTGGTGCCGGTTGAGAAGGCCGTGCACATGCTGACCGAACAGCCGGCCCAGCTGTTCGGTCTGCGCGACCGGGGCGTCCTCCGCGAAGGGTACGTCGCCGACGTGTTCGTCTTCGATCCCGAGACGGTGGCTTCCGAGCCCGCCCGGCTGGTCCACGACCTGCCCGGTGACACCCCCCGGCTCTACGCCGGCTCGCACGGCGTCGTGCGCGTCCTGGTCAACGGGGTCGAGACCATCCGCGACGGCGCCCCGACGGGGGCCTTGCCGGGCGCTCTGCTGCGATCGGGCCGGGACACGGCCTCGGTCATTCCCGCCCCGGCCTGATCCCAGGGATCCCGCAGCGGCGTCTAGCCTGCGTCCGGTGACGCCCGACCCCAACGACCCGGCGCTTGCCGTCGAGGAGCCACCCGTCGCCGGGCCCCCGGATGACGAGAACCCGCCTGAGACGCCTGCGGACAATCCGAGTTCGACGCGTTGGCTCAAGGAGGCGGCCATCGTGGTCGTCGTGGCGGTGCTCGTGGCGGTGCTCTTGCGGGCGTTCGTCGTCCAGACCTTCTTCATCCCGTCCGGGTCGATGGAGCCGACGCTCCAGATCGGCGACCGGATCCTCGTCAACAAGCTGAGCTACCACCTTCACGGCGTCGACCGGGGCAACATCGTCGTCTTCTCCCGGCCGCCGACCGAGAACTGCGGCGGCCCCGAGGTGAACGACCTCGTGAAGCGGGTGATCGGGCTCCCCGGTGATGTCGTCTCGCTGACGAACGGCTACGTCTACATCAACGGGAAGAAGCTCGACGAGAGCTGGCTTCCAGCCTCCGAGCAGGGCATCACGGTCGCGGGCCCGGCCGGCAACAATTCAAACCTGGCCCGCCCCTACCGGGTGCCGGCCAACGACTACTTCGTCATGGGTGACAACCGGACCGACTCGTGTGACAGCAGGTACTGGGGCCCGATCAGCCGGTCGTTGATCGTCGGCAAAGTCGAACTCCGCGTCTGGCCGATCTCGTCCCTGCACATCTTCTGAGCCCCGGCCGCACGAGGCGGGACTCAGCCTTCGTCTTCGGTCTCCGCGTTCACCCGGGCCACCGCAGCCACGCTCTGGCCTTCGTCGAGATTCATGACGCGAACCCCGGTGGCGTCCCGTCCCTGCGAGGCGATTTCGCGGGCCTGCGTGCGGATCACCACGCCACCCGACGAGACCAACAGGATCTCCTCGTCGAGCGCGACCATGAAGGCGGCCACGACGCTGCCGCGCTTCCCGGTCAGGCGGATGCCGCGCACCCCTTGTCCCCGCGTGCCTGGCGGTTGAAGCGCTCGAGCTTGGTGCGCTTGCCGTACCCGGCATCGGTGACGATCAGGATGTCCGTGTCGTCCGCCGCCACGTCGAGGGACACGACCGCATCCCCATCACGAAGGCGGATACCCCGCACGCCGGCCGCATCGCGGCCCATGGCACGGACGTCCGTCTCGTTGAAGCGGATCGTCATGCCGGCGCGCGTCACCTCGAAGAGGTCGTCGTCTCCCGACGTCGCCACCACCCGGACCAGTTCGTCCCCGTCGCGAAGATTGATGGCGATGAACCCCTCCCGGCGTGACTTGTCGTACTCGCTGAGGGCCGTCTTCTTCACCTGCCCGAGCGCCGTGGCGAACACGAGGAACTGATCGGGCGCGAACTCCCGCGTGGCGATGATCGCCGTGATCGACTCCCTGGGCGCCAGCGGCACCAGATTGACCGCCGCCGTGCCCCGGGCCGTCCGGTCCTTCATCGGGATCTCGTGACCTCGGAGCCGGTAGACCTTCCCCTGGTTCGAGAAGAGCAGCAGGAAGGCGTGGGCCGAAGTGTGGACCACCTGGCTGACCAGGTCCTCCTCCTTGAGCCGGGCCCCCTGCACGCCCCGGCCACCACGGCCCTGTGTCCGGAAGGCGGCGGCGGCCACGGACTTGATGTACCCGGCCCTGGTCATGGTGACCACGATCTCCTCGTCGGAGATCAGGTCCTCCACGCCCATTTCGCCCGGGTCGTGGGTGATCACGCTGCGGCGCGGGTTGGCGTACTTGTCGCGGATGGCGGTCATTTCGGTCTCGATGACGCCGCGCAGCTTGTTGTCGTCCGAAAGGATGGCTTCGAGCTCGGCGATGGTGGCCCGCAGCTCTTCCATCTCGGCTTCGAGCTCCGAGCGCCCGAGCCGGGTCAGGCGGCCGAGCGTCATGTCGAGGATGTGCGTCGCCTGCACCTCGGTGAACGAGAAGGGCTCCGCCATCAGCGCCGTGCGCGCCTCGGGCCGGTCCGCCGAGGCCCGGATGGTGGTGATGACCGCATCGAGCATGTCGATGGCGCGCAGGAGCCCCTCGACGATGTGAGCCCGGTTGCGTGCCTTCTCCAGCCGGTAGGCCGAACGACGCTGAATGACCTCAATCTGATGGTCGATGTAGTGCGACAGGGCCTGCGCCAGGCTCAGCGTGCGCGGCACGCCGTCGACCAGGGCCAGCATGTTCACGCCGAAGCTGGTCTGCAGCGGCGTCTGCTTGTAGAGGTTGTTCAAGACGACGTTGGCGTTGGCGTCGCGCTTGAGCTCAATGATGAGGCTCGGCTGCTGGTTCGCCGAGGCGTTCCGCATGCCGCTGATGCCGTCGAGGTCGCCGGCCCGCACGAGCTCGGTGATCTTCTGCTCAATCACCTCGACCGATGTCTGGTACGGCAGTTCGGAGACGACGATGCGGTCTCCGCTCCGGCCCTCTTCGATTTCGGCGACGGCGCGCATCTTTATGGAGCCGCGCCCGGTCCGATAGGCGTCCAGAATGCCCTGGCGGCCGAGGATCTGCGCCCCCGTCGGGAAGTCCGGGCCCTTGACGAACTCCATGAGCTCGTCCGAAGTCGCTTCGGGATGGCGCAGCACATGCAGGGCCGCGTCAATCACCTCGCCCATGTTGTGCGGCGGGATGTTCGTCGCCATGCCGACAGCGATGCCTTGCGAGCCGTTGACGAGCAGGTTGGGAAACCGGCCCGGCAACACCACGGGTTCCTGGGCCGACCCGTCGTAGTTGGCCACCATGTCGACGGTCTCTTCGTCGATGTCGGCCATGAGCTCGAGAGCGAGCGGTGCCAGGCGGCACTCGGTGTAGCGCATGGCCGCCGCGCCGTCGTCGGGACCACGTCCCCCGAAGCTGCCGTGTCCGTCGATCAGCGGGTGCCGGAGTGAGAACTCCTGCACCATACGGGCCAGCGCCTCGTAAATCGCCGAGTCGCCATGCGGGTGGTAGGTGCCCATGACCTCGCCCACGACCTTGGCGCACTTGCTGTGCGGCCGGTCGGGGCGCTGCCCGTTGTCGAACATGGAGTAGAGGATCCGGCGGTGCACCGGCTTGAGCCCGTCCCGGACGTCGGGCAGTGCCCGGGCGACGATGACCGACATGGAGTACTCGAGGAACGAGCGCTCCATCTCCTCCTGGATCTCAATCGGCTCTATAGAGCCACTGAGGGGTTCCTCGGCCGTCGGCGGAGTGTCGCCGCCCCCACCCGAGCCAGCTCCCCCACGGCCCGAGCCGCGTGTCGTCTGTGCCATGTGCTCCCTACTTCCGGTCCGGCCGCTCAGATGTCGAGGAAACGGACGTCTTTGGCATTCGTCTGAATGAAGTGGCGCCGCAGCTCCACGTCGTCACCCATGAGGATCGAACAGACCTGGTCCGCCGTCGCGGCTTCCTCCACGTTTATCTGGAGCAAAGACCGCTTGCCCGGATCCATGGTGGTGTCGCGTAGCTCGGCGTAGTCCATCTCTCCGAGGCCCTTCAATCGGTTGAAGTCGTGCTTGTGGTCCGGGTGCTCGGCCAGGAAGGCCAGCCGGGCCGCATCGTCCTTCAGGTAGATCTTCTCCTTGCCCACGAGCGTCGAGTACAGCGGCGGCTGGGCCACGTACACGAAGCCGCCCTCAACGAGTGGCGTCATGTAACGGAAGAAGAAGGTCAAGAGAAGCGTGCGGATGTGACTGCCGTCGACGTCGGCGTCGGCCAGCAGGATCACCTTGTGATACCGGATCTTCTCGACGTCGAACTCCTCGGCCAGGCCCGCGCCGATGGCGGAGATCAGCGCCTGGATCTCCGCATTCTTGAGCATCTTGTCGATCCGGGCCCGCTCGACGTTCAGGATCTTGCCCCGGATGGGCAGGATGGCCTGGGTGTGCGGATTCCGGGCGTCCTTGGCCGAGCCGCCGGCCGAGTTCCCCTCCACAATGAAGATCTCCGACTCGCGCGGGTCGCGCGACGAGCAGTCGGCCAACTTGCCCGGCAGACCGGCCCCGTCGAGTGCCGACTTGCGGCGTGTGAGATCGCGCGCGCCCTGGGCCGCCAGCCGGGCCCGCGCCGCCTGCGACGCCTTCTGCACAATCTGACTGGCCTCGCGCGGGTTCTCCTCGAGCCATTCCGTCAGCTTCTGGTTCGTGGTCCTCTCGGTCAGCGACCGGATGGACGTGTTTCCGAGCTTCGACTTCGTCTGCCCCTCGAACTGGGGGTCGCGTAGCCGGACCGAGACGATGGCGGTCAGGCCCTCCCGGATGTCCTCGCCCTTGAGATTCTCCTCTTTCTCCTTGAGAATGTTGCGGGCGCGGGCGTAGCGGTTGACCACGTTGGTCAGCGACTTGGAGAAGCCCTCGACGTGCATCCCTCCCTCAATGGTGGAGATGCCGTTGGCGAACGAGTGGATCGACTCGTGGTAGCCCGCATTCCACTGCAGCGCGATCTCGACCTCCTGGCCCTCTTCCGCCTGCTCGAAGGACGCCACCTTCCGGAAGAGGGACTCCTTGGACGCGTTGAGGTGCTTGACGAAGTCGACGATGCCGCCGTTGTACTTGTACGTCGTCTTCGTCACCGGGTCGGTGCGCTCGTCGACGAACCGGATTTCGAGGCCCTTGTTCAGGAACGCCATGATCTGCATGCGCTCGACGATCGTCTGCGCCCGGAACTCCGTGTCCTCGAAGACCGAGGCGTCCGGCCAGAAAGTGACGGTCGTGCCCGTCCGGGGCTCCCCGGTGTTGCGGTCGTTCGGGGCCGGGCCCACCGCCTTGATCTTCTGCCTGACCTTGCCGCCCTTCTCGAATTCGGCCTCCCAGTGCTGGCCCTCGCGGTCCACTTCGAGCACCAGCCGGGTGGAGAGGGCGTTGACGACCGAGATCCCCACGCCGTGAAGGCCACCGGAGACCTGGTATCCCTTGCCGCCGAACTTTCCACCGGCGTGCAGGGTCGTCAGCACAATTTCGGCCGTCGACTGCTTGGGGTACTTGGGGTGCATGCCGACCGGGATCCCGGCCCCGTCGTCGCTGACCCGGACGCCGCCGTCCGCCAGCACCGTCACGTCGATCCGGGTCGCCCGGCCCGCCATCGCCTCGTCGACCGAGTTGTCGACGACTTCCCACACCAGGTGGTGCAGCCCGGTCGGGCCGGTTGAACCGATGTACATGCCGGGGCGCTTGCGTACCGCCTCGAGCCCCTCCAGGATGGTGATGTCGTCCTCGGTGTACGACGACGCACCGGCCTCACCAGGTCTCTCATCCACCTTTACTGCCACAGGCGCGCCCTTTCAGAACATAGGTTTTCGCGGTGCGTATCGGATCCCCGAATTGGGTGTGCTCCGGCCTTCCGATGCGAACGCACCATTCTACCCGACAGCGGCCCCAATTCGGCACTTCTGAACGGTCGACGCAGCCACCACTGATGTGCCGTTCAGGGGCGCTCCACCACCACTTCCAGACGGTCGATGGAGGTCTCCCCCAGGTCTTGGAGGCGGGCCAGAATCTGCCCGGATTCCATGCGGGCTCGGGTCGCCCAGGCCGGGTGTTCCACCGCGACGACGAGGACCCGCCCATCGACGCGTTGCGGTCGCAGATGCGAGCCGAGCTCGGTCCCGACGAGCTCGTCCCACCGGGTGAAAACCGCCTCCATCACGGCCGGAGTCGGGGCCGAGCCGAGCCGGCCGAGCAGGCGGGGCATCGAGTCGCCCACCGGCCGGGGGCCGCTGTCCCGTCGCCGCCGGGTCATTCGACGTCCAGGCTCTGCACGGGGAGCATCCGGGTCACTGCGATTCCTTCGGGGAGGGGCGCCGCCGTGGTCAGGATCGACTGCCCCGCCGGCAGCTCGGCCACCAGCGCCCGGCTCCGGGCCGGGTCGAGCTCGGAGAAGACGTCATCGAGCAGGAGGGTCGGGACGAGGGGCGTCCGGGCCCGGATGAGCCGGTGCACGCCCAAGCGCAGAGCCAGGGCGAGGCAGCGCTGTTCGCCCTGTGACGCATGGGTCCTGGCCTCCCGGCCGTCGATCTGGAGGAGTAGGTCGTCACGGTGCGGACCCACGGTGTTGACTCCTCGGCGCAGGTCATCACGCCGCGATGCTGTGAGGGCGTCGAGCAGGTCCCCGTCCCAGCTCCGCACGTACCGTTGCACGGTGAGGACCTCGTTTCCGCCGCCCGCCAGGTGGCTGTATGCCGACGCCACCAAAGGATCGAGGTCCAGCACCAGCCGCTCTCGGGCTGCCGCCAGAACTTCGCCGGCGTCCGCCAGGCGTCGATCCCATACGTCGAGCGTCGCCGTGATCTCTTCACCGGCGCGCCCACCCGATTGCCTGAGGAGCGCCGCTCGTTGACGGAGGATCCGGTCGGTCTCGTCGGCGGCCCTCGCTCCCTCGGCATCGAGGAGGGCGAGCGCGTCGTCGAGGACCTCACGTCGTCCCTTGGGGCCGCCGCTGATGATGCCCAGGTCCTCGGGCGAGAAGATTGTGCAGGGGGCCGCCGCACCGAGCTGCCCGCGACCGCTGACCGCCTTGTGGTTCACCTGGGTGCGGCTCCGGCCCGCCGGGAGAATCTCTGCTTCGACCAAAGTGGGGCTGTCCATCCCACTGAGTTCGGCCCGGACGATCGCGCTCTCGGCTCCCGTGCGCACCATCGCCTCGGGAGGTGCCCCACGAAAGGAGCGCCGTGTCCCGAGGTACGCCACGGCCTCGAGCACACTCGTCTTGCCGGTCCCGTTCGGTCCGGTGATGACGGTGGTGCCCTCAGCCTCCAGGTCGAGTTGCACGGCTCGGAAAATACGAAAGTTCGCCAGCTCCAGATGCCGGACGCTCACCGCGACCGCGGGCAGCTCAGGAGACCCGGACCGGCATCAGGAGGTAACGAAACTCCTGATCTTCCGCGCCGCGCACGGTGGCGGCGCGCGAGGCGTCCGCCGTCTCGACGATCACCTCGTCCCCGGCGACGGCCTCGACGCCATCGATGAGGTACGACGGGTTGAAGGCGATCACGAGGTCCTCTCCCGTGTAGTCCCCGTCCACCGCTTCCGCGGCGTCCCCCACATCCTGACTCTGGACGCTGAGATCGACGCCGCCCTGCCGCATGGACAGTCGTACCGGCGTCGTGTTGTCCCGCACCAACAACTGGACGCGCCGGAGCGCGGAGACGAAGCTCTCCTTCCCCAGATGGAGGCGGTTCGGGTAGTGATCCGGAATCAGTTGCTTGTAGTCCGGGTACCTCCCCTCCAGAAGGCGGGTACTGATCTGGACGTTGCCCTGCCAGAAGGTGATCTCGTTGCTGTTGGCAGCCACCCCGACGCGATTGGTCTCGGACCCGTCCGAGATGGTCCCTGTCGGCAGCCGCTGAAGTTCGGAGAGCGCTCGTGCGGGCACGAGAAGATCCTCTTCGCCGGGAATGCTCTCCGTTCCGGGCAAATCACGCATGGCCATACGGTACGAATCAGTCGCCACCATACGGATGGAGCCGTCGACCCGCGAGACCAGCACGCCGGTCAGCAAAGGCCGACCGTCGTCGTGTGATGCGGCCCGCACGACCTGGCGAACCGCCTCACCCAGAGCCGTTTCTGACAGTTGCGTAGTCGGCTCTTCGGTTTTCCCAACCGGCGGGAACTCCACGACGGGGTACGTGTGCAACTTGAACGTCGAACGCGCGGCGCTGATCGTGATGTGGTCCCCCTGGTCGGCAAACGTCACCGCCCCGGGCTCCAACCGCCGCACAATGTCCGTCGAGAGCCGCGCCGGAATGACACAACTTCCGTCGTCGATCCCGATCACTTCTCCGGTCACTTGAATCGTGAGGTCGAGGTCGGTGCCTGTCACCGACAACGAATTCCCGTCACACGTGAGCAACAGGCCGAGGAGAACCGGAGAGGAGCCTCCCCGTCCTCCCACGGCACGGCTTGCCGTCGCCAGCATCTCGACGAGTGCATCGCGCTCGGATCTGAACTTCACCGACGGCATTCCTTTCGGGAGTTTTCCCAGTCCTTCATTTTGGAGGGAGAGGTATATGAGGTTGGTAGAGGTAGTAAGGGGTGTGGATTGTGGATGACACGACCCATCCCCTGCTGGTGGACAACGTCGTCCTCCCCATGGGGCTGTGGGCCGGGCGTGGCACTGATGCTACGCGCGGAGCCCCGGTCGGCCGCTTGGGGATAAGTGTGGTGCCGATCCCCAGGGTTGGGGGGCGTGGCCCACAGCCTTTGCCCTCGGCAAACCACAGCGAGGTGGGGGGCGACTGAGTAGGTGGGAGGGTCAGGCCGAGCCGGCACGGATCTTCTGGATCAGCTCGGTGACCTGCTCGTATATCTGCCGACGTTCCTGCATCTGTCCGGCGATCTTGTCCACGGCGTGAATGACGGTCGTGTGGTCCCGCTTTCCGAAGACGCGCCCGATGGCGGGGTAGCTGTAGTCGGTGAGCTCCCTGGTCAGGTACATGGCGACCTGGCGCGCCGTGACGAGCGGTCGGGTCCGGCTCGGTCCGCAGATGGCGTCGACGGAGAAGCCGTAACTCGCCGAGGTGGCGTCGAGGATCATCTGCGGTGTGATGCGTCGGGGCTCGCCGGCCAGGACGAGGTCGGAGAGCACCTTTTCCGCCTGGGCCAAGGAGATGGGCTCCTTGTTGAGGTTGGCGAAGGCGCAGATGCGGGTGAGCGCGCCTTCCAGCTCCCGGATGTTGTCCTTCACGTGGGAAGCGATGAACCCGAGGACGTCGTCGGGCACGTCCTGGTGCTCACTGAGGGATTTGGCGCGGAGGATGGCCAGTCGGGTCTCGAGGTCCGGGGGGTCGATCTCGGTGATCAGGCCGGAGAGGAAGCGGCTGCGCAGGCGGTCCTCGAGTGTCTCGATCGACTTCGGGGGCCGGTCCGAGGTGAGGACGATCTGCTTGGAGGCGCCCTTGAGGTCGTTGTAGGTGTGGAAGAACTCCTCTTGGAGGCCCTCTTTTCGCTCCATGAACTGGACGTCGTCAATGAGCAGGACGTCGCACTCCCGGTAACGCCGTTTGAAGGTGAGGGTGGTCGAGGTCCGCAGCGAATCGACGAAGTCGTTCATGAAGGTCTCGGTGGTGACGTACAGGACCTTGCGGCGCGGGTAGTTCTCGGTGACGTAGTTCCCGATGGCGTGGAGGAGGTGGGTCTTGCCCAGCCCGGAATCCCCGTAGATGAACAGCGGGTTGTAGGAACGGCCGGGCGTTTCAGCCACGGCCTGTGCGGCGGCGTGGGCCAAGCGGTTCGATGATGCGGCGACGAAGGTCTCGAAGGTGAACTTGGAGTCGAGCTGGACCGCGGGGGACTCGCGACCGGCCTGGACCGGTGCCGCCGGCGGAGGCGCCGGCTCGGGGGAGAGGCCGAAGACCTGGTCTGTGGTTGGTTGGGCCGGTGTCGTTACCGGCTCGGGTTCTTGGACCTCGAGCCGCCCACGGACCGGGGAGCCCACCTCGTTGGCCAGGGTGTCCTCAATCATGGGCAGGTAGCGCGACTCCACCCGCTCCCGGATGAGCCCGTTGGGGACGGACAGGACGAATTCACCGTCGGTGTACGCGACCGGCTCGATCCCCGAAAGCCAGAGCTGCCAGGTGCTCTCTGACACCTGGTCGCGTAGCGACCCGGTGCATCGTGTCCAAAGATCTCCTGCCTGGGTCACTGCGAGTTCCGAACACCCCTTCTCCCCCCTCGGCGTCCAGGCGACATGTTCGGAACGATCCTCGGTGCGGGTAATTGGATGAACGTACACCGTGCCGGGCGATGCGACTAGAGGCCATCGCCAAATCGCGCCTAACATGGCAGGACTTGCCGCCGCCGGCCCGAATCAACTCGAGGGCCGAGGCATGGAACCTGTGACGAACCGGCTCCGGATCACCGTAAGGCTGTCGCGAAAGGCTGAATTGACGTGAAGCGCACATATCAACCGAACACCCGGAAACGGGCTCGCACCCACGGGTTCCGCAAGCGCATGTCCACGCGGGCGGGGAGGGCCATCTTGAAGTCGCGACGGCTCAAGGGGCGCCACCGGCTCACCGTCTGAGGGCCTCGAGTGCCTGTGAGGACGGTCGGACGTATCACCCGCCGCACGGCGTTCGCCGAGCTGCAACGCGCACGAGCGCGTGGGGCCAGCGGCCCGGTGCGGGTGACGTTTGTCCCGGCCGAGACCGGGGAGACCGGAGTGTTTCCCCAGGTGGCCTATGCAATTGGGCGCCAATGCGGAAATGCGGTCGTGCGGAATTCGCTCCGGCGACGGGCGCGCGAGGTCGTGCGCAAGGAGGCCCCGGGTCTACCCCGGGGGGCCTACCTCGTGCGGCTTGAGCCGGCCGCAGCCACAGAGGACCCCTCCGCGTACCGCCGCGACGTGGCGACAGCCCTCCTGAAGGCCGGCCGGGGTCGGGTCTCTGCATGAGCGGTTCGGGGACCAGGCAGAGCCTTTCCGTACGTGTCGCCATCGCACTGATCACCGCCTATCAGGGCGCCGCCTCCGGGACACTTTTCGCCCTGTCGCTTCTACCCGAGCTGCTCCACGTATGCGGTGGAGGCGTTCACGGTGCACGGCTTCTGGCACGGCCTGGCCCTGAGCGCACGCCGCCTGCTCCGCTGTCGGCCCTTCGGGCCCCACGGTGTGGACCTGGTCCCGGTCCGAGTCCACGCCCATGAACGGAGCCACCCGTGCTGATCCACCCCGTGCTGGCAGAGAATTCCCTGTTCAAGCTGGTCGGGGAGATCTTCCATCCCCTCTTCGAGTTCTTCGGTCTGATTCTGGCCGGCCTCTACGCCGTCTGGCCCAACTACGGCTTCGCCATCGCGGGTCTGACCGTCCTGATCATGCTGGCGCTGACACCGGTCACGGTGAAGAGCACCAAGTCGATGCTGGCCATGCAGCGGTTGCAGCCCGAGATGAAGAAGCTCCAGGCCAAGTACAAGGGCGCGGAGAACCGGGAACTGCTCAACCAGGAGATGATGAAGCTCTACAAGGAGAACGGGACGAGTCCGTTCGGGGCCTGCCTCCCCAGCCTCCTGCAGATGCCCTTCCTCATTGTGTTGTACTCGCTGATCCGCGGGTTGTCGTATTTGGTGCCCAAGGGGCAGACATATACCAACGCCGCCGGAGCGACAGTCAAGTGCACGCAAGCGCTTGGATGCGCCTCGCCGCGTTACATACCGACGAACTCGCAGATGCACAGTGCACTAATAGCCAGTAATGGCCAAATGCACTGGTGGTTCGGAATGGATTTGTCATCTCTTCCGCTCTCGCATCATGCCTTCCCAGGGAGTGCAAGCCAGGCAGTATTGGTGCTTCCTTATCTCGTCCTCATTGGCGCTGCGATGTTCCTTCAATATTACCAAATGAAGCAGATGAATAGCCGTAATCCTCAGGCTGCCGCGGCGAATCCACAGATGCAACAAATGCAGAAGTTCTTCCCTATTATCTTTGGTGTTATTTACCTAAGAGTGCCCGCTGGAGCAACCATTTACATGGTCGTCTCGTCAGCGATGCGTATCGGGACGCAGGAATTCATGTTCCGGAGCGGAATGGTCACGCCGGTCGTGCATGAACGCGAGATCGGCTCGACGAAGGAGAAGGAGAAACCGCCTCCAAAAGCGGTGAAGAAGACGTCGAGTGCAACGGACGGGACGGCGGCCGCCAAGGCGACGTTGCCGCCGGGCAAGAGCTCGGCGAAGACAAACGGCGCAAAGACCAACGGCCGGGCACCCACCAACGGGAAGAAGTCGGCGGCGGGCAAGGGAACGACGAACGGCAAGGCGACGAGCGACGAGGTCGTCGAGGACGCGCCGGAACCGAAGGCGCACCCGCGGTCGCGCTCGAAGCGGACAAGAAAGGCTCGATAGCGCGTGGAGTGGGTTGAGGTGGCGGGCAAGACCGTCGAAGAAGCGACCGAACAGGCACTCGATCAACTCGGTGTCGCTGCGGGCGACGCCGAGGTCATTGTGGTGGACGAGCCCAAGACGGGCTTGTTCGGACGGGTCCGGGTCGAGGCCCGGGTCCGGGCCCGCGTCCGTCCCGTGGGGGCCAGGCCTCGCCGTGAGCGCTCACGGCGGAGCGGTGGCGGCCGCTCCGGCCAGGGGAGTCAAGGAGGTCGTCAGGGCGGCGAGCGGTCTTCGTCCGGCGGAGCAGGGCGCAACCGGCCCGCGGGCGGCGCCTCGGGCGACTCAGCGACGACCAGCACCAACGGAACAGGCACGACCACGGCCGGAACGGGCGGCACCGGCACCAGCCGATCGGCCCGGCGCCGGCGCAATCGCAGCAAGGCGACGACCACCGGCGCGGCGTCGGTGGAAAGCTCGAGCAACGGCTCGGGGGGGCCGTCGGCCGACAAGGCTCCGAAGCGGAGCACCGAAGCGAAGGAGACAGAGGACATGGCCGAAGGTATGACGCTCGAAGAGCAGGGCGAGGTCGGGCGGGCCTTCGTGGCCGACCTCCTGGGTGAGTTCGGAATGCAGGGGACGGTCGAGACCCGTCTGTTGGACGAGGACACGGTGGAGATCGCCGCCCTGGGCGATGATCTCGGGATCCTCGTCGGACCCCGAGGGTCGACTCTGGCCGCTCTCCAGGACCTGACGCGGGCCGTGGTTCAGCGCCAATGCCCGTCGCGCACCGACCGGATCCTGGTGGACGTGGCCGGGTACAGGGAGCGGCGCTCCGCCGCCCTGAAGCGCTTCAGCGTCCAGATCGCCGAAGAGGTGCTGGCTTCGGGCCAGGAGAAAGCACTCGAGCCGATGAGCCCGGCCGATCGGAAGGCCGTGCACGACGCCATCAATGAGATGCCCGGGGTCCAGACTCGCTCTGAGGGCGAAGACCCCAACCGCCACATCGTCATCGCGCCCGCGGACTGACGCAGCGCCGATGACCGGCGCTGACGATGGGGGCCACTCCCCCGCCCTCCTTCATGAGGTCCTCGGAGAAGCTCGCGCCCTGGGATTCCTGGGCCCGGGCCCGCTCGAACCACAGATCCGACATGCCCAGGGGTTTGCGGCCATCGGCCGGCGCCTCTCTCCGGTCGGGTCTCCACGAGTGATCGATCTTGGCTCGGGTGGCGGTCTGCCCGGCCTCGTGGTGGCGATGGCGTGGCCCGAAGTGGCGCTGGACCTCTTGGAGGCCAACGGGCGCCGCGCCGCCTTTCTCCGCCGTGCCGTCGAGGGTCTCGCCCTCGGGAGCCGCGTCTCGGTCCTCGAGGGCAGAGCTGAGGCCTGTGGACGTGAACCGGGCTTGCGGGCGGGCTTCGAGGGTGCGCTGGCGCGATCCTTTGGGCGCCCTGCGGTCGTGGCCGAGTGCGCAGCCCCGTTTCTGACGGCGGGCGCATGGCTGCTTGTCTCCGAGCCTCCACGGTCGCAGGGCGGGGACGACGACGACAGCCGGTGGCCGCCTGAGCCGCTCCATCAGCTGGGCCTCCAGCCCGCCGAGGTCGTGCACGAGGATTTTGCCTACCGCGTGCTGCGCCAGATTGAGGCATGCCCCGAGCGCTTCCCCCGACGTGACGGGGTCCCCGCCAAGAAGCCTCTCTTCTGAGAGTCGGCTGCTGCCCTCGGGGCGGGCTGCGCATAATGCTCGGGCATGCAGGCCCCCTCAGAAGGGGCGGCCCCGCTCGGCCCACGACCGACTGGCGGGCGTCGTGATCATGCAGGACCAGCCGCTCGAGCGGCAACCCCAGTGCCCCCTGCCGACCGAGCGTCTGTCTGATCGTAAAAGGAGGCTGGGGTCCGGACTCCCGTGCCGGCCAGGCCGACGCCTCGGCCAGCGAGCGTGCGGCTGATCTGATCCGACGACGGATCCGAGGCGGAGTCGGGAGGAAGAATTGGATCCTCTCGGAGGAGTTCTGCTGCTCCCCGATCGAGTCGGTGTCGCCAGCCGATCGCCATTGGTCCTGGCCAGGCGAGGTGACCGGAAGATGTTCCACGTGGAACGGCGAGCGAAACGGGCTCGACGCCTCGGGAGCCGGTTCCACGTGGAACAATCTCAAGTCTTGACCTACGGACGCCGGCAGGCCAGGATAGGCGGCGTGCCACGGCGTTTCGGAAGTCCTACCTGATGCGCATCAGGCGCAGGGACAAAGACCCTGCTGAGGCGGGCGGATCACAAGGCCCGGCGGTTGTTCCATATGACTACGACCAGGAGCACGTGTCCCAAGTGGACCCGGTGACGAATCTGGTGGCAGAGCCGAGCCCGACCGCATCGGCAGCCTCTCCCCCACCAGACCCCGAAGTCGACGCTGCCATCCCAGTGTCCGAACCGGCACACGTGGCCGCGGCAGGCCCGCCCACCGAGACTGGAGACCGAGCCGGTTGCCGCAGTGGCTGAGTCCGTCACCCCGGCCCATGCCGCCATGCCCGTAGCCGTCATTCCTGAGCCAGCCCCGGACGAGGTGCAGCCCGTCGAGCCGGCGACGGCGGACACCGGCTGTCTCGGAGCGCCCACCCGCCGCCCCCAAGCACGCCATGCGGACCCCTTCCATCGGGGACGAGGCCACAGAGCTGCTCAACGGATCGAAGCCCGCACCCCGGGAGCTGCCACGGATCATCGCGATCGCCAACCAGAAGGGTGGCGTGGGCAAGACCACCACCACCGTGAACCTGGGGGCGGCGTTGGCCGAGCTCGACTACCGCGTGCTCGTCATCGACCTCGACCCTCAGGGGAACGCCACGACGGGGCTGGGCGTGGAGGCCCGGAACTTCGAGCACTCCATGTACGACGTGATCATGCGGGACCTGCCGCTCGAGGACTGCCATTGAGCCGACGAGCGTCAAGAATCTGTTCGTCGCCCCGGCCACCATCGACCTGGCCGGCGTCGAGATCGAACTGGTCCCGGCCTTCAGCCGGGAATTGAAGTTGAAGCGGGCCATCGAGACCGTGGTGGACGATTTCGATTTCGTCATCATCGACTGCCCGCCCTCGCTCGGCCTGATCACGGTCAACGGCCTCGCCGCGGCCGACGAGGTGCTGGTCCCCATTCAGTGCGAGTACTACGCCCTCGAGGGTCTGAGCCAGCTGCTGCGCAACGTGAACCTGGTCTCGACCAACTTGAACCAGACCCTGGAGGTCAGCACCATTGTGCTGACCATGTACGACGCCCGGACCCGGCTGTCGGTGGACGTGGCCAACGAAGTACGTGCGCACTTCTCTGAGCGGGTCTGCCGCGCGGTGATCCCGCGCACGGTCCGACTTTCCGAAGCACCGTCCTTCGGGCAACCCATCACGGTGTTCGATCCGACCTCGCGGGGTGCCGTGGCCTACCGCGAGCTGGCCAAGGAGGTGAGCGATGGCGCGCCGCAGCGGTCTCGGTAAGGGCCTCAGTGCCCTGATCCCGAGTGAGGCGACGGGGGAGACCGACTCCCTGCTCAGGGTCGTACCGATTTCGCACATCCGGCCCGAACGCGTACCAGCCCCGGAGTCATTTCGACGAGGAGTCGATGGGGGCGCTGGCGGCCTCCATCCGAGAGGTCGGTCTTCTCCAGCCCGTATTGGTGCGCGAGCTCGAGGACGAAGAGGACAGCTACGAGCTCATTGCGGGGGAGCGGCGCTGGCGAGCGGCCCGCCGCGCCGGGCTGCAGACCATCCCGGTACTGGTCCAGGTGGCCGACGATGTCGCCAGCCTGGAGCAGGCGCTGGTCGAGAACCTCCACCGGGTGGACCTCAATGCGCTGGAGGAGGCGGCCGCCTACCAGCAGCTGATCGACGAGTTCGGCCTGACCCACGAACAGGTGGCGACCCGCATGGGGAAGGGGCGGGCGACGGTGACCAACACCTTGCGGCTCTTGCAATTGCCGACCGGCGCCCAGCGCGCCCTGGCCGAGCGGACCATCTCGGCCGGCCACGCCCGGGCGCTGCTCGGCACACCTGACAGGGCGCTCCAGGAGAAGATGGTCGACCAAATCATTGAGGAGGGGTTGACGGTTCGGGCGGTCGAGGAGCTGGTCCGTCAGGGAGGCTCTGAGCTCAGGGTGGTGCCCGACGCGCCGGAAGCGGCCGAGCAGGTAGGTGCTCCGACAGGTGTTACCTCAGGTACGACCGAACCGAGCACCCGTCGTGCGACCGTCCGCAAGCTCCCTGAACCCGGCGTGCTGGAGCTCGAGGATCTGCTGTCGACCTACCTGAACACCCGGGTCAAGGTCGATATTCAGAACCGGCGGGGTCGCCTGGTGGTCGAGTTCGCGACCCTCGAGGACCTCGAGCGCATCTACCGGGCCATGGTCGGTGACGGAGGCGTCGCGTAGTTCACACAACCGTCAAGGGGCTGTACAGCTTCATCCACAACCTGTGCATGACGTTGTGGATTGTCACCCCGTTCATCTTGCGGAAGCATTGGTCGCGCAACCGTCGCCGGGGGCGCGGAAGTGCCAGATCGACCGCGAGTGGCCCTTTTCAGTAATTGTTATTACCGGTAATCAGTCCCAGGAGGCGTCGGCCCAGCGTGCCAGCGCGGCGGCCAGCGCGGCGGCCGAGTGCGGGCGTACCCTCAACCACGCGGCTGGCCGGCCCAACCTCAATCAGCACTGCAGGCATGCGGGTCTCGCGCAGCAGCGGCACCGACATGCCGTGGACCCCGGCGTCAGTGACGCCCAGGGCCTGGGGGACCGCGGCCTGGACCAGTTCGGCCAGCCGGCGTCCGCCCAGCGACTCGTCGTGACGGCCGGACCAGAAAGAGGTCCGGCAACCTGAGGTCGAGGGATTGAGCCGGAGCCCGACGAAGACGTCGACGGCGAGCTCGTTCGCCTCCTTCGCCTGCACCGCGTCGTCAGGGTGATGCAGCTCGGTCACCCGGATGCCGCCCCAGCTCAGCCGGCGACGCAGCGCGCCGGTGACGCTGCCCAGGCCGCCACCCTCGCCGATCGCAATGTGCCGTCCACGCAGGGTCGGTGGAGCGTCCCGCAGGGTGGCGCGGGCCCGCACGGCGGAGACCAGCGCGGGCTCGAGGTGGCGGCTCTCCAGCCGGACGAGCTCCTTGAGGGTGGCCCCGCCGACGATGCCGTCGACCGGGAGGCCGGCGTTGCGCTGGAATTCGTCGAGTGCCCGCACGGTGGCGTCACCGAAGATGCCGTCGACCCGGCCGGTATCGAAGCCCAACGTGCAGAGGCGCTGTTGCAACTCCGCCACGTCGTCACCCCGCAACATCGGGGTGCGGCGGTAGAGAAAGCGGTCACCGAGCCGAAAACTGGCCTCGACCAGGGTATTCCAGGTCTGCGGACCACAGACGCCGTCGACGCGGAGCCCGCGCAGGCGCTGGAAGGCCTCGAGGGCGGCCCGCGTGCCCGGTCCGAAGATGCCGTCGGCGTCGACGGGCGCGCCGGGAAGGATGGCCGTCAAGCGGTGCTGAACGTCGGAGACCGCGTCACCGCGATCTCCGACGGCGAGGGGCAGGCCTACAGGTAGGCCGAGATTTCCTCGAGCAGCTGACCCTTGGGCTTCGCTCCGATCAGGCGTACCGCCGGTTCCCCGTCCTTGAACAGGATCAGCGTCGGAATGCTCATCACGTCGAAGCGACGGGTCACGTCCAGGTTGTCGTCGATGTTGAGCTTGCCGATCCGGATCTTCCCGGCCTGCTCCTCCGCGATCTCCTCCAACACCGGGGAGATCATCTTGCACGGGCCGCACCATTCCGCCCAGAAGTCCACCAGGACGGGGACATCCGAAGCTTTGACATGCTCGTCAAAGGTAGCGTCGGTCAGGGTCTCGATCTTCTCGCTCATGGCAATCTCCTTGTCAGAAGGTGCAACGCCGGCCCACCCGGTTCTGTTCCCGGTCACTCGCCGCGCTCTTCGAGCCAGCGTTCGGCGTCGATGGCAGCCATACAGCCCGATCCGGCCGAGGTGATGGCCTGGCGGTAGTAGTCGTCCTGGACGTCGCCGGCGGCGAAGACCCCGTCCACGCTCGTGCGGGTGGTCCCGCCGAAGGTGCGGACGTAACCGTTGTCCTCCAGCTCGAGCTCACCCTTGAGCAGGGAGCTGTTGGGCTCGTGCCCGATGGCCACGAAGAGGCCGGTCACTCCGAGCTCGGACGTCGCACCGGTGACGGTGTCACGCAACTCGACGCCGCTGACCTTGGTGTCGCCCAGGATCCCCGTGATCACGGAATTCCAGAGGAATTCGATCTTGGGGTTCTTCATGGCCCGCTCCTGCATGATTTTGGAGGCCCGCAGCTCGTCGCGTCGGTGGACGACCGTGACCTTGGAAGCGAAGCGGGTCAGGAAGAGGGCCTCTTCCAGCGCGGAGTCGCCGCCCCCGGCGACGGCGATGTGCTGCTCGCGGAAGAAGAAGCCGTCGCAGGTGGCGCACGTCGAGACGCCGTACCCGAGGAGGCGTTGTTCGTTCGGGCACCCCAGCATGAGGGAGCGGGCGCCCGTGGCGACAATGAGGGTGTCGGCCAAGACCGTGGGCTCGTCCGCCTCGGGGTCGCCGATCCAAACCTCGAAGGGCCAGGGGGAGAGATTGACGCGGCTGACCTTGGCCGTGCGCAGCTCGGCGTCGAAGCGGAGCGCCTGGGCCCGCATCATCCCCATGAGTTCGGGGCCCATGACCCCGTCGACGAACCCGGGGTAGTTCTCCACGTCGGTGGTCAGCATGAGCTGGCCGCCGGGTTGGTCGCTGGTGGAGGAGGGCTCACCCTCAATCACCAAGGGAGCGAGCTGGGCCCGCGCCGAGTAGAGGGCTGCGGTGAGACCCGCCGGCCCGCTCCCGATGATGACGACTTTGCGGCGCTCAGGCATCGGGTGGGACGCCGCGGCGCGAGTACAGCACGGCGCCCACGGCACAGAAGATGAGGCCCAGGACCAGGTAGGACGCCCAGATCCGGTGTCCGGCAATGGTGGTCAGGCGGATGAAGCCCACGCAGAAGAGCACCACGACGGTGATGCCCAGCACGGCGATGATGACGCCGAAGACGATGCCGCGGGCGGCCACGATGGCCGGCCGGATCGCCTTGTCGTTGACGGTGGCGACCACCGTGTCGACTGCTCCGAGGGCCCGGTCCGACAGCGCGTCAGCAAGATCGTTCTCAGCCACGGGAGGAGACTACCCGGCGTTCCCGGCCGTCCTGGCAGGGATGATGTAGCAGACGCCGACGGTGTTGGGACCGGCGTGGGTCCCGACCACCGGTCCGAGGTCGACCGAGACGAGCGGGTGCTCGGTCGGGATGTCGCTGAGGCCGGCGAGCACAGCGCTGTAGTCGTCGCAGGCGCCGTCGGCCACGGCCAGGCGTTCGAGTGGTGCGTCCGCCCTGACCTTGTCGTTCAAGTAGGCCAGCGCCTTGCTGCGGGTCCGCTGCTTGGACTCTTCGGCCACCTCGCCGTCCTTGAGCTGGATCACCGGCTTTATGTTCAGCAACGAGCCCAGCAGGGCCCGGGCGCCCCCCACGCGGCCACCACGCTGCAGGTGCTCGAGGCCGCCCAACACGCCATAGATCCGGGTGCGGGGGATGCGGTCCTCGGTGGCCGCGACGAGCTCGTCGAGTCCGGCTCCGGCCGCGGCCTCCTCGGCGGCGGCAATGACGAGGAGGCCTTGGCCCATGGTGAGCGAGTACGTATCGACGACGCGGACCGGCACCCTGGTGAAGGTGTCGGCTGCTGTCACGGCCGAGCCGTAGGTCCCCGACACCTTGGAAGAGATCGTCAGGCAGAGGACGGCGTCGGCGCCCTCGTCGGCCGCTTGACCGAAGGCGGCTTGGAACGCACCGGGGGAGGGGGCCGCCGTGGCGGGCAGATCACCCTTGCCGCGGCAGCGTTCCCAGAACTCGGCCGGGGTCAGCTGGCGCCGGTCCTCGAGTTCCTCGTCGCCGAAACGGATCGTGAGCGGCACCACAATGACGTTGTGCTCCTTGACGAGCTGGTCGGACAGGTCGCAGGCACTGTCGGTGACGATGTGGACGCCGGGCATGCACGGAGTCTGCCACGGTGAAGCGTCGGTGGGCCTCAGGCCAGCCCTTGCAGCGTCGTGGCCGAGGCGCCGGGGCCGGGCGGATGGAGCGACGATGCCACGCGCCGGGTGGCGCCCGGTGGCACCGGGGGTCGGACGGAACCCGACGGTCCTTGGACCACCTGGGCCGCCCGGGCCGTCGGGCCGTCGGGCCCGCCCGGACGCGACGGGGGGCGTCGGCGAGCGTCGGCCCGGCGGCCCGACCAGATCACGACGGCGCCGAAGGTGAGACCGCCGGCGACCACGGAGCCGACGACCCGGGCCAGGAGGCCGGCGATGCTGGTCGACGCCGAGAGGTTCGACACCACCACCACGACGACCGCCATGGGCACAGAGGCCACGATGACGCGGACCAGCGGGGTCCATGACGCCCGGTCGGCCAGTTGCCCGAACCATTGGTGGAAGACGGCGAGCGCCAGCAGAGCCGACACGGTGTAGGCGATCGACAGCGACAGTGCGAGACCGCGCACGCCGAGGGGATGGACGAGCAGCACGGCCAGCACAATGTTGAGCGCGTTCTCCACGAGGTAGAGGTAGAAGGCGACCCTGGTGCGCTGCATGGACTGCAGCACGCGCACGAGGTAGAGGTACGTGCAGAAGCCGGGCAGCCCGAGTGCGAACATGGCCAGTGCGGCGCCGGTCGTCGCTGTCTCGGCTGGCGTGCTGTGCCCGTTCCCCAGCAGGAGGGCGACCGAGGGCTTGGCCAGCAGCAGCATGCCGACCGCCGCCGGGATGATGAGCGCCAGGACGGCGCGGAGGCCCCCTGTCATGCGTTTCAAGAACGCGGTCTGGTGTCCGGTGGACCACTGCTGCGCCAGGTCGGGCGTCACCACCGACATCACGGTCACGGCGACGATGCCGTAGGGCAGCTGGAAGAAGGCGTAGGCGTAGGTGTACGACGACACCGGGTCGGGGCCGGCCACGCTGCCGGCCAGGATCGTGACGACGAAGAGAGCGATCTGGTTGGCCAGCACGAAGCCGAAGGTCCACCCGCCCAGGCGGGTCACGGCGCGCAGCGCCTCGTCGCGCGGGTTCCAGTGCCAGCGCAGCAGTCCGAGGTCGGCGCGGCGGAGGCTCGGGATCAGCGCCACGCCCTGGAGCACGACGCCGAGCGAGGTGCCGAGCCCGAGGAGGACGAGCTGCGTGTGGTGTTGCTGCACGCCGGCCAGCGAAGCGCCGTGGCCGGCCCAGAGCCCGAACCACACGAGGATCCCGATGCAGACGAAGTTGTTGACGATCGGCGCCCAGGCGACGGCAATGAACCGACGGCGCGTGTTGAGCAGTGCGGCGCCCAGCGCGAAGAGGCCGTAGGCGGCGATCTGGATCACGAACCAGCGCAGGAACTCCGTGGCGACCTGGCGCTCGAGCACGACGCGGTGGATCTGGTCGGCGCCCGAATGCGTATCGAGCACGGTGAGGGCATCGATGAGGAACGGCGCCGCGAGCAGTGCGGCCACCGTCGTGCCGAGCAGCACGACCACGGACACCGTGAGCACGGCCGAAATGGAGTCGAAGGCCTCGCTCTCGGTCTTGTTGGCGAGCCGGTCCACGAAGACGGGGATGAAGGTGGCCGAGAGGACGCCGCCCAGCACGACGTCGTAGAGCATGTTGGGCGTGGTGTTGGCCAGGTTGTACGAGTCGGCCAGCGTGGTCTGCCCGAGCGCCCAGGCCAGCGCGACGAAACGGAGCAGCCCGGTGACCCGGGAGACGCCGGTGCCGGCCGCGACGTAGGCGGCCGACGTCCGCAGCGGCAGCGTGCGGGCGCGGCGGGGGCGGGCACCGTCAGTGCGCCCGCGGGCGGGCACGCCGGGATCGTCGCCAGGTGCGCACCCACCAGAAGAGCAGGACGGCTCCGGCGAGGGCGGTGAGGGCGACCCCGACGAAGGAGATCTCGGTCGAGTGCACCGTCAGGACGGTGTGGGCGATGAGGACCTGGCCGTCCGGCGTGTGCAGGGTCACCTCAATGGGGAGGTGGTCGCCCGAGGTGCGCGCCTGGGCGGTGACGCGGACCGAGGTCGTGGGGTGGACGAGGGTCAGTCGCTGCGTGTTGCCGTCGGGGAAGGTGAATTTGTCGCTGCTGAGCGTGACCACCACGGTGACCGGGTAGGGCGCAGAGGACAGCACGGTGACGGGGATGGCGGCCCGCTGCGACGTGAAGGTCACCGTGCGCTCCGTGCCGAGCGTGACCTGCCCGGTAGTCCCCTCGAAGGACTTGGCGTAGGCGTTCAACGCGCTGTTGCGTCCGGCTGCGCTGAGCCCGCGTGCCTCGGTGATCAAGAGGGTGTCGCCGAGGGTCGTCAGGTTGGGGGGATGCCCGGCGACCGCCGAGCTGAACGAAGACAGCTGCTGGCGGTCGAGTGCGATGCGGTCGGCGGCGCTGTGCGTAATGCCGCGGCCGGCCGCGCCGGACTGGAGCTGGCGCATGGCCGGCTCGCGGTTGCCCCCGGCGGGCACCTGGGTGAAGAGCTGCGTCAGGGTCACCGGGGAGAGAGCCTGGTTGCCCGCGAACCCGCCGAGCAGTGTGTCCATGAACGCGGCCGACGGGTGCCAGCGGGCCGGTGGCGTCACCACCACACCGCGTGGCGTGGTGAGGAAGGCGTTCTCGAAGTGCACGAAGGAGAGCCCGGCGAGCAGCTGCTCGGCCCCGAGTGCCGGGTTGCCCGGGGTCGCGGTGAAGCGGGAGCTCAGCGTGGAGTCTGCCGCGACAGCGGCCACGGTGGCGCCGTGCCCGAGGTCCAGCGTGAAGGGCTGGGCGAAGGTGTAGTTGCTCACCCCGCCCGATGACAGGTCGGTGTCGCTGATCACGGCCTGGCTCGCCCCGGCCCGCTGCAGGCCGGCGGCGAGGCTGCTGGCGTCGCCCTGCGAGAAGGTGGACGTCGTGTCGACCCACGGGCCACCGTCGGGTTTGAGGCCGGCGCTGCGCAGAATGTCGTCGCCCCGACCCATCTGTGCGCTGATTTCGTCGGTGAGACCGGCCTCGGGGAGCGCGGCCACGTTGATGGGGACGTAGGGCTGGTCGAGCAGCTGGTCGCCGCTCAGCGCGGCCAGCTGCCCCAGCGCGCGCTGATCGGCGTGCGAACGAGCGGTCTCCATCTGGCTGACCGCCTGCGGGCTCACCGCGAGCGTGGTCGGCACGTCATGGTGGTCGCTCAAGGCCTCGGCCATGGTGGTCACGCTGCCGGCGGCGACCGGGACGACGACGCCGACGCGCAGGGGCCCGGTGCCCCCGACCGCGCCCGGCTCCTCATAGGTGAGGAAGGTGGTGAAGCGGGCCAGCGGAGAGGACGAACCCTGCCGCACGAGCGCGACGGAGACGGGGTAGACGTCGCCGCAGCGCCCCGTGAGCGGCGTGCAGTCGAGGGTCAGGGTGGGCGAGCCGGACGCGCAGACGCCGGATCCGGCGGCAGGCGCGCTGGCGTTGTCGTCCGGCAGCACCGTCACGCAGGCTGACGCGGTGAGCCCACCGGCACCAGAGGCGACGGAGATGTCCGGCAGCCGGAGGAGCGTCGAGGTCGGGGGCGTGCCCGAAATCGACTGCTGGAGCTGCGAGGCATCGTCGAGGCGGCTGTAGAAGGTCAGACTGACCCGGAGGCCGCTGGCAGCGCCCTCGGCGGAGGACACCGCCAGGGCGAGGTTGAACCAGGGCTGGGCTGCCGACACCGACGAGGTCTGGGAGACGAGGACGAGTGGCGCCCCACCGGCGCGCGCGAGCGCCGCTCCGGCGGCGGCAGGAGCGGAAACGGTGGCGCTGGCGAGGACGCCGAGGGTGCTGACCAGGGCTGCAACCGCCACCGCGCCCGAGCGGAGGGCGGTCCTGGCCCGGCGCGTCGACACAGGAAGAGGCTAGAGGGCGCACTACCGTGGGCGGGTGCAGTCCCCATCCGTGCCCGAACGGTTCCGTCCCTATGTCGACGCCACCCAAGAGGTGGCGCGACGGTTCGCCGCAGCGGGTAAAAGCCTCGCCTTGGTCGGTGGCTCGGTGCGGGACGCGCTGTTCCCGGGACCGTCGGGAACCGTGGCGCCCCACGATCTCGATCTCACCACCGATGCCCTGCCGGATGAGATCGAGCGCCTGGTCCGAGGCTGGGCCGACGACGTCTGGACCCAGGGCGCTCGCTTCGGGACCATCGGATGCCGCAAGGGCACCCAGGTCTACGAGATCACGACCCACCGCGCCGAGGTGTACGTGCCCGACTCCCGCAAGCCCGAGGTGACCTTCGGCAACGACCTCGTGGTGGATCTGTCGCGTCGGGACTTCACCATCAATGCGCTGGCGCTCAAGTTGCCCGACATGGAGCTGGTCGACCCGTTCGACGGGTTGGGGGACCTGGCCGCCGGCCGCCTGCGTACGCCGCTCGACCCCGAGATCTCCTTCGGCGACGATCCTCTCCGCATGCTCCGGGCGGCCCGCTTTGCGGCGCGCTTCTCACTCGAGCCTGACCCGGCGCTGACGCGGGCCGTCGAACGCATGCACGGCCGGCTGGCCATTGTGTCCGCCGAGCGCATCCGCGACGAGCTCGACAAGATCGTCATGGTCGACGTGCCGTCCGTCGCGCTGTGGTTCGTCGTGCGCACTGGCCTGGCCGCCGAATTCCTGCCCGAGCTCCCGGGCCTGGCGCTCGAACAGGACCCGATCCACCGCCACAAGGACGTGCTGGGGCACACGCTGGCCGTCGTCGACAAGACGTCGCCGAACCGGCTCCTGCGCCTTGCCGCGCTCTTTCACGATGTCGGCAAGCCGCGCACGCGTGCCATCACCGACGGCGGTGTGACCTTCCACCATCACGAGGTCGTCGGCGCCCGCATGACACGCACGCGCATGGAGGCGCTGCGCTACTCCGCGGCCGACGTGGACACCGTGGTGCGCCTGGTCGAGCTGCACCTGCGCTTCCACACCTACCGGCTGGGTTGGACCGACAAGGCCGTGCGCCGCTACGTGCGGGACGCGGGCGAGCACCTCGACCTGTTGAACGAACTGACCCGCTGTGACTGCACGACCCGTAACGCGGCCAAGGCCCGGGCGCTGGCCCGCCGCATGGACGAGCTCGAGGCGCGCATCGTCGAGCTCGGCGAGCAGGAGGAACTGAAGTCGCTCCGCCCCGACCTCGACGGGAACCAGATCATGGAGCTGCTCGGTATCGGGCCGGGCCGGGCCGTCGGGCAGGGCCTCGACTTCCTGATGGAGCTGCGCCTGGACGAAGGGCCGCTGGGCCCCGAGGAGGCGGCCGACCGGCTGCGGACCTGGTGGGCCGAGCAGCAGTAGGCAGGGCAGCCAGGGTCTCGCGGCGGTAGCGTCGTGTGTATGACGAGGATTGCGGCACCAGAGAGCGGCATGGGCGAGCACATCGACTGGGCGCTGCTGCGCGCCGACATGGCGGCGGGCATGGGCAAGCTCTCGGCGGCGGTCTACGGGAACTCGCAGCTCCCCGTGCGCGAGCGTGAAGCGGCACGCTGGACCATCGCCTTGATCAACGATTGCGCCGTGTGCCGCGACACCCGCGCCCGTGACGGCGAAGCCGCCGGCGCCGGGGAGCCCTTCTATGCCGAGGTGACCGACTGGCGCTCCGCCACCGAGCTGAGCACCCGCGAGCGGCTGGCGGCGGAGTTCGCCGAGCGCTTCGCCATCGACCACCTCGCCATGGACGACGAGTTCTGGGGCCGCCTGCACGACGCCTTCTCCGAGGCCGAGCTGGCCGACCTCACCATCTGCTGCGGCATGTTCCTCGGTATGGGGCGCACGCTGGCGGTGGTCGGGGTACGCGCGCCGGACGAGCGCATTCTCGTCTGAGGCAGGTCTCGGCGGGCTCGGTTGCATTGACCGGCTGCCCGATCAGACCCAGCGCGTGTGTGGAGAGTCGGGCCGCACGGTCCGGCGGGACCTGTTTTGAAACTATAAACGAGCCCGTTTATACTTTTCGAGGCCCACCGCTGGCGCTGGAGACACCTGCACACGTCCGGGGACGCCTGGTGCTCCGGGTCAGTCGACCGGCCAGCTCTCCTGAGGCTCGCCGGCCGCGAAGGCCTCAATCAGCTGGTGCGCCACGTCGTCGTGGTACTGCACCGGCGGGGACTTCATGAAGTAGGCCGAGGGGCCGAGGAGCGGGCCTCCGATGCCGCGGTCGAGAGCCAGCTTGGCGCAGCGCACGGCGTCGATGATCACGCCGGCGGAGTTGGGGGAGTCCCACACCTCGAGCTTGAGCTCCAGGTTGAGCGGCACGTCGCCGAAGTTCCGCCCCTCCATACGGATGTAGGCCCACTTGCGGTCCTTGAGCCACGGCACGTGGTCCGACGGGCCGACGTGGACGTCGTCGGCGTCGAGGATGTTGTCTTCCAGCTGGCTGGTCACGGCCTGGGTCTTCGAGATCTTCTTGGACTCCAGCCGCTTGCGCTCGAGCATGTTCTTGAAGTCCATGTTCCCGCCGAAGTTCAACTGGTACGTCTCGTCGAGGGCGACGCCGCGGTCTTCGAAGAGGCGGGTCAGGATGCGGTGGACGATGGTCGAGCCGACCTGGCTCTTGATGTCATCGCCGACGATGGGCACGCCGGCGTCGCGGAACTTGCGGGCCCATTCGGGGTCCGAGGCGATGAAGACGGGGATGGCGTTGACGAAGGCGACGCCGGCGTCGAGACAGGCCTGGGCGTAATGGCGCTGGGCCTGCTCGGAGCCGACCGGCAGGTAAGAGACCAGGACGTCGGCCTTGGCCTCGCGCAGGGCGGCGGCCACGTCCACCGGCTCGGCCGGCGACTCCTCAATCAGCTCGCGGTAGTAGAGGCCGAGCCCGTCGAAGGTCGGCCCCCGCTGGACCGTCACCCCGACCTCACTCACCTCGGCGAAGCGGACCGTGTTGTTCAGGCCGGCGCCGATGGCCTTGCTCAGATCCGTCCCGACCTTGGTCTGGTCCACGTCGAACGCAGCCACCGGGACGAGGTCGCGCACGTGGTAGCCGCCCAGCTCCACATGCATGAGACCCGGCACCACCTCGTCGGGGTCGGCGTCGCGGTAGTAGGTGATGCCCTGCACGAGCGAACTGGCACAGTTGCCGACGCCGGCGATGGCAAGGCGGATGGGGTTGGGCATGGACGTGTCTCCTTCGGTGTCGGTGAGGCGGGTCTGTTCAGGCCACCGGTTCCGTACCGGCGATGGCGAGGTCGGCGCGTTCGGACGCGATGAGGGTGTCGAGCCAGCTGATGTCGCGGGCCACGCCGTCGGCGGTGTGCTGGACGACGGAGCGGGCGTAGACGTCGAGGTCGGCGCGGGCCGCCTCGGCTTCGGCGAGTCGCTGCACCAGGAGTGCACGCCGATGCTCCAGCAGAGCAAGGCGGGCCTGGGGAGCGAGGTGGCGGGCGAAGGCCAGGCGCAACCCGAAACTGCGGGCGTCGTCGGCGGCGCCACTGCCCGCCAGCAGCTCGACGAAGAGCTCCCGGCCTGCGTCGGTGATGCGGTAGACCTTGCGGCCACGCCGGGCCCGGGCGGGGGAGTGCCGCCGGGCGCGCAGGACGGCCCGCTCGCCGCTGAGCGAGCCGGTGGGCGGAGCAGGGGCGACCAGGGCGGACGTGCTCCCGGCACCGGCCCCCTCGGTGGCCACCACCGCGCCGGACTTCTCCAGGCGGGTCAGGGCGGGGTAGATGGACCCGAACGAGACATTGGCCAGAAGTCCCAGTTGCTCGCGCAATTGGCGCCGTATTTCGTATCCGTGGAGGTCCCGCTCTTCGAGGAGGCCCAGGATGGCCAGATCCAACATGACGGATGAGTATATCGGATCGATATAGCGATGAGACGGTTTTCGTCACGAGGCCGTCGCGTCCGTGCCTGGGTTTGCTCACAATTGGTGCCCGGAATCGGGATACGGGGGGTATCCTGGCGGCCGTGTCCGTCACCTCGGAGCCGAGGTCACCATCCCGTGCCGTGAGCCCTGACGTCACGGCCCAGGTCGAGTACCGGATCGTCCGCAACGGGGTGGTGCGGGAGGTCGACCGGGGCAAGCTCCTCAAGACCGACGTCTGCGACGCACATCCCGAACTGCTGCGGGCGGCCCGCAATGTCGGGCGGGCGACCAAGGAGGTCTGCCCCATCTGTGACGACGGCCGGCTCGTCACGGTCACCTTCGTCTTCGGGGCCAAGCTGCCACCGGGCGGCCGCTGCCCGGGCACGGCCGCCGAACTCAAGGCGCTCACCCGCCGGGAAGAGCCGGTCCTGTGTTACGAGGTCGAGGTCTGCCCGGCCTGCGCCTGGCACCACCTGATGCGCAAGTACCCCGCCGGCGGCCGCACGCCGCGCCAGAAGAAGGCGGCGCCCTCCCCGTGAGCGAGCGGCCCAAGCCCCCACCGTCTCTTCCCTGCGGGCGCGCAAGCGGCGAAACGGGGACAGCCCCATCGTGATGGTCACGGCCTACGACGAGCCGGGGGCCCGGATCGTGTCCGAGGCCGGTGCCGACATCATCCTCGTGGGGGATTCGGTGGCCAACAACGTGCTCGGGTATGACGACACGCTGCACGTCGACATTGAGGTCATGGCCCATCACACCGCGGCCGTGGCCCGCGCCGCGCCGCAGTGCCTCATCCTCGGCGACATGCCTTGGATGAGCTACCACCTGTCCGCTGAAGAAGCGGTACGCAACGCAGCGACCCTGATCCGTGCCGGGGCCCAGGCCGTCAAGCTCGAGGGCGGACGGGCACGGCTGCCGGTGGTCGAGGCCATCATCCGGGCCGAAATCCCGGTCATGGGACACCTCGGGCTGACGCCCCAGTCGGTGCTCTCCATGGGGTACCGGGTGCAGGGCAAGAGCGTCGACGCAGCCGGTGCCCTGTTGGATGCCGCCAAGGCCCTCGCCGCGGCCGGCTGCTTCGGATTCGTGATCGAAGGGGTGCCCGATGTCGTCGGCGCGGCCGTGACCGAGCACCTCGACGTGCCGACCATCGGCATCGGGGCCGGCCCGGCCTGCGATGGGCAGGTGCTGGTCTTCCACGACCTCTTGGGCCTGGGGAAGGACGCCCCGCCGAAATTCGTCCGGCAGTACGCCGACGTGGGACGCATTGCCACCGAGGCGATCGCCGCCTTCGCCGCAGACGTGCGCAGCGGGGATTTCCCCGGCGAGGCCGAGACCTATCACGGCCCGGCCGGCCTGGGCGACGCCCTGAGCTAACACCACCGGCGGGGGGCGGCTAGCATGGCTGCCCGCAACAGACCCTGCTCCTGACCGTCAGGGGCCCGGGCTCGTCCCGGTCCAGAGGGAGGTACGCCGCATATGCGGCCTTACGAAGTCATGGCCATCTTTGAGGCCACAACCGAGCCCACGCTCATTCAGGGCGTGCTCGATCAGGCCCTCGACGTCATCCGCACCACGGGTGGCACCCCCGGCGCCATCGACCGCTGGGGCAAGCGCACCCTCGCCTACGAGGTCAACCACAAGCGCGAGGGCTACTACGTGGTGGTGGAGTTCACCGCCGAGCCCGAAACGGTGGCGGCCCTGGACCGCATGCTCGGTCTGGCCGACGAGATCATCCGCCACAAAATCGTGCGGCTGCCGGACCACAAGGCCCCGGCGGCAGCCCAGCCCGTGGCCAGCTGAGCGACCGGCGGAAGGAGCAGAGATGCCGTCAGACAACAGCGTGACGCTGGTGGGGAACGTGACCCGTGACCCCGAGCTGCGCTTCACCAACACCGGACAGGCCAATGTGACGTTCGGGCTGGCGGTCAACCGCCGCTGGCAGAACCGCCAGACCCAGGAGTGGGAGGAAGCAACGTCGTTCTTCGACGTGGTCTGCTGGCGCGAGATGGCCGAGAACGTGAGCGAGACCATCACCCGGGGCGCCCGGGTCATGGTGGCCGGCCGCCTCGAGCAGCGCAGCTGGGAGACCCAGGAGGGCGACCGGCGCTCCAAGGTCGAGGTCGTGGCCGACGAGATCGGCCCGTCGCTGCGCTGGGCCACCGCCCAAATCACCAAGAACGAGCGCCGCGGCCCCGGGGAGTACAACCGGGGAGGCGGCGGCGGAGGCGGCGGGGGTGGCCGACCGGCCGCTCCGCCGGCACAACCACAGCCCGCGGCGGATGCCGCACCGGGTTACGGATTCGATGAGGAGCCCTTCTGATGGCGAGGAACAATCAACGCGGCGGGACCACGACACGGCGCGCCCCGAAGGATCTCGGGCGCCGGGTCAAGAAGAAGCCCTGCGCGCTCTGCCGGGACAAGACCGAATGGGTCGACTACAAGGACGTCCCGATGTTGCGCAAGTACATGAGCGACCGCGGCAAAATCCGCTCGCGCCGGGTGACGGGCAACTGTGCCCAGCACCAGCGGGCGCTGGCCATGGCCATCAAGACGGCGCGTGAGCTCGTCCTGCTGCCCTACACGCAGCGGACCGTGACCGAGCGCCCGGGCGGGCGTGGCGGCCGTGACCGGGGCGAGCGCACGCTCGACTCGGTGCCGACCGAGGCGCCGCGGCCCCGTCCCTCGAACGACGCGCCCACCGAGGCATCGCCCGACCCGGCCCTGGCCATTGTCGAAGAGGCCGAGGCGGATGCCGAGGCGGGGGCTGTGGTCGAGGTCGTCGTGGAGCCCGCCGAGACGGGAGCGGACGCATGAGGGTCGTGCTGCGTGACGATGTCACCGGCGTCGGCCGCCGAGGGGACATCGTCAAGGTGGCGGGCGGCTTCGCCCGCAATTTCCTCCTCCCCGAGGGCCGCGCCATTGTGGCCACCGAGGGCGTCGAGGGACAGGCCGAGCAGATGCGGCGTGGGCGCGACCAGCGCGAGGCGCAGGACCGCGGCGCGGCCGAGGCCCAGGCCACCGTGCTGGCCGGCGCCGTGATCCCGATCGCCGCCCGGGCGTCGGGGGGTGGACGCCTCTTCGGCTCCATCGGTCCCGCCGACGTGGTGGACGCCATCAAGGCCGCCAAGGGCATTGAGGTGGACCGCCGTCACATTCTGCTGCCCGAGCACATTAAGGAGACGGGGTCGTTCGAGGTGACCGTCGAGCTGTTCCGCGACGTGGCCACCGTTGTGACCCTGGAGGTCTCGGCCAGCTAGGCCTGAAGGGCATGGCAACCTCCTGACCAGGCGGTATCCGCCGGGCTGTCACTACCTCATGCCAATGATGTGGGCGTGCCGATTTGCGTTCTGCGTGGTCCCCAGCCGCTGACCACTCGTGCACGGCTTCTCCACAGGAAGCCGTGCCTTTCCCACACCTATTGGGGCCTTACCGTCCCCAGGGCGCGACCGGCAGAGTAGGTGAGCCGTGGTCCAAGCCTTTGATGACACCCGCCCCCGTCCGCTGCGGACCGCACCCGCGCCCGCGCCGACCGGTGCGCGGGTGCCGCCCCACGACGTGGAGGCGGAGGAGTCGTTGCTCGGGGCCATGCTCCTCTCCAACGACGCCGCATCGGTCGGGATAGAGAAGTGCACCGCCGCCGACTTCTACAAGCCGGCTCACGGGCACATCTTCGGCGCCATCCAGGCGCTGATGGAGCGAGGCGAAGCCATCGACGCGGTGACGGTGACCGACGAGCTGAAACGCTCGGGCGTGCTGGAGGCGATCGGCGACCGCTCCATCTTCATTTCGCTGTTGGCCAACACGCCGTCGATCGCCAATGCGCGCCACTACGCCGAAATCGTCGAGGAGCACGCGCTGCTGCGCAAGCTCATCGGTGTCGCCGGGGACATCGCCGACATCGGCTACTCGGTGCCCGAGGACGTCAAGGCGGCGGTCGACGAGGCGGAGCAGATGGTGTTCAACGTCGGCGAGCGCCGCACCGTCGACACCATGCGTCCCCTGCATGAGCTGCTGGGAGCGGGGCTTGACCGGATTGAGGAACTGGGGCAGCGCGGGTCGAGCATCACCGGGGTGGCGACGGGCTACCACGAGCTGGACAAGATCCTCCTCGGCTTCCAGCCCTCGTCCCTCAACATCGTGGGGGCCCGCCCCGGCATGGGGAAGACCAGCTTCGCCCTGGGCGTGCTGGCCAACGTCGGCCTGCAGTCGCAGCGGCCGGCCCTCCTCTTCTCCCTCGAGATGGGCCACCTGGAACTGACGCAGCGGCTGCTGGCATCCGAGGCCGAGGTCAACGGGCAGAGCCTGCAGACGGGCCGGATCCGCACCCAGGACTGGAGCAAAATCGGCATGGCCGTCACGCGGCTGTCAGGTGCACCGATCTTCATCGACGACAACCCCAACGTGACCGTCATGGACATCAGGGCCCGGGCCCGTCGGCTCAAGAAGTCCGAGGGCGACCTGGGCATCGTCGTGGTCGACTACCTGCAGTTGATGACCGGCCGCGGTCGGGCGGAGAACCGTCAGAACGAGGTGGCCGAAATCAGCCGTGGTCTGAAGATCCTGGCCCGCGAGCTCGAGGTGCCCGTCGTGGCCCTCTCGCAGCTTTCCCGCAACCTCGAGTCACGCCAGGACAAGACACCGCAGCTGTCGGACTTACGCGAGTCGGGCTCCCTCGAGCAGGACGCCGACGTTGTGCTCTTCATCTACCGCGAGTCCGAGTACAACGACGAGGTACCGATCGACCGGGCGGACGACGCGCTCGTCGAGGTGGCCAAGCATCGAAATGGCCCGACCGGCAAGGCCAACCTGCTGTTCTTGAAGCAGTACGCGCGCTTCGAGAACCACCGCGGCGTCTAGGGGGATCCGGGCTCGAGAAGGACCCGGCCCTAGGAGGTCTGGGCCGCCGGGAGCACGAAGTGTTCCACGGCGTACGCGAATCCCTCGTCTTCGTTGCTCCGCGTCGTCTGATGGGCGGCCTTCTTCGCCTCGGGGTCCGCGTTGCCCATGGCGATGCTGAGGCCCGAGTGGTCGAACATGAGAATGTCGTTCGGTTGGTCGCCGATGGTGGCGATCTCCTCCGGCTCGAGTCCGTAACGCCGGGCCAGGTAGCGGGCGACCTCGCCCTTGTTGGCCTGCGGATGCGTGACGTCGAGGTAGTAGGGCTGGGAGGCCGCCGCCGTCACATGGTGCCCGAACTTCTTCACGGCCGCCTCGGCTGCCGCGTCGATGGCACCGTGGTCGTCGCTGACGCCGACGAGCTTGACGACACCGTCGGTGAGACCGTCCATACTCTTCATCACCTTGGGGTCGAACTTCACCGTCCAGGCCTCCCGGTCGACGTGCGGGCCCTTGGGGTCGTGGACGTACCAGTCCGCGCCGCGGTAGAGCCACACGTCGAGCGCGTACGACTTCATGTGGTCGGCGACGGGTTTGACGATGTGTTCGGGCAGCGCGTGCTCCTGCAGCACCTCCAGGTCGGGGTCCACGGTCAGGCCGCCGTTGAAGGCCGCAATGGGCGATTCGAGGTCGAGAGGCTCCACCAGCATCTCCATGCCCCGGGGCGGCCGGCCACTGGTCACCGCGAAGAGCACGCCGGCCTGGCGCAGTGAGCGCACGGCGGCGACGGCGTCATCGGTCAGGATCTTGTCCTGGGTGACCAGCGTTCCGTCGACATCGGCGAGGAAGAGGCGGATGGGCGGCTTCGCTGGTCCCTTGGGTACCGCGTGGTCGGTGGCGATGGGTCGATGGTAGGCGCGGCGGTACCGGGCGCATTCACGGCCGGTACCCGGGGTATAGCCAATCGCATGGCCGCCAACAGCATCCCCGACAGTCACCGCGATCTCCTCGAAGGCCAGGTCCTCACCCTGGCCACAGCGGGCGAGGACGGTTACCCCCAGTTGTCCGAGGTCTGGTTCCTGGTCGAAGACGGCCAGGTGGCCATGTCGCTCAACACGAGGCGCCAGAAGGTCAAGAACCTCCAGACCGAGCCGAGCTGCACCGTGTTCCTGCTCGACCTGCAGAATCCCTACCGCTACCTGGAGATCCGGGGCACGGCCGTCGTGACCACAGACGACGATGGCGCCTTCGCACAGCGCGTCGGGGCCAAGTACGACGCCGACCTGCGTGAGCACGACGCGCCCGGGGACAGCCGGGTGGTGGTGCGGATCGTCCCCGTCCGCGTGAACGCCGTGGATATGAGCGGCTAGGAGGACGAGGTCGGAGCGGCCGCCGGGGCGTGCCGCCGCGCCAGGCCGGCCAGCGCTATCGCACCTCCCACGAGGGCGAGTGCCAGGGCGAGCCAGAGCGACAGCACGGCGGCGAAGGCCACCGCGGTCAGGAGCTCGCAGGCCACGACCACGGCCAGGGCGAAGGGCCCGGCCTCGGTGAAGCGCCGGTGGAACGATGCGAGGGCGGCCGGGCTGTCGATGCCCCGGCCGAGGAGGACGGCCAGCCCGCGCACAAACCCGAAGAGCGTGCCGACGGCGAGGGCGGTGGCGGGGCTCGCTGTCAGGGCGGCCAGCACGATCATGAGGTAGAGCGCGGCTGTCTTGATGTAGGTCACCAGGCCGGCGCCGATCTGCCAGCCGAAACCGGCGCCGTAGACCCAGGGGCGGAACTGGTCGAGCCACCGCTCGTTGACCTGCCGGGAGTGGAACGGCAGGTGGAAGCCCCCGAGGCGTGTGTCCGAGGCGGCGGCGAGCGTGGCGACGACGCAGGCGGCGGTGGCGAGCGCGATCGTCGTAGGGGAGGCGGCCTGCACACCCAGCGCCAGCCCGGCCATGACGAGACCGAGGGTTGCCCCACCAACCGTCCCGCCCGCGATGAACCAGGCCGCTGTGCTGCGGTAGCGGTGGCCCCGTCCCCGTTCGGCCAGTGGTGTGACCGTGGCCAGCATGGAGACCCCACAGGGGGACCAGGTCGAGCGGGCCGCGGCGACCACGGCGAGGACCACCGCCGCCACGGTCAACAACGTCTGCATGGGTTCTCCCTTTCCGTCACGCCGGCGACCCCAGGAACGGGGCGCCGCCGAAGGCGAAGATTCCTCCGTCCCTGGCCACCAGCCAGTAGCCGGCATCGTTGCCGTAGGCCGCGAGGCCCACCACCGGTTGATTGAGCTTGAGCGCGCCGGTCGACCCGTCGAAGACAGCATCCCCGTAGGCGAAGATGCCCCCATCGGCGGCGACGATCCAGTACCCGCGGCCGGTCGGCGTGGCCGCCATGGCGACGACCGGCGCGTTGAGATGCCTGCCACCCATGGAACCGAGGAACGGGGCGTCGCCGAAGGTGAAGATGCCCCCGTCGGCGGCGACGAGCCAGTAGCCGGCCCCGGTGGGTGTGGCCGCCATGCCGACCACGGGCGCATTGAGCTGCCGGCCCCCCATGGAACCGAAGAACAGTGCATCCCCGTAGTCGAAGATTCCGCCATCGGCCGCCACCATCCAGTAGCCCTGGCCTGAGGGCGAGGTGGCGATGCCGACCACGGGCGCGTCGAGCGGGTCGCCCACCCATTGAGCCGAGGAAGGGAGCCCCGCCGTAGTCGAAGATGCCGCCGTCGGCCGCGGCGAGGAGATAGCCGCCCGTCTTGGAGGTCGCCACGCCGACGATCGGAGCGCCGAGCGCCAACGTCGATGCATCGCCGTCGTCGGGGAAGTCCCCGTACCCGAACAGCCGCCCGAAGGCGGTGAGAACCGCGTACCCGTCGCCGTCGGCGCTCGGGACAAGGCCGACCACCTTGCAGTCCGTGGCCGGAGACGTGCACAGCGGCGCCGGCGGGGCCGTGGTCCAGCACGGCTCGTTCTGCTCCGCCGTGGCGTTGTCGACTGCGACCGCGGTGGTGCAGGTGGGATCGACCGTCCAGGGAGGGACGCAGGCGACGACCCGGCACACGATGCGGCCCATGCAGGGCACTTCCTGGTTGCACTGCCCGTACCGGAACTGGAGGCACCCCGTCAGGTAGGAGTCGCAGCCCAGCGATCCGCACCCGCATGCGGTCCCGTCGCACCCGGTCGAGCAGAACGGGAACCCGCCGCTGCAGCCGTTGTCACACGAGCAGGTGGCATTGCAGTCCATGTAGTAGCGCGGGCCGCCGCAGTACGACGAGTTGTCCGCCACCCACCAGCCCCCCATGATGGTGTTCTCCGGGCAGAAGTTGGCCCCGCTGACCGCGCAGCAGAATTCGGAGAACCCCGAGCAGCAGGTGCTGCCGCAGCCACAGCCGGCGTTGCCGCACCGGCAGATGGCCCCGTAGGCCGTTCCCGGGTTTGAGGGCCAGGTCGAGGCCGCCGCCGACGGCGACGGCGCTGCCGACGAAGGCGGAGCGGTTGATCAGGCTGCGCCGGGACAGACGCCCTTCCAGGACAGTCGGCGGCGCGCTCGACCAGCGCGGTCGAAATGCTCACGACGCCCGCACCCGGCCCGGTTGTGCCACCCGACGCGCCGCGGTGAGGGCGGCCAGCGCGGAGAGGGCGAGCGCGGTGAGCCAGAGACCCACTGCGCTGACGAACAGAAGAGGGAATCCGGCCCAGGGCTGGTGGGCCAGCTGCAGCCCGAGCGTGTTCTGCGGCGGGGCCCCGAGGGCGACGGCGGCCGCCGCGACGGCCAGCGTGAGGTCGAGCACCAGATGGAGTGCGGTCGGGGGCGTGTCGGGCCGACCGAAGCACCCGCAGGTGGCGAGCGCACCACCGCGCCAGCGGGCGTACGCCACGACGGCGGTGAAGGCCAGGTAGGAGAGTGCGACGAGCGCGGCCGTGACCGGGCGCGGGAACAGGATCGCCGCAGCCCCCAATGCCGCCTCCGCCAGCGCGCCGACCCGGACGACCGGGCGCACCACGCGCATCGGAGGACGGCCGGGGACCAGGGACGCCATGGCCAACGCCGTGTCGTCGGGGCGCAACGCCTTCGCCACGCCGGCGACGCAGAGCAGGCCGGCGGCAATCAGATAGAGGCCGATCAATGCCATGGGATCAATTCCAGCGGGGCCTCGCCGACGGGACAGCCGTGACGGCCGGGCTCAGCGTCAAGGACGACAGCAACGTATTGACGTGAGGGACCAGCACCGCCCGCTGGGCATGGCTGCCGAGCACCGCATAGAACGAGAAGGCGCGCCCGGACTCGGTGAAGAACCACTGGGTCCCCGATTGCCCGGGAATGCCTCGACGCAGGGTCATGGGCGAGAAATCCGACTCCGACAGCACATCGGGCCGGCCCTGCCGGGCGAAGAGTGCCGTGCCGACGCTTTCGGGCCCGTACTCGAACAGGGTGGAGAACACGTCGGAGGGCCCCATGAGCGTCACCGCCCCGCTCCCGAAGTCCCCGATGTCGTCGGGGATGGGAAAGGTGGCGAACTGCCCGACCGGATACGTCACGCCCACCGTGGCGGGGCGCACGAAGATCCGTCCCTCGAAGCCGGCCGGGAGACGGGCGGTGATGCCGTGGGCTCCGATGGTGGCCATTACTCGGCCGGCACGGGATGGCCGTGCGGGAAGACGTCGTCGAGGGTGCGCGGGTAGAGGCTGGGGTCGCCCGGGAGGATGCCGGCGGCGGCCAGCACCTCGTCCGCCGCCGCCTCCCGTGCCGGGCCCGCCAGCGAGGTGTCACCCCGGCCGCGGGTGCCGCCGCCGTGCCCGCGGTCGTGCTCGGCCCGCCGGACCAGCTCGGTCAGCTGCGCCACCTGGCTGGCCACGCCCTGCCCGACCTTGCGACCGGTTGCGCCGTCGACCAGGACGAAGAAGGGGGAGCCGGGTACCTGGTAGTCGAGCCAGGCCTCGGTCGACATCACCACCGGCACCCGTCCCGTCGCCTTGGCCTGCACCTCGGCGGGGATCTCGCGGTCCGGGCCCTTGGTGACGATCACGACCCGGGTGCGGTCGGGCAGCTGCAGGCGTCCCGGATCCTGCAGGGCGTCCCAGAAGGCGGCGCATCCGGTACAGCCGGAGGACAAGAAGCCGAGCAAGGTGAAGTCGTCGCTGTTGTCGACGGCGACGGCCCGCGCATCCCCCGTTGGAGTGATGCCGGCGACGGCGGGCGCGGCGCCGAGCTCCGGGCCCCCCGCCGGGTGGCGTGAACGTCACGGGCACGGGAGGGGCCGGCGCGGTCGAGGGATCACCGACGCCCGCGCCGAGGTCGTGGAGGGCGCGCAGAATGTCGGCGTGGCTCCGTAACAGGCCCGCCACCAGCACGCCGAGCACCAGAACAACGAACGTCGAGACAATGACCAACGCGACCATGCCGCCTCCTTTTCCGCGAGCCCAAGTATCCATCCGTGGCCGGCGCGAGGCGCGGCACAGCGAGGCAGGAATTCCTCGGGCATACTCCGTCTTGTGTTGGTCGACGATCTCTTCCTGCCGGAGCCCGAGCCGCGGGAGGTGCGCTACACCGTGATTTCGGTGGACGACCATGTCGTGGAACCGGCGGACACGTTCGAGCATCGGCTGCCGCACGCACTGGCCGACCGCGCCCCGCGCATCGTCGAGACGCCCGAGGGCCATCAGGTGTGGGAATTCGAGGGTCAGCGCTACACGCAGGTCGGGATGAACGCAGTGGCCGGCCGCCGCCCGGAGACCTATGGCCTCGAGCCGTTCCGCTTCGACCAAATGCGGCCCGGCTGCTACGACGTCGACGCCCGCGTGCACGACATGGACATCAACGGTGTCTGGGCGTCGGTGAATTTCCCCTCCATGATCACCGGCTTCTGCGGCCGCGTCTTCTTCGACGCCAAGGATCGCGATCTGGGTCTGGCCTGTGTCAAAGCGTGGAACGACTGGCTCTTCGAAGAGTGGTACTCGCGCCACCCTGATCGCATCGTCCCCCTTGCGATCACCTACCTGGCCGATCCGGCGCTGGCCGCTGCCGAAATCCGCCGCAACGCCGCACGCGGCTTCACCTCGGTGACGTTCCCCGAGCGACCGCACGAAATCGGGCTGCCCTCTCTGTGGGACCGGGCCCACTGGGACCCGATCATGGAGGCCGTCGTCGAGACCGACACGGTGGTCTCCCTCCACGTGGGCAGCTCGGGGCTGACCCCGGCACCGCCCGGCGCGGGCATGGACGCCCTGCAGCTCGGAGCCACCCTCTTCGGCCAGCTGTCACTCATCGCCTGCGCCGAATGGCTGTGGTCCGGCTACGCCCTCCGGCTCCCCACGCTCAAGATCGCCATGAGCGAAGGGGGGATCGGCTGGGTGGCCATGCTGCGTGACCGGCTCGAGAACATCGTCGACCGCTCCCGCTACGGGCTGGGTTGGGACGTCCGGCCGGCCGAGGTCCTCCAGCGCAACTTCTGGTTCTGCACCATTGACGACCCTTCCACCATCGACACGCGCCATGCCATCGGGATCGACCACATCATGGTGGAGGTCGACTACCCGCATGGCGACAGCACCTGGCCCGACACCCAAGACGTCATTGCCGCGTGTTGGGGTCATATTCCGGCCCACGAGTTGCGAGCCATGTGCTGTGAGAACGCCGCCGCGCTCTACCGCCACCCCCTCCCGGACACCGTCCTGCCGCGCTGAGAGGAGCCGACCGATGTTCACCCCGACCGCCGAGAAGCTCGTCCCCGATCTGACGCCCCGCGAGGAGCTCGTCGTGCTCGCCCGCGCGCTGTGGCGCGAGGGCTACAACGACCACCTGGCGGGGCACATCACCGTGAACCTGGGCGACGGCACTCTGCTGTGCAACCCGTGGTTGCTGACCTGGGCGGAGCTTCGCCCCTCCCAGGTGCTGCGCATCGACCTCGATGGCCGGGTCGTCGAAGGGGACTGGCCCGTCCCGCTCGGGATCCCGCTGCACCTCGAGCTGCACAAGTTGCGCCAGGACGTGGGGTGGGCCGTGCACAACCACCCCCTGTTCGGCACCGTGTGGGCGGACCTGGGCGAGGTGCCGCCGATCCTCGACCAGAGCTCCGCCTTGGGGGGTGGCACGCTCGTCGTGGTCGACGAGTACGAAGGCCCCGTCAACGACGCCTTCAGCGCGCGGTCGGCCGTGGAGAAGATGGGCGACGCGTCAATGGCGCTCTTGGCGGGTCACGGCGTGTTCGTCCTGGGCGGCTCCGCCCGCGCCGTGCACCAACGAGCGGTGGCGCTCGAGCAACGATGCCAGCATGCCTGGTACGCCAGGGCGGCCGGCGGTGCAGGGGCCACCCGGGTCCCGCAGGCCTTCATCGACCTGGTGGCGCAGAGCGACGGCGAGGGGTTCATCGGCTTCTGGGAGGCCGCCGTGCGTGCTGAGCTGGCGGCCGAGCCCGACCTGCTCGGCTGACTACCGCGACGACGAGGTGCCGAAGACCTCGTTCAGCTCCATGGGGACCGGGGTGTCGAGCTGGGCGTAGGTGCACGACACGGGCTCGCGGTCGGGGCGCCAGCGCACGAATGACGTTGCGTGGCGGAAGCGGTCCTGCTGGAGGTGGTCGTAGGAGACCTCGACGACGGCCTCGGCCCGCAATGGCTCCCAGGTCATGTCCTTGCCTGCGTTCCAGCGGTTGCCCCCGCCGGGCGCCCGGCCGGCGGCCTGGGCGTCGGCCCACCCGGCCCAGGGGTGATCCTTCTGGGCGTCCTTGCGATAGGGCTCGAGCTCGGCCACCAGCTCGCGCCGGCGGGCCACGCTGAACCCTGACGCCACGCCCACGTGGTGCAGCGTCCCCTTGCCATCGAAAAGGCCCAGCAGCAGCGAGCCCACGCCGGCGCCGTCCTTGTGGGTGCGGAAGCCCGCCACCACGCAGTCCGCCGTGCGCTGGTGCTTGACCTTGAGCATGGCCCGCTTGTCGGGCAGGTAGGTGAGCGCGCCGTCCTTGACCACCACGCCGTCGAGCCCGGCGCCCTCGAAGCGCGAGAACCAGTCCGCCGCCACTTCGGGATCGTTGGTGACCGGGGTGAGGTGGACGGGCGGGCGCGCCTTCTTGAGGGCCTTCTCGAGCACGGCGCGCCGCTCCGCGTACGGCGCGTCCATATAGGAGCGGTCCCCTTCGGCCAGCAGATCGAAGGCGACGAACGAGGCGGGGGTCGACTCGGCGAGCAGGCGGATGCGCTTCTCGGCCGGGTGGATGCGTTGGGACAGGGCGTCGAATTCCAGGCCGGCGGGACCGGCTATGACGATTTCGCCGTCGAGCACGCAGCGTGCCGGGAGCTCACGGCGCAGGGCGTCGACGAGCTCGGGAAAATAGCGCGTCAGCGGCTTCTCGTTGCGGCTGCCCAGTTCGACGTCGTCGCCGTCGCGGAAGACGATGCAGCGGAATCCGTCCCATTTCGGCTCGTAGAAGAGGCCGGCGTCCCGGGGCAGCTCGCGGGAGAGCTTGGCCAGCATGGGCGCGACCGGCGGGCGGACGGGGAGCGTCACGGCGGGTCAGCTCGCATGGGCTTCGCTCCAGGCCAACAGCTCGTCAACCGACCCCCGGTTGACGATCTTCTCGGGTGGCACCTCGGCATCGATGGCCTTGGCGCAGCCCCGGCCGAGCCAACCGAGTTGGCCGGGCGCGTGGGCGTCGGTGTCGACCGAGAAGGAACAGCCGAGCGAGACGGCCTGACGGAGCAAGTCCTGCGGCGGGTCCTGGCGTTCGGGTCGCGAGTTGATCTCGACCGCGGTTCCCGTGCGGGCACAGGCGCTGAAGACCGCGTCGGCATCGAAGGTGGACTGCGGCCGACCGCGGCCGGTGATCAGGCGCCCGGTGCAGTGTCCGAGGATGTCGGTGTGTGGGCTCTCAATGGCGGCCAGCATCCGCTCTGTCATGGCCGGCGATTCCATGCGCAGCTTGGAGTGCACGCTGGCCACGACGACGTCCAGCTGGGCCAGCAGTTCCAGCTCCTGGTCGAGTGCACCGTCTTCGAGGATGTCGACCTCAATGCCGGTCAGGATCCGGAAGGGCGCCAGGTCCATGTTGAGCTCCGCCACCACGTCGAGCTGGGCCCGCAAGCGCTCGGCATTCAGGCCATGGGCCACGGTCAGGCGAGCGCTGTGGTCGGTCAGCACCAGGTAGTCGTGCCCGAGCTCTCGGGCCGCCTCCGCCATTTCGCGGATGGGACTTCCGCCGTCGGACCAGTCGGAGTGGGAATGGCAGTCGCCACGGAGCGAGTCCAGAAGCGCCTGGGCCGGCGCGTCGAGCTCCAGGTCGTCGACGGGAGACTCCTCCAGCTCCGTGAGGCGCGTCGGCACCCGGCCCTCGAGGGCCTCGGTGATGACCAGGGCGGTCGACTTACCGACTCCCTCAATGGTCTGCAGCCGCCCTGACCGGGCCAGCGCGCGGAGGCTGTCGGGATCGATGTCGGCCACGGCATGGGCGGCACCGCGAAAGGCGCGCACCTTGTAGGAGTCGGCGCCGCTGCGTTCCAGCAGGAAGGCGATGCGGTTGAGCGCGTCGAGGGGTTCCACGGTCAGGCTTTCTTGGCCCGACTGGGGGCGACGCGGGGCGGCTCGTCAGGCATTTTGGGATATTGCGGCGGCCAGGGCGCGTCCTGCAGGCCGGCCTCCTTGTCGCGTGCGGCCAGCTCCAACAGGGGCTCGATCGACTGGGGTGCGGCGGCTATGTCGGCCCACGGGTCACCGCGTCGCCGCACGAGGTCGGGCACGGTGCGGATGGTCAGCTCGTTGGGGGCCACCGTCTCGACCTCCTCCCAGGTGAGCGGCGTCGAGACCTGTCCCCCCGTGCGCGGCCGGGCGAACCAGGCGCCGAAGACGGTCTTGTGCGGCGCGTTCTGGTTGAAGTCCACGAAGACGCGACTCCCGCGCTCCTCCTTCCACCAGTTGGCGGTGATCAGAGCCGGGAAGCGCCGCTCCAGCTCCCGGGCCAGCGCGACGGCGGCCGCGCGCACCTCGAAGGAGTCCCAGCGAGGTTGGAGGCGGAGGTACACGTGCAAGCCGGTGTTCCCCGTCGTCTTCGGGTAGCCGCGCAGGCCCAGTTCTTCAAGAACGTCGCGGCACAGCAGAGCCACGGCGCGCACCTCGTCGAAGCCGATACCGGTCGTGGGATCGAGGTCGATCCGGAGCTCGTCGGCGTGGGCGGGGTCGGCCGCCCGGTAGGGCCACAGATGCAGACCGAGGCAGCCGATGTTCACCGCCCACACGACGTGCGCCATGTCGGCGACAACGAGGGCGTTGGAGGTGGTCCCGTTCGGGGTCGACACGGTGGTCGACTGCAGCCAGTCCGGCGCGCCGGCAGGGATGCGCTTTTGGTAGAAGGACTTGCCGGTGGCGCCGTCGGGAAAGCGCTGCAGCATGGCGGGCCGCCCGCCGGCCGTGTTCAGCAGGTGCTCGCCCACCTCGAGGTAGTAGGAGACGAGGTCGAACTTGGTGGCCTCCAGGGCAGGGAAATAGATCTTGTCCGGTCGCGAGACACGCACCTCGCGGCCGCCGGCCTCCACCGTCACCTCGCCGTCCCCTGGCACCGCGGTCGACTCTACCGAGGGGCGCCGGCCGTCGTCTGCGCTGCCCGGAGCGACCGCCCGAGCACTCGTTCGGCGGCGGAATGACTACGCGTGGCAGGAGCTGTGGTGCCGGAAGCCGGATGCCGCGGTGCGCCAGCTCCCGTTCCAGCCGGGCCCGTTCGGGCCCGGGGCTGTCGAACCACACCGGCGTGGCGCGGACGTCGAGGGCGACGCACAGCCGGATGAGGGCGCCGTCGTAGGACAGTTCCCGGGCCAGCGTCTCGGCCACCGGAGCCGCCGCACCCGTCGCGTGAAGCCGGGCCCGGGAGTCCACGAGGTCGGCGAGGAGCAGGTCGTCGGACCTTTTCTCGTCCCCAGCCTGGTCGAGGGCCCGCATCAACAGGTCTCTGTACATGACCACAGCACTGATGGTGCACCCCGTCAATGGGGACCGGTAGGGCTGAACGTCCGGAACTTTCGGCCCGATTCCTGGACCCCAATTGGGTTTCCACTGCGTGAACTCTGGCCCGCAACCCTTGTTCGCGGGGGTCCTGGCGACCACTATCGGCACGTCAGGCCGTCGATGCCTCCCCTTCGGCGAGCTGACAGCCGGACAGCGCCTCAGTGGTTGCGAGGTTCAGCCGACGACCCGCCCGACTCCCCCCGGGCGGGCCGTCGCGTCTGGGGTCAGATGAGGTCGGACAGTCCTTCCCACCCCGCCGGCGGCGGCGCCAGGTGCCAGAACTGCTCCGGGACGCGGCCCTCCATGCGAGCGCTGAGCGCGTGGTCCTGCTCCAGGGGGGCTATCTGTGAGGTGTAGGACCATATGGCGCGTCGCTTGCGCTCCTCGTCGGGCACGTGCGGGACGATGGCGGGCGTCGGCCAGGGGTGCGCGCGCAGCAGCTTGGCGACGCGCCAGGCCAGCATGCCGGGGAGATGCTTGTAGCCGTGGTCCTCGTAGCAGAACCACTCCCGCTCGGGTTGCTGGTCACGCACCAGGAGACAGGCGTCGTGCACCATCACGTGATCGGGGTTGCCCAGACCCATCGGGAAGAAGACCGAGGTGGGGTCATGCTCGGCAATGGCCCCTCCGAGCGCCGGCGCCACGTCGGCCGGCGTCGGCCGGTCCGGCGGCTCGAGGTACTGGTGGTCGGAGAACTCGAGCCACTGGTAGGCCGAGTCCAGAACCGCCATGGCCGCCACGTCCTCCTCGCGCCGCGCCGCCACCACGTCGTCGCCGGCCACGAAGCCGCCCAGTGCGTCCCACTCCGACGGGACTTCGGGGTAGGCGGGGGGCCGTCCGCCGAGAACGGTGACGACCGTCGTGTCGTCGTAGCTGGCGATGAGATGTCCTGCTCCCATGGCGGCGTCGTCGAAATGCGGCGAGACGACGAGGATCCGGCGAAAGGCGGCGGGGTCGACCTCGCCCCAGGTCGGCTCGGCAAAAGACGTCGCTCATTGCCGGATCATACGGGCACGTCGTCGATCTCACCGGCGACGTGGCGACGGAAGACGGGGAGCAGCGCACCGATGACGGCGGCGCCGACGATGCAGGCGAGCCCGCCCGAGACGACGGAGAACTCAATGCTCGTCAGCGCGGCGACGGTCCCGGACTCCATGTCACCGAGGCGGGGGCCGCCTTGCACCACGGCCATCTGAATGGAGGACATGCGGCTGCGGAAGCGCTCGGGGATGCTGCTCTGCAGCATGGTGTTGCGCAGGACGGCGGAAATGACGTCGGCCCACCCCGCCACCGCCAGGAGGACGAGCGCGATCCAGAGCGTGTCGGAGAACCCGAAGAGCGCGATGGCCGCACCCCACACGCACACCGCCACGATCACCGCCCAACCCTGGCGCCGCAGGTTGGCGACCCAGCCCGTGGTGACCGCCCCGATCAGCGCGCCCACACCCGGCGCGGCGTAGAGAAAACCAAGGGTGATCGTCCCGCCACCGAACACGGCGCCGGCCATGGCGGGGAAGAGGGCCCGGGGCATGCCGAACACCATGGCGTTGATGTCGATGAGGTAGACGCCTTGGAGGGCCTGGCGGGAGCGCAGGTAGCGCAGGCCTTCCTTGGTCGACTGCCACGGGGAGAGGCCGCCGGCGTCGTGGGCCGGTGGGATCGGGCGCAGCATGGCCGAGGTGACGGCGGCCACCACGAACGAGGCGGCATCGAGCCCGAAGACCAGTGGGAGCCCGATGCCGAGCAGGAGCCCGGACAGAGCGGGCCCGACGATGACGCCAACCTGGAAGACGATCTGCGTCATGGCGGCAGCGGCAGCGAGATGCCGCCGCTCGACCATGCCGGGGACGGCCGCCGAGCGGGCGGTGCTCGAAAAGCCGAAGAGGCCGGCCGCCATGGCGCTGACGACGTAGAGCACGAGGAGCGACGGGTGGGCCACGGCCGCGTTGACGGCCATGGCGGCGCTGGTCAGCATGAGCGCCACCGACGTCCAGATCATGATCCGTCGCTTGTCGACCGAATCGCCGATCGGCCCCGCGGAGAGGGCACCGGCCAGGAACGGGAAGAGCTGGACCAGGCTGATCGCTCCCACTTGCAGCGTGGAGTGCGTCATGGAGTACACCTGGTAGGGGATGGCGACAACCGTCAGCTGGGTCCCGATGACGGAAATGAGCTGGCCGGTGAAGAGGAGACGGAAGTCGCGACTCTCCCGCAGCGGGGTGGTGTCCACCAGGATCCGGCCCGGCATTGCGGCCAGCCTACGGTCGGGGCCGACGCGGTGGCGACGTGATCAGGAGAGCTGTTGGCCGAGCTCGGGGACGGAGATGTCCCAGGCGGCGGGCCAGTCATTGGTGCGCAAGAGCGCGTCGCTGCCCCCGTCGCAGAAGACGACCGACCCACAGAAGAAGGTGCCGTCAGGACCCAGGAGCAGCTCGACCACGGCGGCGATCTCCTCGGCCCGGCCCGGCCGGCCTACTGGGATGGGCAACATGTCGAGCATGGGACCGGCTTTGGCGTCGGCCCGCATGCCGGCCACCATCGGCGTGTCGATCATGCCGGGGGCGATGGCATTGAGGCGGATCCCCGACCCGGCCCAGTCCGGCCCTGTGGCGTTGCGGCGCACCCAATAGGCCACGGCGAGCTTCGTCGCCGGGTAGGCGACCAGCGAGCCGCGGGCATCGGCGATCTCCGCACTGAGCGCCTCGTCGTGGCGGAGGCAGGCCTCGACGAGATCGGCGGGGATGGCGGGTTGCACGGTGGTCGAGTTCGAGCTGATGGCCACGGCGGCGCTCCCGGCCCCCAGGAGCGGGCGCAGACCTTCGAGCAGGTCCACGGTGCCGAAGTAGTTCACGGCGGCCAACAGCGACCCGGCCCGGCCCGGCAGTCCGGCCAACCCGGCACAGGTCACGACGCCGTCCAGCACGCCACCGCTCAGTTCGGTTGCCCGCGCAACCGCACTCTGGCGCCCGTCCGGCGTGGAGAGGTCGGCCACAATGTCCGACTCGTCCTTGTCGATGCCGATGACGCGCCAGCCCGCGGCGCCCAGCCGCGTGGCGGTGGCCGCACCGATACCCGAGGCGGCCCCTGTGATGACGACGGTGCGCTCAGGCAGCGGGTCGTTCCTTCAGGAGGGCGAGCGCCTTGTCGGCGTGGGAGGCCATGGAGATCTCGCTGTGCAGAACGTCGAGGATCGTGCGGTCGGTGTCGATGACGAACGTGGATCGCTTCACCTTCAGGAAGCTCACGCTGCGCTTGACGCCGAACTGAGCCGCCACCACGCGGTCGGGGTCCGACAGCAGGGGGAAGCCGAGCGACTCCTTCTTGTCGAACTGCTCCTGCTTTTCGACCGTGTCCGCGCTGATGCCGACCGGCTGGGCCCCGACGGCGGCGAACTCGCCCGCCAGGTCGCGGAAGTGGCAGCTCTCCTTCGTACAGCCGTAGGTCATGGCGGCCGGGTAGAAGAACAGCACCACTGGCCCATTGGCCAGGAGGTCACTGAGTTTGCGCGGTGCCCCCGTCTGGTCGGGGAGTGTGAAGTCGGGAACGACGTCGCCTTTTTGCATCCGCTCAATGTAGGGCGAATGCGCCGAGTCGTGCCCGGTTAGCCCTCGAAGCGGAAGCCGACACCCCGGACGGTGACCAGGTGACGGGGGTTCGCCGGGTCGGGCTCCACCTTCCGGCGCAGCCGCTTTATGTGGGTGTCGAGGGTGCGGGTATCCGTCAGCTCCTGGTCCCACCAAAGCCGGTCGATGCACCAGTCGCGGGTCACGACCTGCCCGCTGTGCGACATCAGGAGGGCCAGGAGGTCGAATTCCTTCCGAGAGAGCTCGACCGGGACCTCGTCGACGGTGACTTCACGGCGACCGGCATCGAGTCGCACGGGGCCGACGGCGAGCACCTCCTCGTGGTGTTCTGCGACGGCCACACCCCGTCGCAGCACGGCCCGCATGCGGGCGACGAGCTCGCGGAGACGGAAAGGCTTGGCGACGTAATCGCTCGCGCCCAGCTCGAGCCCGAGCACAATGTCGACTTCGGAGTCGCGTGCGGTCACCATGATGATCGGGACCGGCTTGAGGCTCCGCATCTGCTGGCAAATCTCGATCCCGGACTGGTCGGGGAGCATGACGTCGAGGAGCACGAGGTCCGGGTGCACGCGATGAAAGAGACGAAGAGCCTCGTGTCCGTCGCCGGCAGCCTCGACCGCGAAGCCCTCGCGGGTCAGCCCCGAGGCCAGCGCCTGCCGGTAGGACTCCTCGTCGTCGACGACGAGGACCAAGGGCCGGTTGTCCCGTGCCGTGCCTGGCACGGGGGGCCGGCCGCTCACGGCCGGTGCATTGGCGACTGCCACGCTGTGCCCAGCCTCAGGCAGCGTCGTGGGGGGCCCGGGGCGGCCTGAAGGGGAGAAGGTCAGGCGACGACGGTGGACGGGGGGTAGTTCGCACCGGCGCCGCCTGTGCGCGCGGGGAGGCGAACACCCGCGCCATGGTCACCAGCGAGCCGAGAACCCCGTTGCGGTGTGAGCGCGCCGGTCGGATCATGATGACCTCGGCCAGGGCTTCCTGGCCGCGATGACGCCCTGCACCGGGAGCGGAACGATCCTCCCGGTACCTGTGGTCCCTGTGCCCATCCACGGTCGCCATCGGCGCACACGCTACGAAGCCGAGGTGAACGTGCCGTGAAACCGTTGCAACCAACAAGTGTGCTGGAGATGAACTCTTCACGGTTCCGGCCCTGCTCAGAGGATTACGCTCCCAGACACACGAGTGGGAGGTACCGAATGACCGAGGCCATGGGCCACGGCGTGAATCAGCGCAAGGCCATACAGATGACACCGGCCGAGGTAGATGCGTTCCTCGCCGAGAGGCGAAACATGACGATGTGCTCCCTGTCTCCCGACGGCTCCATCCACGCGGTGGCCATGTGGTACGGGTTCCTGGAGGGCTGCGTCACCGTGGAGACGAAGGCCAAGTCCCAGAAGGTCCAGAACCTGCGGCGGAATCCGCACCTGACCATGCTGTTCGAGGACGGCGACTACTACGAGGAGCTCCGAGGCGTGGAGCTCGTCGGCCAGGCGGAGATCGTCGACGACCCCGACCGGCTGTGGCAGCTCGGCATCAGCGTCTACGAGCGCTACAACGGGCCCTACACCGACGAGCTCAAGCCCATCCTCGAGATCATGCTGAACAAGCGGGTGGCGGTGAAGCTCAACGTCGAGCGGACCGTCAGCTGGGATCACCGCAAACTGGGAATGCCGTCGACACGACCGACGACGTGAAATTCAGCATCCGGCAGGCGGTGGCGGTGCCGCCGGACCGGGCGATGGCGGCGTACGGCGCTCCCGCGTTCTACGAGGGGCGTCCCGCGCGCGACGACATCGAGGTCCGTGAAGTTGTCCGCCGCGAGGCGACCGAGGACCGCGTCCTCCTGGAAGTGCGTTTCGCGTTCACAGGCTCGGTGTCACCCGCCGTGCGGGCGGTCGTGGATCCCGGAAAGATGTCGTGGATCACCCGTACCGAGTTCCTCCTGGCCGAACGTCGTTCCAGCTGGACCGTGCTGCCGGACCACTATCCGGATCGGCTGAGCGCCAGCGGGACCTACCGGTTCGAAGAGGGTGACGCCGGGCCTGACACGTGCGACGTGGAGGTTGAGGGCGATCTGAGGGTGCGTGTGCCGATTGTGGGGCGTTCCGTCGAGAAGGTCATCGTCGGGGATCTGCGCACCTACATCGCCGACGAGGTGATCGGCATCGCCGGTTGGGAGGGATGACCCTCAGCGAGCCGGTTGGTCACACACTTTCAGCATCTGCGTCATGCCGTCTTCGATGCCGCCGGCCAGGACGTCGATGTCCGGGGTCGAGTCATAGTCACCGGTGATGCCGAAGTTGACCTCGCCGTCGTAGGAGAAGATCGCGATGCCGAGGCGCATTTGCCCGCCGAGCGGGACATACGGAAAGGCCCGGATCATCCGGCGTCCCGCCGCATAGAGCGGGAACTGGGGTCCCGGCACATTCGTGGTGACCGTGTTCACGTTGCGCTGGCCTGCCCTGGTGGCGAGGCGCATCCCGAGCGCGAGGAGCATGGGCGGCGCGAAGCCCGACATGGAAGTGAGCGCCTCTCCCGCCAGGGCCTGACTCGAGTCCTTGAGGTCCTTCATCTGCTCCGTAATGACGTGCAGCCGAAGGGCGGGGTCGTCGATGTCGACGGGGAGCTCGGCGAACATGGCGGAGATCTTGTTCTCGTAGGTGCCGTCCCCGACCGCTTTGCCTGACGAATCGCGTGGCCGGACCGAGACAGGCACGAGCGTGCGCACCACGCGTTCGACGTCCTCGTCCCGCGCGAGCAGAAGCTCGCGGAATCCGTTGGTGATACTGGCCAGCACAACGTCGTTGAATGTCCCGCCGAGTGCGTGGCGAACCCGCTTGATGTCGCTGACCGACGTGGTGGCCCAGGCGTACCGCCGGTGCGGGCCGAGAGGCCCGTTGAGGCTGGAAAGCGGCGTCGGGCGCACCAGTCCTCCGAGGGAGAAGAGTCCCCCGGCAACCCCCAATGCGTAGCCCGCCAGCCGGCGCAGAGCCCTGGTCTGCGCCCGCGCCGCTCGGACCTGCTCATAAGGCGACAGCACGACGTTTTCCAACGCGTCCAGCATGAGGTGGAGCGCTGTCGGTTCGGGCTGCGGCGTCCACTGCGACGGTTCCGGGCGCACCGCATCCGCGCGCAGATCCATGATGACCGCCAGAAGGTCGGTGCCGGAGATCCCGTCGACCAACGCGTGGTGCGTCTTGGCCAGCATCGCCCAGCGGTCGTCCTCGAGGCCTTCGACCACCCAGATCTCCCAGAGCGGCTTGGAGCGGTCGAGTTGCTGGGCCATGACGCGTCCGACGAGCTTGCGGAGCTCGCTCTCGCCACCGGGGGTGGGGAGCGCCGTGTGGCGCAGGTGGTACTCAATGTTGAAGTGCGGGTCGTCGACCCAGACGGGCCGCCCCAGCTCGAAGGGCACGAAGCGGACCTTCTGGCGGTAGCGCGGGACCAGGTCCAGCTTGGCGTCCACCATGGCGACGATGTCGCCGAAGGGCGGCGGAGGGCCCTCGAAGATGGCGACCGACGCAATGTGCATGTGCGAGACGTGGTCCTCAATGTGGAGGAACGATGCGTCCAGCGGACTCAGGCGATCAGGACTCATCGACCCTCCCTTGGGCTTCCCCTGGTCGCAGCGTACTCCCGGGCCGCTCCGTTTTCCCGGGGTCAGCCGGCGGAGGAGGCGGCGAGCGGGCTGCCGAGGGAGCCGAGAGCGGGCGTGGAGAGAATGTGCTCGCGGGTCTCCCCGTACGCGGCCGCGATCACCTGGGGGCTGCGATCCTCGGCCATGGCGCGCAGTCCCATGGCACGGCGCGACTCGGCGCCGGGCTCCAGTCTGATGACCACAATGCCGGCATCCTCCAACCGGGCAACTTCGCGCTCCATGCGGCGATGCACGGCCCGCCGGATCCACCCGTCGATGCCGTTGGCGCTGCCATGGGCGGCCGACATGGAGGATATGACGACGACCATGTCGAGCCCCTCAGACCGCAGCACGTCAGCGTTCGTGGCCGAGTGCACGCCGCCGTCGACGTACTCGGTGCCTTCGATGTCCACCGGCTGGAAGTAGCCCGGAATGGCGCACGACGCCAGCACGGCTTCGGCCAGGCGTGCCGGCGGAGCGCCCTCGCGGCCGAAGACGACCCGGGCCCCGTCCGATCGCCTGACCGTGCAGATGCGCAGCCCCTGCGGCCACTGACTGCCCATGTGCTCGTCGAGGCCCCGGGCCCGCTCCGAGATGTCGATCTGGCCCCGGGGGAGCAGCGTCATGGCCGCCACCTCGGGCCGGAAGGCGAGGGGCCGGCGCACGGCCCGGGTGATGAGGGCGGCGGACGGAAGGTTCCAGGGGCGCAAGTAGGAGCTGACCGATGGGGTGGGGAGTGGCTCCACGTCGGAGGGGAGAATGCGGCGGAGGATGGCCTCGCCCCGCTGTGAAGGGGGAACCCCGTACAGCGAAGCCGCCAGGTCGGTGGCCCGAACCCCGACCCGGAGCGCTGCTCCGGTGAGAGAGCCGGCGGAGGTGCCGACGACGATGGTCGCCTCACGCGGGTCCCAGGCGGTCTCGCGCTGCAGGGCGGACAGGACCCCGGCCTGGTAGGCCTGGCCGACGACACCGCCGGCGCCGAGCACCAGGCCGATCGAAGGAATTTTCGGGCTCCCGGATTCTCCTCGGATCACCTTCATCACCCCTCTTTTTACCCAGCCGTGCTGGTTCACCCCGCAGTGCAATGGTTTGCGGGGTGCCGAGGAGTCGCCGGCGGACCCTTATGGAGGTTCGGTCTGCAGGCCCCGTTGCAAACGGTTCGGCAGGCCTGTGGTCAGGACTCGAGGAAACGGAGCACCGCCAGCACGCGGCGGTGGTCCTTCTCGGAAACCGGGAGATCGAGCTTGGCGAAAATATTGGCGACGTGCTTTTCGACCGCGCCCTCGCTGACGACCAGTGCGTTGGCGATGGCGGCGTTGGACCGGCCCTCCGCCATGAGAGAAAGGACCTCTCGTTCGCGTGCGGTCAGGACCGAGAGTGAATCCGCTCGTCGTGTCGCGCCCAGCAGCTGTGTGACGACCTCCGGATCCAAGGCGGTGCCTCCTACGGCGACGCGCTCGAGCGCCTCGACGAAGTCGCTGACGTCGGCCACCCGGTCCTTCAGCAGGTAGCCGATCCCAGCGGCGTCGTCGGCCAGCAGATCGGCGGCGTAACGGGTCTCGATGTACTGGGAGAAGAGCAGGATGCCCAGACCCTCGTGATGGGCGCGGAGCTCCAGCGCCAGCCGGAGGCCTTCGTCGGTGAAGGTCGGTGGCATGCGGATATCGATCACCGCGACGTCGGGGGGATTCTGGGCCACCGAACTGCGCAGTGCGGCCGGGTCCCCGACAGCGCCGGTCACGGTGAAACCGCGGTCGACCAGCAGCTGGACGAGGCCGTCCCGCAAAATGGCGGAGTCTTCGGCGATGGCGATGCGGAGCGAGGCGCCCGTCACGAGGCAAGGGGGAGGTCGACGGTCACGACCGTGGGGCCGCCGGGCGGGCTGACGAGGTGGAGTTGCCCATCGACGGCGTGGACCCGGTCGGTCAGACCGGCCAATCCGCTCGACGAGGATCCGATGGTCGTCAACTGCGCCCCGCCCGTGCCGTCGTCGCGCACGACGAGGCGCAGCCAGGACCCCTGCTGCGCACAGGAGACCGAGGCCCGTGAGGCGAGCGCATGCTGCGCCACGTTGGCAAGGAGCTCGGCGACGCAGAAATAGGCGATGGCTTCAATGGCCGGCGTCGGCCGCGTTGACAGGTTCACCGAGAGCTCTGTCGGCACGGCACTGCGCGCCGCCAAGGTGGCCAGGGCGCCCTCCAAGCCGATGTCGAGTGCCGGGGGATGGATGCCGCGGGCGATGTCCCGCAGTTCGGAGATGGCTTCCTTGGCCCCCCGGTGCGCGGCGTCGACCAGCTCGCGTACCCGCTCGAGGTCGACATGCTCGGGGTCGCCCTCGAGCTTTTCCTTCGCCATTCCCAACCGCATGGCCAGGGCCACCAATTGAGCCTGCGTGCCGTCGTGGAGGTCGCGTTCGATCCGACGCAGCGTCGCCGCGGACGCGTCGATGGTCTGGGTCCGGGCTTGTTCGAGGGAGCGCACCCGCGTCGCCGTCGGGTCGGGCCCCAGCAGGCTCCTGATCAGGAGGCGGTCGACGTTGACGAAGCCCCGCATGACCCAGGGTGCGGCAAAGAAGAACATGGCGCCGAGAATGAGCCCCGCCACGTCGCGCACAAAGCTGCCCCCCTGGAAGGCGTGCGACGGGAAGAGATTCGACACGAGACCCCACACCGGGGATCCGCCGCCCCCGTGGCTGAAGATGGGCTGCAGGAGCAGCGCGAAGGCGTCCCACCAGAGGCTGAATGCCACGAAGAGACCAAGGATCGACCAGGGCACCTTCAGAGCGAGGTACGCCACCGCGCGCCAGGCCACCCGGTCACGCAGGCACGACTGCAGCCAGCCCAGGAAACCCGGCCGGGCGACAAAGGCTTGCGGGTCCTCCACCGCCTCTCCGAGCATGTTGCGCGCCAGGCTCCGCTGCATCCCACCGATGCCGCGGGCACCGCGGAGGGCCAGGGCGAAGATGGCAAAGCCGAAGAAGGTGATCGCCAGGACGAGACCGACGCCCATGGTCCACACCACGAAGAACAGACCGGCCCCGGCGAGCGCGCAGCCCAGAAGGAAGAAACCGAACTCGGCCCAGACCCGCTTGGTGAAGGGCTCGTGCAGAATGGTCGTGGCGATGGCCTTCATGCGGACGGTCTGCTCGTCGGTCATGGCCAGCGACAGTTCTCGCCCCCGGATGCGCACCCGGACGCCGCTGTCCTCGCCCGAGTCCGGGCTCATGCGTCCCGCCGGTTGAGCAAGAGGGCGCCCAGTCCGAGCGCGGTGGCGCAGTACACGAGCATCAGCACGACACCGATTGTGACCGAGACGGCGTTCGATTGCCGGTCGACCGCCGCGATCGAGTTGGCGAAGATCAGCTCAGGGGCGAAACGGGCGATGCCGTGCGAAATGGAGTCGAACAGGATGGGCACGAGGAATGTGACGCCGGCGAAGACTGCCACGGCGCCGGCGGTGTGGCGGATCACGGTCCCGATTCCCAAGCCGAGAAGTGCGAAGAGAGCGAGGAAGAACCCCGACAACGCCACCGCCCGCAGCACGCCCGGCTGTCCCAACGACGCAGTCGGCGCGCCGCCGCGGAGCACGGCCTGCCCTTCGAAGAAGGAGATGAAGCTGAGCACTTCGCCGATGACCAGCGTGCCGAGCCCGATCACGAGCACCTTGGCACCCAGCAACACGCCCCGCCGCGGCATGGCGGCGAGTGACGAACGAATCGTCCCGGAGCCGTACTCACCGCTCATGGCCAGGATGCCGAGCACACCCAGAGCGAGTGACCCGATGGCGAGCCCGGCCAGGGACTGGTTGGTCGGGTCGAATCCCTGATACCACCCCTTGGGGTGATGGAGTGCGCCATGGGCCGCCAGGAAGGTGACGACGAAGGTCCCGACTGAGGTGATCACCAGCGTCCACCTGGTCGATCGCAACGAGACGAGTTTGGTCGACTCGGCCCGTACGGTCTGCGGGAGTCCGGCCCGCCACCGGCGTGATGGGGACGCGGGCGCCCGTTGTGCGGCCGCAGGCGATGTGATGGGGAGGGTTGTCATCGGGTTTCCTTTCAGTGAGCCGGCAGTGCGTCGCGCACCGCCGGCTGGTCGTCGGTCTGCGAGCGGTACTCGACGGACGAGCTCGTGAGCTCCATGAACACGTCTTCGAGCGAGGCGCGCAGCGGGGTGAGCTCGTGGACCGTGAGCTCCTGACCGGCCGCCAACTCGCCGATGTCGGCCGAGGTCAGGCCTGAGGCGACAATGGAACCGTCGTCGTGGACGGCCGGCCGGGCTCCGGCCCGGGACAAGGCTGCGACAAAGCGCTGGGGCGTGGGCGTCACGATGCGGACGGCGTCGCTCTGATGACGCCCGACGAAGTCGTCGACGCTGGTCTCGGCGATCAACGTGCCGCGCCCGATGACGACGAGTCGCTCCGCGGTGAGCGCCATCTCGTTGATCAGGTGGCTCGAGACGAGCACGGTCCGCCCTTCGGAGGCCAGGTCGCGCAACAGGTGCCGGACCCAGCGGATGCCCTCGGGATCGAGGCCGTTCACGGGTTCGTCGAAGAGCAACACGCCGGGATCCCCGAGGAGAGCGCTGGCGATTCCGAGGCGTTGTCCCATGCCCAGGGAGAACTTGCCGGCCCGGCGGTCGGCGACCGCGGTCAACCCGACGACGTCGAGCACGGTGTCGACCCGTGCCCTGGGGATGTCATTGGCCTCGGCGAGCCAGCGCAGGTGGTTCCGCGCGCTCCGACCGGGGTGGAAGGCCTTGGCGTCGAGCAGGGCACCTACCTCGCGCAACGGCCAGGACAACTCGGCATAGGTGCGCCCGTTGACGAGCGCAGATCCGGCATCAGGCCGGTCGAGCCCGAGAATCATGCGCATGGTGGTCGATTTCCCCGAGCCGTTCGGGCCGAGGAACCCGGTGACGACCCCCGGGGAGACGGTGAAGCTCAGGCCGTCGACGGCCAGCGTCTTGTCATAACGCTTCGTCAGACCACGAGTGACGATCACGGGTGCTCCCTTCGCGGCGGGACCGGACCCTCCGTGCCGCCGCCTCCAGCATGAACGGCTCGCGCGGCGGGGAGAATGCCGCTACCGGGCGTCTGGCCCTGGGGTTAGCACCAGTGACGAGCACTGCAGTGACGGGTTGCATACACGTGCAAACGCTGAGCCCGCAATCACGAGCCGACCCCTTGTGCCGAGGTGAGACCCCGCGGCAGTACCCTTGGCGCTTCGCAACCTGGGGCAGACCCTGAGTGTGCTCCCGAAAAACTCAGGGACATCCCCGATAGCCCCAGGCTCGGCAGGGCGCGATCATCGAGGGGGATCGCAGAGGTGGGACCGGTCCGCTCCCCACGCCCAAACGCATCCACATATCCGCGACTGACGAAACGAGGCATGGTGACGCTCACCGACCCAGCTCCGCCGGCGCAACGTCCGGCATCGCCTGCTGCGCATGCGATCGAGCTCCGCAAGACGTACGGCACGGGGGAGGCGACGGTCCATGCCCTCGCCGGCGTGAACGTCACGTTCGAGCGCGGTCGCTTCACCGCGGTCATGGGCCCGTCCGGATCGGGGAAGTCGACGTTGATGCACTGCATGGCGGGACTCGATCGTCCGACGTCCGGACAGTCATTCGTCGGAGACCTCGACATCGGGCGCCTCGACGACGCCGGGCTGACGCAGATGCGGCGTGATCACATCGGCTTCGTGTTCCAGTCGTTCAACCTCGTCCCCACCCTGACTGCGGCTGAGAACATCACGTTGCCGGCGGACCTGGCCGGTCGGAAGGTCGACAAGGAGTGGTTCGACTACCTCGTCGATCAGCTCGGCATCGCCAGCCGGCTCTCACACCGCCCCAGTGAGATGTCGGGTGGCCAACAGCAACGTTGTGCCTGCGCCCGCGCGCTCATCAACCGTCCCGACCTGGTCTTTGCAGACGAACCGACCGGGAACCTGGACTCGACCTCGAGCGCGGAGATGTTGTCGTTCTTGCGCCGCTCCGTCACCGAATTCGGCCAGTCCATCGTGATGGTGACCCACGATCCCCATGGCGCGGCCTACTCCGACCGCGTGGTCTTCCTGGCTGACGGCAACATCGTCGACGAGCTGACGCAGCCGACGGCGGACCTGGTGCTGGAGCGCATCCGGACATTGGGGACCTGACGTGTGGCGTGTGACCATCAAGGGGTTGCTCGCTCACAAGCTGCGACTGGCCCTCACTGCGTTGGCGATCGTCATCGGCGTGACCTTCATTGCCGGGACGTTCGTCCTCACGGACACGTTGCACAACACCTTCAACACGCTTGTTCAGCAACATCTACCAGAACATCGACTTCCAGGTGCGCGGCGTGGCGCAGTTCGGCAACGGCGGAACAGCCACGCGCAACCCCGTCCCCGAGTCGGTCCTGTCGGACCGTCCGCGCTGTGCCTGGTGTCGAGGCGGCGGACGGATCAGTCGCAGGGTACGCGCAATACATCGCACCCGACGGCAAGGCGATCACGACAGGTGGTGCCCCCACCCTGGGGATCTCTTTCGACCCCAACCCCCAGCTCTCGCAGCTCCGGCTTACGCAAGGCACCGCCCCGACTTCGTCGAACGACGTCGTGATGGACCTTGGGACAGCAGAGAAGTACCACTTCAGAGTGGGTGAGCACGTGCGGATCCTGCTCGAGGGCCCAACGAAGACCTTCACAATCACCGGGCTGGCGCGCTTCGGGACCGCGAACAATCTGGCCGGAGCGACGCTCGCCGCGTTCGATACGTCCACGGCCCAGCAGTTGCTGGGCGCGGTGGGCAAGTTCGACACCGTCAACGTTGTGACGAAGCCGGGCGCCGACAACGCCACGGTGCAGCGCGCCATTGCGCGCGCCCTCCCCCGTGGCGAGGAGGTGGTGACCGGTCAGACCGTCATCAACGAGGCGACGAGCGATGTCAGTCAGGCGCTGGGCTTCCTCAACACGGCCCTCCTCGTCTTCGCGTTCATCGCGCTGTTCGTCGGCTCGTTCACCATTGTGAACACGTTCTCCATCATTGTCGGGCAGCGCACGCGCGAGCTGGCGTTGCTCCGCATTGTGGGGGCCAGCCGTCGTCAGGTATTCCGCTCGGTGCTGCTCGAGGCCGCGATTGTCGGACTGGTGTCGTCTGTCATCGGGCTCGGCCTGGGGGTGCTGGCCGCGTTCGGGCTCGAAGCGCTGTTGAGCGGATTTGGCCTGACCCTGCCGTCCGGCCCACTGGTCTTCGAGGCCCGCACGGTGATCGTCTGTCTCGTGGTGGGCGTGGGCGTCACGGTGGTATCGGCCATCAGCCCGGCTCGGCGCGCGGTGCGCATCCCACCCGTAGCTGCTGTCTCCGATCAGCAGAGCGAGGCCGAAATCTCCCTCCGGCGGCGCTTCGCCTGGGGCATCGGCATCACCCTGCTCGGTGTGGTTGCCCTCGCGGTCGGGCTCACCGCCCCGGCCATCGCCCTGGTCGGACTCGGGGCGGTCCTGATCTTCATCGGAGTGGCCCGGCTGGCGCCGGCTGTCGCCCGTCCGATGGCCAGTGTGATCGGAAGACCCCTGGCGCGCCTGTTCGGCATGTCCGGACGGTTAGGGCGGGAGAACTCCATGCGCAATCCACGACGCACGGCGCAGACGGCGTCGGCTCTCATGGTCGGCTTGGCGCTCGTTTCGGCCATCGCGGTGTTCGGTGCCTCGCTCTCGCGCTCCGCGACCAGCAGTGTGGACAACGCCATCAATGCGGATCTCATCGTCACCGTGCCCAACAATGCGCAAGGTGGCTTCAGCAACGCAGTCGCTCCGGCCGCCTCCGGAGTCAACGGGGTCACGGCTTCATCGACCGTCTACCAAGACCAGTTCGAGGTCAAGGGGTCACTGCAGAATCTCACCGCCGTCTCGACGCGCGACCTCTCCGACACGGTGATCCTCAACATGACGGAGGGATCCTCGTCGACACTGGCCGACGGCCAATTGCTGATCGATACCAACACCGCCAACTCGAAACACCTGGCCGTCGGCGACATCGTCCCGGTGAAATTCGCCAAGACGGGGAACTCGACCATGCGGATCGGCGGTGTGTTCAAGGCCAACCAGTTGATCGGCAGCTACCTCGTGGGGGACGGCTTCTTTCTCGCCCACTTCCAGAATGAACTGCCTATTGCCGTGCTGCTGAAGACGGATGGGAGCGCGGGCGTCGAGCAGAGTGTCGCGCACGCCCTGGCCTCCTATCCGAATCTGAAGATCCAGACCAAGGCCGAATTCGAAAAGTCCCAAGAAGCCCAGGTGAACCAGTTGCTCGCTCTGGTCTACGTGTTGCTCCTCCTGGCCGTGATCATCGCCCTGATCGGGATCGTCAACACTCTCCTGCTGTCGGTGTTCGAGCGGACACACGAAATCGGACTGCTGCGTGCCGTGGGCATGAAGCGTCGCCAGATCCGGGGGATGATCCGCACCGAGTCGGTCATCCTCTCCGTCTTCGGCGCCATCATCGGCATCATCGTCGGGACCGGTCTGGGGATCGCGTTGGCCTGGTCGCTCAAGGCACAGGGCATCACTGACATCGTCGTGCCGTTCACGAGCCTCATCGTCTTCCTGATCCTGGCCGGGCTGCTCGGACTCATTGCTGCCAGCTGGCCGGCCCGACGCGCCGCGAAGCTCGACGTCCTGGCCGCCATCGCGGCTGACTGATGCCGTTCCGCTCCCGAGGCGCCACTGGCTGGTGACGCGCTCGCAAGGCCGGCCCGCCCGCTGCGGCGACGGACGATGTGAAATGCCGGTTCAGTACAGTACGTCCATGACGAGCGCCGCGACCTCCCAGCAGCCGGGAACCTTCCGGCTTCCGGGGTACATCATCGCCGTGGGTCCGTTCACCCACATTGCAGCCGAGCGGGACCGCCTGGAGGCGTTGCGGTGGCGCCACTTCGACGCGCGCCGGCTGGGCTCGACCGTCGGGGCGGAGATCTCGGGGGTCGATCTGACCGCGCCGCTGTCCGACGATGTCGTGGCGGAGCTGCGCCAGGCGTTGTACGACTACAAGGTCATCTTCTTCCGGGACCAGCCACTGGACCCCCTCCAACACGTGGCGTTCGCACGCCGCTTCGGCGACCTGGAGGTCCACCCGTTTCTCCCGTCCAACACGGGTGAGCCCGAGCTCGTGCGCTTCGAGAAGACAGCCGAGGTGAGCGGCTACGAGAATTCGTGGCACCACGACGTGACCTGGCGTGCCTGCCCGTCCATGGGTGCGATCCTGCATGCCATCTCCGTTCCGGACACCGGTGGCGACACGCTCTTCTCCGACATGTACGCCGCCTACGACGGACTGGACCAGGCGACCAAGGACGAGATCGACGATCTCTGGGCGGTGCACGACTTCACCCAGACGTTCGGGCATTCCATGTCAGCCGAGGAACGGGCGAAGGCCCAGGAGCAGTACCCGCCCGTGCGTCACCCCGTGGTGTGCACGCACCCCGCCACCGGGAGGCTGCATCTGTACGTCAACCGCCCCTTCGTGAGCCACATTGAGGGACTGGACCGCGAGTCCAGCTTGGAGCTGTTGGATCGGCTGTGCCGTCAGGCCGATGCCCCCGAGCATCAGTGCCGCTTCACCTGGACCAAGGATGCGGTGGCGTTCTGGGACAACCGGGCCGTGCAGCACTACGCCTCGAGCGACTATTGGCCCCGCCGCCGGTCGATGGAGCGCGCCTCGGTGATCGGGACGGCGCCCGGGCGCGCCTGAAAGCGAAGGCTGCACACTCCGGGCGGCACGCGCTCCTTTGCACAACCCCATTTGGATCTGCCGCCGCCGTACACTGCGCCATGCCCACAGTCCAGCGGAAGTGGTCGACGATGCCTTTTGCTCCTTCCGGCCTGTGCCTTGGCGTTGGCGGCCTGTTCGAACAGCCCCGCCTCGAATTCGTCCTCGACCACGTCGACGACGTCCGCCACGACGACAACGGCGCGATCGACCACGTCGACGAGCGCCGCCTCAGGGACCACGTCGAGCACGTCGGAGACGTCGAGCACGCTGGCCCCGCAGTCGTCGACGGTCACGGAGTTCTATTCCCCGTCGAAGAACATCAGCTGCGAAATCGACAACAACTTCGGCTCGAGTGCCATAACCAGTGCACTCTGCCTCACCCTCTCGCCACCGAAGTCGGTGACCCTGATGACGGACAGCACGCTGAAGGAATGCACCGGGGTCAATTGCCTTTCCAACGCAGGGGAGAACACGCCGACGCTCGCCTACGGGCAGTCGATCACCCTGGGGCCGTTCACCTGCGCCTCGTCGACGGCGGGCATGAAGTGCACCCTGGCGAACGGCGACGGCTTCCTCATTTCGACCAGCGCGACGAACGTGTTGGGGAACGCCAAGGTGACCACCGGCTGAGTCCGGGTTCTCTCGGGCGGTCGGGCGTCAGGTGTGCTGCGGTTCCGAGGCGGCGTCGACCAGTTGCCGTTGCCTCGGATTGAACGGACCCGGCCCCGGGCTCGTCCCGTTCTCAGCACCTCCGAGCGAAGCAACCACCTGGTCTCGGCCTCCCGCCTTGGCGCTCAGGAGGGCGGCATCGGCCAGGGCCACCACTTCGTCGAAAGTGCCGGCCTGGTCCGATGAGGCCACGCCGAAACTGACGGTGAACGGTGGGAGGTCGGCCACAATGATCCGCTCGGCCAGGCGTTCGCGGACCCGCTCGAGCACCTGTTGCGCCTCGCCGACGGGACAATCGGGAAGGACGATCACGAACTCCTCGCCGCCGTAGCGACCCGCGATGTCGACGGGCCGGAGTGAGTCCCGGAGGACTTGGGAGAACGTCCGCAGGGAGCGGTCGCCGGCGGCATGCCCGAAGGTGTCATTCAGTACTTTGAAATGGTCGAGATCGCCGTAGGCCACGGAGTACGAGGTGCCGGTGGCGTAGAGATCCCTCACAGTGGTCTCGAGGCTCCTTCGGGTCATGAGTCCGGTCAAGGAGTCGCTGTTGGCCTGGGTCTGGGAGATCTCGAAGGCGCGCAACATCGCCAGGCGCTCCGACGTCCTTCGCGCCACCACCTCGACGTCCTTCTCCACCGTGTTCGAGGGGGGCGTGCCGTCCTTCGCCGTGACGTGGAAGACCCCGACGGAATTCCCGCCGATGCTCATCGGGACGCAGAGGGCGGAGCAATGCCGGCCCCGCAGGTTGGGACAGGCGTCGAGGGCGGTGCTGTCGGCGAACACCATGTTCCGTGACCGCGATGCCGCCGGGCAGTCGTCGGGGGACATGACCCCGCAGCCCATGGTGTCGGCCTGTGCGGAGCTGACGAGCACCTGCCGAAAGTGGGCTTTGCTCGAATCGGCCAGGAGCAGCTCCGATCGCATGGCAGGCGCAGCTCGGCTCAAGGCCTCGGCCACGATGTCGAAGACGGACGGCTCCGCCCGGGACATTTCCAAGGCGGTCTGCAGGCTCGACTCGAAGGCGGTTCTCTCTGTGATTTCGGATTGGACGGCGTCGCGATCCGCTTGTTCATGTTCCACGCGCAGCGCGTGTCGGGTGATGAAGGCGACGCACGTGCCGGCGATGGCCAGGCCGATGACGATGGACCACAAGAGCTCCGCTCGAGCGCGGCTGGCGGCCGCATGCGCCTGGGCGGCGGTTGCGATGAGACGATCGCCGATGGTGGCCTGCAAGGAGTCGAGTGTCGCATCGAGGTTCGCCTGGGACGCCTCTTCCTCCTTGGCCAGCTGCGCCGTCTGGGCCGTCTGGGGTCCGCCCGCCAGGAAGGCACCGAGGGTGTTCTGCGCGGCGACGAAGGCGGCCATGCGCGCTGGCAGGCGCGGAGCCAAGCCGGTATCGCCCGTTGTGGTGAGGAGGTGCTCCAGGTTGGTGAAGGACTTGTTGGCATTCTGGGAGTCGGCTTCGGCTTGGGGTACGAGCGTCGCCGGCGATTCGGCCCCGTTGAACGCGTCTGCGGCGAGGACCTGGAACGCCGCCGCCGACCCGCGGAGATCGCGGACGGGGCCTTGGAGCACGAGGTATCGCTGTGACATCTGTGCCGTCAACGATTCGGCCCGGGAGGCGTTGGCCACGCCCAGGAAGGCCCCTGCCAGGGCGATGACGGTCACGATGACGCCCACGAGGATGATCGCCCGGTGAGGGGAGTACCAATTCCAGCGGCCCGTGTCGACCGTGTCCCGGTCCCCTTTCTTGGCCTCGGTGCTCACGGCAATACATATCGGCGCGTTGGCGCACCTTCATGAGATATCAGGCCGTGCCGGGCGCATCCTCCGGCCGAAGTGCGATGCTGTCCCTATGGCAGACAAGAAGAGGGTCATCGTCTGGGGCACGGGGTTCGTGGGGAAGATGATCATCCCCGAAGTGCTGCGCCACCCCTGTTTTGAGCTGGTCGGCGTCGGGGTCAACGACAAGGACAAGGTCGGCCGCGATGCCGGCGAGATCTGCGGCATCGGGACCGTCGGGATCACCGCCACCGACGATCTGCAGGCGCTCATCGCCCTACGCCCCGACGCGCTGGTGCACTACGGGCCCACGGCCGGCCTGGCCGACGCCAACATCCGTGACATCGGCGCCTTCCTTCGTGCCGGCATCGACGTGTCCTCGACGGCCATGACTCCATGGGTGTGGCCTCAGATGAAGCTCAACCCGCCCTCGTGGATCGACCCGATCACCGAGGCCTGCGCGGAGGGCGGTGCCACCTGCTTCACGACCGGCATCGACCCCGGGTTCGCCAACGACCTGCTTCCCATGACCCTGATGGGGCTCTGCGCGGAGGTGCGGAAGGTCAAGGCGCTCGAGCTCGTGGACTACATCAACTACACCGGCGCCTACGAGGACGAAATGGGCATCGGGCGCCCGCCCGAATTCACGCCCCTTCTCGAGCACACCGACATCCTCGTCATGTCGTGGGGTGCCACGGTGCCGATGATGGCGCATGCCGTCGGCATTGAGCTGGACGAAATCACCTCCACGTGGGACAAGTGGGTGACCGACGTGCCCATCACGACCGCCAAGGGCGTCATCAATGCCGGCGAGGTGGCGGCCATCCACTTCACGATCAACGGCATCTACAAGGGTGAGCCCCGCATCTGCCTCGAGCACGTCAACCGGGTGGGCACTGACGCCGCACCGGACTGGCCCCGCGGCACCCAGGACGATGTCTACCGGGTCGAGATCGAGGGCACGCCGTCGATTACGCAGGAAACGGCTTTCCGTTTCACCGACGGTTCGGGGCGTGACGCCGCTGCTGCCGGCTGCCTGGCGACCGGCCTGCGCGCCCTCAATGCCGTGCCGGCCGTCAACGACCTGCCCGCCGGGTGGGCCACCGCCCTCGATCTGCCGCTCATCCCCGGGGCGGGAACCATCCGCTGAGTCGGTCGCTCAGTTCGAGGCGGCACCGGGCATGTGGTCATGAGTCACGGGTGAATCGGCCCAGCGATCCAACCACCGCCTCCCACGCCGTTGAGCCGGGGTCGACGTGCGCCATGTGGTCCCCCTCGAACTCGAGCAGGACCGCGTCCCCTCCGGCTCGTCTCGCCGCCTCCACGTAGCTCTCGCTCTGGGCGAAGGGCACGGAGTCGTCGGAACGACTGTGGACGCAGATGACCGGAAGAGGCAGCGGGACGGCAGCCATCGGATCCGCCCAGTCGTAGCGTTCCGGGACCTCTTCGGGCCGGCCTCCCAAGAGGTCCGGGATGGCGCGGCCTCCGACGCCTCTGGCCGCACCCGTGCGGAGGTCCAGGACCCCGGCCTGCGCCACGACGCCCGTCGGTGAGACCCGCGGTGCGAACCCCGGAGCGGCAGGCGGCAGGCGCGATCGCCCCGCCGCCCACGCGGCCAGGTGCCCCCCGGCGGAATGACCGATCGCCACGACGCGCGAGAGATCGAGGTCGAGTTCGTCCAGCAGGTCGACCGCGTCTGCGACGTCCTGCAGCGTGGTGGGCCACCCGCCGCCCGCTCCGACGCGTCGGTACTCAATGTTGTAGCTGGTCCATCCTCTGTCGGTGAGATCGCTCGCCAGCTCCCGCCCGAGCGAGGCGTCAGAGGCGGCGCGCCAGAAGCCGCCGTGAATGACGACCGCGACGCCGAGAGGGTCCCCTTGGGGACGGAGGAGCTCGGCGTACTGGTCGGGATCGGGTCCGTAGGTGCAGATCATCGCGGGTCTTCGAATCTCAGGACTTTCCCACCATAGGTTCGATCTTCGACGGCGCAGAGAGGCCGGCCGACCCGTCGCGTGTGCAGGGGTGCGTGGGTCGGCGCTCGTAGGATCGTGCAAGTGCCGACCGACGATCGCGAGCTGCCTCGTTCGAGCGCGCGGTCTCGTTCATCGGGTCCTTCTCGCCCCTTTGCGTCGGGCTCGGTCTCCATCCGGCTGTACCCACACAACGACCTTTCCTCCGACGCCATCGTCAGTGAGATCTGCCTTCAGGCGGGCCTGGCCCTCCAGAACGGTTTCGACGGGGTGATGACCAGCGAACACCACGGCGGTTTCGCCGGCTACATGGCGCAGCCGCTGCAGATGGCTGCCTTCATATTGGAGGAGACCACGACGGGCTGGGCTGCGGCCTCGCCCTTGTTGCTGCCCCTGCGGTCGACGGCCCTCGTGGCAGAGGAGGTCGCCTGGCTCCAGGCCCGACACGGCGGTCGCGTCGGGGTCGGCGTCGCGGTGGGAGCTCTCCCGTTGGACTTCGAGGTGGCGGGGGCGAACCAGTCCGAGGCGGTGGACAGCTTCAAGGCGGAACTTCCCCGGCTCGTAGCCATGCTGCGCGGGGAGGAGTTGGGCCAGCTCGAGGGGGACCCGGCCCTGCTGGCTTGTCGGAGGGCACCCGTGCCCGTGTTGAGCGCCGCCGTGTCGGTGGCCGCTGCCGTCCGGGCGGCCCGGTGCGGGGCCGGCATTCTCATGGAGGGCATGTCGGCACCGGAGCGGCTGGCCCGTCTCACCCGGGCCTTCGACGAGGCCGGCGGTACCGGCTCCAAGGTGCTCATCCGCAGGGTCTGGCTCGGCCGAGTGCGATCCGGCCTGGTGGAAGACCAGCGGGCCGTCTATGAGAGCTATGCCACGGGCGCGAGCGCCTTCGGCGCCGATCAAACGGTGGCGTCCGACGACCCCGGGGAGCTGGCCGAGCGGTTGGTGGGGGCGATGGTCGAGGTCGGTGCCGATGCACTCAACCTTCGCGTCCAGCTCCCCGGTATGGCACCCGACCAGGTGCGCGAGCAGATTGAGCAGCTCGGGTCCACGGTGGTCGCGCTGGTCAAGGACGCCCTCCCGTCACAGGGGCGGCGGCTTCGCAGCTAACGGATCGGAGTCCATCCGCTGGACAGGTGGTTCCCACCGTCCACGTCGAGGGTGATGCCGGTGATCTGACGTGCGTCGTCTGATAGGAGGAAGCACACCGCCGCGGCAATGTCCTCAGCTTCGGTGAGCCGGCCGAGCGGGAGAGCTGATGCCGCCGCGGCACCGTCGTCGGTCTTCCAGAGAGGTCGGGTCGCAGTCGTGCGTACGAGGCCGGGGCTGACCGCGTTCAGCCGCACACCTTGTCCGGCCAGATCGGCTGCGACGGTGCGCGTCATTGCGTTGAGTGCCGCCTTGGCCGCCGCGTAGGAGACCATGGCCGAGGTGGTCTTGCGCGGTGAACCGCTCGAGATCGTGACGACGGAGCCGGCGTTGTGGCCGAACCCTCTCGCCAGCGCGGCACGGATCAGTGCGATGGTCGGCCAGGTGTTGAGCCGGAAGGTCTCGAGAAGCTGCTCTTCGCTGATGGCGTCGAAGGACAACGGGTGCGGGGCGCCGCCGACGGTGCTCACGAGCAGGTCGATCCGACCGAAGGCCTCGATCGCCCGGTCGGTGAGGAGCCCGACGGCTGCTTCGCTGTCCATCGACCCCGGGACGCCGACGACGCTGAGTCCCTCGGCGCGGAACGCGGCTTCGGTCGCCGCCACCCGTCCCTCGTCGCGGCCGTTGACCACCACTGCGGCACCCTCGCGGGCCAGGCGGAGTGCACACGACCGGCCGATGCTCGGATCGGCTGTCGAGCCGGTGACAACGGCGACCCGACCAGAAAACCGTTTGGTTGCAGCAGCGGAGTCCCCGGCACCGATCGGGGATGTCGGATCGTCAGGTCCCATGTCGGGCATCTTGTCGCAGGACGACACCCTGCGCCATGTCCTGCAACCTTCGGCTCCGGGCGAAGCGGTCCTCAGGGCGGAGAAGGATCGTCTATCAGCGATGTGCCGCGCTGGAGGGCGGCGACCGAGAAGCCCGCGGTCGTCCGGTAGCTCTCGGTCACCTCGGCGATCTCCTCGGCGGTGATGACGTCGGCGACGTCCGCGAAGCCGTCGGGCGCACGCTCCTCGACGAGTTTCATGGGGAGCTCGGGGCCGAAGCCGCGGTTGGCCTGCACAATGGCCGCGGTGGCCGGGCGCCGGATCTCCTCGTAGCGGCGGAGGGCGGCATCAATGTCGTCATGGTGTCGACGGAGGCAGCCGGCGAGCACCCGCGCATCCAGAATGGCCTGCGACGCTCCGTTGGACCCGATGGGGTACATCGGGTGGGCGGCGTCGCCCAGCAGGGTGCTGCGGCCGAAGGTCCACTGCGCCAGGGGATCCCGGTCCACCATCGGGAACAGGAAGGTCTCGGGTGCGGCTTGGACAATGGAGGGGACGTCGAGCCAGCCGAAATCCCATTCCTTGAACTGGGGCAGGAAGTCGTCGACCGACCCGTGGCGGTTCCAGTCCTCAGAGCTGGCCAGATCAGAGTGTGGTCGCTTCAGCTCGGCAATGAAGTTGAACTGTTGGCGGCCTCCGGGCCGGTCGGCAATCGGGTACCCGACGAACTTCTGTTCCGGGTGCCCGGCCCAAATCATGCTGCGTCCGTCGAGGACGGGGGGAACTTCTGCGATGCCGCGCCAGAGCAGCGATCCATTCCAGAGAAAACGTCCTTCGTCGGGGAAGCGCTGGGCCCGTGCCGCGCTGTGGACGCCGTCGGCCGCGACGATGAAGTCGGCTTCGACCTCACCGTCCTCGAACTCCGCCACCGGCCGCTCATGGCTGCCACCGACCCCGACCAGTCGGCGTCCCAGGTGCAGCGCGTCGGCGCCCAGGCGCTCGATCACCGCCCCGATGAGGACCTCCTGCAGAATGCCGCGGTGGATGGACAGTTGGGGCCAGCGGTAGCCGGCGGCGATCCCGCGCCGCTCCCTCCAGATCTCCTGCCCTCTCTTCGTGCAGTACGAGAGCAGCGATGGCGCAATTCCCCGGGCGCTCAGCTCGCCGAGGAGACCGAGCGCGTCGAGTTCGCGTACGGCATGGGGGAGCAAGTTGATGCCGACCCCGAGGGGGCGCAGTTCCGGTGTCGACTCGAAGAGTTCGACCTCCACGCCGGCCTCGTGCAGGCTGAGGGCTGTCGCCAGGCCTCCGATTCCGGCGCCGATGACCGCGCCCCCGGGCTGGGCGCACTGCGCTCACAAGACCTCGTGCACGTGGATGCGGACGGTGCTGCGTTCCCGCTCGCCGGTCGAGACGGCGACCAAGTCGTTCAGCCAGCTGAACCGGGTCGCCGCCGTCGACAGCCGGACCAGGGTCCGGAAGTAGTACTCGTCCGCGTCCACCGTTTCACCCTGGGCCAGCCGGGTCGCCACGGAGGGGGACGCCTTGCGGACGCCCTGTGAGACCACCTCAATCGCCTCGTCGGACTCTGTCCGCAGGGTGTAGTGGGCGTCGATCTCGAGCACGCCGTCCGGACGGACCCGCTGCCAGTCGACGCCGCCTTCCAAGACGGTGCCCGCCAGGCCGTCGCGCCCCTCGAACGTGCCCCCGTCGAAAGCCACGTAGCGACGTCCGCCGCCCAGGTCGACGAGAGGGCGTACCTCAATCGTGATCAGGACGAGCTCACGCAGTTCCACGGGCCTCATGGGCGAGCGCACGTCCTTTTCTCTGGTGGACCGGCACGGCTGCCATCGGTGCCCGTCCGGCTGGCCCGGCGATGGTAACAGCGGCTTCGAGGGCTCCTGGGTAGGTTGAGGGGATCGCCATTGCACCGCCGCCTCCCCTTCGCACACGCGTCTCCGAGCTGCTCGGCGTCGACTATCCACTGGTGCAGGCCCCCATGGGCTTCATTGCGCGGGCGACAGCTGGCGTCCGCCGTCTCCAATGCCGGCGGCTTCGGAATCATTGAGACGTCCTCGGGCCGGCTCGACGAGGTCCGGGATGAGATGGTGGCGATGCGCGACCGGACCCAGAAGCCCTGGGGAGTCAACATCGCCCAGATGTTCGTGGCCGACCCCCACATCGTGGACTTCGTGGCCGAGCAGGGGGTCACGTTCGTCACGACGTCGGCGGGGGATCCGTCCCGCTACACCGAGCAGCTCCACGCCGCCGGCATCACCGTGTTCCACGTGGTCCCGTCGTTGCGAGCGGCGCAGAAGGCCGTCGACGCGGGAGTTGACGGGTTGGTGGTCGAGGGAGGCGAAGGCGGCGGTTTCAAGAGCACGAGACCGGTGTCGACCATGGTCCTGTTGCCGCAGATCTGCCGAGCGTTCGACGTACCGGTCATCGCAGCCGGAGGGATCGCCGACGGCCTCTCCATGGCCGCCGCCTTTGCGTTGGGCGCCGAGGGCGTCCAGATGGGCACGCGGATGGTGAGCGCGGCCGAGTCGCCGGTGCACGACAACTACAAGCGGCTCATCCGCGATGCCGACGCCACGGACACCGTCATGCTCAGCGCGCGCTCCAGCCCGGCTTTACGCGTCATGCGGACCAGCTTCAGCGAAAGGCTGGAGGACGAGCCGTCTGTCGTCATGGGCCGGACCGTCGGCATGGAGGGTGTCCTCAAGCTCTATTTCGAGGGGGACCTCACTGCTGGGTTCGCCTTTGGCGGCCAAGTCGCCGGCCGCGTCGAAGAGATCCTCCCCGTCGAGCAGATCGTGTATGAGACGGTGGCCGGGTTCTACGACGTGGTGCATGCGCTCACCCGATTCCTCCCACCGTCGTGACGCCGGCCCCACACAACCTTCCGCGCTGGTTAACGGGTCGGGAGGACGAGGCGCGCCGGGTAGTTCCCGTAGAGATCCTCGTCGGCTCCATTCGGTCCGTAGGTCAGGGCCTGGACCAGGAGCTCACCGCCCACGAAGGCCCCGTTCCAGGACTGGCCCAGCCCGCCGAAGACCTCCTCGCGGTCCCCGCGGCTGCGCAGCGTGTTGACGCCGATTTTGAAGGCCTGAATCTGCGTTCGAAGTTGCTCGGCGAAGTCGAGGTCGTCCGTTGAGATGGTGGCGACCAGCGATCCGTTCGAGACGTTCATTGCGTTGACGAGCTCGGCCTCGGAATCGACGATCACCACCGAGTCCAGCGGCCCGAACGGTTCGGAGTGGTGGAGCGACCACGAGGTGGCCGGCGCCAGGACGCACGCTGGCGGGCTGTAGGCGCCTGCGTCTTGGCCGTCGAGCAGCCAGGCGTCGTCGAGTGAGCCCATATGCAACGGGACGGCGCCACCCGTCAGTGCCTCGTCGAGTTGGCCGCGCAGTCGCGCCGCCTTCGCTGCGTTGATGACCGGACCGAACGTCAGCTCGGGGAAAGGGTCGTCGGCGGCGGCCACGGCCAGAGGGTTGCCGAAGCGCACACCTGCCATGGCGCGCCGGTAGGCCTCGTAGAAGTCGGGGAAGAGCCGCCTCTGGACGACGAACCTCGGATACGCGGTGCAGCGCTGCTTGGCGTACTCGAAGCTCTTGGTGATCTGGGCGGTCAAGGTGTCCCAGTCCGAGTAATCCCAGATGCCGAGGGCATTGAGGCCCTCTTGCTCATAAATGTGGCGCAGCCGTGGGTCGGCCATGGAGATGGCCGCCCGCCGTCCCGTCGCTCGTCCACCGACGAAGGCGATGGCCCCGATACCTGGCGTGCGCACCAGCGCCTCGCCTATTTCGGCACCTTCGCCCGAAAGCAGGGTCACCGGCAAGCCGACACGGTGCATGATCGCGTGGGCCAAGGTCAGGCAGTGGAAGCCCCCTTGCGAAGGCGTCTTGGCCACCACGGCATTGCCGCAGAGCAACTGGACCAGCTCGGCATGGATCTGGACACTCATGGGGTAGTTCCAGCTGGCGATGTTCGACACTGGTCCCGGCAACGGGTCGCGCCGGTGGCCGAATCCGCCCAGCTGACCCTCGATCACCTCGACGTACCAGCGGACCCCGTCGAGGCAGCGATCCACATCAGCGAGCGCCAGGCGCCAGGGCTTGCCGATCTCGTGTACCAAGAGGAGGGCCAACAGCTCACGCTCGGCGGTCAAGAGCTCCAGCGCTTCGCTCACCAGTTCGCGCCGCTGGTCGAGCGGAATGCGGCTCCAGTCCTGGTGCGCCCCCGACGCGTACTCGACTGCCTCGACGGCGAATCGGGCGTCAACGATCGACGGGCCCACCATGGGCGAACCGTCGATGGGGCTCAGGTGAGGGACCCTGCGCCCGGTATCGGACCACTCGCCCCTGGTCAGGTTGCGCAAGTGCTCAGGTCCGAACGCCTCAGGGGCTGCGGACACGCACTTCGAATAGGTCTCGTTCCAGCTGGTGCCGGGCTTGGGGATCAAGGTCATCGGGCAGCTCCATCGTTTGTGCAGATCCGAAGAGAAACCCTGGGCGAGCAGGTTGGCGTCGTTCTCAATTGGACCCTATGGGCCGATTGGGGTGGGTGGACTCCGGGGAGAGCGGCGACGGGAATCGAACCAGCGTTCTCAGCTTGAAAAGCCCGCCTGTGGCAGTTCTGGACGCCTGCGCCGACCAGGAGAATTCCTGACGGAACGGTCAAACCGGTCTGCGCCAGCGACGCGCTGTCTACGGAAGGTGCGCTGCGACCCCCGTAGCGGACGATGCCAAAGCCGCTTCAATCACCTCTGCGGTCGCGATCGCGTCAGCGATGTCGACCGGCGGGGGAGCGCCATCGAGGAGGAACGACGCCATGCCGGCATAGAAGAGTCCGTACGAGCCGGGCAGGGTCCGTACCGGCCGGCGTTCGTCTCCGGCGACGAGATTGCCCCACCGCGACTCGGGCTCCTCGCCCCACCCGGACTCGCGGGGTGAGCGGCCGTCGGCGAGCCGGGCCTCTTGGACGTCCATGCCCCATTTCACGTAGGCGGCGGTGCTCCCCAACAGGCGAAAGCGCGGACCCAGGTCGGGCGCCACGGCACTCGTCCAGAGGTGGACGCGTGGCCCGCCGGGATACAGGAGGGCGATGAACACGTCGTCGTCGACGCGGCTGTCGGGTCGACGTGTGGCGATATCGGCGTAGACCGCCTCAGGCCGGCCGAAGAGCGCGACGGCCTGGTCGATGACATGCGTCCCGAGATCGAAGACGATGCCGGTGCCTGCTCCGGGCTCGGGGTCGTTCTTCCACGTCCGGGCTTTCGCAAGCTGCGGACGCCAGCGTTCGTAGCGCGACTCGAAGGAGTGCAGGGCGCCGAGCGCGCCCTGGCCGAGGAGATCGCCGATGGTGCGGAAGTCGCCGTCCCAGCGCCGGTTCTGATAAGGCACGACTGCGGTGCCGACATCCCGGGCCAGCGCGGCCAGCCGGCGGGTTTCCTTGCTCGAGGGGGTGACCGGCTTGTCCACGACCACAGGGCGGCCCTGGCGCAGCACCGCCTCGGCCACGACGGCGTGGGAGGCGTTCGGAGTAGACACGACCACCAGGTCCACGTCATCCAACCGGTCCACCGCCTTGTCGAGGTCCCCGATCAGTCGCGCCCCCGGATAACGGGTGGCCACCTCCGCCTGGCGGTCCGGGCTGCCGGTCACAACTACCGCGAGCGTGAGCCGTGGCTCGGCGTCGATGAACGGGGCGTGGAACAGCGAGCCGCCCATTCCGTAGCCGACCAGCGCCACCCTCGCTGCGTCTCTTGACGGACTCATCGCATTCCCCCTCGCTCCGTCGAAGCCGCGCCCCGGCCCGGCGGGCGGAGCCAACTGGTCGCTGGACGGCGCCATACGCCGACGGTGCCCTCGGCGACGTATGCATCGATCCGTTCGAGTTCCTCAGCGGTGAGGTCCAAATGGTCGAGCGTGGCGACGTTCTCCTCGAGCTCCAACGTCACTGCACGAAGAAGGCTATGCCTCCTCAGATTGTGCGGACGGTCTGCTCGGCGTCGAGTTCGAGCAACATCTCGCGCTGGCATAGAACAAGACGGTCGTTCGTTGCGAGCGAACGGTGGAGCGGCGCAATGGAGATACCGGGCTGGAGCTGCGGAGTCGTGGGAGAGCGGGCGACGGGAATCGAACCCGCGTTCTCAGCTTGGGAAGCTATCCGGGGTTAGACACGGGCGAGCGCCGCCGAACAGTAACGGCAGGTCAGAGGGTAGGCCCGGACAACGGCGGACGGCCCCGGTGCGCCCTGTCCGCGGGATATTCGCGGGATGCTGTCCTACCGACTGGGACACCCAGAGGGTGGGGGGGTTGCTCTGGCGCCACCATCGGGCAAGGGGGACCCTGCGCGTGTTTCAACTAGTACGCGCGAGCCGTCGACAGGGCTCAGACTGAGCCGACGACCCGCTGTCTAGTTGGGTTGTGGCGGGCACCCCTGGCGATTGCAGGGACGAGCCGCCAGGTCGAAAAGACAGCGGGTTCCGGTCTCGTTCTCCCGCCCATAGAACATGGCGCGGATCGCCCCTCGGCTCGTGTCGATGCCGCTCTGGATATTCACGGTCCGCGTCCGAGCTCGAAGGCCCCGCAACTGCTCTCTCCCCTGTTCGTCGGGTGTGAGGCGGTTGGCCAGGACCAATGCGGCGCGTCCATCGCTGAGCTGGAATGCCGCTGCCAGATCGAGCTCGGCGACGCCGTCCGTGTCGAAGGCCCCCAGGTCGGGCGCCGCGAAAAACAGCCGAATTGCCATAACGTCCCCGGGCGGTGGTTGAGGCAACCAGGCAACCTCGCTGGCCTGTTGACGATCGTCGGGGACGTCGATCACGTCTTCGCTGGGGACCCAGACGGTGAAGGCGGAAGTCCACCCGGCCTCATTTGGCCCCGCCGTCCTCCACTCGTCGAGATCCTTCTGGCGCACGCCGGTGATCTCTTCGGTCATCGCCGCCGATTTGAAGCGTTGGTGCGCTTCGCCGCTCGCGTGAAACGAGTAGTGAGGTTCGCCCAACTCGCCCTCCACGAAGACTTCCGGCTTATCTGGGCTGGCCCTGAACCGCCAGACTCCACCTCGGTGGCCGAACTCACCCACCCCGAGTCGCACGGAGCCGCCGGCGCGCGTGACCTCAACGACCTCACTACCGCCATCGCTAAGCCCGAACTCCAAAAAGGTCACGGTTGGAGTGTAGGGAGCCACCCCTCCTGACTGCTTTACTTCCCGGCGAAGCGCTTTAGCTCCCGGTCAACAAATTGGTTTGGTTTCCATCCACCCCTCAGGGCGTCCAGGATCGTCTGTGTCGTTCCGATCGCGCCCCCGGCCACAGCTCCGAGGGGTCCGGCAACTGCGAGTCCGACGCCGACCCCACCCCCCGTAAAGATCACCCATTCAGCGATCTTCGCCGGCAGCCCCTCGACCCATGTACTTGCGGTGATCTCTTGGTAGTAGTCGCCAAGGAGATCCGCGTCGGGCGGACGTCCTGCAATCCAATGCTTGAATTTCTGGGCCTTCCCCACCAGCTCGAGTCCTTCGGCAAGTGACCTCTCTCCGGAGTTCACGGCCTCCCGTATCGCCCTGCCGTTGCCGAGAGTCATTGACTGGAACGATTCGCGTGGAGCGGCTGACGCTTCCTGCGCCGAGACAAGGCGTTCGATCCGAAGGCGAGCCAAAGGCACATTCTCGGGACTCATGATCAACTCTGAGTCCAGGGTGCTCGCAACGTAGAGCTCCGTCTGCGGACCGCTCAGTTGGGCCAGGACGTTCGACACCGTAAACGTTTCGGATCCGCCGAACGCAGCTTGACGAAACATTGAAGCCAGCTCCCAATCGATATTGGTAGCAACGCTCAGGTCGGCGCCATCTCTGGTCACCTCGAATCGCAGATCCCGTGCCTGTTGTCTGTATCCGGGACATTGCCTATCCAGCAGAATTGGGAACCCTTCGTCCACAAACGTCGAATCAAGAAGATCGTTCTCGACACCAAAACGCAGATCATCTGGATATCGCATCTCTACAAGAGCTTCGAGAAAGCGGTTCCCCAGTCTCTCGGCCGCCTTTCCGCTATTGAGGATCTTCCTGAAGATTGGAATGACTTGGTGTCGGAGCTCGGATCCTTGAACGGTGAAAATGGTTGGCGTGTGTCGCTCAACGATTCCAAACTTCTGATTTGTCAGGATCCCCTGGTAGTTCTCGAAATTCAGGATGTTGAAAGCGTCGGATTCCGCCAACTCGACGAGCTGCTGGGGCGTCAGGTAGCGGAGGAGCTGCTGCAGGCCGGATTGGTCGATAACTAGATCGACCTGGCCGTAGAAGATGAGAGTTTCGATTATTAGCCCAAGGTCCAATGGCCCGTGCGGCGACCCGGTGACCTGATTCTGAATGGCGATGCGCTCGAACATCTACCGCGCCCCACTTGGACGGTCGTTGTCCTTCGGACTGGGAGCGGTGGATACGGCCACTGGGAAAGCCTAGATTCGGCTTAGCGGCGAAAAATATGAGGCGGGTCACGTGAGTTTCTTGCGGGGGTTTCTAACCAGGCCGGCACGCCGGGCCCTGCATCCAGTTCGCTCGACGGCGGGCTCGATCAAACGGAAGGCCACCCCAAGGCCGATCCGCAAGGTGCACTACGCCCTCCATCCAAGAGGAACGGCCACTACGGCGGCGGGGCGGTCAACCCGGCGCGCCATGTCTGGAGGAACGACCCGCCGCAAGTCTCGCGGCCCCGCGTACCACCATGGAGTATGCACGATCAAGCACAGGACGCCCGAGGCCGCAGCACGGTGTCGTAGAACGCACTGAGGCTCGGTTCTTCCCACCTCCCGGCCAGCCCGATGAGGCCTATTCCGAGATCACGGAGTTTGCGGTCGCGCTGGCGTGGCGTGCCCCATCTACCGTGCCCCCGATGCTCATCCGCCCTTTCCAAAGCCGCAGGACTGAGAAGTAAGCGCACGAGAGGGCCTCTGGCTAGCGCTGCCCGAACCGCTGGGAGGGGGGTGTCCCTCAGCGTCTTGCGTCATGTGGCCCGCTGGATCCCATTGGATCCCAGAGCTGTCCTCGGCGGGTTTAGGTCCATTCAATTCCGGTCTCTCGCGCAAGTTGTCGCGCTACCTCGACGTAGTTGTCTCCTCGGATGAATCCCTTATTCAGGCCCCGCAACATGGCGCGGAGTACGTCGTCTTTCGAGGGTGGCGTGGTGCCCCCAGATGGGGCACCTAGGGCCCCCTCGATCAGGGCCAAACGCGTGGGGGGATCGATCCCGAGTTTGGCGAGGCACTGAGCATCACGGATATCGAGCGCTTGGACCAAGGGCATTCGGGACTCCTCACGTGGCACCGACTCGTCTTTTTCCCACCGACGAACGGTCCGCAGGTCCACCCCGATGGCCGTGGCCACCTCCCCCTGTCCCATTCTCTTTGCCTCGCGGAGGCGCAGAAGACTCTGGCCGAGCGTCTCTCTGGATGACCTGGCTGGGGCGGACATGCTCCGGTTCCTTGAAGCGGACGGATAGGGTACTAAAAGTGTCCGGTAACTGCCCGTCCGATGAGATTCGCCAGCATTTATCCTGGTAAAATGCCTGAGTCCTCGGCTCCATGGCCAGGGCAGGATCCCCCATTATGTCCGGTTAAGAGGACATAATTGGGCATGATGTCCTCTTGTGGAGTCGGCAATCGTAGGGGTCTGACCCGACGCTGTATCAAGGGCGGCCGCCTCCGTGTCGACTCCGAAAGGACGGAAAATCCGAGGAGACAGACGAAGGAGCGACCGGTATGCTGACTCCCCTCCAGGGCGACCGAAGCACCAATCCGACGAGCCCGAGAGAAGGAAAGATGCCCCAGCTCCTCGACCGCACCCAGCTCCTGTCTGACCCATTGGGTGCGCATGCCCTTGTTCTGCGCCTGATCTGTGATCTGGCAAGGCTGCACGGAGAGCCCGTTGAGCACGAGGTGCTTCAGTGGTACACGGACATGGAGCCCCGAACTGGGGATGCGACTGAGTCTCTGGATGCTCTCGACAAGGTGTTGGGCCCTCGGCCCCGCCGAATCAATCTGCTCACTGTCCTCGGCGACCTCGTCGACCTGGGCGTTGTGAGACAGGAGCCGGAAGGGTTGTACACGACACCCGAGGGCGTCGAGATCCTTAAGGATCTAGACGGGCAGACAGCGAGCTTCGAGAGGGCGATCGCCTGACTCTGTCGGCGTGACTATGCCGGGGGGATACTCGGCGTACGACCAAGCGCGCCTCGTCGGTAGCCAGGTCGACTATCGGGGCGAGTATGCCCGCGATCGGGATCGGATTCTTTTCTGTTCCGCGTTCCGGCGACTGGCTGGAAAGACACAGGTCGTGGCGGCGTCCGAATTTGGCGACTTCCACAACCGAATGACACACACGCTGAAGGTCGCCCAGCTGGGCAGGCGGCTGGCCCAGTACCTCGGACACCAAGCGGCTGGTGGCAAGAAAGCGCGGCCCCGAGCCGCTCCTCGGCCGCCTGATCCCGAACTATTCGAGGCGACGTGCCTCGCTCACGATCTCGGCCACCCACCGTTCGGTCATGCCGGCGAGGAGGCGCTCAAGGATGCGGTCGACGAGCTGGTGGTCGAGGACGAGGCGAAGAAGCTTGGTCGGGCCCCGACTGAGACAGAAGCGCTGGCCGCTAAGACCGCATACGGGGGCTTTGAGGGCAACGCTCAGACGCTGCGCATTCTCACTCGGCTCTGTGCGAGGCAACCGGCGGCATCGAGAGGCCTGGATCTGACGCGGGCAACTCTCGACGCTACCATCAAGTATCCATGGCTCCGACAAGAACATGGCAAAGGAGCCCGGAAATGGAACGTGTATCCGGGTGACTTGACCCATGCGGAATGGATCCGCAAGGACCACCCGCTGGGATTCGGGGCAGATAAGTCGTTCGAAGCGGATGCGATGGATTGGTGCGACGACGTCACGTACGCCTGCCATGACGTCGAGGACTTCTACCGAGCCGGAATCATCCCCCTCCACGAGCTCTTCAACTTCCCCCCGAGAAAGAATCCAGCCGCCGTTGGGAGCAATGACGAGCCGAGGGTGTTGGGGAAGTTTCTTGACTTCGTGGGGGCGAAATGGACGAAGGCGGATATCCCGTGGGATCGGGACGAGGCGATCTTTGAGTGGCGCGGTATCGGGCGCCTCCTGAAGCTGCCCACTGCCTATAACGGCGATCGTCGCAGCAAGGTCGCCATTCACCGCGGAAGCTCTGCCCTGATGACCTATTTCGTCAATGGCGTCACTTGGGAAGGAGCCGCTCCCTTGCGGTACGAGGGTTCATTGGAGATCGACCGCGCCGCCCGCCTCCGATGCAACCTGCTCCAAGAGCTGATCTGGTATTTCGTAATCCGGCGTCAGGCGCTCGCCTCGCAGCAGATCGGGCAGCAGAAGATCGTCAGAGACCTATTGCGCATCTACTACACCAGCGACGGTGATCACAGGCTGATGCCTGACGACCGCATGGAGGAAATCGAGGAACATGGCGACTACCTCAGAGGCTGTATCGACCACATCGCATCCATGACCGAAGCGGGTGCTCTGGCGATGCACCACAGACTGACCGGGGTGCGAGTCGGCCTGCATAGCGACCCCATCTGGCGGACCTAGAAACTGGACAACCTGGCCGAGGCTGGTGACGAAGGAGGTTCGCAAGTCGGGCGCTGAAGCTATCGAGCGTGACGCGGCCGCTCCCAGATGGTCTAGTGCCGCCGCCCGAAATTCTTGAGCCCTGCCAGCCGGCCAAGATGGTCGGGGCAGGCCCACACCCGCCACCAGTGGTCACCCGATGGGGCGAATCACCGCCCGGTCCACGTCGGCGCTTCATGCAGTGCGTGGCTTGCCTCTGGCGGTCATGGATCACGCGGTTCAACCCCGGTACTAAGTACGGGGCCGAACCGGCCACCACCCCCAACCCTCAAGAGCCGAACGTGTGGGGCGTGCGGTCTCTGCCCGTGGTGGCTGGGATAAAAACATCCCGAACGTTGGAGGTCAGCGGTTCCAGCGCTGATACAGCGGGCCGCCCCCCACAACGGCCCCTGAGCGCTAGAACCGCTCAGGGGCCGTTGCTTTGACGGTGCCGCCGACAGGGGCCCCCTTTGCCGCTCTCAGGGTCCCCTAGCCGCTCCCGTCGAATCCGCCAGATCGCTCGCGTCAGCGTAAGTGGGTCGCGTTTCCGGAGTGCAACACATGAGTGTGCCCGCGGCCAACCTTCAGTGACGGTTGCGCGAAAGTGGTCCAGCTTCGCCGGGCCCTCACCAGCCGACTCGAGGCGGAATTGAACGGAACCATGCGGCGTGGGCGGCATAGGGGTCGACGGGCCGGGGCATCGGCGCGATGGCTCAGTGCTTTACGACGACGACCTTGACGCCATCGGTTGTTTCAAGATCTCGGCGAAATTCCAGCTCGTCACGAATGGCCCCGAGGTCATAGACAACGAAGACAGTGGCCTTGTAGTCCTGTAGGTAGGCCAGAATGTCGGCATTGATCTCGTCGATGACCCGGCCGATTGTGGCCTGGTTCTTCAGCAACTTCACCTCGAGTGCGGTCTCCAACGGGGGGAAGATGAAGTCCGGAATCACCTCCTTCGCCGAAACCTTCACTCTGCCAACCTCGCGGTCGTAGTCGACGCCCTTCTCCATGCCTCGGCCAATCAGGAGTCCTTCGATGGTGTCTTGAACCTCCTTCTCGCGGTCAGGCTGTGTGAGCGTCGCACGTCTGAGGGTCGCCTGTAGGAAGTCAGCGATGCCGGTGACCTGCCGTTGCTTCGGTTCCACCCGGTTCTCAAGGTAGGCACGCAGAATCTGAAGGTTTGCCCGGGCCTCCTCGAAGAACTTCTGCTGCTGCATGGGAATGGTGTCTCCGATCCCCGGCAGCTTGTCGATGTCAAATAGGTCAACGGGAGCATCGATCGGTTCGATTGAGGCCACCTTTGTGACTACGTCATTCGACTTCCTCATGAAGGTGCCGTAACTGGGAAATCTCCAAATGTCAGCGGCATCGCTACTCCGCACCGCCGCATCCATGGCGTCAAGAAGCGCTTCAGTCATCCGCAGGCAGGCCCGGAGGCCCTCTTCCTTCTCATCGGTCACGTGGGCAGTATCGCGCCCGGGTGCTCAGATACGGGCAGAAGTCTCAAGGTTCTGGACTCTCCGGGTCTCTTGATCCGACCGCCAGTCATGGTGGTGATGCCGGCACCCCAGTCCACCGGTCCAGCGGTTCGACGTGTAAGCGTTTCCACCATGCCAAAAAAGCGAACAGACGGGCTCATACAAGGGACCCGTCGAGTTGTGGCTCGGTGATGCCGAGGTGTCGGACGTGACGGTGAATGTGGCTAGTCGCGTCGACGTGGAGATCGTCCGCACGGCCAACCGTGTCGAACGAGTCGAGGGAAGCCCCTCCTGGGGAGGTCGATTGACGGCCGGTAGCAGGGATCGGGTGACTCCGGGAGAGCTCCTCGAGCTGAGATTCCCGGACGGTCGTTCCGGTGAAGTCCTTTTGGCGAACACCGCCGGCGAGGTTGTCGGAGCGAGCGAAGTCCCCTTCGGCTAGCCCGGAAGTACCCGGTTCAGCGCTTTGACTCCCCCGAGTCGGACGCGGATGGCTCGCTGCGCCTTTCTACGGACTCTTTGCTGGCTATCGGCACAAGCGGGTACCAGGGGTGGTCTTGAGGGTGGGGGTAGAGCGGGAGCCCGTGTCGGTCGCGTCGCACGGTTCGCAAAAGCTGATACTGACGGCATCCCTGATCGACGCATGTTGCGGCGCATGAAACGCTGAGGGTTGCTCTTCTGGCCGGTACTGGTTCCGGTTCCCCCCTGTAAGGGGGAAGAACCGGGAACTGACGTCGTTATCGCACGGGCTCTATCGGGGCTCGCTGAGAGTGCTCACATGACGCCCGGTTTTGACGGCGCGCGGGATATTCGCGGGATGAAGACACAGCGGCTCGAGCGTGCGTCCACGGCGTAACGGCCGCTAGCTGGGACGATCAAGAGAGCGGGCGACGGTGTCTGAGTTCATGAGATAGGCGACATCCCTGCCCGGGGATGTGTCAAGACATAGGAGACACCGAAGTGGAAGGGGTCTCCTATGGACAAGGGCCGATTCCTGATCGAGACGCACCTGCGGACGGATCGCCCAATCGCCGAGCTGGCGGCGGCCCACGGGGTCAGCCGGGGCTGGCTCTACAAGCTCTTGGCCCGTTATCGCCGGGAAGGCTTCGCCGGTCTCGAGCCCCGTCGAGGCGGCCCAAGAACTCGCCCACCCGGATCGCCGACCTCTACGAGGACGAGATCGTACGGACGAGGAAGGAGCTGGCTGAGCGTGGCTTCGACGCCGGAGCCGAGACGATCCACTTCCACATGTCGACGCCGGGTCGCCAGGTGCCTTCGGTGTCGACGATCTATCGGGTGCTCGTCGCCCGGGGCTTTGTCACTCCCGAGCCGCACAAGAGGCCCAAGAGCTCATGGACCCGCTTCGCAGCCGAGTTCCCCAACGAGTGCTGGCAGGCCGACGTCACCCACGTCGAAGTGGCCGATGGCGTCGTCTACGAGGTCCTCAACGTCATCGACGACCACTCCCGGCTCTGTGTCGCTTCACGCGCTTTCGTCACCACCCGCTCGCCCGACGTGGTGCGGACCCTGCACAAGGCGGCTGTGGACTGGGGCTATCCGAAGAGGTTCTTGACCGACAACGGGCGGATCTTCACCACGCCATTGGGGTCTGCGGTCGGCGCCATGGAAGCCGAGCTGTTGAGCCTGGGCATCGAGACCAGACACTCAAGGCCCTATCACCCGGCGGTTTCAACCAGTGAGCGCAAGGAGCTCGGCGAGCTTCTCCGATGGTTTCATATATCCGAGGGTCTCGCGAGGACGGTCGTTGAGGCTCCGAGCGAAGCGCTGCGAGATCTCTGGCGCTGTGGACCGATAGGTCGGTGCCCTTCGGCATGTATTGGCGCAGCAGCCCGTTGGTGTTCTCGTTCGAGCCCGCGCTGCCAGGGGCTGTGGGGGTCACAGAAGTAGATCTGGATGCCGGTGTCGATGCGTGAAGTCGACGTGGCGGGGCATCTCCTTGCCCTGGTCCCAGGTGATGGTCCGGAACAGCTCCGTCGGGCAGCGTGCGCGACCGCCTTTCGCATGGCCTCGTCCACCTCTCGGCGTCAGCGCCCGTCGGGGAGGTGCAGGAGCATGCACGTAGCGGGTGGAGCGCTCGACCAGGGTGCCGACGGCCGACTTGCCGTTCTTGCCGATGATGAGGTCGCCCTCCCAGTGGCCGGGCACGGCCCGGTCCTCGACCTCGGCAGGGCGCTCGGAGATCATGACCATGCCCGGGATTCGTCCCCGCGTCTCCGATCCGACCCTGGGGCCGGCGCTGGGCCCGCCCGCTGCGCAGGCAGCGGGTCAGCTCACGGCGCAGCTCGCCGCGGCCCTGGACGAAGAGGGTCTTGTAGATGGTCTCGTGGCTCACCCACATCATCGGATCGTCCGGAAACTCGAGACGCAACCGCCGGGCGATCTCCTCTGGCGACCACCACTTCTTCAGCCATCTGGTCACCTGGCCCGCGAGGCGCGGAGAGGCCAGCTTGCGTGGCTTCGGGCGGCGAGCGCACTGTTCGGCCCGCTGATGGGCACGCCAGGCTCGATAGTCGCCGCGTCCGCCATTGGCGGCGACCTCCCGAGACACCGTTGACACGTGTCGACCGAGGCCAGCCGCGATCGAGGTCAAAGACTGGCCGTCTCGCAGCCCGAGGCTGATCTCCTCACGCTCGGCGAGGGTCAACCGACCCGGTCCCGGCGACCAGCCCCCGGTCGACAGGGTGCGCTTGGGCTGCTTGGTCACCGTGTTCGAAACCGTCTGGATGCTGCAGTCGAGCTGCTCGCCGATCTCTTTGAACGTCAGTCCCTTCGCCCGCAAGCGAAGCACGAGCGCACGTTCTTCAGCCTTTAGATGTGGCCGTCCCATTCACAACCTCCCGGATCCCAACGAAGCGTCGTTGGCTCACCCAGAAATTGCGCGGACCACTTGAAACCGCCCCCCCAGACCTGCGGCAAGGTCGAGCGATTCCACCAGACGCTCAAGAAGTTCATCGCCAAACAAGAGCCGGCCACGACCAAGAAGCTCTTCGTCGGCCAGCTCAATCGCTTCGTCGAGTACTACAACACCGAGCGGCCCCATCGCAGCCTCGGGCGTCGCCCACCGCTCGAAGCGTGGAGCGCTCGGGAGAAGGCCGGTCCCGTTGGGCCGCGCATCGAGGCGGCGGGCTATCGGATCCGTCACGACAAGGTGGACAGCTCAGGGTCGGTGACGCTGCGCTACAAGGGCAAGATGCACCACATCGGGGTCGGCCATTCCCTATGCGGGGTGGCGGATCATCTTGCTGGTCGCCGGCCTCGACGTACAGATCTTGGGCATCGACGGCTCGCCGCTGCGGCACCTCACGTTGGATCCGAGCGTCGACTACCAGCGGATCCCCTGAAACCCAGGGACCTGGGTGTCTACGATGTCTTGAAACAGCTGTCTCCGATGTCTCGCGACATCACAAGAGAGCGGGCGACGGGAATCGAACCCGCGTTCTCAGCTTGGGAAGCTGATGTTCTGCCTCTGAACTACGCCCGCGAGAACCCGGCAAATCTACACGCTGGGCAAACACCGACTGCCTGCGGAGGCAACCCCAGGAGGGGTCGGGAGGGGCCTCCGGCGCAGTGGTCAGCCCCGTCGGCCGACGAGCCCGGAAACGGCGTCTCGGGTGGCGCCGGCAAGGGCGCCCAGCCATGGCCCTGCTTCGCCCACATGGGGCGACCCCCACTATCCTCTGGGCCGCATTGAAATCCCAGGTGGCGCTCGCACTCCGCCACCGTCCCTGTTTGACGATCTGAGATAGGCGAGGAGCATTCGTGCCGGTCAGAATCATCATTGGTCTTGCGGTCACAGTCATCGGCTTCGGCATTGCCGCCCGCCGCTTCCACTGGCTGTCCAGGCTCATCCGATCCGGGAAGAAGGACCCCAACCGGAGCCGTGGACCCATCAGGTTCAAGGTGGAGGCCGAGACCGTCGAGGTCGCGGGCCAGCGGAAGCTCCTGCAGTGGACCGTGCCCGGCCTCGCCCACTTCTTCACCATGTGGGGCTTCACCATTTTGTTGCTCACCATCATTGAGGCCTACGGCGACCTCTTCAACAAGTACTTCCACATTCCGCTGATCGGGACCTGGAACTGGGTCGGCTTCATTGAGGACTTCTTTGCCGTGGCGGTGCTGGTCGCCCTCGTCACCTTCTCCATCATCCGCCTCAAGAACGCGCCGAGCCGCCTGGAGCGCAAGTCGCGCTTCTTCGGCTCCCACCTCGATGCCGCCTGGATCACCCTCGCTCATGATCGCCGGCGTCATCATCACGCTCCTCCTCTACCGGGGCGCCCAGGTCAACACCGACCCGACCCAGTTCCCCTACGGCTGGGGCGCCTTCGCCTCCCACGCCGTGGCCAAGCTGCTGGCCCCGCTCGGCGCCGGCACCAATGCGGTGCTGGTCACCGTGTTCCTGCTGCTCAACATCGCCATCATTTCGGGCTTCATCGTCTTCGTGTCCTACTCCAAGCACCTGCACATCTTCTTTGCGCCCATCAACGTGGCCTTCTCCCGCCGCCCCCGGGCCCTCGGCGCCCTCTACAGCACGCCTGACATGGACATGGAGAACGTCGACGAGGACACCGTGTTCGGCGTCGGCGAGATCGGCCACTTCACCTGGAAGCAGATGCTCGATTTCTCCACCTGCACCGAATGCGGGCGCTGCCAGTCGGCCTGCCCGGCGTGGACCACGGACAAGCCGCTCTCTCCCAAGCTGCTCATCATGGGCCTGCGCGACAACATGTTCGCCTCGGCCACGCCGCTGCTCACCGGCGAGGGGGAGCAGACGGCCCTGGTGCCGAACGTCATCGACCCCGATGTCCTGTGGTCCTGCACCACCTGCGGCGCCTGCGTCAACGAGTGCCCCGTCGACATTGAGCACATCGATGCCATCGTCGACATGCGCCGCTACCAGGTGCTGATGGAGTCCGAGTTCCCGAGCGAGGCCGGGCTGATGCTCCGCAACGTGGAGAACCAGGGCGACCCCTGGGGCCTCGGTCAGAACAAGCGCACCGAGTGGACGCAGACGCCTCGACTTCGAGGTTCCCGTCATCACGGGCACCATTCCCGACGACATTGAGTACCTCTACTGGGTCGGCTGCGCCGGAGCCCTCGACGAGCGGGCCCGCAAGGGCGTGCAGGCCACGGCGCGCATGCTGCACCGGGCCGGCGTCACCTTCGGCATCCTCGGCCCCAAGGAATCCTGCACGGGTGACCCGGTCCGCCGCCTGGGCAACGAGTACCTCTACCAGGAGCAGGCGAAGATGAACATCGCCACCCTCGACGAAGCCGGGGCGAAGAAGGTCATCGCCAGCTGCCCGCACTGCTTCAACACCATCAAGAACGAGTACCCCTCACTCGGCGGCAACTACGAGGTGATCCACCACGCCGAACTGCTCGAGCATCTGGTGTCCTCGGGCAAGCTCACCCCCGGGTCGGGCTACAACGGCAAGGTCACGTACCACGACCCCTGCTACCTGGGCCGGCACAACCGGATCATTGAGGAGCCCCGGAGCGTTCTCAGTGCCATCCCCGGGGTCGAGCAGATCGAGATGCGTCGTTGCAAGGAGCGGGGCTTCTGCTGCGGCGCCGGCGGCGCCCGCATGTGGCTCGAGGAGAACATCGGCAAACGGGTCAACATGGAGCGCATGGACGAAGCGCTCGGCACCGGGGCCGATGTCGTCTCCACGGCCTGCCCCTACTGCATGATCATGCTGGACGACGCCGTGCGCGCCAACGCCAAGGAAGACGACGTGCGCGTGCTCGACCTCTCCCAACTGGTGGAGGAGTCGCTCGGCCAACTGCCCGCCGCCGCGGGTGAGCCGGCCACGTCCAGTTGACGCCCGGTCCGACGGGACGCAAGGCGGGCCGGATTCGAGGCACGGCAGGGCGACGCCTCGCCGTCGCCTGTGGCGCGCTGGTGCTCGGTGGGCTCGTGGCGCCGGTCGTCGGCCTCGGGGCATCCGCCGGCGCGGCCTCCACGTCGTCGCTCTCGCAGTACCTGCTCAAGTCGAACGAAATGCCGGGTTACACGGTGGGCGGGCGCCCGACCACGACGTCGACCGCGGCGGGCATGATCGAGGGCGAGTCGCTCTCCAAGAAGCAGACCCAGAGCGACATCAGCACGCTGCAGCAGGCCGGGTTCGTCAAGGCCGTGCAGGAATCGACCGAAGGGCTCGAACACCAACGAGGGCCTGTCGATCGTGATGCAGTTCAGCAGCCCCGCCGGCGCCCAGGCGGGGGCGGCCCTGTTCCTGCACATCGCCAAGACGGCCCAGGCCGGCTCGAAGCCGTTCACCGTGGCGGGTGTCCCCGGGGCCAAAGGCGTGACCGTGACGGGGGCCGAGGGCGGGTCGGCCAATGCGTACTGGTCGGTGGGGGACTGCGCCTTCGGCTCGGGGATCTACGACGGCACGGCCATCGTCGGCCAAGGCGGTTGCCTCGACCGTGCAGACCGGCATCAAGTCGCAGGCCAAGCGGGTCGGCGCGACCTGCCCCTGATCGAACGGCGCGCGCCGGCGCGCCGCTGCCGGCTTCAGCTCGGGAGGATCCCGTAGGCCCGCTCGGGCCGCAGCGTGAGGGCGAGCCGCTTGTCGGCGATCATCGCCGCCCGGTACTCGTCCCAGTCCGGGTGCGCACCCGAGGCCGCCTCGTAGTAGCGGATCAGCGCCTCCACGGTGGCGTCATGGGGGTCGGCCGCCACCGGCCAGAGCTCGGCCGCCGCCTCAATCACCACGTATTGGTAGAAGTTGTCGCCGAGGATGTAGAGCGAGGCCCGCGGGTCGCGCCGCAGGTTGGCCGTCTTGGCCCGGTCGTCGGTGATGGAGATGAGGAAGGTGTCTCCCTCGTCGGGGACGTACGCGATGTTGGACAGCTGGGGCCGGCCGTTGGCACGGATGGTGGCCAGGACCCCCTGCTTGCGATTGTGGGCGAACGCCAATGCCTCGGTCAGTTCCATTCGCCCGACCGTAGCGGGAGTCTTAGACGACGACCTCGTCCTTGGAGCTGTCGGCCAGAACCAGATGGATCAACGCCGCAATGATCGCACCCACCAGCGGGGCGATCAGGAAGAGCCACACCTGGCTGAGCGCCGTGCCACCGACGACGAGGGCGGGCCCGAGGCTCCTGGCCGGGTTCACCGAGGTCCCCGTCAGCGGAATGCCGATCAGGTGGACGATCACCACTGCGGCGAGCAGCAGTACACGGCGGGGCGCAGCGGTGAGCCGGCGAGCGTGCTGCTGGGAGAGAGCCTGAAGAAGCTGGGCCTGCGCGAGTCTCGGGTGAAGACCGGCACGCCGCCGCGGCTGGATGGCCGCACCATTGCCTGGGAGCGGTTTGAAGAGCAGCCGGGCGATAGCGACCCGACACCGTTCAGCTTTCGCAGTGCGCCGAAGGATGGCGAGGCGACATGGACGCCCGCTGCTGCGGCAGATCAGCTGCCATATTGCGACGACCACGCCGGAGACGCTGCAGCGATCCGCGCGCCAGTCACCGTTCGCCGATGTATACGGGGCAGATCGAGGGCACAACGGCTCCGGATTCGGGTGTTTGGCGAAAAGGGTAGCCTCGACTGGTCGCAGGAGTCGGTGGACCGATTGACAATCGCGGAGCTCGGTCGAGCAATCACCGTATCTGAACGCGCAAAGGCCTATAACTCACAGCGCTCACGCGGCGCTGCTTGGATGCCAGCCGGAGCGCCGGAAGGTTATCTCGAAGCTCTGGCAGGATTCTACGGGCGGTTCGCTGACGCAGTCTCACAATACGAGACGGACCGAGCAATATTGGATTTCCCGTCCATTCGAGACGGCTGGCGAGGTATGGCATTCTTGGATGCTGCGGTCCGTTCAAGTGAGCAAAACGGCACATGGGTTGAATTGCCGGTTTGGCAGCAAGCTGAAACGCGATAGCGGGGTTCCGCCGCGACAAGCCGAACGCCTCTAGGAAAGAAGAGGCCTAGCGGCGGTCGCGCGGCTACAGGCGCGCCTGCGTGAGAAGCTGCAGGAGATCAAGGCTCACAAGGACAGGAGCGCTCGCCAGGAGGACCATCCCACGCGGAACGCAGCGCACCAAAGGACTTTCCAGTTGGCTCAGGCCTATCCCCGACGACAGAAGCCACTTTATTAGCGGCCCGACTTGCCGGCATGACGCAAAGCGGAGGATTAGAGTCGACGTTAAGCGCTCATTGCGGATCGGCGTCCGGCGGCGAGGCGGGGTAAGCCGTCGCTCTTAAACGGGGATGGATGAAACGGCTAGCTAAATTTTGCTCGCCCTCCCTTATGGCCGCCTTGGCCTGCGAGGCGAGGCCCGCCTGGACAGACCGGGGATAAGGAGGTCGCCCACTAGCGGTTTGGAACCGATCGCTGCGCGCAGCGTGTGACCGACATAGCAACTGGGCCGGATTACGCTCCCTCGGCGAAACGTAGGTGCCTCACACTCGATCTTGTCCGCGACCTTCCCGAATTGCATCATCGCCTCACCGACAACGCGAAACGGAGGGTTCCAGGCGAGCCGATATGGAGACCAGGGTTTTGCAGTTCACCAGTTCTTGACCAAAAGTATAACCTCGAGCACGTTGAAGCCAAACTGCGCCGGACCAGATCGAACCGGTCGCGGGCCCCCCAGAAGCCAATAGTTGATTTGTCGTAGTCTGCACTATCAGCGGCTTTTTGCGGCAAAGACTCGCGTAATCAACCATCGCCAAAACGTTAGACCGTGCTGCATCCTTTTTCAGCCGCGCGGAGGTATTCCCGCACGCCGCAATACAGTATTCGTTCGGACGTTGGGTCACCGCTCACACGTCATCGCTTGCCAACCTGTCAAAGGGCGGATGCGGCTCCGCCTTCCGACGAATGGCTTTGCCTCGGCGCTGGCGGGGACTTGGGGGTGCCGAGATTTGCGCACGACCAGATCAACAGGGATGCGCAACGGGCTTCTTGTCTTCGCTTCCCCATTGATATCTTCGAGCAGCAGTTTTACGCCGGCTTGGCCGAATTCGGTAGCGGACTCCCGGACGGTGGTGAGGGCTGGTGTCAGTAAATTCACATGCAGCATGTCATCGAAGCCCACCACGGAAAGATCGCGTGGCACTTCGACGCCACATGCGCGCGCGGCGCGCATGACGCCGATAGCCAACATATCAGATGTAGCGAACACGGCGGTGGGCCGATTGGGAGTTGACCACAACTGTGTGAACGCCGTGACTTCGTAGTTCTCTTCGTAGGCGCCGAAGAGGACGAGTTTCGGGTCAAGAGAGGCGCCCGCCTCCGACATGACCTCACTGAAGCCCCGGAAACGTTCCTCGCAGCTGATCATGCCACGAGGCCCGGAAACGTACGCGATCCGCCGGTGACCTAATTCGATCAAGTGACGCCCCGCCAATGCGCCGCCAGTCTCATTATTGGCGAAGACTTCTCGGAGCAGGCGCGTTCTTGACGTCCTCGTCGACGAGAACCACGCGCCCTGAACGCGCGATTTGCCGCGACAATGTGCCGTCGTCGACGTGATTGGTCAAAAACAAAATGCCGTCGACCTGCGGTCTTCGATCTTCGATAGGAACACCAGCTCTCGCGCCATCTCATTGCGAGAATTGAATATGGCCATACTATAGCCGTGGCGGGTGGCCTCCGCTTCGGCGGCGCTCGCGACAGCAGCAAAGAAAGGATAGGCGATGTTGGTCGTGACGAAGCCAAGCGTCTCGCTCTTTTGCCGGCTGAGGCGCCGAGCTATTGCATTAGGCCTATAGCCCAAACGTTGCACGGCCGCGTCGATACGGACCGCTGTAGCGCGCGGCAGCACAATTTGACCGTTGAGATGGCGAGAGACGGAAGTGGTCGAAACGCCCGCGGCTTGCGCCACGTCTCGGATCCGGACCTGTTTTCGTAATTGAATGAGTTCCGGTTTCAGCATCGAGTCTCAATACTTGTCGGCGACGCGGTTTGTAAAGCGGTTTCGTAAATCGGTTGCGCACCATGGACGGCCATGGTACACGCGGATAAGGACAATCAAGAACCGTCAGCCGATATCAGTATCCGGTCCTCTTCGGAGTTAGATTGATGCATGTGCGAGAGCGCAGGGCCAAGAGTCACGGGGCGAGTGTGTACATATACCCCGATTAAGCAGATTTGACCTACCTAGTGGATCGAACCTGACAGTTGAATCCCGGATGGGATTTCCTCTGGGATTTCGGCGTGCGAGTTGCGTGATGCGCGCAGGAAAATCCCTTTCGGTTTCGTCTGCCGATATTTGTCGGCTCAAAGCCCTGGTTCGTGACCGCAACGCGCCGCAGAAGCAGGTCTGGCGGGCCGAGATCGTGCTGCTTACGGCCGATGGTGTCGGCACGAACGAGATCATGCGGCGAACCGGCAAGTCCAAGACCTGCGTATGGCGCTGGCAAGAACGCTTTATCGAGGCGGGGTTCGACGGGTTGCTCCGCGACAAGACGCGTCCCTCGCGCATCCCACCGCTGAGCGCCGGGGCCGCCGAGCGCGTCGTCGCGCTGACACTTGGCGAACCGCCTGGCGAGACGACCCACTGGACCGGCTTGTTGATGGCGAAGGCGGCGGGGCTCAGCGTCAGCTCGGTTCACGTATCTGGCGCAAGCACGGCCTCCAGCCGCACCGGATGCGCCAGTTCAAGCTGTCCAACGATCCGCGCTTCGTCGACAAATTGCGCGACGTCGTCGGGCTCTATGTCGATCCGCCCGCGCACGCCATCGTCCTGTCGGTCGACGAGAAGAGCCAGATTCAGGCGCTGGACCGCACCCAGCCCGGACTGCCGCTGAAGAAGGGCCGCGCCGGAACGATGACACACGACTACGAGCGGCACGGAACGACGACGCTGTTCGCCGCGATGAACGTCCTCGACGGCACGGTGATCGGCCGCAACATGCAGCGCCATCGCCATCAGGAGTTCATCCGCTTCCTCAATATCGTCGAAAGACAGGTTCCTGCGGGGAAGACGATCCACGCCATCATCGACAACTACGCTGCCCACAAGCATCCCAATGTCCGCCGATGGCTCGAACGCAATCCGCGATGGACATTCCACTTCACGCCGACGTCCGCTTCCTGGCTCAACGCGGTCGAGGGCTTCTTCGCCACTCTCACAAAGCGCAGGCTCAAGCGAGGCGTCTTCCGGTCTGTCACCGATCTGCAAGCCGCGATCGACCGCTTCCTCGAAGAGCACAATCAGCAGTCCAGGCCCTTCACATGGACCGCAGACCCGGACAAAATCATCGCCGCCGTCAGGCGCGGGCATCAAGTGTTAGATTGATCCACTAGGAAAGAGGAACGTCCTTTCTGCCTAAATCTCTTTAGGCAGATCTACGAGAGGGGCGTTTGCTGGTGGCGTATAATTGGCACTTTGAGGTTCTGGTTCCCTATCGGCCGGTATTTGTCAATGGAGCCATTGTAACTATGGAGTTGACTTTCGTCTCGGCCGCGCTTGGAACAGTTATCGGCCTGCCTGCGGCGATCGGACGTGAGTCGCAACTTATCCCGATTGGTGGCTTAGCACAAGCTACATCGAATTCATTCGTGGAACCCCGGCGCTAGTTCAGATAGTCTGGATCTACCATCGTCTGCCGATTTTGACCGGCATTCAATTTAGCGCTTTCCTCACAATGATTATTGCTCTGGGTATCCATGAGGGTGCCTATATTGCCGAGATTTTTCGGGCGGGGATCGGCGCAGTGGACAGGGGCCAGTTTGCCGCGTCCTATTCTCTTGGCATGTCGCATATGCGCGCACTACGCAGGATCATCTTGCCGCAGGCAATTCAAAAGATGATACCGCCGTTCGTCAACGAATTTGCCAATCTCCTAAAGGTCACAACACTTGGGTCGGTCATTGCGGTTCAGGAACTGCAACATAGCGCGACTGGATTGATTTCGGTGATTTATCGACCACTCGAGGTATATACAACGCTCGCTGCGGTGTTCTTTATTATAACATATCCCTTAATCTTCTTGGCTCGACGCCTTGAACAACGGTTAAACGCGCGCGTTTGAGGCACGGAATGTCAGCGATTTTAGAAATTAGCGATGTGACCAAGAGCTTTGGCAAAAATCTCGTCCTTGCCGGTATCGATCTCGAGATTGCAGCCCATGATGTCGTGGCAACGATTGGCCCGAGCGGCTCAGGAAAGAGTACGCTGCTGAAGTGCGTCAATTTCTTGAGCCGTACGATAGCGGCACAATCCTGTTTGGTGGTCAGCTTGTTGGTTACTGCGAAGTTCGTGGCAAGCGGCGCCTAGCAAAAGATCTGGTAACCCGGCAGATCCGCAAGCAGTTCGGGATGGTCTTTCAGAATTTCAATCTTTTCCCTCACAAGACCGTCATCGAGAATATCGTCGAAGGGCCAATGCAGGTCTTGGGGACGTCTAAACGAGACGCCTACGCCCACGCAGAGCACCTGCTGACGAGAGTTGGTCTCACGGACAAGCGGGACGCCCGACCTGCCACTCTATCTGGTGGTCAGCAACAGCGCGCCGCAATCGCCCGTGCGCTCGCGATGAAACCAAAAATCATGCTCTTCGATGAGCCCACCTCGTCGCTCGACCCGGAACTGGTTGGCGAGGTCCTGTCAACGATCCGACAACTCGTGGCCGACGGTATGACGATGCTGATCGTCACCCACGAGATGGCCTTTGCGCGCGAGGTCGCGAGCCGAGTTGTTTTTATGGACAAAGGCCGG
>CAWACN010000032.1:0-99061 GCA_963780525.1 uncultured Acidimicrobiaceae bacterium | reverse complement strand
CCCTTTTCCGACTGCGCCCCAACCCCGGGACTATCCCGTTCGCCCAGGACGTTAGTCCGGCGCGGCCCGGCGGCGAGGGACGCGGTTTCGGCAAGGACTCCATCCGATCGGAGATCTTCGATGGTCGGGTCGTCCTTCAGGCACAACCGAGCCATCGGTCCCGGTTCAGTGCGGGTGGAGCGCAGGGCCGCAGCCGATCGACAAATCCGGGTCCACTGTCCCATCATGGCGACCGTTCTCCCGCATGCTCGCCTCGGTCGCCTCGGCCACGCTGAACGGTGCCGTCGGCCGCCCCGTCTCGGTCGAGGTCCACGTCTCCAACGGCCTCCCGGGTTCACCATCGTCGGGCTGCCCGACGCCGCCGTGCGCGAGTCACGCGACCGGGTCCGTGCCGCCATCCTCTCCAGCGGCCTGCCCTGGCCGCTGCGGCGCATCACCATCAACCTTGCGCCCTCCGGCATGCGCAAGGGCGGCGCGGGCCTCGACCTCCCGATCGCCGTCGGTCTGCTCGTCGCCGCCGGTGAGCTGAACCCCGCCTGCACCGAGGGCCTCGCTTTCTGCGGCGAGCTGGGCTGAACGGCTCGTTACGCCATGTCCCGGGCATGATCGCCCTGGCCGACGCTGCTGCCGCGCCCATCGGCCTGGTCGTGCCGCTCTGTGACGTGCGGGAGGCCGCTCTCGTGCGCGGCGAGGACGTCCATGGCGCGGCCACGCTGGCCGATCTGGTGCGCGTCCTGCGCGGCCAGGCCCGCTGGCCCGCGTCCCCCGCCACCGACCGGAGCCGACACCGCGCCCCGACCCGCCCGACCTGTCCGACGTGCGCGGCCAGGCCGTCGGCCGGCGGGCCGTCGAGGTCGCCGCGGCCGGGCGCCACCACCTCCTCATGATCGGGCCGCCAGGGTCGGGCAAGACGATGCTGGCCGAGCGCCTGGTCGGGACTACTCCCGCCGCTGACGCCCGACGAGGCGCTCGCGGTCACCCGCATCCACTCGGCCGCCGGCTGCGCCCTGCCCGACGGCGCGTTGCTCGAACGACCCCCGTTCCGGGCGCCGCACCACCAGGCCTCCATCGTCTCCCTGGTCGGCGGGGGGAGCTGGTCCCTGCGGCCGGGCGAGGTCAGCCTGGCCACCAACGGCGTCCTGTTCCTGGACGAACTCGGCGAGTTCCCGATCGCCGCGCTGGAGGCGCTGCGCCAGCCGCTCGAAGAGGGGGTCATCCGGGTCAGCCGCGCCGGCGGCACCGTGACCTTCCCTGCGGCCTTTCTTCTCGTCGCCGCCATGAACCCCTGCCCCTGCGGGGAGGGGGTCTACGAAGGCGCCTGCAGTTGTAGCGCCGCCGCCCGGGCCCGGTACCGGCGGCGCATCTCGGCTCCGCTGCTCGACCGCTTCGACCTGGTCGTACCGCTCAGCCGACCCGATCCCGACGAGCTGCTCTCCGGGGCGCCCGGCGAGCCGTCCCACGTCGTGGCCCGGCGTGTGGCCGGCGCACGCACCGCCAGGTCAGGTCAGGTCGGCGAACCGGAGCTCGCTCCCGATGCCGCGGAGCTTCTCGCCTCGAGGTTGCGCGCCGGCGGCCTGAGCGCCCGTGGGCTGCACAAGGTCACGCGGGTCGCCCGCACGGTCGCCTCCCTGGCTGGAGCCGACGTGGTGTCCTTTGCCCACGCCTCCGAGGCGCTGTCGTTGCGGGCCGGGCGTGCGGTGGTCGTCGCGTGAGCGCCGACGGCGTGTCGGAGCTGCCCCCAGAGGCCTACGCCGTCGCGCTGGCATCCATGCCGTCCATGGGACCCGCCCGCCTGCGCACCCTGTTGACGGCGGAGCCACCCGCACGCGCCTGGGCGCGGGCCAACGCGGACACCGGCGCCTCCGTCGCTGCCGTGCAGCGGGCCTGGCACCGGCAGACCTCGCTCGGGATTCAGGTGCTCCTGGCGGGGCAGCCGTCCTATCCGGCGCGCTTGGCGGACGACCCGCACGCTCCGGCCGTGCTCTTCTGCCTCGGGGACCCGACCGTGCTCACCGAAGGACCGACCGCGGCGCTGGTGGGGACCCGCGCCCCGACTCGTTACGGCATCGGGGTGGCCGCACAGTTCGGCGCCGACCTCGCCGCCGCAGGCGTGAGCGTGGTGTCGGGTCTGGCCCTGGGCATCGACGGTGCCGCGCACGAGGGCGCCTGCGGCGCCGGCGCACCGCCCATCGCCGTCGTCGCAGGCGGGCTCGACCACGTCTATCCGCGCCGGCACGAACGGCTCTGGGAGCGGGTGGCGTCCACGGGCGTCATCGTGTCGGAGTCCCCGGCGGGCGTGCCCACGGAGAAGTGGCGATTCCCGGTCCGCAACCGTCTCCTGGCGGCCTTGAGCGACGTCGTGGTCGTCGTCGAGAGCCGCCACCACGGAGGGTCGCGCCACACCGTCGACGCGGCCATGGACAGGGGGGTCCCCGTCGGGGCCGTACCGGGTTCCATCCGCAGCGCCACGTCCGAGGGCACCAACGCGCTTCTCGCCGACGGTGCCTTTCCGGTGTGCTCGTCGGGCGACATTCTGATCGCGCTCGCCCTCGAGGGGGCCGCGGTGGCCATGCCGCCGCACGCGGCCGCCGGGGGTCCGGCGCCCCGGCTGCGGCCCCGGGCCAGGACCGCCGTGTCTACGACGCCTTGAGCGCCGACCCCGTTTCTCTCGACGAGCTGGTCCGGCTGACGGGGCTCGACCTGGCCGAGTTGTGCGGCGGGCTGGAGCGGCTCGCCCAGGCCGGTCTGGCCCGAGACGCAGGAGGTTGGTGGGAGCGGGCCTGAGGCGGCTGACTCCGTCGGAGCGGCCTTCGGCGCCCTAACCTGCCTCGCCGTGGAAGGACGGTTCCTCCAGGCTGCCGACATGGCCGGGCTGCGCCAGCAGGCGACCCGGGCCGCCGCGCAGGGTGCTTCCGCCGTGTTCCTGACCGGCGGGCCCTCAAGGCGACCCGGTCGTGCTGGCCGCCGGGCTGGCTCCCTCGGTGCCGGACGTGCTGGTGGGAGCCCGGATCGAGCTCGGCCCCGAGGAGCGTCACCCGGCCATGCTCGCCCGTGATCTCACGAGCCTCGACCTCGCCTGTGGCGGCCGCAGCGTGCTCTGCTTCGCCCCACCCTTTACCGAGCCGCTGGCCGAGGCGGCCCTCCTCTGCCGGGCCCTCTGGCGAGCGGGGGAGGTCGTCAGCGACGGCCCGTACTTTCCAGTGCGGGCGGCCGCCAACCGCACCCGGCCGGCGGGGGAGCGGAGCCCCCTCATCGCCTTCGACCTCACCGCCGGCGACGAGCTGCCGACCTTCCTGGCCGGTGCCGGCGATTTCGTGCTGCGAGCGGTGACCGGCACGCCCGACGCATGCCGCCTGGAGCGGGTGTGACGGACGCCACGCTGGTGGAGGAGCGAGCCGAGACGCCGTCGGCCACCACCGCCGTCACGGGCCGGCATCTCCCCGCGCTCAACGGCCTGCGCGGCGCGGCGGTCATCGGCGTGGTGGCGTACCACCTGCAGCTCAGCTGGGCCAAGGGGGGGTATCTCGGGGTCGACCTCTTCTTCGTGCTGTCCGGCTTCCTGATCACCACGCTCTTGTTGGAGGAGTGGGTCGGGTCCGGCCGCATCAGCCTGGCCGCCTTCTGGGGGCGCCGGGCCCGGCGCCTGCTGCCGGCGCTCTTCCTCGTCGTGGCGGCGCTGGCGCTCTACCTCGTGTGCAATGCCGTGTTCGGCGGGCCCGGAGCCAACGGCCTCATCGATCTGTCGGGATTGCGGGGCGATGCCATCGCCACGCTGCTGTACGTGAACAACTGGCACCTCATTTACGCACACCAGTCGTACTTCGCCCAGTTCTCCACGCCGTCGCCACTGCAGCACACGTGGTCGCTGGCGATTGAGGAGCAGTTCTACCTCGTCTGGCCGTTGGTCCTCCTGGTGCTCCTGCGCTACGGACGCCGGGGCTGGCGCCGGGTGGGCGTCACGGTCACCGTCACCCTCGGCGTCGGATCGTCGATCCTGATGGCCGTCCTGTTCCATCCCGGCGTGGATCCGTCGCGCCTCTACTACGGCACCGACACGCGCCTGTTCGATCTCATGGCCGGCGCGACCCTGGCCTTCCTCGCCGCCTCGCGGGGGCAGCCAGGCGCACCGGCTCGCCGGACGCTGCATTGGGTCGGTCCGGTCGCCGCCGTCGTTCTCGCCGTGTTCTGGGTGCGCGCCGGCACGTCCGGTGGGCTGCCCACCAACTTCATGTTCGAAGGGGGGTTCCTCGCTCTGCGCCGCCCTGGCCGGGCTTGATCGTGGCCGACGCGCGGCTCATTGAGCCCGGGTGGTTCGCCCGTGCGCTGGCCTGGCGGCCACTGCACTTCCTCGGCACCATCTCCTATGGGATCTACCTGTGGCACTGGCCGGTGATCGTCTATCTCAACGGCGCCCGGACCGGCCTGTCTGCGTGGCCCCTGGACCTCCTCCGGGTCGCCGTCACCCTGCTCGTCTCGACCGCCAGCTACTACCTCGTCGAGCGTCCGATCCGCTTGGCCAAGTGGCGGGGTGGCTTCCGGCCGTGGGTCGCCCCGGTCGCCGGCATCGTCACGGCGGTGGCCATCGTCATCGCCACCATCCCGGCCGTCGCCGATCCGTCCACGGTGGCGGGCACCACCCACCTCCCCTCCTCGGGCTCGGTGCAAACCGTGCCGGGCGCAGGGGGCTACGCGGGCCAGCAGGCCATACGGCTGACCCCGGCCCCGTCGCCCGCCAACCCGCTCCGGGTGATGATCATCGGGGACTCGGTGATGCACGATGCCTCCTACGGCATCACCGCCTCGCTCCAGGCCACCGGCGAGGCCACGGTGAGCACCAAGACGTACCCCGGGTTCGGGCTCACCACCGCGACCAGTTGGCCCACGTCCATCCCCAGTCTGATCCACCAGACCGGGGCGCAACTCATCGTGGCGTCGTGGAGCTGGGACCAGTACGGCCCCACGACGCCCAATGCGCTGCATCAGCCCAAGCGATACACCGCTCTTCTCCGGCGCGCCGTCGCCACCATGCTGGCGCCGGGCAACGGCGTGGAGGGTGTCATCTTCACCCAGTTTCCCCAGTCGGGCGATCTGGCCGCCGCCAGCCCGGCCGCCACGGCGAGCTACAACAAGGAGCGCCGGGCCGGCGTCGTCGCCTGGAACGACATCGCCGAGAAGATGGTGGCGGACTTCCCCGGCCGCGTCATGTACTTCCCGCTGGCCGATTCCATCCTGTTGCATGGCAAGTACTCGGCGTGGCTCCCGCCCGAGGGCGACCCGCACGCGCCGAGCAACCAGTGGCTACGCGTGCGCAAGCTCGACAACGTCCACCTCTGCCCCGAGGGCAGCGCTCGCTACGCCGCCGCTCTCCTGGCCGACATGACGAGCGTCTTCCGACTGGCCCCCGCCGAGGGGAATTGGTCCCAGGGAACGTGGACGACCGACCCCGACTTCAACGACCCGCCGGGCGCCTGCCCCGACGACCATCCGCCGGGCTAGCCCGCCTGCCATCAGGAGCAGGTCGTGCTGCTGATCGTCGCGCTCGCGCGGTGGCCGCCGATTTGGCGCTGGCCCAGTTGGTGCCGATGTTGGTCACCACCTCGTACCAGTAGTTGCCGGTCGGCCAGCGCCGCGCTGGTCCACGTCAGGGCGTCGTCACCGTCGTCTGCAGGGTGTAGGTCCCGGTCGCCGTCGTGTTCGACTGGTAGATCGCCGTAGCTCGTGGCGTGCGTGATCGGCGGCCCAGGTGACGGTGACCTTCTTGCTGCTGGCCGGGCTGGCGCAGGAGGACGTCGGCGTCGGGGCCGCCGGGAGGGCCTGGGCCTTGGCCTCTCCCGATCCACGTCGTGGCCGACCTGGACGACCCAGTTCGGCGTCCCCCATGCGCTGCCCGAGGAGACCAGGAGGCTCAGGGCGGTGAGAATTCCGACAGCGACGAGAAGAGCGCTACGGCACACGCGCAGGCTCTCCTCGTCGCTGTCGGTCGGTCCCCTTGAGGCAAAGGGGGCGATTAGCTCGTCCAGCCGCCGGTGGCCGGGCTCGTGGTCGAGGTGGCTGCGCCACCGGTCGCCGTGATCCCGGTCAAGGAGGGCATGGAGAAGTAGGTGTTGGCACACGCCGCCGGCGAGGTCGAGGCCATGGTGGCGTCGTTGGTGAGCGTGACCACGAGCGGGTTGTTCGACGCCCCGCTGGCGCCCACGGTGAGGGGCGCCGTCAGGGTGTGCGAGTGCCGCTGGTCCCCGTGGCGAAGTTCCAGGTGACGCCGCTCGTCGTGGTGCTGCACCCGGTCTGGGCCGTGGTCAGCGCGCTCGTCGTGAAGCCGCCCGCCTGGATGGTGTTCGTGGGGAGGTTCACGGCCGTGATGGTCACCGGGTAGGAGTTCGTGTTGGCGATGGTGACCACCACGTCGCCGGTACCGCCCGGGAACAGCACGTTGCTCGGGGCCGGCGAGGCCACCGCGGTGATGCTCAGGTTGGCGATGGTGGCGGACTGCCCCTCACCCGACGAGCCGGCGTTCAGCCCCACGACCCAGTTGGTGGCCGCATAGGCCCCCGCGGCCACCAGCACGCATCCGCTCACGGCCGAAACGACCTTCGCCCGGCGCGACCAGCGGGTTGCCTTCTTCGTCATTGCCTCCACGTTCCTCAGCCTCATTTCTCTCCGCTCCAAAAGCGGGTCCGTTGTTTCGTGATCCAACGGGGACTTCGGAGGTGCCCGGAGGCGTCTTGAGGAACGTTGAGGCAATTGGACGCCTGACGAATTCCGGCACCCGCCGGCACCCGGGACAGGTTGTCCACAGGGACCGACGCCGTTTTGTTGCGCTGCTGGTCCCACAGGGGTTTTTCACGACGAAAGAAGCTCAGTCGGGGGCAGATGTGCGCCGATACCGTGAGGAATGCCGCCCCCCAATATCCGCGAGCGCCTGACCAGTTACCTGCCCTTTGTCGTCGTGGCCCTGGTCGGGCAACTCAGCGTGGCCTGGCCTCCGGGTCCTGCCGACCGGGGCGCCTTCTTGGTCAGCACGCTGCTGCTCCTTTTGCTCCTCGTCATGCTGCTGGTCCGCCGCGGTATGCCCCCGAAGACCTTCGTCGTCGGAGCGGCCCTCTACATGACCTCGGTGAGCTACCTGATGGTGGCCGCCGACGGCATGGGAAGCGGCCTCGGGATTTTGCTCTTCGTGCCGCTCGTGGGCATCGCCCTCTACGGCAGGCGTTGGGAGTCAGTCGTCTGCGTCGGCTACCTCTTGGGTTCCCTCCTGGCGGTGACCGTCGCCACCTCGGCCGGGGCCGTGGACACGACGGCGCTGGTCCGCCGGCTGGTCCTCACGGGTGCGATCGCCGCCATGCTCTCCGTCGCCATCCACCTCCTGCGCGGCCGGCTCGTCGAGTCGAACGCGCGCATGGCCAGGTTGCTGCAGCAGGAGGAGGCGCTCAACGCCGCCGTGCGTGAGCTGGTCCAGCTGTCGGAGCCGCCGCAGATCACCGCGCTCGGTGCCCGCCTCGCCATGGGCATCCCCGGGCCGGCCGGGTCCGAAATCCTGCGGGCGTCGTACTTCCGGATTGAGGACGGCATGGTGATCGTCGACGCCCAGATCGACGACGCCGGAACGATCGTCGAAGGTCGCTGGCCGGTGGAGGAGCACCCCGGCCTGCGTGAGGCCGTGGCTTCGCTCGAGCCGGTCGCCGCGCCACTCGACCCCGACAAGGCGGGGCCCACGCTGCGAGCGGTGTTCGACGCCACCGGCATCACGTACGGCGCCTGGGTTCCGGTCTGTCCCGACGGGAGGTTGCACGGCGTCCTCGCCATCGCCACCCGGGGCACGTCGTTTCCGAGGGAGTGCGTCGACCGTTGCGTCGCCCTGGGCCACTTCCTGGAGCTCGCGCTCTCCAACTGGGCCGCCCACCGCACGCTCGAGGAACAGGCCACGGTCGAGGAGCGCCGGCGCATCGCCCGCGAGCTGCACGACGGCCTGGCCCACGAGCTCGCCTTCATCGCCAGCAAGACCCGCGGCGCCGCGGCCGGCACGGCGGCGCCCCCGGATGCCCGCGTCCTGGCCGGTGCGGCCGACCGGGCACTCGACGAGGCCCGGCGGGCCATCACCGTGCTCTCGGTCTCGCGGCCCCAGTCGCTCGACGACGCGATCTCCCAGACGGTGGAGGACCTCGGATCGCGTCTCGGGGTGGCGTGGGACCTCCAGTTGGCCGACGACGTCGAGGTGTCCGGTGAGGTGCGGGAGAACCTGCTGCGCATTGTGCGCGAAGCCATCACCAACGCCGCCAGTCATGGTGCTTCGGAGCACATCCGGGTCAGTCTCGAGCGCGACGAGCACCTCCGACTGGTGATTGAGGACGACGGGTGCGGTTTCGACCCCGACAGGTTGGACGCGGACGCGGTCGGGGGCTTCGGGCTCCAGAGCATGCAGGAGAGGGCGGCCTCTGTGGGCGCCGTGCTCAGCGTCGACTCCGTTCCCGAGCGCGGGACGCGCGTGGCGGTGGCGTTCGGGTGAGCGCGCCCATCACCGTCCTGTTGGCCGACGACCACGCCCGAACGCGGGCGATGGTGCGCAACGCGCTGGAGCGCACCGGGGACTTCCACGTCTGCGTGGAAGCCGCCGACGCCGCCGGGTGCGGTCGAAGGGGCCAAGCGCGAGCGGCCCGACGTCTGCCTGCTCGACATCAACATGCCGGGGAACGGCATTGCCGCCGCGACGCAGATCACCGGCGCGCTGCCGGACACCTCGGTCGTCATGCTCACCGTGTCGCGCCAGGACGAGGACCTCTTCGACGCGCTCCGGGCCGGCGCGTCGGGGTACCTGCTCAAGGGCCTGGACGAGGCCACCATCGGCGACGCGCTGCAACGCGTGCTGGCCGGAGAGGCCATGCTTCCCGGGACCCTGGTGGCCCGCCTGGTCGACGAATTCCGTGACCGCGAGCACCGGCGGGTCGCCGTCCCCGACGGGCAGGCGGCCCGGCTCACCGGGCGCGAGTGGGATGTGCTCGAGCTCATGCGCAAGGGCGCCAGCACGGCCGAAATCTCCGAGCGGCTCTTCGTCTCGCCGACCACGGTCCGGAGCCACGTGTCGGCCATTCTGCGCAAACTGGGCGTGCCGACCCGGGAAGCCGCCATCCGGCTGCTCGACGGTGACGTGGCACCCGAGCGGCGACTGCGCCCGGAAGTTCCCGAGTCCCGCCAGCACGAGCCGGAGGGGCCGCGGCGCCGGTCCTAAGCTGGCGCTCGTGACGAACACCCGCATCGAAAGCGACAGCATGGGGGAGATCGAGGTCCCCGCCGACCGCTACTGGGGCGCGCAGACCCAGCGCTCCCTGCACCACTTCGACATCGGCATCGAGACGATGCCCAAGTCGCTGATCAGGGCCTTCGGGGTCCTCAAGGGTGCCTCGGCCGCGGTCAACCGCGACATCGGCAAGCTGGACGAGACGCTGGCCGGCCTCATTGAGCAGGCGGCGGGCGAGGTGGCCAAGGGCGATCTCGACGACCAGTTCCCGTTGCGCGTCTGGCAGACGGGCAGCGGGACGCAGACCAACATGAACGCCAACGAGGTCATCTCCAACCGGGCCATTGAGATCAGCGGCGGGGTCATGGGATCCAAGACGCCCGTCCATCCCAACGACCACGTCAACATGTCGCAGTCCTCCAACGACACCTTCCCGACCGCCATGCACATCGCGGTGGCCGAGGAGATCGTGTTCCGCCTGCTCCGTTCCGTCGCCGCGCTGCGTGACGCGCTGCACGACCCGGTCCGTGGAGTTCGAGGACATCACCAAAATCGGGCGCACCCACCTGATGGACGCGGTGCCGCTCACCCTGGGGCAGGAATTCTCCGGGTACGTGGCCCAGCTGACGGCCGACATCGAGCGCATTGAGCAGACGCTCCCCGGGCTCTACGAGCTGGCGGCCGGAGGGACGGCGGTCGGCACCGGTCTCAATACGCACCCCGAGTTCGGCGACCGGGTGGCGCGCCAGATCGCCGACGTGACGGGACTGCCGTTCGTGACCGCGCCCAACAAGTTCGCCGCCCTGGCCGCCCACGACGCGTTGGTCTTCACGCACGGCGCGCTGCGCACGCTGGCCGTCTCGCTGATGAAGATCGCCGACGACATCCGGTGGCTCGGGTCGGGGCCTCGGAGCGGATTGGGGGAGCTGGCGCTGCCCGAGAACGAGCCGGGCTCGTCCATCATGCCGGGCAAGGTCAACCCGACCCAGAGCGAGGCACTCATCATGGTGGGGATCCAGGTGCTGGGCAACGACATGGCCGTGGCGACCGCCGGCAGCCGGGGCAACCTGGAGCTCAACGTGTGCAAGCCTGTGATCGCCTACAACGTGCTGCAGTCGGTCGCCCTGATGACGGACGCCTGCCGGGGCTTCCGTGAGTTCTGCGTCGAGGGGCTGCAGCCCGACTACGAGCAGATCGAACAGCACCTCCGGAGCTCGCTGATGTTGGTGACGGCCCTGAATCCGATCATCGGCTACGACAACGCGGCGAAGGTGGCCAAGAAGGCGCACAAGGAGCGCAAGACGCTGCGCGAGGCGGCGCTCGAGCTCGAGCTGCTGACCAGCGAGGAGTTCGACGCCGCGGTGCGGCCCGAGGAGATGACGCACCCGTGAGAGAGCCGGTCCTCACGTTGCCCGAGGTGGATGCGCAGCTCGAAGAGCAGCAATTGCGCTGGACCCGCGAGGGCGACGCGCTGGTCACCACGGTCAAGCTGCACGACTTCGCCGCCGCCCTCGCCTTCGTCAACGCCATCGGCGCCGCCGCCGAGGCGGCCAACCATCACCCCGACATCGACATCCGGTGGAACACCGTGCGGCTCGTCCTCACGACGCACGACTCGGGTGGCATCACGCTCCTCGACCTGGCGCTGGCCGGCGTCGTGGACCGCTTGCGCCCCGACATCCGGGCCGATGACGACGGCGGGGTGGGTTAGGCCGTCGGCTCGAGCAGCGCGGCGCGCAGGGTCTCGACGAGGCCCGGCCGAGCGCCGAGCCCGTCGACGTAGGCGGTGACCGACCCGTACTCCTGCCCGAGGTGGTCCAGGAGTTGTCTCCATCTGCACCGGGTCGGCGGAGAAGACCTCGTCGATGCTCTCCAACGTCTCCCGGCCTTCGGGGTACTTCGCAATGAGCTTGGCCCGCAGCCGCAGCATGGCGGAGCCGCTGAGCGCGTAGTCGGCCACCACCGTCGGCTCGTCCACCCCCAGCAGCGAGAGCACCACAGCAGAGAGCACACCGGTACGGTCCTTGCCGGCCGTGCAGTGGAACACGGCGGGGAGGGCGTCGGGCGAGGCCAGGACGTCCAGCGCGGCCAGGATCTGCCCGCCGGCGTCGCGCACGATCTCCAGGTACTGCGTGCCCAGCAGCCCGGGCCGGCGGTCGAAGTCCTGCGCATCGGGGAGTTCGTCGATGAAGGGGAAGTGGTGGAAGGCCACCGGATGGGCGTCGACGTCGAAGCGCCCGCGTTCGAGCTCCGAGCCGGAGCGCAGGTCGATCACCGTCCGGATGCCCAGGTGGCGCAGCACGGAGAGGTCGGCCTCGGTGAGCTCGCCCAGGCCGTCGGCGCGGAAGAGGGTGCGCCAGCGCGTCTGCATGCCGTCGCCGGCTTCGTAGCCGCCCAGATCGCGAAAGTTGACCGCGCCTTCCAGCGCGATCATCCGGTCAAGGGTCTCTGCCACGTCAGTGCACCTCCTCGGTTGTCGTTCGTCCCGTTCCCCTGCGGGCAGTCTGCATGCCCGGAAGGCCGCGCCGGACACGTCCGCGAACTCCAGGTGACAAAAGCAAACCCTCAGGCCACGGGCATGTCCCACAGGGGGAACCACCGGGTCAGGTCGGCTTCCACCGGCAGGTCGGCTCCCACCATGGTCCGGATGCGCAGCTCCAGCTCGGTGTCGCGTCGCTCCTTCTCCGCATCGACGGGAGCGAAGGGGTAGAAGGTGCCGCGCTTGAAGAGATAGATGAGCCGGAAGGCCCGGGCGTCCTCGGCGGCGTCGGGTCCGGGGACGAAGCCGAAGGCCGAGCACAGCAGCTGAGGCCCCCAGCCGTTGTCCTGCAGTGTCGAGTTGGCCATGTGGATTTTCGTCACCAGCTCTTCGAGGTCCGTGTCGTCGAGCAGGAGCCAGCCGTAGTCGAACTTGTCCATGGCGTACCTGAAGCCGTCGTCGCCCACCAGCTCGGCGATCTCCTTCTGGGCGTCGGCCGCTGCTTGGCCCGGGGGAGGCTTCCAGCACACCCCGGCATGGCCCGACGTCACCAGGCCCCCGGCGCTCTGCAGGGTGAGCGCGGCCGTCGGGAGGGCGAACAGGGCATCGAGGTTGGCCCGGACCGGCTTGGAGCGGCCGAGGATGGTGTCGAACAGGCCCACCCGCAGGTTCAGCCGTCGACCGGGCCGGCCTGGCCGAGCTGGCGCTCGAGCGAGTCCAGCTGGGCCAGCCGCTTCTCGAGCGTCGGGTGGGTGCGGAAGAGGTTGCCGAAGCTGAAGCCACCGCCCGCGCCCTGGGCGTCGCCACTGGCCACGGCCGGGGTGAAGAAGAAGGCATTGAACGGCTCGGCGGCGCGCAGGTCCTTGGTCGGGATGCGGCCCATCTCCCCGGTGATCTTCACCAGCGCCGAGGCCAGCAGCGAGGGCCGGCCGATGAGGAGCGCACCCGACCGGTCTGCCGCAAGCTCGCGGTAGCGCGACAGCGCCATCGTCAACAGGAAGCTGATGAAGTAGACGACGACCGAGACCAGCAACACGATCATTTCGATGCCGGCCTGGTTCTGGTTGTTGTTGTTGCTCCGACCACCCCCGAAGAGCTCGGAGTAGAACAGCACCCGGGTCAGCAGCCCGGCGATCATGCCGAGCCCGCTGGCGATCGTCATCACGGCCACGTCGCGGTGCGCCACGTGCGAGAGCTCGTGCGAGAGCACGGCTTCGATCTCCGGCTCTTCCAGCCGGCGCAGCAGGCCCGACGTCACGCAGACCACGGACGACTTGGGGCTGCGACCGGTGGCGAAGGCGTTGGGGATGTCCGTGGTGGCGATGGCCACCTTCGGCTTGGGCATGTCGGCCAGGGCGCACAGCCGGTCGACCACGCCGTGCAGCTCGGGGGCCTGCTCGGGGGTCACCTCCTTGGCGTGCATGGCGTACATGGCGATTTTGGCGCTGAACCAGTACTGGCAGAAGATCAGTGCGAAGGCGATGACCAGGACGATGGAGTACGAGAGGCCCACGGCGATCAGCACGCCGACGACCAGCCCGTAGAGCAGGACGAGGAAGAGCCCGGTCAGGAACATCCGGTAGGTCAGGCCCCGGTCCGGCTTGATGTTGCGTGAGATCGCCATCAGACGCCCTCGCCCGCCGTGCCGGCCTGCTCAGCCGACGGCAGCGCGGCTGTCGGGTCGGCGGCGGCGACCCGTTCCCAACTCCGCCTTCAGGGCGGCCAGCTCGTTGTCCACCTGCGAGGTCGCCGACACCTTGTCGAGCTCCTTTTGAATGTCGTCGACCGGGTGGGACAGGTCGTCGAGCGCGCCCGACGCCAACAGCTCGTCGATGGCGCCCGCCCGCGCCTGCATGCTGGCGATTTTGTCCTGGGCCCGCTGCATGGTCGCGCCCGCACTGCGCGTGGAGTCGGAGATCCCCGAGACCGCCTCGCCCACCTTGGTCTGGGCCTCGGCCGCGGTGTAGGAGGCCTTCATCGTCTCCTTCTGGGTGCGGAAGCGCTCCACCCGGATTTGCAGCTCCTGCGACGTCTGGACGAGCTTCTGCTGCTGTTCGCTGATCTGGTCGTGCTGGGTCTTCAGCTCGGCCAGCTGCTCGCCCAGCGCCGCCCGGCGCGAGAGCGCCTCGCGGGCGAGATCCTCGTTGCCCTGCTCGAGCGCGGCCTTGGCCTGGCCCTGGAGCTTGTCCGCCTGCTTCTGCAACCCCTGGGCCTGCAGCTCAATGCGCTTGCGCGCCGTGGCCACGTCCGCCACGCCCCGGCGCACCTTCTGCAGCTGCTCGAGCTGCTTCTCGTAGGACAGGTCCAGCGTGTCCCGCGGGTCCTCCATTTTGTCCAGGGCCTTGTTGGCCTTGGACCGGAAGATGTCGCGGATCCGACTGAACGTGCCTGCCATGAACACCGAGCATAAGGCCCAGCGGGGGAGGGTGGACACCAGGCGGGCCTGCCCAGGCACGCCGCTAAGGTCGCCCTGTGCCCGAACGACTTTGCCTGCTCAGCGTCCACGCGCACCCCGACGACGAGGCCTCCAAGGGTGCCCCGACGGTGGCCCGCTACCACGCCGAAGGCGTGCACACGGTCCTGGTCTGCTGCACGGGGGGTGAGGAGGGCGACATCCTCAACCCGGCCATGGACACCCCCGAGGTCCGGGCCGACATCGGCCGGGTCCGGATGGCCGAGCTCAAGGCCGCCACGGAGATCATCGGCTACGACGAGACCGTGCTGCTCGGCTACCGGGACTCGGGGATGCCCGACACCGAGGCCAACGCCCGGCCGGACTCCTTCGCCCAGGCCCCGCTCGACGAAGCGGTGGAGCGCCTGGTCGCGGTCATCCGGCGGGAGCGCCCGCAGGTGATCATCACCTACGGCGACGACCAGAGCGAGTACCCGCATCCGGACCATCTGCGGGTGCACGAGATTTCCGTTCTGGCCTTCGACTCCGCCGGTGATCCGGACCGCTACCCGGACGCCGGGCCGCCCTTCACCCCGGCCAAGCTCTACTACTCGGTCTGGTCCGGGGAGCGCTTCCGTCAGATCCACGAGAAGTTCACCGAGCTCGGCCTCGAGTCACCCTTCGACGACAAGTGGCTGACGCGCATGACGAGGACCGAGCCGTTCACGACGACGATCGACGTGACCGGGTTCACCCACGTGCGCGGCGAGGCGCTGAAGGCGCACGCGACCCAGGTCGACCCCGACTCGCCGTTCTGGTTCGGCCTGCCACCCGAGGTGATGCGCGACATCCATCCCGTCGACGAGTTCCGTCTGGCGCAGAGCCGGGTCGGCCCGACCGACGTGACCGAGGACGATCTCTTCGCCGGAGTGCGCGCCGGGTCTTAAGCCACGGGGCCGAGAAAGCTCCAGTTGATGACGCCCGCGCTCTGCAACAGCACGACGACCACCGCGGTGGCCAGGACGCCGAGCAGCACAACGGTGACGAGCGTCTTCCACGCGCTGCGCCGTGGTCGCCGTGCCGCCTGACGGCGCGAGGCCCGGGGCTGCGCCGGTTCCCTGGGCGGCTGCGGCTGCGCCTGCGTCTGCGGCGGCGGCTGCGGCGGCGGTGCCGTTTCAGCCGAAGGGGAGAGCTCTTCAGCAACCGCCGGCACCGGGGAGTTCGTCGCGGCGTCTGCTTCGGCGGTGCCCTCGGTGGCGTCCCGCATGACGGTGTCGAGGTCCGCGAGGCTCCAGCCCTTCACCATGAGCGGTGTCACCGAGCCGCCGCCGCGCAGGGTCAGCACAATGCAGTCGGGTTGCTCGTCCAAGTCCCACTGCTCAATCCGCTCCCAGGTCATGTGTTGCTCGGTGCGGCCCGGGCGCCGGATCACGATCCCCTCAGGGGAGAGCGCGATGTCAAAGACGTCGGCGTTGCGTTTGCGCTGTCTCGAGAAGATCGAGACGCCCCGGATGGTCGTGGTGGTCGAGGCGGTCACCGGGCCGGGCTCAACCTCGGGCGCGTGCCAGGTCGCGCAACGGCCGGTAGCCGATGAGGGTGGCCCCGGCCTCGTCGAGCGAGCGCCGAAACCAGTCCTCCTCGCAAATGATGCGGTGGTCGTCGACTCTGGCTTCCCAGTCGTCAGTGGCCAGTGAGCGCAGCTCGGCGCTGTCCACCGCCGGGTGGAGGTGGAGCTCGGTCACGCCGGGACGCAGCGTGGCAATGTCGCGTTCGAAAATCTGACGGGATCCGACGCCCGGCACCAGTCGGAAGTGGTCGGTGAAGACGGCGCCCTCCGCCGCGGCCACGGCCCGGCCCGGGAAGCCCACGTAGCGCTCCATGCTCGCACTGACCATCCGCAGGGGTAGCCCGAACTCCAACGCCAGTTCCAGATAGACGTCGAAGAATTCGGGGCGCAACTGCATGGTGCCCATGTGCGCGTCCAGGTGGCTGACGTCGAAGCCCCAGAGGATGGCCCGTTCGATCTGGGCCCGGCACTCACGCCGGACCTCGTCGAGGTCGGCGTGGTCCCAGACGTCCTCCATCGTGCGCGGGAACCCACCGTCGCCGCCGAGCAGCGACGGTGCGTGGGTGATGGGGCCCCACCGGTACAGCTCGTACTCGGCGTTGACCGTGAGGTGGACGCCGATGTCCTCGCCGCGGTAGCGGCTGCTCGCCTCGCGCGCCCACGGGCAGGGCACCATCAGCGTGGCGCTGGTGACCGTCCCGGTGGCCAGGCACTCGTAGACCCCGACGTTGGCGGAATGGCACGAGCCCAGATCGTCGGCGTTGACGATGACCAGTTTGGCGTCGCCGTCGTAGCCCAGCCGCTGGGCCAGGTTCGGCTCAGCCATGGCCGGGCGCTTCCTGGTGGTGGGCCGCCTCGGAGACCGACGCATCTTGGGCGCGGGCATCCGCGGCAATCTGCTCCTGGAACGCAGCCATGCGGGCCGTGAGGTCGGCATCGGCCTGGGCCAGGATGCGCACCGCCAGCAGGCCGGCGTTGCGGGCACCGTTGACGGCCATGGTCGCCACCGGGACGCCCTTGGGCATCTGGACGATGGAGAGCAGGCTGTCGAGGCCGTCGAGCTGGGAGAGGGCCACCGGGACCCCAATGACGGGAAGGGTGGTCACCGAGGCCAACATGCCCGGGAGGTGGGCGGCCCCCCCGGCTCCGGCGACGAGGACCCGGAGCCCCCGGCCGGCGGCCTCGGACCCGAAGGCCAGCATGTCGCGTGGCGTGCGGTGGGCGGAGACGACGCGCACCTCGTGGGCCACGCCGAACTCGCCGAGCACGTCGACCGCTCCCTGCATGACGGGCAGATCGGAGGAGCTCCCCATCACGACGGCGACCAGCGCCGTTGGATCGCTCACCGGGCCAACCCCGTGGGCAGCGCAAGACCGTCGGGCACAGGTGTGCCCAGAGCGATGGCGGCCGACCAGGCCCGCGTGCGCACCACCTCGGCGTCGTCACCACAGACCGTCACGTGCCCCAGTTTGCGTCCCGGCCGGGCCCGCTTGCCATAGAGGTGGACGTGAGCGCCTTCGACGGCGAGGCCTCGGGTCAGGAGGTCCGCCGGATCGGCGCCGTCGGGGCCGCCGAAGATGTTGACGCTGGCCACCTGTGGGTGCTGGGGTGCGGTGGACCCGAGCGGCAGGTCCAGCACGGCCCGCACGTGGTTCTCGAACTGGGACGTCACCGCACCCTCCATCGTCCAATGGCCCGAGTTGTGGGGCCGTGTGGCCACCTCGTTGACGAGCAGCCTGCCTCCCGACCAGAAGAGCTCGACGGCCATGACGCCGACGCCGCCGACGATTTCGGCCACCTTCTGGCCCAGCGCCGACGCGGCCTCGAGGACGTCAGCCTCAATGCGCCCCGGGACCAGCACCTCCCGGCAGACTCCGCCTACCTGCGCGGTTTCGACCGCCGGCCAGCGCCGCGGACGAACCGGAGGGGCGCCGCGCCACCACGACGGCCAGCTCGGCCTGCAGCGGGAGCAGCTCCTCCACCACGATCTGTCCTGCCACGCCGGCCAGGACGCCCGCCGCCTCGGCCCGGTCGGCCACGGGCCAGACGCCCTTGCCGTCGTAGCCACCGCGCGCCGCCTTGACCATGACGGGCCAGCCGTGAGCGGCCGCGAAGCCTTCCACGGCGTCGACGGCGTCGGGACCCTCGTCGACCACCAGGTAGGCGGGGACGGGCACGCCCGCCTCGTCGAGCACGGTGCGCATCCGGGCCTTGTCGACGGCGAATTCCAACGTCGCCGCCCCGGGCCGGACCACCGCGCCCTCCGACGCCACCGCGGCCACCAGTTCGAGGTCGACCTGTTCGTGGTCGAAGGTCAAGACGTCGCAGCGGGCGGCGAAGGCCCGGAGATCCTCCGCCACGAAGGGCGAGCCCAGGACCACCTCGGCGGCGACGCCGCAGGCGGCGTCATCGGGATGCTCGGCCAGGACGGCCATGGACAGACCGAGCGCGCTGGCCGCCTCACCGGCCATCCGGGCCAGCTGACCTGCACCGACGAACCCGATCGGGTGCGTGCTCACCTTGCTCGCCCCCCTCCGGGGATTCGCCTAGACAGGGGGGCGGACACAACCGGCAGACTACGCGAGGAGCACCAGGGACATGGCCAAGCCACTGCGCATCGGAGCCATCATTGATGTCGACCAGCCGTTCCCTCGGGTCGTCGATGAGTTGCGGAGCTACGCCGAAGCCGGATTCGACCACGCCTTCGCCACGCAGATCTTCGGGCCCGACTCGCTGACTCTTCTGGCTGCCGCCGGTGTGCTGGTGCCGGGCATCGGCCTGGGAACGGGCGTCGTGCCGGTGCACCCGCGCCATCCCATGATGCTGGCGGCGCAGGCCCTCACGGTCCAGGAGGTGACGGACAACCGCCTGATCCTCGGGATCGGGCTCTCCCATCAGGTGATGGTCGAGGGCATCTGGGGGATGAGCTTCGAGAAGCCGGCGCGTTACATGGAGGAATACCTGGCCTCGCTCATGCCCCTGCTCCACGGTGAGACGGTCAGCAACGCCGGTGCTCGCGTGACGACGACGACGCCGTTGCCCCTGAGTGTCCCTGGCGCCACCGCACCGCCCGTTCTCGTCGCGGCGCTCGGCACCCTGATGCTGAAGTTGGCGGGCACGGTGGCCGACGGCACCGTGACCTGGATGACCGGCGTCAACACCATCGGGAGCCACATCGTCCCCACCATCCGCGCCGCCGCCGAGGCGGCCGGGCGTCCCGAGCCCCGCGTCGGGGTCTCCCTGCCCGTCTGCGTCACGGGTGATATTGAGGCCGCCAAGGAACGCATCGTCGGCGTCACGGCCATCTACCCGACGCTGCCCTCCTACAAGGCCATGTTGGACAAGGAGGGAGCGGAGAGCGCGGGCGACATCGCCTTTGTCGGGGACGAGGAGTCTGTCGCCGCTTCAGTCGCCCGGCTGGCCGAGGCGGGGGCGACGGATTTCGTCTGCTCCATCATCGGTGACGCCGCTGAGCGGGAGCGCACCTTCGCCCTGATGAGCGAACTGGCGCAGTCCTGAACTTCGCCGACCCGACCCAGCTGCGTCAGATGGAGAGCTTGGTGTACTTGAACTCGTTGAGGTCGGGCATCGTCTCGAAGAGGTCGAGGACGCCCTGCATGGTGCGGGTGGCCAGCGCGACGTCGCCGCCGGGCCGGCTCATCAGGCGCACGAACACGGCGTCGTCGCCCACAATGAAGGTGGGGACACCGAAGACATCGAGCTGACTGGCGGCGTGCTCGTGGGCGCGTCGGATGTCCTCTCTGACCGTGCCGGTGGCGACTTCGGCCACCACCTTGTCGCCGGGGACGCCGACCCCCTCGAGCACCGACGCCACGACATCGGGCTGTCGCAGGTCGAGCCCTTCGTCGTGCCGGGCCGAGAAGAGGGCGATGTGCGCATTGAGGAAATGTTCGGGGTACTGATCGCGCACCACCACGCCGGCGCCGAGCGCCAGCAGATCCTTCGCCTTGGCCGGATCGTCCCAGATGGGAACGCCGCCCTCGGGTACGTGGGCCTGGCTCAACGAGAAGGGCAGGAACGTCACGTCCCAGTCGGCACCGCCCGCCAGGGCGGCGGCCAGGTGCTCATGGGCATTGCGGGCGAAGGGACAGCGATAGTCCCAGGTGACGGCGAATGACTTCATAGTTTCTTCAACACGACTTCGGAGGGGCGCATTCCCCGACCGCCGCCACGCCGCCGCCCACGCCGGCCGGTGCTGCCCGGTGTGACGAGGTCGACGATCGGGCGGAGGCCCAGGCCCAGGACCGAGCCGATGGCGGCGCCCCCGATCACATCGGTGGGGTGGTGGGCCCGCAGGTGGATCCGGCTGACCGCCACGGCGGTGGCGAAACCGACGTTGGCGGCCGTGCCGGCTTGCGAATCCCCCAGGACGAAGGCGGTGCAGAAGGCGGCGAGGGTGTGCCCGCTCGGGAAGCTGCTGCTCGTCGGGGTGCGCACGCCGACGTCGAGGTGGTCCCCGGGCCGCTCCCGCTCCACCGCCGCCTTGACGACCCGGCTCACGAGCAGGGAGGAGAACCCGGCCGCCGCCAGTGCCACGACGGCGCGCCGCCGGTCCGGGCCGCGCCGCCGCCCCTTGAGCCCGGCCAGCAGGACCCAGATGAACCCGTAGTCGGCCAGGTTGGAGACGAGGGCGGCCGCCCTGTCGATCTGCGGGCGGCCCCGGAGGGGCTCGAAGGCGGCGTCGACCGCCTCGTCGAGGGTGCTCACTGCGGGCCCGTCACGCGGCGAAGGCGGGGCAGGACGCCTTGAAGTGACAGTGGTTGCACAGCGGGCTGACGTGGGGGCGGAAGTCCTCGGCGTCGCAGGCCCGCTCAATGGCGGACCACACCGCCACGGCCCGCCGGCGTTGGCCGCGGATCGACTGCTCCGACGGCGCCGACGAAATGGCGACGGGCTGGCGCAGGTAGAGCAGGCGGACCTCGGCCGGGGCCCGTCCGAGGAGGCTCTCGCACAAGAGTGCGTAGGTCTGGACCCCGCCCATGCTGCCCCGCTCGAAGCGTTCCGACGGCGCCCGCCCGGTCTTGTAGTCGACGACGATCAGGTCGCCGTCGGGCGTCACGTCGAGCCGGTCGATGATGCCCCGCAGGCGCATGCCGTCCACCACGGTCTCGACCCCCAGCTCAATTCCCACCGCCCGTGCCTCGTTGGGGTCCTCCAGGCGGAAGTAATTGTCGACCAGCGTGCCGGCGTCGGCCAGGAAGGCGTCGGCCTCGGCCGAGCTGAGCGCCAGCTCTCCGTACTCCTCGTCGGCCTGGAGCTCGTCCCAGCAGCGAACGAGCTCGGCCTGCGCCGCCGCGGGTGTCCGGGCCCCGGCGGAGTGGTGCCAGAAGAGCCCCTCGAGCGCGGCGTGGACCAGCGTCCCCTTGACGGCATGGGGCGAGGGGGGCTCCGGACGGTGCTCAATCTGCGAGTAGCGGAAGGCGAGCGGGCAGTTGGTGAAGGCGACGACCTTCGACGGGCTCAGTGTCCGTGGGAGGTCCAGCGCCATCACGTCAGGATACGGCGGGGGAGTGACGCGCCGGCCCATCCTCCCGGGCAGGTAGAAATGGAGGCGATGGTGTCCGGTGTCCTGGCGTGCAGACATGGCTGACCTGCGACGCCAGAAGCGTTGGGCCGGGTTGCGGCCGGGCGATCCCGTGCAGGTGGACGGGACGCGGCTGCGCGGGGCCTCCTGGGAGTTCGTGGCCCACATCACCAACGGGGACACCGGAGAGGTCTGGGTCGAGGTCGTCGGCGGGCGCGCCGGCGACCGTGCGGTGCGTTCGTTCCGGCCGGACCAGCTCTACGCACCGAAGGCCCGGCCCGGTCACGATCCCTCGCTGGCCGATGCGCCCGGGCTCCCTTTGGGCTAGCTCGCAGGCGCCCATGGACAACGCAGCCGGCATTCCGACGCTGACGACGCCGCGCCTCGTCCTGCGCCCCTTCGTCTTCGATGACCTCGACGAGCTGGCGCCCATTCATGCCGAGGAATCGTTCTGGTGGTACCCGCTGCGGTCCGGCATGTCGAAGGAGCAGACCGCCGGGTTCCTCCAGCGGGTGGTGGCGCGCTACGACAGCGACGGCTTCGGCATCGAGGCGCTGCTCGACCGGGCCAGCGGGGCCATGATCGGCTGGGCGGGGCTCGCCGTGCCGCATTTCCTGCCCGAGATCCTCCCGGCCGTCGAAGTCGGCTGGCGCCTGGCCGGCGCCTGGCGTGGTCGTGGACTGGCCACCGAGGCCGGTGCAGCGGCGGTGGCGTTCGGGTTCACCACGGGTGGCCTCGAGCGCATCGTCAGCATTTACGAGCCGGCGAACGTGGCGTCCGGGCGCGTCATGGAGCACCTGGGGTTCACACACTGTCTTTCCACCACCGGTCAGCGCGGCGAGGAGATCGTGGTGACGGAGCTCGAGCGGGCGCGCTGGGAGGAGAGCCAGGGTCGTGGGTGACATCGCCGAGCAGACAGCGGTCGAGTCCGTCGGCGACGGCCGCTTCACCGCCACCGTCCATGCCGACTGGGAGATCTGGGGCCCGTGCGGCGGCTACGTGGCCGCCCTGGCGCTGCGGGCGGCCGGATCAGAGAGCCATCTGGGCCGCCCGGCCAGCTTCTTCTGCCACTACCTCTCGGTGGCGTCCTTCGCGCCGGTCGAGCTGGAGGTCACGCCGCTGCGGTCCGGCCGCACCGTGCTGGCTCAGCGCGTCGCCATGAGCCAGGAGGGCCGGCCGGTGCTCGACGCCATGGTCTGGTCGGTCGGCGAGGTGGAGGGGCTGGAGCACGAGGACGTCGATCCGCCCGACGTGCCCGACCCGGAGGGGCTGGCGAACTGGACCGAGTTACGGCCGGACGACGACCGGCCCGTCATGCCCTTCTGGGACAACTTCGACCAACGACCGCTGCAGTACTCGGCCGAGTGGCCTCCGCCCGGCCCGCTGCCGCCGACCTGGCGCACGTGGGTGCGCGCCCAGCCGACGGCCACCTTCGAAGATCCTTGGGTCGATGCGGCGCGCACGCTCATTGTGCTCGACGTGGGGAGCTGGCCCGCCGGCTCACGGCCCCACATGTACGCCGAACCGCCCTACATCGCACCGAGCCTGGACCTCTACGCCTCGTTCCAGTACCCGGGCGTCACGACGGACTGGCTGTTGCTCGACGCCCATTCTCCGGTGGCCCACGGTGGGCTGTTGTCGTGGACCGGCAGGGTGTGGTCACGGGAGCGCCGCCTCATCGCCAGTGGAGGCGGGCAGGCGGTCTTCCGGCACACCTAGTCGAGGCTCGGGCGGTCAGTCGACCGAGTAGCCGTCCATGCGGGCCAGGATGCGCAGCATGACCTCGTCGGCGCCGGCGCCGATGGAGTCGAGACGTGTGTCGCGGAAGTAGCGCGAGGTCCAGTTCTCGTCCATGTAACCGATGCCACCGTGGAACTGCACGGCGACGTCGGCCACCTCACGCTGCAGGCGCGACCCCAGCAGCTTGCCGATGGTGGCGAACCGGGTGGCGTCCTCGCCGCGGACCACCGCGTCGGCCGTGCTGCGCGCGTACTGCTTCAGCACGTCGTGTCGGGCCGACAGCTCGGCGAGCACGAACTGCAGGTGCTGGTTGGCCAGCAAGGGGGCGCCGAAGGCCCGACGCTCGCGCAGGTAGTCCCTGGTGCGTTCCAGCGCGAGCGCGATGGAGCCCACCTGCTTGTAGAAGGTCATGAGCCGCTCGGCCTGGAACTGCACCATCTGCTGCTGGAAGCCGCGGCCGATTTCGCCGATGGTGTTGGCCACGGGCACCCGCACATCCGTGAACGACAGCTCAGCGGTGTCGCTCGACCACATGCCGAGCTTCTCGAGCTTGCGCGACACCACCACGCCCTCGATGTCGGTCGGCACCACGATGAGCGACATGCCGCGGGAACCGGGGTCGTCCGAGGTCCGGGCCAGCAGGCAGAGCCAGTCGGCCTGCGTGCCGTTCGTGATGTAGAGCTTGGCGCCGTTGATGACCCACTCGTCCCCGTCGCGCACGGCCCGGGTGCGGATGCCGGCCACATCGCTCCCGGCGTCGGGCTCGGTCACCGCAATGGAGGTCACGACGTCGCCCCGGATGGCCGGCGCCAGGTACTGCTCCTTCAGCTCGGGTGAGCCGTAGCGGGCGAGTGCCGGCGTGGCCATCGACATCTGCACGGCCATGGCCATGGGGACGCCGCCGCAGCTGATCCGCCCCATCTCCTCACCGGCGATGAGGGTGTAGGAGTGATCCGCCGCCATGCCGCCGTAGGCCTCGTCGTACTCGAGGCCGAGCAGCCCCACGGACGCCAGCTTGGGGAAGAGGTCATGGGCGGGGAATGTGCGCGCCGCTTCCCACTCGTCGACGTGGGGCTCGATCTCCCGCTCGAAGAGGTCCCGGAGCGTCTTGCGGAAGAGCTGGTGCTCGTCGCTCTCGATCACCGGCGCAACGATACCACCGGCCCTTTTCCGGCTTTCTGCCCACCGGCGGGTACCCCCCTACACTGCGCACCCGTGGCAGACGTGTTGGTCGGCGTGCGGCATGACGAGGGGATCCGGACGCTGACGCTCGATTCACCGGCCAACCGCAACGCACTCTCGGAGCGCCTCTTGGCGCAGCTGGAGCTGGCGTTGCGTGACGCAACCGGTGACCCCGACGTGCGGGCCGTCGTGCTGACGGGCACCGGGACGGTGTTCTGCTCGGGAGCGGATCTGTCCGAACGTGGCGCAGCGGCACCAAGCCGCATGCCGGCCATCCTCACGTCCATCGCCGAGAGCGCGGTGCCGATCATCGTCCGGGTCAACGGCCACGCGCGCGCCGGCGGCATCGGCCTCATCGCGGCGGCCGACATGGCGGTGGCGACGACGGAGGCCACCTTCGCCTTCACCGAGGTGCGGGTCGGCGTGGCGCCCGCCATGATTCTGGTGCCGGCCCTGCGCGTGGTCGATCACCGCTTCCTCGCCCGCGCCACCCTGACCGGGGAGCGTTTCGGCGCGGCCGAGGCCGTCGCGGCCGGGCTGCTCACGGCCGCCACGCCCGACGTGGCGACCCTCGACGCCTGGGTGGCGGACCTGACCACGGCGCTGCGCCAGGCCGCGCCCGGTGCGGTGCGGGCCACCAGGGAGCTGCTGCGCACGTTGCCCGCGCAGACCTGGGCCGAAGGGCTGGCCGCAGCCGCGGTCACGTCGGCCGACCTGTTCGCCGGAGCCGAGGCCGCCGAGGGTATGGACGCGTTCTTGCAGAAGCGCCGGCCGTCGTGGGACACGACGGCATGAGCATGCCGCTGAGGTCCCGCCTGGCGGTGGCGGGGGATGAGTTCCGGGACAACGCCGCCGCCATGGGCGCGCTGGTCGACGAAGTGCGCGTCCCTGCACGACGAGGTCCTCGCCGGCGGCGGTGCCCAGTACGTCGAGCGCCACCGGTCCCGCGGCAAAATGCTGGTCCGCGAGCGGCTCGAGGCGCTGGTCGACCCCGGCACGCCCGTGCTCGAACTGAGCCCGCTCGCCGGGCTGCACACCGGTGACCCGGTCGGCGGGGGCGTCGTGGTCGCCCTGGGCGAGGTGGCCCGGACGCAGTGCCTCGTCATCGCCAACGACCCGACCGTGCGCGGCGGCACGACCAGCCCGACGACGATCCGCAAGCTGTTGCGCGCCATGGACGTGGCGGAGGAGAACCGCCTCCCGCTCGTGCTCCTGGTGGAATCCGGAGGCGCCGACCTCCCGCGCCAGGCCGACGTCTTCGTGCCGGGTGGCGAGCAGTTCCGCCGGCTGACGCAGCTCTCGGCCCAGGGCATTCCCACCATCTGCGTCGTGTTCGGCTCGTCCACCGCAGGCGGGGCCTATCTCCCGGGCATGAGCGACTACACGGTCATGGTCGAGGGCCGGGCCCGGGTCTTCCTCGGCGGGCCGCCGCTGGTGAAGATGGCCATCGGGGAGGACGCCGACGAGGAGGAGCTCGGCGGTGCCCGCATGCACGCCGAGATCTCGGGGCTCTGCGACTACCTGGCCCGCGACGAGCCCGAAGCCATCCGCATGGCACGCGGGATCGTCGCCCACCTGCACTGGCCCCGTCTCGGCCCCGGGCCCGTCGATCTTCCCGACGAGCCCTTGTACCCGGCCGAAGAGCTGCTCGGGATCGCCTCGGTCGACGTTCGTATGCCCTTCGACGTGCGCGAGGTCATCGCCCGTGTCGTGGACGGTTCGCGTTTCGAGGAATTCAAGGCGCTCTACGGCGCCCAGCTGGTCTGTGGATGGGCGTCGATCGGTGGCTATCCCATCGGCGTGGTGGCCAACAACGGCATCCTCTTCTCGCCCGAGGCGCAAAAGGGGGCGCAGTTCATCGCCCTGTGCAACCGCAGCAGCACCCCGATCCTGTTCGTGCAGAACATCACGGGCTTCATGGTGGGGACGCGCTACGAGCAGGGTGGGATCATCAAGGACGGCGCCAAACTGATCAATGCCGTGTCCAACTCGACCGTTCCGCACCTGACCCTGATGGTCGGCGCAAGCTACGGCGCGGGCAACTACGCCATGGCCGGACGGGCCTACGACCCGCGCTTCGTCTTCACCTGGCCGAACCATCGCATCGCGGTCATGGGTCCGAAGCAGCTGGCCGGTGTGCTCTCCATCGTGCGGCGCAATGCGGCGGCGGCGGCCGGCCGACCCTTCGACGAGGCCGCCGACGAGGAGCTGCGCCAGGCCACCGAAAGCCAGATTGAGGAGGAGTCGACGGCGCAGTACGCCACGGGACGGCTGTGGGACGACGGGATCATCGACCCCCGGGACACGCGCACCGTGCTGGCCATCGCCTTGACCGCGGTGCACTCGGCGCCGGTACGGGGCACCGCGGTCTTCGGTGTGGTGCGGCACTGATGATCCGACGACTCCTGGTGGCCAACCGGGGCGAAATCGCCCGCCGCCTCATCCGCGGCGCGCACGACGCCGGCTGCGAGGCCGTCGCCGTCTACGCAGCCGACGACGCGGCCAGCCCCCATGTGGGGGAGGCGGACGCCGCGGTGCTCCTGCCCGGCGCGTCGCTCGCCGAGACGTACCTGTCCGCCGCCGCGCTGGTCGGGGCGGCCGCGGCGGCGGGGGCCGATGCCCTGCACCCCGGCTACGGCTTCCTGTCGGAGAACCCCGGCCTCGCCGAGGCCTGCGCCGCGGCCGGGGTCGTCTGGGTCGGGCCGTCGCCGGACGCCATGCGCGTGATGGGGCACAAGGCGCGGGCCAAGGAGCTGGTCGCCGAGGCCGGCGTGCCCGTTCTGCCCAGCGCCGTCGTCGCAGCCGGGGGGAACGGGACCGCGTTGGGCGCCGCGGCGACCGGTGTCGGCTACCCGCTGCTGGTCAAGGCGTCGGCCGGCGGCGGCGGCCGCGGCATGCGGCTCGTGCGTGAGGGGGGTGAGCTGGTCGACGCGGTGGCGGCGGCGCAGCGCGAGGCGGCGGCCGCCTTCGGCTCGGACGAGGTCTTCTTGGAGCGGTATCTCGAGGCGCCCCGCCATGTCGAGGTGCAGGTGATCGGGGACACCTTCGGCAGCGTCGTGCACCTGCTCGACCGGGAGTGCTCGGTGCAGCGCCGGCACCAGAAGGTGGTGGAGGAGGCGCCGGCCACGCAGGTGGCGCACGCCATCCGCCGGCAGATGTGGGAGGCGGCGGTCGCCGTGGCGCGGCGCCGTGGACTACGCGGGCGTCGGCACCGTCGAGTTCCTGGTCGATGCCAGTGGGTTCTTCTTCTTGGAGATGAATACGCGCCTGCAGGTGGAGCACGGCGTGACCGAACTGGTCACGGGGCTCGACCTCGTGGGCCTGCAGCTGGCGGTCGCGTCCGGCCTGCCCCTGCCGCTGGTCCAGTCGGACGTGGGGGCGACAGGGCACGCGGTGGAGGTCCGCCTCTGTGCCGAACGGCCACGCGAGGACTACCGGCCGACCCCCGGCGCCGTGACCCACCTGCGCTGGCCCGAGGCTCCCGGGATCCGCATCGACAGTGCCATCGAGAGCGGGAGCGTCGTGAGCCCCGCCTACGACTCGCTGGTGGCGAAGCTCATGGCCCACGGGCCCGACCGCGCCGCCGCAGTCGCCCGGCTGTCGCGGGGGTTGCGCGCCCTCGAGCTGGACGGTCTGGAGACGAACCGGGACCTCCTCGGCGCCGTGCTCGACGATGCCGTCTTCGGGGCCGGCGAGGCGGACGTGCACTACCTGGACGGCCGGCCCGACCTGCGGTGACGCGGCGTTGCCCGACGAGGCACGGCACCGGCACGCTGCGGCGGCCGCCTTCGCTCTGACGGGCGAGCGGGCGGCCCGCAGCCTCGTCCCGGTGCCCGCGCCCGGCTGGCGCAACGTCGGCCGCGCCCTCCACGCGGATCGGCTCACCGACGCCGTCGGCACCGTCGAGGTACGGGTCGCCGGCCCCGGGCGGCCCGCCGAGGTGCTGGTCGAAGGGGCATGGCGTGCGGTGGGCACGGCGCATGCGGGCGCCGGGCTCGTCGACCTGACGACCACGGCGGACGGGCTGCGGCGTCGCTACCGGGTCCGGCTGGCCGGCCAGCGCGCCGACGTCAACGGGCCCGAAGGCCAGTCCAGCTTCTTGTTGCAGTCCGAAGATGCGGGCGACGAGCGCGGTGGCGTGGCCGGCGAGTGCCGCGCCCCTCTCCCCGGCGCCGTGACCAAGCTGCTCGTGGACGAGGGCGACGTCGTGGCCGAGGGCGACGGGCTGGTCGTGCTCGAGGCGATGAAGATGGAGCACACGCTCCGGGCCAACGGTGCCGGGACCGTGGCCCAGGTGCACTGTGCGCCGGGCCAGCAGGTCGACGTGCATGACCTGTTGGTCACGGTGGAGCCGGCATGACGGCGCCGGACGTCCTTCGTGTCGGGAACTGCAGCGGGTTCTTCGGGGACCGCACCCACGCCGCCCGCGAAATGGTCGAGGGCGGGCCGCTCAATGTGCTCACCGGCGATTGGCTGGCCGAACTGACGATGTACATCCTGCACAAGACGCGCGAGCGCACCGGCGGCTACGCCCGGACCTTCCTGCGCGAGCTCGAGGAGGTGCTGCCCACCTGCATCGAACGGGGCATCACCGTCGTCTCCAACGCCGGCGGGCTGCATCCGGAGGCCCTGGCGGCCGCGGTGCGGGAATTGGCCCGGCGGCAGGGTCTCGACGTGCACGTGGCCTCGGTCTCGGGGGACGACATCACCCCGGACATCGCGGGGCTGCAGGCGCAGGGGGAGAAGTTCGTCAACCTCGACACGGGCGAGGTGCTCCCCGCCGACGCCCCGCTGGTGACGGCCAACGCCTACCTGCGGGCCCGGCCGATCGCCGACGCGCTCGCCGCCGGTGCCCAGGTGGTGGTGACCGGCCGGGTGACCGATGCCGCCCTGGTCGTCGGGCCGGCGCTGCACGCGTTCGGCTGGTCCGACGGCGACCTCGACGCCATCGCCGGCGCCGTGGTGGCAGGGCACGTCATTGAGTGTGGCGCCCAATGCTGCGGCGGGAACTATGCGTTCTTCGAGGAGGTGCCCGACCGGGCGCACATCGGCTTTCCCCTGGCCGAGTTGCAGTCCGACGGCTCGTCGGTGATCACCAAGCACCCCGGGACCGGCGGCATGGTCACGGTCGGGACCGTGACGGCGCAGCTCCTCTACGAAATCGGTGGCCCGCGCTACCTCAGCCCCGATGCCGTCCCGCGCTTCGACAGCATTCAGCTGTCGCAGGAGGGTCCCGATCGGGTGCGCATCGCACCGGTACGCGGCGAGGCGCCCCCGGCCACGCTGAAGGTCACGGCCAACCTCCATGCCGGCTGGCGCAACGCCATGACATTGGCCCTGACCGGCGCGCAGCCGGCCGAGAAGGCGCGGTTCGCAGCGGAAACGGTGTGGGACGGCGTCCCTGGTGGACGGGACAGCTTCGCCGAGACCGCAGAGGACCTCTCCGGTGATCTGACCGGCGGCGGTATGGCGTACCTCCGCCTGGCGGTCCGCGGCGACGACGAGCAGGCGGTCGGCCGGGCCTTCTCGGGCGCTGTGGTCGAGACGAGCCTGTCGAGTTACCCCGGGACGTTCTTCACCTCGGCGCCGTCGGGCGCCCAGGGCGTCGCCCGCTACTGGCCCACGACCGTCGGTGCGGGCGCAGTGTCACCGCGCATTGAGTGCGACGGTCGAAGCATCCCGGCCACGCCGCTGCATGTCTTCGACGAGCGCGCCGCCGACGGCGGCGGCGCCGAGGCGGCGCCACCGCCCCATTCGCCCGGCACGCCGGCGGGGGAGACCGTCGTGGTCCCGTTATGGGTGCTCGTCGGTGCACGCTCGGGGGACAAGGGCGGCGACGCCAACGTCGGGGTCTGGGCCGACGACGACGCCGTCGCCGCCTGGCTGCAGCGCGAGCTGTCCACCACCTTGCTCAAAGAGCTCCTTCCCGAGGTGGAGCCGTACCCGATCAGCCGCTACCCGTTGCCGAACCTGCGGGCTGTCAACTTCGTCGTCCACGGCATCCTCGGCTGGGGTGTGGCATCGAACCTCCGTCTGGACACGCAGGCGAAGGGGCTCGGCGAGCTCCTGCGCTCGCGTCCGGTGGAGGTGCCGGCCTCGCTGGTGGCCAGCGGCCCGGCCGCGGCGAGGCTGGCGGCGCGCTGACCGCAGCCCACGGTGACGGCGTCTGGGAAGGTGGCAGGATGGCGCCGTGGAGTCGGTCGCCCGGACGGTTGCGCTCGTGCTGGGCATCGCTCTGGTCCTCATCACGGCATGGAGCGTCTTCACCGCGCTTGTCGTCCCCCGGGTCACGTCGTCTCCGGCCATGCGCATGCTGGCCCGGACACTTGGTGGATCGGCCCGCCGCATCGCCCCGAAGCTCCCCAACTACGAGACGCGCGACCGTGTCCTGTCCTTCGTCGGTCCGGCGGCCATGGTCTTCCTCTTCATCATCTGGCTCTGCCTGATCGTCCTCGGCATCGCACTCATTGAGTGGGATGCGGCGGGGGTGGACTTCGCCACGGCGCTCGGCATCTCGGGCTCGTCGGTCTTCACCCTCGGCATCGTCTCCTCGGGCCAGGCCGGGCCGCGGGTGGTCGAGGTCGTCGCAGCCGGCATCGGCCTGCTCGTCGTCGCGCTCGAGATCGCCTATCTGCCGACGCTCTACACCCAGTTCTCCGCCCGCGAGACCGAGGTGACGCTGTTGGAGGCGCGGTCGGGAAATCCGGCCTGGGGACCCGAAATCCTGGCCCGGGCCCACTGGCTCGACACCATGGACGAGCTCCCGCCGCTGTACTCGGACTGGGAACGCTGGGCCGCCGCCGTGTCCGAGAGCCACGCCAACTACCCCGGCCTCATCTGGTTCCGCTCACCGGTCTCCACCCGCAGCTGGCTCGTCGGCCTGGTCGCCATGATGGACTCGGCGGCGCTGTACCACGCCGTCAGTCCCTCGCAGACGCCGCGCCAGGCTCGTCTCTGCCTCTCCATGGGGATCAACTGCCTGCGCTCCATGGCCCGGGCGCTGCGCATCCCCTACGACGACGACCCGCTCCCGACGGCGAGCATCCGCCTGCCGCGCCAGGAGTTCGACGAGGGGTTCCGCCGTCTGGAGTCGGTCAACTTCCCCGCCGAGCGCACGGCGGACGATGCCTGGCGGCACTTCCAGGGCTGGCGGGTCAACTACGAACCGATCGTCGACGCGTTGACGACGATCATCGTGCCGCCGCCGGCGCCGTGGTTCCTCGTCCGGCCCGAGCTCGGCATGGCCAAGTTCCCGCTGGTGCTCAACCGCACCCCCGACGCGCCGGAGGGAGCTCAGGGGTTCGGTGTCAACAAGACCTTCAAGACGCCGTCGGCCCGCGAGTCGAACAACTCGTAGGCCTCGGGGGCCTGCTCCAGGTCCATCCGGTGGGTGAACGTCTCACCCAGGCCGCTGAGCCGACCCGATTGCAAGAGCGGGACGAGGGCGCGCCACGTGCCCGGGATGGGAGCGAAGACGGCCCGCAGCGTGAGGCTCTTCAGCAGGACGAGCGCCATCGGGAAGGGGAGGTCCATGGTCAGGTTCACCCCGACCACCGAAACGGTGCCGCCAGGGGCGGCGCAGGAGACGGCGTCCACGATGGTGGCGTCCGCGCCGACCGCCTCAATCACGCTCTCGGCACCCCGGCCGCCGGTCGCCTCCAGCACCTGGAGCGCGCCGGGTGCGACGCGGGCGTCGATCGGCTCGGCGCCGAGCCGCTCGGCCCGGGCCAGCCGCTCGGGCACCACGTCCACGGCCAGAATGCGCGCCGGCCCGAAGAGCGATGCGCACTGCAGCGCCATGATCCCGACGGGACCGAGGCCCACGACGACCACGGTGGCGCCCGGTCGGATGTCGGCCCGCAGCGCGCCGAGGTAACCGGTGGGGAGGATGTCGGTGAGGAGGACGGCCTCCTCGTCGGTGATGCCGTCGGGAATGGGGAGGGCGAAGAGGTCGGCGAACGGCACCGCCATGGCCTCGGCCTGGCCGCCGGGCAGGTCGGGCATCGTCCCGAACGCCGCGTTCTTGTCGGCGAGGCAGACGTTGGGCTGGCCGGCCAGGCAGGCCGTGCAGATGCCGCACCCGATGACGCCCGACACCAGGACGCGGTCACCCGGCGCGCAGGCTGCGCACGTGCGGCCCGGCTTCGGCCACCGTCCCGATGGCCTCGTGACCGAGCCGGATGCCCGATCCGGTCGGCGCGTCGTGGTACAGGTGCAGATCGGAACCGCAGATGGCGGTGCGCTCGACGGTGACGATGACGCCCTCGGGCCCGGGCAGGACCGGATCGGGGACGTTCTCGACCTTGACGGTGCGTGGTCCTTCGAGGACGGTGGCTCGCATGTCCGCACGCTACCCGCAGGACTACACTCTCACGGGTCCGAATTCCGGATCCGCACACCCGCTCCCTCTTCCCGGAGAACCATGCCTCGGACAGTCGAACCCAGCACCATCGTTGAGCTCCCTGTCCTGGCCGACGAGGACATCGACGCCTTCTTCGAGTACGAGGATCTGTGGGCCGTCATCGTGTGGAACGACGATGTCACCACCTTCCAGACGGTGATTCAGGCGTTCGTGGAGATCTTCGGTCACACCGTGGAGCGGGCCGACAAGCTGGCCTGGCAGATCCACCGCTCGGGCAAGGCCGTGGCGGCGGTACGCCCCAAGGACGAGGCCGAGGCGGCCGTCCACGCATTGCACCTGCGCAAAATCTCTGCCTCGCTCAGCCGGGCCTAGACCTCTCGGGGGAGGGGGCCAGGTCACCCCACGAAGTCACCCACGCAGCAGGCTGGACGTCGCTGTGACTTTGAGCGTATACTTTGAGCATTCACTCAAACTCAAAGTGAGGTCGCCGATGGCCAAGTCCGGGACAGCGAGCAGCGTGACGGGGCGGGACGATTCCCGTTCGGCCGGCACACGCCTGAAGTTGGTCGAGGCCGCCACAGAGACGCTGAAGGCGGACGGTTTCGCTGGCTCGAGCGCACGAGCGATCGCCGAGCGTGCCGGCCTCAACCAGGGCCTGATCTTCTACCACTTCGGTTCGGTGGCCAACCTCCTGCTGGCCGCCCTCGACTCGGTCAGCGCCCGCCGTATGGAGCACTACGGGGCGGCGGTCGACAGCGTGGCGACGCCCACCGAGCTGGTCGACGTGGCGACCGACATCTTCAGGGAGGATCTCGACGCCGGCTACGTGGCCGTGCTCGTCGAAATGATCGCCGGGGCGTCCTCCACGCCAGGGTTGGGCCCCGAGGTGTCCGCCCGTCTCGGGCCGTGGTTCGCCTTCGCCGAGCAGGCGGTGACGACCGCGCTCGGCCCACCGCTGGGCTCGGTGCTTCCACCCGCCGACGTGGCGTATGCGATCGTCGCCCTCTACCTCGGGCTCGAGATGCTGACCCACCTCGACGGCGATCGGTCCCGAGCGCTCGGTCTCTTCGCCCATGCCAAGAACCTGGCTGCGCTCCTCGAGGCGATGGCGGCACCGTCGACCGCGAGGCAGTCATGACGCGGGCCGTTTCCACGCAGGCCTCGGCGGCACACCGGACGCAAGACACGGGACTCGACGTGGTGACGGGTGCCTTCAGCTACTCGGGCTCCTCGCTGGCGCGGACCCTGCTCCAATCGGGCCGTCAGGTGCGCACGCTCACGGGGCATCCCGCCCGTGCCCCCGCCGGAACGGCGATCGACGTCCACCCGCTCGACTTCGATGATCAGCTGGGCCTGGTGGCGTCCCTCTCGGGAGCGACCACGCTCTACAACACGTACTGGGTGCGTTTCGCCCGCCGCACTGTTGACCACGAGCGGGCGGTCGCCAACTCGAGGGCGCTCTTTCACGCCGCCGAGCGGGCTGGCGTGCAACGGGTCGTGCACGTGAGCATCACGCATCCGAGCAGCGCCTCTCCTTTGCCCTACTTCCGGGGCAAGGCCATGGTGGAGCGGGCGCTGGCCGAGTGCGACCTCTCGTACGCGATTCTGCGGCCGGCCATTCTGTTCGGTGGCGACGGCGTGTTGCTCAACAACATCGCCTGGCTGCTGCGCCGGCTGCCCGTCTTCGCCATCGGAGGCCGGGGGGACTATCGGATCCGCGGCATCCACGTCGACGACCTGGCGCGCCTCTGCCTGGCCAAGGCGGTCGAGACGCACGACAGCGTCACCGACGCGGTGGGTCCGGAGCGGCCGACCTTCACCGAGCTCGTCGGCGCCATACGGGATGCGGTCGGCAGCCGGGCCCGCCTCCTCCACGTGCCCGGCGCCACCGTCCCCGTGTTCGCCCGGATGCTCGGGCTCGCCCTGCACGATGTGCTCCTGACGGCCGACGAGTACAGGGCCATGGCGGCGGGCCTGGCCGATACCGACGGTCCCGCCACCGGGCCGACCGCACTCTCGGCCTGGTTGGCCCAGCACGGGGAGGGCCTGGGCCTGCGCTACGCCAACGAGCTCGGGCGACACTTCGACAACGTCGCGGCTCCGGCATGAAGGCCACGGCCGCCGCCGGCGTCTCGGCCCTCGTGACGTTGGTCGCCGCCGTGCTCGTGATCGTCTTCGGCGTGCTCGCGACCTCCGGGGTGTACGGGTCGCGGATGGCCTGGCTCCTCGGTGTGGCGCTCCCGCTGCTGGCGCTCACCATGCTGCTGGCGTGGTTGTCTTTGGGTGGGCCGCGCCGGGCTCGGCCGGAGACGCACCTGGCGCCGGGCGATCGCCACGACAGGGTCGGTCGGGGGCTGCTCCTGATCGCCGCCTCGCTCTTCGGCATCCCGTTCGTGCTGGCCGCGACACTGCTCGCCGTCTACGCGTTCCTCTTCGTCGCGCACGGCCTGAGCCTGTTGCTCTGACCTTGGCCGCCGGTGTCGGGCCCGCTCCCTCGGGTCAGGCCAGACGCGCCGTGAGCCGGGCCTTCACCGCCGGCCACTCGTCCGCCACAATGGAGAAGCGGGCCGACGTGCGCACCGTGTCGTCGGCGCCCGGGCGGTCGGCCCGCATGATCCCGTCGAGCTGTCCTCCGATGCGCTCAATGGCGGCCCACGACCGCTTGTTCCGCACGTCGGTCTGGAGCGCCACCCGGTGGACCTGCCAGACCTCGAAGGCGTGGGTCATCATGAGCAACTTCGCCTCGGTGTTGACGACGGTGCGCTGGGCCGAGCCGGCCAGCCACGTGAAGCCGATGTCGACGACGTCGGGCACGCCGTGCCGTTGGTGGCTCGCCCCGGGCGGCCACTGCCAGAACGAGATTTCGCAGAAGCGGGTCGATCCGACAATGCGGTCCTCGCCCCCCGCCTGCCCGCGACGGATGGTGGCGAAGGGGACATGGGCGTCCGCCGCCGCCTTGGCGCGGGCACCGCGGACGAAGTCCGTCATCTGCTCCACGCCGTTGGGCGTGTAGGTCCACTGGTAGTTCGCCCGATCCTCGGCCGCCGCCTCGACCAGGCCGGGAATGTGCTCCTCGCTCAGAGGCTCCAGCCGGACGAACGTGCCCTGGAGGGTGAACGGCTCAAGCATGCACGGCGGGAACGGCGTCGTCCGGCGCCCCCGCCCCGCCCGACTCGCCCTGGCCGCCTTGGGCCGGCGGCCCGCTGGGCGCTCCGGTCGGGACCACGAAGTCGCGCTGACGCACGAGGGCGAACCCAACCACGGCGCCGACGAGGGCGACCACCGCCCCGATGTCCATCAGGTGGTTCAAGGTGCTGGAGAAGCCCACCTGGTAGGCGTCGAGCAACGCCTGGCGAGCTGCCGCAGTCGGGATGGAGGGGATGGCGGCCCGCACACCGCCGGCGGCCATCGCCCCTTGGAGCTGCGCGCCGCCACGCCGGAGGATTTCGGGGCCGTAGGGCGACTTGTTCAGCGCGCTCGTGGTGTGCGCCAGAATCTGGCTCTGGAAGACCGCGCCCAGCACGGCGATCCCGGTTGCGATGCCGACCTGCCGGAACGTGTTGTTGGCGCCAGATGCCATGCCGCTGCGTTGCGGCTGGACCACGGAGACCGCGCCCGAGGCCAGCACCGGGTTGACGATCCCGACCCCGAAGCCCGAGACCAGGAAGCCGGGCAGCAGCACCGTCCACGTCGAGTCGGGGTGGGTCGTCCCCATGAGGAGCAGCCCACCGGTGACGAAGAGCATCCCGATGCCGAGCAGGAGACGCGAGCGGATGCGCACGGTGAGGCGCCCGGCGAAGAACGACGTGAAGAAGATGAGCAGCGTCATCGGGAGGAAGCGCACCCCTGCGGCCAGCGGGCCGTAGCCAAGGTCGTCCTGAATGTAGAGCGTGAGGTACAAGAACATGGCGAAGATCGAGGCCGCCAAGCAGAAGGCCACCGTCGAGAGGCCCACGAAGGCCGGGATCTTGAACAGGCCGAGGTCCAGCATCGGGTCCGCCGCGAAGCGCTCGTTGATGAAGAAGCCCACCATCAGGACGGCCGCGCCCACCAGCAGGCTGATGGTGGTGGCGCTGCCCCAGCCGAAGTCGTTGCCGCGCACGAGCGCGAACACCAAGAGGAAGAGGCTCACCGAGAAGGTGACGAAGCCGATCCAGTCGATTTTCCGCGAACGCAGGTCCTCGGACTTGGCGATCTGGGTGAACGTGATGAGCACGGCGACGGCGCCGATGGGCACGTTGACGAAGAAGATCCAGCGCCAGCCGATGCCACTCGTGATGGCGCCACCGATGAGGGGTCCGATGGCGACGGCGCCGCCGATCACGGCGCCGTAGATGCCGAAGGCGGTGCCGCGGTCGCGTCCGGTGAACGCCGCGGCAATGAGGGCGAGCGAAGTGGCGAACATGATGGCGCCACCGACGCCCTGCACGGCGCGGGCCAGGTTGAGCATCAGCGGCGTGGTGGAGAGACCGCACACCAACGAGGCCAGCGAAAAGACGACGAGGCCGATGGCGAAGATCTTGCGCCGCCCGTAGATGTCGCCCGCCACCCCGGCCGTGAGGAGGAAGGCGGCCAGGGTCAGCGAATAGGCGTCCACGACCCATTGCAGGTCCGAGAAGCTCGCATGCAGCGATTGCTGAATATCGGGCAGCGCCACGTTCACGACCGTGATGTCGAGAAGGAGCATGAAGGTCGCCGTGCAGACGGCGATCAGGGTCCACCATTTGCGGTCGAGAGCGGGCATTCGCGGAGTGTATCGACCTGGTGTTCTCGCCCGTACAATGAGGTGTGATCGTCGGATCAGCCCTCACCATCGAAATCGGCGACCGCACCCTGCTCTCGGACGCCTCCTTCGTGGTCGGCGCCGGCGAGAAGGTGGGTCTGGTCGGGCGGAACGGGACGGGAAAGTCGTCGTTCATCTCGGTCCTGGTGGGTGAGACCTCGCCCCAGCTGCGCCACCGGGGCAACGTCCGACTCCTGGGCTCGTTCGGGTACCTGCCCCAGGCGCCTGTGGCGGGCGGGCTCGGGCTGGAGCCGACCGGCTTCTCCCACATCCTCTCGGCCCGGGGCCTCGATGTGCTCGACGACGCACTGGGCAAAGCCCGGGGCGCCATGGCGGACGAGCCGACGGAGGAGAACATTGAGCTCTTCACCGACCTGCAGGAACAGTTCCAGTCCAACGGTGGCTACGAGGCCGAATCGATCATGGCCCGCCTGGCGGACGGCCTCGGCCTGCGCCAGGAACTCCTCCTGGAGGACATCGACTCGCTCTCCGGCGGCCAACGCCGTCGTGTCGACCTCATGCGGGTGCTCTTCCAGGAGCCCGACCTCATGATCCTCGACGAGCCGACGAACCACCTCGACCGTTCGGCCAAGCGCTGGTTGCTTGACGAGCTGGCTCGCTTCAACGGCGCCATCCTCGTCGTGAGCCACGACCTCCGCCTCCTCGACCAGTCGATCACCAAGGTGCTCAACATCGCCAACCAGCGGATGACCGAGTGGAAGGGGAACTACTCCAAGTTCGAGGCGGCCAAAGAGGCCGACCAGTCGCAGCGCGAGCGCGCCTCGGAGCTCGAGGCGCGTGAGATCAAGCGGCTCTCGCTGCTGGCCGACTCCATGCGGGGGAGCACGGAGAAGCGGGCCCGCAAGGCCAAGCAGCTGGACCGGCGGGTCGACCGTATGGAGGGGAGCCGGACCCAGGTCGAGAAGCGGGACCGGGCCAGCAAGTTCTCACTCCCCACCCCGCCGCGCTCGGGAGGGATCCCGCTCGAGGTGGCCAAGCTCGGCGTCCGCTACGGCAGCAACGAAGTGCTGTCGGAGGTCACGTTCCACGCGAGCCGGGGCGATCACATTGTGATCATCGGGCGCAACGGCGCCGGGAAGTCCTCGCTGTTGCGCTGCCTGGCCGGGGCCCAGGAGCCGTCGAACGGCGTCGTCGAATTCGGCACCAACGTCGAGCTCGGCTACTTCGCCCAGGAGCACGAGCAGATCGATCCCGACCGCAGCGCGCTCGACAACGTCAGCGACGCGGTGCTGAAGGCCGAACGCGACCGGCGCGCTCTGTTGGGCTCGTTCGGCCTGCCGTCCAAGGCGGCTGACCAGTTGCCGGCCACCCTGTCGGGAGGGGAGCGGGCCAAGCTCGGCTTGGCCATGTTGTCAGCGGGCGAGGCGAACCTCCTCCTGCTCGACGAGCCGACCAACAACCTCGACCCTTCGTCCATCGCCGCCGTGGGCGCCATGCTCGGAGCCTGGCCCGGCACCATCGTGGCCGTCAGCCACGAACGCGGCTTCGTCGAGGCCCTGCGGCCGACCTACTGCCTGCGTCTGCCCGAAGAGCGCTTCACCCACTGGCGCGAGGAGTACCTCGACGACGTGGAGATGCGCTAGCAGGCTCCTACTTCATCCAGATCTGCGCGGGCCACAGGACGCCCTCGTCGAAGGCGATGGCCTTGGAGTGCTGCACCGTCGTGGGGTTGGCGAAGTTCTGCACATTCGGGTTGGCCACGACGGCCCAGGTGTCGCGGGCCAGCCAGAGGTAGGGGATGTCCTGGGCCAAGTACTGGTTCACCTGCTGGTACGCCTTGATCCGGTCTGCCTTCTCGTTCGTGGTCCTCCCCGCCAGCAACGCCGTCTGAATCCGGGGGTCGCTGTTGCGGGCCATGTTCAGGGCCAGTGGGGGAGAGGTGGTCTGGGTGCTCCACCACACGTAGTTGAGGTCCGGGTCGACGGCGCCGAACTGGCGCCACAGCGTGGCCTGGTACGTGCCGGCCAGCGCATCGTTGATGATCGTCGCCTGGGCGATGATCTGAATGGTGACCTTCATGCCCGCCGTCTGCCAGGCCTGCTGCAGGAACTGGGCCGCCGCCAGTGTTTCCGGGTCGCTGGTGGAATTCAGCGTGAAGGCGACCGGCTGGCCCGTCTGCTGCTGGACCTGCTTGACGAGCTTGGCCGCGCCCGACGCGTCGTATTTGGGGTAGCTGGTCTTGGTGTAGTACTCGCTGCCCGGCAGGAAGAGGCCGCTCATCGGGACGTCGATGCCCTTGTCGATGACCTTGGAGAACTGCGCGGTGTTGATGGCCTTGGCCATGGCCTGGCGCAGCGTCTTGTTGTTGAACGGCGCGGTGGAGGTGTTCAGCATGACGCACTGGACCGTCGGCTGGCCCACGACCTGTCCGCTGTTGTCGTAGTAGGCGTACTTCTTGTTGCCCCGGAACTCCAGCAGGTTGTCGGGTGAGTTCCCGTGCATCATGTCGATCTGGCCCGTCTGGAGCGCTTCGGCACGCGAATTGGCATTGATGATCGGCTTGTAGGTGATGGAGTTCAGGTACGGGTACCCCTTGCGCCAGTAGTGGGGATTCCTGCTGGCCGTCATGTGGCTGTTGGGCACCCAGTCCTGGAAGACGAAGGGTCCGGTGCCGACCGGGTTGGAGGTGCCGCCGTCAGCGCTGTTGAGCATGGACGGTGCGGCGATGTAGCCGGTCTGCGCCTGTGCCAGGTAGTAGGGGAAGGGTGCCCACGACGTCTTCATGGCGATGGTGACCGCCAGCGGACCGCTGACGGACGCGCTGGCGATCTGGTCGGCGAAGGCGGGTCCGGTCAGGATTGAGGTCGCTGAGTTCTCAATGTTGAGGTGCAACGCGTTGGCGTCGAGCGGGGTGCCGTCGTGGAAGACGATGCCCGGGCGCAACGTGACGGTGAACGAAGTGAAGTCCTCGTTCGAGGTGATGGACTCCGCCAAATACGGCTCCACGCCACCAGCGGCGTTCACGATCGCCAAGGGGTCGAAGACGGTGCGGCCGTAGAGGAATCCCCCTTCGTCCCAGCGCGCGGTGGAAGGGTTGAAGCCGCTCTCCTCGGTGTCGATGCCCATGGTGAGCGAACCGCCCCGCACCGGTCTCGCCGTGGAGACCCCGTTCAGCCCCGGGCCATTGGTCTGGGCGGCTCCCGCTTCGCCTTCCAGGCCGCCGAGCATTGCGGCGCCGGCCCCGAGTGCGATCCCACCCGCTATGAACGACCGGCGATCAAATGACTGCGTCATCGTGAACCCCCCAGGGTCTCGATCCCCACTGCGTACCGCTCTGTCGCGCCGCAGGTTACAACTTCGTGACCGTTTGGGTGTGGCGGGCGATTGGGGGGTCGCCTGGGACCTATGGCAACCTGGTTCCGAGCAGCGCACGACCTATGAGGAGGCAGGAATGACGATCGCAATCGGTGACCGGGTGCCCGACGTGAAGGTCTTCACATTCGGCGACAAGGGTCCCGAGGCCACCACGTCGGCCGAGGTCCTCGGCAACGGAAAGGTCGTCCTCTTCGGAGTCCCCGGGGCATTCACGCCGACGTGCTCGGACCATCACCTTCCTGGGTTCGTCCTGCGGGCCGAGGAGCTCCGCGCCAAGGGCGCCGACAAGGTGGTGTGCGTGTCGGTCAACGACCCCTTCGTCATGGGTGCATGGGGTGAGGACCAGAAGGTCGGCGACACCGTGGTCATGCTGGCCGATGGCAACGGCGAACTGGCCGAAGCGCTCGGCCTCGTCATGGACGGGAGCGGCTTCGGACTCGGCTCCCGCGTGCAGCGGTTCGCCGCCATCATTGACGACGGCGTGGTCAGCTGGGTCGCCGTCGAGCCCGGTCCCGGCCTCAACGTCAGCTCCGCCGAGGAAGTGCTCGCAGCGCTGTAAGAAGCCAGCGCGTGACGGCGCGTCAATCGACTGACGTCGCCGAGACCGGCCCGCGCACTGTCACACGCACGACGACACGCCAGCTACGGTGCTCCGCAACGGGCATCGAGTGGCTCGGACGGTCCCGACGCAGGATCTCCCGCCGGCGGCATTCCAGGCGGACAGGACCCCTTGAAATGGTGGGCATCTCAGGGTATGATACTGGGTATGCTACTTAGAAAAGTGCGATCATGAGTGTCCGGCACGCCCTGTTGGCCCTCCTCAGCGAGGGTCCGAAGTACGGGTTGCAACTGCGGCAGGAGTTCGAGGCACGCACGGGGGAGGTGTGGCCGCTCAACGTGGGGCAGGTGTACACCACGTTGCAGCGCCTGGAGCGCGACGGGCTGGTCGAGTCCGACGACACGACGGAAGAGGGTCCCCAGAAGGGCTTCCACATCACCCAGGAGGGTGCGGACGAACTCGGCCAGTGGCTGCGCACGCCGCCCGACTTCTCGTCGCCACCGCGCGACGAGTTGGTGATCAAGGTGCTGGTCGCGCTGGAGCTCCCCGGTGTGGACGTGCACGAGCTGGTCCAGGTGCACCGCCGCTACCTGGTGGAGCTGATGCAGCAATGGACGCGCTTGAAGGAGGACGAATCACACCTCGACCTCAACTTCGCGCTGGTGGTCGACGCCGAGCTGTTCCGGCTCGACTCCTTGATCCGGTGGCTGGACACAGTCGATGGCCGCCTGAAGAGAGCGGCGGTGGGCCAGGATGCGCCGGCTCCCACGTCGTTCACCCTCCCCAGGGCCCGGCGCAGAGTGGGGGCCCCCGAATGAGCTACCTCGAGCTTCGCGGCATCTCCAAAATGTACGGAGAGGGCGCCACGGAGGTCCGCGCCCTGGACCGCGTCGATCTGTTCGTCGACGCCGGTTCTCTCGTTGCGGTCATGGGTTCCAGCGGTTCGGGCAAAAGCACGCTGCTGACCATCGCCGGCAGTCTGGAGGACCCGACCAGCGGTGAGGTCTCCATCGGTGGCCGCTCCCTCGCCTCGCTGTCGCGCAACGGCAAGGCGCAGCTGCGCCGCCAGTCGATCGGCTACGTCTTCCAGGATTACAACCTGCTGGCCGGGCTCAGCGCCGTGGAGAACGTCTCGTTGCCACTCGAACTCGACGGCGTGGCGGCTCGCAAGGCCCAAGCGGTGGCGCTCGAGTCCCTCGAAGACTTCGGGCTGGCCGATCGGGCGGCGCATTACCCCGACCAGATGTCCGGAGGCGAGCGTCAACGGGTGGCCATCGCCCGTGCCGTCGTCGGCGGACGCCAGCTCCTCCTGGCCGACGAGCCTTCGGGTGCACTGGACTCGACCAACGCCGAGAGCGTGATGCGGCTGATCCTGGCCGCCTGCCACCGCGGCCTGGCGGCCGTGGTGGTGACGCACGACGCACAGTTGGCCTCGTGGGCCGACCGCGTGATCTTCCTGCGCGACGGTCGCATCGTCGATCAGACGATGCCGGTCGAGAGCCCCGAAACCTTCCTCGCAGACGCCCCGAACCAATGAGCCTCGGCGTCCTCGAGCGGCCTGCCACCGGTTCGGGTCTTGCCCCGAGCTCGGGTGGCATCGCGGCCCGCCGGGCCATGGTCCGCTGGGCCTGGCGCCTCTTCCGCCGCGAGTGGCGACAGCAGCTGCTCATCCTGCTCCTCATTGTGGTGGCGGTGGCGGCCGTCGTCGTCGGTGCCGCGGTGGCAGTCAACACGCCACCACCGGCAGACGCCGGCTTCGGCACGGCCCACGACATGGCGACCTTCAATCTGTCCACGCCGACCGCCAAGTCACCGGGAGTCACGCTCGCCGCACGCGCAGGGGCAGATCGCCCTGCTGGAGCAGCGTTTCGGCCGGGTCCAGGTCATTGAGAACGAGACCTTCAACGTCCCTGGCTCGGACCAGACGTACCAGCTCCGGTCGCAGGATCCCCACGGGCCCTACGGGGCACCGATGCTGCAGCTGCTGTCGGGGAGCTATCCGACGGGCGCCGATCAGGTCGCCATCACCCCCGGACTGGCTTCCGAGCTCAACCTCGCGGTGGGCGACACCTGGCCTCAGGGCGGGAAGACCGTCGTCGGCATAGTGCAGAACCCCCAGAGCCTGCTGGACGAGTTCGCCCTGGTCCCGCCGGGGCAGGTGGCGCACCCGACTGAGGTGACCGTCCTTTTGAATGCCCCGGCCGCAGCCAAGAACCTGCCCTCCTCCATCACCCCGGCCGGGTCGATCACCACCAACGGCATCAACCCGTCGACCATTGTGCTCGCTCTGGCCACCGTCGGCATGCTGCTCATCGCCCTGGTGTCGATCGGTGGTTTCACCGTGCTGGCGCAGCGCCGCATGCGGTCCCTGGGGATGCTCGAGTCCATGGGGGCGACCGACCGCAACGTGCGGCTCGTTTTGGAGTCGAATGGCGTCATTGTGGGCGTCGTCGGCGCCATCCTCGGCTTCGCTCTCGGCCTGGTGCTCTGGTTGCTCTACCGACCGCACAACGAGCAGAGCGCGCACCACGTCATCGGCACCTTCGCGCTTGCCGTGGAACGTCATTGTGCCGGCCATGGTGCTGGCAGTGATCGCGACGTTCTTCGCCGCCGGCTATCCGGCGCGGGCCATCACCCGCGTGCCAGTCGTCAGTGCCCTCGCCGGCCGCCCCGCGCCGCCGCGCCAGATCCACCGCTCGCTCGTCCCCGGCGTGATCGCCCTGGTGATCGGGTTCGTCATGTTCTCGCTCTCGGGCGCGGCGGGGAACGGCGGCGGCGTCATTTGGCTGGTCCCCGGGCTCGTCGCTCTGATCGTGGGGATCATTTTGGTCTCCCCCTTCTTTCTGGCCCTGCTGGCCCGGGCCGGCAGCCGATCGCCCATCGCCATCCGCCTGCCCCTGCGCGACATGGCGCGCTACCGGGCCCGCTCGGGCTCCGCACTGTCGGCCATCAGTCTCGGCATCATGATCGCGGTCATCATCTGCGCCGTCGCCGTGGCCCGTTACTCCAACGTGTTCGACTTCGTTGGACCGAACATGACGGCGAACACGCTGAATGTGTACAGCCCGCCGCCAGGGGGCACTCCGCTCTTCGGCCCGGGCGGGGCCCAGACGGCGCCGACCCCGCCGAGCCGCTCGGCGCAGGAGGCCACGACGCACGCCATCGCTTCCGCCGTCGGCGCCACCAAGGTGGTCGAACTCTTCAACCCGGCCGTGGGACTGCAGAACCCGAGCGGTTCGGGCCGGCAGTGGGACGGACCCATCTACGTTGCCACGCCGGCTCTGCTGCGCGCCTACGGCATCAACCCCTCGTCCATTCCGTCCAGTGTCGACGTGCTCAGTTCACGCCCCGGGCTTGCCGGCTCTGGCGTGCAGCTGACATTCGGCGGTGTTGGGAAGGGGGATGGTGGCTTCGAAGGTCCCGGCAACTACAACCAGTGCACGCCCAACCAGTGCCTGGCCCACCCCGTCGTGCAGGAGGAGAGTCAACTGCCCATCGGGACGTCGTCGCCGAACACGGTGATCACCGAGAGCGCGCTACGACGGCTGCACCTCACGAATCAGAACAGCTTCGGGGGCTGGACGATCCTGGCCGGCAGTCCGATCACCCAGCCCCAGTTGACGAGCGCCAACTCGTTGGCGGCCGCGGGCGACTTGAGCGTTGAGTCCAAGAACGACGCGCCCACGTCGGCCGAGATCGTCAACTGGGCGACCGTTTTCGGCATCGCCCTCGCCCTCGGTGTCCTGGCTATGAGCGTCGGGCTCATCCGGAGCGAGACCGCCAGCGACCTGCGAACTCTCACCGCGGCCGGCGCGAGCTCGCGCACTCGGCGCAGCCTGACCGCCGTCACTGCGGGCGGCCTGGCCTTCCTGGGTGCCGTGCTCGGGACGGTGGCGGCTTACATCGGGTTGTTCGGTTGGTTCCGCGCGAACTCGTTGGAGGGCGGTGTGTCGGACATCATCGATCACGTTCCGTGGGACAACCTCTTCTTCATCCTGGTCGCCATGCCACTCGTGGCCGCGCTGATCGGCTGGGTGCTGGCCGGGCGTGACCCGTCGGGCATCGCGACCCGGCCGATGGAGTAGGGAGCAGTGACCGTCGGGACCAACACGGGTTCAGTGACGAGCGGAAGCCCCGCCCCGGCGCCCGGTCTTCCGGCATCTCGCAGCCGCCGGGCGCGGGCCCGGTTCGCCGTCCACCTCGGCCTCCTGGCGACCTTCGCCGCGTCGCTGGCCACCGTGACGCTGATCACGGAGGGATGGCCCCACCTGGCCGTCGGGCTGGCGTTCGTGGCCCTCGCCGGTGTGCATGTCGTGCAGCGTCGACACACCGTGGCGCGGTTGCTCGGGAACCTCGGACGCGCCCGTACGTGGTTCGGGCGCCGGGGCCGCTTGGCCTGGTCCGACGTGGTTCTGGCCCTGTTGACTCTCAACGTGCTGGCTTCGGGGACCTACGATCTGCTCTCGGGGAACCAGGTGATTCTCCATCCACGCAACGTCGGAATCCCATTCCGCGACATGGGGTGGCACGTGCTGTCGGCACTCGTGCTGCTTGCGTACCTCTGCGTGCACGTGGCGCGCCGTTGGAGTCGACTCCGCCGTTCCGCGATTCGCTAACTCGCGAGACAGCCGCTGACGGCGGGGCTAGGACTCCGCGGTCACTCCGAACCGCTCGGTGTAGAAGGCGAGGGCCCGCCGCCGCTCGTCGGCGTCGAGACCAAACTGTGACAGGTCGTACACAACTGTTCCGTGGACGCCGCGGGGATGGGTGGCCATGAAGGACGCCATCGACTCCTTGGCGCGTGTGTCCAGGGGCAGCCCCGCCAGCTCGTAGATGCGGCCCACCATGGCCATGTCGTCGGCCATGAACTCGTCAAAATGCACGTCGATGGTCTGGTCCGCCGGCAGGGCGTCGCGCTCCTCGGCGCACTTGTGCAGCATGCGCTCGAGCCGATCGGCCCAGTAATTCCCCATACCTGCGACATCGACCCGATTCCGCGTCAGCCGCGCCGTGTAGGCGATCATCGTCACCATGGACGCCGTGACCGTCACAGGATCCCGGTGCGTGACCACGAACGTGGCGTCGGGAAAGGTGTCGACCAGGGCCGGGAACTGCTCAATGTGTTGCGGTGTCTTGAGGACCCACCGAGTCCCGCCTCGGAGCCACTGCAGTACCTGGAGGACTTTGCGGAGGTAGGCGTACGACGGTCGCTGATCACGGGACAGATAGGCATCACGCCAGGAGGGCATGGGAGCTGTGGTCTCGAAGAGCATGGTGGAGAAGTCGATGGCCAGGAGCTGAATCTCCTCGTGGGTGTGCTCGACCGTCATTTCGTGCATGCGGTTGAAGTACGGCAATGCGGTATTGAGAAAGGAGAGCGCCATGTCCGTGCGCTCCAGGCGCGGGTCGCGGTCACCGGCCTTTGGCCGGTCACCTTCCGGCAGGACCGGTTCCAGGCTCTCCCAGTACGGGAGAGACCGCAGAGCGGGGTCGGCCGACAGGAGGTTGTGGAGATGCGTCGTGCCCGTGCGGGGGAGGCCGCAGATGACGATGGGCGCCACAATCTGCTCGTCGAGGATCTCGGGATGTCGTCCGATGAGGTCCTCGATGAGCAGCCGGTTCTTCAGCAAACCGAGGATGAAGACGTGCTGCTGCATGATGCCGGCGCCATTGAAGCCGCCCTCGCGGCGCATGGCGTCGCACAGCACGGCCAGTCGTTCGACGAAGTCATCGGATCCGAAATGGTCCAGCCCGGTCTCGGAGCGGGCGGTTGCCATCAGCTCCGCCGGATCGAGACTCAAGTGCGAGCCCGCCTCCTCCATGAAGTCGAGAATGGCGCGGACTTCATCGCTGAATTGGGGATCGGCGAGGTCGTCGATACGCACTGCAGCAGGCCCAGGATTCATACGGTGTCGACCGGGAGCACCTCGACCTGTGGTTGTTCGGGCGTGGCGTCCGGCAGAAACCAGCGGAACCAGATGCGTCCGGACCGGTGCCCGGCAGTCGACACCCAATTGGCGTGGGACGGACGACGGGCGGAGATGACGATGATCCATGACCCGTCGGGTTCGTATTGGACCTCGGAGCCGTTGATGGTCACGCGCTCGTAGTCGTAGTTGTACGTATGGAGCAGGCGGTTCCACAGACACATGTTCCAAAAGACGCATTCGGGCGAACGCCCACGGATAACCAGAGCTTCGTCGTCGGCCAACTCGAAGGCACCCATGGCGTAGGCCGCGTCGCCGGCGGCCCAGCCGAAGGTGGTGGTCGGGACCGGGTAGGGCGGGTCGATCGCGTTTGGTGCACCGAGAGGGATAGGCACAATGCTGGCCTGCTCTTCGATCCACGTCGTGGCGGCTCGGAGACGCCGGGCCAGATCTGCGTCGTCCTGGCGGTAGGTTTCAGGCGGATCGTCGGCTTCAATGTGCCAGGCGGCTCGCCGTCCCCGACGCGGATCGTTGAGGTAGTCACGGGTGATGGCCGCCACGGCGTCGGGCTCGAGGCGGATCCAAAGGATCCCGGGCTCGGCCGGGTCGTCCGGGGAGATGACGATATGGATGGCGCCTTCCGCGTCGCGTTCCACGCCTTCGCTGTTGGCGGATCCGACGATCCGGGTCGAATAGCGCCCGTCGTCCGGACCGCCGTAGACGGTCAGGGACATGTAGACGGCGTCGCCCGGATCGAGTCTCACCCGGTAGGTCCGGGCGGGATCGATCGGTGCGTAACAGTAGAAGGCGTCGGAATTGTCGCCGCCCCACTTCTTGTACGGCCCCACAATCTCGACGAAGCGGGGTCGAGCTTTGTCGGCCCACAGGTTCACTTCGGCTGCAACCTGCAGGATGGACAACACCCATCTGTGCGCTTCCAGAAGCGTCTCGGGATCGTCAGCGAGCTGCTCCACCATGCGTGCGTGCGTGGTGCTCACGGTCTGGAGCAACTGGGTGAACGCCACCTCGGTCTCGGTTGTCACGTACCCCCCTCTCGGAGTGCCGACGATCATAGGGAGCCTCGGGGCCGGGAGGCGGATGCCGCATCACGGCCCGGGGTCCGACAGGTCGGGGTGGGCCGCGGCTCGGGTTTACGAGGACCTGTTCGTTCCGACGGAGTCGGGGGAGGCCGGAGCGTCGATCTCCTGACGCTGGTGCTCCCAGCGGGCCAGGATCCACGTGAGTGCGGCGATTCCCGCGAACCAGACGAGATTGGCCAAGGGCAAGACGCTCCAAGCCCCCATTGCGCACAGCACACAGATAGCGGCCCGCCGCAGCCGAGCGTCGCACCCAGTGCAGGCCAGCAGCGGGAGCGCCCACAAGACGTACCAAGGCTGCGGGTTGGTCGCGCAGACCGCCATGACGCCCAGGCCCAACGCGAGCGCGCCAACCCAGCTTGCTCGTCGCGGCAGGAGAAGGACGATGACCACCGCCGCGGCGATCCCGCCGAGCTGCACGACGTTTGCGATTGCCGATGAGGTGCTCCCGGCCAGGTTCAGCACGGAGAACGAACTGGCCACGGTGGCCTGTGAGGCGGAGCCCAGCCAACTGAATCCGTTGCCACCGCAGGCGAGCCCCGCGATCACCAGTGCGCCGACGGTCAGCGCCAGTGCACCAGCGAGGGACGCGGCTCTGCGACGCCACGAGGCCCCCCAGCACCACCAGGCCATGACGAGCACCGCCAGTGCCGCCGGCGCCTTCACCGTGACCGCGAGAGCAGCCAGACACAGGGCCCACCAGGGCCGGTTGGTGAGCGCGAGGGCGACGCCCGCTGCTATGAGGCTGATCATCAACGCGTCGTTGTGGATCCCCGCGACGAAGACGATGAGCACGGCGGGGTTCACCACGCCGGCGATTACCGCTTCGGCAGGATTGATGCCGCGGGAGTCGGCGGCCCGGGCCACGCCCCACGCGCACAAGACCAGACTCGCGATGACGGCCACTCGCCATTCTTCGACGGCAATCCACGGATGTCCGCCCGATGCCCACGCGAAGAGACCGGACAAGTCGACCGCTCCGGGACCGTAGATGGAGGGTCCGGTCAGGTAGCGCGGATCGACGGCCGAGAGCCACTGGGAGTGATGTCCCAGCAGATGGACGGGGTTGGTCGAGCTCAAACCGGACGCCACCAATTTGCCCTGAGCCACGTAGACCCAGACGTCCTGGCTGGCGAACGGCGCCGCGAGGAGCAAGGGCGTGGTCCAGGCGGCAGCAACCCACCACAGGCGTCGCCACGGCGGCGCCGGATGCGATCGGACGACACGCCACAGACTCAGCCACGCCAGTCCCAGGAAGACGACCCCGACGATCGCCGCTCCGAGGAGGAGGAGGTGTCCAGAACTCACCCCGGGACCGCTGTTCGTCGCCCCTGCCCAGGGCGGGACGGCAGGGCCTTCCCAGCCCGGGGCTCGACCCGAGGCGGCGAGGGGCCAGACGCCGCCGGCGTGCGGTCCGTAGGGCGACGCAGGAAGGTCGCTCGCCAGTGCCAGGAGTCCTGATCCGACGGCTCCCAGCGCCGCCATGCAGACAAGGTTGATCGTCCGGCCTGTTTGTTGTGGCGCGGGCGGCCTTCCGGGTGACACCCGGTCCGAATGCAGCGAGCGGACGCTCACTATCAGATTATCGGCGTCAGCGGCATGACCTGAAGTGATTCAGAGGGCCATTTCCCCCTTGGGATCCCCACGTAGGCTCACCTGATGGTCACGCCTCGGGCGAGTGGGACGATCGAGATCGATGGTCTCGCCGTCTTCTATGAGACCGAAGGGAAGGGGTCCCGAACCCCTGAGCGCGCTCCGGCGCAGACAAGCGGGTGGCGAATCTCGAAAACGGACGACCGGTTGGAGCTTCCATCGCCCTACTGACGCGACCCCTACAGGGTCCGCAATGCATCGAGGAGCATTACGTCAGGTGCTCTCCTGTATCGGTAGCGGAGCATCGACCCGTGCCTGACCGAACCCACTCGTGAGAGCCGCCCGTCCGCCACCCCTGGGCTCAAAGCGGGTGGCGGACGGGCGGAGTCCGAACTAGGTCAGGTCAGGGATTCCCACTGCCGAGTTGGGCGTCGGTCATTCGTTCGGCAGGTTTACGCACTGACCGAACGTCTGGCCGCCGACGGTGTTGACCTCACCAGGGATGAAACCTCCGGACAGGTTCGGGCCGAGTCCCCAGCAGCCGAGGTTCCGCCCGATCGTGTTGCTCACGACGTAGATGGTTGGGTTTGTGTCCACCTGCGCGGGAGGTGTGGGGGGGTTCGTGGGGAGCCCGTCGGTGATGTGGATGTTGAACAGGAATACGTTGCCACCAACCTTGTTCACAAGGACGCCGAGCCACAGGGGTGTCATGTCGCTGACGACAAGGTTGCCGCCGATTGTGTTGGTCTTGATCGACCAGGGTATAGCCGTCGCCCGCTCAGTGGCGGTGGCCGTACCTTCTGATCCGATCAGCGTGACGTTCCCCTTCACCGTGATTCCATTCAGCAACACAGCGTTCGCCAACCAAGCGAAGATGTTCCCGTTGACGGTGATGTTGGAGTTTCCGGCTGTTTCCGATGGTTGGCCGGTGTTGGGGTCCGTGCACGGATGTCCTAACGTGCTTTTCGGCGTTGGGTCTGGCAGGCAGCCCAGGCCAAGAAGCGATCCCGGACCAGCCGTAACATCGTGTCCGACGGTGATCGTTGACGGGAAGGTTTGCGCGTCGAACACAGCTCCGGGAGCGACATTCACGTCGCCGAGAACCGTGATCACGGCATTCAGCGCTGGCGCGCAGGCGCCCGTGACCGTGATGCTGGAGTAGGTCCCCGACGGAATGGAGACGAGGTTATGCGTCTGGAAATCACCACCGGTGCACGTGTACGACGTCGGCCATCCGGTGGACGGGTGTGCGCTCGCAATACCTGACGTGCCCGCCAATCCAGTAACCACCGCCCCGGACGACGCCACCATCATCGCGGCGGCGAACAAGATACGAAACTTCATCCTTGCTCCCTTCATAGTTGGTCTCAGCCCGAAACCCCCATTACCCCCAAGACCCGGCGCCATCTTGCCCCGTCTCCTCCTTCGAGGACAAGGCCCAATTCGCCACGAGAAGAGCACGGAACGCCCCGAGCGAATTGGCGTACACCGTTGCTCGTTGCGGGCAGTCATAGAACGGTCCCCAGTCCGTGAATCACAACAAATGAACAACACGGAGAGGGATGGCCGGCCTTAATGCGCCTTGAATCGCGTGCAATCGAAGTGGGCCTCCAGACCCGTGGTTCCGCGGCTTATCGATGGAGCTGGCGTGGTTCGTGTTGCCTTGTAGAACGTCATGGATTACAATGCATGTATGCCAGCGTCAACGAATGCCAGGGTTTCGCACCGCGGTCAGACCAGCCTGCCAGCCGACCTCCGACACCGTTGGGGCATCGACGAGGGGGGCGAAATCGGATTCATTGACCTCGGCAATGCCGCTTTGATCATCCCGGGAGGGGTGCAAGCAGCCAGGGATGAATTGCGACGAGTCCTTCGGGGGCGCTATTCCGCGGGTCTGGCTTCTCTCGCCGACCCTGATCTCGCCGACCAGTAACGGACATTGCCCCGCCGATCCCGCGCCGTCGTCCTTGACGACAGGCTGCTGATCGAAGAACTGCTGGTAGGTCTTCAAAGGACCTCTGCGGAGTTCCATACGACGAGCTACTGGTATTACCGCGCGTGCCGTGCGGCTGTGCTTGGTGCTGGTGGACACCTCTCGGGCCCTTTCGGCGATCTCGGTGAGGACCTGCAGCAGGAAGCGATCATGAGTTTGCTTGAATTACGCGAGGACATTCTTCTGCCAGATCCTCGCATGACTGTGCCGACAATGGCCCGGTTCGCAGGTAGCTATCCGCATCTCAACTTGTTGAACCTTGAAGCCCTCGCAACCGGACTACTCCTCGGTGCGACACTTTGGCTATCGCCCGAGAGCACCAACGGCGTTTTGCCTGAGATCCTCGATCAAGAAGGAGTCGCCTGGCGCACAGTCGCCCACTGATTGATCTGAGTTCGACATGGGCCTTCCCGGTCGGCACCTGATGGGTCTTAGTAGGGCACTACTACGACCCGGGCACGGGGCAGTTCCTGAGCGTCGGTCCGCTGGTGGATGACACCAGTCAATGCTGCGCTGTCAGGGTTGCCCTCGGACGCCCCAGATCCATCTCCACGATCTCCGTGGTGCGGGACTTGCCTGGGCTGCGACGCAAGGAGCTACAACACGTGAACTGATGGCACGGGCGGGGCACGCCAGTCCAGCCGCCGCCCTGCGCTATCAGCACGCCACCGCCGGCAGAGACGGGGCGATCGCTGCCGCCTTGTCTGGGCGTGCCGAGACAGCGCGCACAACACCGCTCCGGCACGGCCCGCGGGATATTCGCGGCATGGACGACTCGCTGCCAACTGCGGTCGAATCGTCGTAGCGCCGCTGAACTGCACAAACAATGAGAGCGGCCGACCAGGATCGAACTGGCATCATCAGCTTGGAAGGCTGAGGTTCTACCATTGAACTACGGCCGCGAATCGGGGTGCAGTCTAAAGCCTCTACTCTCCACCCCGTGGACACCACACTGTACGAGCGGGTTGGCGGCGAGGCGTTCTTCGTCGACCTGGTCGACCGGTTCTACCTCGGCGTCGCCAGTGACCCCGTGCTCCGGCCCCTCTATCCCGACGATCTCCGTGAGTCGTCTCGTCATCTTGCACTCTTCCTGATGCAGTACTGGGGTGGCCCTGGAACATACGGCGAGGAGCGCGGCCATCCCAGACTGCGCATGCGTCACGTCCCCTTCGTCATCGGGCCGGTGGAGCGCGACGCCTGGTTGCGCCACATGCTCGGTGCGGTGGACGAGCTCCAGTCGGCATCTCGCATCAACCCGGCGGATGCGCTGGAGCTGCGTGACTATCTCGAGATGGCGGCCAACTCGCTGGTCAACTCTCCCTGAGCGTCCGAACCTTCAGTCCTTGAAGTCCGGAGTGCGCCCTTCCTTGCGGGCCGCCACCGACTCTTCGAAGTTGCGCGTCGTGATGCGGACGAACAGCTGTGACGTGCCTTCGGCGTCCATGTGGGATTGCAGGCTGCTGGCGTCGAGGCTGTTCCAGAGCTGGCGCTTGGTCAGCTCGACGCCGGCTCGGCCCCAGCCGTTGATGCGGTCTGCCATTTGGAAGCAGGCCGGCAGGAGCTCAGCCTGGGGGACGACGCGCGAGACCAGGCCGATCCGGTCCGCCTCGCTGGCGTCGACATCGCGCCCGGTGAGCATGATCTCCGCCGCCCGTGACTGCCCGACCGAGCGGGGGAGGAGAAAGCTGAGTCCGAGTTCAGCGGCGGTGAGTCCGTTGTTGATTCCCGCCGCCCGGAAGTAGGCCTCCTCCGAGGCGATCCTGATGTCGGCGGCCAGGGCGAGGCAGAAGCCACCGCCGATGGCGGCGCCGTTCACGGCGGCGATGACCGGTTGGTGGAGCCGGCGGATGGTCGAAATGACGTCGTCCAGCAGCTCCATGGAACGCAGGGCGATTGTGGGCAGCGTCAGCCCGTCCATGTTGGGCATGGTTCCCGGGTTCTCGTGGTCCGCCCCCGAGCAGAATCCACGGCCTGCACCCGTGATCACAACGACCCGAACGGCATTGTCGTTGCCGATCTCACGCAACGCATCACGGAACGGGATCATGACGTCGAAAGCCATTGCATTCATGCGCTCGGGCCGGTTGAGCGTCACGACGGCGACGCCGGGGTGAGGCCTGGTGATTTCGGTGAAGGACATGCGCGGCATCGTAGGACGCGCCGGCCCTCTGAGCTGTTCGGCTAGCTGCCGTGACTCCGAGGAGGTGAGGCAGCGGTCGGCTTGCCTTCCTTGCGGGCGATCCAACGCAAGCGGGCCGCCCGGGCATCCCAGTCGTAGACGACGGCGGTTCCTGCGATGAAGTCGTTCAGGGCGCGCCGCTCGCGCTGGTACACAATGCCGAGAAACCCGATGCCCAGCGTGAGGAACAAGGTAACGCCCAGGCCCACCGTGCGAGCGACGGCTTGGCGGCCACTGATGGGGCCGCCCTGTCTCGTCACCACCTGCAAGCCGAGGATCGCCATGCCGAGCGTCTTTCCGCTCACCGCCCATTGGTAGGTGAAGTAGAGGAATTCCCACAGCGTCAGCACAATGAATGCCGCCAGTTGGTGATTGCTCAAGGTGAAGGAATGACCGGTCACCAGCTTGAGCGCGGCGTTCAGCATGGCGACGCCGAGCGTGTAGATGCCCCAGGATGCACCGACATCGGCAGCGAAGGCAGCGAGCCGGCTCACTGCTCCGGCATAGTTTCCCTGGCGCCCGACGGTGAGCGCAGGCGAGGGGACTGGAACGGTGGTGGTCATGATGCCGGAGTCGCCTTCGCTATGAGGAGCGGTGGGCCGGCCGGCCAGCCGGTGACCCTCTTGCGACGGCCGATGAGGCGGTTGCCCCAGCGGAAGATGAAGTCGTCCAAGCCGACGCCTTGGGCGCGGACGACGTCGAGGACCTCGGTCAGAATGCCGGTTGTCGACCGGGCGATGATGGAGCCGAGCTCGGTCTGCTCCACCAGGGAGTCGATGTCGATCTTGTTGACGATGGCGTTGATGTCGACCCGCTCAATGATCTGCTGCACGTCGACCCTGTCGATGATCTTCTGAATATCCACCCGTTCGACGATTTGGTCGATGTCGACCCGCTCAACGATCTTCTCGACGTCGACCTTGTCGATGATGGCGTCGACATTGATGGCGTCGACGATCAGCGGCACAATGTGCTCGGCCAACGACTGGGCCAGCTGCTCCACCCTGTTGCCGATCGGATTGGGGCTCACTGAGCCGCCATGCACTGTGACATTTCAGTGATCTTCTCACCCCCGGCCAGTGCGAGTGAGACATCGATCGGGTACCGTCGAGCGGTCGGGGCATGCGGACGCTGAGGAGGCGCTGTGGAGGTCGATCGCTACGAAGACGGGATTCCTTCTTGGGTGGATCTGGGCAGTACCGATCTGGCCAAGTCGAGGGACTTCTATGCCGGACTGTTCGGCTGGAACTGTCCCGAGGGTCCGCCCGAGGCGGGTGGCTACTCGGTCTGCGACCTGGGCGGAAAGACCGTAGCGGGCCTCGGTCCGTTGATGAATCCCGAACATGCCGCCGGTATGGATGACCTACGTCAACGTGGACAGCGCCGACGACACGGTGGCCAAGGTGGCGGCAAACGGCGGCACGGTGTTCATGCCCCCGATGGACGTGATGGAAGCCGGCCGCATGGCCGTGTTCGCCGACCCCGTCGGGGCGGTCATCGGCCTCTGGCAACCGAACCAGCACACCGGCGCCCAGGTGGTCAACGAGCCCAACACCTACTGCTGGAGCGAGCTGATCACGACGGACGTCGACGCTTCGAAGGCCTTCTACGGTGCCGTGTTCGGCTGGGGTGCCCAGGATCAGGGCCCTCCCGGCGGTCCGCCCGTGTACACCGAGTGGCAGTCGGCGGGGCGCTCCATCGGCGGCATGATGCTGAAGTCGCCGGAAATGCCGGCGGAAATGCCGCCGGCCTGGGGGGTCTATTTCGCGGTGGCCGACACTGATGCCACGGTGGCCAAGGCACAGGAGCTCGGGGCCAGCGTGTTCATGGGACCGGCCGACATTGAGCCCGGCAGGTTCGCGGTGCTGTCCGACACGGTCGGAGCCGTCTTCAGCGTTCTGCAGCTCAAGAGCTGAGGAAGAGCAGATGGAGCAGCGTCGCCTCGGGCGGACCGGTCACCAGAGCAGCGTCGCCGTGCTGGGCGGGGCCGCCTGTTGGGCGGCAAGCGTCGACGAGGCGGGGGAGTGGCTCCAGCTGGCTCTCCAACATGGGGTGAACCACCTCGACATCGCGCCGCAGTACGGGGCGGCCGAGTCGGTGGTGGGCCCGCATCTGGCCGCCCACCGGGAGGAGCTCTTCATCGCCGGCAAGACGCTGCGGGCCAACCCTGACGGCGTCACCGATCAGTTCGACACGACCCGGCGTCTGCTCAATGCAGAGGTTCTCGACCTCTACCAGGCCCATGCCGTGACCTCTCTCGCCGAGCTCGACCGACGCTCTGCCGCGTTGGAGCGCATCCTGGCGCTGCGCGAGGCCGGTCACACCCGGTTCGCCGGCATCACCGGGCACGACATGGAGGTGCCAAGGGCCCACCTGGAGGCCCTCCGCCGGTTCGACCTCGACACCGTCATGTTCCCGGTCTATCCCGCCTTGTGGGCGCGACCCGAATACCGCGAGCCGGCCGAGGAGCTCCTCGCAGTGTGTGCCGAGCGCGATATCGGCGTCATGGTGATCAAGGCGGCGGCGCACCGCCCCTGGGCCGATGGCCGGCCGCTGGCCGATGCGGTGGCCGGGGACGACGCCACCTCGGCTCGTTGGGCCGACTCGTGGTACGAGCCCCAGGCCAGCGACGAGGACCTCGATCGCGGCATCCACTTCGCCCTCTCGACGCCGGGCGTCCATGCCTTCTGCACCCCCGGAGACATCGCGCTCCTGCCGCGGGTCCTGGCCTCGGCTGAGCGGGCGGCGCCGCTGAGCGAGGAGGACCGGCGGGCCGCCATTGCGGCCATGGCGGGCGAGGAGCTGATCTTCCCCATGCCGCAGTGAGGGAGATCGCTCAGTCCGCCTGCAGGGCGGCCACGACCGACCGGAAGGCCTCGTCGTCACCGTCACCAGCCGGGGGCGACACGACGATGCCCTGACCCAACCCGTCGAATCGCTGGCGCAGAAGGCCGGGGAGCTCGTCGAATGTCCCGGTGGGGACCAAAGTGTCGAGAACCTCGTCGGAGAGGACGGCAGCCAGCTCGTCCCAGTGGTCGTGCCGGATCAGTTCACGCAGGCGCGGCCCCACCTCGGCCCAGCCGTAGAGCTCGAGAGTCGGCGCGTAGGCCGGCGTCGAGTACAAGAAGGCGAGGAGCCGGCGTTGACGTTCGCGTTCGAGGAGCACGGCCTCGGGTGTGGCCCCCGTGATGACGGACGTGCCGATGACGATCTCGAACGCTGCCTCGCTCAGGTTCCGCCCCGCGTTGCGTGCGCCATCGCTCAGCGCGGGGAGGCAGGTTTCGCGCAGATAGCGCGGGTTCGAATTGGTGGGATGGCTGACGAACCCGTCGGCGACCGCTCCGGCCAGCGCGCAGGCCTTGCGCTGGACGCCGCCGAGGTAGATCGCCGGCGGTTGCGTTGCCGCGTCCGGCCCGGGGTTGAAGTAGGGCTGCATGCGGGTGAGGTGATAGTGGGCACTCTCATAGGCCGGAGCCCGCCCCGAGGAGAACGAGGCGAAGGCGGCCCGCACCGCACCGACGTAGTCACCCAGCCGGCCGATGGGGTCGTCGCCGAAGGGGACGGCGTAGCGGTCCTCAATGTTCTGGCGGACCTGCGTCCCGAGACCGAGCTCGAAGCGCCCGCCGCTGAGCTTGGCGAGGTCCCACGCCGCGTAGGCGAGGAGGGTCGGGCTGCGGGCGAAGGCCAGGGTGACGCTGGTGCGCACGACGATCCGCTCCGTGTGTTCTGCGACGAGGAGTGCGACTGCCATGGAGTCGTGCACGGTCTCAGCCACATGGAGGCCGTCGTAGCCCAGGCGCTCCACCCGTTGCGCGTGGGTCACGGCCTCGGAGAGGCTCAGGCGCGGGTCCATACCCGCGTAGACCCTCATTCCGAGGCGCCGTCGAGTTCCGTGGTCTGGGCGCGGCCCCGCGCCACGATCTTCTCGCGCTCGGTGGTCAGGCGGGACTGGTCGAAGCGGTCCGCCATCCAGGCCCGCGACCATTTGGCCTCGGCGCGGAACGCCTCCTGGCCGCTCAGGGCGCCGATCTCGTCGTAACCGCGGCGCAGCTCGGTGAGGTACTCGGACGGAATGGAGGCGATGGTGGTGGCCAGTTCGCGCGCCCGCTCGAGCAGTGACTCGTGGGGGACGACCTCGACGACGAGTCCCCAGTCGCGCGCCGTCTCGGCGTCGATGTAGTCGCCGGTCAAGCTCATGCGGCGGGCGCGGTCGAGGCCGACGAGCTGCGGGAGGCGGATGGTCATGCCGCCGCCGGGCATGACACCGACCCGGGCGTGGGTGTCGGCGAAGCGCGCCCGCTCCGACGCAATGAGGAAGTCGCAGCACATGGCCAGCTCCAGGCCACCCGTGACGGTGGGACCGTTGATGGCGCCGATGACCGGGGTGTCATGCGGCGGCATCATCCCGGAGCGTTGCGCCGGCCGGCGCTGCCGTTCCTGCTGCACAGCTCGCAGCTCGGTCGACAAGGATTTGAGATCCATGCCGGCGCAGAAGGCGGGATCCGCGCCGGTGAGGACGATGCAACCGACATCGTCCCGGGCGTCGAGGCCCGTGACGGTGTCGTCCAGCTGTGCGTGCAGCTCAGCCGAAATGGCGTTGCGCGATTCCGGCCGGTTCAGCGTGACCGTGGCGACCCGATCGTCCACCTCGACGAGTACCAGCATCAGCGTTCCCTCCCCATCTGTCGGACCCTCATGATCGGCCGTCCGGCTGCCCGGGCACCAATCCCTCGAAGGTGACGACCCGGCAGATGGCCCCGTCCTCGTCCAGGCAGCCGAAGCTCCATCCCTCCATCGCCGTGGCACCGCGCTCGATCCGTTCCCACGTGAAGCGGAAGTAGCCGTGGTGGAGGTCGATCGGGCTGGTCCGCCGCAGGCCGGTCTGCCACCAGGCCTCGCTGCGATAGGGGCTGAAGGCATCGCTCAGGCCCTGCGGGCCCTCAAAGACCGCCTCCGGGCTCACGTAGACCAAGTCTGGCGCCACGTGCCTGGTCAGGGCCCCCATGCGCTCGTCATCGTCGGCGACGAACACCGCAGCCATGAGATGGTCGATGCGTTCGGTGATCTGCTCGTCCTCATGGTCGTGGCCGAACACCCGGGCAGTCTCGCAGAGGCCGCAGGCGGGTGTCCCTCAGATCAGCGGGACCACTCCGAATGCAGGAGGGCGTAGCAATCGGCATCGCGTTGCTCGCCGTCGATGCGTTCCCAGCCTCGCAGCGTCGCCTCCCGCACGAAACCGGCGGCTTCGGCCGTGCGGGCCGACGCCACGTTCCAGGGCTCGACGAAGAGATGCAGGCGCGGAATCGAAAGTGCCCCGAAGGCGAAGGTCACGACGGCCCGCAGCGCGTGCGTGGCCAAGCCGTTGCCCGCGCGCGTCGGCGACGAGCCAGTACCCGATGGAGGCACGCCCACTCTCGATCTCCCGCAGCCACAGTCCGATGGACCCGATCCCCGTTTTCGGCTCGGCTTCGAGTGCAACGACGAAGGAATAGCCGTCGCCCTCGGTGTCGCGCGCGTGCTGGCGGGCGATGAAGGCGCGCCCTGCGTCGTCCGTGTAGCGCGCCGGTACGGACGAGATGGAATGGATGAACGGGTCGGCCGACGCCTGGCGCACCAGGGCGAGGTCGGAGAGGGCGTAGGGCCGCAGCACGACCGGTGGCGAGACCAGCTCGGGGACGCGTAAGGGGGGCGTGAAGGCCGCCGGGTCGAAGGCGGTCATTGCAGGGCGAAGTACCCGGGGACGAGATGGTGGGGTGTGTCGAGGTAGCCCTTGGCCTCGGGGAGCCCGCCGAAACGGCCATGGCTCCATCGGACTTCGACGTGCCCCACGACGGAGTGCACCTCGTGGGACGTCCGGTCGCGCACGACGGCCTCCCAGCCCACCCGGGGTTGGCCGCCCGGCTGGCCCTCCATGGCGATGGCGATCAGTTGGAAGTGCTGGCGCCAGTCCCACGAGGTGGCGATGCGGAGCCGGAGCGAGCGATCCGACGAGGAGCCCAGGACGAAGTAGGGCGCACTCCCAATGCGCAGGAGTCGCCACAGCATGGCCTCGCCACTTCCGCCGCGCTCGTCCCATGGCCGCCTCCCACCGGCGCACCGACGCCAGGGCGACCGCTCCCGACAACTTGGCGTAGAGGTCCTTGGCTCCAACAGGCCAACCCGAGCGGAGCCACTGCCCCAACGCCTCGCGCTGGGGCACGGTCAGGTCGACGGCGCGGGGAGGCAGTTCGTGCAGTGCGGGCGGCACCGGTCGGCCCGGGTCTCCTGCGGACGGAGAGGTCGCGGCGCCATCGGTGGCGTCCAAGCCCGGCAGGGCCATGGCGGCGGGCGACGAGGCCGGGTCGTCCCGGTCCTGACGGGTGGGCGGGAAAGGACGTCGTCATGGTCACTGCGGCCTCGCGGGCGGCCAGGCGGACGCTCTCGTAGAGCGCCTGGTATTCGGCTGGGGCCACCTCCGCGTACCAGTCACCGCCGCCCGGCACGAGCTCCCGGACCCCGCGGGCTCCCCGTCCCGGCCCACCGAAGAGGAGAGCGTCGAAGACGCTGGTCGGGGAGACGTTGAACAGGATTTTCGACAGGTACTTGCAGCTGATCAGGTACACGTGGTCGACACGGAGGTCGACGGGAGCCACTTCGTCCCCCGGGGCGCGCCCGGTCCCCTTCCATTCGACTCTCTGGGGCAGGCGACCCCGGAGACCATCGTCCGCGGTCAGGAAGGCCTGGCCGTTGGCCCAGGCGGCGTGGAACTCGGCGTCGTACGCGCCGCCGGACCGGAGGCGGGACAGGTGCTCCCACATGTCCGGCGACAGGCTGTGCATCACCGGCGTGCGTGACCCGCACGGCCTCGTCGACGCCCCCCAGCCCGAGCATGCCGAGGCCAGTGCCGAGCTCGGTCACGGTGGTGCGGTCGCTCGGCACCCCCGCATCCTCCCACTGACGGACCGGTTGACGAATCGCTCTCGGTCATCCCCCGTCGGCCTTACCGCCACTTGACCGGGGTTCCGTAGTGTGCCCGAACCAGGTGGTTTCCGAGCCGGCTTCGTGGGCCGGCCCGAACGGGAGGGAGCACGGAATGTCCGTAACCGAGGATGGCGCCACAGGGATTCTCGTCAGCACGAAGATCTTCCCCTTGGCGTTCCTGCTGCTGCTCTTCAAGACGAACATCTCAATCGACGGCGTCACCTCTGTCCTGAAGTGGGGCGATCACTTCTTCGCGGTGCCGCCGGGCACGCACGAGGTGCAGCGTCTCGTTCCGCTATCTGTTCTCGAGCCAGATGGGCAAGGCGACCATCGGCTTGGAGGTCGTCGCGGGTCGCGACGACGACGGTCCTCTACCGATCACCGTTTCTCGTGTTCATGGGTGGGACCATCAAGGTGGTGGGAGCATGAACGGTCCGGAGGACCAACACGGAGGCGAAGAGAGGTCCGTCGAGCCTGCTGCGCCGCCGCTCCCGCCCGCCCCGCCCCTTCCAGCGCCCATCGGCTTCGTTCCAGCCGGATCGGTCTGGCCAGCTCCCACGACGCAGGGGGAGTACCCGGAGCTGACGCCGCCCGTTGAGCCCCTTCCGATTCTCGCCATCCTGCCCGAGCGGCTGAAGCAGCGACGGTGGACGGTGCTGTTCCGAATCATCTTGGCCATTCCTCTCGCACTGGTCGTCTTTTTCGTCGGGATCGCCACCTCTGTCTGTGTGGTGCTCGGATGGTTTGCCGCTCTCGTCACGGGACGTGCCCCGGGGTTCGTGCGGACGATGGTGACGATCCTCTTGCGGCTGCTGCTCCGGCTCGAGGCGTACACCTTCCTCCTGACCGATCACTTCCCTTCCTTCGCGACGCAGGACGCGACCGACTCCGACACCAGCCTCCTTGTGCCACCCGCCACCAAACTGAACCGTGCCGCCGTGCTCTTCCGCCTGATCCTGGTGATTCCGGCGAACATCGCGGTGCGGATCATCGGGCTCGGTCTACAGGTCGTCACCTTCGTCATGTGGTTCGTCGTTCTGATCACCGGATGGCTTCCGAAGCCAGTCCACGAGGCGTTGGGGGTCTTCATTCGTTACGAGGTTCGGATCATCGGCTACTTCTCGCTCCTCGTCCCGACCTATCCCGGTGAGTTGTTCGGGGACTTGGCTCCGGCACCGATCCTCGTCCCGGGTGATGCCGCTCCCGAGCAACCCGCCATCAGGCCGGATCCGGCCGGGCAGCCATGGATGCTGATTCTTGGAATGGGAGCGAAGCGTCTGCTCGTGGCATGCGTCGTGCTCGGCGTCGCCGCGGCCATCGGTCTCGGGGTGCTCAACGCATCCATCAGGAACCACGAGAACCTGGTGCAGGAGAACAATCAACTGGTGTCGAACCTCGATCAGTTCTCCGCGACCGCCAAGAACTGCGAATCCGTGTCTTGTCTGGAGCAGGCGGACGGCATCCTGTCCCAGCAATTGGGCTCGTTCGTCGGCACCCTCCAGAGCTCGGACGGCGGCGGGGTGAGCCAGAGCACCATCGACCAGATGATCGCCGCAGCGCAGAACACCCAACACGTCACTTCTGTCCTGTCCGAGGCCGGTTCCTCGTTGTCCGGCTACCGCGCCTTGGCGACAAGACTGGATACGCAGCAGAGCTTCAGTGACCTGTTCAACGCCCAGCACCAGTTCGTCCAGGCGGTGAACGCGGCGCGCCTCGGTTAGCTCGCCTGCGGCGCGCTACTCGGCGAAGAGGGGAGTGAGCTGCAGCTCCAACGGTCCGACCGCGGCTTCCGGAGCCACGTGGAACTCGGTGCTCTCGTACACGTCGACCGCGATACCCGTGCGGGCGATGAAGGCGAAGACGGCGTCACCCCAACGCTCCTCCCGCAGAGCCTGTCGCAACGCGGCCCGCTCTCCGGGGGGCAGGTCCCGGCCGGGGGTCTTGGCCACCAATTGGTTGGCCAGCACCCAGTTCAGCGTGTCGAGATCCTCGGCCACGAACACGCGCGGCGGGTCGTCCCGCACGACCGCACAGGCCACCACGGTTCCCACGGTCAGTCGCAGTCGTGCCCACGGTCAGCCGCCGTCCACGGTCAGACCGCACCCGGCGTCACGTCGGCCGCCGACCAGAATCCGACGCGGGGAGAGCTGCCGCGGCCCCTGGCGTAGGCCTTCAGCCGTGCCGGCGCGTCACCCGACAGGAGGTCCACCACGTCGAAGATGCCGGCCGGTCCCGGCGCTCGCAGCGCACGGTCGGCCTCGGTGCCGGCGCGGGGCACCTGGGTGGTGAGCACGACGAAGGGCGCGTGGCCGGTGGCGGCCAGCACATGGGCCCGGCCGAGGGCCCGCCACACCGTCTCGGAACGCGCCATGCCACCCCGGTAGGCCGAGTTCGGCCCGGCGACGTCGAAGTACCACGTGCGGCCCTTGGCGTCCGTGCCGGTGAAGTCGACCGCCAGACCGAGCCCGCGCAGGCGGCGGTTCGGACGCACGTCGGCGAACCCGGCTGCCTCGAGCGCGGTCCGGGCGACCGCGGTGGCCGACGCGCCGTCGACCGCCGCACCGGTGCCCGCCGCTCCCTGTCGCCGGCTCGTCGGCCAGGCGGGCGAGCGACAGTTCGACGTAGGCCGGGTCGAGGTCGTAGCCCACGGCGTCGCGGCCCGAGCGCAGCGCCGCCACGAGCGTGGACCCGGAGCCGGCGAACGGGTCGACCACGAGGTCGCCGCGGTAGGTGTAGAGCTCCATGAGGCGCTGGGGCAGCTCCACCGGGAAGGGGGCGGGGTGGCGCACCCGCAGCGCGCTCTCGGGCGGGATGTCCCACACGTCGAGCGTCAGCGCCATGAAGTCGTCGGCCCCGACGCTGCTCTCGTGGGGCAGGCCGTCGCGGCGGCGCTCCTTCGGACTGCGCGCCCGCCCGAAGCGTCCCTTGCTGGCCACAATGACGCGCTCGGTCACATCGCGCAGGACCGGGTTGGCGGCCGAGCGGAAGGAGCCCCAGGCGCACGAGCCGCTGGCCCCTTCGCCCTTCTGCCACACGATTTCGCCGCGGGGGAGGAGGTGCAGGTCGTCCTGCAGGATCGTCATGACGTCGGCGGCCAGGCTGCGGTACGGCTTGCGGCCGAGGTTGGCCACGTTCACGGCAATGCGCCCGCCCGGCTCGAGCACGCGCTTGCACTCGGCGAAGACGTCACGCAGCAGCGCCAGGTACTCGATGTAGGAGCCGGGGACGCCCTCGCGGTCGAGCTCCTCCTCGTATTGCTTGCCGGCGAAGTAGGGGGGTGAGGTGACGACGAGCGCCACGGAGTCGTCGGCCACCGCCTCCATCCGCCGGGCATCGCCGCAGAGGCTCGAGACGCCGGGCTCGTGCGGGTTGACGTGCTCGTCGGCGCTCAGCTCCGGCGCCTCGAAGCGGGCGTAGAAGGCGTCCGCCACGTGCGACTCGCGGCGCCCGACGCCGAAGTTGGAGGTCGCGGTGCGACGGCGAGGCGGCGGCATGGGGGTCGGCTCGAACCCTACCGGCCGGCCCGCGGGGGGACCAGGATCCGAGTGCGTGCGCCAGGCATGAGCGACACCCTACGGAACTGCTGTGACAGGCGTCACATTTCGTAGACGACGAAGGACGTGGGCTGTCCGACCTGGTCGTAGAGGGAGCGGGCCCGGCCGTTGTACTGCTGGGTGTGCCAGTAGACCTGGTGCGCCCCCCGTTCGGTCCCCGCCTCCTTGACGGCCAGCAGGAGGGCGCGCCCGACGTCCTGGCCCCTGCGCCGCGGGGTCGACGTAGAGATCCTCGAGGTAGCACTTGGGCTGCCGGGACCAGGTCGTGGCATGCACGACGCAGTTGGCCATCCCGACGGCCTGACCGGCGTCGTCCAGCGCCAGGAGCCCGAACATGTCCTCCTCGCCGGCGCAGAGACGCTCGAACGTGCTCTGGGTGGTCAGGTCGTCCAGCTCGGCCCGGTAGAAGGCCAGATAGCCGGCCCACAGCTCGGACCAGCCCTCCCAGTCGTCGTTGCGCAGTGCCCGGATGGTTCCCATCGACGCAGCCTTGCACCGGCGACGGCGTCGCGGGAGGGATCGCCCGGACGGGCCGGCCTACTTCGGGGCGCGCCGCTTGCGGCCCGGGCGCCCCCGTCCCTCGAACTTCTCGCGGACCTGGGCCCGCCGGGCCTGGATCTCGCGGTGGGTGAGGCCCTCGGTCGACGCATCGACGCCGAAGCCGGCTTTGATCCCCGTGATGTCCGGCGACCAGCTCTCGGCCTGCTCGAGCCCGAGCTGGGCCATGATGCGCTCGCCGTGCTTGGCGGCGAACAGCAGGGCGATGCCCTCGATCTCCGCGAACAGGTCCAGGTCGGGCGCGAGCGTGGCGATGGCGCCGTCGAGGAACATCATGTTCTTGACGAAGAGCATCAGCTCCTTGGGGAGCCGGGCGCCGATGCCGAGCAGCGTCTTGATGGAGTGCTGCATTTCCGCCACCAGCTCGTCGGCGGACAGCGCCGTCGGGTCCACCGCGGGCCGGTCCAGCCCCAGGACGTCGATGAGGTGCTGCACATCGAGCTCGCCGGGGAAGGCGCCCAGGTCACGCAGGGCGGCCACCTGGGCGGGGATGTCGGCGTTCGACGCCCCGACCACCAGCGCCAGGAGGGCGAGGCGCTTGGCCTCGGTCAACCGGCCCGTGATGCCGAAGTCCAGCAGCGCGGTCTTGCCCGACGGCAGCACGAAGAGGTTCCCTCCGTGCAGGTCGCCGTGGAAGATGCCGTAGAACAGCGCGCCCTCCAAGAAGCCGACCATGCCGGCCCGGACGACCGCTTCGGTGTCGATGCCGGCGGCCCGCATGCCCTCCACGTCGCCGAAGTGGAAGCCGTCGAGGCGTTCCATCACGAGCATGCGGCGCGTGACCAGTGTCGGGTGGGGCCGGGGCACGACGAAGTCGCGCTGGTCGAGCGCGGCAAAGGTGGTGGCGATATCGAGCATGTTCTCGGCTTCGAGCCGGAAGTCGAGCTCCTCGACGATGGTCTCGGCGAAGAGCTCCACCAGCGCGGGCGGGTTGGCCAGCGCGGCGACGGGGATGCGACCCACCAGGTGGGGCGCCAACCAGGCCATGACCGCGAGGTCCTGGCGCACCCGGGTCGAGACCGACGGCCGCTGGACCTTGACCACGACGGCCGTGCCGTCGAGGAGGGTGGCGGCGTGCACCTGGGCGATGGAGGCGGCGGCGAGCGGGGTGTGCTCGACCGAGGAGAAGGCGGAGAGGAGGGGGCCACCCAGTTCCTCGGTCAGGACCTGCTCGACGACCGGCCAGGGCTCGGGGGTCACCTGGTCGCGGCACCACTTGAACTCGGCCACCAGCTCCGGCGGGAAGATGCCCTCACCCGAGGCGATGATCTGCCCCAGCTTGATGTAGGTCGGGCCCAGCTTCTCGGCTGCCACCCGCAGCCGACGAGAGAGGCCGGCGATCGACTCGGACCCGCCGCGCCGGCGCTCCCTGACGTACCAGAGCCCCAGGGCGGGACCGAGGTGGCGCAGCGTCGTTCCCATCCGTCGCACCGGCGGCAGCGTGCTCCGGCGGGTCAGCGAGGGGAGTGAGGCGTTCAGCCTGGTGCGGATGCCGGTCAGCCCACGGCGCCAGGTCAGGTTCTCGGGATCGATGTTCCAGGGTCCGGCGTCGCTGAACGTGCCCAAGGCGGTGTCGGGAGGGGAAGTCGCCACGTACAGAGCCTATGGGCGGCCCCGCCGGGCTCAGGGCGTGACGAGGCCGGACTGGAAGGCGAACACCACGGCCTGCACGCGGTCGCGCAGGCCGAGCTTGGCCAGCAGGCGACCGACGTGGGACTTGACGGTGGCCTCGGAGACGTACAGGCGCTCGGCTATTTCGGCGTTGGAGAGCCCGTCGGCCACGGCCAGCAGGACCTCGCGTTCACGCTCGGTCAAGCTGGCCAGCGCCGGGTTGGCGTCCGCGCCGGCACCGTCCGCGCCGGCGCCGGCGGGTGCGCTGAGGTCGGGCAGCGTGTGGGCGTACTCCTCCAGCAGGCGCCTGGTGATGCGCGGCGAGACCACGGCGTCGCCGCGGGCCACGGTCCGGATGGCGGCGACGAGCTCCGCCGGCGGGACGTCCTTGAGCAGGAAGCCGCTGGCCCCCGCCCGCAGCGCGTTGAAGGCGTACTCGTCGAGGTCGAAGGTGGTCAGCATGAGCACCCGGGTCTCGCCGCCGGCGTCGGACGCGGTGATGGCCCGGGTGGCCGCAATGCCGTCGAGGTCGGGCATGCGCACGTCCATGAGGACCACGTCGGGCCGGTAGAGCTCGACGAGGCGCACCGCGTCGGCCCCGTCCGCCGCCTCCCCGACGATCTCCAGTCCGTCCTCGGCCTCGAGGATCATGCGGAAGCCCTTGCGCAGCAGCGCCTGATCGTCCGCCAGCACCACCCGGATCGTCATAGCTGGGCGGGAGCCTTGCAGTCGCGCAGCAGCGCCTCGACCTCCCAGCCGCCGGTGGGGCGGGGACCGGCTGCGAGCGTGCCGCCGAACGCGCCGGCCCGTTCCGCCATGCCCGCCAGGCCGTGGCCGCCGGCGGCCGGGCGCGCCGGCACCGCGACCATGCTCTGGCCGTCGTCGGTGACCCGCACTGCCACGTCGGGGTCGGCGAAGGTCAGAAGCACCTCGACCGTGCGCGCCTCGTCGGCGTGCTTCAGCGCGTTGGTCAGGGCCTCCTGCACCACCCGGTAGACGGTCAGACCGGCCGCCGGGGACAGCGCGAAGGGCACGCCGACGCGCTGCACCGAGACATTGAGCCCGGTGCCCCGCACCCGCTCAATGAGTGCGGTGAGATCCCCCAGTCCCGGCTGGGGCGCATACGGGGACCGACCGTTCCCGTTCCCGTTGGCGAGGACGGCGGCGGCACTCCCGTGGGCGCCCGCGCCGGCCGGCGCGTGCGTGGGCTCGTCGCGCAGCACGCCCAGCATCCGTCGCATGTCGGTCAGGGCCTGCCGTCCCGTGCTCGAGACCTCGTGGATCGCTTCGGCCGCCCGCGCCGGGTCGCGGGCCTGGGCGAGCGACGCGGCGTCGGCCAGCGTGACCATCACCTGAATGTTGTGCGACACGACATCGTGCATTTCGCGCGCAATGCGGGCCCGTTCGGTCACCGCGGCCAGCGTCGCCTGCTGGTCGCGCTCGAACTCCAGCCGCTGCGCCCGCTCGGCCAGCCAGTCGAGCTGGCTGCGCAAGGCGCGCACGACGACCCCGGCCAGCAGCGCGGTGAAGACGAGCCCCGTCAGGAAGACGACGGACTGGACGTTGTTGTGCCCCGGTTCCCACCGCACGGTGGCCATCACGACACCCGCTTCGAGGATGACGACCGCCGCCGTGACGACGGGCCATTCGGACTCGAGGGCCACCGTGTAGAGCGCGACGAGAAGGGCCCCGTCGGCGAGGCCCGGGCCGGTGACGAGCCACTGGATGAAGGCGACGGTGGCAATGACGAGGAACACGGTCATCGGCGCCCGGCGCCGGAAGACCAGCGGGAAGACCAGTGCGGCCACGAACCAGAGGCTCGGGCGGGTCTCGCCCTGCTGGACGAGCCAGCCCGAGCACACGAGGAAGAGGCCGGCGGCCAGGACGAGGTCGACCAGGGTGGCGTTGCGGCGGTCGAAGGCCCGCAGCCACTGCCAGACCCGCCAGGCACCGTCGTCGCGGACATCGTCCACCTGGCCGGTGGGCGCGCCATCCCGTGGGGGCCGAGGCCGGAGCCACTCGGGGTAGAGGTGACGTGAGCTGGGGGCCATTGGATCCTTCGTTCCCAGGCGGGCGGACCATGGTACTGCCCCTTGTCCTGGGCCTCTTGTCGGGAACCACCCCGGCTTCACCCTTTCAGCCTCCCTGGTGGGGGCGGGGGTCAGCTCATCCGGAGGAATGAAACCCCGGACGAGCGGATCATTCCTCCGGACGATTCGGGTGGGCGCGAAACGGATTTACCTACGAGGTGCGAAGCCGACGGGCGACGCGAGGCAGCGGGTGTGGTCCGCCCCGAGCATGCTGCGCACCTCGCGTCGCTCGTGGGACCGGGCGCCCCGGTGAGAGCTTCAGCCCCCGGCGCGGGCGGCGGCCTCCCGGCAGGCCTCCAGGTCGTCGAAGGCACGGGCCACGTCCTCGGTGGTGAAGGCGAAGAAGAGGGCGGCCACCGCATCGGCGCCGGCCTCGGCGTAGCGCTCCACCCACTCGGGCGTCAGCTGGTTGAAATACGGGCACACCGTGATGCGGATGTCGGCCCGGCTGCGCCCGACTGCCTGGAGCTCCTGGTCGAGCTCGGCCAGGCCGGCCGCCAGCTCGTCGGGCGAGCGGTTGAAGGTGTGCCAGCCCTGGCCGTGGCGGGCCACCCGGCGCAGCGCGGCCTTGGTCTCGCCACCGATGTGGACGGGGGGCGGTTGCTGCACCGGCTTGGGGAACATTTCGCAGGACGGAAGGTCGTAGGCCTCGCCGTGGAAAGAGGACGTCTCGTCGAGCCACAGCGTGCGCAGGACCTCGAGGTATTCGTCGGTGCGGCGACCCCGGCGCTCCCAGGGCACGTTGAGCGCGTCGAACTCCTCCTTGAGCCAGCCCACGCCGATGCCGAGGTCGACCCGCCCGTTCGAGAGCCAATCGAGCGTGCTGACCTCCTTGGCGGTGTAGACGGGGTTGCGCTGGGGGAGGAGCAGCATGGCGGTGCCGAGGCGGACCGTGGACGTCCGGGCCGCCAGGTAGGTCAGCGTGAGCATCGGCTCGAGCAACCCGCTGCCCGGCGGGGCGGGGATGCGCCCGTCCTCGGCGTAGGGGTAGTGGCTCTCGTACTGCTCGAAGAGGACCACGTGCTCGCCCACCCAGATGGTCCCGACGCTGCGCTCCTCGGCTCCCTCGGCCACGGCGTCGAGCAGCCCGGCGGTGGTCATGGGGCTGGCGGTCGGCATCCACAGGTCGAACTTCACGTCACGCTCCTAGTCCTCGGCACACGAAGGCACAGATTTCGTCGGCGGCTTGGGGGGCGGGAATCGGGTCGGGCTCGCCGGCGCGGACGGACAGGGCGCCGTAGATCTGCTGGCCGACGAGCACGATCGCACGCTCGGCGTCCAGGTCGGCGCGGAAGTCACCGGCGGCCATGCCCGCCACGACGAGATCCTCGAGCACGCGGATCATGTCGAGACCGATCATCATCAGCGCGCCCCCGACGGCCTCGGACCCGGCGGCTGTCGTCGTCGACTGGGTCGCCATGGCGAGGCGGAAGAAGGCGGGGCTCTCGTCGACGCGCTCGAGCACGCCGAGGATCAGTCCGCGCAAGCGCGCCACGGGCGTCGCGCCGTCGTCGACGACGAGAGCGATGGTGTCCTGCAGGCGGTCGTACATGGACTGCACGCAGGCGCGCAGAAGCTCGTCCCGGTTGGCGAAGTAGACGTAGACGGTCGAGCGCGCCACGCCGGCCTCGGCGGCGATCTCGTCCATGGACACGTCGGTGGTGCCGCGCTCGCCGAAGAGGCGGCGTGCCGTGTCGATGAGCTGGTCGCGCCGGAAGTCGCGGATGACGTCCTTGAGGGCCTCCGGGGCGCGCCGAGCCATCGCTACCCCGCCCGCGTCAGTCCGACGGCCGACTCAGGAGCCGACGCGTGCGGACGGGGTGAACGCCACGGGGATGTGCTTGACGCCATTGATGAACTGGGACTGTAGGCGCTGCACCTCGCCGTCCTGGCGAATGTCGGGCATGCGGTCGAGCAGGTGTTCGAACATGACACGGATCTCCATCCTGCGCCAGGTTGGTCCCGAGGCAGAAGTGGGGGCCGCCGCCGCCGAAGGCGATGTGGGGGTTGGGGTCGCGGCCGATGTCGAAGGTGTCGGGGTCACCGAAGATGTCCTCGTCCCGGTTGGCCGAGGCGTGGAAGAAGACGACCTTGTCCCCGGCGGCGATCTTGGTCCCGCTGAGCTCGGTGTCCACCATGGCGGTGCGGCGGAAGTTCATGACAGGCGACACGAAGCGGAGCATTTCGTCGACGGCGGTGGGCAGCAGGCTGCGGTCGTCGAGGAGACGCTGCCACTGGTCGGGGTACCGGAAGAACGCAGCCATGGCGCCGGACATGAGGTTGCGGGTCGTCTCGTTGCCCGCCACGGTGAGCAGCAGGAAGAAGAGCTCGAGCTCCGTTTCGCTGAGGCGCTCCCCTTCGATCTCCACGGTGGTGAGTGCGCTCATGAGGTCTTCATGGGGATCGATCCGCTTCTTGGCGAACAGTTCGGCGGCGTAGGCGTAGAGCTCCATGGCCGAGGTCAGCGCCAGCTCGGCCTCGGCCTGGTATTCGGGGTCTTCGCTGCCGACCATGCGGTTCGACCACTCGAACATGCGGTGGCGGTCCTCGTGGGGCACGCCGAGCAGCTCGGCGATGACCTGCAGCGGGAGCTCGGCGGAAATCTGGGTGACGAAGTCAGCCTCCCCCTTCTCGATCACCTCGTCGATGATGGCGTCGGCGGAGCGGTGGATGCTCTCCTCGAGGTCGCGCACCATGCGGGGCGTAAAGCCCTTGTTGACGAGGCGCCGGTAGCGGGTGTGCAGCGGAGGGTCCATGTTGAGCATCATCAGGCCCTGCTGGGCGATCTCGTCCTCGTCGAGCTCAAAGGGCATGGTGCCCCGGGCAGCCGAGCTGAAGCGCTCGTAGTCCCGGTTGACGGTGACGCAGTCCTCGTAGCGGGTGACGGCCCAGAAGCCGGGGCCACCGGGCTCGTCCTGCCAGTGCACGGGGTCGTGGTGGCGCAGGTAGGTCAAGTAGGCGTGGGGGACGCCGTCGACGTAGGACCGGGAATCCGACAGATCGACCGGTGTGACATCAGCCACGGTGCTCATGGGTTGACAACTCCTCTGATCAATCGGACATCATGTCCGATATGACGGATGGTAAGTCCAAAGGGGTCGGAATGTCAACGTTCGTTCGGGCTGCACGGCTTGAACCCTCGAGAAGAGGTTGAGGCTTTCGGAGCCCTGGCCAGCGGCTCGAAGTCGCGCCGCCGGTGAGGGCAGACAGGGGCTTACGAAGGAGGAGGGTCAGCCGGCGTCGCCGGTACGACGGCAATCGACTTCGTCGGATCATCGGGGTCGAGGATGACCCGCAGGCGCGTGTCCGCATCGGGCGGCTCACCCGGGACCTCGGCCACGATGGCGATCTCCTGCGGCGGGGGACCGAAGACGGACTGCAGGCCCCGTGCGATGCCGGTGCCGATGCCGCCGATGGCCGATTCCTTGCGCCAGCGGTCGAAGCCTTGGGTGGGCCCGTCGTGGGGTCTGGTTCGTCCGCCTGTTCTTCGGTGTGGTCGGCGGACGCCGTCGTGTCGTCGTCTCCGTCCGGTCCCATGGGTCAATCCTCGCAGGGTTCGGGTGGCGGGGGCGCTCGGACGCAAAGCCGTTGCAGATCATCGGCATGAGGTGCCTCGCTGCGTTCGCCACGCGGCGTGCCGAGTCGTCAATCGGAGCTTGGTCGCAGTGCCTGTGGGGAGCCCTGCCGATGACAAATGCGAGGCATCGCTTCTCGCTGGGCCGAACGCAGCAGATCGTTCTCGGTCCAGCTCAACCGCTCCAAGGACCGGCACCACGTCGGCATGTTGTCGACGCAAAGAACCACGGCTTCGCGCTTCCCTGCGAGTAGCGTTGTCGGCCATGGCGACCGGGCGGACCCCTTAGCCTCGTGCCGCTCGGCTATCTGATCGGCCTCTGCGCGCTCCTGGGACTCGCGGTCGGGTCGTTTCTCAATGTGGTCATCTATCGGGTGCCCCGCGGCCTCTCCGTGGTGGCGCCGCGCTCGCTCTGCCCGTCCTGCGGAGCCCAGCTCAAGGAGCGCGACAACATTCCTGTGGTGTCCTGGCTTCTTCTGCGGGGCAAGTGTCGGAACTGCCATGAGCCGATTTCGGCGCGCTACCCGCTCGTCGAGCTCTCCTGCGCCGCCCTCTTCGCCGGCACGGCCGCCCGCTTCGGCTCCAACTGGGACCTCCCAGCCTTCCTGGTCCTCTTCGCCGGGCTCCTTGCCTTGTCGGTGATCGACGTCGAGCGACTGCTCCTGCCCAAGGTCATTGTGTGGCCACTTTCCATCGCGGTCGCGGCCCTCCTGACGGTGGCGGCCGGGGCGACCGGGCAATGGCACGACCTCTTGATTGGTGTGATCTGCGGAGTGGCCTGGTTCGTGCTCTTCTACGGCATGTTCGTGGTCAGCCCCCGGTTGATCGGATTCGGCGACGTCCGGCTCGCCCCCGTGCTGGGACTGGCTCTGGGCTGGCTCGGCTGGCGCTACGTGATCCTCGGGCTTCTTCGCGGCCAACCTCATCGGCGCCGTCATCGGGATCGCCCTCATCGCCAGCCACAAAATGAGCCGCGAGCAGCAGATCCCCTACGGCGTCTTCCTCGCTCTCGGTTGTGCCGTTGCCGTGTTCGCCGGGCCCGAGCTCCTGCGCCCGTTCACCCCGTCGTGAACCTGCCGCAGACCTAACGCACGATCTCCATGCGCAGGCCCTGTTCGTCCCACTCGGGATCCTGCGGGATGCGGATGGCCGCCCGCGCGAAGATCCTTCGTGCCGTCCAGACGAAGACGGCGACGTCGAGGAGGTGGCCCATGGACGCGCCGGGAAGCTCCGCGGAGAGGATCCGATCGACGGCGGGGAACTTCACCTCCAGAAGCGCCCGCCGCTCCTCAATCCCCTTCTGGCTGTTCTTGGGGTACTGCAGCGGCTGGCCGTCGTTCAGTTCGTAGAAGCTCATGTCCGAGGCGACCTCGTACACGGTGCGCTGGCGGAAGGGTGCCATCTCTTCGGCCACCTCGCGGTAGCGGGGGAGGAGGGTCATGCTGATGGCGTCGAGGTGGTCGGGGAGGAACTCGAGCTCGTTGGTGGGGGAGCGGACCGGTGCGCTCTGAATGGACGAGCCACGTTTCGGCCCGAGCAGCGCTCGTGACTCGCGGTCACACGTCCGGCCGCCGTGGGCAGCCAGGTTGAGGTAACCGACGGGTGCGTTGAGGGCGATGACGGCGAAAGTCGGGCGCTGGTCCAGCACCTCGCCGAAGGGCGCGATGAGCTGCGGCGCCTCAGGAGCGAAGATCGTCCCTTGCAGCTTTGCCGGAGCGACGAGCCATGACGGACCGCACGGCGTTACTCCCGCGACGACCTGGTAGGGAAGATCCGGCCCGTGCCGTGCGGTGGTCCCGATCGTCACGCAGTGGCGAGGACCGGCCCACGCTGGCTCACCAGCCGGGTCAGTTCCTTCGGGTGCGAGGAGATCGCCAGAGCTTCCTCGTAGTCGATCACCTGTGCCGTGCAGAGGTCAGCGAGGCTCGACTCGAGCGAGCACATGCCCTCGGCCTGGTTCGTGGTGATCAGGTTCGGGAGTTGGTGTGTCTTGCCCTCCCGGATGATGTTCCGCACCGGGTGGTTGGCGATCAGGATCTCGAATGCGGCAACCATGCCGCGGTCCGTCCGGGGCACGAGCCGCTGAGCGATGACTGCGCTGAGCGAGGAGCCGAGCTGGACCCGGATCTGGTCCTGCCGCCATGCCGGGAAGACGTCGATGATGCGGTCGATCGCCTGCGAGGAGTCATTCGTGTGCAAGGTGGAGAAGACGAGGTGGCCCGTCTCCGCCAAGGTGAGGGCCAGCTGAATCGACTCGAGGTCGCGCATCTCACCTACGAGGAGGACGTCGGGGTCCTCCCGCAGGGCGGACCGTAGCGCCCGCTCGAAGGAGGGGCTGTCGGTGCCGACTTCCCTCTGGGTGATGGCCGAGAGCCCGTGCTTGTGTACATACTCGATCGGGTCCTCGATGGTGAGGATGTGCACCGACCGCGTCTCGTTGATGCGAGCGATGATGGAGGCCAGGGTGGTCGACTTCCCCGATCCGGTCGGCCCGGTCAGGAGCACGAGACCCCGGGGGAGACGGGCCATCCATTCAGCGATGGGAGGGAGGCCGAGCTCTGCGAAGGTCGGAATGTCCGAAGGGATCATCCGGAGTGCGAGCGCCGTGTCGCCCTTCTGGGTGAATGCGCTGCCACGGAGGCGAGCAAGGTCACGCCAGCTGAGTGAGAAGTCGACGTCCTGCTGTTCGGCGAACGTCTTCTCCTGCTCGGGTGTCAACATGCCCCGAACGATTTCGTCGATCATGTCGCCGGTGAGCACGGGGGAGTCCGGAAGAGGCGTCAGCCCGCCATCGACTCTCGTACGCGGCTGCGAGCCCGTTGCGAGCAGCAGGTCGGACCCTTGACGGTCCCACAGGACCTGGAGCCACGGATCGATGGTCTCAATGTTGGCTGCGTTCTTCACGACTTCATTCCCCTCTCTCAGTGGTGAAGTCCAAAGCGCCCGGCCCACTGGGCCGGGCGCTTTGGTTCACCTTTGGTACTCCTGTACTGCGTGTCGCTTGCTTATTGAGCGGCGGCGCAGGGGTTGGTGCCCGCGGTGTCGTACTGCGGCCCAGTTCGTACCCGTAGACGGCGTGGCCACGACGACTGCGTCAGCGGCAACACCGGTAAGGGGCGTAGCCAGGTGACCATTGAGGTCGATGGCGTACGCCTTGTTGTTGACCTGATCGGCCAGGAAAGTGTCTCCTGGCGTCGTTGGACCGGCCTTGCTGAACGGTGCCTTGATCAGGTCCCCAACCGACGTCGGCGCCGAGTTGCGTCTGGTTGTCCGGCGAGTTGATGTACGCCTGAACCGCCACGTCAATCGTCTTGGCGTCCGAGTTGCAAGCCGCCACAGCGCTCTGGCCGGTCACACCGGAGAGTGCGAAGACGACCGTTGCAGCCAGGATGCCGAGGACAACAATGACGACGAGGAGTTCGATCAGGGTGAACCCCGACTCCACTACCTCTTCGCCTTTACGACGCGCCTTCGCGTCGCGCAGATGCTGGAACATGCGGAATGACCGCCTTTCTATGTTTAGGGGTTTAGGGCTATGCCCGACCCTCTCCTTCGCCAATTGAGGAGACCAAAATCGTACCATTTCTCTGTCTCAAGAATCAATCGCCTGAGAGGAGATTTTTGTGCTCTGACCTGGACTTGTTGCTGGGTTGTGACGAATGCGGACACCAAGCTCGTGTTCGGTCCACTTGCGATGTGCCATTGCTGACTCCACAAGATTCTCGAATGCCCCGTTTTGCATCCACAGAATTGTTATCGGCAGTGCGTTATGACACCTTGAACCGATTTTGGGACGACCCCTATTGGATCTTGACCTGCTTGTAGATGCCGTACATGGCGGACACGAGCGCGATGGCCACAAACCCAACGATGACACCCATGAAGACGATGACGATCGGCTCGAAGAGGCTGGTGAAGCGCTTCAGCTTTACGTCGAGCTCCCTGTCGTAGAAGGAGGCAGCTGTGGCGAGTTGCGCATCGAGCGTTCCAGTCTCCTCGCCGACCTTGAACATCTGGCGGGCGGCACCGGGGAACAGGCCCGTGCGTGCCAGGGGTTCTGCCAGACCTTGCCCCTCGATCATCTCTTCGCGGACGGTGGCAAGGCTCTGGCTGTAAACAGCATTGTTGGCCGACTCTGCGGTGACTCGCATGGCTTCAGGGAGGGAAACACCCGCCTTGAGCATGGACGAGAGAATCCGGCACACGCGCTCAATGACTGCGGTGCGCACCAGGTCGCCGAGGATCGGGAGCCGCAGGACCATGGAGTCAATCCACGCCTTGCCGCCCTTGGATCGCCTCAGGACGGCGATGCCGACGACAGCGACGAGGATCACGCCCAAGATCGCCCACCAATAGGTGCTGACGAAGTTCGAAGCGCTGAGCAACATTCTGGTGGGGAGTGGCAGCTTCGCGTTGAACGATGCGAAGAAGGTGACGAACTTCGGCATCACGAACGTGGCGAGCACGACGACGACGAGCACCGCCATAACGGCCACCACAGAAGGATAGATCATCGCGGAGGTGATCTTGCCCCTTGCCTCAATGTCCCGATCGAGGTAGTCGGCGAGTTGGTCGAGGACGACGTCGAGGTTTCCGGTGAGCTCGGCAGACGAGAGTATGCCGATGTAGTAGTTCGGGAACGCCTCGGGGTGTGCGCCGGCAGCCGATGCAAACGTGTCACCGGACTGGAGCCGCTCGATCATGTCATGGAGCGCGCTGTTCAACAACTTGTCTGCGGTCTCGCCCGCAATGACCTCCAGCGCTTCCATGATCGGAACGCCGGCGCGCACGAACACCGCCATCTGCCGCGAGAAGTGCATGATGTCCTTGCGCGGCACCTTCTTCTTCGTGACCTCGAACTGCAGGACGCTCTTCTTCTCTGAGACCTGAATGCCCTCGATAGCCGCGTTCGAGCAGAGCGAGGTGGACCGCGCCGACGGTCTGAGCAGACTCGACGCCCTGCACCTTGTGTCCCGCCGGGTCGACAGCGGTGTACTTGAACTTGTCCATGATCTCTCTCCGTCCCCTCCGCCTAGAGCGAATAGATACTGCGGATGACTTCCGCAATTGTCGTGGTGTCCTGCGCGACCAGGCTGATCGCCTCTTCGCGCAGCGTGCGCATTCCTTGCTTCTGTGCGAGTCGCCGGAGTTCGTCCTGCGTCGCCCAGCCGACGATGAGGCGCTTGATCTCGGGGGTCATCTGGAGCAATTCGTAGACGCCGATGCGGTCTTGGTAGCCGGTTCCACCGCAGAAGTTGCATCCGGTGCCATGGCAGAAGTCGCTCTTGGGCGGTCCGCCGCTCTCCTCGTAGAAGGTCATCTCCTCTTCCGTGGGCTTGTAGGAGGTCTTGCATGACGGGCAGATCCGGCGGACAAGTCGTTGGCCCACAATGGCAATGACCGACGACGCGATGAGGAATGACTCGATGCCCATGTCAAGGAAGCGGTGGAGAGCTGACACCGAGTCAGTTGCGTGCAGCGAGGACAGGACCATGTGGCCTGTGAGTGCCGATTGGACCGCAATGCGCGCCGTCTCGACGTCTCGGATCTCCCCGACGAGGATCACATCGGGGTCTTGGCGCAGGATCGACTTCAGCCCGGTGGCGAAGGTGAGGCCCGCCTGCTCGTTCGTCTGAATCTGGTTAATGGAGGGGAAGACGTACTCGACCGGGTCCTCGATGGTCATGACGTTCTTCGTCGGGTCACTGACCTGACCGAGGGTGGCGTAGAGGGTTGTGGTCTTCCCGCTTCCCGTCGGCCCGGCGCACAGAACCATGCCGAAGGGTGCCTTGACGAGACTCGAGAAGGTCTCGTGGGTGTCGTTGGGCATGCCGAGGTCATGGAGCCGCAGCACCGACCGGTTCTTGTCGAGCACACGCATCACGCACTTCTCACCCCAGATGGTGGCTGCGGTGGCCACGCGGACATCGGTGTCCTTGCCGTCGATCGGGGTGGTCAACTGGCCATCCTGGGGACGACGCCGCTCGACGATGTTCATGCCTGCCATGATCTTGATGCGGCTGACCAGTCCCACGCCCATGTTCGGCGGGAGCATCAGGACTTCCTTGAGGGCACCGTCGATGCGGAACCGGACCCGGACGACATCCTGGGAGGGCTCAATGTGGACGTCGGATGCACGGTCGCGCTTGGCCTGGGTCAGGATGCGCGTGACGACCTGCACAATGGGTGCATCGTCCGCCACGACCTCGGCTTCTTGCGGCTCGGTCGACCGCCGGCGGTAGCCCTCGACTGCTTCGAAGGCCTCGACGAGGGTGTCGACGCCCCCGATGGCGCGGTAGCTGCTGTCGATGGCCCACTGAATGTCGGACTCGGGCGCGAGGACGAAGCGAATCGGGTGCTGCGTCGCCTGCGACAACAGGGCCCGGATAGCCACCGAAGGCTGATCGGACACGGCTACCTGCAGGCCGTCGTCATCGAGTCGGATCGGCATCGCCATGTGTTGGCGGACCACCTGCTCGGGAATCAGGGCGATGGTCTCGGGGTCCGGATTCTCACGACGGAGGTCGGCGACAGGCATGTGCAGCAGATCGGCCAGCACCAGGATCAACTCGCGCTCGTTCAACATGCCCATATCCACGAGCGTCTCGCCCAGCCTCTTGCCGGAATCCTCCTGGACGATCAGCGCCTGGGCGATGTCATCCTCCGACACCAATCCGCGCCGTACCAGCAGTTCCCCGAAGGGCTCCGAGCCGGGGGTAGGCAGACGTCGCGGTGCCGGCGCGTCAAGGTCGAGGTCGGCCCCGAGCCCGGCGCCATTCAGGGCTTCGGCCACGTCGTCCTCTGAGCCCTTGACGAGGGTCGTAGTTTTCTCTTTTCGTCCCAATTTCATCTCTCCCCCTCTAGCTTTACGGTGGTGCCTGGGTGAACGTGAAGACCGCTGCGGTCGTGTACGAGCTCGTCCCACCCGACGGCGTTGTCACGGTTATGAAGAACGCCTGATTGAGGGTGGAGAACGGGTAGGTCAGGGCCGTGATTGTGGTGTTGCTGACCACCTGGACCGCTGTTGCCGCCCCTTGGTTGGCCGTGTTGGGTGTGCCGTTGTTGTCCTGGACCATGGTGACCGTGGCGCCGTTGACGAAGCCTTTGCCTGTGATGGTGATGAAGGTGCTGTGCGTCGTATAGCCGGATATTGGTGTGACTCCCGTTACCATTCGGCGCGATCGAGGTGTAAATGAAGCAGTCCACGGCAAGTGTTGGATTCGGGTTGCACTGGGCGTTCGGCATCACGGCGCTGGTCTGGCCGCTGGCGTTCGTAACCGTGACGTAGTAGTTGGCCAGCGTGGTGACCGACGGTGCCGCCACCTGGATGGTCGTCGCCGTTATCTGCCCTGGTAACGGAGTCGCCGTCACGATCTGCTGCAGGTTGGGATTGTTGATCTGGGCGAGGGGATTCGAATTCACGAAGTTTACCGTCGAGCCGGGACCGAACCCGGTACCGGTGATGGTGAGAGGCGCCCCGCCGTCAAAGGTCCCGGTCAAGCCGACCACATTGGTCACGGTGGGAACCGTCGGCGTCCAGTTCCAGCTGTTGACATTGAGCGTGCTGCCGCAGTACGTCACGCACTGCACCTGGTTGGGGCTACTGACCCCGGTCGGGGGGTAATCATCGAACGTCACGATCGCCTGGAGCAATGGCTTGGCGGGGCAAGTGCTCTGCGCGGCGGTCCATGACGCTGTACCTGTGATTGGAGCAGTGCGTGACACCGGGCAGGCCGAAACGGTGACCTTCCGGGTCGCTGCCGATTGGGGGTTCCAGATAGTGCTGCAATAAACGTTCATGTTGAACGACGGGCCAACTGACGACACGTACTGTGATGGGCCCGTTCCCCAGCAATAGCTGGGAGGGCTGGCATTCAGCGTCTGGTCGGTCACCGTCGCGGTGTTGTACAGGAGCGGCGTGTATCGGATGCTCTGCACCCCCAGGTTCACCGCGTTCGTTGCCTCATTGTTCAGTTTCTGCGTGGCGTTGAAGCTCGTGGAGTTCATCAGGTCGTTGCTGACCCAGTCGGTCAGCGCCCCCACAATCACGCTCACGGTGACGAGGAATACCAGCGCCAGGATGAGAACGGCGCCCGACTCGTCGCCTCCAACCGAACGCTCGTCGTAAGTCCGGGCGCGGCCGCTTCCCTCCGAGATGTTCCCGGTGGAGGCGGCGAGCGCCGCGACGGATGAGGTCAGAGGTCGTCATTGATCAGGTGGTGAACGCCGAACTTGTGACCGTGCCGAGGCCGGTGGCGGTTGCGGTCAGAGTCCATCCGGTATAGGTGGTTTGGCCGGTGTGCGTGATGCTCACGCCGCTGAAGGTCGCCACTCCGTTTGTTGCGGCCAAGGGGTTGGTGGTGACGTTCAGCGTGGAAAAGTTGTGCTGGCTTGTTCCGATAGCCAACGTGATTCTGTTTGTGGCTGTCGTGACCACGTTGCCACCCGAATCCTCGATGCTCACAGCTGGCTGAGGGTTCAGGGTCCTCCCGCTACCTGTCGCATTGCCTGGCTGGGTGGTGAACACCAGCTGGGTGGCGGCGCCGAAGGTCGTGGGTGAGAAGTTGTTGCTGGTGCCCGAGACGACGGGGTTCGACGTGGTCTGAGCGAACAGGCTGTAGTTGGCGCCGACCGTTCCGGCGAAGGTGCAGCCCGTCACGGTGATGACGCCCGCCGTTGCCCTCAGTCCGCCACACGACGACAAAGTGCCGGCGCTCTGGTTGAGCGTGATCGTCTGGGTCGAGGTCGTCACCACGTTGTTGCCCGAGTCCTCGACCTTGATCACGGGCTGGGTCGTGAATGCGGCCCCCGATGCCCCGGCCGCTGGCTGGGTGGTGAAGACGAGCTGGGTAGCTGTGCCGGTCGAGACCGTGATGCCGTTCGAGGCCGCCGAGGTGAAGCCGCCACCGGTGAAGGTGAGGGTGTAGGTGGTGCCGTTCACCCCGTTGAGACCGAGGCCCGAGAAGGTGGCCACGCCGTTGGCGAAGGTGCCCGAGGTGCCCCCAGCGGCGATGGAACCACCGGCGCCCGAGGCGATGGTGGCGCTGGCGGTGCCCGTGTTGACCGAGGTGACCACGTTGCCTGCGGAGTCCTCGACCTTGACCACGGGCTGGGTGGCCAGGGCGGCGCCGCTGGCGTCAGTGGTCGAGGGCTGGGTGGTGATGACCAGTTTGTTGGCGTTCCCAAAGGTCATGGTGAATGCGGCTGAGTTGACCGACAGCGTGCCGTTGGAGAAGTGCAGCGAGTAAGAGTTGCCCGTGACACCGGTCATGGCGAGGTTGGAGAAGGTCGCCACACCGTTCGAGATGGTGGCCGTGGATCCAGCGGTAATGGCGCCGCCCGTGCCGGTGTTGATCGTCGCGGTCATGGTGCCCGTGGCGCTCGTGACCACGTTGTTGCCCGAGTCCTCGACCTTGACGACCGGTTGGGTTGTCAGGGCCGAGCCGCTGGCGGCACCCGAAGGCTGGGTGGTGATGACCAGCTGGGTGGCGGCCCCGGTCGAGACCGTGATGCCGTTCGAGGGCACCGAGGTGAAGCCGCCACCGTTGAAGGTGAGGGTGTAGGTGGTGCCGCTCACCCCGTTGAGGGCGAGGCCCGAGAAGGTCGCCACGCCGTTGGCGAAGGTGCCCGAGGTGCCCCCAGCGGCGATGGAACCACCGGCACCCGAGGCGATGGTGGCGCTGGCGGTGCCCGTGTTGACCGAGGTGACCACGTTGCCGCCCGAGTCCTCGACCTTGACCACGGGCTGGGTGCCGAGAGCGGCGCCGGAGTTCGCGGTGGCCGAGGGCTGGGTGGTGATGGCCAGCTGGGTGGCGGCGCCGGTGGACACGGTGATGGTGTTGGACACCGCGGTGGTGAGCCCGCCGTCTGAGAACGTCAAGGTGTAGTTACCCGCCAGGGCGTTGAGAGCCAGGCCCGAGAAGGTGGCCACGCCGTTGGCGGCCGCCTTGGTCGGGTTCGTGAGCGACACCCCGCCGCTGGTGAAGCTCGCGGTCACCGTGGACGAGTCGGTCGTGACCACGTTGCCCGCGGAGTCCTCGACCTTGACCACGGGCTGGGTGGCCAGTGCGGCGCCGCTGGCGTCAGTGGTCGAGGGCTGGGTGGTGATGACGAGTTTGTTGGCGTTTCCAAAGGTCATGGTGAATGCGGCTGAGTTGACCGACAGCGTGCCGTTGGAGAAGTGCAGCGAGTAAGAGTTGCCCGTGACACCGGTCATGGCGAGGTTGGAGAAGGTCGCCACACCGTTCGAGATGGTGGCCGTGGATCCAGCGGTAATGGCGCCGCCCGTGCCGGTGTTGATCGTCGCGGTCATGGTGCCCGTGGCGCTCGTGACCACGTTGTTGCCCGAGTCCTCGACCTTGACGACCGGTTGGGTTGTCAGGGCCGAGCCGCTGGCGGCACCCGAAGGCTGGGTGGTGATGACCAGCTGGGTGGCGGCCCCGGTCGACATCGTGATGCCGTTCGAGGGCACCGAGGTGAAGCCGTCACCGTTGAAGGTGAGGGTGTAGGTGGTGCCGCTCACCCCGTTGAGGGTGAGGCCCGAGAAGGTCGCCACGCCGTTGGCGAAGGTGCCCGAGGTGCCCCCAGCGGCGATGGAACCACCGGCACCCGAGGCGATGGTGGCGCTGGCGGTGCCCGTGTTGACCGAGGTGACCACGTTGCCGCCCGAGTCCTCGACCTTGACCACGGGCTGGGTGCCGAGAGCGGCGCCGGAGTTCGCGGTGGCCGAGGGCTGGGTGGTGATGGCCAGCTGGGTGGCGGCGCCGGTGGACACGGTGATGGTGTTCGACACCGCGGTGGTGAGCCCGCCGTCTGAGAACGTCAAGGTGTAGTTACCCGCCAGGGCGTTGAGAGCCAGGCCCGAGAAGGTGGCCACGCCGTTGACGGCCGCCTTGGTCGGGTTCGTGAGCGACACCCCGCCGCTGGTGAAGCTCGCGGTCACCGTGGACGAGTCGGACGTGACCACGTTGCCCGCGGAGTCCTCGACCTTGACCACGGGCTGGGTGGCCAGTGCGGCGCCGCTGGCGTCAGTGGCCGAGGGCTGGGTGGTGATGACGAGTTTGTTGGCGTTTCCAAAGGTCATGGTGAATGCGGCTGAGTTGACCGACAGCGTGCCGTTGGAGAAGTGCAGCGAGTAAGAGTTGCCCGTGACACCGGTCATGGCGAGGTTGGAGAAGGTCGCCACACCGTTCGAGATGGTGGCCGTGGATCCAGCGGTAATGGCGCCGCCCGTGCCGGTGTTGATCGTCGCGGTCATGGTGCCCGTGGCGCTCGTGACCACGTTGTTGCCCGAGTCCTCGACCTTGACGACCGGTTGGGTTGTCAGGGCCGAGCCGCTGGCGGCACCCGAAGGCTGCGTGGTGATGACCAGCTGGGTGGCGGCCCCGGTCGACATCGTGATGCCGTTCGAGGGCACCGAGGTGAAGCCGTCACCGTTGAAGGTGAGGGTGTAGGTGGTGCCGCTCACCCCGTTGAGGGCGAGGCCCGAGAAGGTCGCCACGCCGTTGGCGAAGGTGCCCGAGGTGCCCCCAGCGGCGATGGAACCACCCGCACCCGAGGCGATGGTGGCGCTGGCGGTGCCCGTGTTGACCGAGGTGACCACGTTGCCGCCCGAGTCCTCGACCTTGACCACGGGCTGGGTGCCGAGAGCGGCACCGGAGTTCGCGGTGGCCGAGGGCTGGGTGGTGATGGCCAGCTGGGTGGCGGCGCCGAACGTCGTGGGCGAGAAGTTGTTGCTGGTGCCCGAGACGACCGGGTTCGACGTGGTCTGAGCGAACAGGCTGTAGTTGGCGCCGACCGTTCCAGCGAAGGTGCAGCCCGTCACGGTGATGACGCCCGCCGTTGCCCTCAGTCCGCCACACGACGACAAAGTGCCGGCGCTCGGCGTGAGCGTGATCGTCTGGGTCGAGCTCGTCACCACGTTGTTGCCCGAGTCCTCGACCTTGATCACGGGCTGGGTCGTGAGCGCGGCCCCCGATGCCCCGGCTGCGGGCTGGGTCGTGAAGACGAGCTGGGTGGCGGCCCCGGTCGAGACCGTGATGCCGTTCGAGGCGGCCGAGGTGAAGCCGCCACCGGTGAAGGTGAGGGTGTAGGTGGTGCCGTTCACCCCGTTGAGACCGAGGCCCGAGAAGGTGGCCACGCCGTTGGCGAAGGTGCCCGAGGTGCCCCCAGCGGCGATGGAACCACCGGCGCCCGAGGCGATGGTGGCGCTGGCGGTGCCCGTGTTGACCGAGGTGACCACGTTGCCTGCGGAGTCCTCGACCTTGACCACGGGCTGGGTGGCCAGAGCGGCGCCGCTGGCGTCGGTGGTCGAAGGCTGGGTGGTGATGACCAGCTTGTTGGCGGCCCCGGTCGAGACCGTGATGCCGTTCGAAGGCACCGAGGTGAAGCCGCCACCGGTGAAGGTGAGGGTGTAGGTGGTGCCGTTCACCCCGTTGAGGCCGAGGCCCGAGAAGGTCGCCACGCCGTTGGCGAAGGTGCCCGAGGTGCCCCCAGCGGCGATGGAACCACCCGCACCCGAGGCGATGGTGGCGCTGGCGGTGCCCGTGTTGACCGAGGTGACCACGTTGTTGCCCGAGTCCTCGACCTTGACCACGGGCTGGGTGGCCAGGGCGGCGCCGCTGGCGTCGGTCGTGCCGAGGGCTGGGTGGTGATGGCCAGTTTGTTGGCGGCCCCGGTGAGACACGTGATGCCGTTCGAGGGCGCCGAGGTGAAGCCGCCACCGGTGAAGGTGAAGGTGTAGGTGGTGCCGCTCACCCCGTTGAGGGCCGAGGCCCGAGAAGGTGGCCACGCCGTTGGCGAAGGTGCCCGAGGTGCCCCCAGCGGCGTTGGTAGCCACCGGCGCCGAGGCGATGGTGGCGCTGGCGGTGCCCGTGTTGACCGAGGTGACCACGTTGCCTCCCGAGTCCTCGACCTTGACCACGGGCTGGGTGGCCAGAGCGGCGCCGCTGGCGTCGGTCGTGCTGGGCTGGGTGGTGATGACCAGCTTGTTGGCGGCCCCGGTCGAGACCGTGATGCCGTTCGAGGCGGCCGAGGTGAAGCCGCCACCGGTGAAGGTGAGGGTGTAGGTGGTGCCGTTCACCCCGTTGAGACCGAGGCCCGAGAAGGTGGCCACGCCGTTGGCGAAGGTGCCCGAGGTGCCCCCAGCGGCGATGGAGCCACCGGCGCCCGAGGCGATGGTGGCGCTGGCGGTGCCCGTGTTGACCGAGGTGACCACGTTGCCTGCGGAGTCCTCGACCTTGACCACGGGCTGGGTGGCCAGTGCGGCGCCGCTGGCGTCGGTCGTCGAGGGCTGGGTGGTGATGACCAGCTGGTTGGCGGCCCCGGCCGAGACCGTGATGCCGTTCGAGGCACCGAGGTGAAGCCGCCACCGGTGAAGGTGAGGGTGTAGGTGGTGCCGCTCACCCCGTTGAGACCGAGGCCCGAGAAGGTGGCCACGCCGTTGGCGAAGGTGCCCGAGGTGCCCCCAGCGGCGATGGAACCACCGGCGCCCGAGGCGATGGTGGCGCTGGCGGTGCCCGTGTTGACCGAGGTGACCACGTTGTTACCCGAGTCCTCGACCTTGACCACGGGCTGGGTGGCCAATGCGGCGCCGCTGGCGTCGGTGGCCGAAGGCTGGGTGGTGATGACCAGCTTGTTGGCGGCGCCGGTCGAGACCGTGATGCCGTTCGAGGCAGCCGAGGTGAAGCCGCCACCGTTGAAGGTGAGGGTGTAGGTGGTGCCGCTCACCCCGTTGAGGGCGAGGCCCGAGAAGGTGGCCACGCCGTTGGCGAAGGTGCCCGAGGTGCCCCCAGCGGCGATGGAACCACCGGCGCCCGAGGCGATGGTGGCGCTGGCGGTGCCCGTGTTGACCGAGGTGACCACGTTGCCTGCCCGAGTCCTCGACCTTGACCACGGGCTGGGTGGCCAGGGCGGCGCCGCTGGCGTCGGTGGTCGAGGGCTGGGTGGTGATGGCCAGCTGGGTGGCGGCGCCATGCGTCGTGGGGGAGAAGTTGGCACTGATGCCCGAGACGACCGGGTTCGTCGTGGTCTGAGCGGTCAAGGAGTAGTTGGTGCCGACCGTTCCAGCGAAGGTGCAGCCCGTCACCGTGATGACACCCGCTGTTGCCTTCAGTCCGGCACACGACGACAAAGTGCCGGCGCTCGGCGTGAGTGTGATCGTCTGGGTCGAGGTCGTCACCACGTTGTTGCCCGAGTCCTCGACGTTGATCACGGGCTGGGTCGTGAGTGCTGCCCCCGACGCCCCGGCCACCGGCTGGGTACTGAAGACGAGCTGGGTGGCTGTGCCGGCGATAATAGAGACGCTATTGCTGTTCGCCGTCGTGAGTCCGGTCGCTGAAGCGCTCAGTGTGTACGCCCCGGCCTTGCCGGAGATGTTGCAGCCAGCGAAGGTGGCGACGCCCGCGTTGGCGTTGATCGGGTTCGTGGTGCAGCCGAAGGCCGCGCCGGTGCCGGGCTGGGTGGCGATGGCCAGGGTGACCGAGGCGTTCGAAGTAATCGTGTTGCCGCCGATGTCCTGAATCGCCACCACGGGCTGCTGGGTCCAGATCGAACCATTGGCCCCGCCGCCGGGCTGCGTCGTGAAGGCAAGCTTGGAAGCGAGGGCCGGAGTGATGGTCAACGGACTGCTGGTCGTGGCCGTCAACCCGTTCGACGTGGCCGTGAGGGTGTAAGAGCCGATTTTGCCGGTGATCTGACACCCTGCGAAGGAGGCCGCGCCGCTGATCAGCCGCCACTGGGTTGGTGGTGCAGGCGAGGGCTCCTCCGGGGTTGGTGGTTCCGATGGCCAGCGTGATGGCGTTGGTGGCCGTCGGCACCGTGTTGCCCCCGGCGTCTTGAACGGTGACTACGGGCTGGGTTGTGAGAGGCGATCCGTCGACCCCGCCACCGGGCTGGGTTGAGAAGATGAGCTTGGCCGGGTTCCCGACAGTGATGGCAAAGGCAGCGCTGTTGGAGCTCGCCAAGCCGTTTGCGGCGGCCGTGAGCGTGTAGTTCCCTAGCGTGCCCGCGATCTCGACAACCGGCGAAGGAGGCCACGCCCCCGGTTGCCGAGAGCGGGTTGTTGGTGCACCCGAGGGTCGCTCCTGTACCCGGCTGCGAGTGAATGCTCAACGTGACGTTCGCCGTGCTGGTGCCGACGAGGTTGCCGGACACGTCTTCGATGCTCACCGCCGGCTGCGTCGTCCAGACCGAAGCGTCCCCGCCCCCGCCCGGCTGCGTGGAGAAGACGACCTGCGTGGCTGGGCCGGCCGCGATGGAGAAGGTGGAGCTGAGGGCGGTTGTCAACCCGGTCGCGGCTGCACTCAGTGAGTAGGTACCGGCCGTTCCAGTGATTTTGCAACCGGCGAAGGAGGCCAAGCCGGCGTTGGCATTGATCGGGTTGGTCGTGCAGACCGAGGGTGCCCCCGGCGTTCTGGTGGATGGCCAACGTCACGCTGGCCGCGCTCGTCGTCTTGTTCCCACCAGAGTCCTCGACGGTCACCACCGGCTGGGTGGTCCACACGCCGGTATTTGTCCCACCACCTGGTTGCGTCGTGAAGGCCAACTGGATGGCAGCTCCAGCGACGATGGAGAAGGTCGCACTGGTGCCGCTGGCCAGGCCCGGCGAGGTCGCAGTCAATGTGTAACTACCCGCTGTGCCGACGATCTGGCAGCCGGTGAACGACGCCAACCCGGCGTTGGCAGCCAATCGGGTTCGACGTGCAGCCGAGAGTTGCCCCGCTACCCGGCTGTGTCCCGACGAGGAGGGAGACGGTGTTCGTTGCGCCGGTGATTATGTTGCCGCCCGCGTCCTGCACGGTCAGCGACCGGCTGAGTGGCCCAGGTCACTGCGTTGGCGCTGCTGGAGCTCGGCTGGGTCGTAAAGGCGAGCTTGGCGGCAGGACCAACGGTGATGGAGATGGCCGAGCTTGTTGCTTAGTGAAGGACGCTTGCGTGGCCTTGAGCGTGTAGTTGGACCCGCTCAGGTTGATGGCGCAGCCCGAGAATGTGGCGACGCCGGCCACTGCGTTGGGAGCGTTCGAGGTGCAGGTCAGTGCGGCACCCGAAGTCCCTGTCCCGCTGGTGATCGCCAGCGAGACCGCCGAAGTGTTTGATGTGACGACGTCGCTGTTCACGTCCTCCACGGTCACCATGGGCTGGGTGGAGAACGCCATGCCTCCAGTGCGAGTTACTCGGCTGGGCGTGAAGACGAGCTTCGTGGCGGCGCTGGCGACGGTGAACGTGTTGCTGAGGCCGACGTGCTCGTGCCGACCGCTCGCTGACGCCTTCAGCGTGAAGTCGCCGCCGTTTCCAGAGAGGGTGATTTTGCAACCGCTGAAGGTGGCGATCCCTGCGTTCGGAGTCACATCACGGTGGTACAAGTGCCGAGAGTGCCCCCAGTTCCGGTATCGATAGTCGAGGGTGACTTGGTTCGTCGCGGTTGTGACCAGGTCATTGTTCGTGTCCTCGACCGAGACCACGGGATTCGTGGTGAAGACGGCGCCAGTCGACGTATTGGTGGGCTGGGTTGTGAACACGAGCTTGGTGGCGGTGCCGGCCACCGTGAACGAAGTGCTCAATCCCGTAGTCAAACCAGTCGCCTTGGCATTCAGGGTGTAGGCGCCCGAGTTCGTCCCGTTGACGATTTTGCAGCCGGTGAAGGTGGCGACGCCGGTATTGGCGCTCTTGGCCTGGTCCGCCGGTGCAGCTGAAGGTCGCACGCAGTCCCGGGCTGGGTGGCTATGGCGAGGGTCACGGTGGCGTTGGAACTCGTGACGGTGTTGCCGCCTGCATCCTCGACGGTCACCACCGGCTGCGAGGCACTCGGGAAGGCGACGTTGGTCGTCTGTGCCCCGGGAGAGGTCGTGAAGACCAGCTGCGCGGCGTTTCCAGTCGAGATCACGAACGATGCACTCGTCGCCGTGAGTGTTCCGGTGGGCTCGACGTCCGTCGCTGTCAACGTGTAGGTGCCCTTCGTATTGACGGAGCACCCGGCAAAGGTCGCGTTCCCGCCGCTTACAGCGACAGGGTTTGTGTTGCAGGTCAGGCTTCCGGGTCCTGTCGTGACGGCGAGGCTGACCGACGAGGCGTCCGATGTGACGAGGTTTCCACCGGCGTCCTCGACGCTGACCACTGGTTGAGTCGCGAACGCCGTACCACCGGTTGCGTTGCTCGGTGTCTGGGTAAAGAGGATCTTGCTGGCAGGGCCAGTCGTGATGGTGAACGGGGTGCTCTGCAGCACATAGCCGGTGGGGAGCGCGGAGTCGGTCGCCTGGAGCTTGTAGGTGCCGAGCTTGTCCACGCTGCAACCCCTGAACGTCACGTACCCGGCGCTCTCACTGCCGACGCATCCCGAGAGGGTGGCGCCGGTGGCCGGTCCGCATGCCGCTGGCATTCATCAGGGTCAGGACGACTGTGGACAGGTCGTTGGTGACCGGTGTGCCTGCGGAGTTCTGAATCTCGACGATCGGCTGCGGCGTGAGGTTCTGTGCTCCCTGGGCGCCGCCGGGCTGAGAGTAGAAGTAGAGGTTGTTGGCGGCGCCGGCCGGAGGAGGTGTTGGTGGCGTCGGGTTGTTGACAACGGTGGTCACGACCGAGGAGCCCCCGGACGGATATGAGACCGTGGCACTGATCAGCTGGGGTGCCGACTGGTTGTTCGAGCTGAGCAGGTTGCTCGTGCACTGCGAGGGGGTGTAGTCGAAAGCAGAATCGGTCGGGTCCCAAAGACTGACGCCGCTGATCTTGGCCGTGTAGCCCGTCGGGAGATTCGTGAACGTCACCGCCTGGTAGGTAGTACCCGTTGCGCAAGCCACGTAGAGGGGCGGGTTCGCATTCTGTAACTCCGCGACGATCTGTTGCGTGACCGTCTTCTGGGCCGTGGCGATGTTGGTGAGGGTCCGGTGCTCCCCGGACCCGGTCAGGGCAGCGCCGAAGGCCAGCAGCATGGCCACGACGGCGATGCCGAGCACGACCAGGGCAATCAAGACCTCAATGAGGGTGTCGCCCGCATCGCCGGAGCGCTGTTCGTCGGCAGGGAAGTCGCCATTTCGCCCGCGCGCGCTGACGATGGCGTGCCGCAGGCCGCCGAGAAGGCTCTGGAAGGGGGAGCGCGAGGTCATGACGAGGGGAGCAGGATTCCCATGAAGACGGCCTCGAGGCCGGTACCGACGAGGTTCGCGGTGAGGGTGTTCGGGGCAGGAGCGCTCAGCATCACGGTGCCGGTCTTGTCCGAAGACACCGACGCCTGACACTCCACCGTGGCTGTTCCGAGGCCGGTGAGGCCGTTGCCGTAGGCGAGACCGTTGCCGACGGTGGGATTGGCGCAGGCGTTGCCGAAGGCGGAAGTCGGGCTGTTGTTGATGGCAGTGAAGATCTGTGAGCCGGCCGGGATGGTGGACTGGGCGTTCCAGCCGGCCGTCCAGGTGATGGACTCCCCGGAGTCGGTCGATTCCGCGTCACCCGTCACCAGGTTCCAGTTCGTGGCCGGCACGCCACCGGTCCCCAGAACCTGGATATTCGAGATGGTGATGGTCGAGGTCGTGCCTTCGACGTTTTGGTAGAGGGCCGGGTTGCCCGGGATCCCGGTATAGAACGACTGGCCTGACGTGGGGTCGGTGTTGCCGAGGAAGGCCTGACTCGTGGGTGGGCTGGTATAGGTCGGGATTGCGGCAGCCACAATGGGTCCCCCGGTGGTGGAGAGGCAGAAGCTGATGGTGAACGGCGTGTTCGTGATGCCGTCGGTGATCTGTTGGCCGCCGTTACCGCACGGCGTCGTTCCCGTATGGGTGTTCCACGCCGTGAAGTCCAAAAAGCACAGGGCGGATGCGTACGTCCCAGTGCCCGCCGTGGCGAATCCACAGCTGTACGGCGAATTCGAGACGACACCCCCGCCGGCGTTCACGCCGCTACTGGGCACCGCGTACAGATTCTGCTTGTAGTTGCTCGCCGCAAAGGTGAAGGGGAGGCTGACGCTCTGCACTTGGGCGACGGTGACCCACCCCGTTTGGTAGGCGGGGGGCGTCCCGGCACAGGCGGTGGCGGTAGAGACGGTGCAAGTCACGGTGGCCGCCAGGGGCACAGTCGAGGATTGAGCGACCACGTCGCGGGACACAAGCGTGGAGGAGGAGAGGGTGCACGTTTGGGCCCCTGCCGGCCCGCCGACCTGGCCCACGTTCCGATAGAGGTTCTGCACTGCGGTCGGGCCCGTGCCCTGGGTGACCAGCATGTAGGAGATCTCGGTGCCGCTTCCGAACTGCAGGCCCAACAGCTGGGTGCCTGGCCCGCATGGAGTGGGGTTCGTCGCGCTGGCATTCGTCGTGATCGAGGTGGCGCCCTTGGACGTCTTTGTTGAAGTTCGTCGTCACAACCTGCGCGTCGGCCGAGTCCGAGAGTCGGTTCTCAATGCCGGGGGTGAACGAAATGATCGAAAGCAGTGCCGCCACCATCGCTCCGACAATGATCGGCATGATGGCCACGACGATCGACGAGCTCAATGAGGGTGAACCCACTCTCATCCCGGCCTGCCTGGGTCGCGGCCATCCGAGTTCGGGTCGCGGCGCGGACCTTGGCGATCGGGTGAGTGGAGTCCGAGCTGCGTCTCATGCGGGGGTTGGCCCCATTGGGAGCAAACGGGCGCTGAACTGGCTGGTGACGGTCCAGGGCAGGGGGTGCAACTCCCGCAGTGAATGGCTGGCGCGCCGCAACACGGGCGCGCCAAGGGCGGCGTTGACCGGTGTTCGTCTCGTGGATTTCTCCACACTTCGCCATTTCGCCAAGGTTTGCTCCCGTAGGTGGACCGCCTCCACCCTTGAGGACTCGAAATTGTAGCCCGTAACACCAGGTCGGAAAACGTCTCCACTCCCTTTAGGACTTGCCGAAAAGGAGGACTTCACGCCTGGTGGGAGCTACCGTTCCATTTCGGCGCCCATGCGGGCGGAAGACAGGCCAACTCTCAAGTGAGGGTTGAGGCTTTCCGGAGAAAGTGGCTGTGGGCTGGTGTTATCCCGTGGGAACTGGGCAGGTTGACGCACGCCGGTCTTTCACGAGCTCCGTGGAGGTGCGTTGCACAACATTGGGACAAAACTGGCGCCCAAGAGGGTCGGCGGCGTGTTCTGTCGGGCGTTCCGTCGGTGGCGAGCAACAGCACGGGCATTCTCTTGCATGGAATGGAGCTTCCAGGTGGTGTGCGAACTCCTTGCGAGGTGAGCCCGTCCGTCCCGGCACTCGTCGGCGCGTGTCCGACCGTCAGATGTCACGACCCCCGCGATTGCCCATATGCCATGCGCCGCAGAAGTCGCACTGATAAACGTTGAGTTCCGCCCCGGAGTCGACTCTCCGCTCCTCGGCCACGGCGGCCGCATCCGCCTGCGTTCTGTAAGAGTTTTTCGGTTTGCCGTCCGAGCGCCAGTGCGCGCCGAAGCTCCGTGCTGGAGGGACTTCGCTCCGAGGACGCGAGCCTTTGTTTCGCTTTTTCGAGCGTCCCATGGGCACATTGTGACGCCTGCTCTGGCTGGGGTGGGAACCTCGGGCCGACCGCCGCTCGGGTCGTTGCGACGGGTGAGACCCCATACGGATGGCCCAGCCAGTGGCTCTGGTCGAAAGGCTCTGCAACGATGAGGCCATGGCAAAGACCGTGATTGTGAAGCTGACGGACGACCTCGACGGTAGCGACGCCGAGGAGACCGTGACGTTTGCGGTGGACGGACGCTCTTACGAGATCGATCTCAGCTCCGCCAACGCCGCCGCGCTGCGTGAAGCGCTCAGGCCGTTCGTCGCCAAGGCCCGGCCCGGTGTTGGCGGTGGCGGAGCTAGGTCCACGGGCCAGACTCGATCGACACCGGTCGAGGCGACCATGTATTCGCGGCTGAAGGACGACGAGAAGGCGCGCTTCCGGTCCTGGGCCAATATGGCGACCGCCCGCCGGATCAGCGATGCGCGGGTCAAGAGTTGGATTGCCGCGGGCAAACCTTGAGCCGATGGATCGGACGGGTAGACCGTCCGTCCTTCAGCGTGTCCTAGGCCCAAGCGAGCAGCCCGTAGGTGTTGCACAGGCCCATGGCGTCAATGAGCGCGAAGGCCGACACGATGGTGATGACGACCGGCATCCTCCAGCGCCTGCCTCTGCCCGATCGCATCGTCGCCGGCATGTACCACAGCGGGAGTGCAGGGCCGAACTGAGCGAGGTGCACCGACATCGGAACGGCATCGTCGGGAATCGGCTCGAGGGGATCCGCGGCCAGTGCGAGGCTGGTCAGTTCTGCGTCCGTGAAAGCGTCGTCGGAATCAAAAGCATCAATTTCCACCTCCAACCAGAGTACTTTCTGAAGGGCGGGCCGCTAACGGTGCGCGGGAAGGTGCCCCAATGGTCGAGGAGAATGCGCCAGTTGCGCGGTGCTGCGCCGGACATGGGGTGGCATCCCACCGGAGCGATCCCGAACGAACCGGGGTGGTACCCGACCGGCACCAACCCCAACCACCAGGGCTATTGGGACGGCCGGACGTGGACCGGTCGCCGCAATTGGACGGTCAATGGATGGGTGGAGGACGGTTCAGGTTCTGACGCCGCGACAAGTTCGGCCGACGCTTCCGGCGCATCTCCCTCTCGGCTCTCCGGCAATCCCTATGCCACAGGAGTGATCCACGGCACCCAGTCGCGGGCGGCCCCGGCCACCATGAACATCGGGCTGTTGCTCCTGATGGTCTGCGGGATCGCCCTCATGTTCGGTTCTGTGGGGACGTGGGTCAGCGTAAAGGGATCGGTCGGGGTCGCCGCCTTCCAGGTGTCCATCAATGGCACCGATCAGGGGATCACGAACTTGATCCATATCAATGGCTACGTGACCTTCATCGGGGGAATCGTGCTGCTGGTCCTTGGCGGGCGTGGCCCTGACGAACAACGACCTCCTCCTCGCCGTCCTGACGACGGTCGTGGCGGCGGCAACGCTGATATTCGCCATCTACGACATGTTTCGCATTGTGCAGAAGATCTCGCAGGTGACGCACCTCGGCGCAATCGAATGTGAGCGTGGGGTGGGGCCTCATCACGGTGCTCAGTGCCGCGGCGCTTGCCATATTGGTTGCGCTCGTTCGCCTCGCCTCGCGATAGCCGAGAGCGGAGGCCGCCAAGTCGGATGACTGGCGACCTCCGCGCACGGAGCATGCTGAGTTGCCAGGCGCTACTGCGGGGGCCCTGAGGAGAGCTGCACGGTGGCGGTGTGTGTCTGCCCCGAACTGTCGGTCCAGCCGATGCTCACCTTGTCGCCCGGGTGGTACTGGCTGATGGCGTTGGTGAGGTCGTTGGGCGCCGTGATCGTCTTGCCACCCAGCGAGGTGATCACGTCACCCTCGGCCAGGCCGGCTTCCTGCGCCGGTCCGTTCGTCACCGCACTGGCCACCGGTGCGCCCGAAGCGGTCGATCCCGTATTGCCGGTGCTGCCAGAGTTGCCTCCGAAGAAGCCCCCGAAGCCGCCATCATTGCCGCCGCCACCGTTGCCGGAGCCACCCGAACTGCTGCCGCTGGCGCTGATCTCGACACCGAGGAAGGCGGTCTCGCCGATGTGGATCGTGGAGGAGCCGTTGCCCTCTTCAATCGACTTGGCGATTGAGAGCGCCGTGTTGATCGGGATGGCGAAGCCCTGGGTCCCCGACGACTGGTCGTTCGATTGGAACGAGAAACCGGCCGAGGCCGCGGTGTCGATCCCGAGGACCTCACCGGAGGTGTCGACCAGTGCGCCACCCGAGTCGCCGGGCTGAATGTCCGCATTGGTCTCAATCAGGCCGCTGAGTTGCTCCGACGTCCCGTCGCCGTCGTCACTGGCCGTGATCGACTGGTTCAGTGCGGTCACGGTGCCGCCGGCCGCGCTCGGGGTCCCACCGGTTCCGCCGGCGTTGCCGACGCCCACGACGTCCTCTCCGACGGAGGCATTGGACGAGTTGCCGAGCGTCGCCGTCTGCAGCCCCGATGCGTTGTGCAGCTGCAGGACCGCAATGTCCTTGGTGCGGTCGTACCCCACCACGCTGGCCGTGTAGGTCTTCTTGTTGCCGATGTCGGTCACGCTGATGCTGGTGGCCCCGTCGATGACGTGGTTGTTCGTCAGGATGATGCCGTTGGAAGACAGCACAATGCCAGTGCCGGCAGCCTGCTCCTGCTGGTAGCCGAGCGTGGTGTTGATGTCGACCAGCCCTGGGTCCACCTTCGAGGCGATGGCGTCGGCGTCACTCGGGCCCGACGAATTCGACGATCCCGAGCTCCCGCTGTTGCCCGAGCTCCCCGAGTTCCCGAAGGTTCCGCCACTGCCGAACGGCGAGCCGTTGCCGAACGGACTCCCGGAGGAGCCAGAGTTTCCCGAGGAGCCGGATCGACCGGAGGACCCGGAACCTGAAGGCGCCTGCGAGCTGCCCGATGTTGGTGCGAAGGCCTGGGTGCTGCTCGCGTTGTTGTTCGACGTTGCATGGCCGATGCCGAAACCGGCAGCGAGGACGGCAATGGCGGCAGCGCCGGCGAGGAGCCCATTGCGCAGCTTGTGGTTGCTGGCGCCTGCAGGGGCGGCGGGCACCGGCGGAGCCGACCACATGGGGGCGCCGGGATCGGTGGGTGGGCCGCCGAAGGACGATGCCGGACCGGCACCGAGCATCGGGTTGCCGGCCAGAGCGCCCATGGCGTAGGTGCCCTGGGGCGGTGTCGAGCCGGCGGCCGGAGCGGGATCTTGCGGCACGCCCGTTGGGGGCGTGTCGACTTGCTGCGGCAGCGGGAGGGGCTGCTCCGCCGCCGACGGCGACACGGCCGGCAGCGGAATGGCGGCCTGGCTGGTCGTCTCGGGCACGCCCGTCGGGGCGGTCTCCGGACTGGAGTCGCCCACTGGCCCTTCGGCCGTCTGGTCGTTCTGTTCCTCGGTCATGTCTGCGGTCCTCCGTCTGAGCCCGGGCCGCCCGGGCTCTCCACGGAATCCATTGGACCCGTCAGGTCTGTACGCCAGGTCAGAGAAAGCTATGACCGACATAAATGTTGCCTGGGGGACCTCCTCCTGGGGGACCTCCTCGACACGACCACCCTGATCGGCCTCTTCAGAGGCCGGCGGCTCGGCGCAGCGACGGAATGATCAGAACTTGCGCGGCCGACCCGAGAACGATGGGCTCAGGCCCCAGTGGCAGCGCCGCCCGATGGCCGCCCGGGACGGCAAGTCGCTCCTGTCGGCGGACTGGGCGCAGAGCTCGCGATAGAGCGCAATCCCCAAGTCGCCCGGCTTTCCCGTCAACCCCGCGTACATCCATTCGGCATTCGTAGTCCTCGGAGGTCAGAGCCCCGTCGGTGCCCATGACGGTGGCGTCCGGACAGGCCAGGCGGGTCAGCCTGAACAACTCGGAGCGGGCATTGTCAATGTCCCGGCCGGCGTGGTGGAACGGCACGGCGCCCGAAACGCCGGGTGACTCAATGACGACCACCCATCGCAGGCCCTGGCGGCAGAGGTAGAGCGTCGCGCCGTCGATGACCTGACGGTGGAGGGGGACGCCCGCGTTGTGCTCCGGTCGCATCACCGGGGGAACGCTCCGGGAGCACAAAGATTGCCGGGCCACGGGGCCCGTTGTCGCGTCCGCATTCGTCGACCATGCTGCAGGAACACCTGACCGGTGGCCAGAGCCAAAGTGTTCTAGTGCTCTCCAGGGACGAAAGACCACCTTGATCGCCTGGGACGTCGTGCGGTCGATGGCTGTCTCAATTGCTTTCCGGTAGTCGTCGAGCCCGAATTCGTGCGTGACGACCACGTCCTCGGGAAGCAGGCCGGCCGCGAGGACGTCGATGGCACGGTCGACCGAATGCCGGTCGGGCCCGCCGGCGAGTCCGGGTGCGCCATGCGCGTCCACCGTGTGGTCGATGGAGCCGATCAGCGCGGCTTCCTTGTACCAGATCGGCGTGAGGTCGACCTCGCTGATGCCGGCTGCGCCCAGGAGGAGGACGCTGCCACGGTGGGCCACGGCCCGCAGGGCCTCGGTGACCGATGCCGGCGAGCCCACCGCTTCGACGACGAACGGGAAGCCGCCCATCAACATCTGGTGGCGCTTGCGACCGACGACGCGCGAGTCGCTCAGGGCGGCCAGTTCCTCCCAGTGCCCGTTGTCGGGGTCGCTGAGCACGACGTGGTCTGCGCCACAGGCCAGTGCCGCCTCGGCTTGGTGGGGATGGCGGGCCAGCACGGTGACCGGGCACGCCGGAAACAGGCCGCGCAGCGCGGCGAGCGAGGCCAGCCCGATGATGCCGGCGCCCACAATCAGGACGGGCTCGCCGTCGACGGGCATGGCTCGCAGCAGGCCGTGGCAGGCGATGGACACGGGCTCGTAGAGGCTCGCACCGCGGTCGGCAATGGCATCGGGGAGCGGGTGCAGCATGGAGTCGTGCGCCAGCACGCTGTCCGCCCACCCCCCGCCCAGGTCCTGGGTGTACCCGAGCGTCCGTCCTGAGCTGACAATGCGGCTGTCGAGGTTCAGGCACGACGACGTCCAGCCACGAGCGCAGTTGGCGCACGGCGGCTGTATCCCCCGGGGGAGGCACGGAATGCACGGGTCGACGACGACTCTCGTCCCGACGGCCACGGAGCAGTTGGGACCCGCCTCCACGACACGCCCGGCCGTCTCGTGCCCGAGCACGAACGGGAAGGTCCCGATGGAGGCCAGGGTGGGTGACGGACCGGTGTTGTGCGAGAACAGGTGGAGGTCGCTCCCGCAGATCCCGCCGGTCGCCACGGCGACGCGGGCCCACGACGGGCCCGGAAGTGTGGGCTCGGGGACCTCGGACAACGAGACGGGAAACTCGGGGTCAGCCATGTCGAACACCACCGCGCGCATCAGCGGAGCGTAGGCGCGACAGCCCGGCCCATCCGGAGGATGCTGGCATAAGGTGCCCACCCATGCGGGTCTCTGACGCCACCCTCACGGAGGTACGCGAGCGCGGCTTCGCCCTCATGGAAGGCTTCCTGCGCGACGACGAGCTCGCCGCGGCCCAAGAGGCCCTCTGGCTCCACTTCCCCCGTCCGCGGGACTACTTCGCCGACCCGTCGACCCATGCCCGCTACGCCGCGAGCCAGTTCGCCGGCGTGGAGGAATTTCCCTACCGCTCGTGGGATCTCAACCGCCTGGCCGTGCATCCCGATCTGGTCGACGCGGCCGAGCGCTACCTGCAGACGCCAGAGCTGCATCTCTACAAGGTGGAGCTCTGGGCCAAGTACGCCGGCGCCGTCAATTACGACCAGCCGCTCCACCGTGACTTCGGGAGTCACAGCCTGGTCGTGCCGCGGCCCGAGCCGCGCTACACGCAGCTGACGACGTTCATCTACTTGTCCGATGTCACAGAGGAGGACGGGCCGACCCGCCTGGTGCCGTACGAGGACGGAAAGGATGTGCCCTACACACCCCTCTACTTGCCGTTCGGCTCTTTGGCCGACGCCGAGGTGGCGTGCACGGGACCGGCGGGGAGCCTGCTGCTCTACCGGACCGACATTCTGCACCGTGGCTCGGACATGACGGGCCCGGGACGGTCGCGCTTCTCCATCCTCGCCGACTTCCAGGTCCGGGGGACGACCTGGGGCGGGAAGATGGCGTGGCCCAAGCAATCGCCGGAGCGCTGGGCCCGGTTCATCCCCCAGTGCAGCGTCCGGGAGCGCGACCTCTTCGGGTTCCCGCGACCGGGTGACCCCTACTGGTCCGAGGAGACCCTTGCCGGGGTCGCCGCTCGTTATCCCGGCATCGACCTCTCGCCGTACCGGGAGGGGCGAGCAT
>CAWACN010000031.1:0-77660 GCA_963780525.1 uncultured Acidimicrobiaceae bacterium | reverse complement strand
GTGAGGCCGCCGCAGCAATCGGATCACTGATCTTCGGCATCGACAGAAGAATGGTCCCGTCCGCCGCGGCAGGGGTGCGCAGAAAACCGCGCGGTCAGCTCATCAGTTGTCGAGCGCGGCGGCAATGGCGGCGCCGGTCGCCGACGAGTTCAGATAGGGCTCAGGAGCGTGGGCCCTGTGCCCATTGTCGATCACGAGCTCCTCGACCTGTGGCCCGAAATGGTCGGCCAGGCAGGTCTCGCAGGCCTGGTCGTTGACCGCACGCACGTTGACCCAACGCTGCACCGAACCGGGCCAGGCTCCGCGGCCGTCGACGGGAGCGGGCTCCAGGCTGTTGAAGAGCATCGGCACGGCGAGCGGTGAGCCACACAACCGGCTCCAGGCTGTTGAAGAGCATCGGCACGGCGAGCGGTGAGCCCAGCGTGACAAAGGTGTGCACGGGCCAGTCGTCGTGCTGGACCAACGCCGAGTAGGACAGGACCGTGCCCAACGAATGTGCCACGAGCACCCTCGTGTCCTCGGTGACCTCGGCCTCAATGCGGGCTCGTAACCGGTCGCGCAGATCGGTCTCCGACAGCATGGCCGTCGCCAGATCGACCGTGCGGTCGAACATCGCCTCGCCGGCCGCCTGTGAAAGCGCAACGATCGCGTCGCCGCCGACTTCCGTCAGCATGTCGGCGACACCGGCGCGTGACTGGGCCAGTTGACGGTCCTCTTCGCTGCCGGGGTGGTGCCGGAACAGATCGCCGTAGAAACAGACGGCGACGTCATCGGCCTCGACCTCGACTCCGTGATGCCACAGGCCGTCACGGACAGCGGGCAGCCACCGGGCCTTGAGCTCATTGGGACCCCACAGCTCGTTGAAAGCCCCGTGGACGATGACGATGCGTGCGGCCATTGACGTTCAACCCTCCAGGTGTGACGTGTCGTTGTAGCCACGGATGATCCAGCGGTCGGGCGTCACCACCAGACGCGAGATCGACGCGTTGTCAGGGCCCACGAACGCGAAAGGCTCCGACCCGGTGGCCTGCGCCAGCATTTCGCCGATGGCGGCGCCGTGGCTGAACACGACGACGCGCCCGCCCGGATGTGCGGCAGTGATGCGCTCGACGGCACGGCGCAGGCGACCGCCGAAGACCTCGCGGGACTCGGCGCCGGGGATCACGTCCCATCGTTGCTCGGCCAGGACCTGCGCGAAGACCGGGTCGCCGTCGGCGGACTTCATCCGCAGAAGGCCGCCCTCCCACTCGCCCAAGAAGACCTCGCGCAGATCGGCCTCGACGACCGGGGTCATGCCCGAGCGGGCCACCAGAGGGGCCGCCGTCTGGACCGTGCGCTGCAAGGTGGTGACATAGAGCGCGTCGAAGGGCTCCTGGGCCAGACGGAAGCCGATCTGTTCGGCCTGATGGCGTCCCGCATCGGAGAGTGGAGGGTCGCCCTGGCCCTCGACGAGCTCGAAGGTCTCGCCTTCCAGCGAGTCGGCCGAGGCACCGTGGCGCACGAGCCACAATTCGGTTGAGCCCGGCGGGCCCACATAGGGCCGCTGGCTGAAGCTACGGGCCGAGGCCGAGGCCGAGGTCGAGGTCGACGTCACGGGCGCCGAGTGTAGGGAACCCTCAGCGGGGTGCGTGCAATTCGGGCGGCCCGTGGTCGTCGTCGTCCTCGACCACCTCGGCGTCGATGATGGTGGGATCGTCGGCGTACGGCGCCCGTCCGGGTCCCGCCGTCGGCCCCCAGCCGGCCGGCCCACCGAAGTTGGCGAAGAACGCGCCGGGCGCCTGCGTGAATTGCGTGAATTGCACGCGCAGCGGACGGCCGGCGTCGGGCCCGAGTTCGGCCCACAGCGGCAAGGCACGGCGGTAGACCACGTAGTTCTGCACGCACAGCGTCACGCCCAGGTAGAGGAGGAAGCTCGCCCCTTCGAGCCCGGCCGCCCCGGCGTGGCTCTGCCCGCCGTCACCGACGAAGTGCACCAGGAGGGACACCAGCCACAGCGCCATGGTGACGGCGTTGCCCTGGCGCAACACCCAACCGTTCCCCGGCCAGACCCGCATGGAGAGGCCCCGCAACACACCGAGGCCGATGGCGCCCACGGCCAGCGTGCCCAGGACCCAGAGCCAGGCGCTCGACGAGACGTGATGGTCGCCGGCGTAGGAGAACATCTCGAAAAGGCCGATGACGCCGATGACAACCGGGAGGCGGGGCTGGAAGACCCGGCGCACCGGGCGCACCCTGACCTGGCGCAGCAGCACCAAAATGAGGATCAGCGTCCCCAGTGCGTATGAGAAGAACGACATCAGGTTTTGAGCCTATTGCCGCTCCCTGCTCAGTGGTTCAGCAGGGGTCCCACTTCGACGCCGAATCGGGCCGTCTGCTCGCAGAATTCCTCGGCCGAGCGGGCCATGAAGCGCACCTGCAGGTGGTTGACGCCCATGTCGACGAGCTCGCGCAGCGACGAGGCCACCTCGTCCGCGCCACCGGAGAGGACCCAACTGGGCAGGTCCCAGCCCGAGCCGCCCGACGTCAGGTAGATGGGCTCCACGATGGTGCCGATGTCGAGCGGTGCCCCGCCGCGCAGCTCCTCGCGGAGCTCGCGCAGCCGGGCGATCTGGCCCGGGAGGTCGCGCCGGCGCGTCCCCTGGGGGAGCCAGCCGTCTCCGAAGGCGGCGGTGCGGCGGATGGCCGCGGGGGACGAGCCGCCTATCCAGATCGGCGGGCGGGGTCGGCGCGCCGGACGGGGCGCGATCCCCATGTCCCGGGCCGGGAAGCGCGGCCCGGGGAGTTCGGGGAACTCGTCGGTGAAGGCGAGGGCCAGCGCGGACACCGCCTCGTCGGTGTGGCGGCCGCGCTCGGCGAAGTCTCCGGTCAAGAGCTCGTACTCCTCGGGCACGTGGCCTGCACCGACCCCGACGATGAGGCGCCCGCCCGACAGGTGGTCGATCGTCGAGAGCTCCTTGGCGGCCCGCAGCGGGTGACGCTGGGCGAGGATCAGCACGTGTGACAGCAGGTGGGTGCGCGTCGTGATGGCGGCCAGCCAACCCAGCGTGGCCGTCGTGTCGTACCAGATGGTGCCCATGGCATCGGCCAGGCGACGCGGGATCGCCGTGTGGTCGCACACCCCGAGATAGAAGAACCCCGCCTCGTCGGCCACCCGGGCGATGCGGGCGAGCTCGGCCGGGCCGGCCTCCTTCTCCCAGTCGGCCACGAACAGTGTCGACTGGGACTGAATGGGGAGCTGCATGCCGTAGACGGCCTCGCCCTCGGGGACGGCCCGGACGACGTCGGCGGGTGGGTTCATGGGAGGGCTCCGATCATCAGGCGGCAGGGGGTCGGACCAGGCTGCCGAGCAGGGTCGAGAGGACGGCCGACGTCCCGAAGGTCGTGGCGAGGACGCGGGAGCGCTTGAGGTGCAGGTGCAGTGGCACCTCCCACGTGTAGCCCATGCCGCCGTGCACCTGGATCGCCACCCGGGCGTTGGTGATCGCCGCCTCGTCCGCCAACAGCTTGGCGCCGGCGGCGGCGCGTTGCTGCCACGCCAACGGGGTGGTCCCGGCCCCGGCCGCTTCCGCCGCCAGCACGTCGGGCGCGTCGGCCAGGCACGCCGCCGCGTGCACCGCGGCCCGCGCCACCTCGGCCCGCACGAGCATGTCGGCGCACATGTGCTTGACGGCCTGGAAGCGTGCCGATCGGCTTGCCGAACTGCTCGCGCTCCTTGGCGTAGGCGACCGCGAGGTCCAGGGTCTCGGCGGCGTGACCCACCTGGAGCGCGGCGGTGAGGATGGCGCCGTCCCGGAAGAGCTCCTGGTCGGGGTCCTCGAGATTCGGCACCGCCGGCAGTTGGGACAGCTGCCACAGCGGCGTGAGCGGGTCGAGCGGCGCGGCGACCCGCTGGGCGGTGGGTGCGTCGCGGATGGTCGTCAGCAGGCTCCGGCTCCCCGCCGATGCCACCGGCGGGGAGGGAGAACGCGGCGTCGAGCGAGGAGAGGTGCTCGACCAACCACGGCGGCCCATCGTGCGAGCTGATGCAGAGGCCCACCATGGCCCGGCCTTCCGCGGCGCCGGGCACCAGATCCCTGGCGGCGGCGAGGAACGTGCCGACCAGCGGTCCGGGGACGAGCGCCCGTCCCAGCTCCTCGAAGACCACGGCGGCGTCGGCCAGGGCCAAACCGGTGCCGGCGGGCTCGGGCAGCGTCAACGAGAAGACGCCGGTGTCGCCCAGAGCGGCCCAGTCGTCCGCGTCAATGACGTGCTCGTCGCCCTCGCGGGCGCGGATGCGCTCGAGCGGCAGCCGTCCCGCCAGCATGGTGCGGATCCCCTCGGCCAGCTCGCGCTGGGCCTCGCTCACCCGGAAGTCCATCAGCGTGTCCTGGGCAGGCCGAGGATCCGCTCGGCCACGATGTTGCGCTGGACCTGCGAGGTCCCTGCCGCAATGGTCAGGTTGATCGACTTGTACCAGTTGTGCACCTGCTCGGCGTTGCCGATCGGCCCGTTGGGTCCCGTCAGGGGATCGGCGGTGAGTGCGGCCGTGTCGAGCATCTCCATGGCCAGGTCGCCGAGCGCCTGCGCGTGCTCGGAGAACGAGAGCTTGAACACCGAGCCGCCGATGCCGGGCACGCCGGTCTGCGCCGCCTCCGACACGTTGCGCTTCGTGAGGGCCCACAGGGCGTCGAACGCGGCAACGAGGCGACCGATGCGCTTCTGCAAGCTGGAGTCGTGCGCGAAGAGTTCGAGTCGCGTCCCGATGTCGTGCAGCTCGCCCAGCAGCCGCATGCACTCGAGGAGCTCACCCACGAAGGCCGTGCCCCGCTCGAAGGACAACGTGACCATGGTCACGCGCCAGCCGTCGTTCTCCTCGCCGACGCGGTTGGCCACCGGGATGCGCACGTCGTTCAAGAAGAGTTGGGCGAACTCGGTGGTCCCCTCAATGGTGCGCAGCGGCTGGATCTCAATGCCGGGGGAGTCCATCGGCATGATCAGCCACGAAATGCCGCGGTTGCGCTCCTCGCCCGTGCGCACGAGCAGCTCGCAGTAGTCCGCCACCTCGGCGTGGGACGTCCAGATCTTCGAGCCGGTCACCACGTAGTCGTCGCCGTCCCTGACGGCTCTGGTCCGCAGCGAGGCCAGGTCCGACCCGGCGTCGGGTTCACTGAAGCCCTGGCACCACACCTCTTCGCCGCGCAGGATGGCCGGCAGGTAGCGCTCCTTCTGGGCCGCCGTCCCCTCCGCAATGATGGTGGGGCCGGCGTGCAGGAGGCCGACGAAGTTCACGCCCACGTAAGGGGCGCCGGCCCGCTCGCACTCCTCTTTGAAGATGAGCTGCTCGACCGGGGACGAGCCTCGCCCGCCGCCCTCGGCCGGCCAGTCCACCCCGGCGTAGCCGGCCTCGAACAGCAATTGCTGCCAGCGCAGGTCGTACGCACGGCGAAGCGGCCAGTCGTCATGCGGTGGGGGTGCGCCGACGCCGGGCAGCGTGGCGGCCAACCACGTGCGGAGCTCGTCACGGAAGGCCTGCTCCGGCGCGGTGTAGCGGAGGTCCATGCAGCGGTGGCGGTCGGCGGTGGATCAGGCGGGGAGGTCGAGGCCGAACAGCTTGATCGCGTTGCCCCGCACGATCTTGCGACGCTGCTCGTCGGTGAGGTCCGCCATCTGCTCCTCGGCGATCTCCCGCGTGCGCGGCCAGGTCGAGTCCGAGTGCGGGTAGTCCGACTCGTAGGTGATGTTGTCCTCGCCGATTTCGTCCACCGACTTCAACCCGTGGGCATCGTCGAAGAAGCAGCCCCACACGTGGTCCTTGAAGTAGCTCGAAGGCTTCTCCGGCACAATGTCGGCGACCCCGCCCCACCCCCGGTTGTCCTCCCAGACTCGGTCGGCTCTCTCCAAAATGTAGGGAATCCAGCCGATCTGGCCTTCCGAGTAGGCCACCTTCAGCTCGGGGATGCGCACGAAGACGCCGCTGAAGAGGTAGTCGACGAGGGAGAAGGTGGCGTTGGTGTGCGTCAGCGTCGAGCCGACGGCGGGTGGCGCATCGGCGGAGGTCGACGGCATCTTCGAGGACGACCCGATGTGCATGTTCACGATGGTCTGCGTCTCGGCGCAGGCCCGGAAGAAGGGGTCCCAGTAGTGGTCGGGATCGTGCACGCTCGGCAGGCCGAGGAAGGGCGGGATCTCGCTGAAGCACACGGCCCGCACGCCGCGGTCCGCGTTGCGACGGACCTCCTTCGCCGCCAGTTCGGCGTCCCACAACGGAATGAGGCAGAGCGGAATGAGGCGGCCGCCCGAGTCGCCGCACCACTCCTCGACCATCCAGTCGTTGTAGGCCTTAATGCAGAGCAGACCGAGCTCGTGGTCCTTGGCCTCGGTGAAGGTCTGGCCGCAGAAGCGCGGGAAGGTCGGGAAGCAGAGCGCGGCCTCAATGTGGTTGACGTCCATGTCCTCGAGGCGGGGCTTCACCTCGTAGGAGCCCGGGCGCATGTCCTCGTAGGTGACGCCCTTCATGGTCACCTCGTCGCGGGGGACGCCGACGGCGGAGTCGACGCGCAGCAGCGGCCGCTTGAGGTCCTCGTAGTACCACCAGTCGACGGGCAGGCCCTTCGAACCCGGCTTCACCTTGAGCGACCCGCCCCGGTACTCGACCTCGGGCATGGGGGCGCGCACAATCCGCGGTCCCACGTCGGCGTACTTGGAGGGGAGGCGGTCCTGCCACACGTTGGGCGGCTCGACCACGTGGTCGTCGACCGAGATGATCATCGGCAGGGGCTCAGGCATGGCCATTCAGCGTAGCCCCCACCTGACGGGGCGTCAGATGGGCGCTTTAGAAGACCTCATTGAAGAGGTCGACCATGGCCTGCCAGGACCGGCGGTCGGTCGGCTCGTGATAGGCGATGCCGGGAAAGGTGTCGGGCGAGGCCGCTTGTTGGTGAAGGAGTGCACGGCGCCGCCGTAGACGTTCAGCTCCCAATCGACCCCGCCCGCCCGCATCTCCTCTTCGAAGGCCCGCCGCTCCTCGGCGTGCACCATGGGGTCGTCGGCGCCGATGAGGGCCAGCACCTTGCCGGTGATGTTGCGGGCGTCCTCGGGATGCACCGTGGACAGACCCGAGTGGAAGCCGACGACGGCCTTGAGGTCAGCCCCGCCCCGGGCCAGCTCCAGCGAGAGCGTGCCGCCGAAGCAGAACCCGATGGCGGCCAGACGCCCCGGGTCGGTGCGCGGCTCGGCCGCCAGGATGTCGAGCCCCGCCGTCCCGACGGCGAAGGCCCGCGCCGGGTCGGAGCGCAGCTCGCCGATCCGCCCCATCATCTGGTCGCGGTCGGTGATGGGGACGCCACCGCCGTGGTAGTCGAGTGCGAAGGCCACGTAGCCGAGGTCGTCGGCAAGGCGTCGGGCCCGCTCCCGGGCATGGTCGTCCAGCCCCGGCCCCTCGTGGCAGACCAGGACGCCGGGGCGCCGGTCGGTGGCGCCGTCGTCGGGCAGGGCGAGGGTGCCGATCATGGTGCGGCCGTCGGCTTCGTACGTGATGTCGCGGGTGGTGGCCATGGGTGCACCGTATCGTCCGGCCGCCGGGCGCATACTGGCGTGTATGCGCGGGAACCCTGGTCAGCGACTGCAATTGGGATTGGTCGCTGGCGGCCCTGGCGGCGCCGTTGGTCCTGGCGGCCTGCGGTTCGGGAGGGTCGCCGACGCCGACCTCGCCCGGCCAGACGTCGACTCGACCACGACCGCCCCGGCGTCGGGCGTCACCACGACCGTCCCGGCCCCCGCCACCGGCCCGTTGACCCTGGGCGCCCCCATTGCGCTCCCCTTCGCGGCGGACCGGGTGGCGGCGGCGGAGAGCCCCGACGGCGCCGTGTTCGCCGCCCCGCAGGACCCGACCAGCCCGTCGCCCTCGGTCGCCTGGGTCGTTGACGGCAACGGCCCGGCCCTGGTCGCCGAGCACGTGGCGACCGGCATCGCCGCCCTGGCCGCCGACAGCACCAACTTCTACGTGGCCACGTACTCGACGCTGTTCGCCTACAACCGCACGAGCGGGAACCAGGACGGGCAGTGGACGATGCCGTCGGTCCCCACGGCGAACGCCTCGAACAACGACCTGGTTGCGCTCGCCGCCGCCAACGGCACCGTCTTCGTCTCGGTGACCCGGGGCAATACGGTCAGCGTGTACACCGTCAACCCGGGCGCATCGACCGCGCCCCGCCTGCTCGTCAGTGGACTGGGTGCGGCCATCGGGTCCGACGGCTCCGTCTACTACGAGCGCACCGACCACCGCCTGGTGGCCCGGCGCCCCAACGGCGCCACCTCCGTCGGCCCGGCACTGGCCGACAAGCCGAACGGTCTGGGCGGTGGCGTGCAGTACCTCGACGTGGTGGCGGGAGGGGCGGTCTGGGTCAGCGAGCCCGCCGGCCAGGGGCTCGATGCGACCTTCAGCACCTACGACGCCGCCACGCTCCACCTGCTCGGATCCTTCCAAGGCTCGGTGACGAGCACCGTGGTCGACTCGAACGCCGGCGCCCTGGTGCTCGAGGCCGCCGGCAGCGACCCGGCCTGCCCGCAGGCGTCGCCCTCCTCGCCGACGTCGTGCGTCTTCAACATCGTCCCGCAGGGCTCGGCCACCAATGCGGTGGGCGTGGGCTCGGCCGTCACGCTGCTCGGCCCGAACCCGGCCGTGATCGTGTCGGATACGACGTCGGGTCAGTTCGACCTGACGCGCCTGTCCTGAACCGACGCGCGCTCAGTACGACATGGAGGCGCCGCCGTTGGGGCTGAGCAGCTGCCCCGTCACGTAGCTGCTGGCGTCCGAAGCGAGGTACAGCACGGCGAACGCGATCTCCGACGTCTCGCCGACGCGCCGCAGCGGGGCGAACTTCGCCATGGGCGCCAGCGTGGCGGCCTTGGCCTCCTCGTTCACGGTGCCGTCGGGGTTCGTGTAGTAGCGCGCCGTCATGTTGGTCGGGATGAAACCCGGCGCCACCGAGTTGACCCGCACGCCGTGCTTGCCGACCTCGACCGCCATCGACTTGGTCAGCTGGGCCACGCCGGCCTTGCAGATGGCGTAGGGCCCGATGCCCGGCGCCGGGGACAGGACCGCCGCCGAGGTCATGTTGATGATGGAGCCGCCGCGCTGCGCCACCATCACCTTCCCGGCGGCCTGACATCCGTACAGCACTCCCTTGAGGTTCACCGCCAGGATGCGGTCGAACTCGTCGGGGTCGAGGTCGATGATGGAGCTGTCGATCATGATGCCGGCGATGTTGCACATGACGTGCAGCCCGCCGTGACGGGCTGCGATGTTCTGCACGAGCGTCTCCGCTGCGCCCCTCGCGGCGACGTTCAGCTCGGCGCTCTCGGCGCGGCCGCCCTGGCCGAGAATGGCCGCCGCGGTCTCCGACGCGGTGGCGCCGTTGATGTCGGCGCAGATCGACGGTGGCGCCCGCTCCGGCCAGCACCTCGGCGGTCGTGCGGCCGATGCCGCTCCCGGCACCGGTCACGAGGGCCACGCGGCCCGTCAGGTCGAAGGCGTTGCGGACACTCTGAGCCGTTTCCATCGGCGCACCCTATGCCGTGACGCCCTCGAGCGCGAGCAGCGCGCGCTTGCACGGCAGCCCGCCGCCGTAGCCGCCGATGCCGTTGCTGGCCAGCACGCGATGGCAGGGGACGATGATGGCGATCGGGTTGCGGCCGTTGGCCTGGCCCACGGCGCGGGGCCCCTTGGGCCGTCCGACCCGGCGCGCCAGTTCGCCGTAGCTGATGGTCTCGCCGTAGGGGATGCGCGCCAGCTCGGCCCACACCTCGCGTTGGAACGGGGTGCCGTCGAGCTCCATGCGGAGGTCGAAGTCGGTGCGCTCACCAGCGAAGTACTCCTCCAGTTGGGTCGCCGTCTCCTTCAAGACGGGCGTCTCCTCGTCCCGGCGTCCGAGGCCAGTGGCGTTCGGGAGCCGGAGGCCGATCAGCACGTCGCCGTCGGCTTCCAGGACGATCTGCCCGATCGGGGTGTCCAGCGGCATGGTGGCGGTGAGGGTGGTGGTCATGCGGCACGTCCTTTCATGGGGAGTCGTGGTGTGGCGGCGGTGGGCATGGCCCACAAGTGCGCCATGGCGTAGCTGCGCCATGGTCGCCAGTGTTCGGTCATGGCGCGCAGGTGCGCCGGGTCGTCGGGCAGGCCGAGCGCGACCGCTGACCGTCGGATGCCGAGGTCGGTCGGCATGAAGGCATCGGGGTCGCGCAAGCGCGCGCATGGCGACGTACTCCGCCGTCCACGGCCCGATGCCCGGGAGTGCCACGAGGGAGCGGCGGAGCTCGACCGGGTCGGCCCCGGGGTCGATGACCACCTCCCCGTCGTCGACCGCCCGGGCCAGCGCCACGACGGCCCGCCGTCGGCCCGCCGGCATGGAGAACGCGGCCGGGTCGTCGTCGGCCAGTGCGACGAGTGCGGCCGGGGTGGGGAAGAGGTGCGTGACCGCGCCGAGGGGGGCGGGCAGGAGCTCGCCGGCCGCGAGCACCAGGCGACCGGCCACCGTGCGGGCGCCCGGGACGGAGACCTGCTGCCCGATCACGGCGCGCACGGCGAGCTCGAAGCCGTCGGCCGCGCCGGGCACACGGCGTCCGGGATTGCGCCGCACCAACGCGCCGACGAGCGGGTCCTTGCGCAGGGCCTCCCATATGGCGACGGGATCGGCATCGAGGTCGAGCAGCTGGCGGCAGCGTGCGACCGCGGTCTGCAGGTCGCGCAGGTCCGACAGGACCAGCTCGCCCTCGACGTAAGCCGGACCCTCGCTCCCTTCGCTGCCCTCGGCTTCGGGCGCACGCAGCGTGACGATGCCGTGGCCATGGGGGAGTCGCAGACTGCGCCGATAGGACGTGCCGTCGAGCGCCTCGACGCCGGGCAGGGCGCGCAGGCCGAGGAAGTCGAGCACCGAAGCCGGGTCGAAGGGCTGACGGCAGGGGAGCCGGAGGCGAATGGCCTGGGTGGCCGGGTCCCGTTTGGCGCGGCGGCCGTCCGCCGTGCGCGCCGCCCGGGCGCGCAGGCCGCTCGGTGTGTCGGCGAATGTCTGGCGCACGGTGTCGTTGCACTGACGCACGCTGGCGAAGCCGGCGGCGAAGGCCACGTGCGCCACGGGGAGATCGGTGGTCTCGAGGAGGACGCGCGCCGTCTGGCTGCGCTGGGCCCGCGCCAGGGCCAGCGGCCCGGTCCCGACTTCCGCCGTGAGCAGGCGGTTGAGCTGCCGGGCGCTGTAGCCGAGACGGCCGGCCAGGCCTTCGACCCCCTCGCGATCGACCACGCCGTCGCGGATCAGCCGCATGGCGCGGGCGACGACATCAGCCCGGATGTTCCACTCCGGTGAGCCGGGCGTGGCGTCGGGCCGGCAGCGCAGGCAGGCGCGGAAGCCGGCCTGCTGGGCGGCCGCCGCGGTGGCGTAGAAGCGGATGTTCTCGCGCTTGGGCGTGCGGGCGGGGCAGCTGGGGCGGCAGTAGATCCCGGTGGAGGTGACGGCGCAGAAGAACTGGCCGTCGAAGCGGGCATCCTTGCTCTGCGCCGCCTGGTAGCAGCGGTCCGGGTCCTCCATCACGGGTGCCAGCGTGCCACGTGGCTGTGACGATTTCTGGCGGGAATCGGACATTGCCGCTGTGGTGCGCTTCGGCCGCTCTCGGCCGACCCGATTCCGTGGTTGATGCTTCATTGGTTGAAGGGACGCAATCCGCATGCCGACAACATGTGGGACGGGCGGTCCCGCCGCCCGGGGACCGGCACGCCGCGGCAGCGGACGCCGACGTCGGGAGGAATCGGTATGAAGCGAGCCGTGTTCGTCGTTGTTGCGGTCGCTGCCGCGCTCGGCCTCGGCGCCTGCGGCGGGGGAACGTCGGGCGCATCACCCTCCCCGAGTGACGTGATGGCGACCTTCGCGTCGGCCGTGCAGAGCGGCAATTTCTCGGGCGCCTGCGCCGTGGCCGAGCCCGGCCAACGGGCTGCGTGCACCAAAGCGTTGAGCGATCTCACCTCAGAAAAGGTGACGATCAAGAAGCTCTCCTACACGGTCTCGAATGTCGGGTCCGACACGGCCGAAGTGAAGCTTCGGATCACCGCGTGCGGGGAGGGGCACTGCGAAACCAGCGGCACCACAACGGGAGAGTTGGTCAAGCAGAACGGCAAGTGGTACGTGTCGAACTCCACCGGAGCATTCGGGAATTCCGGCAACAGCTGACCGAACGGTCGCCGTGGACGCAGGGACCTGACGAAGTAGCGCCCACTCCTGGCCGGACGTGGACATATCGTTGCGCATGGCCGAGCCCGAGGTCTTCGACTGGGACGAATGGGAGCACGGCAAGACCTACAAGCTCTCGAACGACGAGCTTGTCGGCGCCCTGCTCAGTGAGGTGAGCGCACTGCGGAAGCGGGTGAAAGCGCTCGAGGATCGCCAGGCCGACTGATCTGGTTCATCGGTCCGTGGGTCACTTGGCCCGCAGCTGCGCCAGCACCAGCCGGCGGTGGGTCGCGGCGTCGCCCCACGCCCGCGACAGGGCCCACGTCTCCTTCAAGAAGAAGTGCAGGTCGCACTCCCACGTGTACCCGATGGCCCCGTGGACCTGCAGGGCGACCTTGGCCGCCAGGTCGGCGGCGTCCGACGCCATCGCCTTGGCCATGGACGCATCGTGGGAGAGCGTGGGCTGTGCCGTGGCCAGCGACCAGGCGGCGCGGTAGGTGGCGGGCCGGGCGAACTCGAGGGCGACCCGCGCGTTGGCCAAAAGGTGCTTGACGGCCTGGAAGCTCCCGATCGGCTTGCCGAATTGGTGGCGGTCCTTGGCGTAGGCCGCGCTCATCGTGACCATGCGGTCGGCCAGGCCGATGAGGAGGGCGGCGGTCCCGGCCGCGGCGCGGTCCGCCAGCAGTCCCGCCGCCGCCTCGGCCGCCACGCCGTAGGCCAGGAGGGTGTCCGACGACAGCGGCCACTGCACGGTGGAGAGATCACGGGACGCGCTGAGCGCGGGCGTGCGGACCGCCGTACAGGAGGCGGCGGGCACGGCGTGCAGCTGCCAGCCCGAGTCGGCGTCGCGCACGGCCAACAGCAGCAGGTCGGCGTCGCGGGCGCCCACCACGCGAGGCGTGCGCAGCGTGCCGTCGGCCGACACCTCGGTCGGCGACGCAATGCCGCCCGGCGTCACGTCGATGCCGCCGACGGCGAAGCTCACGTCGTCCCGCACCAAGGCCGCCAGCGCGGCGGCGGCCGTGGGGTCCGGCAGCAGGGCGGCCAGGGTGGGTGCCGCCAGCGCGGCCGTCTCCAACAGGGGCTCGGGGAGACCGGCCCGTCCCGCCTCCTCCAAGACGCCCACCAGGTCGACGTCGCTCAGGCCCAGTCCATCGGCGGATTCGGGGACGACGAGCGCCGGTGCGCCCAGCTCGGCCAGCACCGCCCAGCGGTTCTGTGATTGCGCGACGCGGCCCTCTTCGTCGGCCAACTCGAAGGCGCGCAACGTGTCAGGGGTGCACTCGGTGTCGAGGACGAGGCGCACGCCTTCGCGCAGGGCCTCCTGTTCCTCGGTGAAGGCGAAGTCCATGATCAGCCCCGGGGCAGCCCGAGCAGGCGCTCGGCCACCACGTTGCGCTGAATCTCGTTCGTCCCGGCGTAAATGGGGCCGGCGAGCGAGAACAGGTAGCCGTCGAGCCACTCACCGGGCGCACCGGCCTCGAGAAGCTCGGCCTCGGGGCCGAGGAGGTCGAGGGCGGTGGTGTGGATGGCCACGTCGGTCTCGGACCAGAAGATCTTGTTGCAGCTGGCCTCCGGTCCGACCGCGTGGCCGCGTGCCACGCGGGATGCCGTCCAGTAGGTGTGCAACTTGTACGCCTCGGCGTCCATGTGGGCTTGCGCCACGGCGTCGGTGGAGGCGGTCGGGCCGCCGCGCGACGCGTAGAGCTGGACGAGGCGGTCAGCTGCCTCCGTGTAGCGAGCCGGTGAGCGGAGGGAGAGGCCGCGCTCGGACCCGGCCGTCGCCATGGCGACCGACCAGCCGGCGCCGACCTCACCGAGGACCTGGTCCTCGGGCACCTCGACGTTGTCGAAGAAGATCTCGGCGAATCCCGTCTCGCCGTCGATCTGGGGGATCGGGCGCACGGTGACGCCGGGCGAGTCCATGGCGATCAGGAAGTACGTCAGGCCACGGTGGCGCTCCGCTTCGGGGTCCGTGCGGAAGATGCCGAAACACCATTCGGCGAAGGCGCCGCGGCTCGCCCATGTCTTCTGGCCGTTGAGGATCCAGTTGCCGTCGTGCGCCGTGTCGCGCGACGCGCGCGAGCGGATGCCCGCCAGGTCGCTGCCGGCGTCGGGCTCGGACCAGCCCTGGCACCAGATCTCGTCGCCGGCCGCCATCGGCGGGAGATAGCGGGCCTTCTGCTCCTCGGTCCCGTACTCCAACATGGTGGGGGCGAGGAGGAAGATGCCGTTCTGGCTCACCCGCTTCGGCGCCCGGGCGCGGTAGTACTCCTCCTCGAAGACGAGCCACTCGAAGATGCCGACGTCGCGCCCGCCGTACTCGGTGGGCCAGCTGACCACCGACCAACGGTCCTCGAACAGGGTGTGCTCCCAGGCGCGGTGCGCCTCGAAGCCCTCGGCCGTATCGAGGGAGGGGAGGGGTTCGGCAGGGACGTGCGCGGCCAACCACGCCCGCGCCTCGGCCCGGAAGGCCTCCTGGTCGCCGCTGTAGGTCAGGTCCATGACGCAGGGAATCTTCCACAGCGTCCCCGCGGGTGCCAACGCCGCCGCGATCAGGCGCCCTGGGCCGGGGGTTTGTGCTGCACCAGCGTCCGCACGAAGAAGTCGACCACCGCGCCGACGACCTCCGACTCCGAGGGGACTTCGCCGGCCGTGTCGAACTCGTGCCCGCCGTCCAACACGGTCAACAGCTCATGGGGGACCCGGCCACGCCGAGGTACCAGGCCAGCTCCTCGGACTGTTGGGGGTAGACGATCTCGTCGTTGTTCGAGTCGAGGATGAGGAAGGGCGGGTCGCCCTTCTTGACGTACGTGGTCGGGCTGGCCTTGCGCAGGTCGGCTCCGAGTTGCCGGCTCGGCACGCTGCCGAGGAGCGAAATGAAGCTCTCGGCGACGAGCGTCGCGTCACCCTGGTCCCCCATGGTGAGGAGGTCGCTCGGCCCCGCCATGTCGACCACCGCCTGCACGGCGCTCGACTCGGTCACGGTAGGCGCCGACGTCCCAACCGGCCGACGCGCCGGGCGGTGCCGAGGAGTGCCACCAGGTGCCCTCCCGCGCTCTGGCCCCAGGCCCCGATTTCGGCTGGGTCGATATGGAAGCGTGCCGCGTTGGCGCGCAGGTAGCGGATGGCGCATTTCACATCGACGATCTGGTCGGGCCAGTGGCCGCGCGGGCCGAGGCGGTAGTTGACGCTGACCACGACGAAGCCACGGGCGGTCAGCGCCGGGCCGATGCGGTTGATGATGAAGCCGCCTGTGTCGTAATCCCCCGAGACCCAGGAGCCGCCGTGGACGTAGACGGCGGCGGGGGCGGCGCCGTGGAGAACGGTGGGCTCGGTGATCCGCGCCTCTTGGTTGTTGCAGTAGCGGACCGTCACCTGCTGGCCGGCGGTCAGGGCCCGGGCCGGGGCCGGCGGGGTGGAAGGAAGATGTCGCGGGGGCGAAATGGGAGAGGGGATCATGGCGGCTCCGGCACCGGCACCCGTGGAGGCCGCCAGGACCCCCACGCGAGCACGAAAGCGACCCCGCAGGCCCAGCCCCACCGCATGGCCCTCAATGGTGGCCGATCGGGGTCCAGGGGCGGTCCCGCCCCGCCCCAGAAGGGCGGGCGTCTGGCGGCCGACCCGATTCACGGTCAGAATTGGTCCCTTATGCCAAACGCCGTGATCGTCGATGCCGTTCGCACCCCGGTGGGCCGCCGGGGTGGCCGCCTCTCCGGGTGGCACGCCACCGACCTGGCGGCTCAGCCGCTGGCCGCCCTGCTGGCCCGCAACGACCTGGACCCCTCCCTGGTCGAGGACGTGATCATGGGCTGCACCATGACCGTCGGCGAGCAGGCGATGAACATCGCCCGCAACGCCACCCTGGCCGCCGGATTCCCCGAGTCGGTGCCCGGCACGACGGTCGACCGCCAGTGCGGCTCGGCGCAACAGGCCATCCACTTCGCCGCCCAGGCCGTGATGTCCGGGGCGATGGACGTGGCCATCGGGGCCGGCATTGAGTCGATGAGCAGGGTGCCGATCGGGTCCACGACCGATCCGGGGCCCGGCGAGGCGTACGGCCCGCTCTACAAGGAGCGCTTCGAGCTGATCCATCAGGGCGAGTGCGCCGAGGAGATCGCCCGGCGCTGGAAGGTCAGCCGCGAGGAGATGGACGAGTTCGCCCTGCGCTCGCACCAGCGTGCCGCCGTGGCGCAGGACGAAGGCCGCTTCGCCAACGAGATCGTCCCCCTCGAAGCGCGGGTGCACCCCGACGTGCCGGGCGCGGCCGACGTCACGGGCTTGTTCGAGGCCGACGAGGGGGTCCGGCGCGACACCTCTCTCGAGAAGCTGGCCAAGCTGAAGCCCGCCTTCTCGGAGACCGGCACCGTGACGGCGGGGACGTCGTCGCAGATCTCCGACGGCGCGGCCGCGGTCCTCATCATGAGCGAGGAACGGGCGTCCTCCCTCGGACTCACGCCCCGGGCCCGTTTCCACACGTTCGCCGTGGCGGCCAACGATCCCCAAATAATGCTGACGGCGGTCATTCCCGCCACCGAACTGGTGCTGAGCAAGGCCAAGCTCTCGCTCGACGACATGGACGTCGTGGAGATCAACGAGGCCTTCGCCTCGGTCGTCCTGGCCTGGCAGCGCGAGTACCAACCCGACATGGCCAAGGTGAACCCGAACGGCGGCGCCATCGCCATCGGGCACCCGACCGGCTGTTCCGGCGCCCGCCTCATGGCGACACTGCTGAACGAAATGGAGCGCACGGGCGCCCGCTACGGGCTGCAGACGATGTGCGAGGGCGGCGGGCAGGCCAACGCCACCATCATTGAGAGGCTCGGCTGATGACGACGAGAGTCCCCGCCATTGAGGGCTGGTTCACCACCGCCGACGACGGCTCGGCGCCGGCGCTGCTCGGGTCGCGCTGCACCGAGTGCGGGACGTACGCCTTTCCCGCCGAGACCAAGTACTGCGGGAATCCCGACTGCGGTTCTGTGACCTTCGAGACCGTCGAGCTCTCGCGTCGCGGCCGCATCTGGTCCTACACCGACGCCCGCTACCAGCCGCCACCGCCGTACGTCGCGGCCGACCCCTACGTCCCCTTCTGCCTGGCGGCGGTGGAGTTGGCGGCCGAGAAGCTGGTGGTCATGGGTCAGGTCGTCCCCGGCATCACGGTCGACGACCTCACCGTGGGCGACGAGGTCGAGCTGGTGGTCGACACCTTGTACTCCGAGGACGACACCGACTACCTGGTGTGGAAGTGGCGCCCCGTGGGCGCCGGGGAGGCCTCGGCATGAGCAAGCCCAACGACGACAAGAAGGTGGCCGTCCTCGGTGCCGGCATGCACGAGTGGGGCAAATGGGGCCGCCCCTTCGTCGAATACGGCCTGGCCGCCGCCCGCGACGCCATGGCCGATGCCGGCCTCGGTTGGCGTGACATGCAGTTCGTCTCGGGCGCCGACACCATCCGCAACGGCTACCCGGGCTTCGTCTCGGGGGCGACGTTCGCCCAGGCCCTCGGCTGGACCGGTGCCCGGGTCTCGAGCGTCTACGCCGCCTGTGCGTCAGGCGCGGTGGCCATCGCCAACGCCCGCGCCCAAATTCTGGCCGGGCTGTGCGACGTGGCCCTCGTCGTCGGGGCCGACACGACGCCCAAGGGCTTCTTTGCACCGGTCGGCGGCGGCGACCGCAAGAACGACCCGGACTGGTTGCGCTTCCATCTCATGGGCGCCACCAACCCGACCTACTTCGGGCTCTACGCCCGCCGGCGCATGGACCGCTTCGGCGCCACCGAAGAGGACTTCGCACAGGTGAAGGTGAAGAACGCGCGCCACGGGCTGGCCAACCCCTACGCCCGCTACCGCAAGGAGGTGACGGTCGAGGAGGTGCTCGCCTCGCCCATGGTGGCCGACCCGCTGCGCCTGCTGGAGATCTGCGCCACCTCGGACGGCGGGGCGGCTCTCGTGCTGACCTCCATGGACTTCGCCCGGCGCCACGCCGGCGGCGCGGAGCCGTTGGTCACGATCGACGCCGTCTCGACCGTGACGCCGACCTTCCCCAACACCGTCATAGAGATGCCGAACTTCTCGACCGACTCGGCCGCCGCGACGGGCGGGTCCGATGCTGCGGCAGGGGCCGCCGCCGGGTTCAGGCCTTCCATCGCCACGGCGGCCTACGCCGAGGCCGGCATCGGCCCCGAGGACGTCAGCCTGGCCGAGGTCTACGACCTCTCGTCCGCCCTCGAGCTCGACTGGTACGAGGACATCGGCCTGTGCGGGGAGGGCGAAGCGGAGAAGCTCCTGCGCGACGGCGCCACGACTCTGGGGGGAAGGGTGCCGGTCAACCCCTCGGGCGGCCTCTCCTGCTTCGGCGAGGCCATCCCCGCCCAGGCCATCGCCCAGGTGTGCGAGTGCGTGTGGCAGCTCCGGGGCACCGCCACGGGACACCAGGTCGAAGGGGCCCGAGTTGCCGTGACGGCAAACCAAGGTTTGTTCGGGCACGGTTCGTCGGTCCTCTTGAGTCGGTGAAACCCTGGTAGCGGGGAAGTTGGCGCTCGAGGGCGCGCATTGTGTGTGAGGCCGAACGTTTGGGGTATGGCTGGTGTGAAGCCGCAGGTGAGCTACTCATAGAGGGTGGCAACTGTTGGAGAGCCAAAATTCGGGGCCGGTGCGGACGGCCCCCGACTGGAGGAAACACTGCATGCTGGCCACTGATGCGACCGAACTGCGACAGCAAGAGACGCGGCGAACAGGAGCGGAGAGCGCAATGCCGGACCAGAACGAAACGGGGTCGGACGAGGTGCTCAAGGCACTCGACGAACTCGAGGCCGTCCTGCGGGAGAACGCCGACAGCGAGCGCCTGCTGGCGCAGCGCATCGCGGAGGTCCGCCTGGCCCGTCAGAACGGGCGGGAATGGAAGGGCATCCTCGGGGACGAGGACGACCCCGGCACGGTGCAGCTGGTGAGCAGCATTCTGCGCCGCCAGTCCGAGGCCAGCGGGTACCTCCGTCGCGAGCTGGTGGTGGCGTTGCGCGCCGAGGGGCAGAGCATCCCGAGCATCGCCCACCTGTTCGGCGTGACGCACCAACGAGTGTCGAACCTCCTGCGCCGCGTGGCGCAGGGCAACGCGGCAGCGGCCGCGGCGTCGAACGGCGACAGCGCTTAGGCGCTGGCGCTCCAGCGCCGCAGCACGGCATCGGCCTCCGTCATGATGGCGGTGATGATGTCGGCGACCGGCGGCAACGAATCGATCACACCCACGACCTGACCCGTCGGCAGCACGCCGACGTCGGTGTGCCCCTCGACCAGCGCCGCCTTGGTCATGACGGGCGCGTTGGCGGCCATGACCACCTGGGCCCAGGTGAGCTCGTTGCCCTCCTTCATGGCGCGCCCCTCGCGTAGCAGCGAGCTGAAGGTGGCCCCCGTCTCCTGGCGGAACCGGTAGGCGCTGCGCAGCGCGCGCGGCAACGAGCGCAGCCAGGACTGTGACTCCAAATGGTCGACCAGGTCGGTGCGCACCACACGTTGGGGCGCGCCGTCGACCTTGGTCGTGACGACGGTGCCCGTGACGGGCGTGCCGAGGTAGAGCGCCTTGACCGCGTCGGGCACCCGGCTCTCGGCCGAGAGCAGGAAGCGGGTCCCCATGGCGACGCCGGCGGCGCCGTAGGACAAGGCGGCCACGAGGCCGCGGCCGTTGAAGAAACCGCCGGCCCCGAGCACGAGCACCCGGTCACCCACGGCGTCCACCACCTGGGGGAGCAGGAGCGTGGTGGGGACCGTCCCGGTGTGCCCCCCGCCCTCCCCGCCCTGGGCGATGACGGCGTCCACGCCCCACTCGGCCACCTTTTCGGCGTGGCGGCGTGCGCCCACCGTGGGGATGACGAACAGGCCCGCCTCCTTGCAGCGGGTGACCAGGGCCGGGTTGGGCGCCTGGGCGAAGCTGGCCACCCGGGCCCCGGTCTCGATCATCAGCTCAATGCGCTCGTGGACATCGGCCACGTCGGTGCGCAGGTTCACGCCGAAGGGGCCGCTGGTGCGCTGGCGGACCTCGGCGATGGCCGTGGCCAGCTCGTCGAGGTTCATGGTGGCCGAAGCCAGGATGCCCAGGCCGCCCGCCTCCGTGGTGGCGGCCACCAGGCGGGGACCGGCGACCCAGCCCATGCCGGTCTGCACCAGCGGGTAGCGGATGCCGAGCCGCTCGCACAGCTCGGTGTGGAGCGCCGGGTGGAATTCGGCGGTCAGCGCTTCACCTCGCGGTCGCGCAGCGAGCCCGGGTCGAGCACGACGCGGATGAGCTCGAGCTCCTCGGGAGTGGGCAGGCGCGTCTCGGCCACGTCGTCGGGCACGGTGAGGGAGAACCCCGTGGCGGCCACAATGTCGTCGACGCTCACGCCGGGGTGGTACGAGCGCAGCCGCATGGTGCGGTCGGGCGTTTCGAAGTCGAACACGCCCAGGTTGGAGACGACGCGGGGGATGTCGTGGAAGCGCGTGGCCCCCGGACCGGCCGCAGCCGCCCGGGCGTACCCCACGCCGCTGACGACGTCGACCTGCTCGACGAAGGAGCGCACGGTGTGGTCGGGCACCCAGTAACTGGTGGGGTGGTTGACCGAGTTGCCCGGCGCGCCGCGCACGCCGACCAGCTGCACCTTGGGCTTGGCGTGCGGGCCGATGGCCGAAATGTTCTGGTTGCCGGTGCGGTCGATCTGGCTCGCCATCATCATCATGTTGCGCCGGCCGGACCACACGACGTCGAAGACGGTGCGGTAGGGCATGGCGGCCTCACGCACCAGCTCGGCCGGGCGGGCGGCGATGGGCGGCGCACCGACCATGAGCGCCGCCTCGCCGTCGGTGAGCACAATGTCGGGCGAGAAGGTGCGCTTGGCCAGCCGGGCACCCAGGGCGGGAATGGTGCCGAAGGGGCTGACCATGACCTCGCCCGCCTCGCGCCAGACGTCGGCGCAGGCAATGACGCAGGACTCCGCCCGGGTGACGCCCGGATCGCTCGGAGTGGCTCCTGCCGTTCGGCCACGTGGGCCCGGTACTCGTCGTCGTCGACGAAGACGTAGCGCTTGGCGAAGGCCTCCCACTCGGCGGGTTCGGTGGCCGACGTCGCGTACTCCTTCTGGAACTTCTCGTCGCGCCCGTAGTCCGGGGGGTTGGCGGTGAAGTGGGCGCCACCGGGGGCCTCGGCCACGGCGTCGACGAGCATGCGGTGGATGGGCACGCTCGCAATCGGGTGCGCGTCGTCGGCCAACGCGCCGTTCTCCACAATGACCTCGGTGGTCATGAAGCGGCGCTCGGCCGCCCCGAGGAAGAGCGGGTCGAAGAAGGCGTCGGGGCTCAAGATCTGACCGTTGCCGGCGGCGTCGGCCCGGTTGGTGTGGACGATGGCGGCATCGAGGTGGAGAGCCGGCATGGCGACCAGCTCCACGTCGGCGTCGGCCGGGTCGGCCAGGTACGGGTGGCCGGCGCCGTAGGGGGAGCGCACCAGTCGCAGGTCGGGGTTGACGGTGAGGACGTCGGAGCCGAGGCCGGCCCGGGTGGGCAGGAAGGGCACGCGCCACGACGCGGCCTGGAGGCCGAGGAAGAACATCCCCTCGTCCACCTCCATGACCTCGACACGGCCGTGCTGGCGCGCGGCGCGCCAGTGCGGATCCAACGCGATGGAGTCGAGGGTGACGAAGCCGCACACGACCTTTTTCACCTTGCCGGTGGCGCACAACAGCCCGACGTCGGGCCCCCCGTACGCCACGACGGTGAGGTCGGTCAGGTCGGAGCGGCAGATGGCGCGCACGACGGCCATGGGCTTGCGCCGCGAGCCCCAGCCGCCGATCCCGACGGTCATGCCCGAGCGGAGCTCGCCGACGATGTCGTCGATGGTGGAGCGCTTGTCGGCCATCAGGTCGACGTGTCGGCGTCGCGCTTCTCGACGAAGGCGGCCCGCTGCTCGTCGGCCACACCGCGCACGTGCAGCTCGTACGTGAACCCCTGCTCGAAGCGGTAGCTGCGCTTCACGTCGACGGGGTCGATGCCGTTGAGCGATTCCTTGGCCCGGCGGATGATGGTGGGGCTCTTGGTGGCGATGTCGGCGGCCAGCTCGAGTGCGGCCGCATGGAGGCGGTCCGGCGGCACCACGGCGGCGACCGATCCGTAGGACGCGAGCTCGGCGGCGCTGATCGGCTTGGCCGTGTAGACCATTTTGCGCATGGCGTGCTGGGGGACCAGGCGAGCCAGGTGGGTGGCGGCGCCGAGCGCGCCGCGGTCGACCTCGGGCAGCCCGAACGTGGCGTCCTCGGAGGCGATGACCATGTCGGCGTTGCCCGCCAGGCCGATGCCGCCGCCGAGGCAGAAGCCCTGCACGGCGGCGATCACCGGCACCTCGCAGTCGTAGACGGCGGCGAAGGCGGCGGCGCAGCCCCGGTTCACCCCGACCAACGCCTCGTCGCCCTTGGCGTTGATCTCTTTGATGTCGACGCCGGCGCAGAAGCCGCGCCCCGTCGCCCGCAGCACGGCGACCCGGTTGGTGGGCACCCGGCCCACCGCCAGGAGGGCGTCGGCCAGCTCGAACCAGCCCGCGACATCGAGCGCGTTGACCGGCGGATGGTCGATCACCACCTCGGCGATCCCGTCGTGCTCCTGCATCACGGTGATGGGCATACGGACGCTGATTCTCCTCGGGTTCCGGCCCTGACGCCGCGTCAGAAGTCCCGGAGGAACTTAGGCCAGCGTGCCGCCGCCCGGCCAACGCGGACTCCGGAGGTGGTGCCGTAGGGTCTGCCTGGTGACCCAGCCCGTCTACGACTTCAGCGAGCGTGTGGTGGTGGTGACGGGCGGCTCCCGGGGGGTCGGGGCCGGCGTGGTGGCGGCGTTCGTCGCGGCCGGGGCGCACGTCGTGGCCTGCGGGCGCCACGAGGCCGAGGTCGAGGGGGCCGTCTTCGTGACGGCCGACATCCGCAAGCCGCCCGAGGCCGAGCGCGTCATCGCCAAGGCCGTCGAGCACTTCGGCCGGCTCGACGTCCTCATCAACAACGCGGGGGGCTCGCCCAACGTGCTGGCGGCCGATGCGTCGCCCCGCTTCGTCGAGGCCATCGTCAACCTCAACCTCCTGGCGCCGCTGTGGTGCGCCCAGTCCGCCCACAAGGTCATGGCCGTGCAGGAGGACGGTGGTTCCATCGTGAACATCACCAGCGTCTCGGGGATGCGTCCGTCGCCGGGCTCGTCGGCCTACGGCGCGGCCAAGGCCGGCCTCATCAACCTGACGGCCACGCTGGCCGTCGAGTGGGCGCCCGCCGTGCGGGTCAACTGCGTCACCGCCGGGCTCCTCGACACCGGGGCGGGGGACGACTTCTACGGCGGCCCCGAAGGCATGGAGCGGGCGGCCGCGACCGTGCCCGTCGGCCGCATGGGCACGCCGGCCGACGTGGCCGAGGCCTGCCTGTACCTCTCGAGCGACGCCGCCTCCTATGTGACCGGGGCCAACCTGGTCGTGCACGGGGGCGGGGAGCCCCCGCCGTATCTGGGGGCCGTGGCCGGAAGCTGAACGGGTTCGAGCGGGTGCCGGCGTCCTGAGCGGCCTCCTTCGTGCCTGATTAGGGGCACACGGGGCTCAGCTGCTAGACAGACAGACCGTGAAATTGGCGGTCCCCACCGAGACCCGTCCCGGAGAGCGCCGCGTGGCCCTCGTCCCCGACGTGGCCAAGAAGCTGGTCAGCGCCGGCTGGGAGGTCTGCGTGCAGGCCGGCGCCGGCACCGAAGCCGCGTTCAGCGACAACGCCTACACCGATGCCGGCGCCACCGTGGCTCCCGACTTGGCGGCAACGCTGTCGGGTGCGGGGCTCGTGGTGCGGGTCAACACGCCCAGCGCCGAGGACGTGGCGGCCATGCCCGAGGCCGCCACGTCGTTGAGTTTCTTCGGAGTCGCCCAGGCCCCCGACGCCGTGCGTGCGCTGGCCGCCAAGAAGGCGACGGTCTTCAGCTTCGACCTGTTGCCCCGCATCAGCCGGGCGCAGGGCATGGATGCCCTGAGCTCGCAGGCGACGGTGTCGGGTTACAGAGCCGGCCTGACCGCGGCGGAGCACCTGGCCAAGTTCTTCCCCATGTTCATGACCGCGGCGGGGACGGTGCCGCCGGCCAAGGTGTTCGTCATGGGCGTCGGCGTGGCCGGGCTGCAGTCGATCGCCACGGCTCGCCGGCTCGGCGCCGTCGTCAAGGCCTTCGACGTGCGCGCCGCGGCCAAGGAAGAGGCCGAGAGCCTGGGGGCCACCTTCTTCGACTCGGGCGTCTCGGCCGAAGGCACCGGTGGCTACGCGCGCGAGCTCACCCCCGAAGAGCTTGAGCGCCAACGTGCCGCGCTGGCCGCCGAGGTCGGTCGCTCCGACGTCGTCATCACCACCGCCGCCGTGCCCGGGCGCAAGGCCCCCGTGTTGTTGACCACGCAGATGGTCGAGGGCATGGCCGAGGGCGCGGTCGTCGTCGACATGGCGGCGGACCAGGGTGGCAACTGCGAGCTGACGGTGGCAGGCGAGATCGTGGACCACAACGGCGTCCACGTGGTCGGCATGGCCAACCCGCCCTCGGGCATGCCGACCCACGCCAGCTTCCTCTTCGCCCGCAACGTGGCCAACGTGCTCGGCCTCATGGGGCCGTCGGGGACGCTGGAGCCCGACTGGGACGACGAGATCGTGGCCGGCATGTGCGTGCTGCGAGACGGCGCCGCGGTGGCGCCGGCCGCCGTGGAACTGCTGGGCGGGACATCACAAGGAGCACCGTCGTGATCCATCTGCTGGCGCAGGCGACCCCGACCGGATCGACCACCGGGATCATTGAGTACCTGACCATCTTCGTGCTGGCGGCCTTCGTCGGCATAGAGGTCGTGTCGAAGGTGCCGAGCATTCTGCACACCCCGCTGATGTCGGGGTCGAACGCCATCCACGGCATTGTGCTGGTGGGTGCGTTGACCATCATGGGCGAGGCGCACGGCGCCGCCGAGGTCACGCTCGGATTTCTGGCCATCTTCTTGGCCACGCTGAACGTGGTGGGCGGCTTCGTCGTCACCGACCGCATGCTCGAGATGTTCAAGGGCAAGCCGGGCGAAAAGGCCAAGGCGAAGGAGCAGGTGGCCAAGGCCCAGGACGCGCCATCTGAGCCCAGCGGGGGCGCCGCCTGATGCTGGCCGTCTCCTTCACCCTGACGACCGCGCGCGACCTGGCCTACCTGGTCGCCATCGCCGGCTTCATCTTCGCCCTCAAGGGCCTGAGCTCGCCGCGCCACGCCCGATTGGGCAACCTGGTCGGCGCGGCGGCCGCCACGCTGGCCATCGCCATGACCTTCACGCTGCCGAGCTTGCGGCACTCGGGCTGGAACCTCGTCCTGGCGCTCATCGCCATGGCGCTCGGGGCGGCGATCGCCGTGCCGGTGGCGCGCTACGTGAAGATGACGGCGATGCCACAGCTGGTGGCCATCTTCAACGGCGTGGGCGGTGGCGCCGCCGCCCTGATCTCCATCGTCGAGCTGCTCCACCTGCACTCGCTCGGACTGCAGCCCGCCGTCTACGTCACCGCCGAGGTGCTGCTCGGTGTGCTCATCGGGTCCGTGTCGTTCTCGGGGAGCGCCATCGCCTTCATAAAGCTGCAGGAGCTGATCACCGGGCGTCCCATCACCTACCCCGGGCAGCAGGTCATCAATGCGCTCGTCGGCTGCGGCCATCGGCGTCATGGTCATCCTCGCCCTGGTCACCGGCAGCATCATTTACGTCTGGATCATTCTGGTGCTGGCCCTGGTCCTCGGCGTCATTCTGGTGCTGCCGATCGGCGGCGCCGACGTGCCGGTGCTGATTTCGCTCTTGAACTCGTTCACCGGCCTCGCCGTGGCCGCCTCGGGCTTCGTGCTCGACTCGGACCTGTTGATTGTGGCGGGCACCCTGGTCGGTGCGTCGGGCATCATCCTCACCCGGTTGATGAGCAGCGCCATGGGCCGCTCGTTGCCCAACATCCTCTTCAGCGCGTTCGGCTCGGTGATCACCGCCACGGGCGGCGACGAGGGCGACGCCGCCCGCCCCGTCCGGGCGGGCACGCCCGACGACGTGGGCGTGTTGCTGGCCTACGCGCGCAAGGTCGTGATCATCCCGGGCTACGGGCTGGCGGTGGCCCAGGCGCAGCACACGGCACGCGAGCTGGAGGAGGCCCTCAAGGCACGCGGCGTCGACACCTTCTTCGCCATCCACCCGGTGGCGGGCCGCATGCCCGGCCACATGAACGTGTTGCTCGCCGAGGCCAACGTGCCCTACGAGGACCTGAAGGAGATGGACGAGGCCAACCTCGAAATGTCCACGGCCGACGTGGCGCTGGTGGTGGGCGCCAACGACACCGTCAACCCGGCGGCGAAGTCGACGCCGGGCAGTCCCATCTTCGGCATGCCGATCATCCACGCCGACGAGGCCGAGAACATCATCTTCCTCAAGCGCTCCATGCGACCCGGCTTCGCCGGTATCGACAACGAGCTGCTCTACGACCCCAAGACGACCATGCTCTTCGGGGACGCCAAGGACACGCTGCAGAAGCTGGTGGCCGCCGTCAACGACGCCTGAGCCGGCGGCCGCGATGGCCCTGACGGGAGGCTGACGCTGCCATCCTCAAGGCCGCCGGTAGCGTAAAGCAGGGCATGGACAGCGACCGAGGCACGCAGGGCGGAGGCGAGACCGAGGCCGAGGGAGCAGCAGGTCCACAGCCGCTTCCCGCTGGCCGTCCGGTCCCAGCGGGCGCTCCAGGTCATTCTCGGCCTCTTCTGGATCGTCGATGCCGCGCTGCAGTTCCAGCCCTTCATGTTCGGCCGCGGCTTCGTCGAGAACAACATCCTCGCCAATGCCAGCGGTCAACCGTTCGTCCTCGGTGACTTCATCACCCACATCGGGAACTTCCTGTCGCCCGACATCGCGGTGTGGAACACGTTCTTCGCCCTCATTCAGCTCTTCATCGGGATCGGGCTGCTCTACAAGGGCACGGTGCGCACCGCACTGGCGGTGTCGTTCGCCTGGGTGCTCGGCATCTGGGTCATCGGCGAGGGCCTGGGCATGCTCCTCACCGGCAATGCCAGTGCCCTGACGGGCGCCCCGGGCTCGGCGCTCCTGTACGGCCTCATCGGCCTGATGGCATGGCCCCGGCCGCCGCGGCGCTACGCGATCGACTGGAGCGACCGGCCGTCGGGTGTGGCCACGTCGGCCGCCGCCCAGGGGATCGGCGGGGCGATCACACCGCTGGCGGTGTGGGCCGGTTACTGGTCGTTGGCCGCCGTGCTGTTCCTGCTGCCGGCCAACCGGACGCGGACGTCGGTTCAGAGCGCCATCTCGGGCATGAGCAGCGTGGTGCCCGGGTGGTACGGCCACTTCCTCAACAGTCGTCGCCAACCTCTTCTCGACCACCGGCACCCAGACGGCGTGGATTCTGGCGGCCGTGTCGGTGGCGATCGGGCTGGGACCGCTGGTGGTCCGCCGTCCCGGGTGGTTCCTCGCCGCCGGTGCGTTGCTCTCGCTCCTGATGTGGATCGCCGCCCAGGGCCTGGTCGGCAACGTGTTCAGCGGATCGGACACCGACCCCAACACCGGGCCACTGGTGATACTGCTCGCGGCGGCCATGGTGCCGACGGTGGTGGCGTCGAAGGCGGCCTGGCGTTCGCCCGCCGGCGAGGTCCTGCGGCGGAGCCCGGCGGCGGCCGTCCTCGGCATCGCCGCCCTCGGCGCGGCGCTCGCGCTCAGCGCCAGCTATCCGGCCGTGGCGTCGGAGTCGACGAGTGACGCCATGAGCGGGATGGTCATGAACGGCAGCAGCACGTCGGACACGGGTCGGGCTCGACGACGCCGTCGGCCACCGCCAGCACATGCGTGCCGCATCAGAGCGGCCTGAAGATCTCGGGGCTGGACCTGAACAACACCCCGTACATGATCATGAGTGGCAAGAACGGCATGGACATGAACGGGTCCGACGCCAGCGCGGCCGCCGGTTTCAACACCACGACCCCCAACTGGCACTACACGGGCCCGGCCATTCCGCAGGCCGAGGCGAGCGCGCTCCTGGCCGCCGGGAACAACGGGCCCGGTGACATCCACATGGCCGAGAGCGGCTGCGCGCCCAGCCTGACCGCGGCCGACGACATCGGCGCCGTGCAGTACGTGCAGGCGACCAGCGCTGCCGTGTCCGGCTACACCACGCCGGCGGCGGCGATGGCCGCCGGGTACGAGCCCGCCTCGCCGACGGACTACCCGGTCGTGGTCTATGTGAATCCGGCCATTGTGGCGGCCAACGCGGCGGCGCAACGGACGCTCGACCCCCAGCACGTCGACGGGCTCGTCTACGCCTCGACGCCGTCGGGGGGTGATGTGCTCGCCGCCGCCATGTACATTTGCCGTCGACCGCGACCAAGGTGCCGATGCCCTACGGCGCGCTCGTCCAGTGGCATCGACGGACCCAGGTCTGCGGGCCGGCCAACCCGTCGGCGACCATGCCGTTCGACATCACGGGCTTCCCGCCCTGCGCGGCGGGGACGCAGGTGCAGCCGACGCCCTACGTCTCGCTGGTGTGGCAGGTGCCGGTGGCGGGCGGACCGCTCGCCATTCAGCCGCCGGACATTCAGATTGTGGAGGCGGCGGTGATGCAACAGAACGGGACATCGGTTGCATCGAAGGGATGAGGAGCGGCCGCCCCTTTCCGCCTCGCGGTTGATTCGGCGGGGGCGCCTCCGTCCGTAGCCTTGAGGCATGGCGGCTTCACCCGATGTGAGCGAGCGGGCTCTGGCCTGGGCGCGCATCGACTTCTCACCTTCGCACCGCCCGCCGGCATGGTGGCGGGTTGCGCTGGCCACCGTCTTGTCCGTGGCCGGTTCCCTGGGGGCCGACGCCCTCCTGGTGTTCATCGGCACCAGGCTGTTCCCGTCGACGAAGGGCTACGTCCACTTCCAGTTCCACGACTACGCCAGGCTCACGATCGTCGGTGTGCTCATCGCCTGTGCGGCCTGGCCGGTGGTGGTGCGCGTCAGCTCGGCGCCGCGTTGGCTCTTCTTCCGTCTGGCCATCGCAGTGACCCTCGTCCTGCTTCTCCCGGATGTCTACATTTGGCATCAGGGGCAGCCGAAACAGGCCGTCCTCGTGCTCATGGCCATGCACGTCGCGATCGCTTTGGTCACCTACAACCTGCTGGTGCATCTGGCTCCGGTGCGGGCGACGCAGCGAGGTCCAGAACCCCGGCGCTCGTAGCAGGCGGCGCGGCCCGGCCCGGCGTCTAGCGGGGCGCGATGGTGTCGACCGCGGCCAGCACCTCTGCACCGGGGCGCCAGGCGCCCGCTGCCACGTTGGCCGCGATCTGCTCGGGCCTGGTGGCGCCGGCGATGACCGAAGCCACGGCGGGACGCTCGAGCAGCCAACCGAAGGCCAGGTCGAGAACGCTGTGGTCCTCCCGCTCGGCCAGTTCGTCGAGGTCGGCCACGGCAGCCAGGCGCTCGTCGGAGAGCTGGCTCTTGGCACCGTCACCCATGGCGGTGAGTCGGGTGCCCTCGGGCAGCGGCTGACCGGCCCGGTACTTGCCGCTCAGGAGCCCGCTGGCCAACGGGAAGAAGGGCAGGAACGCCACGCCGGCGGCGTCGCACCACTCCAAGACGCCGTCCTCGGGCTCCCGGTAGAGGATGTTGTAGTGGTTCTGGACGCTGACGAAGCCGGGGCTGCCGTCCGGCGTCGCGGCGGCGGCCTCGGTGAGCATGTCCACGGTGAAGTTGGAGCAGCCGAACTCGCGGACCTTGCCCTCGGCCACCAACTCGACCAGCGCGCCGATCGTCTCGGCGATCGGGGTCTTCGGATCAGGCAGGTGCAGCTGGTAGAGGTCGATGCGATCGGTGCCGAGCCGGGTCAGGCTGTCCTCGACGGCGGTACGGATGTAGGCGGCCGAGGCCCCGCCCTCGTGACCCTCGTAGGGGGCGCCGAACTTGGTGGCCAGGACGATCTCGTCGCGGCGGGAGCCCAGTGCCTCGCCCAGGTACGTCTCGCTCTTGGCCCCGCCGTAAATGTCGGCGGTGTCGAAGAAGTTGATGCCGGCGTCGAGCGCGGCGTTCACCACGACCGCCGACTCCTCGCGCCCGATGCGCATGCCGAAGTTGTTGCAACCCAGTCCGACCACGCTGACCTCGAACTGGCCGATCGTGCGTGTCTCCATCGGCGGACTCCCTCTCCACAGCCGGTCTCCTGCGGGCGGACCGGGTCGGCAGTACTGTACCGGCGACTTCAGATCGGGGAACCGGTCGCACACGAGGAGGCCGCAATGGCAGCAGGCGCAGTTGACATGACGATCGCCGCCACACCCGACGAGGTGTGGGCGAAGGTCGGCGACTTCGCCGGCGTCGGCGTGTTGTTCCCGGCCATCGAGTCCTTCCGCCTGGAAGGCGACGACCGCATCATCGGCATGTTCGGCATGGAGATCCGCGAGCGGCTGCTGGCCCGGGACGACGAGACCCGCGTGCTCACCTACTCGGTGGTCGACGGCGTGCCCGTCGAGAGCCACACCGCCACCGTCTCGGTCGAGGCCGGACGGCGCCGGGTCCAAGGTGATCTGGGCCTACGACGTGTCGCCTGACGAGATGGCGCCGATCTTCGGCGACACCTACAAGGGCGCGCTGGCCGCGCTGGCGGATTCCTTCTCGTAACCGTCCGACCAGGGGGTGACCGCGGCGCGACGACGCCGCGCCTACCCTGAGCCAGTGACCCAAGGGGCGGCGGACGCACCGGTCGGGACGACACCCCAGGTGCAGGCGGAGAAACCGGTGACCCCCCGCCGCGCCGCGCCCGCTGACCGAGGACGTGCCGCGCATCTACCCGCGTCAGCTGCCGAACCCCACGCGTCGCGAGCTGCTCCGTCGGAGCCGGACCATCGCCAAGGTGGTGGCGATCCACTTCACCCCGACGGCGGCGCGCCAGGTGCTCCACATCCGTCAGGGCGTGTTGCCGGCGGCGCAGCTCGCCCGGCCGCTGCGCAAGAGCTTCCAGGACCTCGGCGGGACCTTCATGAAGTTCGGCCAGATCATCGCCTCGTCGCCCGGCATGTTCGGTGACGAGGTGGCCGACGAGTTCCGGGCCTGCCTCGACACGGGGCCGCCGGTGCCCTTCCCGGACGTGCGCCAACGGGTGGAAGAGGACCTCGGGCTGTCGTTGCGCGACGCGTTCGCCGAATTCGAGCCCGACCCCATCGGGACTGCGTCCATCGCCGTGGTGCACCGGGCCCGCCTGCTGGACGGGCGGACGGTGGCGGTGAAGGTCCTGCGGCCGGGCATTGAGCACACCGTGGCGACCGACCTCGACCTCATGCAGCCGCTGCTCGAAATTCTGGTGCGCCAGACCGGTGACCAGATGGCCGGCTCCACCTTGCAGCTGCTCGATGGCTTCCGGGTGCAGATCGGCGAGGAGATGGACCTGCGCAACGAGGCGCGCTCGCTCCTGCACTTCCGCCGGCTGCAGACCGAGTTCGACCTGAAGTTGATGGCGGTGCCCGAGCCCTACGTCGACCTCTCGGGCCGCAACGTGCTGACCATGGAGTTCTTCGACGGGGTCCCGATCGACGACCTGGCCCGGGTGGCCGACCTCGGATTCGATCCGACCCCGCTGGTCCAAGAGGTCATGCGCGCCTTCTTCCTCACGACCGTGCGCTGGGGGGCGTTCCACGGCGACGTGCACGCCGGCAACATGATGCTGCTGCGCGACGGGCGGATCGGCGTCATCGACTGGGGCATTGTGGGCCGGCTCGACCCCTCGACGCACCGCTTCTTCATTTCGCTGCTGTCCGCCGCCATGGGCGACGAGTCGGCCTGGCCGGTGGTGACCAAGCACATCACCGACGTCTACGGGCCGGCCATCGGGGTGGCGGTGGGCCTGTCCGACGAGGACCTGACCGCGTTCGTCCGCTCCATCATGGAGCCGGCGCTGACCCGACCCTTCGGAGAGGTCAGCCTGGCCGGAATGATGCAGACCATTCAGGTGCAGATGGCCAAGGCGCAAGGGGTCGAGGCCCACCAGCGCAGCGTGCGGTCGATATCTGCGCCGGCTGCGCACCCAGCGCAGGGTGCGGCGGATGGCCGACCAGTCCGGCGGCCTCATGTCCGACTTCGACCGGGGCACGTTCCTCCTGGCCAAACAGCTGATGTACTTCGAGCGCTACGGCCGCATGTTCGTCTCGGAGGTCCCGATCCTCAACGACCGCGCCTTCATTGCACAGCTGCTGGCCGGTGTGGACATGTCCAGCCTGGGCTGATCGGCACGGAGCTGCGGATCGGCGGAGTCCGAGGACCTGGGAACCTGGCACGAAACTGGAATCTGTTCTAGTTTCACCCGGGGCCCGCTGGAGGCCCGTGGACTGGGGAGGTGGCATGGCAGAGGAAGCGGTGATCTACCGCTCCGACCACGTCTTGGAGTACCCCTACGTGCGCTCCGTCGGCCCGGTCGTGGGTGCGTTTCTCACCGGGCTGCGCGACGGCAAGGTCGTCGGGATCCGGGGCACGGGCGGACGTGTCATTGTGCCGCCGACGGAGTACGACCCCGAGACCGGGGAGGAGACCGAGGGCATCGTCGAGGTCGGGCCCGAGGGCACGGTCACCACGTGGTCCTGGGTGGCCCACCCGGCGCCGAAGCACCCCCTGCAGGAGCCCTTCGCCTGGGTGCTCGTGCAGTTCGACGGTGCGGACACCTCGTTCCTGCACGTGCTGCCGGCCGCCAGTCCCGACGACGTCTCGACCGGCATGCGGGTGCGGCCCGAGTTCATCCCCGAGGACGAGCGCGTCGGGCACGTCAAGGACATCAGCCACTTCGTGGCAGTCGGAGGTGCGGCGTGAGCGAACGCGAGCCGGTGACCATGATGGCGGCGACCACGCGCCTCGACTTCAATTTCACCGCAGGCGTGGCCATGAGCAAGAACCTGCACGGCTACGAAGAGGGCAAGTTCATCGGGCAGCGCTGTCCCAAGTGCAAGAAGGTCTACATCCCCTCGCGCGGGTCCTGCCCGACCGACGGCCTGCCCACCGACGAAATCGTCGAGCTGCCCAACACCGGCACCGTGACCACCTACTGCGTGGTCAACGTGCCCTTCGCGGGCCAGTCGATCGAGATCCCTTACATCTGCGGCCAAATTCTGCTCGACGGGGCCAACCTGTCGTTCATGGGCCTCATTCAGGAGATCCCGATCGACGAAATCCGTATGGGCATGCGGGTCGAAGCGGTCTGGGTCCCGCCCGAGGAGTGGGGGCCGACGTTGGCGTCGGTCAAGTACTTCCGTCCTCTCGACGAGCCCGATGCCGACTACGAGACCTACAAGGAGTATCTGTGAGCGGCTTCCCCGACCTGACGTCCGGCTCGCGCCCGGTCGGCGTCGTGTCCTTCGCCCAGTACGACAACGTGCGGCGCGAGGACAACCGCAATGAGGTCGAGATGCTCATGCCCGTGGTGGCCGAGGTGTTCGGCAACATCGGCATCACCAAGGACGACGTGGGGTTCATCTGTTCGGGGTCGACCGACTACCTGATCGGCGGGCCGTTCTCCTTCGTGGCGGCGCTCGACGCCGTCGGGGTGTGGCCGCCCCGGGCCGAGTCCCACGTCGAGATGGACGGCGCCTGGGCGCTCTACGAGGCCTGGGTGCTGTTGCAGGAGGGCGAAATCGACGCCGCACTGGTCTATGCCTTCGGGCGCTCCTCCATGGGTCACCTGGGTGAGATCCTGTCCGTCCAGCTCGACCCCTACTACCTGGCGCCGCTGTGGCCGGATCCGACGTCGCTCGCCGCGCTGCAGGCGCAGGCGATGATCGACAAGGGACTGGCCAGCGAGGCCGACTTCGCCGCCGTGGCCAGCCGGTCCCGGCGTGCCGCCCTGGGGAACCCCAAGGCCCAGGTGGCGTACGACCGTTCCCCAGAAGAGCTGCTGGCCGAGGCCTACGAGGTGGCGCCCCTGCGGCGCCACGCGCTGCCGCCGCTGACCGACGGCTGCGCCGCCATTGTGTTGGCGGCCGGCGACCGGGCCTACGAGCTGTGCGAGCGGCCGGCCTTCATCACCGGCATCGACCACCGCATTGAGACCCATTCGGTGGGCGCCCGCGACCTCACCACGTCGCCGTCGACGAAGCTGGCGGGGGAGAAGGCCGGGGTCGGGGCCAAGAAGGTCGACATCGCCGAGCTGCACGCGCCCTACGCCCACCAGGAGCTGATCCTGGCCGAGGCGCTCGGCCTGGCCGACGGCGTCGACGTCAACCCCTCGGGCGGCGCACTGGCGGCCAACCCGATGATGTCGGCCGGGCTCATCCGCATCGGTGAGTCGGCCCGGCGCATCTGGTCCGGCGACGCCGACCGGGCCGTGGCGCACGCCACGTCGGGGCCCTGCCTGCAACAGAACCTGGTTTGTGTCCTGGAGGGTGTGTGATGTCAGAGCGTTGCGCAGTCATCGGAGTGGGCCAGACGGTGGCCAAGTCCAAGCGGGAAGACGTCTCGATCGCCGGCCTGGTGCGCGAGGCTGCGGTGGCAGCCCTCGAGGACGCCGGCCTGACGTTCGCCGACATCGACGCCGTGGTGGTCGGCAAGGCGCCCGACATGTTCGAGGGCGTCATGATGCCCGAGCTCTACCTGGCGCCGGCCCTCGGTGCGGTGGGCAAGCCGATGTTCCGCGTCCACACGGCCGGTTCGGTCGGCGGGTCGACGGCCATTGTGGCGTCGCACCTCGTGGCCTCGGGGATTCACGAGCGCGTGCTGACCGTGGCCTTCGAGAAGCAGAGCGACTCGGACGCCATGTGGGCCTTGTCGGTGCCCCAGCCCTTCTCCGCCCCGCTTCTGGCCGGTGCCGGCGGCTACTTCGCCCCCATCATCCGGGCCTACATGTACCGCTCGGGCGCGCCACGCGACATCGGGATGATGGTGGCGGTCAAGGACCGGCTGCACGCGCTGAAGAACCCCTACGCGCACCTGCACCTGCCCGACATCTCCATGAAGATGGTCGAGGACTCCATCATGTTGTGGGACCCGCTGCATTACCTCGAGTCGTGCCCGTCCTCCGACGGCGCTGCCGCCATGGTCATCGGTTCGGAGAAGGCCGCCGGTGCGGCGACGGCGGCGACCGGGCGGCCACCCGCCTGGATCCACGGCATGGCCATGCGCTCGGAGCCCACGATGTTCGCCGGGCGGGACCAGGTCAACCCCCAGGCCGGCCGGGACTGCGCGGCCGATCTCTACAAGCAGGCCGGCATCACGAACCCGCGGGCCGACTTCGACATGGCCGAGGTCTACGTGCCCTTCAGCTGGTACGAGCCGATGTGGCTCGAGAACCTCGGGTTCTGCCCCGAGGGAGAGGGCTGGAAGCTCACCCAGGCCGGTGCGACGTCAATGATTGAGGGCGGGGACATCCCGTGGAACGTCTCGGGGGGCGTGTTGTCGTCCAACCCGATCGGCGCCTCGGGCATGCTGCGCTTCTTGGAGACCGCCCTGCAGGTGCGCGGTCTGGCGGGCGAGCACCAGGTGCCCGACGCCCGTCGAGCCCTCGGACAGGCCTACGGTGGTGGCTCCCAGTTCTTCGCCATGTGGGTCGTCAGCGCCGACAAGCCCTGAGGGCGAAGGACCATGCCGATATGCTCGGCGGGACTCAGCCCCCAGCGTCTGACCAGGAGGTCTCCGTGAAGGTCGTCGTGGATTTCGACGAGTGTGCCAGCAACGCCGTCTGCATGGGAATCCTGCCCGAGGTCTTCGAGGTGCGGGACGACGGCTACTTGTACGTGCTCAATGAGAACCCGCCCGAGGAGTTCCGGGCGCGCCTGCGCGAGGCGGTCAACGGCTGCCCGACGGGCGCCATCTCAATAGAGGAAGACTGACGCCGGGTCTTTCTCCCGCACTCCGCCGGCGCTCGGAGTGCACCCGTGACTGATCCGATCTCACCGCCCCGGGCCCGCTTCGCGCCGTCGCCCACGGGCTACTTCCACGTCGGCAGCGCGCGGGCCGCGCTGTTCAACTGGCTGTTCGTGCGCCAGCACGGTGGCACCTTCGTTCTGCGCATTGAGGACACCGACGAGGCGCGCAACCGGCCCGAGTGGACCGACGGCATCATCACCGCGCTCGATTGGCTCGGCATGTCGCCCGACGAGGGGCCGTACTTCCAGTCGGCCCAAGAGGCGTCGCACCAGGCGGCGATCGAGGCGTTGTGGGACAGCGGTGCGTTGTACGCCTGCGCGTGCACCCGGGAGGAGATTGACGAGCGGACGAAGCAGCGGGCGGAGGCCGGGGACCCGACGCCGGGCTACGACGGCTTTTGCCGTGACCTCGGGCTGTCGCGCGGTGATGGGCGGGCCCTGCGCTTCCGCACCCCCGACGAGGGTGTGGTGGAAGTGCACGACCTGGTGCGGGGCGACGTGGAGTTCCCGCAGCGGGCGCTGGAGGACTTCATCTGCGTGAAAGGCAACGGCAAGCCGATTTTCGTGCTGGCCAACGTCGTGGACGACCGCACCATGGCGATCTCGCACGTCATCCGGGGCGAGGACCTGCTGCCGACGACGCCGCGCCAGATCATGCTGTGGGGCGCCTTGAACCGGGCCGAGGGGGTGGACCTGGCGTTGCCGGCGTACGCCCACCTGCCGTTGCTGGTCAACGAGCGCGGGAAGAAGCTGTCCAAGCGGCGCGATCCCGTGGCGGTCGAGATGTACCGCGAGCAGGGCTACCTGCCCGCGGCCTTCCGCAACTACCTGGCGCTGCTCGGCTGGAGTCCCGGCGACGAGGAGATCGTGCCCCTCGAGGTCATTTTGGAGCGGTTCCGACTGGAGGACGTGCAACGGTCGCCGGCCTTCTTCGACATTCAGAAGCTCTCGCACATGAACGGCGTGTACATCCGGGAGCTGTCGGTCGACGGCTTCGTGGCGGCTGCCCGTCCGTGGGTCGACCCGGTACCGGGGGAGTGGGCTCCCGGGGGCTGGCTCGATCCCGACACCGGCGCGCCGATCGTGTCCCCTCCCGCCTGGGCGCCGGAGCGCTTCGACGCCGGGGTCTTCGCCGCGCTGGCCGAGGTGACGCAGGAGCGGGTGACCGTGTTGGGCGAGGTACCCGAGCTGGTCGACTTCCTCTTCTTGGAGGATGCGCCGGACGACCCCGACAGCTTCCAGAAGGCGATCGCCGGTGACGGGGGGGCGGCGCAGATACTGGGCGAAGCCCTGGCGGCCTACGAGACCTGTCCGTGGGACAAGGATTCGCTCCACGAGGTCACGCTGGGCATCGCCGAGGCGGTGGGACGCAAGCTGGGCAAGGCGCAGGCCCCGATCAGGGTGGCCGTGATGGGCCGGACCGCGAGGTCTGCCCTTGTTCGACTCGCTGGCGGTGCTCGGCCGGGCCGAGACCTGCCGCCGGTTGGCGGCCGCGCTGGCCCGCGTGCGACCCCCACCCCCTGATGCTGCTCGCACCGCTCCGCTGGGCGCTGCGCATTGCGATCCTCGTGGTGACGGTGATCGTCCTCTACTTCGCCGTCACCTTGGTGCAGGTGTGGCTGACCTCACGCCAGTACGACCCGCACCCGGCGGGGGCCATTCTCGTCATGGGGGCGGCGCAGGACGACTGCGTCCCCACCTTGGACCTGGCGGCGCGCCTCGACGAGGCGCTGAAGCTGTACCACCAGGGCGATGCCCACCTGATCATGCTGACCGGGAGCAAACAGCCGGGCGACAAGTGCACGGAGGCGCAATCGGGTGCGATGTATCTCGAAGCCAGAGGTGTGCCGAGCTCGGATATTTTGCAGGCGGGCGGCAGCGACAGCTACGAGAACATTGCGGACGCGCAGCCGGCGCTGCTGGCCCACGACGCCCGGGTCGTGCTCGTCACCACCGACCCGTTCCACGAGGACCGCTCCATGGCCATCGCCTCGACGCTCGGGCTGACACCGTCACCGACGCCGACGCAGACCTCGCCCATCCGGGGTTGGTCGACCCTGCCCTATTTCCTGAAGGAGACCGTCGGGGTGGGGCTGGGGCGGATCATCGGCTACAACCACCTGGAGTGGTTGCACGACGCCTGAGTCGTCGAGGGTCGGGCGTCAGCCGGCGGTGGTCGACGTCGGACGGCGTCGAGGCTGCGGGAGGTGCGGCCGGGGTCTTGAAACTGATGCGCACGACGGTGCCCATTCCCTGTGCGGTGCCCACACCGAGGACGCAGGTGGCATGCCCGGTCGTCCCGCAATAGCCGTCGCCGATGATCCCCGTCGTCAGCCGGTAGCGGGCGTTGAACGTGCCCGATTTGGTGACCTTGAGGGCCTGGGCGTGCGTGATGTCGCAGTGGGGGGTGTCCGTGGAGGGGTTCATCCGGCCCCGGACGACGGCGGTGCACTCGGTCAGGAACCAGGTTTGCGGGGCGGTGCCGGCGGACTTGGGCAGGCCATGGCCGCTGACGGTGACCATCTGGCCGGCCTTGAGGCCTTGACTCGGGGTCACCTTGACGACCATTCCGGGGGTCCCGGCCTGGGCGGCGAGCGCCGGGAGCACGGCAGCTGCCCAGCACCCCAGCCAGGGCGGTCACCCCTACCGTCCAGCGCTGCATGCCGAGGACCTCCGAATCCGGCTCATTCCCGAGGGACCCCGGAACGGCCCCGGGCGAGGCATCTTTCCACCGCGCCTGCCCCGATACAACGCGGGCCTGCCCGTCCCTGACGGCCGAACTCCTGCTCCTGGCCGCTCGGCTAATCTGAACGCCCACCCATTCGGGGGTGGTGTAATCGGCAACACGACTGGTTCTGGTCCAGTTATTGAGGGTTCGAGTCCTTCCCCCCGAGCACCGGCGGTGTCCACATGTGTCGTGGAGACCATCGCTCGGCCCCATCGTCTAGAGGCCTAGGACACCACCCTCTCAAGGTGGCGACACGGGTTCGAATCCCGTTGGGGCTGCAAAGAAGGACCAGTTCAGAGGCAAAGTCTGTGTCCTGAACAAAGGCGACAGAGTCCCGTTGCCCATCCTTTTGCCCAACTATTCAGGTAAAGTTGGGCAGCACAGGTGGACAAGGTGGAGGCAGCAGCGATGCCAGGCTCGATGCGCCAACGAGGTGAGAACTCGTGGAACCTGAGGGTTTACGCCGGCCGCGACGCGGTGACCGGTCGCAAGATCTCGGTCGAGCGAACATTACGCGGCAACAAGCGCGAAGCGTCCAAGGTGTTGGCTGCGATGGTGGCCGAGGTCGACCGGCGTCCGGTCACGTCGGCCGGGAAAGGAACGGTCGCGCGATCTGTGCAGGGAGTGGCTTGACCTTGCCGCTCCAAGTTTCTCGCCGAAGACCGTCGAGACCACGCGGATGTACATCGAGGACCCAATCATTCCCCTCCTCGGATCCCTGCAGGTTGCCAAGCTCACCCCCTCCGATCTCGATCGCTTCTACCGCCAACTGCTTGAGGTCGGACGGTCTCGAGGGCCCTACGCTCCGGCCACCGTCCGCCGGGTGCACGGCATCATCCGGCGGGCACTGTCACAAGGCGTGCGTTGGGGGTGGATCACGCACAATCCGGCTGTCGATGCCTCTCCTCCCCGGGTGCCCTTGAAGGAGCTGAAACCTCCGGATCCGGATCAGGTGGTGAGAGTCTTCCACCTTGCGCAGGAGTCCGACCCTGAGCTGGCCACCTTCATCATGCTGGCCGCATCGTCGGGAGCTCGACGGGGCGAGCTCCTCGCTCTCCGCTGGAGCGACATTGACCTAGAGCGAGGAAGGCTGTCGATCGAGCGGGGCCTTGTTCGTGTCCGCGACGACCTCATCGAACAAGGCACAAAGACGCACCAAAGTCGGCGGATCTCACTCGATGCGGGCACTGTCGCGACGATGAGGGCCCACGAGGCGCTCATGATCGAGCGTGCTGACGTGGCCGCGTGCGCCATCACTCGCCAGAGCTTTGTCTTCAGCCATGCGGTCGACGCCTCGCTACCATGGCATCCAGACTCGACCTCTCGAGCTTTCCGGAGGATCTGCCGGCAGGCTGGGGTGACCGGCGTTCGCCTCCATGATCTCCGGCACTACGTCGCGACGCGGCTTACTCGCCGCCGGTGTCGACGTGCGGACCGTCGCCGGGAGACTGGGTCATCGGAACCCGAGCACTACCCTGAACGTCTATTCGCACTTCGTCCCAGAAACAGATCAAGATGCGGCTGACGCGCTCGGACGTATCTTTGAGGATGCTGCCGAACGCAACCGATGACGGAGAGACGAACATTGAGCCCCGGCTTTACTACGAGGCGTCATCTTCTTCGCTTGAAGGCCAACCGCCGAATATTGATGCGCCAACCGATCAATTGTCGAGTATGACTGCACCCAGCAGATGGGCGATCTGATCTGCTAGCAATTTTCCTTCGCCGCTGGACAGATCCGGGTATTGCGGATCGCCAGCGGAATATGACGCTGGGTCGACCGGAACCCTGTCTCCGAACAAGACGAAGACCTCTCCGGAATCTCTCCTAAGGAGGTCAGCTAAGAGTGGTGCGTCCTGTCCCGCCAGTTCGGCTACGCGCGATTGCCACAAGATCCCGGCCGCAGCAACTCCATGGAAGCGACTCTCGTATAGTGCTGCGGCCCATTCTCGAGTGCATGGGTAGTGCGCCGCAGTGGTAGAAACGATTTGATCTCGAGCGAGACCGAATTTTGCTCAACTCTGAGTCCCGGAGGTCTACGAGCGGCAGGTCCGCTGGCGCAGTCATGGCAATGAGACCACGTTGCAACAGTGACGCTGCATAGATAGTCCTTGACGACTTGGAGTGAATATCGTGGAAGATGGTCTCCAAGAGCGCGGCGGTCTGACTCGATGCGCCGTACATCGTCGGTACTACGACGCTTCGCGATTTATCCGACAGCGGGGCGAACCTGGTATCGCCCTTACCCGATGAGTTGAACCCAACTCCGAAGCTATGGCTGTAACAGGTATGGAACATCCGCGATTGCCCCATTGTTACCAAGGGAAGTTTGCTCAAATCTTTCGGATCGGGACTCGGTACTGGGCATGCACGGGGGAATGGGCAAGTCGGCGCAGTCACTGGAGAGGCTCCGATTGCCTAAGTGCGCGATTCAACTGGCGGGATATTTGATGCCCATCGGCGGGCGGCCTCGCCGACCTGCTCTGGCGCGTCAGACAGCAGCTCAAACGGAGGACTCCCATCTAGCCAAGAGTTGGGTTGCGACAACCAGTTCCAGAGGGCCCAACCATCGAGTCCAGCCGATCTGAGCGTCGCGATTGGTTCGGCCAACTCGGGTCGCACTCCCAGTTCCTCTGTCAGAACGTTTGCGGGAATCAGCGTCTGTCCGTGGCTTGAAACAGTGAATAGCCGGTTCGCAATCCTTGCCCTCCGAATCCACTGGCGGATTGCAGCTTCTGTGCTGTCCTTCGTGTGTGCCAAACCAGCCACCGTGTACACGCCGGTCTCCAACAGTTCTCGACGTCGCGCCGCCTGCAGAAGTGCTTGATTAAAGGTCGCCGGTGGAATGGGCTCAACCAGCGCAACGCTCGGCGTCAATCCTTCGACAACCTGCTCCGCGATTTCGGTGGCCCCACGCTGCAGTCGACCCGCCGTGATCAATCGATAGACCATTGCGCGCATTTCTTCTCGCGAAAGATCTGCCTCTTGTTCCGCAGCCTCGAGTTCTTCGGCAAGCAGCGCCAAATACTGAACGTCCTGGGGCCTTATGCCTGTCCCCTTTGATTTCGACCTGCGCTTGCCGCTCCTGCTCGGGGCAGGGGGCTCATCGCTCATGTGTCACACCCGTATTCCTCATGTATCGATTATATCAAGTGCTACACGTCTGAGCGGAGTCTGCAATGCCCATTGCAGCGGCGCGAATCCCAGATGCCGTGGCGTTTCTCCTACAGGCAAAGGAAGGAGCTCAATGACCACGACGATGCCCGAGCGATGGATGATCCCGAGTCATCTGGTCCCCTGTCTACTTTCCCATTCGGAAAAGGTCGCGCGGAAGGCAGGTGTAGGTCGGGATGGAGCGGCCGACATTGCACAGTCCACGTTGTTGATCTTGGACGGAAGGCTCAGGGCAGATCCACAGTACCTTCAAGCGCTTAAGGGCCCAGAATGGCGTTCCTGCGTGCGCGACGCGACACGACGCATTTTGCGATCCTCTCGGATTCTCAACCAGCGGCGTCGGTTGGGAGAGTCGCGCTTGGCGATGGAGCTGGCAGCGTTGTCAGATACGCTGGAGGTGGACCGGCTGCTCGCGATAGCCGCTCTTGAATCTGCGGCTGCCGAATTGAGCCCCACCGAGCGCCGTTTCGTTCATCAGCGGTACTTTGTAGGTCGAACTATCGCCGAGATTTCGCGGGTCTTCGACTCGAGCGAATCGGAAGTGCGACGTATTGGGAGTTCGGCCCTGACGCGCTTGGAAGAGTTGCTTCGGTATTGATGTGCTAAGAAATCCTGAGTTCATGTTCGGCGAAGCATGCCCAGCTCGGGAGGACTATCCAGTGAGGTTGCCACGTCATTTCGGGCTGACGCGTGCCGCAATACTGCGTATTTATGTTGCCGAAGACGTAGCGGGATCGTCATCACGAGACAAACCCGTTTCCCCAGAAACGTGTCAAGCCGTCGCCAGGATCGTGTGCGATGCCGTAGAGGATTGGTGGACCAGATTCCCTGCCGTCGCCGAATTGCTCGATGGCCCGGGTTGGTCACGGTATCGCCGCGAATTGAGTAAACGATACTTGCGAACAATTTGATGGTGATTCTGTCGACGTATTCAACGACATGGCCATCGACTACATCGAGCATCTCGTGTCCACACGAATCGGAGCTGGGCTGCGACACGATCAGCCGTTGTTCAACGCCACCGAGTGCCAGTACGTGCATCTTCGTCACCGGCTCGGGCTCACATTTGCGGAGATCTCATACGTTCTCGACCTCGATGTTGCTGACGTCAAGGAGATGGGCACTGTCGCCCAAATGAGGCTCGAGGACGAAATACAGAGCGACGTCGACGAGTTTGCCGACGACGACGACGACGACGACGGTGACGACGAAGATCCCCCCGATCTCGTCCCGGTTGACGCATGATTGTTGCAGAAGATGTGACATTCAGGCGTCAGGTGAGGAGGGATGCACAACAGATGCCCAATGAGTTCGAAAACTTGGCTCAAGAACCCCCTACTGCGACATTTCTATTATCCACGTCCCAGCCGGGGACCAAAACGAAAGGAGAGAAACATGCCGCCTACGACCCGCAAGACGAAGTCCACTCACCAGGGGAAGGCCGAAAAGCGAGTTCGAGCGACAGCCCTAGAGCTGATTCGAAGGGATCGTGACTTGGACGACACCAAGTACACGCCTCCGGGAGCGATCGGACACTACGCGGACGGCCAGCGCGCCTCGCGCGGTGGTTCTGCCAGCTAACTCCGCGCGTTCGCGCCCGGCGGCGGCGTCTCTTTACGCACAAGCGGAGGGACGCCGCCGCCTAAGCCTGGAGGACTCGAATGACCAGCGGGCCAGAAGTAGCACCCGTGTGGCAGATCCGAAGTGAATTAAGCGCTCGACTCCGTGAGTATGCCGTCAATGTCGCCAAGCTCAATGGAGCACCGCCAGATGTCGCGGATGACGTCGCCCAACTGACGCTCATTGCGTTAAATGACGCAGCGACCCGAAATCCAGCGCTCCTAGATATTCTGTCCGGCCCTAGTTGGCGCGCCTACGTCGCCACGACCTCCAGAAACGCCCTTTCGGGATATCAGCGGTCCGAGGCACGCAGACAGAGTAGGGAGGATAACGAGGCTCGCAAGACCGTTCCTCTCCACGAGGATCGGGATGGCCTGGAAGAACTGGAAGGGATCCTTCTGCTCGAAGACCTCTCCGTTTATCTGAATCACGAGGAGCAGCTCTTTGTTCATCTCCGGTACTTCGTGGGACTACCCATGCGGGAAATTGCCGAGGCCTTGACGACAACGGAAGCCAGGGTGTCACACATCGGTCGAGCGGCAATCCGCAAACTCGAACGAATTCTTGTTGAAGATTGATCACGATCGCGCTGGACCATCCTGGGCTGCGTATGGGTAAGTTGATTTCGCGTCGCCATGGCAATCGGCGGACCGAAAAACCCGTCTCTGATCGGGTTGCTCGAGGACCTAACGATGATGGGACGTACGGCGACTATTCCTCCTTCCGTCCTCCCTGGCGGCGGGTGTAGAGGGTCGTCGCTAGGCGGGCGCGGAGTGGCCGAGGCTGCCCGGAGCCCGGTACGCAGGATTCAGTGAAGTTGGCCCCCAGCCGCAGGAGCTGTCGATTGCCCTCCAGTGACTCAGTCGGAGTGTTCTCGCAATCGGTGCCGGCATGCGAGCGCCATGGCGGTCAGGCATGCTGGTCAGCACATTTCGAATCGCTGCTGGGAGGGTGACGATGGCTGACCCGAATGATGGCAACACGCTCGTCTGGTACGTGGCCTACGGTTCGAACACAAGCGAGGAACGCTTCCTCAAGTACTTCACGGGCGATCTCAGCGGCTCGGGCGTGAGAACGAAAACGATGAAGGACCCGCGCCCTCCCGAGGAGTCCGAGCCAACAATGATGCCCCATCGCCTGTACTTCGGTGGGACCTATCTGGCGTGGGGCGGCACGTCGGGACTCTTCCTCGAAACCGCCAATAAGTCCGACGCCCGAGACGTTACGTATGCCCGTCAATATCTGATCAGCTGGGAGCAGTGCCAGTGGCTAATGCGCGCCGAGAATGTTACTGCGGGCATGCCAGATCGGGACGAGGACTATCCCACCATTGCGCTCAGCGAGCTGAAGCGAGGATCTCTGGCCGGACCTCCAAGCATGCCGTATGGCCTGTGGCGGCTCCATAAAGACGGCCCATCGCGGCCGGGACACGCGGGACCCATCCCTCGGATCACCCTGAGCGGACGCAATCGTCCCGATAGTTACCGAGCGCCGAGCGACGCGTATCTCGAGGTGATTGTGCGAGGACTGAGGGAGGCGTGGCCGGCCCTCACCGATCGCGAAGTGCTCGACTACTTCACCGACTTCGAAGGTCTCGGTCGACCGCCATCGAACGGCGTGGCCGACGAGCCAACTGGTCGAGCGCGGGCCTGGGCCATCGTGAGCGCGATCGTCGCGCGGCCACCCGAGCGACGAAAGTCGGTTGCCATCGTTGGTGGCGGCATAGCTGGCTTGTATTGCGCGTTGAAATTGGCGGAAATAACAAGTTTCGAGATCACCGTGTTTGAGGCATCACCGCGGTTCGGCGGACGGATTGAGACGAAGAAGATGGGTGCGTTCGAAGCCGAGTATGGCCCGATGCGCTTCGAGACGACGATTGAGCCCTTCTTGACCCAACTTGTCGAGGTGGATCTCGAGCCCGAGCCGGCTCAGCGGAAGGAAGACCGTTTGGAGTTTGTTCCATTCCCGCGCACTTCGGCCGACATGACATCCGCACGAACCGGCAGTTCGCGCTATCAGCTTCGCCACGACGAACTTCGCCACACGCGGGATGTGCTGGGTAGCGAGCCGGGCGACGGTGGCGAAGAGGTGATGACGAGCACGCTCGACCTGTTGCGCCTTGGCGTCCTACGAATCTTCCGCGAGCCGTTCAAGGCCTACCTGGCTGAAAATGGATGGAACCCCGACGAGCAGGCCAAGCTCGACCTCTGTGTCGACACCACGGCTGGCCTCCCCGAAGGGCGCTGGGAGAACGGGGAATGGCAGGCCGACAAAGGTGCATGGGGGGATCCGGTAGTGGTTCCAGATACCATTGTCCTGTCGACGGCTGATCCGGTGGACCAGAAGCGGATCCGGCTGTTGGTCCAGCGGTGGCTGGACAGCCTGGATGACCCCGGCTACGACGCTCTACGGAGAAACGCCCGACACCAGTCCCTTAAGAGGGTGGGTTATGGCGGCCCGCCGCAGTCTGCCCTCGAGGGCCACCTATTGCGGGACGAAGGGTTCTGGAACGCCATTGGTGAAGAGCTGAGCCCACCGGCCATCAGCTACATCCGCAATGAGGGCACCTTCTACCACCTGTTCCCAGACAACCCGAATGCCGTGGAATGGGGGATCTTCTGGCTGCGCCTATTGAAGACCGACGCCAACCAGTTGAAAGGCATCAAGGGCGGCACAGAGCGCCTCGTTGAGCGGCTCACGGCCAAGCTCCGCAGCCACACTCACGTGAGCTTGCGTCCGGCTCAAGAGGTCCTGGAGGTGGCGCCAGGGACCGGCCAACTACCCATTTGTCTCACCGTGAGCGATCGTCGTGACGGAGGCTCCTACGTGGTAGAGGCGGACCAAGCCATCCTGGCGCTGCCGCTGGCTCCGTTGCTGAGACTCTCCGAGCATTTCCCAACGGCCATCCGTGAGGACCTCACCAGAGTCTTCGGGTTCGCCCTGCTCAAGTGCTTCCTAGTAGTGAGGCGACATGCGTGGTGGCGCAAGGAAACCTTGCCGCAGAGTGGGGCCGGTGGAGTGCCGACCCGAGAGCTGCACTTCAAACGGGACGGAGCGAGCGGGATGGTCATGATCTATACCGATGTTCCCGCCACCCAGTTCTGGAAGCCCTTCGTCGCGTCGCCTGTGCACGACCATGCTGAACTCGACCAGGGCGAAGACACGTTCAAGAAGGCATTGGCCTTCCACCTCCTAATCAACGCTCGGCGCGAGGCCCACCGGGACCTGACCGCCTTGCTATTAGACGCCTTGGCCAACAGCGGGACACGGAGAGGGAGCCTGCCCGACGAAGACCCCGATGCAGACAGCGTCCGAGGATTGGTTAAGAAACTTCGGGATTGGATTGGAAAACCCAACTCACAGCCGTTGTTGCAGGGTTGGTACAAAAGGTTGATTAGCGCCGAGCCAGCGGTTGTCACACTGGAGAACTTCGGGCGCATCCTGGACATGCTGCGCCATCCCGGTTTCGACTCCGTGGCTAAAGAGTGTGACCTGATCCGCCCGCAGGTCTACAAGGCGCTCACCGATATCTGGCGCGAAAACGCGACGGTGGCTGGCTCGGACCTGCCTAGCGTCGCTGTGTCGGTGGTGTTCCCACGGGCCGCCGGGCGTGCGTCGTCCTCGTCGAAGCCGTACTTCGAGGGCGAGGAGAAGCCGATCGACCAACTGTTGGAGATGCTCACCGGGGACATCCAAACATGGGGGATCCGCGACTGGTCTCGGTCGCCCGTCGGGGCCGGATGTCACGCCTGGAGTATCGGGGCACGGTCATGGGAGACTATGGGACGCCTAGACGCATTCACGCCTGTCGGGCGCCGACGGAATCACCCGCCGCGCACCGTACACGTGTGCGGAGAGGCGGTCTCGGACTACCAGGGTTTCATCGAAGGCGCCCTTCGCTCGGCTGACCGGGTGGTGCGGGCGGTTCTCACGCAGGAGCGTGAAACATCGGGTTTTGCCATCTTCCCTTCGGACTGAGGCCGCCGGATTGCCGTCACATCACGAGGGCCAAGGAGTAGCCAACCATGAACAGCCAGCGCCCCCTCCGGCCCAGCGAGAAGTCCGGTTGTTGATCCGCTGACGGATCAAGCGGACCGGACCCCTTGATCGCTACGAACCGCCCTTCAGCCCCTCAAGCAGCAGGCTTCCACATGAGCATCTGTTGGTCTGGAAATCCCCAGGGTAAAGCGTATCGCCAGAAGTCCCAGGCGTCACAGCGATGGACTGCTGCATAGAGTCACACACTTGCATCGCAGATGCGGAGCCCCGCCGCCGGGAAGCCGCCGGACCGACGGCAGGCGGTCGGAGCCTGAACTTCGAGAGCAAAAAAGCGGCTCCCAAGGTTTTGTTCGGGCCGCCTCCAGCAAAGGCGGTTGCCCAGGCAATTCTCAGGGGCTAGCTTCCTCACCCAATTGGCGATCCGCGGTGGCGGGAGGTTTGTCATGCACTACCGGGTGGCGTGGCTTTGTGGGCTGCTATGTCTTGTCGCTTCTACGGCAACGGCTGGCATGAGCCTTGGAACCAGCATGGAAGCGGGGGCGGCGTCCTCGACGTGGTCGGTGAGCCGAAGCTATCCAGCTCCGTTTACGCCCGAGGCGATCGCATGCGCTTCTGGCTTGGTATGCGAATCAGTGGGCTTTGGTCCTTCGGGCGCGGCCGTGATGGGTACAACCGATGGTGGGTCGACGTGGACCGCGCAAGTACCGCCGCCGGGTACCAGCGGCCTTTTTGATGTCACCTGTCCCTCTCCGAGCGTCTGCGAGGCCCTAGGAGAGAACACTGATGGCGCGGAAGCGATCCTTGGGACAACAGACGGAGGATCGACCTGGACCGCCCAGAGCATTGATGTGGGCACAAGCGGCGTCGGCCTCGGCGCTATTTCTTGCGCGTCCACGAGCGTGTGCGAGGCAACCGGAGCGGCCTCCGGTACGAACGACGTTCTCGCGCTTGGTACAACCAACGGCGGATCAAGCTGGACGTCTCAATCCCTGCCTTCTGGTCTCTCCTCGCTTTCGAGCATGGTCTGCCCTTCCGCCGCCGTGTGTCTGGCAACAGGCTTCAACGGGCAGGGACCTGCGGGTGACGTCATCGTAGGCACCACCAACGGCGGATCGACATGGAGCGTTGAGACCCTGCCTCCCCCCCTTACATCCATTCAAGATGTCGAAGTATCCTGCCCATCCGCCACTGTCTGCCAAGCGGTCGGCGGGACCAACGGAGCTGGCCCTGTCATCATTCGCACCACAGACAGCGGATCGTCCTGGACGACGCAAAATGTTCCAACTGGCGTAACCAACGTGAGCGCGATCGATTGCCCATCGACGACGAAGTGCGAGGCCGCGGGATTCGGGAACATCAAATGGACTGATCGGAACGAACAACAGCGGTACGACGTGGACTCCCCAGGCCTTGCCCCAAGGAATCGAGGATGCCTCCAATATCGTCTGTGCATCTAGCAGCGTCTGTGAGGCGATAGGTGATACCGCTTCAGGCGCAACGACAATTGGCACCATCAACGGCGGGTCGACCTGGAGCGCTCAGACACTGCCTTCCGGCAGCACGATTAGGACGGCCAGCGAGAATGACAACGCGGACACCATCGTTTGCCCATCGACTAGCGCATGCGAGGCGATCGGAAGCAATCCGAACGGCGCAGCGATGTTGGGCACCACCAACGGCGGCGGGACATGGATCGATCAAACCCTGCCATCAGGTCCACAGTTTCTCGGCGCCATAGCGTGTCCGTCTGCCAGTGTGTGTGAGACGACCGGATTCACGAATACGGGAGGCCCATTCGTCACGGGCACGACAGATGGCGGATCGACGTGGACCATGCAGAACACACCATCGGGTGTCAATCAGCTTGGAATCGTCGTCTGCCCGTCCACCTCGGTGTGTGAGGCGGCCAGCGGAGGCAGCATCATCAGCACGACCGACAGTGGAGCGATTTGGACCGCCCAGACTGTGCCCTCTGGCGATTCTGTTTCCACCATCGCCTGCGCCTCGGTGACGGTGTGCGAGGCGGCAGGGGAGAACACCTCGAACGACGCAATCGTGCTCGGTACGACTACCGGGGGTGAAACTTGGACCCCGCAGACTCTTCCTGCATCCATCAATGTCAGTTCTCCAACCACCAGCGGTATCGGGGAGATGGTCTGCCCGTCAACGAGCGTGTGTTACGCCTCGGGGGGATTCGGGTCCACATTTGGTTTCGGCGGCGGCACGGCATTTGTGCTTGGTACGACGAACGACGGTGCGACGTGGACTCAGCAGGCGCTGCCCTCAGGCATAGGGCCAATCAACATCGTCTGTTCGTCCACGACGGTATGTGAAGGAGAGGGGGGATTCAGTAACGGCACTCTCTTCGACACTTTCGTCGGAACGACCAACGGCGGATCGACTTGGACGCAGCAGACACCGCCTTCGGGTATGGCCTGGCCATTCGCGCTTGCTTGTCCCACCACAACAGTCTGCGAGGTACTGGGGGTAAGCAACACATCTGGCGCTACTGCAGCCGGGACCACCAATGGCGGTTCGACCTGGACCAACCAGACCGTTCCTTCGGGGTTCTCCTTCTTGTCGGGATCGACTGGGATCGACTGCCCGTCGGCCACCGTATGCGAAGGATTCGGAGGAAACAGCTCAGGCGACGCGGCTCAAATTATCGGCACTACCAATGGCGGATCGACGTGGTCTGGTCAGTCCTTGCCGTCAGGGACGACCGAAGTTGATGCGATGTCGTGTACCTCGGTAACGACCTGCTTCGCGCTCGGTGCGGGCTCGTGGCCAACGGGAGTGGAGATCCTCGATCTGACCCCACCACCCACCCCGACGATCATCCCTTCGAATCCGTTAAGCGCGGTCTTTGGCCAGGCAGTGACCTATTCGGCAACGGTCAGCGGGTCCGGTGTGACCCCAACGGGGACCGTGACCTTTTCCATCGGGGGTACCGCACTCTGCAGCGCGACTCTCGTCTCGGGCTCGGCATCGTGTTCCTCGAGCGCTGCTCCACTGGGGCCGGACACAGTCAATCTCTCCTATGGGGGCGACTCGAACTTCTCATCGAACGCGACCACATCGTCGATTGACGTGGCTCAGGCTGCCACCGTGACCTCGGTTTCGCCCTCGGCAAATCCCACAAGCGTTGGTACGAGTGTGACGTACACAGCCACAGTGTCGGTGAATTCGCCTGGGTCCGGTACGCCCACCGGTCAAGTTGACTTCACGTCGAACGGCACAACCATCGGAACGTGCTCCGCGGTAGCACTCAGTTCCGGTCATGCGTCGTGTACAACGAGCTATGGAGCAACCGGACCACAAGGGCCGATCGTAGGAACCTATTTGGGCAGCACCAACTTCGTCGGGTCCGCCTCGGCAGGCCTCACCGAGAATGTCGCAGCGGCGAGCTCCTCAACGAGCGCCTCGACGAGCCCCACGGCCGCGCCATTTGGTTCTTCGGTCACTTACTCGGCCACTGTGAGCGGCAGTGCCGGCCTTCCCACGGGTACGGTCAGCTTCAAGATCGGTTCGATGACGCTGTGCAGCCAGGCGCTCTCCGCTGGTTCGGCCTCGTGTTCGGCGACGAATGCACCCCTCGGTGCGAGCCAGACAGTGAGCGCTTCGTATGCAGGCTCGGCTACATACGCTACGTCGACCGGCTCTACGACGTTATCGGTCGCCCCAGCCGACCCTTCACCGCCAGCTGGCTCGACTGGGTCCTCGAGTGCCTCGTCGGGCCCCAGCGGCACGGCCACGGCTTCGTCTGGCGCAGTCACGGGATCGGCGTCTGGCTATGGCTCCCTCACCGTCGCCACCTACGGTTCGAACCCCTCGGGGATCGGAGTCAGCGACGGGACGGGCGCCTTCTACGACGTCAAGGTCGCTTCGGGCTCATCGTTTAACTCGCTCACAATCATGGTGTGTGACCCAGGATCGGCAAACAGGCTCGACTGGTTCAACGGATCGAGCTGGGTCGCCTTCTCGGTCCAGCACAGCGCGAACGGCTGTCTGGTGGCAACGGTGACGTCGACGACCTCACCTTCGTTGGCCCAGCTCACTGGCACTGAGGTCGCATTAGTCGACGTCTCTCCGCCGCCCGCCCCACCGACGCCCCCGTCCCCGGCCCCGGTGACCTCCCCTTCGAGTAACTCCCACGGCTACTGGTTGGTGGGTACCGACGGCGGGATCTTCTCCTTCGGCTCAGCCGCGTTCTATGGCTCAATGGGCGGGATCGCCCTCCAGCGGCCCGTCGTTGGCATCGTCCCGACCAAGGACCGCGGTGGCTACTGGCTCGACGCGTCCGACGGTGGGGTCTTCAGCTTCGGCGACACGCAGTTCTACGGCTCGATCCCTGGCTTGGGCCTGAATCCGGCCGGATCCCGATTGCCCAACAGCCTCAACGCCCCCATTGTCGGAATGGTGCCAAGCCACGACCAGGGTGGTTACTTCATGGTGGCTTCTGACGGCGGTGTGTTCGCCTTCGGCGACGCCTACTTCGCCGGGTCGTGCCCAGGGATCGGTGGCTGCTCGGGAGCTGCGGTTGCCGTCATGCCCGACGCCAGTGGGAACGGCTATTGGCTGGTGACCAAGACAGGCAACGTCTACAGCTTCGGTGATGCGGCCAGCCTGGGTGCACCTGGGCCACAGTCCTCGCCTATCACCTCGGCAGTGGCCACCCCCGACGGCAACGGCTACTACATCCTCGACGCGGCCGGACAGGTCTTCGCATATGGAGATGCCAACGGCAATCTCGGCAACGTCTCGGCCGGTGCGACGGGTGGCTTCAACCCATCGACAGCAATCTTCGCGACCTCGGACAACGGTGGCTACTGGGTCACCGACGCTCTGGGCCAGGTCTTCACGTTCGGCGACGCACCAGCCGACGGGGACATGTCGGGCACGCAGCTCAACGGGCCCATCATCGCGGCGAGCGGATCCTGACGAAGCAGGGGCATGGGCATTCTGGGCTCGTGTTCCTGTGCCAGGCAGAGAGAAAGAAGGGGTACGGACGGTGTCGTTGCGTAACAGGCAAAAGCCCTCTGTCGTTCAAAGAGGCGGCTGGAGAGATCTGTTGTTCCGACGAGATCGATCAACTCGTTACAGGCTGAGGACCCTGCAGCCCAACATGAGGATCCCAATCATTGCAGCGTTAGTTGGACTCAGTTTAGGTTCGGTGGGCTCGCTGCGGCCACCGGAACTCTCCGCTGCAGCGAGCCCTGCGGGTGCGGTGCAGAATCTTCAGGGATGCAGCGAAAACACGTTGCCAGCTAATGACGATGGATCGACGGGATTAGTCGATCTTCCGTTTAGCTTGAACTTCTTTGGTGCCACCTACAACGACCTATACGTTAACAACAACGGCAATGTCACCTTCACCGCTCCGCTAAGTATTTACACACCGTTCTCGATACAGGCGTCTACACCTCCGATCATCGCCCCTTTCCTGGCTGACGTTGATACGCGTGGATCCGGATCCGGATTGGTGACGTACGGCGAAACCACCTACGAAGGTCTTCCGGCGTTTTGCGTGGATTGGCCAGATGTCGGCTACTTCAGCGAGCACACTGACAAACTGAATGACTTCCAGTTGTTGTTGGTAGACCGGACGGATGTAGGAGATGGGGCATTCGACATCGTTTTCAACTATGACCAGCTGCAATGGGAGACCGGTGACGCGAGCAGTGGTAGCGGCGGTTTGGGTGGCACCTCGGCTGCGGCTGGGTTTTCTGCCGGCAATGGCGACGGAGCGGACTTCTATCAGCTTCCTGGATCTCTGACGAATGGCGCGTTCTTGGATACGAACAGCAAGTACGGGCCTCATTTACAATAAAGCCAACACCAACGTACCCGGCAGCTATATCTTTCACATACTCGGAGGATCGGGGGGTTCGACGGGAAGACTCAGTAATTTCTTCTCGCGCCTGGCCTGAGAGCGGGTACGGCTATTCCTTCTCAAATCAGGGTCTCAATGCCCTTACTGGGCAAGCGGGATTAACGGACTCAAGCGTGCTGAACAGTACGAATCTCCAAAATACCTTCAGTGACTTCAACCGGGTTGCGGCCGAAAACGGAGGGCCACAGACCGACGTTGCGACAATTCAAGCGAGCGCAAACGGTGGAGTGTGCTTTGGCCTGGCGCTCAGGTGGAAGCCGGTTCGACAGCGGCATCGCGTCCCTATATGACCCGTCGGCTGGTAGATCCGATCAAATCTGGCACAGCGCAGGCACTGGTCCATCGGCAAGCGTGAATTTGCCGGACCCTCGCCCTGCGAGCGGCGATGCGCAGTACGACCAGCAGTTTCTTGCCGAGAATCGGCCAGGACTTCGCTAGTCAATATTCAACACAAGTCAACTCGAGCATGCAACAACAACATTTTGCCTATGCGGATCCGACTCAGGGAGTCTCTCGACTCGAATCCCAGCTGATCTCAGTGATGGGCTCAGGGCATGATCAGTATGGCGAATTGTCTACGGCTACTGGAAATGATTTTGCGGTCATCACTCTTCAATCCCACCAGGCAACGATCACCGGTACTCAATATTTCGGTCATGCCGTGCTCGCCTACGGCGTTGAGCCCTTGGCTAACGGCGGAGTCGAAATCGATGTATGGGACAACAACTTCCCGTTGACGCCTTACGCGATTGATGTGTCCTCGGATGGTTCATGGACCTACAACGCGCCGTACGGGAACGGAGCTTTCTCGGGAGTCCTGTCGATGACCGGTGAACCTGGGGATGCTTTGGGGGAACTGGCCGTACTTCCTCTCTTCGATCCCATTGGTCTGAACTTTTACCCGCCGGCGTCGGCATCCGGATCGCTGGGGGCCGGGGATCTCGTTGACACGTCTCCTGGGACTTCGGTCAGCTCAGCGGTCGATTCCAGTGGAGAACCTGTTGATATTGAGCCTGTTCTCTCAAGCGCGACCGTTGGGGATGACGGAGAGATCCTTGATCTGCCGAGCGCTGCAGGTTCGATAGGTCTAAGCGGCGCGGACTCGTCGATGGACGTGCGAGGGGCGGACAGTTACATGAGCATCTCGTCGACTGGAACGGGAACTGTAAGTGCGAGCTTCGATGACAGTGCTGGATACATTGCCGCTTTTGGATCATCAGCAACCCTCTCCGTTGCGAGAGGATCGATAGTCGTTAGAACCTCGGGCGCAGGAAGTCTGTCTGTCGGGGCTGACAACTCAATCTCAACTACGGGCGACTCCGGCCTTCTCGCGGTCACTCTCTATTTTCAACGGAACGGAATCACGACTACGACCCAGCTCTTCTCCGGGCCAAGTCCGTCCGGAGGCACCTTTTCGCTGACCCCAGAGCAGGTAGCAGCGGCAATGGAACCACTTTCTCCGCCGCCCGCCCCACCGACGCCCCCGTCCCCGGCCCCGGTGACCTCCCCTTCGAGTAACTCCCACGGCTACTGGTTGGTGGGTACCGACGGCGGGATCTTCTCCTTCGGCTCGGCCGCGTTCTATGGCTCAATGGGCGGGATCGCCCTCCAGCGGCCCGTCGTTGGCATCGTCCCGACCAAGGACCGCGGTGGCTACTGGCTCGACGCGTCCGACGGTGGGGTCTTCAGCTTCGGCGACACGCAGTTCTACGGCTCGATCCCTGGCTTGGGCCTGAATCCGGCCGGATCCCGATTGCCCAACAGCCTCAACGCCCCCATTGTCGGAATGGTGCCAAGCCACGACCAGGGTGGTTACTTCATGGTGGCTTCTGACGGCGGTGTGTTCGCCTTCGGCGACGCCTACTTCGCCGGGTCGTGCCCAGGGATCGGTGGCTGCTCGGGAGCTGCGGTTGCCGTCATGCCCGACGCCAGTGGGAACGGCTATTGGCTGGTGACCAAGACAGGCAACGTCTACAGCTTCGGTGATGCGGCCAGCCTGGGTGCACCTGGGCCACAGTCCTCGCCTATCACCTCGGCAGTGGCCACCCCCGACGGCAACGGCTACTACATCCTCGACGCGGCCGGACAGGTCTTCGCATATGGAGATGCCAACGGCAATCTCGGCAACGTCTCGGCCGGTGCGACGGGTGGCTTCAACCCATCGACAGCAATCTTCGCGACCTCGGACAACGGTGGCTACTGGGTCACCGACGCTCTGGGCCAGGTCTTCACGTTCGGCGACGCACCAGCCGACGGGGACATGTCGGGCACGCAGCTCAACGGGCCCATCATCGCGGCGAGCGGATCCTGACGTGCGGGCTATGCCTATCGCCAGCCCGCTACAAATGACCCGAAGATTGCCCGAAGTCCCGTGGAATCTCACGAAATTCCCACGGATTCAGAATGGCCTGTCACGAGGAAGGTTTCCTGATCAGCGCAGGAGTCATGGCATAAGCCCAGCTAGGTGCCCAAATGTTGAGTAGCCGATCAGTCCGTAAAAGCCAGTTGGACGGAAGGGATAGGTCGGCGGATTCAAGGGGTCCGCGCAACTTCTCGGTGACCTAATCAGGCTCACATTGACCGAGGAGGCTGCCAGTGAGACAGAGGCCAGGGTTAACGCCCGAACAGAGAGCGATGGCCCTGCGCCTTCGGGCTAGGGGGTTCAAGCTCAAAGAGATCGGCGAACAGATCGACGTCTCGAAGAGCAGCGCCCTCAACGCCGTGTCCGGGTTGACGATACGCACGGCCAAGCCGCTCGCGTGGACGCCGGGCCCGGGCAGGCTGGTGCTCGAGGAGCGTGAGGAGATCAGCCTGGGGCTGCACCGAGGCGCGAGCTTGACCTCCATTGCCGGCGGCCTCGGTCGTTCGCTGAGCACGGTGTCTCGAGAAGTGGCCGCCAACGGTGGGCGTTGTGGCTATCGAGCCTGGCGGGCCCATCAGAGGGCAGCGCAGCGGTCCTTGCGGCCCAAGACCCAAAAGCTGGCCTCACCTGAGCTGGCCACCCAGGTCACCAGGTGGCTAAAGAAGTGGTGGTCACCCCAGGAGATCTCGATGCGCTTGCGCCTCGAGTTTCCTGACGATCCGATGATGTGGGTGAGCCACGAGACGATCTACAAATCCCTCTTTGTCCAGGGCAGAGGTGAGTTGCGCCGCGAGCTGACCCGTTGCCTGCGATCCGGGCGGACTCAGCGACGCCCACGAGGGCGCAGCGACACTCGTGGCCGCATCCCAGGAATGGTGATGATCAGCGAGCGCCCGGCCGAGGTCCAAGACCGGGCCATCCCGGGTCACTGGGAGGGCGATCTCATCATCGGCAAGGGGAACCGCTCCGCGGTGGGCACCCTCGTCGAGCGTTCCACCCGCTACGTGATGTTGTTGCACCTTCCTGACGGATGGAAGGCGGATCAGGTGGACGCGGCAATGCGCACCACGATCCGCAAGCTGCCCAAGGACCTGATCCGCACGATGACCTGGGACCAAGGCAAAGAGATGAACCGCCACGCCAACTTCACGGTCGACACCGGCATCCCGATCTACTTCTGCGACCCCCACAGCCCTTGGCAGCGCGGTTCGAACGAGAACACGAATGGGTTGTTGCGCCAATACATGCCCAAGGGAACCGATCTCTCGCTTCTCACCCGCGTGGACCTCCGACGCATCGCGAAGAGCCTGAACGACCGCCCCCGCAAGACGCTTGGATATATGAAACCATCAGAGAAGCTCACCGAGCTTCTTGCGCTCACCCCTTGAACCCGCCCACCTTGTCCACCACGGACTCTGGAAGGGGACGGAGAACGAGGGCGGCCAGCAGCATGATCTGCACGATGCGGGTGCGGAACGCCAGGTTTCTCCGCCGGAGCACGTCGGCCAGATCAGCGGCGCCAATCGGTTCGAAGTCATTCAGGGGAACACCGTGTCCCGTCATGGCCGAGAAGACCGATTCCAAGAGGATGCGCTGCAAGTTGGTGAGACCATCCGGCGGCGACACGGCTGAAGCAATACCGCGGGCCGTGGCGGCGGTCTCTTCCCATCCGGGGGGAACGAGATCTGTCTCGCTCGGGTTTGGGAGCGGAATAGGCACCGGCACCACGTTATGGGTTCTTTGTCACGCTCCACGAGTCTGGCTCGGTCAGGTCGAGCCTTTTGGGCTGCCGAGCAGGTGGACCGAGCTCACCCGCAGCGTGGGCCGTGATGACGCTGTGCCTCGTTCAGCGACGGCGCCCAGGACCACTTCGGAGTGCCAAAAAATTCTGAATTTGGGTCTAGCACTCTCGGTAAGAGAGTGCTAATAATTCCACTGTCACGCTCACAAGTGGCGCTGAAGATGGGAGCTCACACAGAAGGAGGAACCGCAATGGCTCTCGTACGTTCAGACCCGTTTCGTGATGTTGACCGGCTCTTTCAGCAGTTGGCCGGGGGTGCCCAACAGAGCCGGCAGATGCAGATGCCCCTGGATGCGTTTCGCAAGGGCGACACCTTCTTGATCACCCTCGACTTGCCCGGCGTTTCGGCTGAATCGGTCGACCTGACCGTCGAAGACAACGTGTTGACGATCAAGGCCGAGAGGCCCGCACCGCCCAAGAGCGAAGAGGTCGAAGTGCTGATCGCCGAACGCGCCTATGGCACCTATGTCCGCCAGGTATTTCTTGGAACGAACCTCGATACCGAGCACATCGAGGCGCAGTATCAGGCCGGTGTGCTCACCCTCTCGATCCCCATTGCTCCGCACGCCAAGCCGAGGCGGATCCAAGTTCAGAGTCGGGCCGAGAGCGAGCTCATCTCCGCATAGACACAGCCACCACCCCTGAAGGTTCCGTTGAGGACGACCAGAAAGGAGGCTCCGTCACATCTTCTGGGGCGGGAACCGTTGAGCCCTGGTCACTGAGATGCCGCGTGAGCAGTCGCAGGGCTGGGCTCTGGCAGGAAAGAGGTGGCCCCGGGCGGATTGGAGTCATTGGCGATTTCGCCCGGGGCCGGGGCCGATCAGTCACTGATGAGAAAGGAGTTGTGACGTGACGACGACCTTTCATTTCGAAACGAACGAACCTCAGTACGAGTATTCCTACGAAGGTGCCGATGTGCAGCTCCGCTGCGAGGCGCCTGGTCGCAGTGGCGGCTGGACCAGCACCCACATTCGACGACAACGCCATTCGTACGTGGTTTGAGCTCTCTCCGGTCAGCGGGAAGCGAATCCTGGCAGGGGTCGGGAGAAGTGTGCCAGGTGCTCCCGCCGCATCCGCGTTCGAAACGAAGGAGACAATGTGGGCGAATGCCATGGCGGGCCTCGCGCCATTCGAGCTCGCCGAAACGAGCGCTGCCGTTGCTGATTGTGCTTACGCACTGGTCGACCCGACCAATGGACGTGTCGAGCTAGGGCGAGCAGGCTACGGAACAACCGCGTTGATTTTGGAAGGCAGCGAGACCCGGCTGGTCCAGCCTGCGCCATCCGAATCGGGCGTCGGTGACTCCATTTCGTTCGAATTGTCCACAGGGTCCTCCCTGCTTCTCCTCACCCATGATCCGACCGAACACGAAGCGCTGACCTCCGCTCTTCAGCGAGCCCTTGTCGCTCATTCGGCACAGGTCAATCAGGTCGTCCCGGTTCTTGAGCGCTGTCTCGAATTGCGGAATGGTCCACTGAGCCAGTGCGAGTCAATCGTTGCTCTGTATTTGGAGCGTCTCGACGGCAGCCCCGTCAATCGGAGTCCATCCGACCCTCCTCCCATCACCGGCGAGGTCGTTCATGCTGAAGTGTTCGCCACCTATCACACGTCCAAACCGAGAGCTCAACGATTCGGACGCGACCATACGTCGTGCCGACGACCTTCAGCCGACCGGCAGTATCAGCCGAGTCTTACGAGACATCGATCGTCTCTTCAGCGTTGGGGAACACTCCCCTAGAGGATCGGATCACCCGTTGGTGGACATGTCAGTTCATCACCGCAACCGAATGGACCGGCTGTCGGGGACCAGGTCAACGCCGAATGTCATGTCATGAGACATCGGCAACGGGTTGGCGTAGATGCGCCACCTCATTGCCCCGCTCTCCCCGGCTGGCCGGCGCTGCCCAGGCTCTCGCACGAGCGCCGCCGTCGGCCAGCAGTGTTGATTCGCCGGACCAGAGTGTCGGTGCGACTAGGTGAGCAACTCGCGACGGCCGTCGCTGAAGTGGCGCTCCGCACGAACGACGGAAGAGAGATCACCGAGCCCATTGAGCACGGTCACTTCGGTTGGACGCTTGTCGGGGAACCGGAAAAGCGGCACGAACGTGTCTGGCGTCTTCTGGGGGCCGGTCCGCCCAACTGCCCCAGTGCTCTTACTTGTCAGTTCAAGCTGTATGTCCTCCACCGCGAGAAGCTTCAGCGGTGACAGCCAAATCACGTCCTGGGATCCGTCCCTTTCGACGTACCTGTCCAGGAACTTCTTGTAGGGGGTTTCGTCAGCGAAGAAGTAGACCCGCTGATTCAGGAGGCGAACCCAATCACTTATGTCGAGCCCGCTGTCCAGGAAGGGCTTGAGGTCCTTGCGGGCGAACAACGATTCTTGATCTCTGAGGATCACGTCTTCCCCGCCGACGCTCAGGCGAACAGCCTCTTTGCGGGGCGTGGACAGCAGGGTTTCACGCTCTTCGTCGTCCAGGTCAGCCTGCAAGATCAGTTGCTCGGCTGTGCGGAACCCGTGGTTGGCGATCTGCTCCCAGGCCCCCGCCGGACCAACGTGACAGATCACTTTGCAGCGATTGAGGAATTGCTCTTGTCTCACGTGTTGAAGACTCGCACATTCCCGAGGTGTCTCACTTCGCGGGCATTGGGACGCTCAAAAGCACGTCGGCTGAGTCGTCTGAGCTCCATTGGGGGAATGTCTGACCCCAGAGGACCTGGTGAGGGGAAAAAGAGCAGCTATCATCCCTCGGGCAGCGAGGTCTGGTATTTGACGTCCGCTTCTTCGGGGCTCAGCCGGATCGACTGGGCCGAGAGGTTCTCCTCAAGGTGTGCGACGTTGGTCGTGCCAGGTATAGGCAGTGCGACAGAGGAATGGTGAAGTTGCCACGCCAGCGCTATCTGTGACTCTGTGGCCTCATGCCTACGGGCGATCGGACCGATCACAGACCTCACAAGTTCGGCATTCTGCCCCTCGTAGATCGATACCGGGTGCCACGGCGAAAAAATCACACCCTCTTGTTCACAGATCTCGAGAAATGGAGCGCCAGTCCGGATTCCGGCGTGATAGTGAGCCGTAACGGCGGCTATGTCGACGATCGTCTGAGCTACGCGCAGCTGCTCTACGGTGACATTCGACAGCCCGATGTGCCGGATGACGCCCTCATCCCGGAGCGCGGCAAGCGTCTGTACCTGATCCTCGAATGTCGCGTCAGTGGCAGTCCCGCTGTGCAAGTAATAGAGATCGATGCGTTCGAGTCCCAGGCGCCGCAAACTCATCTGAGCGCACTGGCGCAGATATTTGGGATTGCCGACAGCGCCAAGCGTGGAATAGGCGAAGCCTCCTCGCACAAAGCCACCCTTGGTCGCGATGACGAGTTCGGGTGGGTAGGGGTACAGCGCATCACGAAGAAGGCTCTCGTTCGTGTGAGGTCCATAGACGTCTGCGGTATCGATGAAGGTCACGCCGAGGTCCACAACGGACCTCAAGAGCGCGATAGCCCCTTCGCGATCCGGGTAGTCGCCCCATACCTGATCACCGGTCAACCGCATGGCCCCGAACCCAATGCGGTTGACGACGAGATCACCTCCGATAGTCAGCGATTCACTGATCCCCGACGAATCTGCCCCGAGTCGTTGTTCGTTCATGGTGGACTCTCGATTCTTCGAATTCTTCACCCCAAAGATGAGCCGGTGGCGGCCCGGACCTTGGGAGCGACGACACTGCCAAGCAGCGCAATTGCCTCCAACCACTCGGCTTGGGTGATCTGACCCAGATCCATTTGGAGGATATGTCGGCTGTGTCCGAGGTGCTCGTGGAAGGCAATGAGTCGGTCTGCGACTTCGCTTGCCCCGCCGGCGAAGATCATCCCTCCGTTCGCCGCGTCGAGGTCGAACGACTCACGGGTACGTCCACGCACACCGCCGCCATGTTCGGCCGCATAGGCCGCGAAGCGCCTGGCTTTCGTACTCGAAATACCGTTGCTTGGCATCGGCGTCTCCTCCAGCGACGAATCCGTGGCTCGCCACTGCGATGTCGAGTTGGTCGAGCCTATGGCCCGACCGCGTGGCCGCCTCTCGGTAGAGCTCGGCGCGGCGAACCCACTCCTCGGTTGATCCGCCCAGGATCCCGAAGGCGAGCGGCATCCCCAGCACGCCCGCACGCACACACGACCCAGGGTTTCCTCCCGTGCCGAGCCAGATCTTCAGACCGCCGTCAACCCGAGGAACCACGAGTGCGTTCTCGAGTGGCGACCGCGTCGCTCCTGACCAGGTCACCCGCTCATCCGCGTTGACCGCAAGGAGCAGGTCGAGTTTCTCCGCGAAGAGCCTGTCGTAGTCGGACACGTCGTAGCCGAACAGCGGAAACGAATCGACTGACGAGCCACGTCCCACGGTGAGGTCGACGCGGCCACCCGAGACAGCGGATGCGATGGCCGCCTGTTGGTAGACGCGGACGGGATCGTCGGTACCGAGCACACTGACGGTGCTGCCGAGGCGAATCTGGGACGTCACGGCGCCAGCAGCGGCGAGGAGCGTGACCGGCGCCGATACCGGCATCGAGAGGGTGTGATGCTCGCCGAATCCGAAGAAATCAAGTCCCACGTCGTCGGCGAGTCGGACTCCCTGCATCAGGTCGGTGATTGCGTCTGATGTAGAGGCCAATGAGCCATCCGGGCGGCGTGCCCGGTGGCCGAAGGTGTAGACGCCGATCTCCATCAGCCGCATCCCTCGCTCGAGTTCCACGCCGTGGGGGCCTCCGTCCCCGCCGGGGAGTTCCTCCCGGCGGCCTGTGACCGCGGCGTCGAACCCCTCTTACTGGGGCGGGGGGTTGGCAACAACGCGTCGGGGAAGGTACGTGACGGTATATCGATTGTCTCCGGCGGCCCTGAGCATCGCCTCGTCGACCTGGTAGGCCTTTGCGAACTTCGACACGGTTGCCTTTTCCGGATCAGCCGACAGCTGGGCTTCAGCCCGGATTTCCAAGGTCCTCCACGGGTTCGATGGATCAATAATCAAGAGGGTGCAGTTGGGATTTCGGCTCAGGTTCTTGTATTTCTGACGGTCATCGGTTATCGACCCCTTGAGGAGCCCGTCATCATCGACGAGGTACCAGACAGCCGTCGATTGAGGTCGGCCCTTTTTGTCGACGGTTGTGAGCGCCGCAGTAAGGGGTGAGGCCAGGAGGTCACGATGACTCTCGGGTACCTCGTCAACGATGCTCGGCAAGCTTGCCTCCCGGCCCTTTCGGGGAGTTCCTGTCACCACTCCGCAGTGTCTGGAACCGATAGTAGCGAGCGGCGAAGATGGCCGATCACGAGCCTCGTCCTGCGCCCTGAGGTTTGTCAGCGATTGTCGGAGCTGCGCCGACGATCGAGAGCCGAACGCAGGGAGGACGCAGTGCTGGAGCGCATCGCCTCCTTGGTCTGGCGATAGCTGAGCGGTTCGAGTCCCGCGAAATGGCCCGCCACTTCGATGGCACGGGGCATGAGGTCCTCAGGCGGAACGACCTCGTCGACGTACCCGGCCTGTTGTGCAGCCGTCGCGCCGTAGAGGCCCCCTCGCAGAATCTGGTTGTAGGCCGCCGGCAGGAGTCGATACCGCGCAAGTTCCAGGACGAAGGGAGAGAGCTCAATACCGATCGTTGTCTCGTTGAACCCGATCTTCACGGGTGCATCCGCAACGAGAACATGGTCCGCCGGGAGCAGCAAGAGTGCCCCCGCAGCAATGGCATGGCCGGTACAGCACACGATCACAGGGATCGGTGACTCGAAGATCTTCAGGGCAAGTTCCAGCCCGGCAAGAACGAGTGTCTTTCTGGCTCCTGGGTCTGCGCGCATGACGGAGAGATCAAATCCTGCGGACAGGAACCCGTCCCGCCCCACCAACAACGCGGCCCGGTCCTGAGCGATCGCCACATCGAGCGCATCCGAAAGGCCCGAAAGAAGGCCCTCATTCAGCGCGTTGACCTTCCCGTCGTCAATCCGGATGGTCGCAACGGAGTCCGTCTCCTCGAACAACACACTTGCGTTCCCTGTCATCAGTTGCGCACCGACTGGTTCGAATTCCGATAGGCATCGACGACAGGTCGGAGCTCGTCCGGCGTGCATCCGTGCAAAATGACACCGTCGCAACCCAGGGCGAGTTGGTTTCGCACGGCCGCGGCGCAGGCGGTCGCGCTCCCGGTGGCGCTGGGGGCGAGCCATTCGGCCGGAATGAGGGTCGCCGCGTGCGCCAACTGCTCGGGCGTCCCGACCGCATCGAGTGCTCCGCCGACGCCGGAGATGACGGGATCCGCCAGAAAACGCTGGAGCACCTCGGGGTCCCATCCATTGGTGCGCACGAGGAGGTCGCCGTAGCCCTGAAGATAGGTGCCGAGGCGCCCAACCGACTTCTTCAATCGGAGGTCCTCGGGCAGGTGGTCGCCGATGGTGGCAAAGCACGACCAGACGTTCACGTCGGCAGGATCGCGTCCGGCCTCCTCGGCGGCCCGCTTGACCACCTTGACGCAGTGGGCCGTCGTGGCATCGGTGAAGTACGTGTGCAGCACCACGTCGTCGAAGAGCCGGCCGGCAAGTTCCAGCGTGTTGTCGCCGAAGGCGACCAGACAGAGGGGAAGGTACTCGTCGAGCGATCCATCGAGATGCAGAACCGGATAGGACCCCGCCGGCCCGTTGTGGCCGATGATCACCTCGCCGCGGAACAGCCGCCGCATCAGGGTCGCAAAGTCCTCCATCTGCGCCGTCGTGATGCGATCGATCCCGTAGGCGTCCTGCATCGGGGCGATGCCGCGGCCGAGCCCGAGAGTGAATCGCCCATCGGTCAAGCTCTGCATGGTCAGTGCAAGTCCAGCCGTGACCATGGGGTGGCGAGTGTTGTGGTTGGTGGCCGCGGTGATCAGCCGGATGCGCTCGCTGGCCGCGCCCGCCGCGCCGCAGAGGACGGCCGCTTCCTTCTTGTTGTAGCGCTCGGAGATGAACGCCGCTCCGAGTCCGAGCGCCTCGGCGCCTTCGACCTCGGCGATGATGTCGCGCGCGCTCTGGGGCTGCCCGGCGAGCAAGTAGCAGGCCAACTCGTCGAGTACCTGCACGGGTGGATCGATGCTCATGGCGCGTCGCGTGTCGGGAGACCGGCCATTCGCCGAACGATAGTCGGACGGCGATTGCGACCTCCGGGCTCTCCTCATTGTCGGATTGGGCGCCGCTCGCTCCGGTACTCGACCGAGACGGACGTGAGATACTTCGGAGAGATGGATTCGGTCGGATGGAAGTCGCTGCCCTACGACGACTGGCACGCCACATTGGACACCCTGCACGCGCACGCCCAGCTCCTGGGCAAACTGGCCGTGGTGTTGGCTCCTCCGGAACCCCAGCTCCAACACGCCGCCCTGCGACTGACCGCCCGAGGCTGGGAGACCATGCCGCTGCCCGCACCGGACGGGTCGGGTGCGCTCGTGGTCGCGTTGGACCTGCAGCGCCACGAGAGCGTGATCGAGCACAGTGACGGGAGAGCGGAACGGGTCCCTCTCACGCCGAACCGATCTGTGGGCGAGGTGAGCAGGGACGTCCTGGGCGCCATCGGCCGAGATGGTCGGTCCCGTGCAGATCAATCCGACTCCACAGGAGGTGCCCTGGACCGCCCTGCTCAATGAGGACGACGAGCACAAGACCTACGAGCCGGGCCAGGTCGCCGCATACTTCGCAGCGGCTACCCGTGCCGCGCTCGTGCTGGCGGAGATCCGGGCGCCCTACCGCGGACGGTGCTCTCCGGTGAATGCCTGGTGGGGGACGTTCGACCTGGCCGTGAGCCTGTATTCGGGCCTCCAGGTCGATCCGCCTTCGAAGGACTTCATCATGCGCAATGCCGGCACCGCCCAGCAGATCGAGATCGGCTGGTGGGCCGGTGATGCGCGCTACCCGAAGCCGGCGTTCTTCGGGTTCGCGTCGCCGGCGCCTGACGGGTTCGCCGATGGAACGTTGGCGCCTGCCCTGGGTGGCTGGAATGAAGCACTCGGAGAGTTCGTCCTGGACTGGGATGCCGTGATCGCCACGACGGATCCGCACGCCGCGGCCGTCGAATTCGGCCGGGCGGTCGTTGCTCACGCCTGTTTGAAGTGCGACTGGGACCCGGCTCTGGCCGCAAGCGCGCAGGGCGTCCCGCCGGCCGTGGGCTGAGCGGGCAGGACACACTCGGCCGGATTCAGCCGGGTCTCCTCCTCGGTCGCCCTCATGCACCGATGTAGGTGTCCACCAACGTGGTGTAGTTGTCGGCAACCTCAGCGACGAGCTCTTCACTCGAGAGTGCGCCACTGAGGTACCGCCCGAGCGGCTCCTCCCAGATGGTGCGCCCGACGGCGAAGCCGACGAAGTGTTTCTCGGCCCCCACCCTGAGCCAGCGTTCGACCCGATCGATGGGGGCATCCCGGCCGAGCACGATGCAGGCCGCCGGGTGCTCTTTTTCCGCCGCGACGGCGGCGAGCACGACATCTGCTCCTTCAGGAGTGTCGTAGCCCTCCAATTTCCAGATCGTCGGGTAGACCTTGCCCGCCTGCAATTGCGAGAGGACCTCTGCGGTCAGTGCCGGCCTCGCCTCGAGGTCGTAGCCGGCCTGACCTCCATGGGCAGCCAGCTGCTGGGGCGTGGGTGGGACGAGAAGCTCGAAGATCCAGCGTCGGTGCGTGTGCTCCGCCCACTCCGAAACCATCGCCAGACGATCGATCTGGGTCCGTCGTTCTGCCTCGTCGTCGAGCGGATTGAAGCGGACGAGGACCTTGAAGAAATCCGGGTCGAACGCCTCGACGTGCTCGGCGAAGCGGTCACCGAATTCCAGCTCGAACACCCTCGAGCCACTCTTCTCAATGGGCATCAACAGGACGACGCCGTCGGATTTGGCCGTTCTGGCAACGTCTGCGCCGTAGTCCTCGTCGACTAGGACACCCTGCCGGCCGGCGGCACGGTCGTTCGGCGACGTGGCGCAGTCCCTCGTAGACGAGCGCCTTGGCCTGGCGCATCTTCACGAGCTCATTCTGCGCAGGCGTACCCGTGACGCCGAAGAGGTCCTTGGCGAAGGAGTTCCGGTGGTCCATGGCCAGGATGAAGAGCGGCTCGTCGGACGACGGCACCCAGGGATCTGATGCATTCATTGGTCACCTCCGAGGATCACTTGGATCATCCGCTGAAGCTGGCGGAGCAGGCCACCCGGAACACTCCTCCCGAGTGAAGCCCGTCAACCGATCGTTTCCCCGTGCCTGTATAGCCCGATCTTCGGTGGCGTTCCTCGAGGAGTGCTCCAGAGAATTCCCCATCGCTGAAATGAGGCGGCCGGCGTCCGCAGACGGCGAGACAACTCGCTGGAGCTGGTCCCTGCGTCGGCACGGGGGGCCAGAATTGTGCTTGCGCGGCGCAGTACGCCATGGCAGTTTTGGTTTGCTCGAAGGGAGGCCGCCATGGGCACGATCACCACTTCGGATGGCATAGAGATCTTCTACAAGGACTGGGGGAGCGGGCAGCCGATCGTGTTCAGCCATGGTTGGCCGCTGTCGTCGGACGACTGGGACTCCCAGATGATGTTCTTTGTGCAGCGGGGCTATCGGGTGATCGCCCACGACCGCCGGGGTCACGGCCGTTCCACCCAGACCGGTGACGGGCACGACATGGACCACTATGCCGACGACCTGGCCGCCGTGACGACGCATCTCGACGTGCAGAATGCGATCCATGTCGGCCATTCGACCGGCGGTGGTGAGGTGGTGCGGTACATCGCTCGGCACGGTGAGAGTCGAGTGGCCAAGGCGGTCCTGATCAGCTCGGTGCCACCTCTGATGCTCAAGACGGACGCCAACCCCGGAGGCCTCCCAAAGGAAGTCTTCGACGGCTTACAGGAGCAGACCGCGACCAACCGCGCCCAGTTCTACCGTGACCTGCCGTCGGGGCCGTTCTACGGCTTCAACCGGCCCGGCGTGGAGCCGATCGAGGGGATCATTCAGAACTGGTGGCGGCAGGGGATGATGGGAGGCGCCAAGGCGCACTACGACGGCATCGTCGCCTTCTCTCAGACTGACTTCACCGAGGACCTGAAGAAGATTGCGGTGCCGGTGCTGGTGATGCACGGGGACGACGACCAGATCGTCCCCTACGCGGACTCCGGACCTCTGTCGGCCAAGCTGGTCCAGAACGGGACGCTGAAGACCTACAAGGGCTTCCCGCACGGTATGCCCACCACACAAGCGGCGACCATCAACCCCGACCTCCTGACCTTCTTCAAGGAGGCGTAACCCCCGGCTTCGAGGAAGGCTGACCCCTCCGGAGAACCAGGGGGCAGCTCGGCGAGGCCCTCCCAGAGGCGTTCCCGTCTGCCCAACAGACGCCCAATTCCCCGACAATCGTGGCTGCCGGCAACCCCGCTTTTCCCACGCCCTAAAGATCGACTTTGGGTCAGACGACACCTCTGTGGTCAGAGTGCTGTGCCGGCCTCACCAGAGGAACGGCAATCCACGTTGACCGAGGGGGTTTCGCGATGGTCACCGAAGAGGAATGGTCCGGAGAGGTCGCCCGGTCGGCCCGCTTCCGCCTGATCAGCCCCGTCATCGCCCTCGGCGCCTTCGCGCTGATCTTCGTCCCCTGCATGATGGCGGGGCAGGCGCTGGCCTCGGGCGTCTACGCCGACCTGGTCGCGGTCGGCATCCTCATGGCCATCATGTTCCCGCTCGCCTTCGTGCTCGTCGCCTTCGGCGAGCGCAATCAACGGCGGACCGACGAGAAGGTGCGCAACCTCAACATCGAACTCAGCAGTGCCGTGGCCGATGCGGAGCGCCTCAACTCCGAGCTCAGCGCCGCCATGTCCGACGCCGACCGTCAGGCCGAGATCCGTGACGCCCAGGTGCAGCGGCAACGCTTCGAGAGCCGGCTCGCCAACGCGCTCGACATGGCCGAGGGTGAGCCCGAGGTCATTGAGGTCATTGAGCGGTCCTTCTCGACAGTCCTGCCCGAGGCTCCGGCCGAACTCCTCCTCGCTGACAACAGCCACGCCCACCTGCATCGGATGGCTGCCGTCGGCCCCGAAGGCAAGCCGCCGAGCTGTGGCGTGGATTCGCCGGATCGTTGCCCGGCGGCGCGACGGGCTCAGATTCAGGTCTTCGCCGACAGCGACCACCTCGACGCCTGCCCCAAGCTGCGCAACCGCCCGGAGGGTCGCCTGTCGGCTCTCTGCGTCCCGGTGTCCATCATGGGACGCACGGTGGGCGTGATCCATGCCACCGGTGAGCCGGGAGCGAAGGTGGACGATGATCACGTCGACGACCTGGCCACGCTGGCCAAGCTGGCCGGGGCTCGCATCGGCCTTCTCAGGGTCATGGCCGAGACGCAATTGCAGGCTTCGACCGACACGCTCACCGGGCTGCTGAATCGGAGGTCTTTCTCCGAGCGCGTCGCCGCCATCCCGGCCCATCTCTACCCGGTGGCGATGGCCATGGCCGACCTGGACCACTTCAAGATCCTCAACGACACGTACGGGCACGAGACGGGAGACCGGGCTCTGCGACTCTTCACGCGTGTGTTGCGCGACTCGCTGCGGACCAGCGACATCGCGTCGCGCTACGGCGGTGAGGAGTTTGCGATCGTCTTCCCGGACTGCTCGGCCGTCGACGCGGCCCGGGCGCTCAATACCGTGCGCTCCCAGCTCGACGCGGCCATCACCGTCGGCGGACTCCCGAAGTTCACCGTGAGCTTCGGCGTCACCGAATGCGACCCCGGAGAGGAACTGGCGACGGTCCTCGGGCGGGCCGACGACGCCTTGTTGCACGCGAAGCGCGAAGGGCGGGACCAGGTCGTGCTGCACGATGCCGTGGGTGAGCCGACGGCAGCGCCGAGTGGCGGTCGGGAGGGCGTCATCCCGCTCCTCGAGAGCGACCTTCAGGTGGTGGACTGAAGCGTTTCCTGATCTGACGGTTCGGAGGCTCAGGCCGGGATCGACTGGGCGAAATGGAACACCTGGTCGGGGTCGTACTTCCGCTTGACCTGTTGCAGGCGGGGCAGATTCGATCCGTAGTAGGCCTGCTGCCAATCGGTCAGGGTGGGGTCGATGTAGTTCTGGTACGAGCCCTGGCTCACCGGCGCGAAGGCCTGCTGCAGATGGTCGAGCCATTCGGCGGCGGCCGATGTCTGGCTCTGCGACGGGGGCGCGTCCGGATAGGTCACGGAGTACTGGGCACACGAGACGGCTGACCGGTGGACGAACGCGGTGTCGCTCGCTCCGACTTTGTTGATGACGCCGCCGTAGCCGTCGAACACGACGCCGCCACCGGCGCCTGGAAGCGACGACGGCAACGTTGACAGAGCCATGAGGATCTCACTTACTGCGCTCGCTGGAAGCGGCCCGCCGAAGTAGGAGGACTTCGTCGCGAATGGGGACTGCACCGGCTCGGCGCACTGGGCTACCGGCTCCCCCTCGCACCCGGCTTCAATCATGGTTGCGGTCAGGTAGTCCTCGGGCCCGACGAAGCGAGAGGTCGTGGCTTCGCCGACGGCGGTCGTGAGCGGGCTCAGCGCGGCGGAGCAGGCGCTCACGGAGCCGATGTAGACGCCCGTGACTTTGATGATGCCGCCTCCGACGATGCCACTGCTGTAGAGCTGACAGTTGGCCCACAGCTCGTCGGGAGCCGACGGGATCCATCGAAACCAGGCGTCGAGGACTGTGCCTGCGGCACCCCACGCCCACTCCAGCGTGAAGAGGGTGATCGCTTCTGGGATGGGATGGGCCCTGAATCCGAACGACGTGACGACGCCGAAGTTCCCGCCGCCTCCGCCGCGGCAAGCCCAGTACAGGTCCTCGTCCTGACCGGGTCCGCACTGGTGCGAGGTCCCGTCCGCCGTCACGATCTGCACGGTCTCCACCTGATCGCAGGTGAGCCCATACGCCCGGGAGAACACGCCGATCCCTCCGCCGAGGGCCAATCCGGCGATCCCCACCGTGGGACACGAGCCACCGGGCAGGAGAAGTCCCTGGGCCGCCAGCTGGCTGTAGACATCGATCAGGACGTTCCCCGCCCCGACGGTGACGAGCTTTCCCCGGAGCCCCCGGCGGGACGGCCGACGGAGATGTCGTTCAGATTCGTCACGTCGATGACAAGGCCTGGGCAGGACGAATACGCGGCGTAGCTGTGCCCGCCCGAACGCGCCGCCACCTGGACGTCGGAGTCCCGGGCGAACGAGAGGCAGTGCTGGACATCGCTGACCGATCGGCACTGTGCGATTGCCGCCGCCTGTTGCGTGTAGACGCTGTTGTACAGGTGGCCGGCCGCGGCATACCCGCTGTCAGTGGGGAGGAGCAGGGTGCCGCCGAGTGACGCGGCGAGTTTCGACCAGTCTGGTGGGCCGTGATCCGTTGTCGACGTGGAGGTGCCGCCGCCCGCGCTGTTCGAACTCGAACTCGAACACCCCGCCGCCGCCGCACCGACGAGCACGCCGGATCCGAGCACGGTGGCCCCGCGCAGAAAGGTGCGTCGATCCATCAGGTCCGAGCGGCCTCCGCCACTGAGCCAGCACCTTCGGTCATGGCGGCCGAGGTTAGGTCACGGCCTGCTCACGCGGTGGGAGTCACCGTCTTCCCGTTGGCCGTGAGGGAGACCTCGACGTTGCCACGCGTGCGCGTTGGAGTAGGGGCACACCTCGTGCGCGGCGGCCACGATCGAAGCGGCGCGTTCGGGATCGCTGATTCCGGGAAGCGAGACATCGAGTCCCACCGAGACGTTGAAGCCACGGTTCTCGGTGGTGATGAGGCTCACCTCTGAATCAATGGAGACGGCCCCGAGGTCAACCTTCTCCCGACGCCCGACAACGCCGAGGGCCCCTTCGAAGCAGGCGGCGTAGCCGACGGCGAACAACTGTTCCGGGTTCGTGCCGCCGCCCCCGCCACCCATTTCGGTCGGGGTGCGAAGCTGGACATCGAGGGCGTTGTCGCTCGTCACGCCGTGACCCTGCTCTCTGCCACCCGTCACGTGGGCTTGGGCCGTGTAAAGGGATTTGGCCATGGTCGACTCCTCTCGAGGTCCGTGAGGTCGACGCTACCGGCTTCGTTTCCGCGAAGCGGCCTTCATCGCTGTGACTGCTCTCTGCCTTCAAAATCCCAGATCGACCACGGGTTGCTCGAGGGGGTTCACGTTGACGGCACGCAGGGCGGCGCCGAGCTGGTCGTAGGGGCGCCCGGCCAAGAAGCCGTCGAGGGTGCGCTCGAAGTTGGCGATGCCGCCTTCGATGCCCTCTGAGAGGCGCATGTAGTCGGAAGCCGTCGTTGTGCAGGCCGCGTTGTTGGCGCGGCAGGTTGGAGAAGTCCTGGGTGGGGATGGGTGGGATGGACTCGTCGTCAAAGGCCTTGGGCACCGGTGGGGTCGGGGGCCCGGGCTCTTGACCCACCGGGTAGCGGGTGAGCGACCAGATCTCCATGAGGGTCTCTTCGGGCCCGAGGGGCCGGAAGCGGTACGAGCTCGCAGACGAGTACATGGGGAGCACGAAGTAGTGGGGGAAGGCGTAGTACATCGTCTCGCCGATGCCTTGGGCCTCGAGCTCGTTGAGGTCGGGCATGACCGAGCCACGGTCGCGGTGCCAGGCCACCACGGCCTCGTTGAGGCTGCGGTGCCACTTCGCCATGGCCTCGGTCGGGTCCTTGGACAAGGTCATGGTGCGCTGGCGCTCGGCCACGGCCACGTCGTTGGCGTGGACCATGCCCCCCATGCCCTCGCTCATGACCTTGAGGTAGTGCAGCTCGGCGTCGATGAAGACCGCCGGAGTCGAAGGCGGCGGGGTTCTTGGGGGCGAAGCGCTTGGGGATGACCAGCTCGGGGTGGGTCTCGATCACGTGGTACTGCTCCAAGAAGGCCTCTTGGGCCAGCTTCCAGTTGACCGGGAGCCTGAAGGCCTCCCACCACTCGGTGCGCATGGCCTCGACCTTCCAGGCGTCGCAGATGGTGGCGAAGGGCTCAATGCAGCTGCGCAGCGGCGGGGCGGCGGGGTCGAGGTTGATCCACGCACAGCCGACCGCAGACCTCACAGCGCACCGGGACCAGGTCGATGTCGCCCGCCACGAGGTTGTGCTCGGAAAAGGACCTGGCCCGCGAGACGAAGGTGTTCTTGCCGTCGAGGCCGTAGCACCAGCCGTGGAAGGGGCAGGTGAAGCCGCTCTTGAGGGTGCCTCGGCCCTCTATGACCTTGACGCCGCGGTGACGGCACGAGTTCTCATAGGCCGCCACCTCGCTGGCCGATGTCCGCACCACGACGACCGCATGGTCGAGGATGACGTATTCGACGAAGTCACCGACGCCGGGGATCTCTTCGAGCCGACAGGCCATCTGCCAGACCCGGGACCAGAGCTGGTCGGCTTCCAAGGCGTAGAAGTCGGGGTCGTAGTAGCGCTCCTTGGGGATCTGGTCGGGGACCTCGACGGCGTAGGGGACGCTCGATTGCTGCCGTTGCGTTCAGGGGTCATGGCGTCGTCCTCGGTCTTCGTTCGATGCACCCCATGGGGTCTCGGGCGCGGCCGCGTCAGGCCTGCGGCATTTGCTTCGAGACCGTAGTGTCGTGGCATGGACAGGCAAGAGCTCCAAGGAAAAGTGGCGATCGTGACCGGCGGTGCGGGCGGTATCGGCCGGGCGACCGCCGAACTGCTGGTGGCCGAAGGGGCGAGCGTTGTGATCGGGGATGTCGATGCCGAGAGCGGCCAGGAGCTGGCCGACCAGATCGGCGAATCGGCGGCCTTCAAGCAGACCGACGTGAGCGATGCGGACCAGGTGCAGGCGCTGGTCGACTTCACGGTCGATCGCTTCGGCGGTCTGGACATCATGTTCAACAACGCGGGCATCGGAAGCCCGCTGAAGCGCTTCCTGCCGGACGACCTCGAGGACTTCTCCCGGATCATGAACGTGAACCTCTTCGGGGTGATTGTCGGATCCCAGCGAGCGGCGCGCTACATGAAGGACCACGGTGGGGGATCGATCATCAACAACGCGTCCATCGCCGCCATCAATGCGGGCACCGGGATGATTTCGTACCGGGCGTCGAAGGCGGCCATCGCCCACGCCAGCAAGTGCATGGCCATCGACCTGGCGCCCTACGGCATCCGGGTCAATTGCCTGACGCCGGCCCATATCCGCACCGGCATCACGACCTACGAAATGGGGCCGGTTCTGAAGTACATGCAGCCGCTGGAGCGGGAGGCGCAACCCGAGGACGTGGCCAACGCCGTCGTCTGGCTTTCCAGCGACCGCGCGGCGCAGGTGACCGGCGTCGTTCTGCCCATCGACGGTGGGACGACGGCGGGGCCGCCCTATGCGCAGACGAAGCTGATCATGTCGACGCTGCGACCCCCGGAGAGCGACGCGCCGCCGACGCCCTGACGGGTGCCCGGCTCCGGCCATACCCTCAGCTGGCGGGCGTGAACTCGAGGTTGAGACGCTCGAGGCCGCGCAGGAAGAAGGTCGGAAGGTAGTCGTACCGGCGGGCATCGGCGGGACCGTGGTGCTCCTCTGAAATTGTGATGGCGGTCGTGCGATCGAGGAATCGGTTGATGGTCACCCGGCCCTCGGCGCGGGCGAGCGGTGCGCCGGCACACGTGTGGATGCCATGCCCGAAGGCGATGTGCTGGCGGGCATTCGGCCGGTCGATGTCGAACTCGTACGGGTTCTCGAACACCCGGGGGTCGCGGTTGCACGCACCTGGAATGAGCATGAGCGAGCCCCCGGCGGGGATGTCGACACCGCCGAGTTGGGTGGCGACGCGAGCCATCCGGAACTGCGTGCGCAGCGGGCTCTCGAGACGGAGCGTCTCCTCGATGAAGTTGGGGATCCGGGCACGGTCCTCGCGGACGCTGGCCTGCAGGTCGGGCCGCTCGCCGAGCATCCGCAAGGCAAACGACAGCAGCCGCACCGTGGTCTCCTGACCGCCGGCGAACAGGTTGGCGGCAATGAGTGCCGCGTCCTTGGCCTCGGGGGTCGAACCATCCGGAAAGGTCGCAGTGGCAAGACCGGTGAGGACGTCGTTCCTGGGCGTCTGACGGCGGTCTTCGATGTACTCATTGAACCGTTCGTAGAGGAACTCGAGCGGTTTGTGGCCGACGTCCTTGTGCGCGGTCGAGAGCCGCTCGCGGAAGAGGGAGTGGTCGGACTCGGGCACGCCCTCAAGGTCGGCAATGACCGTGAGGGTGAACGGCTCGGCGTAGGAGCCGACCATTTCGAACGACCCCTCCTCGAAGAATCCGTCGATGAGGCGGTCGGCGAACTGCCACATGAAGTCCTCGTTCTCCTTGAGGCGCTTCGGCGTGATGAGGCGCATCAACAGATGCCGGTGGGCCGTGTGGTTCGGTGGGTCGAACGAGGGGAGCTGGTCGCTGAAGGGCAGTTCGTTGCGGTACTTCACGATGATGTCGCTGACGTCGTCGCCTTCCATCGGAACGGGGAACTTGACGAACGACCCGCAGACCACGTTGCATGACGAGTAGGTCCCGGACGCCAGCTCGTTCTCCGGGAACGTGGCCGGGTCGCTGTAGATCGCCATCGCCTCGGGGTGGCCGGTGATCATGTACATGCCGAAGTGCGGCTCTCGCCACACCGGTCCCTGCTCCCGGACCCAGTCGAAGTAGGGGTACGGATCGTCTTGGATCGCACGATCCGTAATGAAGTTGGCCTTCTCGAACTCACTCATGCGTACTCCTGATCCTTCTGTGCAGGCCTACGATTCGCTTCATGGGATTCGAAGTCGAGGTCGACGGCGAACTGTGCATGGGGTCGGGGAACTGCGTCTACGAGGCACCGGGCGTGTTCGACCTCAATGAAGACTCCGTCGCGTTCGTGGTGGATCCTGCCGCCTCGTCCGAGGAGCAGATCATCACGGCGGCGCGCAAGTGCCCGACTCATGCGATTACGGTCCGACGGGACGGGGTGTCACTGCTCTGAGCTCATGACGGGGCGGCTGCATTGTCACGGCGTGGCGTGCCGGGCGGCCACATAACCGAAGACCATGGTGTTGGCGATGCTCGCGCCCGGACCGAGGTAGTGGCGGCCCATGACCGTGGCGGTGCCGTTGCCGGTGGCGTAGAGCCCGGCGATGACCCTGCCATCGTGGTCGAGGACCCGCGCCTCGGCGTCGGTGAGGAGGCCGCCGCAGGTGCCGATGTCACCGGGCACGACCTGGCACGCGTAGAACGGGGCCTCGTCAATGGGCCCGAGGCAGGGGTGGACCTTGTGGTTCGGATCACCCAGGGACCGGTTGTAGGCGGATTCGCCCCGCCCGTAGTCGGGGTCGATGCCGCGCTCGGCGTTCTCGTTGAAGCGCTCGACGGTCTCGGTCAGGCCGGTGGGATCGATCCCGCACATGACGGCAAGGTCCTTCAGCGTCCAGGCCTGCTTCAGCATGCCGCTCTTGAGCAGCTTGCGCGGAAACCGTCCCGGTGAAGAGCGCTGGTGCGCGTAGCGCTTCCGGTAGCGGTCGTCGAAGATCAGCCAGCAGGGAACGGCCTTGGACTGGTCTTGTCGCGGGCGTACATCTCCTTGCCGACTTCCATGTACGAGTTGGACTCGTTCACGAACCGCTTTCCTGCGGCGTCGACGTACATGGTGCGCGGCCGTTGGCGGGCCTGGTCGAGCGTCGACTGCCCGAAGCGTCCCGTGCGGGGAGACGGGAGCCACCACGCCTCATCCATGAGATCGGTCTGGGCGCCGATGGCCATGGCGCTCCGGATGGCGTCGCCGGTGTCGCCCGGGTTGGAGATCGACCATTTGGCCTGGTTGGGCTGATCGCCCCCGTACGCAATGCGCATTTCGCGGTTGTGGGCGAAGCCACCGGCGGCCAGCAGCACCCCTTGGCGGGCCCGCACCAGCACGGGGACACCGTTGTGGACGGTGCGGACGCCGACGACACGGCCGTCCTCCACGATCAGCTCCTCGAGCGGTGCCTCGGTCCAGATGGGGATCCCCCGATTGAGGGCGATCCGCAGCAACTGCGCGATCAGCGAGGCACCGTTGGTGAGCAAGTCCTGACGGCGGAGGCGGGCGGCGTAGGTCCTGAGGACCACCCGGGCCGACACCGCGAAGGCGCGCAGGCTGCGGTTGTAGTGCGAGAGGGACCGCGCTTCGTTCGTCATGACCGCAAGGCCGAGGCTCTTGGCGAGGCCTGGCTGCACCTTGGGGAGCCACTCGCCGAGGACCCGCCCGTCGAACGGAGCCGGCTCAATGCCGCGACCGTTGTCGTGACCACCCTTGGCGTTCGAGTAGTAGTCGCTGTACCCGGGGCAGTAGACGAACCGGACGCCTCGGTCCTGGAGGAACGAGACCATCTCGGGGCCCGCGGTGAGGAAGGCGTGGCGCCGCTCGAAGGAGGAACAGGGCCCGACGTCGCCGACGACGGCTTCGAAGTGGGCCATGGCGTCCTCGTAGGAGTCGGGGACACCGACCGCCTCCATGACGGGGTTGTTCGGGACCCAGGCGATGCCGCCGGACATGGCGGTCGAGCCGCCGACCCGCTCCTGCTTCTCGAGCACGAGGGCACTGGCTCCGGCGTCGTCGGCGGCCAGCGCGGCCACCATGCCGCCACCGCCCGATCCGACGATCACGAGGTCGACGGTGGTGTCCCACGTGGTCATGTCACCCCTCCCCGACCTCCCAAAAGCGTGCCTCGGCCCGATGGAGCAAGCTAGCAGGATCCGTTGACGATTGCTACGAAGCCGAAGTAATCTGACCTGCCGAAACCGGACGGGGGAAGTGAGGACCGAGTGGGGGAAGTGAAGCGGGGGAGATGACTGGTCACGCAAGAACGCTGACGTATCCATCCGAAGGTCTCGGAGCGCCGAAGGATCGGCATCTGGGTCCGCTGGTCGACTCGGGGCTCCCGGCGGACGTCGAGGTGTTCTCCGCCGACGATCACATCTCGTTGGCCGTGGACATCTTCTACGAGCGCTTGCCCGAGGACGTGAGGGAACAGGCGCCGCGGGTCATGAACGTCGACGGCGGCTGGGTGCTCGGCATGGGCGGG